>NZ_UPPP01000062.1 GCF_900476375.1 Allolucifera butyrica | reverse complement strand
ACGGCACCGACAATAATCATTACCACGTTGCCCCACCAAAGCTGGGCAAGGCCGGTTTGTTCGACCAGCGAATACAGTAGCGACGAGATTTGTTCAAACATGCACTTTCCTCCTATAGTATAAGGTTACGAACAAGAATTAGTGGCCGCCCTTCAGCTTGCTTTCATCGACATGGCCCAGCTTGTTCAGATGGGGAAATATATACAAAACCAGGCTGATGCCATAAATAATTACGAAGCTCAGTAGAAAATCGATAACGCTTAATATGATCGCGCCTTCCATCGAATCAGGTACTGTCATTTTGCAGGTCTCCTTTCTAGCTGTTAATAAAACCCGGATCCATGGCAGTGAAATCAGAGATTACAAGGGAATGTTACCATGTTTCTTGGCCGGCCTGTTTTCCCGCTTTGTCGCCAGCATGTTGAGGGCCGCGATAATACGGGGCCGGGTTTCCTTCGGCTCGATGACCATGTCCACAAAGCCGCGTTCGGCAGCTTTATAGGGTGTGGCAAACTCTTCGATGTATTTCGCCGTCTTGGCCTGCACATCCGGATCACCGCGGAAGATAATGTTGGCGGCACCCGCCGGTCCCATGACCGCGATTTCAGAACTCGGCCAGGCCATAACCTGATCCGCCCCCAGATCCTGGGAACACATTGCCAGATACGAACCGCCGTAGGCTTTCCGGGTAATTACGGTAATCTTCGGCACAGTTGCTTCGGAATAGGCATACAGCATTTTGGCTCCATGCCGGATGATACCGCCATATTCCTGGCCCGTTCCCGGCAAGAATCCCGGCACATCTACCAAATTCAAAAGCGGAATATTGAAGGCGTCGCAGAAACGAATAAAGCGGGCCGATTTGTCCGACGCATTAATATCCAGGCATCCGGCCATTACAGCCGGCTGATTGGCAATAATGCCCACGGTTTGTCCGTCGAACCGGGCAAAACCAGTAATAATATTTTGGGCAAAATGCGCATGGACTTCGTAAAATTCGCCATTGTCAACAATTGATTTTATGACGTCTTTCATGTTATAAGGCTGATTGGAGTTATCCGGCAGCAGGCTGTTCAACCCTTCGTCCATACGATTCGGGCTGTCGCCGGTTTCCCTCGCCGGCGCATCTTCCAGATTGTTGCTCGGCAGGAAACTTAACAAGTAACGAATCTGCTTAATGCAGTCGTCGTCATTTTCCGCCGCGAAATGAGCCACCCCGGATGTACTGTTGTGGGTCATAGCGCCGCCTAATGCCTCGGCTGTTACTTCTTCGGCGGTAACGGACTTGATAACCTGCGGTCCGGTAATAAACATTTGACTGGTGTTCTTCACCATGAAGATAAAATCAGTCAAGGCAGGAGAATAGACTGCGCCGCCGGCACAAGGCCCCATGATGACGGAGATTTGGGGAATCACACCGGAAGCAAGCGTATTCTGAAGGAATATTTTTCCATATCCGGACAAAGCGTCCACTGCCTCCTGAATCCGGGCCCCGCCGGAGTCATTCACGCCGATTAGCGGCGCACCCATTTTCATTGCCAGTTTTTGTACTTTAACAATTTTGGCTGCATGCATTTCACCGAGGGAACCGCCCTCAACCGTAAAGTCCTGGGCGAAAGCGTATACCAAGCGTCCGTCAACAGTACCGTAGCCTGTAACAACGCCTTCTCCCGGCGTTTCTTTTTTATCCATGCCAAAATTTACGCAGCGATGCGTTACAAATTGGTCCAGTTCTACAAAAGAACCTGGATCAAATAATTTTTCGATTCGTTCACGGGCTGTCAATTTGCCATTTCCATGTTGCTTTTCAATCCGCTTGGCGCCGCCGCCAAGTTTCACTTTTTCCTGCTTCTTTTTGAGCAGGTCGATTTTTTCCTGGATTGTAGCCATATCGCACCTCCATTATGTTTGTCACTAGAAACCCGATGCCTTTATTTCCGCTCCGACAATTCCAGCAAAATGCCGCCGGTTGCTTTCGGATGGACAAAAGCGATGCTGGCGCCGCCGGCACCATAACGCGGCTTTTCGTCAATCAAACGAACTCCTTTGGCCTTTAAGTCGGCCAATGCCGCTTCAATATTGTCAACCCGGAGCGCCATATGCTGAATGCCTTCGCCATTTTTCTCAATAAATTTGGCAATTGGGCCGTCCGGAGAAGTGGATTCCAGCAATTCAACCTCGCTGTCACCGCAGGGAATGAAACATACTTTTACTTTTTGCTGTTCAACGACTTCTTCTCCCATAGCCGTCATTCCCAGGACTTCCGTATAGAATTTTTTCGCTTGTTCCAAATCTTTTACGGCAATGCCGATGTGGTCTACTTTCAACGTTTTAAACATGCTTGTTCCCCCTTCATGATTGCTGTTATTTTAAAACCGTATTGAGAATTTGCTTAACTACACTGTAAGGATCGTTCTTTCGATCCTGTACCTGCATGATCAGGTCGTCAAATTGTCCGTTGCTGACGACCTTTTGAAGAACATACCGGCCAATCTGCTCATCCAGCATAGCCAGCAATTCATTTTTAGTCCGTTCCGTCCGTTTCTTTTTCAACATTCCCGATTGGGTCAGATGAGTAATATGTTCTTCAATGACATCCAGTAATTCAACCGTTCCTTCATCGCGGTTGGCAATCGCCCGCTTGACCGGCGGCCGCCAATCAACCCGTTCAGGATTTAGATCCAGCATCATCTCAATTTCAATATTCAGCCGCTCTACCCCCTCGCGATCGGCCTTATTGATGGCAAAGATGTCGCCGATTTCCAGAATGCCGGCTTTAATAGCCTGAATGTCATCCCCCAGTCCCGGCACCAGTACAACCAAGGTCGTATCGGCCGCTTTCACAATATCAACTTCCGACTGACCCACCCCAACCGTTTCAATAAAAATAATATCCTTGCCGGCGGCATCCATAATTTTTACTGTTTCCGCCGTTTTTCTGGATAAACCGCCCAAACTTCCCCGTGTTCCCATGCTGCGGATAAAAACGCCCTCATCCAGGGTCAGCTCATTCATCCGGATCCGGTCGCCCAATATGGCCCCGCCGGAAAAAGGACTGGTCGGGTCTACCGCTACAATGCCGATCGTTTTACCCCGCCGCCGGTATTCTTTCGCCAGTTTGTCCGTCAGGGTACTCTTGCCCGCTCCCGGCGGGCCGGTTATACCGATTACATGCGCTCTGCCTGTATGAGGATAGAGCCGTTGCATGATTTCAACCGCATTATCATATTCATTTTCCACGGCAGTAATCGCCCGTGACAGGGCCAAACGGGAACCGTTCAGCACCTCTTCCACAATATCCATGGTTTCACCACCTTGGAACGGGTACTGCTTTCTTTAGAAAACAGTACCCCTGTTCCCTGTATTAGACCTTATTGTGCATTTCGTTCTTATTGTATATTTGTTTTAATGAAGTCAACAATACTGGTGGTCGGTGTTCCCGGCGTAAAGACTTCGGCAACGCCGGCCGCTTTCAGCCCGGGAATATCGGCATCGGGAATTACACCGCCACCAAGTACCAAAACATCGTTCATCCCTTTTGCTTTTACCAGTTGGACTACTTTCGGGAACAAAGTATTGTGCGCTCCCGATAGTAAGCTCAGAGCCACCACATTTACGTCTTCCTGCAGTGCCGCTTCGGCAATTTGTTCCGGTGTCAAACGAATCCCTGTATAAATTACTTCAAATCCGGCATCACGCAGTGCGCGGGCCACAACTTTGGCGCCTCTGTCGTGACCGTCCAGACCCGGCTTTGCTACTAATACTCTAATACGTTTTTCCATTGTTGTCCCTCCCATCCTTGCTTATAGGCTGACATGCGCTTCGTATTCACCGAATACTTTACGCAGCACGCCACAAATTTCCCCGAGGGTTGCATAAACCTTGACGGCGTCGAGGATGAACGGCATCAAGTTCTCATTTTCGTTTTGCGCCGCCTTTTCTAAGGCAGCCAGTTTTGTCTGCACCGCAGCATTGTCGCGTTTTGCTCTCAAGTCAGCCAATTTCTTCTTTTGCAATTCGCCGACAGAAGCGTCAACCCGCAGAAGTCCTTCGGGTGCTTTTTCTTCGATTTGGAACTGGTTAACACCAACGATAATCCGTTGTTTGGTTTCTACATCCATTTGCCATTTAAAGGCACTGTCCTGAATTTCTCTTTGAATATAACCTTTTTCAATCGCTGCAACGGCGCCGCCCATTTCATCAATCTTCTTGATGTAATCCCAACACTCTTTTTCAATCTTGTCGGTAAGGGCTTCTACATAATAGGAACCGCCAAGCGGATCGACCACATCGGCCAGACCGCTTTCATAGGCAACAATCTGCTGGGTTCTCAGCGCAATACGCACCGAATTCTCCGTCGGCAAGGCCAGGGCTTCATCTTTGGAGTTCGTATGCAGCGACTGCGTACCGCCTAAAACGGCAGCCGCCGTTTGTAAAGCAACCCGAACAATATTGTTGTCCGGCTGCTGGGCAGTCAGCATGGAACCGGCAGTTTGCGTGTGAACGCGCAGCATCCAGGATTTCGGGTTGGTAGCGCCAAAGCGTTCCTTCATGACTTTGGCCCAGACACGACGGGAAGCACGGAATTTGGCCACTTCTTCCAAAACATTATTGTGCGCATTCCAGAAGAAAGACAACCGTCCGGCGAAATCATCCACATTCAGACCGGCTTTAATGGCCGCTTCTACATAAGCAATCCCGTCGGCAATCGTAAAAGCAATTTCCTGGGAAGCGGTAGAACCGGCTTCGCGAATATGATAGCCGGAGATGGAAATGGTATTCCAGTTCGGTACATTTTTCGAGCAATATTCAAAGATATTGGTAATCAGGCGCATGGACGGTTTCGGTGGAAAAATGTATGTACCGCGAGCCGCATATTCCTTTAAAATATCGTTCTGGATGGTTCCTTTTAATTTATCAGCACTTACACCCTGTTTTTCCGCAACAGCGATATACATAGCCAGTAAAACGGAGGCCGGTGCATTAATAGTCATGGAAGTGGAAACTTTGCCCAAATCAATGCTATCAAACAAAATCTCCATATCGGCCAAGGAGTCAATCGCTACACCGACTTTGCCGACTTCTCCCTCGGATACGGGATCGTCCGAGTCATAACCGATCTGGGTCGGCAGGTCAAACGCGCAGGAAAGTCCCGTGCCGCCCGATTCCAAGAGGTAACGATACCGTTTATTGGATTCTTCCGCCGTGGAAAACCCGGCATACATACGCATGGTCCAGAAACGGCCGCGATACATGGTAGGTTGTACCCCCCGGGTAAACGGATAATCTCCCGGGAAGCCCAGATCCCGTTCATAGTCAAACCCCTCAATATCCAGCGGGGTGTACAATCTGTTATGGGCAAGATTCTTGCGTTCAGGAAATTTAGCCAGCGATTTCGCTACTTTGGCGTCATACGCTTCTTTTTTGGCTTTTAATGATTCATTAGCCATTCTTGTGTCCTCCCTTTCATTACTTTTTCATTGTTCCGGTTTGAATAAACCGGCTATGCCAGGAAAGAGCTTCGTCCATCAAATGCGGCGTATGAACAAAACCGGTTGCTTTTTCGGCTCTTTCCAGGTAGTCTGTCAGTAAAGGTTGATAATCAGGATGGGCGCAATGTTTAATAATCACGCGGGCTCTCTCTTTTGGCGACAAGCCGCGGACATCCGCCACACCCCGTTCGGTTATGAATACATCCACATCATGTTCCGTATGGTCGATATGGGAACACATCGGCACAATCGACGAAATGGCACCCTTCTTGGCTATCGAATTCGAGAAGAAGAAAGTCAGATAGCCATTGCGGGCAAAATCACCCGAACCGCCAATCCCGTTCATCATCTTGCTTCCCATGATGTGAGTGGAATTAACGTGGCCGAAGATATCAAATTCAATGGCCGTATTCATGGCAATAATCCCCAGGCGTCTTGCCAATTCCGGACTGTTGGCAATTTCTTGCGGCCGCAGCACGATTTTTTTCCGGTATTCGCCGATGTTGTCATAGAAGCGCTGCAATCCTTCCGGCGATGGCGTCAGGGAGGTCCCGGAGGCAAAAGTCAACTTTCCCGCATCAATCAAATCGAACATGCCGTCCTGAATGACTTCGGTAAATACAGACAGATTTTCATAAGGCGAGTTGACCAGACCACAAACTACTGCGTTGGCAACCGATCCTACACCGGATTGCAAAGGCAGCAGATTTTTCGGCATCCGGCCTTGTTTGATCTCGTTGTTTAAAAAGTCGATCAAATGAGCGCTCATAGCCCGTGCATCGTCGTCAATGGCTGCTAAGGGCCTGACGGCATCCGGCAGATCGCAGGGAACAATATAAGTAATCTTGTCCACACCACAGGGAATATAAGGAGTACCAATCCGGTCATCCGGCTTCGTCAGCGGAATCGGCTGCCGGCAAGGCGGATCCTGCGGAATGTAAACGTCATGCATACCTTCCAATTCCATTGGTTGGCTGGTATTTACTTCCACAATAACAATATCGGCATCCTTCACAAAGGAAGGAGAATTACCTAACGAAGTTGTGGGAATGATGTTCCCGTCTTCCGTAATGGCGCAGGCTTCAACAATAGCAACATTTACTTTCCCGCCCAGAAAGCCATAGCGGGACATTTGGGCTACATGGCTCAAATGCAAATCAGTATAAGCAATCTTGCCATTATTTATTTGTTTTCTAATTGCCTCATTAGTCTGATACGGCAAGCGCCTTGCTATACCATTCGCTTCCGCCCAGGCCCCGTCCAGCTCCTTCCCGACAGAAGCGCCTGTCCACAAATTAACCTGGAAATTTTCCTTTTTCATCCGTTCCGCCAATGCCAGCGGTACAGCTTTCGGATAGCCGGCAGGAGTGAAACCGCTGGTTCCAATGTTCATACCAGGCTTGATGATAGCGGCTGCTTCTTCCGCACTGACAATTTTACCGTGCAAAGCTGCATTGCGTACACGATCACGAATGTCGATCATCTTGTACTCTCTCCTCACTTTTGGTAATGTCCTTATTATGTTCATAACATAGTAAAAAACACCTAGGCCTATTTTGTGTATACAAAACATACCTAGGTGTATACTAACTAAAATCTGCTACCGTAAAAGTACCAGCCGTAAGTAAACATAGCTATGAAATACTTTCAGTTTGGCAACAACGCCGCCCTGTCCATATAGTATTCAATTGTAATCGACAAACATTGCTCTATCACATTTTGTCTTTATTTGTATTCTATACTATATTATAGATTCCTGCTGCCAAAACTTAATTTTTCAAATTTTTTTTAATCTTCGTCAATTAACTGACGGGACAAATAATAAGAGATACTCGTCAACCCAACAGACAAATCTTCACTGATAAGACGAATATGTTCCGGCACATTTAACTTAACCGGCGCAAAATTCCAGATGCCGCGCACCCCGGCCGCCACTAGTTTGTCGGCCACCTGCTGCGCAAATTGGGCAGGCACGGTAATCACGCCGATATGAATATTTTTGGCCGGTATAATCTCAGTTAAACGGCTCAGCGAATAAACTTCCACATCTTGAATGTGCTGACCGACTTTTTCCCTATCCACATCAAAGATAGCCTTAATATTAAACCCTAATGAAACAAAATTCCGATAATTGGCTAATGCCGAACCTAAATGGCCCAAACCCACAATCGCAATATTCCAGTTCCGATGCAGCCCCAATATTTCGCCAACATTGCGCATAAGTTCTCTGACGTAATAGCCTACACCTTTTTTACCAAACTCGCCAAAGGACGATAAGTCTTTCCGAATTTGTTCCGGGGTTACGCCGATCCTTCTACCCAATTCTTCCGAGGAAATAATCTCCGCCCCTTCTTCCTGCAAAGTGCGCAGGGTTCGAAAGTACAATGGCAGACGGTCAATAGTAGCCTTGGAAATAACAATATGCTCTTTCACATTCGTCCCCCTCTGACAATATATCTAACAGTTCCAAATTACATTATTCTCACAAAAAGTGAAAAAACCTGCCGCCAAAAACAGAATAGCGGGTTACTTTTTATAAAATTTCACAAACGTAGTCGCCAAAAGACCCGATAAAGAAAGACCGCTGTGCGGTCTTTCAGCTCATGGCGCGGGAAAAGCCGAAAAAAGCGACCGTGAATACGGTCGCTTTTTTTTACTGCTAGCAACGTTTTTGGGGATGATAGTGAGTATGAAGCAGATGATGCGATTTTTCACCCAGCGGTTTGCCCAGCCAAGTGTCATACAATTCCTTAACAGCCGGATTCTCGTGGGATTTACGCAAGGTCGAGCATTGGTCACATTCATAGATCGCGTCAACCCGTTTCTGCCGGATGTCGGCGCAAGTGGAGTAGGGCTGTCCGCCGCCGCCGATACAGCCTCCGGGACAGGCCATAATCTCGATAAAGTGATAGTCTGCTTCGCCTTTGCGGATTTTATCCAGCAATAAGCGGGCATTGGCCAATGTATGGGCAACCGCCACCTTAACGGTCAGATCACCCACTTTTACCGCCGCCTCTTTCACACCGGTCAAACCCCGCACATTATGGAAATCAATGCATTCCAGCTCCTTGCCGGTTACGACCTCGGAAACCGTCCGCAAGGCCGCTTCCATAACCCCGCCGGTTGCACCAAAAATAACGCCGGCGCCGGTTGCAATCCCCAGGGGTGCATCGTATTCTTCCGACGGCAAGCCGTTGAAGTCAATGCCGCTTTCTTTGATCATACGGCCCAGTTCACGGGTTGTCAGTACATAATCGACATCCTGATAACCGCTGGATTTCATTTCTTCTCTGACGGCTTCCGCTTTCTTCGCCGTACAGGGCATAATGGACACCGAAACGATATCCTTCGGGTCGACGTTCACTTTTTCCGCATAATACGTTTTCACTAACGCGCCAAACATTTGCTGCGGTGATTTGGCTGTCGAAAGATGGTCCAGTAAATCCGGGTACATCAACTCGATAAAGTTAACCCAGCCGGGGCTGCAGGATGTAATCATCGGCAGCGTCCCGCCCTTGGTTAAGCGCTCAATAAACTCAGATCCCTCTTCCATGATGGTCAGGTCGGCGCTGAAATCGGTGTCAAATACTTTGTCAAAACCAAGACGCCGCAAAGCAGCTACCATCTTACCGGTAACAATACTGCCGCTTTCCATGCCCAGCGCTTCGCCCAGCGCCACGCGGACAGCGGGAGCGGTCTGAACAACGACGTGCTTGGTCGGATCGCTGATTGCTTTCCAAACTGCCTGGGTATCGTCTTTTTCCACGATAGCCGCCGTCGGACATACGCTGGCGCATTGTCCGCAGAAAGTACAGGCAACTTCATGCAATCCCTGGTTGAAGGCGGGAACGACAGTCGTGTTAAAGCCGCGATTGGCAAAACTATATACGTGCACGCCCTGCCGTTCACTGCAGGCGCGAATGCAACGGCCGCACAAAATACATTTATTCTGGTCCCGTACCAATGACGGATTGGCGGCATCCATCGGATGGTTTTTCTTTTCGCCGTCAAACCGTATTTTGCGAATGCCCAAATCAGAGGCAATCGTCTGCAATTCACAGTTTAAATTCTTTTGACAGGAGAGACAGTCTTGCGGGTGGTTGGCTAAAAGTAATTCCACAACCGTTTTCCGGGCTTCCCGCACTGCCGGCGTATTGGTGTTAACCACCATACCTTCGCTTACCGGATACACGCAAGATGCTACCAAACTACGGGCACCTGCCACTTCGACCACACAAACCCGGCAGGCCCCTTCCGGTCTGAGTTCCGGATGATAGCACAGGCTCGGCACCGTTACTCCCGCAGTACGTGCTGCTTCCAGGATCGTGGAGGTTTTCGGCACCTGTAATTTTTGGCCATCAATTGTTATATTAACCATATCCATGGTATCACGCTCCTTTTCGTCAATTAGCCCTTGATAATTGCTTTGAACGGGCACTTGGCCATACAAGCGCCACACTTAATACATTTTTCCTGGTCAATAACATGACGCCCTTTGACTTCACCGGTAATCGCCCCGACCGGGCAGGCCTTTTTACACAGGCTGCAGCCCTTGCAAGCCTCGGTAATGTTATAGCCCGACAGTTTGGAACAGGCTCCGGCCGGACACCGGTGTTCCTTAATATGTGCCTCGTATTCGTGCCGGAAATACCGTAGCGTACTGAGAACCGGATTCGGCGCCGTCTGGCCCAGGCCGCACAGTGCCGTATTTTTAATGTCTCTGGCCATTGTTTCCAGAAGCTCAATATCTCCCTCGCGGCCTTCTCCCTCAGTGATGCGGGTCAAAATCTCCAGCATCCGTTTGGTTCCTTCCCGGCAGGGAGTACATTTACCGCAGGATTCCGACTGCGTAAAATTGAGGAAGAATCTGGCCACATCGACCATACAGATCGTTTCGTCCATGACTACCAGACCGCCGGATCCCATCATCGCGCCAGCTTTAATGAGTGAATCGTAGTCAACAGGCAGATCCAGCAGTTCCTCGGGCAGACACCCGCCGGACGGACCGCCGATTTGGACGGCTTTGAATTTTTTACCTTCCGGGATACCGCCGCCGATATCAAAAATAACTTCCCGCATGGTAATACCCATGGGAACTTCAGCCAAGCCGGTATGATTAATCCGGCCGGTCAAAGCAAATACTTTGGTTCCTTTGCTCTTTTCCGTGCCGATTGACGCATACCAGTCCGCACCTTTGGTAAAAATTTGCGGCACATTGCCAAAGGTCTCTACATTATTTATATTGGTCGGTTTGCCCCACAAACCGGAAATAGCAGGGAATGGCGGACGGGGACGCGGCATGCCGCGGCGTCCTTCAATAGAAGCCAATAACGCCGTTTCTTCACCACAAACAAACGCGCCGGCGCCTTCTTTAATCTTCAGACGGAAGCTAAAACCGGAGCCCAAAATGTTATCGCCCAGCAAGCCCATATCTTCCGCTTGTTTAATGGCAATTTTCAGCCGCTTGATGGCCAGGGGATATTCGGCGCGTACATAAAGATAGCCTTCATCGGCGCCAATCGCATAGCCGCAAATGGCCATGCCTTCAATAACCCGGTGCGGGTCGCCCTCCAAAACACTGCGGTCCATAAAAGCACCCGGGTCGCCCTCATCAGCATTGCAAACCACATATTTTTTAGTACCCGGCGCATTCCGGGTAAATTCCCATTTCATCCCCGTCGGGAAACCGCCGCCGCCCCGGCCGCGCAAGCCCGATTTTTTCACTTCGGCCACGACGTCTGCCGGTTTCATTGTCGACAGTACTTTGCCCATGGCCTCATAACCGCCTTCGGCAATATAGTCTTCAATCACTTCCGGGTTGATATGACCGCAGTTGGCGAGTACCATCCGCATTTGTTTTTTGTAGAATGAAATTTCACTGTAACTGGGTATTTTCTCCATGGTTAACGGTTCTTTATAAAGCAGACGCTCTACAATCCGTCCCTTGTAAAGGTGAGTTTCCACCAGTTCCGGTACGTCCGATTCCTGCACCCGGCAGTAGAAAACTCCCTCCGGATATACGATAACCAGCGGTCCCATTTCACAAAAACCATGGCAGCCGGTCTCAACTATCTTAACCTCTTTATCCAATCCCTTTTTGGCCAGTTCGTTGCGTAATGCCGCTTCCACCTTTTTGGAACCGGAAGATACGCAGCCAGTGCCGGCACAAATGAGTACATGCGCTCTGATGTGTTCCATTTTTATTTCCCTCCCCGTTCGTCGACAAAATTATTCCGTGATTTTTCCAACAACCAAGTTTTCAACAATGCGTCCATTAACCACATGCTCTGCAATAATTTTTGCAACATCGGCCGGTGTCACTTTTCCGTAGGTGATACGCGGTTCACCGGGCCGCACAACATCCACAAGCACTTCTTTTTCGCACATACCGATGCAGCCGGTCTGACGGATCTTCACATCACTTAAATTCCGTTTAGCAATTTCTTCCAAAATGGCCGTCATAACTTCCCGGGCGCCGGCGGCAATCCCACAGGTACCCATTCCTACAATAATCTGAACGCCGCCTTCATGGCGCAAGCGGTTCGATGCCTGTAATTGTTCCCGCAGGCGTTTCAAATCTTCAACCGTTTTCATCTTGTGCACCTCCATACAAATTAGCCAGGTTAGTGGTCAAATAGTCATGCAACCAGACCAGTACGTCCGGATGCGTCAACGGAACATTTCCCAAAGCTTCCCTAATATCACTTAAACGTATAATAAAATGATTGCCGTTTACCCTATGCTCGTAACAAAAATCCAGCTTCGGATTGCCAACCATAATGGTTTTTAAAGTTTCCACCATATTGCCTAGCGGCGGTCTGTCCAAATGGCTGTGCCGGTACACCGCTTCCACTACCGTCCCCTTACCGGGTTGCGACTGAACAATCAGATAGCCGCCGCACCGTTGGGTAGACATGTCGATAAGAGGCAACCCAAGACCCACCCTGCGGGTAGTCCGGGTAGTTACAAACGGATCGAGCACCTTTCGCCGGGTTTCCTCGCTCATGCCCCGCCCATCGTCTGTCACACGGATCGTCAGCGTATCCTGCTTCAAGTCTTCGGCAACGCCGAGTTCTACCCGCCCAGCGCCCGCTTCCACTGAATTTTGTACCAAGTCCAAAATGTGCAAAGACAATTCACGCATATACTCTAAGCGTATTTAGCAATAATTTCAGGAACAATCTGCGGCGTCAAACGGCCGTGGGTATCATCATTGATCATCATTACGGGAGCCAATCCACAGGCGCCGATACATGCAACCGTTTCCAGAGTAAATTTAAGATCCGCGGTCGTACCGCCGGCCTTAATTTGCAATTGATCCTCAATAGCCTGCAGGATCGCTTTAGCGCCCCGCACGTGACAAGCCGTTCCCTGACAAACGCGGATAATATTTTTGCCCCGCGGATTCAGATGGAACTGGGAGTAAAAGGTAACCACGCCGTAAATTTGGCTGACAGGAATGTTCATTTTAGAGCCAATGCATTCGATTACTTCTTTGGACAGGTAGCCGTAGGCGTTTTGCGCTTCTTGCAGAACCGGAATCAGTGCTCCTTTGACCCCTTCATACCGTGCCAGTATTTCCTCCAACTGGCTTAAGTTGTTTGCACTGCCGCCACAACAGCAGCATTTGTTTTCACTGTTGCTCATTGTATTTCCTCCTTATGAAAAATTGATTCCAACCAATCACTGCCGCAAATGAGACTAGACCACCACCTTCCGTTGGTTCTGATTACGCAAGGCCTGCCGGATTTCGGCAAGACTCGGCTTTTCCAAAAAAAGGGTAATTTTAGGACCATCTATAAAATCATCTATAGTATGGGCATCGGAAGCTGTAATCACAGGTAACCCGCCGATCGCCGGTATAAGGCGCGCCGCTTCCTGCGGTTTTACCCGCCGGGAAACTTCCACCGCATCCAAAATTACATCCGGCGGAATAAAGCCCAGTTGATTAATGAGACTGTACACAGGACGGTCCACGTGACTGGCAATGCAAAGCCCCTCCAGCGCGGCAGCCTGAGCCGATACTTCCGCTACACCGGCCGTTAACGGCGTCAATAACATTTCCTCTTTTACCCGGAGCAAATTATCCCCGGCATCAACCACAAACTGAGCGCCAAACCGTTTTTCATCGTTCAGCCGGCCGGACCGGTGAGCCTCAACAAAGCGTTCCCATTCTTTCATCTGCCTCATTTTTTCAAATAACACCACAAGATGAATCTCTTCTTTTGTCTCCACTTCCATACCGGGCAGCACGGTAACATCGGAATCACTGGCCGCTTCCAGCGCGGCCGTCACATTATCGCAGGCGTTATGGTCCGTAATAGCGATAATATTTACGCCATACTCTGCAGCATGCCGGACAATATTCCGCGGCGTCATTTCAACCGCCGCGCACGGTGACAATACACTATGCACATGCAAGTCGGCTACATAGGAGCGTATCATACCCCCTGGATTCCCTGCCGGTACAAACGCCCCACCACTTCGAACGCCGGCAGCGGCGTGGCCAGCAGTACCACATTTTCCTTCTCAGCCCGGGCAATTACGCCGGCTTCCGCTTCAACGCCACCGGCGATGATCACGGCGGCCAATCCGGCTAAAGAAGCCACTGCTACCACATTTTGATGCGCCTGCATGGTAACCCAGACATTACCGGCTACGGTATGTCCCATGACATTACTTAGCAAATCGGATACATACCCGCCCGTTATTTGCTGTTCCAACTGCGCCTGCCCGGAAAGAACAGCGAGCGAAAGTTCCCCTATCAGCTCTTGTACAGTCATAAAAGCTCCCCCCCTTACAAAATGCCTAGTCCTCTTCGGAATCTTTATGCAATGACGGCGGTAATTTTCCCGCCAAATCTACCATTTCCCACGCTAAATCCCTGACTTTTTCCCGCAATTTGAAGACACAATCCGTTTCACTGGCTCTACCCTGAGCAATATCTTCCGCCAGGGCCTTGCAATTGGGAGAACCGCAGGAGCCGCAATCAAGTCCAGGCAGCTTTTGTAAGGTTTTCTCCATGAGTTCCACCTTATACAACGCTTTAAAAATATCTTCGTCCAGCCGCATAACCGGACGCGGTTCAATAGCCCGGCGCTCGGCCACTCCCAGTTCAACTTCCCTGTAGTCCTGCGGCGGCCGTTTTTCTTGTTTCGCTTCGTCTTCCCGCATCTGCCGGATGCGCTGTCTCATGCGATGTTCCGCCACAAAGCGGTTTTCAACTGTAAGCGGCCCGCCGATACAACCACCCGCGCAGGCCAACACCTCAATATAATCAATATTTTTTAATTTTCCCAGGGCCACTTGCTCAAGGACGTCCGCCACGTTATGGATTTCATGCACCACCAGCGTGTTGATAACCGTACCGACTGCGGTTGTCTCCCCGCCGGCCATAGCCCAGCCGACTCCCGACCAGGATGCCCGCCGGCAGTCAACCTTCTCCTGGGCCGACGGTAAAACCTTTAATAAATCGCCATAAATCTGGGACATGGCAATGGCGCCCGTAAGGTTCGACTTTTCCGAACCAAGAGGTTGCTTAACCGATGTCATTTTAGCCGGACAAGGTGTAATAAACCAAATACCGATCTGTTCCGGCTCCAACTTCAAATCCCGGCTCCGTTCCCCGCGTACAATCCTGGCGGCTACCTCGACCGGCGCATCAATGGGAATCAGGTTGTCAATCAGTTCGGGAAAGCGCACCTGGATCAGCCGGACCACGGCGGGACAAGCCGAGGAAATAGCCGGTTTTTTTACATCATCCCGTTTTAAATAATCCCGGATAGCCAAAGATACAATCTCTGCCCCCTGAGCCACTTCAAACACTTCGTCAAAACCTAGCTTTAACAAACCGCATAAAATTGATTCAATCGAAGTGTCCGGATTAAACTGGGCATATAAAGCGGGAGCCGGTAAGGCAATATTATACTGAAAGAAAGCCAACTGGGACAGTTCGTCCGTCGTGGCCGTTTTGGCATGACTCGGACAGCGGCGGATACATTCACCGCAGTCAATACAGCGTGATTCCGTTATCAAAGCTTTGCCATCCCGGATGCGGATCGCTTCCGTTGGACAACGCTTGGTACAGTTTACACATCCTTTACAGCGGTCAGGATTCAACCGCACAGAATGAAAATACTCTCCCATTGAATTCACCACGCAATTACTTAGAATCCCACTTTTCGCAGTCCTCTGTCATTCAACAAGTCATTATTTACTTTGTGCCCATAGTGTTGAGAGAAAATATTGTCGCCATACGTTCAGAGTGCGAAATGTGGGTAGAATGAGGCATCTAGTGTCGAATGGTCATTCGAATAACCGTACCAATCCCAACCTGTGACTGAATCGTAAATTCGTCGGCGCAACGGGCCATATTAGGAAGTCCCATCCCGGCACCGAAGCCCATTTCGCGAACATAATCCGGCGCCGTCGAATAGCCTTCCTGCATTGCCAGATCGATATCCGCAATACCTGGTCCCGCATCCTCAAGTATAATCTCGGTGCGGTCGGGAAATATATGAGCGCGCATCGTTCCACGCAGCGCATGGATGATAACGTTCATTTCCCCTTCATAGGCAGCAATGGCAATTCGCCGGACGATATCCGTACGCACGCCGATTTGCTGCAAAACCCGTTTGATTTTGCTGGATGCCTCGCCGGCTCCGTCAAAGTCGGAACCTTCCAGAGAAAACTCCAATACCATTCCCTGTTCAGGTTGCATGGACCATCACCCTTTGAAAACAGCCCTGCAGCCCATTTTTGTATAACCGTCCACATGCTTCGTACATCGGATATTCCGTCACAAACAACGGGATTCCCTTCGTCTGTGCCAGTTGAATCAATTCCTGCCCCGGTCTTTTGCCGCGAACGAATACGATGCCGACCAAATCGCTGACCTCCGCCGTGCGAATAACCTGAATATTCGTCAGCCCGGTTAACAGGACGGTTCGTTCCTTGGTAAACGCCAGCACATCACTCATGAGGTCGGCGCCACAAGCACAGGCCGCCTCCTGCTCAAGCCATTCGTCACCACAAATTACATCGGCACTCAGAAACCGTTTCACTTCTGACAATTTCACCCTTGGCACTCCTTATCCTAATAAATAATCCAAATTGTTCACTTTTTCACAAAATTTTGCGCAAAAAATTAGAGGGCGCATAAAGGCCCCTCGTTTCGCTAAGTTCATTATGAAAATGACATTTTTTCTTGTTATTACGTTAAAAAAACACACATTTTAATTTTACATTATGAATTATACCATCCATTGATTCGAATGGCAACCCTTTTCCTGACAAACTGATACAATCATTGCATTTAACAACCAATAAAGCATCGACATCTGAACATTATACATAACATAATCGGTGAAGCCGGAAACAGCCAGTCCCAATATGGCGGAAAGCACACCCAGCATCAATCCGGCGAGCCACCGGTCCTGGGTGGAGCGTAAAACACAATAAGCGGCCCGGGCATGCCCAATCATGATTGTCAAAAAAACCAGTAGACCCGGAATGCCAATTTCGGCGGCAATATGTAAATACATGTTATGGGCATGATAAATTTTGACCGCGGCGTCTTGGATGAAGAAATCGTATTTCGGATAGACCAGCCAATAGGCTCCCCAGCCTATACCCAGAAACGGATGGTCCATAATCATGGACAGGGTACTTTCCCATATGGCCATACGCATCGTAGCCGACGTGTCGGTGGGATTAAAAATAGAAACCAGCCGTTCGCCCACCGCATCATGAGCAAAAAAGACCATGATGGGAATCAAAAATAACAACCATAACACCTTACGGTTATAAATGATGCCGTAGGTAACAAAAATAACCAGAATACTGAGCCACGCACCGCGGGAATAGGTCAAAACCAGACACAGTCCCAAAATAGCAACCAACAGCGCTAAAACGATTTTCCGCCGCACATTATCACTTTTAATACCGATCCCCCCGGCAATCGCCATCATAATAACCAGAAAACCGGCTAGCAGATTGGGATTATACAGGGTAGAAAAAATCCGCGTCTTAAGATCGGGAAATTCACTGTCATCCACCCACTGGAACGTAGATATGTCAACTCCATGGACATACTGGTATAACCCGTATACGGAGACGACAAACGCCGCCCCCAACAGAGCCCATACCAAGCTTTTCAGCTGACTGCGCGAACGAATATTGCTGACTACAAAATAATACAGCAGAATATACCGTCCCATCAGATGGTAATAGTTATAGAAACTGAAATCTTTATTCGGCGATACGAAAATTGATAATCCCGACAACAGTACCAGCAAGAAAATTGCTTCATCAAACATAGTCCGTTTGAAAAGCAGCCGCCGGGAAAGAATCATTTTTCCTGCCCATGCCAGCGACCCCGTCAACAAAAAAACACTGGAAACATTTAACGACAGCGGCAAAAAAAAGGCCACCGCCCATACGCAGTGCTCGATAAGATAATCCAAGTGATACTGAATCTGGGTAAACCGATAACTTATATGCACTCTTTTTCACCTATTTTATAGTATAGGAAGCATTTCTATATTATATCCCTATGGCTAGTTTGTCCAGTTATTTAATTTTTTTTACAATTTTGCGGGCTTCCCCGGCTAAATATAGGGAACCGGCAATGCATAACACCGAATTGCCGTGGGCAAGCTCACCGGCTTTCTCCAGCCCGGCGGCGATAGACCGGCTCACTTCCACCTGCCTGGCTTTAATTTTCGGCGCAATTTCTTCCGGCTCCGCTGCCCGTTCCGATAAAGGCGGCACCACTACCACGGTATCCTCTTCGCGAATCAGAGCAGCGATAATGCCATCTACATCTTTATCCCGTAAAATTCCCAACAAAAACACAACCGGCCTTCCGGGAAACACGTCGTCCAGCGTCCGGCGCAGCGCTGCGGCCCCGTCGGGATTATGCGCCCCGTCGATAACAATGACCGGATTTCCCGGAATGATCTCAAAACGGCCCGGCCAAACGGCCCCGGCCAGTCCGTCCCGAATCGCATTCACCGTAATCCGTGGTTCCCCCCGGCTCAACACCATTGCTGCCATAACCACTATCGCCGCATTCTTGACCTGGTGGTGTCCCAGCAGATTGATCCGGAATAAGCCGCAATCGCCGTATACTGTCTTTACCGTAATGTCCTGACTGGTAACAGTCATACCGGCAAACTCGGCGTAAAAATCCTCATCTAACACATAGAGAGAAGAAGCCGTGTCGATGCAGGCTTGGCGGATTACGTCCAAAGCTTCCCCCTGGGCTGCCGTAACCACCGGAACACCGGCTTTAATAATTCCGGCCTTATGGACGGCAATTTCCCGGATTGTCGCACCGCAGCGGTCGGTATGTTCCAGCGTGACATTCGTAATCATGGCCAATTCAGGCACTACCACATTGGTTGAATCCAACAGCCCTCCCAGACCTACCTCAATAACGGCATAATCCACACCGGCCTTGGCAAAGTAAAAAAAGGCCGCCGCCGTTAATACCTCAAATTCTGTCGGCTGTTCTCCCCCGGCCCGGATCATCTCTTCCACAAAACGCCGTGTATGGTCGATAGCCTCCGCAAAGGCACCGGGAGGCACCGGCCGGCCGTCGACCGCCATTCTCTCCGTATAATCAATCAGATGGGGTGAAGTATACATGCCGGTCTTTAAGCCGCTTGCCGTCAAAACAGCCGTTAGCATAGCTGTTGCCGATCCCTTTCCATTCGTCCCGGTAATATGAATGGTTTTATAGCTGCGCTCCGGATGCCCCATCCGGTCCAGCAAATTTTCAACCCGCTTCAAACCCAGGCTGATGCCGAATTTCCCAAGGGAAGCCAAATAGTTCAGCGCTTGTTCATATGTCATGATGCTACACCTATGAGGGAGTAACGGACGGTCCGGAACCGGTTACTCCCTTCCATTCATCAAATTTTTATAGTTTAGCCAGATAAAGCAGCCGTTCGTTGATGGCCGCCCGTTTTTCCCGGTATTCTTTTTCTTTAGTTCGTTCTTTCTCAATAACCTCGGCCGGCGCTTTAGCCACAAAACCGGCATTAGCCAGTTTTCCGGCAACCCGGGTCAACTCCTTGTCCAGAGCTTCCAGTTCCTTTTGCAGGCGGGCCAATTCCTTGTCAATGTCAATTAAGCCCTTCAAGGGAAGATAAATTTCCACGCCATTGGCTACCGCCGTCATGGCATTTTCCGGTTTGGCCGCCGATAAGGGCAGGATCCTTACCGACTCTGCTGCAGCCAATAGCTTCACATACTGAATATTAGCCTGAAAAACGTTTGTTACCGCATCGCCCGCTACCTGCAAAATAACTTCGCTTTTGCGTCCCGGCGGCACATTGACTTCCGCCCGCATGTTGCGAATCGCCTTAATGACGTCCATGATAAGCTCCATATTCCGTTCCTCTTCCCGGCAAATCAGCCCGGACTGTTCCGCCGGCCATTCAGAAACCATAATGCTGGCGCCTTCATGGGGCAAATGCTGCCAAACCGCTTCCGTGATAAACGGCATAAACGGATGAAGCAATTTTAAGGTACGGGAAAGGACATACCACAACACATACTGGGCAACAGCCCGGTTTGTCCCGTCTTCTTTATTATATAGCCGGATTTTCGTCATTTCAATGTACCAGTCACAAAACTCATTCCAAATAAACTCATACAGCAGGCGGGCTGCTTCGCCCAGCTCAAATTTTTCCAGATTCTCCGTAACTGCCGCCACCGTCTGGGCATAACGGCTCAGAATCCACCGGTCCGCCAGCGTATACCGGCTGGTATCAGGCTGCTCACCGGCATGAAAACCGTCCAGATTCATCAGCACAAACCGCGATGCGTTCCAGATCTTATTGGCAAAATTGCGGCTTGACTCTACCCGTTCCCAATAAAAACGCATATCATTGCCCGGTGTATTGCCGGTAACCAGGGTAAAGCGCAATGCATCCGCCCCATACTTATCAATTACCGCCAGCGGATCAATTCCGTTACCCAGGGACTTGCTCATCTTCCGGCCTTCCCCATCCCTTACCAGGCCATGAATAAAGACATGCTTAAAAGGAATTTCCTGCTGGAATTCAAGCCCCATAAAAATCATCCGGGCTACCCAGAAGAAAATGATATCGTATCCCGTTACCAATACACTGGTAGGATAAAAGTGCGCCAGCTCCGGCGTTTTTTCGGGCCATCCCATGGTCGAAAAAGGCCACAAAGCGGAACTGAACCAAGTATCCAATACATCCGGATCCTGCTCTACCTTACCGCCGCACTTGGGGCATGAATGCACATCTTCACGGGAAACAATCACTTCTCCGCATTCACAATACCAGGCCGGAATCCGGTGCCCCCACCAGATCTGACGGGAAATACACCAGTCGCGAATATTCTCCAGCCAATTAATATAAATTTTGGTAAACCGCTCGGGCACAAACTGAATTTTTCCCGTGGCAACCGCTGCAATTGCCGGTTCCGCCAAGGGTTTCATTTTGACAAACCATTGTTTGGACGTCAACGGCTCCACAACCGTGCCGCAGCGCTGACAATGTCCTACGGAATGGGTATGTTCATCAATTTTCACCAGATAACCTTGCTCTTTCAAATCGCTTACAAGCACCTTGCGGCATTCATAACGGTCCATGCCGGCGTATTTACCGGTATCAGCCCCCATACTGCCGTCAGAATTAATGACTACAATCTGCGGCAACTGATGCCTAAGACCCATATCAAAATCATTCGGATCATGGGCCGGCGTCACTTTTACCGCCCCGGTCCCGAAAGACGGGTCCACATATTCATCCGCCACCACCGGAATGCGCCGCCCTACTAACGGCAATAGCAAAAACCGGCCTATCAGCTTGCTATAGCGGGAATCCTCCGGATGTACGGCCACAGCCGTATCCCCCAGAATCGTCTCCGGCCGGGTAGTGGCAACCGTAATAAATTCACCGTCGCTGCCCTCCACCGGATAGCGCACATGGTACAGATTTCCGGGAGTCTCTTCGTGCTCCACCTCGATATCGCTCAAGGCGGTATTGCAGCGCGGACACCAGTTGGTAATGCGATTCCCCTGATAAATTAAGCCCTTCTCATATAAAGTGACAAATACTTCCCGCACCGCCCGGGAACATCCTTCATCCATGGTAAACCGCTCCCGCTGCCAGTCGCAGGAGGCCCCCAGACTTTTCAATTGCGTAATAATGCGGCTGCCATACTGCTTTTTCCACTCCCAGACCCGGTCAATAAACGTTTCCCGGCCCAGGTCGTAACGGGAAATATTATCTTTTGCCAGAACCTCTTCCACCTTAATTTGCGTGGCAATTCCGGCATGGTCGGTGCCGGGCATCCAGAGCGTATTATATCCCTGCATACGCCGCCAGCGAATCAGAATATCCTGCAATACATTATCAATTGCATGTCCCATATGCAATTGGCCGGTAACATTCGGCGGCGGAATGACGATGCTGAACGGATCTTTGTCCTTATCCACCTCGGCGTGAAAAAATTGATTTTCCTCCCAATATGCATACCATTTTTTCTCCTGAATCTGCGGCTCATATACAGTGGCGATTTCTTTTTCCATATTCGGTACTTCCTCCTATTGCCGGTAAAATAAGAAAAACCGCTGTGCGGTCTTTCGGCTCATAGCGCAGGGCTCAGGGCGCGGGCAAACCTCCTCACAATTCCCTCAGTCCTTGGTCCGTAAGAACTTGCAACCTTTTAAAAATTTATTAATTCTGATACATTAAAAAAGCTCTTCCATCCCTGTAAGGACGAAAGAGCTCACTTTCGTGGTACCACCTTGCTTTTCACCCGCCAAAAATGACAGACGGGTTCTCTCCTGCGGTAACGGCGCAACCGGTCATATCTACTAACATCAATATGACGGCTCCAGGACGACCTTCCGCCGGCCACACCGGAAAACCTTACAGCCAGAGGTTTTCTCTCTTAACGGGTGGTACCGCGTACTCCTTCCCTTCACAACCTATAAACATCATTAAATTACTTTTACTATACTGTAGCCGCCGCGCATTGTCAAGTTTTGGCATGGAAAGCCCCGGCCCAAATAGCAAAAGCTATCTTTTAGATCTCTTTTAGACTGATATCCCGGTTGAATTCCCGTATTTGGGCCATACGCAGCGCTTCCAGATAAGCACAGGAGTAATTTTCCGCTTTCACTACCTGCCCCGAATCAATACCGTCAACATAAATTTTATAAGCCTTCAATCCATCCACTCCCCCTTATATTGGACAGCAACTAAAATTGCACTACATAGTATGCCACCAATAAAGGATCCTAAACCAGGAAAGACCGCTTAAGGCGGTCTTTCGGCTCATGGCGCAGGGCTCAGGGCACTCAGGGCACGGGGAAACCTTCTGGAAATCACTTGCCGGCCAGCCAGGCAGAAAGCCTCGAGTCTTTCTTGATACAGCAGAAGTTATGAGTTTTCAGAGGCTGAAAATCTTTACAAATCAAAGGTTTAATGGATTTTGAGTTGTGTAAGTGATAGCTGTTAAACGGCAGAAGAATTGTATTAGGAAGAAAATCGCTTTTTGGGTTCTTCTGTGCCCTGCGCCATGAGCCACGAACCGAAAAACCGCGCAGCGGTTTTTCTTATTACTTGGCATAATAGTTAATTAAACAGCCGGCCAGAATAATGTCCCGTTCCTCCTGGGTAAGCCGGCCCAGGCTCAGTTCCAGCGGTGTTTGCCCCCGGTCATTGACGGCATAGGCGGCAATCTTTTCCGTCTGATTCATTACGGCCTGTCGAATTCCCGGTATATAGATATAATCATCCAAATTCAGATGGATCTGCGCTCCATCAGCAATCGTGAACGGCAGCATACCCCAGTTGATCAGATTGCTGCGGTAACGTTTGGTCGCATACTCAACTGCAATATTCGCCTGTCCCCCCAGCACCTTCTGGCAGGAAGCCGCCTGTTCCCTGGCGGACCCATCGCCCGGCTTGACAGCGAAAATTACGCTCCCCAGTCCGGTATCCCGGACGAACTGCCGCCATTCTTCCGGCTCCCGGCATTCCTTACCGGTCTGCCGGAAAACCGTGCTTAAATCCTCCGGCATTTGACCGTCCGCCAATACCTGCCGCCGCTTGAACTCGAGTTCCTGAACCGCCTTGGCCCGGCCGACATAAGCAGGGTCTTTGCGTGACAAGGTAAATTCGGCCAGTTTGAGTGGATTGGAACGGTAGGACGAGGTTTCCCCGGAAGGAATCAATTCGTCGGTTGTCGTCACCGGATCATGGATCACGGTAACCAGCTTAAGCAATAAATTTTCCGGCAGGGGCAGCATCTTCGGCCAATCAGCGATATTCGGACCAAATTTTAGTTCTTCTTCCCTCTTTGCTTTGCCAAATCCCTGATATACCCGGTTGTCATACACCTGCCGGTTAAAGAAGTAAACCGGCGGCGCCGCCAGGCCGTCCAATTCCGTGGCCGGCGTCAATACACCGCCATTTAATGCGGTAGCGGCAATGGACCGGGCATCCATTAACGCAACGGAAGCAATTTGTCCGCTGGCCGGTTTCGAACCTTCCCGGTTGGGGAAGTTCCGCGTTACATGCCGGATGCTAAGCCCCTGGTTGGCCGGAATATCGCCCGCGCCGAAACAGGGGCCGCAGAAAGCGGTCTTTACCGTAGCCCCGGCCAGCATTAATTTTTCTATGGCCTTATTATTAATTAATTCGAGAAATATGGGCTGACTGGCCGGATAAACGTTCAGCGAAAAATCATTTGCGCCGACCGGCTTCCGGCTTACCAGGTCAGCCACGGCCGCAATGTTTTCAAAAGTGCCGCCGGCGCAGCCCGCGACTACGCCTTGCTCAACCTTCAGACGTCCGTCAACGAGCTTATCCGTCAAACGGAAGGTTAGTTGCGAATTTTCCAGCTGTTTTTTCCCTGCCGCTTCCACTTCCCGCAGAATTTCCGCGGCATGCCGGTTCAACTCGGCAATTGTCCAGACATTGCTGGGATGAAAGGGGAGCGCGATCATCGGCTCCACCTTGCTTAAATCCACTTTGACCAAACCGTCATAGTAGCTTGCCGCCGCCGGCGCCAGTCTGCGGTACGCCTCCGGCCGCCCGTGGATCCGGTAGAATTCCGCCACCTTTTCGTCGGTAAGCCAGATCGACGACAAACAAGTCGTTTCGGTGGTCATCACGTCGATACCGTTGCGAAAATCAACACTAAGATTGGCAATTCCGGGACCGACAAATTCCATCACTTTATTCTTTACAAAGGAATTCTTAAAGACTGCTTTAATGATCGCCAGCGCCACGTCTTGCGGTCCAACACCCGGCGCCGGTTTTCCCGTCAGATAAACGGCAGTCACTTCCGGTTGGGCTATATCGTACGTCTTGGCCAGCAACTGCTTAACGAGTTCCGGTCCTCCTTCCCCGATGCCCATGGTTCCAAGAGCGCCATAGCGGGTGTGACTGTCCGAGCCGAGGATCATTTTACCGCAGCCGGTCATCATCTCCCGCACGTACTGATGGATAACGGCCTGATGAGCCGGTACAAAAATACCGCCGTATTTGCGGGCCCCCGAAAGTCCGAAGACGTGATCATCTTCATTAATTGTCCCTCCGACCGCGCATAGACTATTATGGCAATTCGTCAGAACATAGGGAACGGGAAATTCTTTTAACCCGCTGGCGCGAGCGGTTTGAATAATTCCGACATAAGTAATATCATGCGAGGCCAAGGCGTCGAAACGCAGTCTTAACGTATCCGAATTCCCCGCTTGATTGTGGCTGTTTAAAATCTGATAAGTAATCGTACCGGTCCGCGCCTTATCCCGGCTGATTTCCGTTCCGGACAGCGGACCAAACCCGGCACCGGCCAGGCGGCCGTTAACCTCATTCATACTAAAATGACCGTCATCTTCCAGGATGAAGCCGCCTTGTAAAAGATAAACCCCTTTGTTTACTAATTCGACCATACCAATACTCCTCTCCGCTTATTCAGGCCATCATCTAATTCATATCCTCAAAAAATATGCCGTGTAACATAAGTCCCACATTTCGCCCCTTGAATTTATAGCGGACCGTGAAAAATGGGATAAGTAAGCGTTGCTATCGAGAAGGTTCACGTTTGGAGAACATACGTATTTAGGCAGAATTCTTTCCTAACATATTCTTTGTATCACCGGATACATGCATAGCCGTATTGTATAGTACAATATCGGATTGACAATAAATTGTCAAGTCCAAATAAGCCGGAATATCCTATTTTAGGGTAAATTATCGTTTGCCAGCTCGCTTTCCAGCTGTTTATATTTTTTTATCCGCTCCTGCAATACCCATTCACCAATCCGGGGGCCTTTTAGTCCTGGCGGCGCATCCCTTCCGTCCACCATCCGTAAGGAAGCAAGAATTTTATCATAGTGCCGGAGAAACCCCGGCAGATTGCCGGCATCGGCGAGGAGAACCGCATTAAAGCCATCGATCCCCAGCGGGTTCTTACTTAACTCCATAATTAGCTCAACAATCTTTTTAGCCTGCTTCATAGTATGGACCCGCATATGATGGCGGCAGGCAAACTTCGCGCATTGCAGCCATACCGCCGGCAGCGTCATAAACCGGTTAAACCCGTTTAAGACTCCGCTCCCCGCTGCATCATGATTATGATGCGAAGGCAGTTCCTCCGGGGGCGTTATTCCCTTGCCAATATCATGCATCAGGCCGGCAAACCGCACCTCCGGCCGGACAGTCATTGCCGCAACCTTGTCCACCACCAGCATGCTATGTTCAAACGAATCGCCCTCAGGGTGATACAGTTCCGGCTGTGTCTGGCCGATCAGCGCATAAACCGGCGGATAGGTTATATCCAAAAGATCAGCCACTCTTAAAATACGGAAAAATACCGAGGGCCGGGGCGTTGCCAGGGCTTTTCTCAATTCCGTCATATACCGTTCCCGCGGTTCTTCCATCAGTTCCCGGCGGCATAAACGCATGAGTTCCAAGGTGGCGTCCGCGACGGTAAATCCGAATTCCGCGGCTTGTCTCGCAGCCCGCAGCGCCCGTACGGGGTCCTCGGAAAAATGCGGCGATGTTGCTCTTATGATGCCTCGCCTGATATCGCCGGCACCCCGGTAAGGGTCCACCAGCGTCATCGTCTCCGTATCAATGGCCATGCTGTTCATCGTCGTATCCCGGCGAAAAAGGTCCTCTTCTATTGTTACCGCCGGATCGTATTGGACGGCAAAGCCCTTATAACCGCTGCCGCTTTTTCGCTCCGTCCGGGCAAAAGCCACTTCACAACAGCGGCCATCGACCATTACCAGATATACCGGAAACGACTTTCCGGCCTTGATTGCCGCCGGAAACGCAGCGGTAAAGCACTCTTCCGTCATTCCGGCGACGGCAAAATCGATATCCTTCGGGTTCCCGCCCATAAGTAAATCCCGGACATAGCCGCCAACAATATACAGCTTGCCGCCGTTCGCTTTAATTAGATCGCCAAATGCGCTCTGCTCCATTTGTTCCCCCCAATGAATAACCCGGTTCAGAAATTCCACCTGTTAAAAACCCCATGGGCATGTTTCCGGCCATGGGGAAATAATATCTATTTTTTATGCCATCTTAGTTTATTCTATCTCGTCTGTAGCAATTCCTACAAAAATGCACAAAAAGCTATAAGGCATAACCTCATAGCTTTTGACTTTCTGATAACCGGCAGTTTAAACGGCGTATTTTAACAGGCTGCAGAATCTGCACAATCCTTCAGCTCATGGATGCAAGCAGCTTTTTTATTGACAAGAAAACCTGAACTTTAAGCTAAATTCTGTTCCGTTAAAATGAACGGCCCATTAGGTGTAATTGCAATGGTATGTTCATATTGAGCGGAAAGTTTGCCGTCCACAGTTCTTGCGGTCCATCCGTTCCGGTCTATTTTGCATTGAAACGAACCGGCATTCACCATAGGTTCAACGGTTATAACCATGCCTTCTCTCAACTTTAATCCTTTGCCGGCTTCGCCGTAATTCAGCACGGCCGGGTCTTCGTGCATATTCCTGCCAATGCCATGCCCTGTAAAATCTCTAACTACCGAAAAACCTTCCTTTTCAACATAGGTTTGTATGGCATGGCCAATATCGCCTAACCGGTTTCCGGCCCGGGCCTGTTCAATTCCTTTGTACATAGAGGTTTTCGCAATTTCGAGCAGGTGCTTTGCCTCATCGGCAATGTTTCCCACCGGGTGAGTCCAGGCCGAATCGGCAAGGCCCCCATTTAAATTCACAACGAAATCAATTGTGACAATATCACCGTCTTTTAGCGGCTTGCTGTCAGGAAAACCATGGCAAATCTCATCATTCACCGACGCACAGGTAGCATACCGGTACCCCTGATATCCCTTTTGCTCAGGGGTAGCACCCCATTTAGCCAAATAGTCTTCCACAAATTTATCGATTTCCAGGGTGCTGATGCCAGGCTTAATCATTCTGGCAATTTCCTGGTGGCAGGAAGCAAGTATTTTACCCGCTTCCTGCATCATTTTTATTTCCCGCTCACTCTTAAATATAACCATATCGAAAATCTCCTCAATTTATTCAGTTCAACCCGGCCAAGCTGAATCATAAACTAAAAGGGTCTGCAATATGCAAACCCTCAATTTTCATGGTGGGGTTAAACGGACTCGAACCGCTGGCCTCTTCGATGTCAACGAAGCGCTCTAACCAACTGAGCTATAACCCCATTATTAAGATTTGTATTCTCTGCATTCAGCGTTTTATGTCAGTCCCAATGCTTCCTCGAAAGCAATGAAGCACTTTAATAATATAACATAATACTGCAGAAAATGCAAGGATCATCAATTATTTTCTTCCTCGGAAAACCCCTTGGGGTTAAATGTAAAATTGCCCTCAATATAGTTTCCCTGTTCATCGTATTTAATACAAATTCGCCGGACCGCTTTTTGCCGGATTGTCAACTTCCCCTCCCTGTCATAGTACTTAACTTCGGTTCTCGCTCCAGTGCGATCTTCCTGCGACGATTCTCCCCATTTACTATTCTTCAAAAAAGCACCAGCCTTTATTGAATATTACTTTTTACATAATAATTCATCATAACTGCTTATAATCCTTTAAGAATATGGCATCCTTTTGCAAAAATTACCGGGGCGAAACTCTGGTTCTTATAAACAGACAATCCTTCAAAGGGTGATGCGAAAAATTCTCTTTTACGGTCAAAACAGCCCGATACCGCTGGTACCGGGCTGTCTTTCTTTCCTAATAGAACAATTAATACAAAATATTGTTGGCAATAACCAAGCGCTGAATCTGGTTCGTTCCCTCATAAATCTGCATAATTTTAGCGTCACGCATATACTTCTCGGCCGGATATTCGCGGGAATACCCGTAGCCGCCCAAAACCTGCACTGCATCGGTAGTAACTTTCATAGCCGTGTCGGCGGCAAAGCATTTCGCTATCGCCGACTCCCTGCCATAAGGAACATTCTGATCCTTCAGCCAGCAGGCTTTGTAAACAAGAAGACGGGCGGCTTCAATCTGCATGGCCATATCGGCCAGCATAGCCTGAACTAATTGAAACGAAGCAATCGGTTTGCCGAACTGTTCCCGTTCTTTGGAATATTTAACGGCAAAATCAAAGGCCGCCTGGCAAAGTCCGACCGATACGGCACCGACAAAGGGACGAGCCGCATCCAGAGTCTTCATGGCAATTTTAAATCCTTCGCCTTCCCGGCCGATTCGGCGCGAAGCCGGAACCCGGACATTATCCAAAATCAGCTCACAGGTGTTGGATGCCCGGATGCCCATTTTATCTTCTTCTTTCCCCGAGGAAAAACCGGGGGTGCCACGGTCTACCAGGAAAGCGGTCAGTCCACGGATACCGGCGGATTTCCTGGCATTGGCAAAGATCACATAAATATCGGCTATACCGCCGTTGGTGATAAAACATTTCGTCCCGTTCAAAATATAATCATCACCATCTTTGGTAGCGGAAGTGGCTACCGCGCCGGCGTCGGAACCCGCTCCCGGTTCGGTAAGCGCAAAGGCCGCCAGCTTTCCGTCGTTAATGACGGAAAACATTTTTTGTTTTTGTTCTTCCGTCCCCGCCACCAGAACAGGATAGGAAGCCAATGCGTTCGCTGCCGTAGTTGTCGCCACCCCGGCGCAACCTTTACCCAGTTCTTCATAAATGAGCGCAATGGTAAGTGCATCCAATCCGGGGCCGTCATATTCTTCCGGTACGGTTAAATTCAACATACCTGCATCATTTAATTTTTGAAATAAGCCGGCTCTGATCTCTCCTGCTTTATCCATCTCCAAGGCATAGGGTGTAATTTCTTTAGCAACGAATTCCTGAGCCATTTTTTTCAGCGCTAATTGGTCGGGAGTAAAGTTAAAATCCATGCTTTTCCTCCTTATATTTGATTTTTAGCATAAAACGAATAAATAAATACAATATGTTATTAAGTATACCTTATTCTTCCTGGTTTGTTAACCCATTTTTGGAAAAAATGACGATCCTCGCCGCCGGGCAGCCAGTGGTCTGTAAACTCTAAAGCTATAGGATGAATTGCGGGAGGCTATAGAATTAGGGTTTACAGACCACTAACTCAGCAGCAATTTGGCCCCAATGGTAAGGAGTACCAAACCCGCTAAATCATTAAAACCAAAAGCCATTTTTTCCATGCCGAATCCGCCAAAATGATCGATCAGCAGGGCAGTCAATACTTGTCCCACAATAATGGCTGTTGTTGCATTCGCAACACCTACAGTGGGAATACTCGCAGCAACAAGATAAATAATAAATACACCGACAATACCACCCAAATACGCATACCAGGGTGCCTGCGGCAAGGAAAGCAAATTGCCTTTACCCATTTTCAGCAGAAACAGCACCAGCAGCAGAAGCAGCGTGCCGGTGATATGTACAACAAAGGTGGCCTCCAATAAACCGATAACCTTGCTCAATGCCGCATTAAACGTACCCTGCACGGCCATTAGTATTCCTGATATCAAAGCCAGCACTAATGGCATCAGATGACCCGGAATCATATCCAATTCCCCGCCCTCCCTTAAACAGTATTTCGGCCTAACCCTAGTATAATGCTTGCGTTCTATTTATATACCAGTGCTCTGTTAACCTTAAATCTGTAGGATGAATTGCGAAAGATTTTTTGTCCTGCACGGCGGAGGAGGCGCGCATATCGAGAATATGTAAGCCGACGACAACAAAGCAGGGCGGAAAATATCTCGCAAGAACACTATAGAGTTAGGGTTTACAGAGCACTAGGGCGCACTGTCCGGGAGAACGGGATCCACAGCCTCAGGCCATATGCGGGAAAATTATTTGTTGGCCTCCCGCCGGCTCAACCACTGCGGGTAGTATTCTTATGGTTCAAAATAGCCGACTACAAAGAAAGTTCCCGTGGCTTTTGCCAGCAGTTTTTCGTTAGCGTCAAAAATTTCCGCCTCCACGACCATCGTTGTGCGGCCGTTATGAATGACCCTGCCGATACTGCGCGCCACTTCACCGGGGCCGGCGCTTTTCACAAAGTTCATGCTCATCGTAAGCGTAACCACCCGTTTTCCCAAGCTGCCACAAGCCGCCCCCATAGCCGTATCGGCCAGGGAAAATAAGCTGCCGCCATGAGCAAAGCCATGTAAATTAGTATGCTTGCCGGAAATGACTGGCATTGACAATTCGGCCATTCCTTCTTGAAACTTCACCACCGAAATGTCCAGAAGTTTTACAAACGGATTGCGGTCGTAAATCTCTCCAAGATGTTTAGTAAGCCGAGAATTTTGCGTTGTCACCGGGTACCTCCTGCCTGTTCAGTTCGTTCTTCATGCGATATCACTTCCCTTTCCCGGTATTCCTATACGGCGAATACAATCCTTCAGCAGGCAACAGGAAAAGAAAAACAGGCTGCCGCCTGTTAGTCCAATACATATACGGTTACTCTCTGGACACCAAACTGCAAGGCTTCCCCGCGGTTTTCAAATGCCAGATCAATCCGTGCACCGGTTATGGAGGAACCGATATCATCCGCAATTCCATAGCCATAACCAGGAATATAAAGGCGTGTTCCAAGCGGGATCACAGACGGGTCAACCGCGATCAAGCCTTTGCGCAGGGGATGACCTCCATAGGTAAAAGCGCCGGTGCCGGCATCCTGAGCCGTGTAGGCTGACGCCGTCATTGTCAGGGCCCGGCTATACCGGGATGGTTGGGTCTGGGCGGTTCGCTCTAAATAGGCCAACGTAGCTTTCCCAACGGTACCGTCGGGAGGCAGTCCGTTCTCCTGCTGAAACCTTTGCACCGCCCGCAATGTCAAATTGCCGAATACACCATCAATCTCGCCGGCAAAAAAACCGGAATCGGCCAATAGTTTCTGAATGGTTTTTACTTCATCACCGCGCATACCAAATTGAACCGGCTTGTCCGCCGCAGCTGCGTAAACCGTGGCGCTCATGGACAGCAAAAAGATACATGCCGCCAATAAAAAAACCTTTTTCAATTGTATCACCTCTCTTTTGAGTGCCTCCGAGGTTAGCTGTCGGGTGAGGGCGAAAGAGAGAAAAGAGAAACAACCCCTCCGCAATGCGGATTTACCCCTGTTTTTCTAGCGGTTCCCCCGTACCTATATGGATTCGGCATTTTAATTTTACTATAAATTTCCCCTGCGGTCAAAACAAATTCCCTTTCGGCAATTTTCCTCTTTTTATGGGATCGAAATGTATAGCCCTTTGGGTCTTTCCGGTATATTTTGCCCGAAGTATTTTTAGGGACTATAATATATATTGTAGTAATTGAGCTGTTGAAGGGAGTATATTATGTATACTGAAAAACTTTATTATCAGGACTCTTATGTACATGAATTTTCGGCTGCCGTAATAAAATGCACTCCCATGCCCGACGGGCAATGGAAGGTCGTACTGGACCGGACTGCATTCTATCCGGAAGGCGGCGGCCAGCCATGCGACACCGGCTTTATCAACCGGATTCCTGTTACGGCGGTACGGCAGGAGCAAGATGAAATCGTCCATATTATGCCGGAATGCCCCGGTCAGGGAACCCTTAAGGGCCAAATCAACTGGGACCGCCGCTTTGACCACATGCAGCAGCATAGCGGCGAACACGTTTTATCGGCCGTATTTCAGCAACTATATGAGGCGGAAAATATTGGTTTTCATTTGGGAACCGAATCCACTCAAATTGATTTGGCTTTGGATAAAATTACGGCGGAAGAGATTGCCGCGGCTGAAAAACTGGCCAACGAAATGATTTATGCTAATAAACCGGTACGCAGTCAGGAGATTACACCGGACAGGCTGGAGCAATTTCCTCTGCGGAAACAGATAGCCAAGGAATATTTCCGCATCCGTCTGGTAGACATTGAAAACCTGGATTGCTGCCCATGCGGCGGTACTCACGTCCAGGCCACAGGCGAAATCGGACTTATCAAAATTCGCTCCTGGGAACGAAAAAATAACGCCATCCGTGTTGATTTTGTCTGTGGTCAACGCGCCCTAGGGGATTTTCAGCAAAAAAACCTTTTGGTTCAGCAATTGTCCAGCCTCTTGTCCACTCCAGTTAACGGCCTCGTACAAGCTATAGAAAAACAAGCGGCCAAACTGGAAGAGACAATGAAACAGCTTGCCGCTGTCAAAGAGGAATTCACCCGGATTCTGGCAGCGAATTTATTGCAGCAGTCGCCCGCCGCAGCCGGAATTCATCTTATCTCCCATATACTCACGACGGCCACACCGTCGGAAACAGCCGAACTGGCTAAGCAATTGGCATCGTTTCCCCACACAATCGCCCTGGTAGGCGGTATCAATCCGGAACAGAACAAGTGTCATCTTGTTTTTGCCTGTTCCGATGAAATAGCGGTGAATATGGGAACCCATCTCAAATCCGTTTTGCCGTTAATCGGCGGCAAAGGCGGCGGCAATGCCCGCTCCGCCCAAGGAGGCGGTCTTCAAACAGACCGGGTGGATATCGCCTTGTCCCAGGCAAAACAAAACATTTTGCAGGAACTGGATGGGAAAGACCGCTAGCGCGGTCTACATAAAAAAAAACCGGCCGAAGCCGGTCCGGTTAATTGAGCACATATACTTTTACATTTTTGATTCCGTAATCGTTTGCCTCCTGCCGCGAATTAAAAGCCAGGTCAATACGGTTTCCTTTTATCGCGCCGCCCTGGTCATCGGCAACCGCCTCGCCGTAACCTTCTATCCACAACCGGGTCCCCATGGGGATAATGCGCGGGTCTACGGCCGCAATCCCTTTGTGTACCGTTCCTCCCACATAGTTTTGGTTACCCCATTTTCCGTTGTCGGGAGCCCCCGGTCCATAGGCAGTCGCCTGCATATTCAGGACACGCTTATAATTTTGCGGCGCCCCCAATAAGGAATTATTGTTCAGGGCAGCCTGCGGATTTAAAGCAGCATTCAGCAACATACTGATTACCGGCGAATCTTTTTGGTATTTTTCCATGCGGTTTATAACTTCCTGACTGATTTGCCGGCGCAATGCATTCACGCTGATCCCATCGGCCCCACTCAGCACGGCGGTATTCAAACCGGCTTGAGCGGCTTTATCCAAAGCAGCCTGCGTGATTGCACCAATAATAACATTCCGGTTAACCGAATTCAAATTGTTTTTCCAATTCAATAAACCCTGAATCCGGCTCGCAGTCTGATTCTGACCGGCAAGTTCGGAGAGTGTGCTTTCCAAAGAGGCGGCATGGGCCAGAGAAGTCAACGGATATCCAGTGCCCAGCATTACAGCCGTCAATACTACCATTGCTATCTTTTTCATCATGTCTCCCCTTTCGCAAGGATAGTACCCATTGTACCATAAAGTTTACATAATAAAAACGGAAAATTAAAGAAAAACCGCTGGCACGGTTTTTCGGTAATTGGCAATTAGGAAAAGATGGAATCGCAGTCTCTTTTTCCAAAATCAAAAATCCAATTTCCAATTACTAAAAGACCGTCCTAAGCGGTCTTTCTTAATCATAGGGTGACCTTTCCTTGAGTAAACACCGGTACCACCGGATAGATATCGTGTTGCAAACAATAGGCTACATCCTGAGAATAGCCGATTTGCCGCAAATAGCTGGCGTGGGACGAGGCCGCAACCCGGGGTATCATGTTGCCGGAGCAGCAAAAATCCCGGTACATTGCCAACGCCGCTACTGCCGTATCGCTTAGAACCGCATTTTCAGCCAGCCGCCCGGCAATCAGCCCGGCGCACAGCGCATCCTCCAACGCAAATCTTCCTTCCGTACCGGAACACAGGACCATCACATCGGTTGCCGCATTTCGCAAGCGTTCGCACACGGCCGCCGCGTTTACGAACGCGGCGGTATATACGGTTGCAGCTTGCGAAACATGATTCAGCGCCTGCGTTCCATTCGTTGTTGTCATAATGATTTCCCTGCCGTCGACAACAGCGGCAGTATATTCTAGCGGAGAATTGCCCAGATCAAAGCCGGGAATAAGCAGTCCCTTTCTCTCCCCGGCCAGAAGCGCCGCCGGATATTCGTTCTGTCGCAATTGCAGCGCTTCTTCCACCGTCCGCACGGGGCAAATCATCTTACAGCCATGAAACATAGCCGCTGCCATAGAACTGGTAGCCCTAAACACATCAATCACAACGGCAATATGCCTTTCTCCGCATCCCGGATATTCGCCGGGAGTAAAACAAACATGAACCTGCACGGATACCACCTACTTTGCCAGCCGATACAACATTTCCGTCAAAACGTCAATGCCGGTCATAATGTCTTCTGTTGCCACGGATTCTTCCGGATGATGGCTAAGCCCGTTTTTGCAGGGAATTAAAATCATACCGGTAGGCGTCAAATGGGCCATATACATAGCATCATGCCCTGCACCGCTATTCATGAGCCGGTATGAAACCCCCCGGCTGCGGCACACATTTTCGATCGTTTCCACCATATGCTCATCCATCAACACCGGCTTTTCCGAGGATAACACTTCCATAGCCACGGGAGTGTGCTGTTCTTCGGCAATGGTGCTGATTGCATCTTTAATATCCTGCAGGGTTTGAATGATGCTGTCATGATCTACGCCGCGAATATCCACCCACATTTCCACCATGCCGGGAACAGCATTCATAACACCGGGATGCACTATTTGCGCGCCCACTGTGCCCACAGTCCCATAGGTCGACTGTTCCAAGGATATTTCCTGGATTGCCAGAACAATCATCGACGCACTGACCAGCGCGTCCTGACGTTCATCCATCGGTGTCGCTCCCGAATGCGCGGCAGTGCCCTCTACAGTAATCTTTAACCGGGTCGAAGCCGCAACCCATTCCACGATTCCAATTTTACTTCCCGTCTTTTCCAATATGCGGCTCTGTTCAATATGCAATTCAACAAATCCCTTGAGCTCTTCCTTTTTCCGGGCGGCTGCGGTCACGGCGCTTAAGTCAAGACCCTGTTTTAAAAAAGCCTGTTTCAGAGTAATACCGCTATGATCCTGGGCCCGACTCCAGGCATGTATATTGGCTGTACCGTTCATCGCCTTACTTCCCAGATTCGAATAACCAAACCGGCTGGCTTCTTCCGCAATAAAAACAACGAGCTCAACCGGATGGGTCAATGGCCCCCGGGCTTGCAAGCGCTGAATCGCCAGCAATCCGCCGGCGATTCCTACTACACCATCGTATTTTCCGCCATGGGGAACCGTATCCAAATGAGAGCCGGTTGCGACTGCAGGGGCCTCTGGATCTTTTCCCGCCAAACGGCCAATAATATTACCCGCGGCATCAATACGCACATCCAGTCCGGCGTCCTTCATCCGTCCTTGAATATGTTCCCGGGCCTGCCGGTCGGCCTGGCTGAAAGCCAGGCGGCTTATCCCGATTTCACCTTCTTTAAATTGGGCAAGCTGCTCGATGAGCTCGATGACCCATTTGTCCTCCATCCTATCGCCTCCTGCCGAACATTTCCTTATTGACAGTATACCCTGAAACTGCCAATATTTCCATATGTACCTTTGTATTTTATCGGGCAGGACTAAAAACATGCTGCATCCCCGGACGGCTAGCCAAGTAAATCCTGTTTTACTTTTTCAAAGCCCAGCCGGTCGAGCATCATCCCCATTCGTTCATAGTTACGGGCATTTGCCCTATAATACGTGATAATTTTCTCCACTAGAGGCAGCACTTGTTCCGGCATCACGTGCTCGGCCAAAAGATTAGCCAGCCGGGGCTTAATCCCGGCATTCCCGCCAATCAAGACATTGAAACCCTTGGGAGTACCCACAATGCCCAGATCTTTGACCGCCGGTTCGGCACAGGAGTTCATACAGCCACTTACACCCATTTTGAATTTCGAGGGCAATTTCATTCCATGATATCGCTCATCCAGGGCCAAGCCCAAGCTAACGGCGTCCTGTTGCGCCCGTTTACAAAAATGAGTAGCCGGACAAATCTTGATACTGCGCACACAGAGGCCAATCGCCGCCCCTTTATCCATTCCCAGTTCCTCCCAGGCAGCATCGATCTTATCCGGCGTAATGCCCACCAAAGCGATTCGTTGTGCCGATGTCACTTTAATGGCTTGAGCGCCGAATTTTTCGGCAACATCGGCCAATCTGCGCAATGTATTCGGATCTGTAATAATGCCGCCGGGAATGTGGGGGGCAATCGCATACGTTTCTTTGTCCCGTTGTAAGACAGCTCCTTTTTCCAATAAATCTGTTTTCATCTCCATTTATAATTCCTCCATATTAGCTAAGAATAATATTATTTTTAGACAAAGAAAGCCAAAATTCCTCTTGATATTTTAGATATCTTTTCGAACCTAAGAAAGACCCAATGGGTCTTTAAATGGAAAGAAAGTATTTTACTTTTCGGCTTTCTTAAGAAGAATGTTTTATTATAAAAATAACCCGAAAAGTTATACTTTCTGATCCCACAAAAAAAGCGCCCTGCCGGGCGCAAATTATTTTCATCGGTCCTGTTTTAAAAAGATGTAGATACTACATTAAACCAGGCGCTTATCGCAAAAAAGAAACGACCATGAGAAGCAGCAATATGGCAGCCGTAATTCCACCAATTGTTAAAGCCGTCCGGTTCAACTTTTTCATATCCTGTTTGTGATAAGCCCGCTTACCTATCGACTTGGCCATAAATCTTCCCCCTATCATATATACTAGTCCTATTAATTAATATTGTACAAATTTTCTCAACATTTTCAATACCTGCAACCATTAAATATTGCTGATAGCGGGTCTTTCCGGAGAATATTATCTGCCCCTTGCCGGTGAAAAGCATCTTGTAAGATGAAAACTACGTGGCAGAGGATTCATATAACCAGGCATTCATCATTTCTCTTATTTTTATTACATGTTTTTGTTCTTCTACTTTTAACAGACTAAAAACTTTTTTTGCAGCCTCAAATTTGGCATTTCGTGCTAATTCATCATAAAGTAAGATCGAATCTTTTTCCGCCTGCATAGCTAAATTTAAAACAGCCGTTATACCGCTTAATTCATCTATGGCAGCGGCTGCTTTTTCCGGCGGGGGAAAAATATACGCTTCGGTGAGGGCAGTCAAATAACGGGAAACTTCCGGATCGAACAAATACTCATCCGCCGCGGCATCTCTGTTTTGTTTTAGAATGTCATAAATTCGGGAAAACGCTTCGTAGTGAGCAACCTCCTCGTTCATTAAAGCAAGAAATAAACTCGTCTGCGCCTCATTTTTAGACTTCTGATAAGCCTGCCGGTAAAACTCCTTACCGCGGACTTCGATTTCCAGGGCGACTCGCAAGCCTTCCAAATCGCTAAACAATTTTTCCATTAACTTTCCCTCCCAACAAATAATAATTTTATATTTTATTCGCCGCCAAAAAGAGAAAACCTTTTTTGGCATCGCCCATCCTTCCTGCTTTTTACACAAATAAAACCCGGTGCGCAATGCACCGGGTTTTATTTGTTACACATTGGAGCGGACAGCAAGATTCGAACTCGCGACCCTCGCCTTGGCAAGGCGAGGGTCTACCGCTGAGCTACTTCCGCACCTTTAGAGCATTAGTTATACTATACAACTGCAGTTCTGACAAGTCCATTGAGCGGCAGAATGTTTCAAGGCAGCAACACCGGCTTGTGCTCTATTGGCGAAGATAAGACAATGAACGGACGTACCTGACCAAACTGCGACATTTCGTCGATAATTTTCTCCATACCAGCCAGATCCGCTGTTGCTAAATCAATAAGATATCCCATTTCGCCTGTAATCCGGTGGCATTCCAGTACATTTTCCTGGGAACGGATATATTCCCGGAATTCGGATTTATTTATACTGGTTAGCATTAGCATAACAAACGCCCGCACGGCAAGACCGGCCTTTTGTATATTAATTACCGCTTTATAGCCGCTAATCACGCCGTTTTCTTCCAGTTTTTTCACCCGTTCAATGGTGGCCGGACTGGTTAATCCTACCCGCTGTCCCAATTCTTTCATGGTAATGCGTCCGTCAGCCTGCAAAATATCTAAAATCCGCAAGTCAATGGAATCCATATCAACGCACCTCATATGAGCTATTCTTCACCATTTAGTCAAAACTCCCTCAACGTAGCTGAGGGAGTCGGCCTGTTAACAACCATGAATCATGTTTCTTTTATATTGCACATAAGCACTTTTTAATTCTTCAAGCTTATCACTCATTTCCACTTGCAAAGCGGAAGCAGTATTATAATCGCCACTGTTAACCGCTTCCCCGATCCGGGTGAACAGGCTCTTCTTCGCCGTAGAATCTTTCGCCAGGTAAACCCGGAGATTCATAATAGCCTGCCAATTTTTTTCGTCCAGGTCACTGCCGGCTTCCGGGGTATGCAGACAGGAACAAGCTTTTACGATATCCGCATTTTCGGGAATAATACGATTCAACAGTTCTATCTTCCAGCGCAACAAGGCTCCGGCAACAAAGGCATCAATCAGTTCCTGCGAGAAAACATTGCCGGCTTTGATCGCTTCCACTTTCTGCGGATATTTGGCCAGCCCCTGCATATTTTCCCACACTGTAGCAGGCGGTTTGCTGAACATACGGTTCCGTTCTTCCGCGGTGTAGTCTTCAAACACATCATGTTCACTGCGGTAGGCCCGGTCGGTTTCGAGATAGAAACTGGGAACACCCGGCTCTTTCGACAATTCCTTCTCCAGTTCCTTCGTCGTCTTGCCGGAAGCAACAGCCGCTTTAATGCCGTCAAGCATGGAAAGATAAATTGTCGTCAAGGCAATATAGGTGTTCGTGAACGGATTCGGCGAGCGAACTTCAAAGCGGGTTGCCAGCGGGTTATTAATATCACGGACAAGTCCTGCCAGGATGGTCCGGTTACGGGAAGGAACTTCCGGATTGTGGCCCAGAGAAGTAACGATGCATACCGGCGCTTCGAAACCGGGTTTTAAACGGTTCAAAGAATCATTCGTGGAAGAAATAAAGGGATTTACCACTTCATAGTGCTTGAGCAGCCCCATAATAGAGCCATAACCGACCGCACTCAGGAAATCGGCTTTCATATCTTTCGGCGCAAACAGGTTCACAATTTTACCCGATTTCAATTTGGCAGCCATGCCAACATGGGTATGTTCCCCATTGCCGGCAACACCAATGATCGGCTTGGCCTGAAAGGTTACTTCCAGTCCATTGGCGCGGAACACTTCCTTAACAAGGATCCGGGCCTGTAATTCATTGTCCGCCGTCTGTACCCCGCTGGCAAAACGCCAGTCAATTTCCATCTGTTCCATTACATGGGTCAGTCCACCGGACTCGCTGATCCTGGCTTTTACCCCGCCGACCTCTTTGTGGCCCATTTCCGGATGCAAACCATACTGCTCCAGCATCATGACGGCTTGTTCCATGGCCGTGCGTGCCTCACCGCGAGTACGGGCCCAATAGTTTTCCTGCATTACCTGGGTTGCCGACAGTTCTTCCACCCGGGCTTTTTCCGCCGGGGTCTTCACCCAAAATTCCAGTTCCGTCGCTGAAGTAAAAATAATATCTTCCACTTCATCGGCGCCGATGTGCTCCAAACCGGCTACCTGAGGATGCTTTTTGAATAAATTAAGCAGTTCCCCTTTAATATATTCCAGCGATTGCGCCATGATCGACCGGGAGTCAACCCGTACGCCGTTATGGACAAGGAAAGCCGGAATACGCAAGGTACCAATCGGTTTTTTGGTTTCTTCATCAATATGCTCGAAATTGTAATCAACAAACCAATTCACACCAGGGTCGGCCAGCATATCGACTTTGGCATTATTTAATGTGGCAACACCGGTTAACACAACGGATGAGCCGTCGGTCTGCACCGCGCTGCCACTAAAGAAATCATCAACGTCTTTCAGAAACAATGATATAGGAACTTTTTCGTCCGTATCATTACCGGCGAGGTCAATTCCCACCAAAGAGACGAATTTAATTTCGGGATGCTTTCTCAATAAATCAACCAGTTCTTGTTTGCTATATTTTCCTGTGGGAATCACGTACAGCAAATCTTTAAGCATTCTCTCACCTCATAAAATTATTTAATTCATAGTCTATTCCACATATACTAAAATTATCCTGCCAAAGAGATGCATTTAATTATCCCTGAGGAAAATTTAGCGTGGAAAACACAGACGCCGGATTTCCCGGCGTCCGCGGTAAAACCAGCGGATTAGATATCGAAATACAGCTTGAATTCCATTGGATGCGGACGCAGCCGGACTGAATCCACTTCATTAGCATATTTATAGCTGATCCAGGTCTCCAGAAGATCCTTGGTAAATACCCCGCCTTCCAATAAGAAAGCATGATCCTCTTCCAACGCCTTTAAGGCTCCTTCCAAAGAACCGGGTACGCTCTTGACTTTAGCCTTTTCTTCCGGCGGCAGTTCATAAATGTTGACCTGCATCGGTCCGAAGCCTTCCGCAACCGGGTCAATTTTGTTCTTAATCCCATCGATCCCGGCCATCAACATGGCGGCTAATGCCAAATACGGGTTAGAAGAAGCATCGGGGGGACGGAATTCGATCCGTTTTGTTTTGGGATTCTTGGAATACATCGGAATCCGGACAGCAGCACTCCGGTTACGAGCTGAAAACGCGATATTTACCGGTGCTTCATACCCCGGTACCAGTCGTTTGTATGAATTCGTAGTCGGACTGGTAAGAGCCAGCAAAGCCGAAGCATGTTTTAGCAAACCGCCTATGTAGTACAAGGCCGTTTGACTGAGTTGAGCATAATTTTTCTCATCAAAGAACAACGGCTGACCGCCCAGCCACAGGCTTTGATGTACGTGCATACCGCTGCCGTTATCACCAAAAAGTGGTTTCGGCATAAAAGTTGCCAGCTTACCATACCTTCTGGCAACATTTTTTACTACATACTTGAAAGTCATCGTTTTATCGGCCATATTGGTCAAGGTATCAAAGCGCATGCCAATTTCGCCCTGGCCGCCGGTAGCTACCTCATGATGATGCGCTTCAACAGGAATTCCCAGGCTTTCCAGCACCAAAGTCATCTCGGAACGGATATCATGGGTTGCATCGGCGGGAGGAACCGGCAGATATCCTTCTTTATTACGAATTTTATAACCAAGATTGGGGCCTTCATTCTTGCCGGTATTCCAAATTGCTTCTTCAGAATCTACCGAATAATAAGCAGCATTTTGACTCAAATCATAACGAACATCATCAAAAATGAAAAATTCGGCTTCCGGTCCCCAATAACTGGCATCCGCAATTCCTGTAGCATTAAGGTAAGCTTCCGCTTTTTGTGCCACATAGCGCGCATCCCGGCTATAGTTTTCCATGTCAGGAGAAACAACATTACAAATTAGACTTAACGTAGGTTCTTTCATAAATGGGTCAACAATTGCCGTATTCGGATCAGGAATTAGAAGCATATCACTTTCTTCAATGCCCTGAAAGCCCCGGATACTGGATCCGTCAAAACCATGCCCCTCAGCAAACACACTTTCGTCAAATTCACTGATCGGAACCGTTTTGTGCTGCCAAATACCAGGAAGATCGATAAATTTGTAATCAACCAGCTTAGCTCCCTTTTCTTTTGCCATCGCCACTACATCTTTAGGTGTCATACTCATTTTCTACCTCCTAAAGTTAAGATAAAATAAAAAGACGCCGCATAATGCAGACAAAATCTGCAATATGCCAGCGTCATTGCCGACTTGAAATATTTAGTATGGATTTATTATAGCACACATACTGTTTTTGTCTAGAGGGTAAAATAAATATTTATTACATTTTTGGCAAAAATGGCAAACAAAATAATCTAATTTTCCCGGTTAGCGTTAGCAAATACAGCATTCCGGCCAACAGCAATAAGAAATCAGTCCTTCTTGTCATTCCACAGCAATCACTTTGTGCAGTTGAATCCCCAGACGCAACTCCCAATCCGGCCGCTCCAGGACGAGACGGTATGCTTTCGCCGCCGATTCCGGCCGGCCGCTTTCCACCTGCAGCAGAATATTTCCTTTCGGAACGGCTTGCCAGGCAATGACCTCCAGGTTGAATGCATCATCGACCACATATTTCAGTTCATTGGGCACACAGCGTAAAATATAGCCGCTTGCCGGTTTGGGAGAGGCGGTGATCCAGTCAATTCCCCAGGCCGCGGGAATCTCATTGGTTCCATTGGTTTCAATGGCGACATATTTATGCCGCTTTTTTAGCGCTTCGACCAGGCTGCCCAAATCGTGTAAGGTCGGTTCACCGCCGGTAATAACAACCAGCCGGGTGGGAATCGCCTGCGCCACAATCTCCTCTGCCGTCTGCCACCTGGCCTGACTGCTGTCAAATGCCTGAGGCGTATCGCACCAGGTGCACCTTAGGTTGCAGCCGGCCAGACGAATAAAGGTGACGGGCAGTCCCATATGCAGGCCTTCCCCCTGAATGCTGGTAAAAATCTGAACAACAGGATATTTTACTTCCGGCATAGATACTCCTTCAATCCGGCATTTCTCAGTTTGCAGGCCGGACACTCACCGCAGCCGTCACCGATAATCCCGTTATAACAGGTCAATGTCTTTTGCCGGACAAAATCCAGCACTCCCAATTCGTCGGCCATCGCCCAGGTTTCCATTTTATTAATCCACATTAAAGGGGTATGAATGACAAACTGGTAGTCCATGGCCAGGTTCAACGTAACATTCAACGATTTGATAAATACATCCCGGCAATCCGGGTAGCCGCTGAAATCCGTTTCACACACGCCGGTCACAATATGGCGGATGTTTCGCTGCTTCGCCACCACGGCGGTAAAAGAAAGAAACAGTAAATTGCGCCCATCCACAAACGTATTGGGAAGCTGTCCGCTCTCACCGGCCTTAACGGTAATTTCGCTGCGGGTTAACGCATTGGGCGCCAATTGGTTCAACAACCCTAAATCGAGTATGGTATGCTCCAGGGAAAGTTCCCGGGCAATCTCCCGGGCACAATCAATTTCACGCCGGTGCCGCTGATTATAATCAAACGTCACGGCTTCCACCCGGTTGAATTGCTTCCTTGCCCAAAATAAACAGGTCGTACTGTCTTGCCCACCGCTAAATACTACCAGCGCGCCCTGATCTTTATATGCCGTCATGGCAATCTCCTCCCGTTTCTGATAATCCCAACTGTTTTTCAACCCACTGCCGGGTTTCCGGATGCAAAATTATCTTTTCCCTATTCAGCAAATACCAGGGCACCATTGCCATTCGGTCCGGCATTCGCGATACGGCCCGCCAATCGGCCAGCATTTCCCGGCGGTATTCATCCGTCATCGGCAGCACCTTCTGTTGACCGCCATCCAGCACAACAATCCACCATTGCCAATGATGCGGATTCCGGTGATAGTGCCGCAGCCAGCTTAAAGCCAATTCATCCTCCACATTACCGGGGGCAAAAAACTCCGGTGTATAAATATCTTGCCGCTGACGCCGGGCTAATGCCGCAACCCGGGGCCTCCATTCCTGCCAGGAAAACTTACTCCAGTCATGCAGCAGCCCCCGCCAGACGATCCCCAGCTTCCATGCCTCTAAAAACACATACCATTTATGGAATACCGCATACCGTAAATAGTTCAGATTGTTCCGAATCTCCGTTCCCATGCTTTCCTTCCTGTCCGGCTGCCGCAACCTGTTCTTCTATATAATTTTATTCGTATCCTGTTTCCAGAATCCTGCTGTCATAAGCAACAATAGTCTCCTTCCGGCAAAGCATTTAGTTTTTCGCCCCGGTAACCGCCGCTCGCTTACGCGAATATATTATCAAGAAGATTACTATTTATGTCAGTCGCGATAGCGGCGAAATGGAGGTTAGCATGATCAATCAGGAAAGTATCCGGCAATTTGTGACAGCCATAAAAAATACCCAGGAATTTATAGATTTAAAGCATGCCAAGGAAATCATCGACCAAAACGGCAAATTAAAACAAGAACTGGAAACCTATCAAAAAAGACAGGCCGATTTACAGTCAAGCTGTCAGACCATGCAGGAATTTGAAGACAAATTGACCGCATTAAACCAAAAATTCTCTTCTTTATTCCGGAATCCGGATATGCAGCAGTTTCTGAAAGCCAGTGACCAATTTGGTTTACTGCTGATGAAAGTTTATCAAATGGTTGATGAATCACTCCAGGAAATTTAATTCTCCACTAAAATATTGGCAGTGAGGTGCTTATATGGCAATATCCGACAGTCACTATAAAGACCGGCCGCCGTTAACCACAATCCATACGATCCGCACCATTTTAAAGGATCTGGATCTTTTAACCATCGAAACAGTCTGGAAAAATTCAGTAGAAGGTTTTTTCTCAGTTACCGTTCAAATTGTTGACACCTGTTTATCAACAAATGGCAAAGGCGCTACCGCCGACCTGGCCCTGGCCAGCGCCTACGGCGAATTAATGGAGCGCCTGCAAAACCAGGCTACTTTCCGGCTCAATCTGGATTTACGGCAAGAGGCGCTGGAGTATCTTGGTTTTTTTTACGCTCCCGATGAGAAGAAAATGAGTTTTGAGGAGGTACTGAGCAGTAAAGAGGATTGGTTCCGCGAACAGTGGAACCGTCTGGATCCGGCTATAGATAAAGCAGAACTCCTGCAACGCTGGATGGATGTTTCCTACGAAACGATTCCCGCCGATTTCATTGCGCTCCCTTACCTAAACCGGACAAACAATCAAATTTCCTATATCCCGGTTAAAATGGCATCCAAGATGTACATGTCAAACGGCATGTGCGCGGGAAATACCCTGGAAGAAGCCGTCGTTCAAGGAATTTCGGAAATTATGGAGCGATTTGCCAACCAGAAAATTATTAATGAACGGTTATGTCCTCCCGACATCCCTGGTTGGTTCATTAATAAATATTCTAACATAGCTTCCATGATAGCTAAATTGAAAGCCAGCAGCAACTGTGAAATCATTTTGAAAGATTGCTCACTGGGACTAAATTTTCCCGTAGTTGGCGTTATTTATATCAATAAAGATACGCAGAATTATTTTGTTAAATTCGGTGCCCACCCCATATTTGAAATTGCCGCCGAACGAACGCTTACCGAATTGCTGCAAGGGCAGGACATTCACCGGATGATGGGGGTAAGAGAATTTTGTTACCACAGCGATTTGGATGCAGAAAACCTGATGGGAATTCTCGTTAACGGCTCCGGCTTTTATCCCGCCAACTTTTTCAGTCATAACTACAGTTATGATTTTAAGGAATTGGAAGACGTGCACGGCTTCAGCAATAAAGAACTGTTGACGCATTTAATCCAGTTGCTGGCCAGACAAGGCTACAGCACGTTTATCCGGGACGTTTCCTTTTTAGGCTTTCCCGCCTTTCATGTTATTGTTCCGGGACTGAGTGAAATTGAGAAAATCTCCGACCGCAAGGCCATAACCGACTACGCGGAATATAATAAAATCCGCCGGCTGCTCCGTTCTCTGCCGTCCTTAACCGACGGCCAAAGGGAAGAATTGATCCGTTTTTTGGAAACAACCGGTTATAGTCCCGTCGCTGCGGTTACCGATTTGTTAAATCTGTCTTTACCGGAATCGCTGCCCTGGTACTATAGCAATATAGACCTGTTCCTTACCGCACTCCATTATCAAAAAGGCGACTTCGCCAAAGCCTATACAACATTTAACCGTTTTTTAGAAAATAACAAAAACAACAATCCGTCTAACCCCAGTGTAGTGACTTATTATAAATGTGTAAGAGATTATATTGCTACCCGGACCGAAAAATTGAATGATGAAGAAGCTTTAGATATTTTAAGCACCTTTTATCCTCCCAATATAGTTCACGGTGTAATCAGTGAATTTGGTAACCAGACAACAATCCTTTCCTATTTAGGTCAGTTAAATTGCTGGAACTGTAATAGCTGCCCCTATAAAGAACATTGTTCTTACCTGCCGACGGAAAAAGCCTACCGGAAACTGAAAGAAAGCTACGCCCAAAATCCCCTCAATCAAATTCATCTCTCCAGATAAGAAGAAAGACCTGAAAGGTCTTTAAGCAGGAAGAAAGTATTTTACTGAAAAGTTATACTTTCTGTAACTGTAAAAATAGAAAATCAGCACCGGGACAGCAGTACCTGGTGCTGATTTTTAGTTTTATTTAGTTTTATTACCGACCATACATCATGGATTGACAGCTGGACATGCATTTCATGGACTGGCAACTATACATCGATTCGCAACTGTACATAGGCTGACAGCTGGACATGCATTTCATAGACTGGCAACTGTACATAGGCTGGCAACTGGACATACATTTCATAGACTGGCAACTGGACATAGGCTGGCAACTGGACATACATTTCATGGACTGGCAACTGGACATGGGATGGCAGCTGGACATGCATTTCATGGAGTGGCAACTGGACATCGACTGACAACTATACATATATTTCATAGATTGGCAGCTGGACATCGATTCACAACTATACATAGGCTGGCAACTGGACATACATTTCATGGCATGCATGCAAGACATACATTTCATGGACTGGCAGCTGGACATACCATAATTATAATATCCCATCAGACTTCACCTCCTATAAATGTTTGGGTATCCCATTAACATAATATGATAGTCCATCGTCGACTGTTACAACATATTAAAGAAAGACCACTGACGCTCTTTCGGCTCGAGGCACAGGGCTCAGGGCGCGGAAAAATAACGCCAATAGATATAACCTTGCCCAATTAAAATAGATAATAACATCAGTGGGAAAGCAATTTTAAAAAACCGGCCGAAGGAAAGCCGGATTCCGTTTTTTTCCGCGATACCGGCAACGATTACATTGGCAGACGCCCCAATGAGTGTGCCGTTTCCGCCCAAACACGCTCCCAGTGCCAATGACCACCAGACTACCTCCTGATTTCCCCCGGACATCCGCCCCATTTCCTGCAGCATAGGAATCATGGTAGCAACAAAGGGAATATTATCGATAAAAGCAGACGCTATGGCCGCCAGCCAGAGAATCAAAAAAGAAGTCCCCACCACCTGTCCCTGGGTGATTGTTAAGCTCCAGGCAGCCAGTTCCCGGATCACCCCGGCGGCTTTCAGGCCTCCCACCAGTACAAATAAACCGGCAAAAAAGAAAATAGTCGGCCACTCCACAAGCAGCAGGATTTCCTCCGGTTCTTCCCCGCTTAAAAACAGCAACAGCATGGCACCGGCCAGAGCAATCGTAGCTGATTCCAGTTGAAACAAACTGTGAAACATAAATAATATCATCGTCAGTCCTAAAATAAATAATGATTTTTTCAACAACAACCAGTCCTTAATTTGTTCCCGGATAGATAAACATAGCACTTCCTGCCTGCTTGCCGCGTTACCGCGCAGTTCATTCCGGTATATAAACATCAGCAGGCCCACGGTAATCACCAAAATAAGCAAAACCGCCGGTGCCAAATGCACCAGAAATGAATTAAAGCTTAACCCCACAGCGCTGCCAATCATGATATTTGGCGGATCGCCGATCAGCGTCGCAGTACCGCCAATATTTGAAGCCAGAATTTCCGAAATCAAAAACGGCACCGGATTAATCTGCAACTTATCTGTCAGCGTTAACGTAACCGGCACCAGCAGCAGAACGGTGGTAACATTGTCCAGTAAGGCCGATGCGACCGCCGTAATAACCGACAGCAACCCCAGCAAACGGACCGGGCGGCCGCCGGTCACTCTGGCGGCCCATATGGCAATCGCCTCGAATACGCCGGTGCGCCGCGTAATCGTTACTAAAATCATCATGCCAATCAACAGGCCGATGGTGTTAAAGTCAATATCGTCTTTAATCGCTGTTTCCTGGCTTAAAAAACCCAACAGCAGCATGCAAAGCCCTCCCGCCATTGCCACAATCATACGATGAACCTTTTCCCAAACGATCAAGGCATAGGTGACGAGAAAAATTAGGATTGATCCCCAGAACGCAATTTCATGCACACGACAACATCCTTTCGCAAAAAAAATAAAAAGGAGCCTGCATGACAGACTCCTCCAAAACCCTAGACAACAATTATGATATAGAATTTATAACCCCAAAAATAAATTTGCCATAAATATAAAATTGCTCAGCACTTCACACAAATAAATGGTGCCGGGAACCGGAATCGAACCGGTACGGGTGTTACCACCCGAGGGATTTTAAGTCCCTTGCGTCTGCCTGTTCCGCCACCCCGGCAAAAGTGTCTAGCAACGATAACGTAATTATTATATATCAAAAAAGTAAAGTTGGCAAGAAAAAATAATAAATTTCCGCACCAGATTTTCCCATTTTATTTCAAAACTGCACCGGTGCTGGCCGAACTTACCATGCGGGCATACCGTGCCAAATAACCGGTCGTGACTTTGGGTTCCGGTTTTAGCCAAGTTTTTCTTCTCCGGGACAGTTCGTCGTCACTAACCCTCACATTTAAGGTACGGCCCGGAATATCAATATCAATAATATCCCCCTCCTGTACCAGCGCCAAAGCTCCGCCATCCATGCATTCCGGAGAAATATGGCCGATAGCGGCGCCCCGTGACGCACCCGAGAAGCGGCCATCCGTCAATAAGGCCACATCCCGGTCGAGGCCCATTCCGGCAATGACGGCGGTCGGATTGAGCATTTCCCGCATCCCCGGCCCCCCCTTGGGACCTTCATAGCAAATTACAACAACATCTCCTTTATTTATTTTTTTGCCAAGCAGGGCCGTAATGGCCTGGTCTTCCGAATCAAATACTCTGGCCGGCCCACTATGACAAAGCATTGCTTCATCGACGGCGCTTTCCTTCACAACCGCCCCGTCCCGGGCAATATTCCCCCGTAAAATGGCAATGCCTCCCCGTTTACGATAAGGGTTCTCAACCGAACGGATTACTTCGTCCCGTTTAATTTCCGCATTGGCAATGTTTTCTCCTACCGTTTTACCATTAACCGACTTACATCCTTTAAAAATAACGCCGGCTTTGCTCAATTCCTTCATAACCGCGGGAATACCGCCGGCTTCATTCAGATCCTGCATGTGATGTGTACCGCCCGGACTCAATTTGGTAATATACGGAGTTTTGGCACTGATTGCATCAAACAATTCCAGTTCCAAGGCAATTCCGGCCTCATGGGCAATCGCGGGAAGATGCAAAACAGTATTCGTTGAACCGCCAATCGCCATATCAACGGTAATGGCATTCATAAACGCTTCTTTCGTCATAATATCGCGCGGTTTGACATTCTGGCGCACTAACTCCATAATTTTCTTACCGGCTTCCTTTGCCAACGCCCGCCGGGCGCCGAAATAGGCGGCCGGAATCGTCCCATTACCCGGAAGCCCCATTCCCAGCACTTCCGTCATACAATTCATGGTATTGGCCGTAAACAAGCCGGCACAGGAACCACAGCCCGGGCAACTGGCCTGTTCCATTCGCTGCAACTCCGCACCCGTAATTCGACCGGCTTCAAACAAACCGGCTGCTTCAAACATATTGCTGACGCTGATATCCTTGCCGTTATACCGGCCGGCCATCATAGGCCCTCCACTGACGACAACGGCGGGAATATTTAAACGGGCCGCCGCCATCAACATTCCCGGTACTATTTTATCGCAATTAGGAATCAAAACCAGTCCGTCAAATTTATGGGCGATGGTCATCGCCTCAATGCTGTCGGCAATTAACTCCCGGCTGGGAAGCGGATACTTCATGCCTTCATGGCCCATAGCAATGCCGTCGCAGATTCCGATCGCCGGAAATTCGATCGGGGTACCCCCTTCCGAAGCGACGCCAAACTTAACTGCTTCCGCAATACTATCCAAGTGAATATGCCCGGGAATAATTTCATTCTGCGCATTAACAACGCCGATCAGCGGCTTTGCCAAATCATCCGGCGTATAACCCATGGCATAAAATAAAGAACGATGCGCCGTCCTGGTTGAACCTTTTTTTACTTCATCACTTATCATTCCATCAACCCCTTCCAAATTCCGTACTATTTATTCGTCATAAAAGAAGCAATATCCTGCTTGAAAAAACAAGAGTATCTATAAAATGAATTCTAATTGTAACAACAATGCAAAAATCAACAAAATTCCCCAGACAGTGGTCATTCTCAGACACACAAAAAACCACCCCGTCATGGGGTGGTTTGCTAAAATTAATTTGGAGGCGGCACCCAGATTTGAACTGGGGAATAAAGGTTTTGCAGACCTCTGCCTTACCACTTGGCTATGCCGCCATTCTGGAGCGGAAAACGAGATTCGAACTCGCGACCCTCGCCTTGGCAAGGCGATGCTCTACCACTGAGCTACTTCCGCATATATATGGTGCCGCAGGGCAGAATCGAACTGCCGACACGAGGATTTTCAGTCCTCTGCTCTACCGACTGAGCTACCGCGGCAAATGTACGCCGTAGGTTTCAATGTAAAATGGCGACCCGGAAGGGACTTGAACCCTCGATCTCCGCCGTGACAGGGCGGCATGTTAACCACTACACCACCGGGCCGTGACATAATCGCAAAATATATTATACACCATTCTAAATACAATGTCAACATCAACTTGTATTTAGCTTAGCCATTATTTCGTAAACACAAAATGTATTATACCTACTTAGCGATTTACTGTCAAGAAAAACATGTCATTGTTAGTGATTCAGCACATCCCGGATCGTACGCAGCACCTGATTCGCTTCGAACGGTTTAACGATGAAATCGGAGGCGCCGGCTTGCAAGGCATCGGAAATAATTGGCCGCTGGCCAATCGCAGTTACCATAATAACACGAGCAATCGGATTTTCCGCATGAATCAACTTGACGGCTTCAATCCCATCCATTTCCGGCATAGTAATATCCATCGTGGTCACATCCGGGGTATGTTCTTTATATAGTTGGACTGCCTGCTTGCCATTTTCCGCTTCAGCAACGACTTCATGTCCATTCTCCTGTAACATTTTTTTCAAAATCATTCTCATAAAGGCAGAATCATCGCAGATTAATATTCTTGCCATAAGCGTCCTCCTAAAAAATAGTATCACGTTTCCTGTTCAACTTTATGCCGGACCTGTTCCAATACGGGCTGTAAATGATGCGTCAGTTTTTCCTGCAACTCCTCTAAGTTCCTGGAATCAAAAACAGCCACCATTTCCGGCGTGCGCCGTACCCGGATTTCACCGAAAAACTCATCCCGGTAGATGTTGTAATATATGATTAAATTGCTTTCTACCGCAAAATCACTATAATCGATAACAATATAGGAGCCATTAATCACCTTTACCGGCTCCCGGGGCCGGATAAATAGGCTAAAGCCGGCGATATTCTCCGGCAAGCGGGCTCCATACGGCCACTCCAGCACTTTTTTATCCCGGAAAACACAGCTTAACGAATCAGGTTCAAATTCGGCCATACCGCTCAGCGTCTTAAATAAGCGCTCATTCAACATTCTTTCAAAAAATTCCATACTGGGGGAAATGAAAATAACTTCACAATATTCGGTCAGTCCAATAATCAGCCGGACCAGAAAATCCCTGGTAGCATGGTCGTAAAGAGCGGATACGCACCGGTGACGTGCTTGATTGCGGTAAGAAAAAATGCGGTATTGAGTCCCCTGTTGTTCTTTTTCTATATCTAACTGAAAACCCATATATTCGGCAGGCAAGGTTTTCAGCAAAGCCCATTCATCAATCTTTTCAATTATTTTTTCCATTTCAGGTCGTCCACTCCCAACGTTAATAATATATTCTTTCCCAGCAATAAAATACCTTCCTCGCCGGTTACCAAAAATGAATCCACTGAATATAATGCAGTAGTTTTTAAACAGGTTACGGGAGGGATACCCATGAAAAAAAACCTTTACATAGGTTTAACCCTGGCGCTGATTGCTATACTTACCTTCACCGCCTGCGGCCGCCAACCTGCCCAGGCACCGGTAAAAACAGCACCGTCTCAAGGACCGGTTTGGGCTGCCGGTCTTACCCCGCTGCCGCAGGAAACGGTAGTCAAAGTAGGAATGAAACAGGTTATCTCCGACGCGGGCATTCTCATCGGCATGGCCAAAGGATATTATCAAGACTTAGGCATCCGGATCGAACCGGTACAATTTAATTCCGGACAGGAAATGATTAACCAGTTGGCGGCCGGACAATTAGATGTTGGCGCCACAGTATCCGCTGCAGGATTATTCAATGCCATGTCCCGGGATATTCCTATAAAAATTGTAGCCGACAAAGGAATCAATGTTCCCGGCCAAGGGTATTACCGCCTTGTCATTCGCAAAGATTTAACGGACACCATTAAAGATTATGCCGACCTGCGCGGTCGAAAAATTGCCATCGTCGGCACAGCCTCCCTCGATGAAATCGCGCTGGACCGGGTTCTGCAGAAAGCAAACCTCACTACCAAAGACGTCGATCTTCAGGTAATCCGGGCCTTTCCCGATATGCTGGTCTCCCTGTCCAATCGAAGCATTGACGCGGCTATGGTAATCGAGCCGTTTATTGCACAAGGCATCGCCAAGGGCATCCTTGACCCCTGGAAAGACCCCGCCGAATACGACCCCGATGCCCAGACCGCTTTTTTGGTATATGGCACCAGTATGACTTCCCGTCCCGACCTGGCTAACCGCTTTATGACAGCCTATGTAAAGTCGCTGAGAGATTACAATGATGCCTTCTTTAAAAATAAGAACCGCCAGGAAATGATTAACATTCTTTGTAAATACTCAGTCATCAAAGATCCCTCCCTGTACGAAAAAATGTTTCCAACAGGATTAAATCCCGACGGCTACCTGCGCACAAAAGGAGTCGCCATGGATTTAGCCTGGTATAAAGAGCATCATTTATTAAAAAGCAACATTGAACTAAATGACGCCGTTGACAATCAATACGTTGATTTTGCCATCAACGTACTGGGCGGATACAAATAACCTTACGCATCTATTTTTAATTGGAGGAGGTGAGTTGGAAAGTGAATCATATAAAGAAAATTATTTCCATCCTATCTCCTTTGACGCTCCTTTTCATATGGGAATTGTTAGCCAGGACCGGCATCATCGACACCCGGCTGTTATCCAGTCCCAGTCTTGTCTTAAAGGCTTTTATTCCCCTTCTCTTATCCGGTGACCTTTTATATAATACCTGGATCAGTGTGCAAAGAGTCCTATGGGGCTTTATCGCCGGGTCCGTCCCCGGAATTTTGCTGGGTATCAGTATGGGTTTATCGCCAATTGTCCGTTCCATTTTTGAACCGCTTTTATCGGCTACATATCCAATCCCCAAACTGGCGCTGATGCCGTTAATTCTTCTTGTTTTCGGCCTGGGGGAAACATCAAAAATCTTCACCATTGCCATTGGCGTATTCTACCTAGTCGTGATTAATACAATGGCCGGGGTTCTCAATATTGATAAAATTTATCTGGATGTAGCGACCAACTTCGGGGCCGGCAGAAAAAACTTTTATCTTACCGTCGCTCTGCCGGGTGCCTTGCCAATGATTTTTGCCGGATTAAAACTGGGAATGGGAATGGCCCTTATTTTAATTGTCGCCGCCGAAATGTCGGCCGCGAAAGCCGGCGTCGGCTGGATGATCTGGCGGGCTTACGACATGTTCGACATCGAGCAGATGTTTGTGGCCCTAATCACTCTTTCCGTTTTAGGCTATATCTTTTCATTACTGCTGGACTTCCTGGAAGCCCGGGTCCTGCCCTGGAAACAAAAAACATAAGCGGAGATGGCCACCATGATCTATGCGACAGAAAGCATCCGGATACAAAACGTTAACAAACTATTTTCCACGCCGGCGGGCCCCATTGCGGCTCTTCAAAATATTACACTTTCCATTGGCGAAGGAGAATTTTTTTGCATTGTGGGTCCCAGCGGCTGCGGCAAAACAACGTTGCTGCGAATTCTGGCCGGCCTGGATAAATCCTCTTCCGGCAATGTGTCAATTACAGCCGGTGATTGCGGCCGGCCGGTCAATTCCATGGTCTTTCAGGAACAATCCATTTTCCCCTGGATGACAGTAGAAAATAATGTGGAGTATGGCTTGCGAATGCGCGGCGTAGCCAAAAAAATCCGCCGGGAAATTGCCCGCCACTACATTGGCATGATCGGACTGTCCCAATTTGCCAATGCCTATCCGGCCCAATTGTCCGGTGGCATGAAACAGCGGGTCAGTGTAGCCAGAGCGTTTGCCAATGACCCGGAAATTTTACTGATGGACGAACCCTTTGGTGCCCTTGACGAACAAAACCGCATTCTCCTGCAGCAGGAATTACTGCGCATTTGGGAAGGAAGCGGCAAAACAACGGTTTTTATTACTCACAGCATTGACGAAGCCCTCTGTCTGGGTGACCGGGTTATGGTCATGAGCGCTCATCCGGGAACCGTAAAAACAATTATTGATATTGACCTGCCCCGTCCCCGGGATATCGCTACCATTCGGACCCTGGGACGGTATAATGAGCTGTATCAGCAGATTTGGCTGGCATTACGGGAGGAAGTGCGGGGAAGGAAATGAGCAAAAAACTCCCGCCGGATTCATGGAAGAATCCGGCGGGAGTTTTTCTAGGCTTCCTGCACGGTTACAGGTTTATCGGACTTAGCCTGACCAGCCATATGCCGGGTCAGGTACGCAGAAAGAAGTCCTCCCAAATTTTCATTGCCCTGTACCAGGAAATCAGGTGTCACCTTGATATTGCCGGCGGCAATCTGTTTGGAAATCTCAATGGCAACAACGCCTTGCTCACCGATTGCCTTATTTTGCAGTTCATAAGCTTCCGCTGTCGCTTTACCGATTGCCAGGATTCGTTCACCTTCGGCTTTACCCACTGCCGCAATTCCCTTGGCTTCTCCTTCCTTTTTAAGCCGGATGGCCTCGGCTTCTCCTTCCGCAAACCGGATGGCTTTCTCTTTATTCTGCGCAGCAATCTTAACGCCAATTTCCGCTTCCACAAGATTCTTCTGCTGATCTGCTTCCGCCCGCGTTTTTTCCGTAGCGATCCGTTTAGATTCCGCTTGCTGCTGGGAATTGTACATTTCCATCTGCTGTTCGGCAATGATCCGCTCGGTCTGAGTTTTCATAAGTTCTTGCGGCAGATTAATCTGACAGATTAATACACTGACACATTCCACATGATACCGTTCCAGTTCTATCCTTATCGCATCTTCCGCCTTTCTTTGCTCACTCTGCCTGTCTTGCATAAAGTTCATGGCGGAAGTCGAAGATGCCTGGTTTCGGAAAGAACTGTCAATCATCGGATGAATTACATGATTAATCAGATTATCAATGGAACCAATCTTTGCGACCATATACGGCGCCTGATCCGGTCTTACCCGGATAATGACTTTGACGGATATCCCCATCTCAAAACCATCTTTGGAAACTACTTTTAGCGGGTCAAACCGGGTTTCCCTGTTTTCATCCCAATCAATCGTAATATTGGTCGTATCGATCGTATAAGCATGAAAGGCCATGCGGTTTAAGTAATAAGTGCCCGGTCCGACGACTTCCTGCTGAATCCCCCGGAACCCTTTGGGAACTACATAGCGTTCAATTCCCTGCCGCAGCCGCCCTTCGAGGTCATGTTGCGCCTTTTCGGACAGTTTTCCGTCTGTTTCACTTTCCGTTACCGCCTGCTTAACTTGTACCGGCTCTTCTCCCACATTGGAAACCACTACGGCAACCTGTCCCCGCTCAATCACAGCAACATCATCCAGCGAAACGACAAACATCAGGGGATTAATATAATAGGTTCCCGGCTTTAACACATCAAGCTGGGGTCCCCGCTGTCCGCCATTTGCCAGGAAGGCCGACGCATCCTGAAAATCGCGGTGTCCCGCAATCGGACTGGCAACAAACTCTTGCTCCGGCAACGGTTTTCCATCCCTGGCCGTAATCAGGCCAACCTTATTGGCCGGAATCACTGTCGCCTCTTTTAACTCTATTTTAAATAAATCCGTATTAATACGATAGGTCCCGGGCAGAAGAATATCGATCTGAGGTCCCCGCTGCCCGCCTTGATCCAGAAAAGTCTGGCCGTCTTCAAAGGTCGAATGATTGGCAATCCGCTCCGCCAAAAGACGCCCTGGCTGGATTTGCCGGCCATCCATGGAAGTAACGATTCCAATATAACCGGCCGGCACTATGGTAACCGGAACAACTCTTACTTTGAAAAGGAAGGGGTTAATTCGGTAAGTTCCTGCCGGAATTACCGGAATCTGCGGTCCTTTCTCCCCGCCGTTCGCCAAAAATGCCGGTCCGTCTTGAAAGGTATTATGCCCGTCGACCGTACGTCCGAAAATTTTTCCCGGCGGTATGGAATTCCCGTCAATACTCTCTACCAGCCCGACTTCAGCTTCCTTAATCAAAGTGAATGACTGTTTTCTCGCTTCATAAAGAAAGGGAATTAAAAAATGCAGTCCGGGTCCTAACGTCCTTGCCTGGATTCCGATCTCACCTTCCTGCGCAAGTACCCGCCCCTGGGGCATTGCCTTGCCAAAATACTTTCGTTCCAGGACTGCGATTTCATTGCCGCCGACAATTACTACGGACTTGACTATAATGAGTATTAGCATCAATACTACTAAGCCAAGTAAAATCACAGTCCCTCCCCCCATTCCAATAATACCCGGGATGAATTCAATACCGTGCATATTTTCGCTCCTTTGCTATTCATTAAAAGGCTGCTTTCTCTTTTTAAAGTATATGCGCCTTATTATTAATACATTATTGGCAATTATAAAAACACCTTCTTTTTTCGATCCTTTATTGATAAAAAATGATAAAAATCGATAAAATAGTCGTACCTCACCCTAAAAAAAATAAACGACGTCTGAGAACGCCGTTTATTTTTTAATTTCACACCAGCATATATAAATCATATAACTTACAGTCAAACGTTTCAGGCATCGCTGCGAATTTTCTTTAAAAGCCAGGCCATATTCTGTCCGAGATTTATCATATTGGCAATCCCTTCTTCATCCTGTTCAACTTCACCGGTATCTTTGCCATACACCATATTCCAATAGCTTGAACCGACAAGAAACATCTCTTTGCTGTGTAAAAAATGATTCAGTGTATCAAAGGCACCAATTGCACCACCCCGCCGGGCAGCAACCACTGCCGCCCCCACTTTATGTTTAAAAAGCCCCTGGTTCACTGACAATACAACACTGGCCCGGTCAATCAGCGCTTTTATTTGGGCCGTCACTCCGGCGGCATATACCGGGGAACCCAGAATAATCCCGTCTGCTGCCGCCATCTTGGCAAAGCACGTATTAAAAAAATCGTCCCTTACCGCACATTGCTTATTTTTTAATTTCTGACAAGCCCAACATGCCGTACAGCCTTTTATAACCTGTCCAGATAGCTGAATCAGTTCCGTTTCAATTCCTTGCTCCTCCAGTTCGTGAAACACAGTCCGGATTAAAATTGCCGTATTTCCGTCTTTGCGGGCACTGCCATTAATACCAACTACTTTCATTCCATCATCTCCCAAATTCCATTCTCCTGTTCACTATTGAGACAACCCAGCTTCACTAGAAATAATAAAAAGGAATTCCCCGGCTTGAGGAATTCCCTGTTTTTTTCTGGCAGGGGCAGAAGGACTTGAACCCTCAACCAACGGTTTTGGAGACCGCTACTCTACCAATTGAGCTATACCCCTATGGAGGCGACACCCGGATTTGAACCAGGGGATCAAGGTTCTGCAGACCTTTGCCTTAACACTTGGCTATGTCGCCATTAATAATAATCTTAACTATATTATTATACCAACTTACCTGGCAAATGTCCAGATAGTCTAGAAAAGAATAAAAAGAAACTCCCCGGTTTGAGGAATTCCCTGTTTTTTCACTGGCAGGGGCAGAAGGACTTGAACCCTCAACCAACGGTTTTGGAGACCGCTACTCTACCAATTGAGCTATACCCCTGTTTGGAGCGGAAAACGAGATTCGAACTCGCGACCCTCGCCTTGGCAAGGCGATGCTCTACCACTGAGCTACTTCCGCACCGATGGCGACCCGGAAGGGACTTGAACCCTCGATCTCCGCCGTGACAGGGCGGCATGTTAACCACTACACCACCGGGCCGTTTCAGGATATTATGTTATCATGATTCTTCCATTTCAGCAACAGAAAAAAACGGATATTTAAATGGTTTATAAGCTTACATATCGCGATTTTCTTCCTTATTCAATGTTTTACTATCTTTTTTATTTTTATTCATCACCAGAATACCGGCGATATTATGTATAATTATAACTTCCGGCTGCCCCGCTTGGTCAGAGCCACTCCGGTCCGGCATAACGGACACTCCTCCGGCCGGTAGGTAGGTACATCAAGCTGTAGCAGCGATTTTGCCGGAATCCCAAAATCAGCCTTCCCGCCGCTCCGGTCTACCAGCATGCCCACACCAACCGGGTTGCCGCCCAGGGTACGGACTACATCAATTACTTCCTGCACCGAGCCGCCGGTTGTTACAATATCTTCCACGATCAGCACCCGTTCGCCCGGGTTAATGACAAAGCCCCGCCGCAAAGCCATCTTGCCGTTTTCCCGTTCCGTGAAAATAGCCCTGGTACCCAGATTTTTACCCACTTCATGGGCCAGAATAATACCGCCCGTTACCGGGCCGATGACTAATTCGACCTGTTCGGACCGGAACCGGTCCGCCAGGGCCGCACAAAGTCTGGCCGTATGTTCCGGATACTGCAGGACCTGAAATTTTTCAACGTACAGGGGACTGTGCAAACCGGAAGTCAGCAAAAAGTGTCCCTCTAAAATAGCACCCGTGTCTAACAGCAGTTTTTTTACATCCGTTTCCTTCATTGGCTTCGCCTCATTTCCTGCAATATTTGTTCCGCCGCCTCACGGGGGTTATCCGCTTTGGTAATGGGACGTCCCACTACGATATAGTCCGCCCCCTGACTCAAAGCAAATTCCGGCGTCGCCGTACGGCTCTGGTCATTCAGCGCCGCCCCCTGCGGCCGGATTCCCGGGGTCACAATGAGAAAATCCTGACCACAGACGGCCCGGATTTTTCCCGCTTCCTGCGGTGAAGCAACCACACCGTCGAGGCCGGCCTCCTGGGCCATCCTGGCCAGCAACTGGACTTGCCCGGCGATGTCCGAGCCGGGATGCATATGGGTCCATTCCTCCCGGTCCATACTCGTCAGGATGGTAATGGCGATCAATTTCGGTTTGGCTATGCCCAGCGTGGTCGCCGCATCGGTAACAGCAATGGCCGCCGCTCTCATCATGGTCCGGCCGCCGGCGGCATGCACATTCAGAATGGAGGCTCCCAGCCGGGTCAGCCTGGCCGTCCCCTGGGCCACCGTATTCGGTATATCATGCAATTTTAAATCCAGAAATACTTCCTTGCCGGCATTCCGCAAGAAGCGGACAATCTCACCGCCAACACTATAAAAAAGTTCCATGCCCACTTTGTAATAAGTAACGCTGTCACCAAGCTCATCCACCAAAGCCCTGGCTTTGGCCATGGTCGCTACATCCAATGCAACAATCAGCCGTTTGTCGTTCACCCCGAGGTCCTCCTTTGGTAATTATTCAAGAATCACTTGACCTACCAACTGGCTAATGTGGGTTAACCCCTGACTTGCCAAATAGTTCTCCAACCCTTCCGCCACCTGCACGGTTGCCCGCGGATTGACAAAATTAGCCGTACCAATCGCCACCGCCCGGGCACCGGCTAAAAAGAATTCAACGGCGTCTTCCGCTGTCACAATTCCGCCCATACCAATGACCGGCACCCGGACGGCCCTGGCGACCTGCCAGACCATACGCACGGCTACCGGTTTTACAGCCGGACCGGACAATCCGCCCATGATATTTCCCAGAACGGGGCGGCGGCTCTGAATGTTAATCGCCATCCCCAGCAGCGTATTAATGAGCGAAATGGCATCCGCCCCTGCCGCCTCGACGGCTTGCGCCACAGCCACGATATCTGTTACGTTAGGCGACAGTTTCACAATGACCGGCAGGCGGCTGTGCCGCTTTACCTCACTGACCACCGCCGCGGCGCTGTCGCATTGCGTGCCGAAAGCGAGACCGCCCTGTTTGACGTTAGGACAGGAAATATTCACTTCCAGCGCCGCAATCCCCGGCACATCCAGCCGTGACGCCAGTTGGCCGTATTCTTCGGCCGTGTTGCCGGAAATATTAACGATAACCGGTACATCATACGGAGCCAGGCGGGGCAGAATTTGCGCTACCAGTTCATCCACGCCGGGATTTTCCAAGCCGATCGCATTGAGCATTCCGGCAGGGGTCTCCGCAATCCGCCGCCCCGCGTTACCCGGCTTTGGCTTCAGGGTTGTCCCCTTTACCACAATCGCACCCACTTGATTGAGATCGACCAGTTCCCCGTATTCCAGACCGAATCCGAATGTTCCCGACGCCGCCATAACCGGCGTTTTCATTTGGATTCCGGCGATCTCCACTTGCAGCCGGCTCATAAAACCACCTCCCAGGACCAAAAGACCGGTCCGTCGGTGCATACTTTCCGCCGTTTGCCGTCTTGTCCCTCACAGGTGCAGGACAGGCAGGCGCCCAACCCGCAGGCCATAGGCTCCTCCAGGGAAACCTGGCAGGAAATCGCCAATTGCCGGGCTGATTGAGCCACTTTCTGCATCATGGCGTGAGGGCCGCAGGTATAGATGCGGTCGAACTGTTTCGCCGCCAATAAGGCTGGCAGAACATCGGCAGTCACGCCACGCTGTCCCAGGCTGCCGTCGTCGGTGGTGATATGAATGTTCTCACAAACAGTGGCAAACCGGTCAGTCCAGAACAGTTCCTCCTTGGTCCGGCCGCCCATCAGAATTTCCGCCGGCCGCGGGCATAAGACCCGGGCTAAAAACAGCAGCGGTGCGAGTCCCATGCCGCCTCCCACCAGGAGCGGCCGCTCACATTCAAGATCGAACGGCCGGCCCAGCGGACCGAGACAGTCGATGAAATCTCCTGCTTTTAATTGCGTCAAATAGCTGGTTCCCTGACCGACAACCCGGTAAATTACACTGACTTCTCCTGTTGCGGCGTCCGTCCCGGCAATGCTGAAGGGGCGCCGCAATAAGGGCTGACAGGAATCGGCAATCCGGATGTGGACGAACTGGCCCGGCCTGGCGTCGTACGCCCAGTGCGGCATGTGAAAGGAAAGTTCATATACGCCGTTCTTTATCAGCCGGTTTTTAGTAATAGGCATCCGCTCCGCTGTTTTGGGCATGGAATTCTTTCCCCCCTACATAGTTTTGTAAGGACAGTGCATAAACCAGCCGTCTGTCCAGCATTTCTGTCAAAACTTGCAGTACCGCCCGGGCCGTATCCATGGAAGTCATACAAAGTACGGCATGTTCCACCGTGGCCCGGCGGATTTTAAAGCCGTCCCGCGCCGGTTCTTTGCCGCGGGTCAGTGTATTAATGACCATGTTAATTTTACCGGCCTTAATTCTGTCAATAATTTGCGGTCCCCGCTCCCATACCTTATGCACCGTTTCCACCCGGAGGCCGGCGGTTTGAAAATAGTTGGCCGTGCCATCCGTCGCCACTAATTGATAGCCCAAAGAGGCAAAGCTTTTGGCCAGTATGGCCGCTTCCGCCTTATCCTTATCCGCGACGGTAAATAAGATCGTCCCCTCCCGGGGAAGCTTCATGCCCGACGCCAGAATTGCCTTATATAAAGCCCGGGTGAAGAAATAATCAATGCCCATGACCTCGCCGGTAGACTTCATTTCCGGTCCCAGCGTAATGTCAACCTGCTGCATTTTCGCAAACGAAAAGACCGGTGCTTTGACGGCATAATAAGGAGCGGCAGGCAGCAGGCCTGACTGATAGCCCATAGAGGCCAGACTTTCGCCCAAGGCTACCCGGGTGGCGACATTGACCATCGGAACCCGGGTTACTTTGCTCAGGAAAGGCACCGTCCGGCTGGAACGGGGATTGACCTCCAGCACATACACAGTTTCATCAACAATGACATACTGAATATTAATCAGCCCCCTGACGTTTAGGCGGAGCGCCAGGCGTTTAGTATAGTCGGTAATGGTCGCAATTACTTTCGTACTCAGTGACCGCGGCGGATATACGGCGATACTGTCGCCGGAGTGAACACCCGCCCGTTCGATATGTTCCATGATTCCCGGAATCAGTACGGTCTCACCGTCGGCAATCGCATCGACCTCCACTTCCGTGCCTTGCATATACCGGTCTAAAAGGACCGGATGCTCGTCGGAAGCTTTTACGGCATACGTCATATAATTATTTAAATCGGCTTCATTGTATACAATCTCCATTGCCCGGCCGCCCAATACATAAGAAGGCCGGACAACAACGGGAAACCCGATCTTATTGGCGGCGGCAGCGGCGGCGCCGGTACTGGTCACGGTTAATCCGGCCGGGCGGGGAATCTCCAGTTGTCCTAACAGAATTTCGAACTTTTCCCGGTCCTCGGCACAATCAATGCCGTCAATGCCGGTCCCCAGAATTTTTATCCCTTTTTTGGCTAAAACTCCCGCCAGATTAATGGCGGTCTGACCGCCAAACTGGACAACCACACCCTCCGGCTGTTCCTTATCAATCACGTTCAAGACATCTTCCGCCGTCAGTGGTTCAAAATATAACCGGTCCGATGTGTCAAAGTCCGTACTGACGGTTTCGGGGTTATTGTTAATGATCACCGACTGAATTCCCATTTCCTTGAGGGCCCACACGGAATGAACCGAGCAATAATCAAATTCGATCCCCTGGCCAATCCGGATGGGACCGGACCCCAGCACCAGAACTTTACGGCCCGTACCAGGCCGGACTTCATCCTCTTGCGAATAGGTGGAATAAAAGTAGGGCGTCACGGCCTCAAACTCGGCGGCACAAGTATCCACCATTTTATAGGCCGGGGCAATATGCCACATTTGGCGCAGTCCTCTGATTTCATCATCGCTCTGGCCGTGCAATTGCCCAATTGTTTTATCGGCGAAACCCATTTTCTTCGCCGCCAGCAAAAGCTCCGCCGTCAGGGTTTCCCTGCTTAACCGTTGTTCCATCTGAATGATGGCCGTCAGTTTTTCGAGAAAGAAATAGTCAATGCCGGTAATTTCATGGATTTCCGCTACCGGGACCTGCCGGCGCAGTGCCTCGGCAATGACAAACAGCCGCTCATCATTGGCAAGGGACAATTTTTCTTTAATAACCGGTGACGCGAGAGCGGCAAATTCCGCAAGCAGCAGACTGTTCAGACCGATCTCCAGGGACCGGACGGCTTTTAAGAGGGCTCCTTCGAAGGAGCGGTCAATGGCCATGACTTCCCCTGTCGCTTTCATCTGCGTGCCTAAGATCCGGTCGGCAAAAGTGAATTTATCAAAGGGCCAGCGGGGAAATTTGACGACAACATAATCCAGGGCCGGTTCAAAACAGGCCATGGTCTTGGCTGTTACCGCGTTTTCTATTTCATCCAGACGATAGCCGATTGCGATCTTGGTCGCCACTTTCGCAATGGGATAGCCCGTTGCTTTGGACGCCAGCGCACTGGACCGGCTAACGCGCGGATTGACTTCAATGACATAGTAGCGGCTGCTGGCAGTATCGAGGGCGAATTGGGCGTTGCAGCCTCCTTCAATGCCCAACTCCCGGATAATGCGCAGTGATGCGCTGCGCAGCATCTGATATTCGTGGTCGGTCAAGGTTTGCGAGGGAGCCACGACAATGCTGTCTCCCGTATGAATCCCCACAGGGTCAAAATTTTCCATATTGCAAACGGTAATACAGTTATCGGCTGCATCCCGCATCACTTCGTATTCAATCTCTTTCCAGCCGGCTACGCTCCGTTCGATCAGCACCTGGCCGATCAAACTGTACTTCAATCCCCGGTTGACGACTTCTTTTAGTTCGCCATCATTGTGAACAATGCCGCCGCCGGTCCCTCCCAGTGTATAGGCGGGACGAACAATTAACGGATAGCCGATTTCCCGGGCAAAAGCCTGAGCCGCCTCAATGTCTTCGACAATGCTGCTTTCGGGAACCGGTTCGCCGATCGCCTGCATTGCCGCTTTAAATAATTCCCGGTCTTCCGCTTTCTCAATCGCGATGAGCGGTGTGCCCAGCAATTCCACCTGATATTTGTCCAGTACTCCCCGTTTCGCCAATTCTACGGCCAAATTCAAACCAACCTGCCCGCCCAGAGTGGGTAAAAGACCGTCCGGCATTTCCCGGGAAATTATCTCTTCTAAAAACTCGGGAGTCATGGGTTCAATATAGACGGCATCGGCAACATTCGCGTCCGTCATAATCGTGGCCGGATTGCTGTTGACCAGTACTACTTCCAGGCCTTCGTCCTTAAGGGCGCGGCAGGCTTGGGTACCGGCGTAATCAAATTCGGCGGCCTGCCCGATGACAATCGGCCCCGAGCCAATAACCATAACTTTGCGCAAGTTTGCTTTCTTCGGCACGCTCAATTCCTCCCCTGCAATAACATCATAAATTCAGCAAACAAATAGGTATTGTCATCCGGCCCCGGCGCCGCTTCCGGATGATACTGCACCGAAAATACGGGACGGAATTTATGGCGCATGCCTTCCACCGTACCGTCGTTGACCGCTCGATGCGTGACAACGACCTCGGTTCCGGGCAAAGATTCTTCCGCCACGGCATAGCCGTGATTTTGCGAAGTAATGTATACTCTGCCGGACCGGAGGTCCTTGACGGGATGATTGGCTCCCCGGTGGCCGAATTTCAGTTTATACGTATCGGCGCCAAAGGCCAGGGCCAAAAGCTGGTGACCCAGACAAATACCGAAAACAGGCTTTTCTGTTGCTACCAGTTCCCGCACTGTCTGAACCGCTTCCGGCACATCCTTGGGGTCTCCCGGTCCATTGGAAAGAAACACGCCGTCAGGATTTAACGCCAGAATTGTCTTGCTGTTCGTGTGAGCCGGTACCACGGTCAGCCGGCAGCCGCTCCGGGTTAAAGAATGTAAAATGTTGCGCTTGATGCCGAAATCCATGACCACCACATGGGGTCCATCCCCCGGAATCTGATAAATAGCCGGGGTTGTGACTTCCGCTACCAGGCCCGCCGCTACCGGCGCCCGAAACAAATCCTGAATCATCGCTTCGGCAATATTTTCCGGCGCAATAATTCCCCTCATGGTGCCCCGGGACCGGATCGCCCGGGTGACAGCCCGCGTATCAATATCGAAAATACAGGGAATCTTCCTGGCAGTCAGATATCCGGCCAGATCCCCTTCCAATTGCCAGTTACTTGGCTTACGGCATAATTCACTAATAACAAAACCGCGTACAAAAGGCTGCCGCGATTGTTCAAACTGATTGGCAATTCCGTAATTGCCAATCAGCGGGTAGGTCATGGTAACAATTTGACCGCAATAGGACGGGTCGGTCAAGACTTCCTGATACCCCGTCATGCCGGTGTTAAAGACAACTTCCCCGCTTGCGGGCAAGTCATTCAGCACCTGCCCGTAAAAAACGCTTCCGTCTTCTAAGACCAGTCTGCCGTTCATATTTTTACCTCTCCATTCTGCATAATTAAGTTGCCGGCAACGATGGTCGCAACAGCCTTGCCTTTCAGCTTTTTCCCTTCAAATGGCGTGGCCTTGCCTTTGGTGTAAAAATTCCGGCTGTCGACCGTCCACTCCCGATCCGGATCGATTAACGTAATATCGGCAACGGCGCCCGGAATCAGCTGACCGCCGTCAAGACCAAAGAGAGCGGCCGGTCTGGCGGACATGAAACGGATAATTTCCGGCAGCGTAAACTGCCCGGTATGATACAGGGCAGTTAATATAACTCCGAGTGAGGTTTCCAGACCGGCAAACCCGCTGGGAGCATACCGGAACTCCACATCTTTTTCCTCAAAAGCGTGCGGCGCATGGTCTGTCACCAGAATATCCAGTGTCCCGTCCTTTAAACCCTCAAGCAGGGCCTCAACATGATCCCGGGACCGAAGCGGCGGATTTACTTTCATGGCCGTGTTAAAACCGGTCACGTCCGCATCGGTTAACGCCAGATGCTGGGGCGTTACTTCCGCCGTCACCTTGACGCCCCGCTGTTTGGCCTGCCGGATGAGCTCCACCGCCCCGCGGGAACTAACATGGGCAACATGCAGCGAAGCACCCGTGTATTCGGCCAGCATAATATCCCGGGCTACGGCGATATCCTCGGCCACGGCCGGACGGCCTTTCATTCCCAGCATCGCCGACACGGCTCCTTCATGCATGACTCCCTCGGCGACGAGAGAATCTTCTTCGGCGTGAGAAATGATCGTTTTATGAAACATCCCCGTATATTCAAGCCCTAACCGCATAAGTTTGGCATTGTTCACCCAATGCCCGTCATCGGAGATAGCCACCGCACCGGCGTAAATCATATCGCCGATCTCAGCCAGTTCTTTTCCTTCCTGGCCTTTACTGAGAGCGCCAATTACTTTAATATTTACAGCGCCTTCGAGTTTCCCCTGCCGGATCAGTCCGGATACTAAAATGGCATTGTCGATAACCGGCTTGGTGTTGGGCATGCAGGCAATAGTAGTAAACCCGCCGGCCGCCGCCGCCCGCGAACCGGAGTATATATCTTCTTTGGCTTCCAGGCCGGGCTCGCGCAGATGAACGTGCATATCAATGAGTCCGGGGGCCACGACCAAACCGGCCGCGTCGATCAGTTCGGCCTCCGGGCACATAATATCCGGCCCTATTTGCACGATTTTCCCATCCTCAATGACGATGTCTACCGAAGCGTCCAAATTTTGCGCCGGACTGATCACTCTGCCGCCTTTAACCAATCGTTTCAATATTTTTCCCTCCCATCAATACGAGAAACAAAATTGCCATTCGCACGGCCAGGCCGTTCTTAACCTGTTCCTGTATCGCCGACTGCCCGCTGTAGGCTACATCGGGAGCAATCTCCAGACCCCGGTTCATGGGACCGGGATGCATTAACAAAGCGTCTTCTTTCGCCAGCGCCAGCCGTTTGGCATTGACGCCGAAGATCCGGGCATACTCCCGCAGGGAAGGAAACAATCCCTTTTGCTGCCGCTCTTTTTGGATGCGCAGGACATTCACAACATCCGCCTGGTCGATGGCGTCTTCAATCCGGTTATGTACCCTGATTCCCATGCATTCCATTTCCCGCGGCAGGAGGGTTTGCGGTCCGGCGACATGAACCTCGGCCCCCATTTTTTTAAGACCCCAGATGTTGGACCGGGCTACCCGGCTATGAAGGATATCGCCGACAATCGCCACCTTTAGTCCTTGTATCTGTCCTTTATACTGCAAAATGGTGAACATGTCCAAAAGACCCTGGGTGGGATGTTCGTGCGCACCGTCGCCGGCATTAATTATGACCGGTTTGACGATGCTGGAGGCAAACTGGGACGACCCTTCCGCTTCATGGCGCATAATGATCGCATCCACGCCCATAGCCTCCACCGTAAGCAGGGTGTCCCGCAAGCTTTCCCCCTTGGTTACGCTGCTGGCACTGACAGTAATATTCACCACATCGGCGCCGAGATATTTTCCGGCCAGTTCAAAGGATGTGCGGGTCCGGGTGCTGGATTCGAAAAAAAGATTGATCACCGACTTTCCCCGCAGGGTGGGCACTTTTTTGATATCCCGGTCAATAATCTGCTTCATTTGTTTGGCAGTATCCAAAATCAGTTGCATCTCATCCACGCTCATATCCTGCAGGGCAAGAATATCTTTATTGCGTAATGTTACTTGGCTTTTGGTCACGGCGGTCCCTCCCATAAAATTAAAACTCCTTACCATTGCGGCAAGAAGTTAGTCTATTGGAACACCGTATACAGCAGGCCTGTATACGCAATAAACTCTCCTTGCCGACCTCGCTGAATCAGCTTAAAGGATAGTATTTGTAGTTTGGGAAACTTTAGTAGAATACCTACCAGACAATATAAAAGCCTTCCGGCATGTGACACATGCAAGAAGGCATAATACTTACAAACCATCATTATATCCCCTTACCAGTCTCACAGGACCAGTTTAAAGGCCATATGTTATTAGAAATATCATAGCAAATCCAGTAAGGAATTGTCAATATAAAATTTCTAGCGGTTTTTCTTGTCTTTCAGATAACGGTCAATGGCAACCGCCGCTTTCTTCCCGGCTCCCATGGCTAGAATCACGGTGGCGGCGCCGGTTACAATGTCACCGCCGGCAAAAACTCCCGGCTTGCTGGTGGCGCCGGTCTCGGCATCGGCAATAATATTTCCTTTCCGGTTGGTTTCCAGTCCTTTGGTGGTTGACTGAACCAGCGGATTGGGTCCCTGACCGATGGCAATGACAACAACGTCCACATCCAGTTCAAATTCCGAGTCGGGTACTTCTACCGGGCGGCGGCGGCCTGAAGCGTCCGCTTCGCCCAATTCCATCCGAACACACCGCAGGCCTTTAACCCAGCCCTCGTCGTTACCCAATACGGCGACCGGATTGGTCAGCAATCGAAATTCGATGCCTTCCTCTTTGGCGTGGTGAAGTTCTTCTTTTCTCGCCGGCATTTCTTCCTCCGAACGGCGGTAGACGATGTATACCTTCTCAGCGCCCAGACGCAGTGCCGTCCGGGCCGCATCCATCGCCACATTGCCGCCGCCGACGACGGCCACTTTCCGGCCGACCTTAATGGGAGTGGCGCATTCCGGGAACCGGTAGGCCTTCATCAGATTACAGCGGGTTAAAAATTCGTTGGCCGCATAGACGCCGTTCAGGTTTTCTCCCGGCAAACCCATGAAGTGCGGCAGACCGGCTCCTGTGCCGATAAATACGGCGTTAAAGCCTTCCTCCTCCATCAGTTCATCCACCGTAAAGGTTTGTCCGATTACGGCATTCACGGCAATTTCCACACCCAGTTTGCGTAAATTATCAATCTCAGCCTGGACAATTTCTTTCGGCAGGCGGAATTCGGGAATTCCGTACATTAAAACTCCGCCCGGCAAATGCAGCGCTTCGAACACCGTAACTTGATAGCCCATTTTGGCCAAATCGCCCGCCGCGGTCAGTCCCGCCGGACCCGCCCCGACAATGGCCACTTTTTGCGCATCCGCCTTATAGGCGACAGGCTTTACGGTTTCTCCCTTATTTCTGGCATAGTCTGCGGCATAACGTTCCAAACGGCCGATGCCGACCGGTTCTCCCTTTTTCGCCAGAATGCAGTGTTTTTCGCATTGTTCTTCCTGCGGACAGACACGGCCGCAGACAGCGGGAAGACTGTTGAAATTTTTTATACTGCCGATGGCCGCGTCCATATCTCCGTCTTTAATGTGTTTGATAAATTCGGGGATATTTACTTCCACCGGACAGCCCTGCCGGCATAACGGATTTTTACATTGCAGGCAGCGCGCCGCTTCCAAGGCGGCATCCCCGGCGGAATATCCCAGGGCGACTTCGGCAAAATTTTTCGCCCGTACTTTGGGATCCTGTTCCGGCATCTTTTGTTTCTTTAATGAGAGTGACATTGGCATTCTCCCTCCCCGCCGTGCCGGGCACAGCGCTGACTGGCATCATGTTCATTTGGTTTGTACATCCGCTGGCGGGCCATCAGGCCGTTAAAATCAACCAAGTGGGCATCGAATTCGGGCCCGTCCACGCAGGCAAATTTATTTTCGTCCCCCACGGCAACCCGGCAGCCGCCGCACATGCCGGTTCCATCCACCATAATCGGGTTCAGACTGACTACGGTATGGATGCCATAGGGCCGGGTTACTTCCGCCACGCTGCGCATCATAATTACCGGTCCAATGGCCATGACTAAGTCGATTTTCGTACCGGCGTCGATCATTTGCTGCAAAACGTGCGTAACCAGGCCTTTGTGCCCTTTCGAGCCGTCATCGGTAGTAATATGGAGTTCGTCGCTGACGGCTTTCATTTCGTCTTCATAGATCAGAATATCCTGACTGCGGGCGCCAATAATGGAAATCACTTTATTGCCGGCTTCTTTCATACCGCGGGCAATCGGGTACACCGGGGCAATCCCGATACCGCCGCCAATGCAGACGACCGTTCCCATTTTTTCAATGTGCGTTGGTTTTCCTAACGGGCCGACCAGATCAAGCAGTGATTCGCCGGCATTTAAACGGCCCAGTTGACGGGTTGAGGCTCCCACTTCCTGAAAAATTAGCGTAATCGTGCCTTTCTCCCGGTTAAAGTCAGCAATGGTCAACGGAATCCGTTCTCCATTTTCGTCAATCCGCAAAATGACAAACTGTCCGGGTTTCGCCTTGCGGGCGATGAGCGGCGCTTCCATTACGAATAACTTAACGCTGGGCGCCAGCTCCTGTTTCTCCAGTATTTTATACACAATGACCCTCCTTTAAAGCTTCAATCCGGACCGGCTTAATGCACTACGGGTTTTATCCCGCTGCCTGTTAACAGCCACGGATTGTTTGTGAATTATTACACTATATTAAAATAATCCCACGATTCTACCGTTTTTGTCAATATCCATTCTTTCCGCCGCCGGATGTTTCGGCAAGCCGGGCATTGTCATAATATCACCGGTGATGGCTACCAAAAATCCCGCTCCCGCCGCCACCCGGACTTCCCGCACGGTGATGGCAAAGCCGGTGGGACGGCCGATTTTACTCATATCATCACTAAGGGAATATTGGGTTTTCGCCATACAAACCGGTGTTTTGTCAAAACCGAGACCGGTTAATTCCTGAATCGTTTTTTTCGCCGCCGGTGTATAGTTGACAGCGTCCGCACCGTAGATTTCCCTGGCGATGGTGGCAATTTTCTCTTTAATCGGCTGCGTTGCCTCATACAGAAACCGGAATTGATTAGGCTTATTGACTGCCGCCAGCACTTTGCCGGCCAACTCTTCGCCGCCGGCGCCCCCTTTGGCCCAAACTTCCGACAAAGCTACGGCCGCATTCATAGCCTCACACTGTTCCCGCACAAAAGACAGTTCGGCCTTGGTATCGGTAGGGAAAGCATTAATGGCGACAACAGCCGGCAAACCAAATTTTTGAATATTTTCAATGTGTTTTTGTAGATTAGCCATACCTTTGGCCAAAGCCGCCGGATTTTCGCCGGCCAATTCATTTTTCGGCACCCCGCCGTGCATCTTTAACGCCCGTACGGTAGCCACGATAACAACAGCGTCCGGCCGGAAACCGGCAAAACGGCATTTGATATCGAGAAATTTTTCTGCTCCCAGATCGGCGCCGAAGCCGGCCTCCGTAACCAGAATGTCCGCCAATTTCAAGGCGTATTTGGAGGCCATGATGCTATTGCAGCCATGGGCAATGTTGGCAAACGGCCCGCCATGGACAAAAGCCGGCGTGTTTTCCAGGGTCTGCACCAAATTCGGCTTAATCGCATCTTTAAATAAAAGCGTAAGTGCCCCGGTGACTTTCAAGTCCGCCACCGTAACCGGCCTGTTATCAAAGGTATAGGCCACAATAATGCGGGCAATCCGCGATTTCATGTCTTCCAGGTCACTGGCAAGACATAAAATTGCCATCATTTCTGAAGCCACGGTAATATCAAAGCCGCTTTCGCGGGGAACGCCGTTGGCTTTGCCGCCCAGCCCCAGGACAATCTGCCGCAGGGCTCTTTCATTCAGGTCCATTACCCGGCGCCAGGTGATCCGCCGCGGATCAATTTCCAATTCGTTGCCGTGATGAATATGATTGTCGATGATCGCCGCCAGCAGGTTGTGCGCCGTCGTAATCGCATGCAGGTCACCGGTAAAATGCAGGTTAATATCTTCCATCGGCACAATCTGGGCATAACCGCCGCCGGCGGCACCGCCTTTTACGCCAAAACAGGGCCCCAGGGACGGTTCCCGCAGGGCAATCATTACCTTATGGCCCAATCGCCGTAAAGAGTCTCCCAGACCTACGGTGGTCGTCGTCTTCCCTTCCCCTGCCGGAGTCGGATTGATGGCGGTGACCAGCACCAATTTCCCGTCGGGATGATGCCGGATTCGCTCCCAGATATTCAGCGAAACTTTTCCTTTATATTTTCCGTAAAGCTCCAGTTCTTCCTCCGCTATACCTAATTCGGCCGCAACCTGGGCGACCGGTTTCATACAAGCGCTCTGGGCAATTTCCACGTCGCTTTTCATACAAATCAACTCCTCCGGACTCTTGACTTCGCTTTAACACCTGCTGTTGGCTGAAGCAGACGGACCGCCTTAACCGTATTGGCCAGCAGCATGCTGATGGTTAACGGACCCACACCGCCGGGTACGGGAGTAATGGCGCCGGCCACCTCCCGCACTGCCGGAAAATCCACGTCGCCTGCCAATTTACCTTCTACCCGGTTAATGCCGACATCGATAACAACGGCACCGGGTTTGACCATTTCCGGCTTAACGAAACCAGGCTTACCGACAGCGGCGATAAGGATATCCGCCTCGCGCGCAATGGCTGCCAGTTCCCGGGTGCGGGAATGACAAACCGTTACGGTGGCGTTACGGGACAGCAGCAAGAGAGCCATCGGCTTACCCACAATATTGCTGCGGCCAATGATAACGGCCCGTTTTCCTTCCAGGTCAATCCCGGCCATCTCCAACAGCCGCACGATTCCCGCCGGTGTACAGGGAACCAAAAGTTCCCGCCCCGCCGCCAGGCTTCCCATGTTAAACGGGTGAAATCCGTCAACATCCTTCGCCGGAGAAATAGCCTGTAAAATCACCATCTCATCGATATGAGCCGGCAAGGGCAGTTGGACCAGTATCCCGTGAATCGAGCCGTCCCGGTTGAGTTCTTCAATTTTTTGCAACAACTCGTTCTGCGTTGTTTGTTCCGCCAGGCGAATGACAACGGAGTGAATCCCCGTCTCGCCGCAAGCTTTGTGCTTCCGGTTTACATATACCTGGGAAGCCGGATTGTCACCGACAATAATGACGGCCAATCCGGGTGTAATCCCCAGCTCTTGCTGCAGCGACACAACCTCGTTCCTGACCCTTTCCCGGATCTGGCCGGCAAACCAGTTCCCATCCAAAATTTTTGCCGTCATAGTTACCACCCGTCCTTATCTCTGCAAATAGTAAAAGCCCTTTTAACCTTACGGCTAAAATGGCACTTATCTTGTTTCCGGCATCTATTTTTTCAAAATATATTTTACAATAATAATACTGACTTCATATAAGACAAACAAAGGAACCGCGACCATGGTTTGGGAAAACACATCCGGCGTCGGCGACAGAATAGCCCCGACAACAAATGACAGGACCAGCACCACTTTCCGTTTATGAATCAATACCCGGGAATTAATCATCCCTAGTTTGGCAAGCACCAGGATAAACAGCGGCAGTTCAAAAACGAAACCGAAAGGAAGCAGAAAAGAAATGACAAAAGACAGATACTGTCCCAGGGAAAACAAAGGTTGCAAATCCTGGGTGGCAAAGCCCATAAAAAATTTAATTCCGGCGGGTAACACCAGAATATAGGAAAAAGCCAAGCCGGCAAAAAACAGTCCCAGCGAGGCCGGTACCAGAATAAAAGATGCTTTCCGTTCCTGGTTGGTCAACGCCGGTACAATGAAGGCCCAGGCCTGATACAGAACAACCGGCAATGCCGCAAGGAAACCGGTAAAAAAGGATATTTTCAAATATGTAAAAAAAGCTTCTGCCGGGTTTAGATAATACAACTTACCGGCAGGAGCAGTAATAATATGGACTAGTTTGGCCGCATAAAAATAACTCACGGTGCTGCCTAAGGCCACGGCAATCAGGGAGATAATAATCCGCCGGCGAAGTTCCTGCAAATGATCAACAAGGGACATTTCTCCCTGCCTAGCCGATTGTTCATCCTCATTTTGCGTCACTGTATCCGACATGGAAATCCTCACTTCTTCTCTTCGGTGGGGGATTTTTCCTGAGCCGTCATTTTCGCTGTCTCCGGCCGCTGCGGCTCTTCATTCATTGTTTCGGCGGCGGCCCGTTTAAATTCCTGAATTCCTTTGCCCAGGGCCCTGCCGACCTCGGGAAGCTTACCCGGTCCGAATACAACCAAAGCAATAATTAAAATTACAATGAGTTCAGGCATACTGAAACTAAACATACGCTCACATCCTCCCTGTCGCTTTACTTATCATTATATCACCCGTCCTAAAAAAAACAAACGCGACAACTCAATAAGCCGTATTCCCTTATGAAGAAGCAACCTGGTCTTCTTTGTCTGCCGGCAAAAAAATACTTCCGCCGCCTTTTAAGGAAGAAACCCTGTCCTGCTTTAGCCGGATCATGACCTCTTCCACCATTGTCAGATGCTCCTGCATCTTATGGCGGGCAGCCTGGGGATTTTTAGCGGCAATGGCTTCGTAGATGGCCTGATGGGAATGATGAATTAACCCGGGCATGTTTTCCACTAAAAACAGCCGTTGCCGGGATACGCGGAAGGTATTGGTCATTAGATCGGCCACAGTATTCATCATTTTGATAAGAATCGGATTGTTGGCCGCTTTGGCGACGGCAAAATGAAAAGAAGAATCCGCTATCTCGCCAATTTCGCCGGAGTTGACTTCCTCAACCATCTGCTGCAAGGCCCGGTGCAAATCCTGAATATCTTCGGCAGTAGCCCGCACTGCTGCCAGGGCTGCCGTCTCGATCTCCAGAATTTTTCGCACCTCTAATAACTGCATAATGTCGTTCATCTCGATTTGTAAATAAAAAGACAACGGTTCCAGCATGCCTTCATAGGAAACTTGCCGGACAAAGCTTCCCTCACCCGGACGGATGGTTATGACTCCCATCATTTCCAGGGCGCTGAACGCCTCCCGCACCGAAGCGCGGCTTACATTCAACCGTTCTGAAAGTTCCCGCTCGGAAAGCAGCTTATCACCGGGCTGCAGCTTACCGTCTACAATCAGCTTTTTTATTTGTGCTACGATTTCCTCATACACTTTTCTCGTTTTAACCGGTCTGAACATAGGAAAATGCCTCCGCCTATCTCTAATATTTCCGTAGTCCCACAAAATTGGCGACTGCAATCAGTTCCTGCCTGACTGCCGGAGCCAGCGACAAGGGCAAAATATTGCGAGCCTGCTGCAAATATTCCCCTACCCGTTGATAACAGGCTTCGATTGCCCCCGTTGCCCGAATCAGCGTAAGGGCCTGGGCAAGTTTCCCCGCCGATAAATCCTTGTCAATAATAATTTGACGCAATGTTTCCCGTTCCCTGCTTGTTTGCAAAGCATAAATGACCGGCAGTGTGATAACCCCCTGACATAAGTCATTTCCTGCCGGCTTGCCTAATTGTTTTGACGTCTGCGTCAGATCCAGAATATCGTCGGTAATCTGAAAGGCCAATCCCAAAGCATGTCCATACGTGCGCAAAGCCATAATATCTACTTCGTTCAAACCGGCGGTCATCCCTCCCAGTTCACAACTGGCAGCAATAAATTCCGCCGTTTTTTTGCCAATCCGTTCCAAGTAGTCCGTCTCGGACTGATCCGGCTGAAACAAACTCTGAATTTGAATAATTTCTCCTTCCGCCATGGAACATATGGCTCCGGTAAGTACTTTCAGCATGGCGCCGGTATCACTTTCGGCCACCGTGGAAAACGCTTTGGCAAACAGATAATCGCCGGTAAGAACGGAAATATGATTTCCCCAGCATGCGTTTGCCGTGGGTATACCGCGCCGGGTGGCTGAATGGTCAACCACGTCGTCGTGAACCAGTGTCGCCATATGGATCAGCTCAATCGCCAGCGCCATCGGCAGCATCCGTTCCGGCTGTCCATTCTGTTGCTTGGCGCATAACAGATACAAAGCGGGCCGCAACCGTTTGCCGCCCGCCTGCACTAAATGTTGCCCAATATCCGTTATTAAATTCACCGGGGAATGTATTACAGAAGCCAACAGCTCTTCCAGTACCATAAGATCCTGTTGCACGGTCGTAAATATCAAATTTTTGGTCACTATTCTATCACCTACAGCAAAATCTGCTTCTATAATACAACATTCTTTGATCTTTAGTCTACTTATTTCTTTTTTTCCACCCGGATCGCACAATCCGGGCACACCATCTGGCAAATGCCGCAAACAATGCATTTTTCCATATCGGCTTTTACCCGCGGCGTACCATAAACCCCGAGTTCTTCCGACCAGCTGATGCATTTCACCGGGCATTTTTCGATGCACAAGCCGCAGCCTTTGCACAATTGCGGGAAAATAGCCCACTGGCCTTTACTGCTTTCGTATTTTGCAGATTCCCAATTCACTTTAGCCACATTGTCCCCTCCTTACATTGCGCTCTTAATCAGACGGTAACCGCGTTCTAACGCGGCAAAATTCATTTCCCGCAATTTGGGGTTGTCTTTAAACTTATAGCCCAGCTTAGCCTCCAATGCTTTCTTAATGGTGTCGAGAGGCAGAACTTCCGTGGCAGCTATGACGGCCCCCAAAATAATAATGTTAAATACCCGGGGATGCAGGTCCGTCTTGGCAATATCGTTGGCAGGAATGGCAATTACCTTTTTCACGGCGGGAATGTCGCCAGGGTTTACTCCCGGCCCCGGCCGGGTAAAGGAGCAAGTCTTCGGTTCCCCGTCAATCAGATCCTGCTGTAAATCCTTATTCGGCTCAGCCGCTGCCGGACACGGCGGCGTCACATCAAAATACTGCAGACCCACAATGCTGTCGCCGACTTCCCCTTCCGCAACCAGCGAATTGTCATAAATGTACACCGTATTTTTGCCGGCATACATTTGAGTCCGCTTTACCGACCGGGGGCTCAGGGGAACTAAAATATCCGCCTTTTGAAACTTCGGCGCCCCGATTTCTCCGTCGCTGATTTGAACAAAGGCAATGGATACTCCGCCGCGCTGTTCGACGCCGAAGTTAGGAATATATAAGGCATTTTTGCCTTCTTCATTGGCTGCTTCCGCCAGTATTTCCGCTATGGACTGGACTCCCTGTCCCCCTTCGCCGGCTAATGCAATTTTTATGACATTTCCCATGATCAGCCCTCCTTTGCCTGCGGCAGACGCAATTCGCCAACTTTAAAAAACTGCGTCATGTCTTTTTCAACGAATTCCCAGGTTTGTTTGGCATTCGTGCGCCAGTTTGTCGGACAGCTGGATAAACATTCCACAAAGGAAATTCCGTTGCCGGCCATTTGGTTTTCCAGCGCTTTTTTTAGAAACCCTTTCATCTGACGTATATTGGCAATGGTTCCCCTGGCAACATAAGCCCCTTCGGGGGCAACGGCAGCAACCATCTCCGGCCCTTTCGTCGGCGCCCCCGTCTGGTCCGGATCCCGTCCATAGGGTGTCGTTTCCGTCTTCATACCCGGTAGCGTAGTCGGTGCCATTTGCCCGCCCGTCATCCCGTAGTTGCAGTTGTTGCATAAGATAATGGTAATCCGTTCGTTCCGCACGGCCGCGTTAAATAAGTGCTGGGAACCGATCGCGTACCCGCCGCCGTCTCCCATATAAGCCACTCCGATTAAATCCGGATTGGCCCGTTTCATCCCGGTTATCACCGGAGTTGTCCTGCCATGATGGGTCTGCACACTGTCCACCGCGAAAAAATCCCAGGAAAGAAGCGAACAGCCAATATCACAGCCAAACACCATTCTATCTTTGATCCCCAGTTCATCGACAGCTTCGCCAAGGGCTTTCAAAATAATGCCGTGACCGCAGCCGGGGCAAAATTTATGCGGTTTTGTTTCCTCGTACCAGCAACTGGGCATTGCCGGTTGCAGAATGTTGTCTTCCATAAGCTCCTGCATACTTGAATCCTCCTGTCTATAATGTACTGATTACTTCCACAATTTCCTCGGTAGTAATACCGACCCCCGGCCGCAGCATGGGAACAATAGGAATGGTACTGCCGAAAATAGCCGTCTGAACCAGTTTAAGCAACTGCCCGTAAGCGGATTCCGCCACTACCATTTTCCCGGCGTGCCCAAGCACTGCTCTAAGCTGTTCCGCCGGAAACGGCCGCAGGGTGACCGGACGGAAAAAACCCACTTTGCGTCCCCGGGCCCGCAGTTGGTCGCAGGCGCTGCGGGCAGCCCGGGCCACTACACCGTGGCAGACAACCACAATTTCGGCATCCTCACACCCCATGGTATCCCATTCCACCACCTTGGGAGCCATCTCTTCCCATTCCCGTTGATGTTTCATTACTACGCTATACAACTCATCTTCCGTATTATAGGTATTACGGAGATGTCTGAATTGTTTGCCAGGACTGGTATCACCAAGAATTGTCTCCGGGTTGACCAGCTCGATTCCCCGCTCCCCGGGATTATAAATGGTAAGCGGCTCCCGCATCTTCGCCTGATAACCGTCCCCCAGGACAAAGGTCGGAAAACGATAGGTCCAGGCGGAATTAAAAGCTTTCACCGTGTAGTCGAACAATTCCTGATGCGTTGCGGTAGAGTATACAATCCGGTGCCCCTCGCCATTGCCGCCAAAGGTTGTAAGTGTCGTTTCCTGTTGCGAATAAATTACAGTGGCTGTAGACGGCCCCCCACGCTGTTGGATCACATAGACAATGGGCAACCGCATCATTTCAGCCATGCCGGCTGACTCCTGCATCAGCACATTACCGGGTCCGGCGGTAGCTGTAAACGCTTTCCGTCCGGAAAGAACGCCGCCCAGAGTCGTGAAACCGGCTGAGATTTCATCCTCGACCTGCAAAAATCGCTTTCCATATTTGGGCGCCAATCGTGTCCAATAATGCATGATCTCATTTTGCGGCGTAATCGGATAACCATACATAATATCGACATTAGCCGCCAGGGCAGCCCAGGCAACCACTTCGTTGCCGGTCATAAAAACTCTTTGTTCACCTTGCAGTGATACTTCGGCCATAAAAGCACCTCCCAGATGTTTCTGCTTCTCCTTATGTAGGTAGAGAAAAAATGCCTGCATTTTTATACTCTGCCTGTTCTATTTTTACCAATTGCTAGATTTTAATCCTTCAAAACACTGCAGCGCAGGGTTTTGGTAATGGAAAATTAGTATTTGGCAAAAAAAGAAGAAGGTAAACCACCAGCGGGTTTCACCTTCCAATGTAAAATTACTATTCATTTTGCACTACGAATGGGTAACCACTGCGTCTTATTGGTCGACGCCCCGGCCTAATAAGGCGCCCATGGCAATGGACATTAACTTGGCTTCGGGAGAATCGGCCCGCGATGTCACGACAACCGGTTTGGCCGCTCCCAATACCAGGCCGGCAATTTTACCGCCGGCGAAATAAACGAGCGATTTACCTAAGAGATTGCCTGCTTCGATATCCGGCACCAGCAAAATATCCGCGCAGCCGGCTACGGCGCTCTTGATTCCCTTATGTCTGGCCGCCTCCAGACTAATGGCATTGTCAAGAGCCAGCGGGCCATCCACGATGGCTCCTTTTATCTGCCCCCGGTCCGCCATCTTGGCCAATGCCGCCGCCTCCAGCGTAGCCGGCATATCGGGATTAATGACTTCTACCGCAGCCAGTACGGCTACTTTAGCCGGCCGTAGTCCGAGTGCAGCCGCCAGCATAACACTGTTTTGAATAATCTCGGCCTTTTGCTGCAGTGTCGGCACAATATTCATCCCGCCGTCCGTAACCATAACCAGCCGGTCAAAACCGGGAACGTCAAAAACAGCGGCATGACTGAGAACCCGTCCGGTTCTTAACCCTATTTCCTTGTCTAAAACAGCTCGCAGTAAATCGGCGGTATTGATCAGTCCTTTCATGAGGACATCGGCCTGTCCGCGGGATACCAGAGCAACCGCCTGATAGGCCGCCTGACGGTCATCCGGTTCGTTGACAATTTCCAGTCCCCGTAAGTCAATATTTAACCCGGCTGCGGCCTTCTCAATTTTCACCCTATCGCCAATCAGCACAAAATCAGCTATTTTTTCCTCTTGAGCCGCTTTAATGGCTTCCAGAACCGCATCATCCTGAGCCACAGCCACGGCTACGCGCCTTGGAGGCATGCCGCGTACCGCATCCAACACGGCCGCAAAATTTCTAAGCATTTTTCCCTACCTCCCGAAAATATCGCATACTTGTTTTTTTCCATTCCCGGGTGCTAAACAACATATCGTAGTTGTCCAAACCGGTCTTTCTGCTTAGTTCGGCGACCATGGCTTCGCATTCCTTACGCGTCCGGGCATGAATCATCACATAAAAATTGTATGGCCATTCCGGCACAGGAATGCGTGAATAGCAATGCGTAACAGCAGAACATGCGGCCATGCTTCGTCCTACCTCCTCCAGCCGTTCTTCCGGCACTACCCAGACACAGAGGGCATTGGCGGCAAAACCGACCTCCCGGTGCTGTAGTACGGCACCCATTTTACGTATTTTTCCTTCGGCAAATTGCCGTTTTAAGCGCCGTAACAGTTCCTCTTCGCCGATACCGATTTTGGCTGCGATTTGCTGGTAAGGATCAGCGCACAAAGGAAAATCGTCCTGCATGGCAATAACAATTTTTTTATCCATTTCATCCATACTTTACTGCACCTCTCAAAGGGTAAACTGAACACTGACTTTAAATTTTTTCGTGGCCGGTAAACTAATCAATTGTTCTACACCATTCAAACAGCGCACTTCCTGCAGAATTTTATCCTGTGCCGCCTGGTTCGGCGATAGCAGCGCAAACCAAAGATTAAATCTTCCTTCCCGCTCATAATTATGCGTTACACCAGGGTAACGGTTAATACTTTCCGCCACCGCCTTCATTTTCTCTGCTGCTACTTTTACCGCCACCAAGGTGCCGGTATAGCCAAGTTTGGCCGAATCAAAAAAAGGTCCGACCCGCCGAATGTATCCGTGCTCCTTTAGCCATTGCAACCGCTCAATCACTGTGGCTTCATCCGTTCCCAACTTCTCGGCTAACACGGCAAAGGGTCTATTGTCAAAGGGCAACCCGGTTTGAATTCGATTCAATAGTTGTTTGTCGAAGAGGCTTAGCATAATCTACTCCTTTAATTACTGCAAGGAAAGGGACAGTATGGATACTGTCCCTTCGCTATTGTAATCATTTTAGCAAAACTTTCCTGATTGCGTCAACTAATTCGTCCCGGCCGGTGCCCTGGACAGAAGAATAAGCAATCGGATTGCTGTTTGATTGGGAAAAAACATCCCGGATGACCGTACTCTGCTTTTTCACTTGCGAGCGAGACAGCTTATCCGCTTTGGTAGCCATAATCTGAACCGGCAGGTTATTTTCCGTTAACCACTGATGCACCATAATATCACTGTCCATGGGATGGTGCCGAATATCAATCAACTGGCAAATGAGACGCAGCCGGGGTGAATAGAGCAAATATTCTTCAATAAATCTCGACCATTGGCGCCGGTTGGCCTGACCCGTGCGGGCATATCCATAGCCGGGAAGGTCGACCAGCAAGAAGTCCAGCCGTTTTTCGTCCGCTAATTTAGCAGTTAAAACATAAAAGTTTATGGTCTGCGTCTTGCCGGGGGTTCCGCTCACGCGGGCTAACCCATGATGCCGGCAAAGGGAGTTAATGAGCGAGGACTTGCCTACATTGGAGCGGCCGATAAAAGAAATTTCCTGCCAATCCCCCGCCGGATACTGATCCGGCCGGACTGCCGACGCCAAATACTTGGCCTGAATAATCGTGAAATCCGCCTTCTCTTCAGTCATTCTCATGCACCAATGCCGCTTTTAATACTTCATCCATATGTTCTACTAAAAGAAATTCCATACTGCGGCGCACATTACCGGGGATTTCATCCAAATCCCGTTTATTTTCCTGGGGCAATATAATCTTCTTGATACCAATCCGGTGAGCGGCCAGCACTTTTTCTTTGATTCCCCCCACAGGCAATACTCTGCCCCGCAAAGTAATCTCACCGGTCATGGCAATCTCACTGCGTACCGGCTTCCCGGTTAAAGCGGAGGCTACCGCCGTGGCCATCGTAATACCGGCGGACGGCCCGTCTTTGGGAATCGCTCCTTCCGGTAAATGAATATGGATATCCGTTTTTTCATAAAATTCTTCGTCAATACTCAGCTCTTTGGCCCGGGTCCGGATATAACTGAAACCGGCCTGCGCCGACTCCCGCATGACTTCTCCCAATTGGCCGGTCAGGGTAAGTTTCCCTTTGCCTTTCATGGTGGATACTTCCACGGCAAGCACGTCGCCGCCCACTTCGGTCCAGGCCAGGCCGGTGGCAACTCCTACCTGGTGCTGCTTTTCCGCCTGGGAATGGCGGTATTTGGGCGCACCCAAAAAAGTATGCAGATTTTGCGCCGTAATTTTAACGCTTTTCCGGCGTTCTTGCACAATTTGCCGGGCTACTTTGCGGCATAAGTTGGCAATATTCCGCTCCAGGTTCCGCACTCCGGCTTCCCGGGTATAGTCCCGGATTACTTTCTGAATCGTTCCTTCGGAAAAAACAATTTGCTGTTCCGAAAGACCATGGTCTTTCATCTGCTTCGGCACTAAATAACGTTTGGCAATCTGTACCTTTTCTTCTTCCGTATAGCCGGCGATGGTAATTGTCTCCATGCGGTCAAGCAACGGCCGGGGAATGTTATGCATTACATTGGCCGTAACTACCCACAAAACGCGGGAAAGATCAAAAGGCAATTCCACGTAGTGATCGCTGAACGAATTATTTTGTTCCGGATCGAGAACTTCCAGCAAAGCCGACGACGGATCTCCCCGGAAGTCAGCGTTCATTTTATCAATTTCATCGAGAAGAAAAACCGGATTTTTAGAGCCTACAGTGCGCATCCCCTGGATGATCCTTCCCGGCAGCGCGCCTACGTAAGTGCGGCGGTGACCCCGAATTTCCGCTTCATCACGCACACCGCCCAGGGAAACCCGGACAAACTTGCGTTCCATAGCCCGTGCAATGGAGCGGGCGAGGGATGTTTTACCAACTCCCGGCGGTCCGACCAGACAAAGAATGGGGCCCTTCATTTTTTCCGTCAGCTTCCGTATGGACAGATATTCCAGAATCCGTTCTTTAACCTTTTCCAGCCCGTAATGATCTTCTTCCAGAATTGTCTCCGCCATGGAAATATCCAGCCGGTCGGGCGTTTCCTGCGACCAGGGCAATGCCAGGAGCCAGTCAAGGTATGTACGGATAACCGCTCCTTCGGCCACCATGGGCGGCATTTTTTCCAGGCGCTCAATTTCTTTATTTATTTTTTCAGCCACTTCTTTGGGTAATTCCTGTTCGCTTAGACGCTGCCGGTATTCTTCCACTTCACTGGTCCGGTCGTCCTTATCGCCCAATTCTTTCTGAATGGCTTTCAGTTGTTCCCGCAAATAATATTCCTTTTGCGTTTTTTCCATCTGCTTGCGAACCCGGACATTAATCTTCTTTTCCAGTTCCAGAATTTCCATTTCCCGGCTAAGAATTTCGCATAATTTTTCCAGCCGCTCTTTAATGTTAACAGCTTCCAGCAGGGCCTGCTTATCTTCAATTTTGAGCGACAAGTGACTGGCAATTAAATCCGACAGCCGGCCGGGTTCTTCCACGACCACCACCGAAACCAGAGTTTCCGGCGGAATTTTTTTGCTTAATTTCACCCATTGCTCGAACTGATGAATCGATGTCCGCGTCAGGGCCTCCAGTTCCGGCGTTTTGGGCTCCAGCTCATCAAATTCGTTAATTTCAACCAGATAAAACAGCTCCTGACTGACATACTCTTCAATCGAAGCCCGGTGTAATCCTTCCACCAGCACCCGGATTGTTCCGCCGGGAAGTTTTAACAATTGTTTGATTTCAGCGACCGTACCGACCGGGAAAATATCTTCCGGTTCGGGCTTGTCATTTTGAGCTTCCTTTTGTGTCGCCAGCATGATAAGACGGTCATGAACCATTGCTTCTTCTAATGCGCTGATTGATTTTTCGCGTCCCACATCCAAATGGATGATCATATATGGAAAAACTAAAATGCCCCGAAGCGGCAATAGCGGTATTTTGCGACGATGTTTAGACATGCAATGCGGCCCCCTTAATTTCGTTGTCGTCTTTCTTTAGTTTCAACTTCTGTATTTATAAATATTCTTAACGCTAATTACAAAATCCTTCCGCCATCCGGTGAAGAAAGAGCGCTAGTGAAACTATAACAAAAAACGGATGGGAACAAATTTCATCCGTTCCCATCCGTTTTGCTTTTAATTGACTCCGGCTGCCGTTAACAGGTCGTGTTGTGGCACAACGACCCCCAGATGCACCTTTTCATTATTTTCCAGCAACGCGTGTTTAAAAACTTCGTCGATATTTTCCACACCGACTACTTCGATATCCAGTCCCCGGTACATTTCCTGCCAATTTTCTTTCGGAATAATCACCTTGCGGGCTCCGGCCTGTTTAGCCGCTTCAATTTTGGCAGTAACACCGCCAACCGGTTTAACCAGCCCCCGGATGGAAATTTCCCCGGTCATTGCCACCGTATTGTCTACAGGAATTTTAGAAATCGCGGAGTAAATAGCACTGGCCACCGTAATTCCGGCTGAAGGACCGTCTATCGGTCCGCCACCGGGAAAATTAACATGAATATCATATTTTCGTAAATCAATTTGTTTATAATTCTGCAATACCGTAAGTACATTGTCCACCGAAGCCTTGGCCATGCTTTTTCGCCGCATAGTCCGCCCCGACGCGCCGATTTCTTCCTCATCCACAACCCCGGTCACAATAAATTTACCCGTATTATAAGGATTCGGCATAGCCGAAACCTCAATTTCCATCATGGTTCCCATATTGGGTCCATAAACGGCCAGTCCGTTAACAAAACCGACTTGCGGTTTAGGTGGAATTTTTTTCTCGGGACGCGGCGCATATTGGCCAAAGTTAACGACCCATTCCATATCGGTCCGGGTAATGCATCGATTCTTATTATTCATGGCAATTCCCGCAGCAATCTGAACCATATTGACTGCTTCCCGCCCGTTCGTTGCATAGCGTTTAATTACATCCAGCGCGGCTTCTTCCATTGTGCAATCAATCTTTTTTACCGCGTTTTGCGCGATGCTCCCGACTTCGTCCGGCAATAAGGAGCGAAAGAAAATTTCTACACACCGGGAACGGATGGCCGGTGGAATTTCCTGCGGCGTCCGCGTTGTCGCTCCTACCAGCCGGAAATCGGCCGGCAGCCCCTTCTGGAAAATATCATGAATATGTGTAGGGATGTTGGTATCTTCACTATTATAATAGGAACTTTCGAGAAATACTTTCCGGTCTTCCAGCACCTTCAGCAGTTTATTCATTTGGATATGATGCAATTCCCCAATCTCATCCAGAAATAAAATGCCGCCATGAGCTTTGGTAACAGCTCCCGGCTTAGGCTGGGGAATACCGGCCACTCCCATTGCCCCGGCCCCCTGATAAATTGGATCATGTACCGTACCAATCAAGGGATCGGCAATCCCGCGTTCATCAAACCGGGCTATGTTGGCATCCATCTCAATAAATTTTGCTTCTGTCCCAAAGGGTGACAGCGGATTACTTTTTGCTTCCTCTAAAATTAACCTGGCTGCTGCCGTCTTGCCAATACCGGGCGGCCCATATACCAAAACATGCTGTGGATTCGGCCCGCAAAGCGCCGCCCGTAACGCTTTTAATCCCTCCTCCTGACCGATAATCTCAGAAAATGTGGAAGGACGTGTTTTCTCCGACAATGGTTCCGTTAATGATATTTCCCGCAGCCGCTGCAACCGGTCCATTTCCTTTTTGGATTCTTTTTCTACGGCAACCCGGTTTCCCTGTTGCGAACGTAATAAATTCCAAAAGTACAAACCAATTACGATCGCAAAAAATACTTGGATCAGACTAATAATATTAACAGCATAGTCCACTTTGCTTCAAACCCCCTTTCCACAGCAATTATCTACTATTTTATTGTATTGATAGTATGGGCCGACAATCTAATTTTATCCTGGTAATAAGCGGCAGTCCCGCTATAAAAGGCAAAAAAAAATGGAGGTAAATCCCTCCATTTTTAAGCTGATTCTTCTTTTTTCTTGGCTTTGCGGTCTGCTGCTACCAAAATGGGTTCTTCTTTATTTACGACCACTTCTTTAGTAACAATACATTTCGTTATGTCGGTCCGGGAAGGAATCTCATACATAACATTGCGCATAATCCCTTCAATAATAGACCGCAGCCCCCGGGCGCCCGTATTCCGTTTCAAGGCTTCGCCGGCAATCGCCTTCAACGCATCGTCTTTAAATTCTAACTGAACGTTATCCAATTCCATGAATTTCTGGTATTGTTTTACCAGCGCATTCTTAGGTTCAACCAAAATGCGAACCAAAGAATCCTCGTCCAGCGCATCTAACGTAACAATCACCGGCAGCCGGCCGACAAACTCGGGGATCAATCCAAATTTAAGCAAATCCTCGGGTAAAATATTCCGAAGAATCTCGCCGACTTTTTTCTTTTCCCGGCTCTTTATATCCGCTCCGAATCCCATCGTTTTCTTGCCTGTACGGGAACTGATAATTTTATCAATCCCATCAAAAGCGCCACCGCAAATAAACAAAATATTGGTGGTGTCAATTTGAATAAACTCCTGATGCGGATGTTTACGTCCTCCTTGCGGCGGCACACTGGCAACGGTTCCTTCCAAAATTTTAAGCAGCGCCTGCTGAACGCCTTCACCGGAAACATCCCGCGTTATGGATGGATTCTCCGATTTACGGGCAATCTTGTCAATTTCATCAATATAGACAATTCCCTTTTCCGCCTTTTCCACATCATAATCGGCAGCCTGAATTAATTTCAGCAGGATGTTCTCCACATCCTCGCCTACATAACCGGCTTCCGTCAACGATGTGGCATCGGCAATCGCAAAAGGAACATTGAGGATTTTGGCCAGTGTCTGGGCCAGCAATGTTTTGCCGCTTCCTGTGGGTCCCAGCATAACAATGTTGGATTTCTGCAATTCAACATCATCGGCCTTAGTCCCCATATTAATCCGTTTATAGTGATTATAAACGGCTACTGCCAGCGTTTTTTTCGCTTCATCCTGTCCGATCACGTACTGATCCAAAGTATCTCTGATTTCCTTCGGCTTGGGGACATCTCTCAGTTCCAGCTCAACATCTTCACTGAGTTCTTCTTCAATAATCTCATTGCAAAGCTCAATGCATTCATCGCAAATATAGACACCCGGACCGGCAACCAGCTTCTTCACCTGTTCCTGCAACTTACCACAAAATGAACATTTTAATTGGCCCCTGTCATCCCCAAATTTTAACATGTCCTCACCTCTCTATTTGGGAGTCTCTTTGCGCCTTTCGCCCCGGACTATAAGCGAATCAATAATACCATAGTCCTTTGCTTCTTCTGCATTCATAAAGAAATCACGTTCTACATCCCGTTGAACTTTTTCTTTTGGCTGTCCGGTATGCCGGGCCAGAATATCATTACCGATTTCCCGCAAGCGGAGAATTTCTTTCGCTTGAATCTCGATATCCGTAGCCTGGCCCTGCGCCCCGCCATGCGGCTGATGGATCATGATCCGCGCATAGGGAAGAGCATACCGTTTGCCTTTCGTCCCGGCAGTTAGCAGCAAGGAACCCATGCTGGCGGCCTGACCTAAGCAAATCGTTGAAACATCCGGTTTGATATATTGCATAGTGTCATAAATGGCCAATCCCGCCGTTACCACTCCCCCCGGACTATTGATGTACATCTGGATATCCTTATCGGGGTCTTCCGATTCCAGGAACAATAGCTGGGCGATAATTAAATTTGCCATCATATCATCAATCGGTCCGCCGACAAAAACAATTCTGTCCTTTAAAAGGCGTGAATAAATATCATACGCCCGTTCGCCGCGATTAGACTGCTCTACTACAATAGGAACAAAACTCATAGAAAACACCTCGGTACTCAATTATTCTTTTACTGCACTGTCAATGATCACCTGAGCCGCTTTTTTACGGACAACGGAGTTGGCCAACGCCCCTACATGGCCTTGTTTCAGGATTACATCGCGGACTTCCTCCACCTTACGGCCATATCCTTGCGCCATGGCCGCAATCTCGGCTTCCAGTTCTTCCGGTTCGACTTTAATGCTTTCCTCTTTGGCTACCGTTTCCAGTAAAAGGTCGGTCTTTACATTATAAAGTGCAGCTTCCTGATAACTTTGGCGTAAAGCCGCCATATCCATTTTGGCATATTCCAAATACTTTTCGATACTGGTGCCGCGATTTTGCAAATTAACGCTCAAATCTTCCACCATGTTATCAATCCGATGCTCAACCATTACTTCAGGAATATCCACCGTAATATTCTCCACTGCGGCCTTGATGGCATTGTTGTGGAATTCCTGTTCAGCTTTTTGTTCGGCGTTCTGCTTTAATTTATTCTCGATGTCGGCTTTAAATTCCTGCAGCGTATCAAACTCGCTGACATCCTTGGCGAATTCGTCATCCAACACCGGTAATTCTTTCCGTTTAATATCGTTGATTTTTACTTTGAAATGCGCTTCTTTTCCCGCTAACTCAGCTACAAAATAGTCCTGGGGAAACGTCACCTGAACATCCCGTTCTTCCTCAGCTTTAGCCCCTAAAAGCTGGTCTTCGAAACCGGGAATAAAACTGCCGGAACCAACTTCCAACGGATAACCCTGCGCATCACCGCCTTTAAAAGGCTGGCCGTCTACAAAGCCTTCAAAGTCAATAATTGCAAAATCGCCTTTATCTAATATTGCATTTTCGGCAACAACCATCTTGGCCTGCCGGTTACGAAGATTTTCCAGGTGCTGTTCTACTTGTTCAGGGGTAACCTCTACTTCCGGCATTGCAACCGTTAACCCTTTATATTGCCCCAGAACAACCTCCGGCTTAGCCACTACAGTGACTTTAAAAGTCAGGTCTTCTCCTTCTTTTAAATTTACAATTTCCGTTTCCGGTTTGCTGACCGGTTCAATCTTTTGCTCCTCCAGGGCTTGCTGATAGGCTGCCGGCGCTAAAATTTCAAACGCCTCATCCAGCATTGCCTCTTTACCCAGGCGCATCTCTAAAATCTGCCGCGGCGCTTTGCCCTTGCGAAAACCGGGTATATTTACTTGGCTGGCAAGTTTACGATAGGCTTTGTCAATTGCTTTCGTAACTTCCGCCGCCGGTACTTCCATTTCTAGAACTACTTTATGATTGTCTATTTTTTCCGCTGTTACCTTCATTTATGCCATGTCCCCCTTATGTAATTGTATGATTGTCGCATTTTTTTTGCCAACCTTAGTATTACCAGAATTGACAAAAATTTAGACCCCAATCCACCATGCCCCACATCATACCATAATTGTACAACAAAAACAAGAGATATGCAAAAAACCCCAGCAGCATCCTGCTGGGAGTCTATATCTCATGGAGCGGAAAACGAGATTCGAACTCGCGACCCTCGCCTTGGCAAGGCGATGCTCTACCACTGAGCTACTTCCGCATTTGTAAATGACTTTTTCATTATATATAAACCTTTTCTTTTTGTCAAGCCAATTACTTTTCTCAACAATAGGAAACCATACTGCCGGCAGGCACCAGCCCTCCTGTTTTTGCATATTATGTACCAAACCGATAAAAGGGGGCGAACTGAGCGTTTTGTATTATCAACTGAATGGCCACTGTCAATTGGTAGAAGGAAAACTCCGGGGCGCAATCTACGATTTTCATACCGGCAAGGTATACTCGGTCAATCGTGGCGCTGTTGACCTTTTAAACGCTTGTCGTGAACATACGCTCGAAGACCTGCTTGATGTAAGCGACCCGGACGATCAAGTGTATTTGAATTTTATAGATCAACTCACAGCGAAAGGAATCGGCGCATTTTATATTAAACAGCCGCAGCCAATTACCTCAACCGCTGCGGCAACCAACGACAAACTTGATTTTCTTTGGCTGGAGTTGACCTCTTGCTGCAACAACAAATGCCTGCATTGTTATGCCGCCAGCGGGCCTTGCGTCAATCAAGACAAGATTCCTCACGAGCGCTGGCTGTCCTTAATCAGTGAAGCGCGCCAGGCAGGCGCCACCGCCATCCAGTTAATCGGCGGCGAGCCGCTCCTGTATCCCGGTTGGCGCGACTTAGTAAAAAAAGCTCACGCGGAAGGATTTGAGCTCATCGAAATCTTTACAAACGCTACCCTCATTGATGACGAATGCATTCAGTTTTTTAAAGATTACAAGGTAAGTATTGCCACAACGATTTACGCCGATAACGCCGCCGTACACGACCGGGTAACCTTGCAGCCGGGAAGCTTCGACAAGACCCTCCAGGCAATAAAAAAGATACTGGCCGCCGATATTCCGCTGCGAATCGCTTCCATTATTATGAAAGCAAATGAGGATCAAGCGGAAAATATCATGTCTTTATGCGCCGAACTGGGCGTAGAGGTCAATCCGCCCGACGTAGTCCGTCCGACCGGCAGAGGGGACGACAAAGACCTTTTACCTCAGGCTTATAAAAAGCCCCCGGTTAAACCACCGTTTCATACCGACCAGTTCTCCTTTGAAGCCGCTCAAACAAACAACTCCTGCCTGCACGGAAAACTGGCCATTACTGCCGATGGAAATGTAATTCCGTGCATCTTTGCGCGAAGTCAGATTTACGGCAACATACTTACCGCTTCGTTAGCCGACATACTTAACGGACAGCCATTACAACAATGCTGGCACCTTACCAAAGATTCCATCGAAAAATGCAAGGATTGCGAATACCGTTATGCCTGTCATGACTGCCGTCCCCTTGCTCAGGGAACCGACCCGGCTCACAACTGGCTGGCTTGCTCCGCAAACTGTTCGTATAATCCCTACACAGGTAAATGGGAGGAGGAATAACTATGTCCGATAAAAGAAAATACGACCTTCCCAAATGGGAAGAACCCCGCATGGAAGAATGGGACGAGGACGAAGGCGAGGAAGATTTTGAAGAATTAGATATAGACGACGAAGAGGAAGAATACCAGCGGCAAATTGGCTGCTTTCCTTCAAGCACGCCATGCTGGCCGATTCGCAACTGCTTTCCCCGGCCATGTCCCCCGGTCTTTTGCTTTCCGCGTCCCTGCTATCCTCATGGCTGTTATCCCCGTCATAATTGTTTCCCCCGTCAAGGTTGTTTCCCCCGTCAAGGTTGTTTCCCCCGTCAATGCTTCCCCATCGGCTGCTTTCCGCGCCCCTGCTATCCTCACGGCTGTTATCCCCGTCATTGCTGGCCAAACCGTTAACCACGCTTTTTTTCTGTATATAGCCGGAAAGACTCTTTTAAGGTGCTTTATCAGGCACCTTTTTCTTTATACAATCATTGATTGAGATGAATACTATGAAAAACAGCATACCGTATAGAAAATGATTGCAAAGCAACGCCTCGCGGCAATTTTAATCATATTTAGCGTAAACATTCGCCATAAGTACCATAAATTGCCGTTAAACCAAACTTTCTTTCTAACGTAGGTTTTGTATAATGAATATCAGAATTCAAAACGCCGAATTCCTTAGTGGAAGCGGAGGAACCAACTTCTGGGGTTAATTCTGTTCCGGACAGAAGGGATGCTTACTTTCTTGCCATCCTACCCGTCAGCTAACTTCGCAGGCGAAAGCAAGAGGTCTTAAGACCGTTAGGTCTTCTTTTTTATGGAGGAACCACAAATGCCAATTGATAAGATAAAATTGGAAACGGAAATCAGCGATGCCTTCATTAAATTTCAACGCACCTTGATTGGCCGCGGTCCCGAGGCGGCCCGTGCCTATATTATTGAAGACATGGTCTTAATTCGCTTAAAAGGAGTGTTAACTGTCGAGGAAACCCATTTGGTCAAATCATCCAAGGGGCGACAGGTCGTTAAAGAAATGCGCCAGGTACTTAGGGAAACCTTCAGCGCCGAGGCGGAAGACCTGATTTCACATCTCACGGGATGTCGCGTAATCAGCAGTCATAGCGATATCAGTACAAAAACGGGCGAAAGAGTAGAAATTTATATTCTGGATGTAAACTTGGAAAAAAAAATAAAATTATAAACGTAACTTTATGTTATCGGTGGACAATACGCAGGAGTAATTCTTTGGCGTCGTGTAGGCTGGTACGTAAGTTCCGGGAAAGCGTTTTTGCTTTACCTGCAACTTTTCGTGCCGTTTTTTTATTTTTTAGCTATCCAAATTGTTTTAAAGGTCTTATACATAGTTATATGGGGGTTATTCGTATGATGCGTATTCTCAGAAGATTATTAATTGGAAGACCATTGCATAATCAGGAAATGTCCCATGAAAAACTGCCTATCTGGAAAGCTGTGGCTATATTTTCGTCCGATGCGCTTTCGTCCGTAGCCTACGGTCCGGAAATGATCATGACGATCCTCGTTCTGCCGGGCACACTTACCTATGGGTTTATGGCACCGGTAGCGCTGGCTATCCTGATTTTGCTGACAATCGTTACACTGTCTTACGTGCAAGTCGCTAAAGTAAATCCCGGCGGCGGCGGATCTTATTCCGTGGCAATTCATAATCTTGGTGAATTGCCGGCTTTAACTGCCGCAGCCGCATTGTTCGCCGATTATACCCTGACGGTTGCCGTAAGTGTGTCCGCCGGTACCGCCGCCATCGTTTCAGCATTTCCCGTTTTAATACCGCATGAAATATCCATTGATTTATTCGTTCTCTTTGCTATTTTAATGCTGGTCAATTTGCGCGGCGTGCGGGAATCGTCCAATGCCTTTGTCTGGCCGACTTATGCCTTTATTTTTGGCATTCTGGCTTTAATCGGCGCAGGCGTCTATCAAGCGGTTACCCGAAGCGGGCCGGTTTTGCCGCCCGAATCCCTGAGCCGCCAATGGGACTGGACCGTGAGTTTTCTGCTTCTCCGTGCCTTTGCCAACGGCTGCAGCTCCATGACAGGGATTGAAGCCATCTCCAACGGTGTGCCCATGTTTAAAAAGCCGGAAATAAAAAACGCCGCTTTTACAACCTATTTAATGTCCGGCATTCTGGGTACTATGTTTGTTGGTATTTCTTTTCTAATTATGCATTATCATATCCTTCCCATTAAAGATGTTACCTGCCTGTCCGTAGTCGCAGAAAAAACCCTGGGGCGTTCCTGGGCTTATTATTACATTCAAATTACGACTATGATTGTTCTCTATCTGGCTGCCAATACATCCTTCAACGGCTTGCCTCCTCTGCTTTCCATCCTGGCCAAGGACGGTTACATGCCCCGCTATCTGGGCACCCGGGGGGAACGGCTCAGTTTCTCCAACGGCATTGTGCTGCTCAGCATTGTCGCCGGTATCTTAATTGTGGTTTATCAGGGCAACACGGACCATCTTATTTCCCTGTACGCAATCGGTGTTTTCCTGTCCTTCACGATCGCTCAGACCGGCATGGTAAAGCATTGGCGGCAGGAAAAAGGCAAAGGCTGGGTGGCCCGCGCCATACTCAACGGCTTGGGCGCGTCGGTTACGGGACTGGTCGTACTCATTATTGCCGTCACCAAATTCTTTTACGGGGCTTGGCTGGTTCTTGTTTTTATTCCGTTGATGATCTATGTATTCCGTTGCATTCATGCTCATTATAAGGACATGGCGGAACAATTGCATTTGGATTTAAATGACCTGGCATCAGATATATCGGATTCACTGGCAATTAAAAGAAGGAATACGGTGATTGTACCCATTGCAACACCGACCCGGGTTGTGGCGGAAACCTTAAAGTACGCTAAAACCATCAGTGAAGATATCGTCGCTTTGCACATCGCCACGGATGTGGAGTCTTCCCGCAAAGTCGCGGAAAAATGGAATCAATTCAACCCCGGAGTTCGTCTAGTCACGGTATATTCCCCTTATCGCTTAGTAATCCAGCCATTATTGGACTATATTGAAGAAACGGAAAAGAAAAAGCGGCCTGAAGATTATATAACCGTACTCATTCCGGAATTTCAGACAAAAAAATGGTGGCATCGTCTGCTTCATAATCAAACGGGATGGATCCTGCACACTCTGCTAATCCTAAAAGAAAACGTAATCGTCACCACCATTCCCTACCATCTAAAAAAATAACCAAAATAAAAGCAAAAGACGTTTCGCCTGTCCGGAACGTCTTTTGCTTTTACTCCGGTGATTATTTGACCAGCCGGCGAAACCGAAGACTAAACCAGTCGTGTCCGCCACTTTCTAAAGGCTGCCAGTTCTCCTTTATCAATTCATCTGCCAATACCTGCAGAGCAAGATTGTGTTCTGTGCATTTATTGCTTGGCCGGCCGGAATAAGTAAAAACACTCACTTCAAATTCAGGAGACCTTCCCGCACAATAGTTTCCCCGTGGTCCAAAAGCCTGGGCGGTAAAATGAACAATCTCCCGGGGATAGAATCCCCATTTACCATCGCACACTTCATAATTGATTTGGCATGTCTCCCACTGTGTCCCTGCCCTGGTCAAATCACGGCTTCCATTTTCGCCCGGCCGGCAAAATCCGTCCCTTTCTGCAATCCTGCCTTCATAACTGCATGCCTTCATCCAAGTCTCCCCCCTCTTATGCCATCTATTTTTGAAACATTTCAACAAATTAAATGGTATCTCCTGCCATAAAAACCAATAATCTCAATCATATCATCCAGTTTATAAAAAAACATGACAATTAAAATTCCGGCACCTTCCTTATGAATCACAAAATCCACATTTTCGCACCCTGAATTTATGATGACAATATTTCCAATTTATAGCCACAAAGTAAATAGCAAGTTTATATTTCGTTTAAAAATTCACTAAGTTTATCTTCATCAGGAGAATTATTGTCGAATGACAAAGGACTGAGAAAAGTGGACAAAACAAAAATCCCTCACCGGAATGAGGGATAAGGAGAAACACGATTTAAACCATACAGAGTTTTACATGCTGCCGGATGTAGATGTTAACAGCTGGAAGACCAGCCGTTATCAAAACAAGAGAATAATAAGATTATAATCACTATAATCAAAATTGCGCCACTGCCGCAACCACGGCCAAAGCCACCAAAACCCATACAAATTCCTCCTTTTAGCCTATTCTAATCTTTCTAACAACACATCTTATGAAAGTGGAGGAAAATCGGTTACAAAGATTAAGAAAAACCGCCGGCGCGGTCTTTTGGCTCGTAGCGCAGGGCTCAGGGAGCGTCAGAACCCGTCCGAAAGTAATTCCTACAGCCTTTTTGAGGTCTGCTCGCGCTGGATGAGTCGTCTTATCATAAGCGGAGGTTCACTCTTTTTTTTCGTACCATCTTTGATAAAGATATAAGATAGGTACCATCGAATATAGTAACAGAAAAAGACCAAAATCAGACATGCGAAGCATTTGGTAAAGTCCGATCTTTTCGAAAATAAAAGGACTGACTACAAATGCTTGAAATGCATCCATAGCCAAATTCGCTCCAAAAAACAGCCAAACATTGGGATACGTAAAATAGAATACAAAAATCGTGGCAATAGGCAAAAATCCATAATTAAAAGCCGAAATATTTGTGAGAAAAAACAAATTATGTTCTATTTTCCACCAATCGTATGTTTCAGCTAATTGCCAAGTAATTGAAGTCAAGACTAAGGTAAAAAAAGCGACTGATAGAAAACGTTTTACTCGTCTTAAATCTAATAACAATAGCAAAAACCAGGGAGTTATGAGTAGCGCCCAAGATAAAATATCGGCCATTCAAGTTACCTCCGGGATATTTTAGCTTATTATTGGCATACAAAATTGATCTTATACCAGCCTGCTTCCAGCAGATTGCACGCCATGTAAAAATTCTGACCCTTTGCATGTGCAATAAAAAATGAAGGCTTCCAGGACAAATCCTGAAAGCCTTTTTTTAATATGGTGCGGGAGAAGGGACTTGAACCCCCACGGTTACCCGCCAGATCCTAAGTCTGGTGCGTCTGCCAATTCCGCCACTCCCGCAGGTATTATATTTAACAACGTAGAATATTTTATCACCTTGTCAGACGATTGTCAATGGTAATAGTCCCGGCAATGTGTTTAACTTGTGATAATGTCACCTTGTAGATTATCGCGATAAAATGTCACTATGAACAACGAGGTGCATTATCAATTGTCCCAAAAACAACTAAACAGGTACACCATATTGCAAAAGCTTGTTGACGGAGATTTTACCCTTGCACAGGCTGCATCTAGTCTAGGCTTAAGCAATCGCCAGGTAATCAGATTAAAGAAAGGATTTATCCAGGAAGGGCCTGCGGTTCTGATTCACAAGAACACGAATTGCAAGCCTGCTCATGCACTCGGTGACGAGCTCGCGGCTAAAATCATTTCTCTCAAACAGTCCGAGCTGTACCGGGATGCTAACTTCCTACACTTTCAGGAAC
>NZ_UPPP01000068.1 GCF_900476375.1 Allolucifera butyrica | reverse complement strand
CATAGTGTAGACTAGTAAGACCCCTTAGAGATGATAAGGTAGATAGGCCAGGTGTGGAAGTCCTGTAAGGGATGAAGCTGACTGGTACTAATCGGTCGAGGGCTTGACTTCATTTTTTGCTCATCCTTTCTTCTGTGAAGTTTTGAGGGAACAAATTCTCTCTTGTATATACGAAGACTGTTCAGAATGTCACAGCTGCTAGGCGGAGTGAGGACGTGACCGGAATCGTACTGGTAAGTACGTTGGAGGGAACGCCCGGAACGACAACAACGCAGATGGGGCGTTATCAACAGTCGGATATAAATCCGGTGGCGATCGCTGTGGGGATCCACCTGTTCCCATACCGAACACAGTAGTTAAGCCCACAAACGCCGAAAGTACTTGGCTGGAAACGGCCTGGAAGGATAGGAAGTTGCCGGTTCGCAAAAACGCTTATCATTTTGATAAGCGTTTTTTGTATTATAAAGGATTTGCGATGATAACTCGGAAGGATGGATGCTGGCGCATCCTTTGAAAATATCCTGTATGTCGCAGACTATCTGCCTTAAGTTGACTAGAAGTATTTACATAATTGCTCCCTTTAAGACGGATGGCTTTTGATTTTTCTATATTACATGATATAATTCAAGTCACGAGATATATTTTAAGGAGGTGCTTGATTGCATAACTTATTGCATCCCGGGCTGATGGTGAATTCGTTGTATGATATTAACCCGGAAGAGTTAAAACAAAAAGGCATCCGGGGCGTGATTTTTGATTTGGATAATACCATTATTCCCTGGGGTACTTCCGAGATGTGTCCGCAGATTACAGAATGGATCCGTAATCTTTTGAACGCCGGATTTAAGATCAGCTTAGTGTCTAATAATAAACAAAGACGGGTGCAGGAAATAGCGGAGCGGTTCGACATTCCCTTTGTGGCCCGGGCTTGCAAGCCGGCCAAAACCGGTTTTCGCCAGGCCGTAGCCGCTATGAATCTGAATATGGACCAGGTAGCCGTAGTGGGTGATCAACTTTTTACCGACATACTGGGGGGGAATCGTCTGGGGCTGTTCACGATTTGGGTTTTGCCGTTAAGCAGCCGGGAGTTTATCGGTACGAAAATACACCGTTTTTTCGAGAAGCTTGCCGTATGTTTATTGTTTAGTAAAAATGACAGACCGAGAAAAAAGTAGAATTATAAGAGATTTGGTTAAACCAAGTCTTTTTTTGTTTTGGAAAAAAGCACCATTTTACAAATAATTAAATTTGCGTTAAAGCTTTACAAAATCAGCAGGAATCACGCTGAATAAATCGAATATCAGACAATGTTATCAAAATAGAATAGAACGTTAACAATCTTGGATGCGACGAAGTTTAGTAATCAGATGGGCACTTTATACTAAGCGGAGCAACTAGTGCAACCGGCCAGGATGCAGGGTTCTTTGTTTCTTTGCGTCTCACGGTTGTTTTTTTTATACATAGAGCTTCTCGTCAACGATCTTTTTAGCAGCTTCACATAAGGTGGTGGCCTATGCGGAAAACTCGCAAGCGTCTTGGCGATTTACTAATTGAAACAGGGTTATTGACGCCGGAACAGTTGGAAAAGGCGCTGAATGTACAGAAAAAAACCAATGAACGGCTGGGAAGAGTGCTTATCAATCAGGGGTATTTGTCGGAAGAAAGCATGATTGAAGTGCTTGAATTTCAGCTTGGCGTGCCTCACGTGGACCTGATAAATGTACAGTTGGATAAAGAAGCAGGTCATTTGATTCCCTCATCCCTGGCGGAGAAATATCAAGTGATTCCCATTAAAAAAGAAGGCCGCAAACTAACCCTGGCAATGGTTGACCCGACGAATTTTTTCGCAATTGACGACGTACGGATGGTCAGCGGCTGTGATGTCGAACCGGTTATTGCCGCCGAAAGGGCAATTCAGCGGGCTATCAGCGCCGTGTACGGCGTGACGGCCCTGGTGGAGAAAGCAGTGAATCAGCTTCGCCCGGAAGAGGCCGGTCTAACGGCGGAAGTGCAAACAGCCGATGATGCGCCGATTATCGGGATTGTCAATTCTTTGTTTAGTCAGGCTGTGCGCGAACGGGCCAGCGATATTCATATTGAACCGCAGGATAAGACTTTGCGGGTCCGCTTTCGTATTGACGGCGTATTAAGAGAAATTTCTTCCTTTCCCCGGGACCTTCATGCCGCGATTATTTCGCGGATCAAAATTATGAGCGACATGGATATTGCTGAAAAGCGGCTGCCTCAGGACGGCCGCATTAAGCTGCGGGAAGCCGGCCGCGAAATCGATATCCGCGTATCAACCCTGCCGACGATTCTGGGTGAAAAAGCGGTTATGCGGATTCTGGATAAAAAAGCGGTCATCCTTGATATTAAAAAGCTGGGTTTCTCCCCGGAAAATCTTCGCCGCTATCAAAATTTATTTACCCGGTCGTACGGGATGATTCTGGTTACGGGTCCCACGGGATCAGGAAAAACCACTACGCTATATTCCACCTTGACCGAGCTCAATTCTCCCGGCAAGAACATTATCACCGTCGAAGACCCGGTAGAATACCGTCTGGAAGGTGTCAATCAGGTGCAGGTGAATCAGAAAGCCGGCTTGACTTTTGCCGGTGGATTGCGGTCGATCTTGCGGCAGGACCCGAACATTGTCATGATCGGTGAGATCCGGGACCGGGAAACCGCCGACATTGCCGTGCGGGCGGCGTTGACGGGGCATCTGGTTCTCAGCACCCTCCATACCAATGACGCGCCGGGGGCGGTTACCCGCCTGATTGATATGGGGGTGGAACCTTTTTTAGTCGCGTCCTCTGTGTTGGGAGTCGTAGCTCAGCGCCTGATACGGCTCATTTGTCCGGAGTGTAAAAGGCCCTACCATCCGGCGCCGGATTCTACGGAGCGGGTATTTTTAGGCATTGAACCACAGCGCGATATTACACTGTACCGGGGGACAGGCTGTTCCGCTTGCGGCCGCACCGGCTACCGGGGCCGGATGTCGATTCATGAGGTGATGCCGGTCAGCGCCAAAATCCGGGAGTTAATCAACCTGCGGGTTGCGGCGGATGAAATTGGCCAGACTGCTTCTCAGGAAAGCATGTTATCCATGCGGGAAGACGGCATACAAAAAGCCCTGACGGGACTGACAACCGTAGAAGAAGTTATGCGGGTCGCCTATGCAGGAATCTAACGGAGGCCAATAAAATGATGGAAACCCTACTGCGCACGGCGGTGGAACGCCGTGCGTCCGATTTACATATTACGGTGGGTGTGCCGCCGATTTTACGGATTAACGGCAGTCTGATCCCCACCGACTTTCCCCCTCTGACCTACCGCGATACGGCGGCTTTGTTCGAAGCCATTGCATCCCAGGAACAGCAGCAGCAGTTTAGTGAGTCGGGAGATTTGGATTTTTCCTTTGCCATTCCCGGCGTCAGCCGCTTCCGGGTCAACGCCTTTCGCCAGCGGGGTTCCGTGGCGATTGCCATCCGGATTGTCAACGAAAATATTCCGACTCTGGAACAACTGGGTCATCCCGAAGCAGTCAGGGCGCTGGCCCGGCTGCCGCGGGGACTGGTACTGGTTACCGGACCTACGGGCAGCGGCAAGTCGACTACCCTGGCGGCCATGCTGTCCCTGATAAACCGGGAACGGGCCTGCCATATCATTACCCTGGAAGATCCTATCGAATATTTGCACAAACATAATAAAAGCATTGTCAATCAGCGGGAAATTCATGCCGATACCAAATCCTTTACCAATGCACTCCGTTCGGCCCTCCGGGAAGATCCGGACGTCATTCTGGTGGGGGAAATGCGGGACGCGGAAACAATCGGCATCGCCGTGACGGCGGCCGAAACAGGCCATCTGGTTTTTGCCACGCTGCACACCAGTGACGCCGCCCAAACCATCGACCGGATTATCGACGTCTTTCCGCCTTATCAGCAGCAGCAGGTCCGGATTCAGCTCTCCCTCACCCTGCAGGGCATTATCTGTCAGCAGCTTTTGCCCCGGACCGACGGCGCAGGAAGGGTAGCGGCACTGGAAATATTAATGGCAAATCCGGCGGTCCGCAACCTGATCCGTGAGGGGAAAACCCACCAGTTGGTTTCCGTGATCCAGACAGGGGCCCGGTTTGGCATGCAGTCCATGGATTTATCCCTGCGCGATTTGTATCGCCAAGGCATTGTTTCCTATGAAGAAGCCTTGGCCAGAGCCATTAATCAGGAGACTTTTATGCGTCTGGCCAACGGTTCGTAATCAAGCGGAAAATTAGGAGAGAAGCCCAATGTCCAAAACCTTTACCTATAAAGCAAAAGACCGGCTGGGGCAGGTGTTTGAGGGCAGTATTCTGGCCGAAAGCGAAGCTGCCGTGGCCATTCATATTCGGGAAAAAGGATATTTCATTACTCAGATTAGGGAACAGCGCCGTACGGCTTCGCTTCTCGGCCGTCTGGAAGAATGGCAGGGGGTCAAAATTAAGGAACTGGCCGTATTCTGCCGGCAGTTTGCTACCATGGTGGACGCGGGGGTTCCCTTAATTACGTGCCTGAATATTTTAATTGAACAGGCCGGCAGCAAGCGTCTGAAAACGGTGCTGCAAGATGTTTACAAACGGGTACGGGAAGGGGAAGCCCTTTCGCGGGCCATGGCGGACTATCCCCGTGTTTTTCCCGAGATTATGGTCAACATGATTGAGGCCGGCGAAGTGGGCGGCGTCATGGATGACATGCTGACCCGCCTGGCGGCGCATTTTGAAAAAGAGTACAAATTAAATGAAAAAGTGAAATCTTCCCTGACCTATCCGGCGGTAGTCATCAGCATGGCCGTGGTGGTCGTCATTTTCATCCTGACTTTTGTGTTGCCGACCTTTATGAACATGTTTAAAAACATGAAGGTAGAACTGCCCATGCCAACCCGCATGCTGCTGGCGATCAGCGGTTTTTTGCGGCAGGACTGGCCGCTGCTTATCGTTCTTTTGCTGGCCGGAACCATTGGATTGGGTTTTGCTTATAAACAGGAACGAGTCCGGTTTTTCATCGATTCGTTCCTGCTGCGTCTGCCGGTGTACGGCGTACTGCTGCGGAAAATCGCCATTGCCCGGTTTAGCCGTACTTTAAGTACCCTGGTCCGGGGCGGGGTCTCCCTGATCACGGCGCTGGAAGTTGTCAAACGGACAACGGGCAATCTGAATATGATAACCGCCCTGACCAGGGCGCAAAAGGACGTGAAAGAGGGCTTGTCTCTGGCCAATACGCTGGCAGCCTGCCAGGTTTTCACGCCAATGGTGGTGCAGATGACCGCCATTGGCGAAGAAAGCGGCACCCTGGACACCATGCTGGAAAAGATCGCCGACTTTTACGAAAATGAAGTGGATGATATGGTCGGACGGCTAAGCAGCATCATGGAGCCGGTGATTGTCGGGATATTGGGAGTGGTAATCGGCTTTATTGTTATATCAATTATGCTGCCGCTCTTTGATGTCATAACCAATGTGAATGCTTTTAAATAATTACCAAGAAAGGAGGTGACTATTATGTTTGTTAATTTGAAAAACAAAATGAAGTGCCAACGAGGATTTACGCTCATTGAATTGTTGGTTGTGATTGCAATTATCGGGGTTTTAGCTGCTATTGCTGTACCCAAATATGTTAACAGTATTGCGTCAGCGAATACGGCTAAGGTACAGGCAGACTTAAGTGCGATTGATACGGCCAGTCAACTGTTTATGTCTAATAGCGGTGGCGCTGTTCCGGCTAACATTGCTGCATTAGTGCCTACTTATTTGGCCGTAGCTCCTACTCCTCCAACGGGTAATTATATCATTGGCGGTGCTACTAAAAATGCTGCTATCGCTTATGGCATAAATGGCGACGGACGTGGGATTGCTACTATTGGCAACAGCACGTATACCGCGGACACGTTTCACTGATAATTTTACGCCAATACGATGGGTGTGTATACAGCCAGGAGGTTAATAGGTTCCTGGCTGTATATCTAAATTAAATATTGGATTTTTATGAATGCAATTTATGAGTTATTTACTGGAGGCGTCTCTTTGCAATATTTTCTTATTGTTCTGTTTGGCCTACTAATTGGCAGTTTTCTTAATGTTTGTATTTACCGCTTACCCAGAGGGGAATCTTTACTTTTTCCGCCTTCTCATTGCATGTCCTGTAGCCGGCGGCTGAAACCGTTGGATCTTATTCCGGTAGTCAGTTTTATTTTGCTAGGCGGCAAATGCCGCTATTGCGGGACTCCTTTTTCTTCCCGTTATATAGTTGTGGAACTCCTAACGGCCTGTTTATATATTGGCTGTTTACTGATTTTCGGTTTATCGGCGGGACTGATTCGTTCTCTTATATTTGTTTCTTTTTTAATCGTGATTACTTTCATTGACTATGACCACCAGCTCATTTTGGACAAGGTGCTGATTTGGTTTGCCGGAGCGGGTGTTTTGATAAATTGGATAACGGGGAGTCTGCCGTTGGGGAACATGGTTCTTGCAGCTCTGCTGGGCGGCGGCTTGTTGTTGCTGGTCGCCGTGGTCAGCCGCGGCGGCATGGGCGGCGGTGATGTGAAGTTTGCCGCGGCGTTGGGGCTGTGGCTGGGCTGGCAACTGACATTGTTGGCATTATTGCTGTCGTTTTTCCTGGGGGGACTGGGTGGCGCCATTTTGATGCTGCTGAAAATAAAAGGCCGCAAGGATTTTATCCCTTTTGGCCCGTTTATCGCGCTAGGAGCTTTTATCAGCCTGTTGTACGGCTATCGGATTCTTGCCTGGTACCTGGCTAATTTTCTGAGGTGACGCCATGAGAGAGTGGGGTTTTACGCTGGTTGAGCTGGTGATTACGATTGCGATTATCGGTATTGTGGCGCTGATTGCCGTTCCCCGGATCGGCCAGTCCCTGGCGCAGCGGGACCTGGACAATACGGCCCGGCAGCTGGCCGCCGACATCCGCTGGCTGCAGCAGCAAGCGGTGAATGCGGGCGATGATGGTACGGCGGCCTTGTATACCATTACCTTTGCCAACGGGTCTCCCTATGGTTACAGTATTACATACGGCTCTCAGAGTCTTAAATATGTTACCTATCCTTCCCGGGTGATTACAACCGGCACCCTAAGTCCAATCACATTTACTGCCGCCGGCGTACCGTTTGCGGGAGGGAAAACCATTGTTTTCGAGCATACGGGGATTAACCGGTTTGAGAACGTATTTATTGAGCCGGTAGTCGGGCGGGTCCGGGTAGGTCCGATCCACTAATTTCGCCGGAATAAATGTCGGAGGAGATTAGCCGATGAAGCGGGAATGGCGTTGCGGCGGTTACTTGCTGCTGGACGCGGTTTTGACCCTGTTTATTGTTAGCGTAGCTTTGCTGGCCATTGCCGGGGTATTTTTGCAAACAACCAAAGCCAATACTGCGGCCAGCCGGCGTACGGTTGCCGCGGGTTTGGCCCAGCAGCAGATGGAAAATTTAAAACAACAGCCCGATGCGTTCTGGGATGTTCATAATAATTCTTCCGAAACTCAGGTCCAAACCGGTCCGCAAGGGGAGAATTATACAATGCGAACCGATTATGCCGTTGCCGAAGATACCGACAAAGGGAAGTTGATCCAAGCTACCGTTACGGTATCCTGGAAGGAAGCCGGCTCGAATCCCAGCGTGCAATTGGTAACTTATTATTTGTGGAAGGCAAAAGTTCCGCAATATTAGCTGCAGCGGGAGTGAACTATGAAACGGGTAGTACAAACCCAGTCCGGAATTATGTTGGTCGAATTACTGGTGGGATTGCTCATCGGCACGCTGCTGTTGTCGGCGGCAGTTAGTATCTTGTCAACGTCCGTTACGGTCTGGCAGACTGGCATTAGCCGGGCGGACCTGCAAGAGACGGCCCGGATCGCTGTGGATACTATTATCCGGGATCTGCGCTATGCAACTTCAGTCACGTTAAATAGCGCCACCGGCACGATTACAATTATACGGCCGGACGGTGACACGGTCATCTATGGTGTGAATTCTAAAACCCAAACGCTGTGCCAGACAATTAATAACGGCTCGTCCCTTCCCTTCGCCGGCAACGGGGTAAACAATCAGCCGGGGAACATCCGGATTGTTCCTAACAGCGGCGATACAGCCATGTTTACCAGCCCTGCGGACAAACAGCTCCGGGTATTGGTTACGGTTCAGGATGGGAGTACGGGCATTACAGTTGCTCTGGAGAGTAGTATCGTGTGTTTGGGCGCCAGAAACTTTACCGTGAACTGAGACGATGGAGGATAAGCAAATGCGGGGGACGAGCAGGCCGGCGTGGCAATGCCAGAAAGGATTCTCATCCATAATAGCCGTCATTGTCATGATGTTACTGGGGGTCATTGGGGCCGGGCTTACGAGTGTCATTATCGCGGAAAGCAAAATGTCATCTTCTTATAATAATAAAATTGCGGCCCAATATCTGGCCGAAGCGGGCGTACGGCGGGCTGTCCTTGAATTATTGAATGATCCCGCCTGGACCGGAACGCAAGGTTCTGTGCTGTTAGGAAACGGGACCTACCTTGTCAGTATAGCCGGCAACGGGGATAACCGGACCATTACCTCCCAAGGGGTCATTGGAACAAAAGGAACAATGAATTATGCCCACCAGCAGGCGGTAGTCAATGTTACCCTTGGCTCGTCAAATCTGTCTCAGGCGTTTACCTATGCGGCTTTTGTCGGCTTTGACGGAAAAGCATCCGTAACATTATCCAATAGCAGTTCGAGTATATATGGGAATCTCGGCAGTTACTTAAGCCAGATTTACTATGTCTGGTATTATACGGCAAGTGTCCCCAGTGTGTATGACGGACAGTTTATACCGAATCAGACAGTTACACAGCCGGCTGTTCCATCTACTTCGGTTTCCCTGACGCCGGACGATTACAAAACGCAGAATGGTGTCGCTACACCTACTCTGCCGCAAGACTGCTACAACGGCACCGGTGATTACAGCAATATGTCAGGGTTGTACTATGTTGACAGAGCTTTTCAGCTCAATGGGCCGTCTTTTATAACCAGGAGTACGGCAACTATATTTGTAAATGGAAGTGCGGAATTCAATAGCAACTTAGGCGACAATTTTACAATTATCACAACCGGGAATATTAGTGTTAACAGCGATATTGGCAGCAATATCACCATAATTACGACAGGAAATGTAGCTTTTAATAATACAAATCTTGGTGACAACGTCACGGTATATGCCGATAGTGTAAATTTTAACAGCGGAGGAAAAAAGGGGACCTGGGGCGGGAATATGAAAGTCTATGTGCAGGGCGATGCCAATATATACCGTACCTTAGGCGATGATGCGCTGGTTATGGCGAACGGCAACATGCATATTACCCAGACTGGCCCGGAAAATGCAGTCTTATATTCAGGTGGAACACTGACCTATGACGGAGCCAATGTAACGGGTTCCGTCGCAGCGGGAAGCATGGTCATGAATGGAGGCACCATTACCTACAGTAAATCAGTAGTAGACCAGGTATTGGGCACTTCCTCCGGCTTTACAATTAATTCCTGGAATAATCAATAGGAGGCATGTATATGGAACTGAAAAATTATATGGAACAGATGGTTTGGAACAACCTGGACGAAGTATTGGATGCGTATCCAAAGGCTTGTAAATGTGAAAAGTGCCGTTATGACATCGTCGCGCTGGCGCTGAACTTTTTGCCGCCGCGTTATGTGGTAACGGACAAGGGCGGGACCTATACCCGCATCAAGGCCTTGGAGCAGCAATTTAATGTTGACATCATTACGGCGCTTTCCAATGCGATTAAAATTGTCAACTCGGAACCGCATCATGAAGCAGTTCAGTGAAGTGCTGCGTTCCTCCCTACTGGGTTGGCTGCGACGGCGGTCCCACAGGTTATTGGGAGTTGATTTAGGCGGCAGCGCCGTGAAAGTCGCCGAAATTGTTTTCCAGCGAGGTATGCCGTCGTTAAATCGTTTCGACATCGCCGCATTGTCGTCCTATTCGCTGGATAGCCAGGGAATGGTGGACCGGGAAATGGTGAGTGAGGCGCTCCGGCAGGCTGTGGCGAGAAGCGGAGCTGCCTGCCGGGAGGCGGTGGTCGCCCTCAGCGGCCGCCAGGTTTCGGTCCGGGAATTGTCGTTTCCGCCGATGACCCGGGAGGAGCTGAAGGAAGCCATCAAATGGGATCTGGAAAACTATGTGCCCTATCCGCCGGAAAATTGTTATTATGATTTTACTGTCCTCGGGGCAAGGGCCGAAGAGGAGGAAACCCGTGTTTTGCTGGTGGCGGCAATGAAGGAAACGGTGGATGAAACGGTGGGTATCGTAAAAGACGCCGGCTTGATTCCGGTGGCGGTGGACATTGAACCGTTAGCTCTCTGCCGCACCGTGCCGGATGGGGAAAATTCCCTGATTATCGATCTGGGTGGTCTATTTTCGCAAATTATTGTTTTTCAAAACGGGGTGCCTGTTATTAACCGCTCTATCAATATTGGCGGTAACCGCTTTACGGAGGTGCTGATGCAAACCCTGGACCTGGAATTTTCCGAGGCAGAGCGTCTCAAACAGCGGCAGCAGGGCCTGCTACAGCCTGTTGCCGGGGAGGGCGAGGATTCGGCGGTGCACCGTCAACTGCAGCTGTTGGTGCAGGAATTGGGGCGGGAGACACGCCGCACCATGGAATATTATCAGGTTCAGTATAAAAACGCCTCTGTGGACCGGGTCATACTCAGCGGCGGTGCGGCACAACTGGGCAATCTGGCTTCGCAGATGGCATTGCAAATCGACGATACGCCGGTAATCACTCACCAGCCCTTTCAGAATTTGAATCTGAATCCTTCCTTTGCTCCCGAACAAGTGCGGGAAAGTGCCAATCAACTGGCTGTCGCCGTGGGTCTGGCCTTGTACGGAGGCGAGTTATGATTCGTATTAATCTGCTGCCGCCGCAGGAACGACGCCCTATGTGGCCGGTCAAATCCATGGTCATGGGACTGGGAATGCTGATTTTTCTGGTATGTATAGGCCTATACGGTTATAATCAATATCGCATATGGAATTGGGAGCGGCAAATTGCTGCGGTCCGCAATCAGATGGAATTATTGCGTCCCACTGAAAGCCGGATGATAACCGCCAGGAATAAACAACAGAGAATGAACGCCAAGAATCAAATTCTTATTGCTTTAACCAAGGAAAGAAGGCCCTGGTATGCCGCACTGGCCCGTCTCGGTTCCCTGCTGCCGCCCGAAGTCTGGCTGACCGGTTTAAGCGCGACGGAGAAAAACGGGATTCAAGTGAACGGATTGGCCGGCAATTATACGGAAGTCGCTTCCTTTCTAAAACGTCTGGAGCAGGATGAACATTTCAGCGAACCGCTGTTAATCAAGGCTGACCAGAATGCCGCGGCAGCGATAACCAAGTTTGAGATCAACCTGAAGCTCAAGGGGATGTAGACTGTGAAACGCTGGGATGCATTAGATATTAAATATAAACTTGCTTTGGCGGCCGCCGGTCTGGTATTGCTGGCAGGCTTATTTATTGCGGGAGTAGTCGTTCCTCAGGAACGGACCATCCAAAGGCTCAAGGGACAGTATCAGGCGGAACGGGGCCGGGTGGAGGTCGTTGAGGCGTTTGCTCAGGCCCATCCCGATCCTGACCGGTATCTGGCCGATGTTGACAAGCAAATTGCCTTAACCGACAATATGTTGCCGGACAACGTGGAAGTTAGCGGTTTTATGGCTCAGGTTGAAAAAAGCAGTCGCGACAGCGGAAGCCAATTGGTGGAAGTCAAACCGGGACAGGCAGCGGCGAAGTCCGGTTATCAGGAAATTCCCATCGAGATTACGGTGCGCGGGCACTATTTTGCCATCATGAATTTTATGGTCAAACTGCAGGACGGTCCGCGCTTTAGTATTGTTAAAAATATAGACATGCATGTTCAGTCCGGTAAGAACGCATCCAGCTCTTCCCCCGAGCTGGAAGGGAATTTAGCCGTTACCATCTACAGTTACGGGAATGCCAAGCCGAAGGCGAATGCCGCTCCGGGACCGCACTCTGTGGGGAAACTAAATAAAAATCAGTAAAAAATTGGCCTTTATGGCCAATTTTGTTATAATGTAGACTATAATTAGTTTAGGTGATAATGGGGTGAAAGCATGTTCCGTTTTTTAACTTCCGGTGAGTCTCACGGAGCTTGCCTAACGGCAACGATTGAAGGACTGCCGGCGGGAATTCAAATTGACGTGGACAAGATTAACAAGGAACTGGCGCGCCGTCAGCAGGGGTATGGCCGGGGCGGACGCATGAAGATTGAAAAAGACAGCGTGGAAATTGTTTCCGGTGTCCGGTTTGGCTTTACTTTGGGCAGCCCTGTGACGTTGATTATACGCAACCGGGACTGGGCCAACTGGGAAGAGCGGATGGCTGTTGAGGGATCGGAACACGGTGACCGGGTAATTTGTCCGCGGCCGGGGCATGCCGATTTAAGCGGTGTCCTTAAATATCAGCGTCAGGATGTACGCGATATTTTAGAACGGGCCAGTGCCCGGGAAACGGCGGCCAGAGTCGCCGTCGGCAGTATTGCCCGGCAAGTGCTGGCAGCCTGCGGCATTTGTGTCGCTTCGCATGTGACTGACATTGGCGGTGCTGCCGTTGCCCCGAAAAGCAGGAGTATTGCAGAAATTCTCCGGGACAAGGAAGGTTCGGATCTTGGCTGTGTGGAACCGGCGGCAGAACAAAAAATGAAACAATTGATTCAGGCGGCTAAAGAACAGGGGGATTCCCTGGGGGGAGTTTTCGAAGTGGTGGCGGAAAATATAATGCCGGGGCTGGGCAGCTACGTTCATTGGGACCGGCGGCTGGATACCCGTTTGGCGGCGGCGGTCATGTCGATTCCGGCCATTAAAGGCGTGGAAATCGGCGCCGGCTTTGAATATGCGGCTTTACCCGGCAGTATGGCCCATGACGAAATCTTTTATGAGCCGGAGCGGGGTGTTTACCGCCAGACCAATCGGGCCGGCGGCATCGAAGGCGGTATGACCAATGGGCAGCCGGTGGTTGTACGGGCGGTCATGAAACCGATTCCTACCTTGATGACACCGCTGGCGTCGGTAAATATAGCCACCCATGAGGCAGTGAAAGCCAATACCGAGCGGAGCGATGTTTGTGCTGTATCGGCGGCGGCGGTTGTCGGCGAGGCTATGACGGCGATTGTACTGGCGGAATCCCTGTTGGAAAAGTTTGGCGGGGACAGTATGGAGGACATAATCACGGCCGTCAGACATTATCAGCGGCGGATAGCCTGGTGAAGGAAGCCATGAAGAATGTAGTATTAACCGGCTTCATGGGTTCCGGTAAGACAAGCACGGGACGGCTCCTGGCCGGTCGAATGAACCGGCCGTTTATTGACACGGATCAGAAAATTGAACAGGAAACCGGAATGACGATCAGCGAAATATTCCGGGTTTATGGGGAGGCGTATTTTCGTCAGAAGGAACGGGACCTGATTAATAAGGTGTCACGCTATACCAATACGGTAATTGCCACCGGCGGCGGAACGGTCATGAATCTTGACAGCATGAACCGTTTAAAAGCCAACGGCGTTATCATATCCTTGACGGCGGCGCTACCGGTAATACTGGAACGGACGGGAAGGCGCACGCACCGTCCGGTGCTGGAATGTCCCGACAAGTGCGCTCTGGTAACGAGGCTGTTCAGGGAACGGGCAGAATTATACCGTAAGGCGGACTATTCCGTTGATACCAGTGTATATTCACCGCAGGAGGTTGTCGAGCAGATCATTAACTTTTTGCGGCAGGGAGGTTATTGGCTTGGAAGAAGTAAAGGTTGATTTAGGGATTCATTCGTATCCTATTTATATTTCACCGGGAAGTATCGGCTATTTAGGGGAATGGCTGTCGCAAGCGGATTTTTCAACCAGAACGCTGGTTGTATCCGATACGACGGTCGGCCCTTTATATGGCGAGACGGTTGTTGCTTCCTTGCAGGCAAACGGATTTGCCGCCGAATTGGTCTGTGTCGCCGCGGGGGAAGCATCCAAGTGTTTGACGGCGGCGGAAAAAATATATACTCAGGCCATTCTGGCCGGCTTAGACCGGAAATCGACCATCATCGCTCTGGGGGGCGGCGTCGTCGGTGACCTGGCAGGATTTGCGGCGGCCACCTATTTGCGGGGGGTTCCTTTTATCCAGGTGCCTACGACGCTATTGGCCCAGGTGGATTCGAGCGTCGGTGGGAAAGTGGCCGTTGACCACATACTGGGGAAAAACCTGATTGGGGCTTTTTATCAACCGAAGCTGGTTGTTATTGATCCGGCGGTGCTGGAAACTTTACCGGACCGGGAATTAAAGGCCGGACTGGCGGAAGTGGTTAAACATGGCGTCATTGCCGACAATGATTTTTTTGCTTTTTTAAATGATAATTCGCCGGCCATCTTGGCGAAGGACCCGGCGGTTTTATCCCGGATTATCCGCCGCAACTGTGAAATTAAAGCTTCCGTGGTAGAACAGGATGAACGGGAAGCCAATTTACGTATGATCTTAAACTTTGGCCATACCATCGGCCATGCCATTGAAGCCGGCGCCGGCTTTGAACGCTACCGGCACGGCGAAGCTATTGCTATCGGTATGCATGGCGCGGCGCTGCTCAGCCGGTATCTTGGCTTATGCCGTGAAGACACCGTTTTGGCGCTAAAGAACACCCTGCTCCGGTTTGGTCTGCCGGTGCAAAGCAGCGAGTGCCGAGCGGAGCAGTTACTTTCCTTTATTGAGCGGGATAAAAAGAATATCAGCGGCAGCATTAACTGGGTTCTCCTGGAGGATATCGGCCGGGTAACGATCCGTTCCGACGTGCCGGCCGACCTGGTGAAGCGGGTGCTGACCGAGATTACAGGCATTTAACGGCAGTCTGATATTATTATTTTATTGTAAATTTTAAAGGGTTCATTTATGCTTGCGGAGAATAAGAGGCAAGCATAATTTTTTTAGGAGGAACCAGCTTGGTTACAAGAGCGAAAAGGACAGGTATGGTTGCGCTGATTGTTGCAATCGTGCTGGCAGGAATTGCCGGTTATCGGATTCATGCCAATCTTGCCGCTAATAAAGCACGGGCCGGCAAAGTATCGCAGGGATTGGCCGTTGCGGTGGAAACCGGCCCGGTCGCAAGGCGGGACATTATTCCTGTAGCCAGTTTTTCAGCGAATTTGGAGCCCTTATGGAGTGCTGATATTGCCGCTAAAGTGGACGGGCGGATCGACCGGCTGCCGGTGGATGAAGGGGACAAAGTCCGGTCCGGTTCCCTGCTGGCCACGCTGGATACGAACGAACTGGCGGCCCAGGTGGCGCAGGCGGAGGGAACCCTGTATTCCGACAAGGCGAACTTGGAACAGGCGAGTTTGGACTTAAAGCGGACCCAAGAACTGGCCGCCCAGGATGCGGTGTCCGCCCAGGCTCTCGATACGGCGAGAATTAAAAGAGATTTGGCCGTCGGACAGGTCAGGGCGGCCCAGGGTAATTTAGACCTGCTGCAAGCCCGCCTGAATAATGCCAATATTGTGGCACCCCGGGACGGAATTGTCACGAAACGTTATATTCAAGCCGGGTCCTATACGAAAGCGGGGTCACCGATTATAACCCTTGCCGATATGACTTCCTTATTAGCCAAAGCCACTGTCGGTGAGGGGGAAATTACGGGAATTGTTATTGGGCAGCCGGTAAACGTGAAGGTTAGCGCTCTGGGGGACAAAACATTCGCGGGAAAAATAACCCGGATTTCTCCTGCCGCCAGCCTGCCGGCCCGTACATTTACCGTGGAAATTACCATTCCCGATCCGCAAAATATCCTAAAAGCCGGCATGTTTGCCAGCGTGGATATTCCGGGCCAAGTGCATAAACAGGCGCTGGCGGTGCCGGAAAGTGCCCTGGTAATGCGCGAAGACCAGAAGACGGTTTATGTTGTTGACGACGAGAACAAAGTAAGGCAGAAAGTTCTGCGCCTGGGATATGTCGGCGGCGGCTGGGCGGAAGTTTTGGACGGCGTGCAGGAAGGAGAACGGATTGTTATAGCCGGTCAGAATAAGTTAAGAGATGGGGCGCCGGTTTCGACCGGGGGTGGCAATTAATGGGGATCACGACCTTTATCAAGCGGCCCGTCTTTACAACAATGGTTGTTTTGCTCCTGGTCGTGCTGGGTCTTAGCGCGTATCCTATTCTGGGGATTGACTTGTATCCGGATGTGGATCTTCCGGTTGTTACCGTTACGGTTACCTATACGGGCGCTTCACCGGAGGAAATGGAGAGTCTCGTAACCAAGCCGATCGAGGACGCCGTCAGTTCGGTTTCCAGTATTAAGACGTTATCGTCGATTACCCGGGAAGGGTATTCGCAAACCATCCTGGAATTTGATTTTGGCACAGACCCCAAATTGGCCGCCAATGATGTCCGGGAGAAAGTGGCGGGGATCCGGAAAAAACTTCCCGACCAGATTGATGAGCCGGCGGTTCAGCGCTTTGACATCAGCGCCCAGGCTATTGTGTATTTTAGTCTTTCCTCGGACAGCCGGCCGCGGGGTGAAATCCGCAAGCTGGCCGTTGATGTTGTCAAAGATGAACTGCAACGGCTGGACGGGGTGGCCGATGTCAGTGTATATGGGGCAAACGACCGGGAAATCCATATTTTTGCCGATCCGAAAAAACTGGCGGCTTACAATATCAGTGCCACTCAGATTCTGAATGCCGTTAACAGCCAGAATATCAATACGCCCGGCGGCAGAGTGAATGAAGCGGGTACGGAGATTACCGTCCGTACGATAGGGAAATTTGCCAATATTGATGATATCGGCAATTTAGTGGTTGCCAATTTTAACGGGAACCCCGTACGGGTTAAGGATGTGGCCACGGTTCAGGACGGCTGGGGGGAAGAACGGGTTTATGCCCGGACCAACGGAAAACCGAGTGTCTTAATTGCCGTTCAGAAGCAATCGGGAACCAATACGGTGGAAGTTGCCGAACGGGTTAAACAGAAAATGGAATCTTTGCGGGCCCTATTACCCTCCGACATTCAGATTACCACTGTCCGGGACGGGTCCGTATATATCCGCAATAGCGTGGATGACGTTATGGCCTCGTTATTTTTCGGCGGACTCCTGGCGGTTATCATTACTTTTTTGTTTCTGCAAAACGCCAGGGCTACTCTCATTGGCGCCCTGGCGATCCCAACATCAATTATTGCTACGTTTTTTCTGCTGAAAATAATGCATTTTACTTTAAATAATATGTCGCTCATGGGACTCAGTCTGGCAGTCGGCATATTGATTGACGATGCGATCGTGGTTATTGAAAATATTTACCGCCATCTTGAACAGGGAAAGTCTCCCCTGGAAGCAGCCCGGGACGGCACGCAGGAGATTGCGCTGGCGGTGTTGGCGACAACATTTTCCATTCTGGCCGTATTTGTACCGGTCGGCAATATGGGAGAGGTTATCGGCCAATTTTTTCGCCAGTTTGGGTTAACCATTGCTTTTGCCGTTGCCTTTTCGCTGTTTGTCGCTTTTTCGCTTACCCCCATGCTTTCGGCTTACTGGCTGAAACGGCCGGTAAAGCAGGACCGGTCTAATCTGGTTGAAAAGTTACTAAGTTGCTGGGAAGCCGGATTTTTAGCGGTGCGGGAAATCTATATTAAGACGTTGCGCTGGGCACTAAAGCGGCCGAAAAAGCTGGTAGCCCTGGCGGTTTTATCTTTGGTTTTAAATGCAATGCTGCTGCCGTTTTTAGGGACGGAGTTTCAGCCTTCCTATGATTCCGGTGAATTCTCCATTTCCTTGGCCGCTCCTTCGGGAACTTCAATCGAGAAAATGAAAGAACTGCTTGCACCGGTTGAGGCCGAGGTTTTAAAAATTCCTGGTCTGGAATCGGCGTTTCTGGTGCTTGGTTCACAATCCCAGCCTGTTTATAAAGGCTTTATCGGCGTGCATCTGGTCCCTGCGGACAAGCGCAAGAGCAGTATGTTTGACATTATGGACGAATTGCGGATTAAATTTCGTAATGTAAAGGGACTTAAAATTGCCGTCCAGAATAATCAAGGTGTCGGACGGGGGGATTCGCGGCCGGTACAAATCGGCCTGCGTGGTCCGGACTTGCAGAAACTGAATCAGTATGCCAACGAGTTGGCTGACCGGATCCGTCAGATTTCCGGTACGACGGACGTTGATATTTCCAGTGAACAGTATGAACCGGAGATTCAGGTTCGCTTTGACCCTGCCAGGGCCGGGGAAATGGGGGTTAATGCGACCGATGCCGGTGATGCCATCCAAACGGCCTTTCTCGGGGAAACTACCAAGAATAAATATAACATTAATGATAATGATTATGATATCCGGGTGCAACTATTTGACCGTGACCGGTTAAACATCAGTGACGTGGCGAATTTACGCATTGCGGGGAAAGACAATACCTTTGTGCGGCTTGGCGATATTGCGGCGGTAAAGCTGACTTCCGGTCCGACCCAGATTGACCGAGAGGGGCGGCAGCGGCAGGTAATTGTCTATGCCAATACGGTGGGAATTGCTTCCGGTGATGTCATTAATAAAATTACCAGCCAAATTATGCCTGAAATGAATTTACCTATTGGTTATTCTTATAAACTGGTCGGTCAGGCTCAAACCATGAAAGATTCCTTTAAAGAAATAGCCCGGGCCTTGATTCTGGCAGTTGTTCTTATTTACATGGTGCTGGCCGCTCAGTTTGAAAGTTTTATTCACCCGTTTACCATCATGCTTTCCCTGCCATTTTCTTTGATTGGCGCCATACTTGGCCTGTTGATCGCCGGTAAAACCATCAACATTATTTCACTCATTGGCGTCATTATGCTGATGGGGCTGGTAACCAAGAATGCTATCCTGCTGGTTGACTATACGAATCAATTGCGCAGTAAAGGGATAGAAATTAATGAGGCATTGGTGGAAGCCGGCACGGTGCGGCTGCGTCCTATTTTGATGACTACGCTCGCCATGATTTTCGGCATGGCGCCGATCGCCCTGGGCCTTGGAGCGGGGGCAGAACTCCGGCAGTCTATGGGCGTGGTTTTAGCCGGCGGATTGATTACTTCGACCTTCCTGACCCTGATTATTGTCCCGCTGGTATATCTGTTAATTGATGCAATACAAAATTATTTTAAGGGCCATAAGAGCACGAAACGAACCCTGGACGTTTAAGCCTAAGCCAAAAAAGGAACTCCCTCGCTAATCACGGGGAGTTCTTTTTTAGATTCTTTATTTCTTCTTCCAATTTTTTATTATTCGCATCAATAACATCCAGAATCGCTTTAATCATGGACATCAAAGCCCTCTGAAACGCCTCGCCGTCGGGGTTTTTTTCCATTCTCTCTTCGTAAAATTTTTTGTGCAGTTTACCTAGTTCTTTACGAGAATAACCGAGACTCATCGTTTTCACCGCCTGAAAAAAGAATTATATTATACAACCTTCAACATAGTGCTACAAAATCCTCTTGGAATTTTGCCGGAAAGTTCCCGGAAACAACCTAGTGGTCTGTAAACTCTAAAGCTACAGGATGAATTGCGAGAGGTTTTTCGTCCTGCGAGGCGGGGGAGGCGCGCATAAACCGTTTTTCCCATGGATTGGCAGGATATATAAAACCGGCTGTCGAATTTTTATATAAAGAACAATGGGTTGACAAATTCGGGGGTGCGGATCATAAAACGAATTTCCGTACGAGAAGTTAAGGAAAACATGGTTTTGGATGACGATGTGCTGGACAGCAACGGCAAGGTGCTTTTTGCGGCAGGAATCCGGCTGACTAGCGATTATGTCAGACGGCTGGCCAAATTAAATATTCCTTTTATTTCTGTCAGGGAACCGATAAAAGAGAACCGGGAGTATGCGGTAGTGAGGGGAATTGCCGGGGCAGCGGTACGCCGGCGTCTGATCAAAGGGGTGGAAGAAGCCTTTTCCGGCAAAGGCCGTTTACTGAAACAACTTCCTTATCTGCGGCAATATATTAAGCAGGTTATCCGGGAATTGTCTGGAACGGAACAAGTTTTGCTTTACTTGGAGGAATTGCAAACCAGCAGCGACTATTTATTCATCCATAGCGTCAATGTATGTCTATTTGCCATCGCCCTGGGAAAGGCGATGGCTTTGAATGAAGAGGAAATTTCAGTACTGGGTTTGGGAGCGCTTTTGCATGATCTGGGGAAAACACAAATACCCCGGAATATTTTAGATAAAAAGGGGCCCTTGACACCGGAAGAGTTTGCGTTAGTTCGAGGTCATGTAATCATTGGCGGTGAGATTCTCAGCCGGGATTGTCAACTGGATGAACGGGTTTTGTTTATCGCCTTGCAGCATCACGAACGATATGATGGTGCGGGTTATCCCCACAGCCTGAAATTTGAGCAAATTCATCCCCTGGCCCGTATTGTTTCCGTGGCCGATGTGTATGATGCACTGACAACGGACCGGGTTTACCGGCCCCAAATTGAATCCAGTACGGCCATTCAACTGATATTGGGCGGCAGCCGGACTTATTTTGATCCGGGGGTATTGAAAACGTTTAAAAGGATTGCCGTTCCCTATGGGATTGGCTGTTCCGTAAAGCTCAATAACGGGCTGAGCGGCGCCGTGCTTCGACTAAACAGCGGTGATTTGGGCCGGCCGGTTATCTGGACTTTAAAAGGGGCTGTCAACTTGCTGCATGAACCGGAACTGCAGATTATAAAAGCAATGTAACGGATACAAAGTAAGTTTCCATAGCTGGAATACTTGCTTTGTTTTTTGTTGTTCCTCACATTTACGGCTAAAGAAATATAAGCAGTGAATCCGTAAAAATACATTCCAAGACTAAACATAATGCGTAGAACCGGAATAGTATATTATAGATTGAATTGACACACTGCGGCCGGGAGGTGGGGCAATGCTGGGACGGGACACGGAATTAAACGATATTTTACTATTAATGCAGTTGCAAAATAAATACATCACTCAATTGTGCAAGGTAGTGTATTCGCTATATACCGATCTAAATTTAGCGAACAATATGGAATTCCAAGAGTTTACCACGCACTTTGTGTCCTTTGGGCAAAACCATTTTAACAGTGAAGGTTTTGGGCAGGCGATTGATGCAATACAAATATATCATTACGGCTTATTGGAACAATTGTTGGACGGGCATGTACTCGGGGCGGCGGAACAACTTGAACTGGCGATCAGTCATCTGGAGGTGGCCATAAGGGAACCCCGCACTTGTGCCAATCCTCAGATCGTTGTTCTGAACCAGGGCTTGATATTATTGGAGGAAAACCTGCTGAAGATAATTGAAACCCTGGAGGCTTTGCTGGAAAACCGCCGTGAAAAACAGTTTCCCAATTGAAGCAGTTGACAGTATCGCGGATATCTGCTTACAATATAATATATGTTCAAAAAATATAAGGGCTGAAGCCCTTGCTTTTGTGTCTGAAGACATGATTTTCCCCGGGGAATATTATGTCTTTTTTTTACGAACTTTTGAGAGGTGAGAAGAAATGAACGTAGAAAATTTACGGCAAACATTGGAAAAGTTTCATTCCGGTGAGATTTCTCTGGAAGATACTGTGAATTTGCTGAAGAATTTACCCTATGAGGATCTGGGGTTTGCTAAAATTGATCACCACCGCCTGATGAGGCAGGGTTTTCCCGAGGTTGTTTTTTGTCAGGGAAAAACGGTGGACCAGGTTGTTAAAATTGTGCAAAATCTGGCACAATGTAATAACAATATTTTAGCCAGCCGGGCTACGCCGGAAATGTTTCAGGCCGTGAAAGAAATTGTCCCTGATGCGCAATATATAGAAATAGCCAAAATGATTGTGGTTGAAAGAGAGAAAAAGAAATCCGGCACGGAGCGATTTATCCTGGTTATGACAGCCGGGACCAGTGATATGCCGGTAGCGGAGGAAGCGGCCGTGACAGCGGAGGTGATGGGCAACTCCGTTCGCCGGGTATATGACGTGGGAGTTGCCGGCATTCATCGCCTGCTGGCCCAACATGAAATTTTACAGGCGGCCAACGTAATTATCGTCGTCGCCGGTATGGAAGGTGCATTAGCCAGTGTTGTCGGCGGCATGGTTGCCAAACCGGTTATTGCCGTTCCGACCAGTGTGGGATATGGGGCTAACTTTGGCGGGTTGTCCGCACTTTTAAGTATGTTGAACAGTTGTGCCGCCGGTGTCGCCGTAGTGAACATTGACAACGGATTCGGAGCAGGCCGTTTGGCAAGTATAATCAATCAGATGAGGTGATTTTTTGTGAAAGCTTTGTATTTAGACTGTTTTGCCGGAATCAGCGGTAATATGCTGCTAGGGGCCTTGTTGGATGCGGGTGTGCCGGAGGATCTTTTCAGGAAAACACTGGCAAGCCTGCCGCTGTCCGGTTATGAATTAATCATTCAGCGGGTGAATAAAGGAGGAATTGACGCTAATTATGTGGATGTAAAACTGGCGGAGCATGACCATCATCACCGGCATTTAGCGGATATTTTCCGGATTATTGAGCAAGCACCCCTGGAAGAGGCTGTAAAAGAACAGAGCAAAAGAGTCTTTTCGGTCCTGGCTGCCGCCGAGGCCAAAGTTCATGGCACTACGCCGGACAAGATCCACTTTCATGAGGTCGGTGCGGTGGATGCGATCGTTGATATCCTCGGAACGGTATGGTGTCTCAATTATTTAGGTGTACAACAGATTTTTGCCTCCAAACTGCATGTCGGTTCCGGCTCCGTTTTATGCAGTCATGGGTGGATGCCTGTTCCCGCTCCGGCGACAGCCGAATTGTTAATTGGAATTCCATATTATAGCGGTGACATAGCCAAGGAACTGGTTACGCCAACGGGAGCGGCCATATTGGCGGCCTTGGGAACCGGATTCGGCCGGATGCCGGAAAACTTCCTCAGCGAGAAAATCGGCTATGGTGCCGGTACCTGGGATTTGGCAATACCGAATGTGCTGCGGTTGCAACTTGGTTCCATAAGTTCTGCCGCTAAGGATGAAGTTATACTGCTGGAAACCAATATCGACGATTTGAATCCGCAGGCTTATTCCTATATCCTGGACAGACTTTTGAATAGCGGGGCGCTTGATGCCTGGCTGACACCGGTTATTATGAAAAAAAGCCGTCCGGCGGTCCTGTTGTCCGTGCTAATGCCGCAAGACAAACAGGATATCATTACAGACATACTGTTCGCTGAGACTTCCACCATTGGTGTGCGCTATTTCCCGGTAGAACGGACCAAGGCACAGCGGCAGATTCATAATGTTTCAACCCCTTGGGGGATGGCGCGGGTCAAGATCAGCACCTATCGGGGGGCTACCATCAACGTATCGCCTGAGTTTGAAGACTGTAAAAGCCTGGCTGAAGAGCACGGAGTGCCGTTTAAACAGATATGGCAGGAAATATGGCAATTAGGAATGAAACTGGCCGCGAATGAGCGTACATAGGACGGTGGAGAAAAAGTGAATAGTCTCGAAGAACGCGTTGCTCAACTGAAGCAGGATTTGGCGGCGGCCGGTTTTCGTGTTGTCGCCGAGCGGTCCATTGCTTATGGCATCCAATTTACAGTAGGCAAGAATAACAGTAAAGTTCCCGTCAATGTTTACCAGGGGAAAAAGGGGATCAGCATTACCGTTGGCGGTTCGCAGCAAGATCCTTGCCGGGAAGAGGCGGCCGCGATTATTCGCGGGGATGCCGTTCATGACGCCGGACGGGAAAAGAAGAATCTCCCCGGGAGACCACCCGGTTTTGAACAGGTGGCTGATTTTGATTTTTCCTGGATTGGTACTGATGAATCCGGTAAAGGAGATTACTTCGGACCACTGGTAGTAGCCGGTGTCCTGGTGGATAAAATTACGGCCGAACAGTTATTAGCCTGCGGTGTAAAAGACTCGAAGGCCCTTACGGATGAGAAAAACAGGGCGTTGGCTGATCAAATCCGTACTTTGTGTTCCGGCCGCTATGTCGAATTGGAATTCATGCCGGCGGATTATAACCGCTTGTATCAGCAATTTCAGGCAACGGGGAAAAATTTGAATCATCTGTTAGCCTGGGCGCATGCCCGGGTTATTGAAGATATATTAGAAAGGCATTCTTGCCGGTTTGCCCTGGCGGATCAGTTCGCCGCCGAATCGTATCTGACTTCCAGTTTAATGGCGAAAGGAAAAACCATTACGCTGGTGCAGGAACACCGGGCAGAACGCAACATAGCTGTAGCCGCCGCCTCGATTTTGGCCCGGGACCGCTTTCTGGCCTGTATGAATTTGTTATCCGAACGGTTTAAGATGACCTTTCCGAAGGGCGCCTCCGCCATGGTGCGGGAGGCGGCCCGCCGGTTTGTGAAGCAGAACGGGCGGGAACAGCTTACCGCCGTAAGTAAACTGCATTTTAAGACAACGGAAGAATTATAGGTAAAGAGCACCGGTTTTGGCAGGAAAAAACATATTTATGTAAGAATTATAGATAATAAGTTTGAAAGGAGTGACATTATGCCCCACTACATAATTAAACGCCTTAATCTTCCGGATGTAAAACCCGGGATGGTTGTCGGTGCTATGCTGTTGACGGAAAAAGGAAGATTAGCTTTAGATGTCGGCACGGTTTTAACGGAAAACTTGATTGAGCGTTTGGTTAATTGGGGCATTCGCGTTGTTGATGTTCGCCTGGAAGCCGAGGAACCCGAGCCCCCTGCCTGGAGGGGTCTGGAAGTGAATCCTGCCCTCCTTGAGAGACAAAGAAAATTTGATCATGGTTATGAAGATACGGTTCGAGCCATTAAGACATCTTTTGATACGATGCGTTATTTCCGGGAAGTACCGATTCACGATATGAAAGAATTGGCTGAAACGTCGATTGATTCCCTTATTGAATTGTCTGGGGTGGTCAATCATCTTCATATGGCACGGCGTCCCAACGACTACACCTTCTGCCATTCCGTCAATGTAGCCGTGCTATGCGGTGTTTTAGGACGCTGGCTTGGTTATACCGGAGAGGTTTTAAAATCACTGATCCTGGCCGGTTTGTTGCATGATGTGGGAAAAACGCAGGTTCCTCTGTCAATCTTAAATAAACCGGGAAAACTGTCATCGCCGGAAATGGAATCGGTCAAGCAGCACACTACGCTTGGATACAAAATGGTGCGTGATATTCCCGGCTTAACGGAAGACGTTTTATTCGGCGTACTGCAGCATCATGAGCGGATGGACGGCAGCGGCTATCCTTTCAGGGTGCCGGGCGAAAAAATTCATCCTTTTGGTAAAATTATTGCTATTGCCGATATTTATGACGCTATGACCTCCGACAGAGTATATCATAATAAAGTAACGCCCTTTGAGGTGGTGGCATCCCTTTGGAGGGAAATGTACGATAAGCTGGATCCCGGCATTTGCGGCGTTTTTCTCAATAATGTCCGCGATTATTTCTTGGGGAATCATGTGGAATTGAGCGACGGCCGGGAGGCGGAAGTGGTACTGATGGGACAGACGGCGGCGGACCGCCCGGTTGTACGCGCGAACGACGGGACTTTTATCGACCTTGAAAAGGATAAGAATATCAGTATTGTAAAATTAACTTCTGCATAACGAGCCTGCTTAAAAAGAGGCAGATACCAAGGTTTAACTGGAAGAAAAGTATGATCCCATGAATAAATGCGCCGGAATCCGGCGCATTTTAGGTACTAGGAGTGATGAAAGTGAGAGATGTTCAAAATTCTTCCGATATGCGGGGAATTGCAATTCAGAAAGTTGGGGTAAAGGATGTTCATTTACCTTTTTTAATCAAAACGAAGGAAGGCCATTTTCAATCGGTGCTGGCCAAAATTGAGCTGACCGTGGATTTGCCGCAGGAATTCAAGGGGACTCATATGAGCCGGTTTATTGAGGTGTTGAGCGATTGGAGCCAGAAGCCGGTTTCCGGCCGGGAAATGGAAAATATTTTAACCGATACCATTCAGCGCCTGAATGCTCAGAGTGCTGAACTTGCGATACGATTTAAATACTTTGTTGAAAAGGTGGCCCCTGTCAGTCAATTAAAGAGTATGCTGGATTATGACTGTTCCTTTACCGGAAAATTGGCCCAGGGGGGGAAGCTGGATTTTACGATGGGACTGGCTGTGCCCTTTACTTCCCTGTGTCCCTGCAGTAAAGAGATTTCCCGGTATGGTGCCCACAATCAAAGAGGCCTGATGAGAGTAAACCTTAAATACGCCAAAGGAAAATTCATCTGGATTGAAGATCTGGCCGCATTGATGGAGGCGCAGGGCAGTTGTCCGGTTTATCCGCTTTTAAAGCGGGAAGATGAAAAATATGTTACCGAAAGAGCCTATGAAAATCCCAAGTTTGTGGAAGATATATTGCGGGATTTGGTTCTCGCCCTACGAGCCCTGGATGGTGTGGAATGGTTTGAGATTCATTGTGAAAACTACGAATCCATACACAATCACAGCGCTTATGCCGCGCATGTGGAAACGGTCGGCATTTGCTGAGAGAAAGGTTGTACCACTGTGAACTGGAAAAAATTCAGGAAGCAATACACATGGCTGCTGGGGCAGTTGGAGGCGGAGGGACAGGATGACGCTGCCGGCATTATATTGCGGATTGTAGTTTCAATTCTTCAGGGCTATACGGAGGCCGGCATTATTATGGGGCGTTCCCTGCCGAGGATCAAACTGCTGGACCTGGTCCGTGACCAGGTTAACAGCGAAGGGACTGCTATAAATTTTTCATTTATCGACATAATTAACGCCTGGGTGGCAATGTTGCCTCGCGACGCCGCCATTCTGGGCGAAATCTATGAACAAGGTGCCGCTAACCGCCGCACGCGGGGGATCTATTATACACCGCCGGAAGTCGTGGAATTTATTATTGCGCATACCATTGAACAGCATGATCTGATAAAAGAGCCGAAAGTAAAAGTGGTGGATCCGGCCTGTGGCTGCGGTTATTTTTTGTTAAAAACGTATGAGTCGTTGCGGCGGAGATTTATCGCCGCCAGGGATGAATTGCGGCAAATCTATCCGCAGGAAGACTGGTCCGATGGGGGAATTCACCGGCATATTTTACGCTACAATTTGTGGGGAGCCGACATCGACCCGGTTGCAGCCGACATTTGTGCCGCCGGTTTGGTGTTGCAATCTAACGTAAGCGAGGGAAGAATACCGCCTAACATTGTGGTTTGCGATAGCTTAAAAATGACGGTTCCTTGGGAGCCGGTTTTTGGGGCGGAACAATATGACTATGTGATTGGTAACCCGCCCTATCTTTCCTTTGGTCTCCGCGGTGCAGGGCGCCTGGACCCGCATTATGAGGACTATTTGCGGCGAACGTTTCATGCTTCGGCGGAATATAAACTCAGCTATTATGTATTATTTATGCAACGGGGGATTGATCTTTTAAAACCGGGTGGAAAGCTTGGTTTCATCGTGCCGGATAGTTTTTTACTGGGACGTTATTATTCCAAAATCCGTAAGTACATTATGGACCACACGGCGATCGAAGCGTTGGCTCACATTTCCGCCAACGTATTTAAGAATGCGTCGACAGGCTATTCGGCAATCTGTATTTTGCGCCGGGAAGAGAAGGCGGAGTTGCGCCAGACACAGCGAGTCCGCGTCTACCGGGCGGATACTAAGCTGGGGTTATCCGGTCAGTCCTTTTTATGCCAATATGAGCAAAATTATTTTGCCACGCTGCCCTATCAGCGCTTCCGGCTTTTTTTTGATTCTGCGGCTAAGGTGCTGATTGATAAAATAGATGCCGCCGGCACAGCGTTGGGAACCTTTGCCACCGGCCATACCGGTCTTCGTTCGGTCTTGCGGCAACGGGACATCATTGCGACTTCCCCGCAGGGGCCGGCCTGGCAGCGGGGCCTGGTATCAGGCAGTCAAATTTGCCGTTACGGTATTCATTACGAAGGGCATTGGCTGAATATTGATCCTGATTTGTTATATAAAGGCGGCTGGCGGACGGAGACGATTAAACAGCGAAAAATCCTAATCCGGCAAACCGGGGATAGTTTGATTGCCGCCATTGATGCAGAAGGGTTTTACCACTTAAACAATATTCACCATTTTACGCTGGCGGACCCGGTAATGAGGCTGGACTATCTGGTATTACTGATTAATTCCCGTTTAATGTCTTTTTACTATCATGTAGTCAGTATGGAATACGGCCGGTCCATGGCTCAAACCGATATTGAGACGTTAGAACGGCTGCCGGTTTTCTTTCACGCCGAATTGAACCAGCAAGCTCCTTCTTTAGTAAAAACAATGATGGAATGCGTGAAGCGGGAAAAAGCGGGAGACCCGGTGATGAATTATAAAATAAAAGCATTTGATGAATATTTAAATCAGCTTGTTTATCACATTTATAATCTGAGCGACCAAGAAATTTCCTATATTGAATGCTTTGAAACGTCACTATCGGGCCGGCGGCTGCGAAAATCACGGGTAAAAACAGGGAAGCTTTAACGGCTTCCCTGTTTTGTCAAATCATTTCATTCCCTTACTTAGTCGCTGTTGATATCATACTGGGAAGTCAGTACTTTGCTGGTTGCTTTATTAGTTGCTTTATCGGTAGCCGTTTGGTTTGTCATCGTTTGGTCCGTTGTCTGGCCGACGGCGCTGTCGGATGACTGGGAGGAGTAGTCACCGTGAATGTCATATTGTGCTGTTAATGTGCCGGCAGTTTTGTTGGAACCGGTAGCAGAGCTTGACTTTTTCACAAGCAAACCTCCTTTTAAAAAATATTTTGTACTACAGACATTAGTATAAGAACTTTGGGTTAAAGTATACGGGAAAGAATATAGCGGAATTTGTAAATTATTTGCCATATTCATCCACCCATGTTAACATATACGATAGATTCATTTATTTTTAGGGTTGCCAAAAAATAAAATTTAAGGGTTGCATATGAAACAGATTATTATTAATGCGGATGATTTCGGTTTGCACGAAAAGGTAAATTTAGGAATTATTGAAGGATATAAAAACGGCTGTATTACCAGTACATCCCTTATGGCCGGAGGACCGGCCTTTCAACATGCCGTTGATCTGACCGGTGGTAATCCCGGACTTGGCGTGGGAGTTCATTTAACGCTGGTCGGAGCCCAACCGGTTGCTCCTGCCGGGGAGATTGCGTCGCTGGTTAATGAGGACGGAAACTTTGCAGCCGGTTATGGGGACTTTTTTAAGCAGTTTTTTGCCGGACGAATCCGGCTTAAGGATGTACGGCTTGAACTTACGGCTCAAATTGAAAAAATTCGGGCCGGCGGCGTCGCCATAACGCATGTAGACAGTCATCAGCACCTGCATATTTTGCCGGGAATCTTCGATATTGTCCTGGACCTTTGCGACCAATACTCCATTCCGGCGATGCGGATTCCTGATGAGGCCATTTTCTTTTTCGGCGGCTATCCGCGAAAACTATTCCGGACACTGGCCCGGAACGGCCTTACGTTTTTAGCGGGACGGGCGCGCAAAAGAGCGAAACGGCGGGGCTTAGCCATCCCTGATCATTTTTTCGGCATGCTGGCCGGCGGCAATATGCAGGCGGAGTATCTTTTAAATATTGTCCGGCGACTGCCGGATGGGACCGCGGAAATCATGATCCATCCCGGCTTGGAGAATCAAAGTTTGAATGAAAGGTATGGCTGGAATTATCACTGGCAGGAAGAATTAGACGCGGTTCGTGATCCCCGGCTGCGTTATTGCGTGGACCAAAATCACATTCGATTGCTTTCGTTCAGGGAGTTGGCGCATGAACAAATTTTATAAGCGGCTGACTGTATTGTTTTTATTGATTGCCGGCATTTCCGCCGCCGTTGTTTACTATACGGTCGATATTCATACGCTGAAGAGCCTGAATGTTTTTCGCCCGTGGTCCCTGGTTGCCGCTTTGCTGTTATTAGCGCTCGGCATGTATTTTGACGGGACGCGCCTAATGCATCTCGTCCGAATTTCCGGAGAACGGATTTCTCTTTATCAGGGCGTGCAAGTTATTTTCAGCAACTATTTTCTGGCTGTGCTGACGCCGGGAGCAGCCGGTGGCGCCGTGGCGCAGGTGATGTTTTTGCGGCGGGCCGGAGTTCCGACCGGTAAGGCTACGGTGGTCGTACTGGTGAGGACGATATTGTCCATATTGTTTTTACTGGTTTGTCAACCCTTAATCTTTTTTTATGATCCGGGGTTGGTACCCTGGATTTCCGAGCGAACCCTTGTTGCTGCTTCCACCCTGCTGATAGCGGGCATAGTAGCCGGCATCTGGCTCTTTCGTACCAGAATACCAAATTATTTATTGATTCGCTTGACCAAGAAGTTACAGCCCGACCGGCGGCGGCGGATTTTCCTGGTATACCGTGATGTGCGCGGGGCTGTATTTTTACTGGCTTCTGCGCCGGGCAGCATGCTGAGAGTGTTTGTCGAGTCGGCAGCCAGCCTGGTGGCAATGTATAGCATGGTGCCGGTACTGTTTATGGGAATTGGGGCCGCATTTAATTGGTGGATAATCTTGGGCCGGATGATTTTTTTAAACGTAATATTATATTTTGCGCCGACTCCCGGCGGCTCCGGCGTGGCGGAAGGCGGCTTTGTCCTGTTGTTCGGCAATTTTTTACCGCCGGGGACAGTCGGCATATTGGCGGTAGCCTGGCGGATACTGGCGGAATATTTACCGTTTAGTATCGGATTGTATTTTACGGTCAAAACATTTGGCCGGGATTTTATAACCAGGGAATTAAAATAGGAGGGAATCTGAATTGAAAATGAAAGTTTTAGTAACAGGCGGGGCCGGATTTATCGGTTCCCATATTGTAGATAAATTATTGGCGGCAGGTTGCCGGGTGGTGGTGCTTGATAATTTCAGCACCGGCTTGCGGACAAACTTGCCGCAAGGGATTGAATTGGTGGAAATGGATCTTGGCAGCGAACAACTGTTGCCCCTGTTTCAACGGGAACATTTTGATTATGTCATTCATCAGGCGGCGCAGACGATGGTGCCGAAATCACTGGATGATCCTCATTTTGACTGCCGGGTTAATATTCTGGGAACGGTAAATCTCTTAGAGGCTTGCCGGAAGACCGGTGTAAAGCGGATTACCGCTGCCTCCAGCGCAGCGGTTTACGGTGATGTCGATACCTTGCCCGTCGTGGAAACAACCGTGGTCCGTCCTACTTCCTTTTACGGTTTGAGTAAACTGACGGTTGAACGTTATTTGGCGCTGTATCAGGAACTCTACGGTTTGGAATATGCCGCTTTGCGCTATGCCAATGTATACGGCGAGCGTCAGGGAGATGCCGGTGAGGGCGGTGTTGTCAGCATTTTCACCCGCAAAATGGCCGCACAGGAGCCGGTCAATATCTTTGGCGACGGCGGTCAAACCCGTGATTTTATTTATGTAGGGGACGTAGCGGCCGCCAATTATGCGGCGCTATTGGCGACGGATTGCAACCGGGTTTATAACATAAGCACCCAAACGGAGACAAGTGTGAATACGTTAATTGACGTAATGTCCGAAGTCTTGGGGCGCTCCGTTACGCGGAATTATTTGCCGGCCCGGGAAGGCGACATTTACCGGTCTTCGTTGTCGAACGCGGCTGCGGTTCATGATTTAAAATGGCAGCCGCAGACGGATTTGGTGAAGGGGCTGGCCAGGACGATTGACTACTTTTCGTGCGGCAGGAAATCATAATCGCAGGAGGGTTCGAAATGAAAGGTGCAGGATTTTGGCTGGTGGCAATCGTTTCCTCACTGATTATATTTTTTAATCTGGGGGGAATTGCGCTGCTTGATCCGGATGAACCGGTTTATGCCGAAACGCCGAAAGAAATGATTCAATTTCAGGACTTTATTTCACCGCGAATTTATGGTGAATATTGGTATGACAAGCCCCCTATGTATTATTGGCTTGCAGCCGGCAGTTTTCAGGTTTTTGGCGCCAATGAGTTTGCTGCCCGGTTTCCTTCCGCTGTACTGGCGGTTGTTTGCGTGCTGGGTGTTTATCTGGCCGGAAAACGGCTGTTTCATGGGCAGGCTGGTTTGGCAGCGGCGTTGGTATTGCTGACAAGTATTGAATATTTTTATTTGGCTAAAGCAGCGGTGACCGACATTACACTGACTTTATTTCTCACCTTTTGTTTATGGGCCTATATGGAACAAAAATATTACTGGATGTATCTGTTTGCCGGTCTTGCCACGGTGACAAAAGGTCCCATAGGCTTCTTGTTCCCGGGGGCGATCATCTTTTTATATATGCTGTTCACCCGCTCTTTCGGGGAAATGAAACGGATGAAAGTGTTTAGCGGTGCGTTATTGTTCGCTGTCGCTGCCGTTCCCTGGTATTGGATGATGTACAGTATTCACGGCAAGGCTTTTATTGACACGTTCATCGGTTTTAATAATATTACCCGTTTTACTTCCCCGGAGCATCCGGAAGGGGTACTCTGGTATTATTTTATTCCCGTACTGATTGTGGGTTTTTTCCCCTGGTCGGCTGTTTTACTGCAGTCGGTATGGGCTTCTTTTCGCGATAGTAAGCCTAAGGAGTCTTCCCGTTTATTATTTTTAAATATTTGGGCCTGGTTTATTTTCCTGTTTTTTTCCATCTCCCAAACGAAATTAGTTTCTTATATCCTGCCGGTGTTTCCGCCGTTGGCTATGATAACGGGATGGTACCTCAGCCGCTTGTGGCAGCAGCGCCGTCCCGGGCGCAATATTGGCTGGTCTGTTATTTTAACGGGTTTGGTCACCGTCCTGACCGCAGGCTTGCTGTTTGCCGTAAAGACTATGCCCGAGTTGAGTCCTGGTGCAATGGTGTCGGCAGGTATTTTTATATTAATGACGCTGGCGGTCTGGTTTTATAATTGGCGGCGTGACAGTGAAAAAGCTTTTTGGTCGCAAGTGGCCGGGATAACCCTGTTTTCCCTGGTTCTGGTGACTTTGCTGTTTCCGGCAGTGGCGCCGCGGTTTAGTACCAAAACCATCGCCCGGGAGTTTGTAACCAGGTACGATGGTCAATCGCCGGTTTACATCATGAAATTCCTACATCCGGGATTTACTTTTTACAGTAATATCTACGGGAAAGAATTGAAGGCCTATCCGGAATTGGAACAAAAGCTGGCAAGCCAGCACCGGGCTTATTTTGTCATGCGGCAGCAAGAGTATAAAAGCTTGCCGGAAAACCTCCGCAGTACAAGTAGCATAATTGCCGAAGCGGCCGATAAAGTAGTTATTTTTAAGAAGTAATGGAGGAGTAGTATGCGGCGCTTGACCTTCGGGCCTATTTTTATCCTGGCATTGCTTTTTTATTTAGCAATGAATGCATCCATTCCGGTCACGGACCCGGTTGAATCGAATTATGCCCTTACGGCCAAAGAAATGATTTTGAGTGGCAATTGGTTGTCGCCGCAAATTTACGGGCACTTTTGGTTCGATAAACCGGTTATGATTTACTGGCTGATTGCCTTTAGTTATAAGCTGTTTGGTATCACCGAATTTGCAGCCCGTTTTCCCTCCGCCCTATTTAGCGCGGCCAGTATCGCTTTTATTTTCTGGTTTGCGGAAAAACTGTTCGGCAATAAAAAGACGGCCCTGTATGCCGCGTTGATTTTAGGAACATCGTTAGAGTTTTGGATTTTAGCCCGAATGATTATTACGGATGACGTGTTGTTTTTCTTTTCCAGTGTTTCTTTGGCGACTTTTTATTTAGGCATTCGTAACAAACGGATTTATTGGTACCTGGCAGCTTATGCCGCCGCCGGGCTGGCTGTGTTGACCAAAGGGCCGGTGGGTCTTGTTCTTCCGGCTATCATCATTTTTATCTATATGGTGGTAACGCGGCAATGGCGGCTGCTGGGGAGAGTTTATTTGCTGCCGGGTATTTTATTAGCCTGTTTAATAGCTGCTCCCTGGTATATTGCCATGTATTACGAACATGGCCGGGATTTTATTACTATGTTTTTCGGACTGAATAATTTGATCCGGGCTACCGTTTCCGAACATCCCAAAGATAACGTCTTTTATTATTATCTGGTATTGTTTCCGGTTAGCCTGTTGCCCTGGAGCGGCGTATTATTCCGGACCTTGGTGGGAATTATCAAAAAGGAACGCCTGCCTCATATTGCTTATTTTGGCTCCTGGCTGGGCGGCACAATCGGTTTTTATACATTAATGGCCACCAAGTATCCAACCTATGTGTTTCCGGCCGCCTTTCCCGCGGCTCTTTGGATGGCTTCTTGCCTTTATACTATGCAGCGCATACCGGAAAGGGGAAAGTGGCTGTGGCTTTCCCTGCCTACTGTTTTTATGCTTTTAATTATGGCCGGACTTGGCAACCGGCTGGCTGCGGAAACCGGAGATGGCCGGCTGATATTGCTGCCGGTTCTTGCTATTAGCCTTCTGGTTGTTATCTGGATGCAGGTTCGCGGCAATGTACGTCATTTTCCTATCGTGACGGCAATGATCGCCGGTATAGTCAGTCTGGTATTAATTCATTCAACGCTGATTCCCATGGCTGCCGGCCGTTCGGATAAGAATATCGTAAAAATACTGCCGCCAACGGGGGCCGTCGTGGCATCCTATGGCGAATATTCCACTTCCGCCGTCTTTTACAGCGGCTATATAATTCCCCATTTGGCAGATGACCGGGAATCCGCGGTGAATAACGGTGTTTGGGCAGAAAAATACACGATGCCCGTAGAGTCGGTTACGGCGTTTTGCCGCCGCACGGCGCAGAACGAACCTGTCTATATTTTGGTAAAAAAAGCGCAGCAAGGCTTTTTGCGGGAGAATTTTGCCGCCGATTATATACCCGTAGCGGAGTATGGAGTCAGTACGTTATATGAAAAGAAAAATGTCCGGGCGGAAAAAATAAATTGAGACCCTCAGTGAGGGTCTCAATTTATTTTAGAACTTCCGTTTCCTTGAGCCATATAAGAAGGACTGGGATAAACAAAATGGCAAAATTCCGGTCTAAAATGCTCCCGCTGCATTTGGGGCAGTAAAACTTCCGACAGTTTACTTTCAAAAGGAATCAGGTCGGCGGCTTCCATGACGGCATCTTCCACCAGCACAAGCAGATAGGGAATAACCTCCGGAGCATCCGCGGGTACTTCGGAACGGTCTAAAGGCAGGCAGGGAATGATACGAAGGGTGGCAAGATAATTGTCAAGTTCATCCGTTACTTTGCCGCGATAGGTATTAAACCATAAGGTGCGGGCTAAAGTTACGGCTAGGTTTACATCCTGGATCAGCATATTGGACACATCCTCTCTATTGTCATTCAAAATTATACCATTGAAACGCCGGCTCGCCAAGTTGTCAAAAAACCTGGCAGAATGCGAAATTTGGGTTTCATAGGAACAACCTGTCTGCTATAATGTATAGGGTAAACAACAATTATCCATAATAAGGCAACCTGCTTGTTGATACCGGGGGGAGGATGTAAGAATGAGTTTGGAGCTAAACCAGAAATTTTGCAAGGGATGTGGCATTTGCGTGTCATTTTGTCCCCAAAAAATTCTTGGCCTGAATGAATTGGGAAAAATTTATATTAAAGATGCTGACAAATGCATTCGCTGCGGCCAATGTGAATTGAGGTGTCCTGACTTTGCCATAAAAGTCGTCAGAGAAGGGAAAGGGAAAGCAAAATGACGAAAGCGCGTTTAATGCAGGGCAACCAGGCTTGTACGGAAGGAGCGCTGGCCGCGGGCGTATCTTTTTTTGCCGGTTACCCGATTACTCCCAGCACGGAAATTGCTGAAATACTGGCCGAAAGTTTGCCAAAACTGGGTGGTAAATTTATTCAGATGGAAGATGAGATTGCCAGCATGGGAGCGGTATGCGGCGCCGCCCTTACGGGAGCCAAAGCAATCACGGCGACCAGTGGTCCCGGATTTTCGTTAAAACAGGAACTTATTGGTTATGCGGCTATGGCTGAAATCCCCGTAGTCATCGTTAATGTGCAGCGTTTGGGTCCGAGTACGGGAAAACCGACCTCGCCGGCTCAAGGCGACGTGATGCAGGCCCGGTGGGGAACTCATGGCGACCACGGCGTCATTGTATTATCACCGGGCTCTGTCCGGGAGTGTTTTGACATCACAGTGAAAGCGGTTAATTTCTCCGAGCAATTTCGGGTTCCGGTCATTTTACTGTTGGATGAAGTAATTGGACATATGCGGGAGCGGGTTGAACTGCCGGCATGGTCAAGCATTGAGATTGTCAACCGTAAACTTCCGTCCGTGCCGCCGGCAGAATATCTGGCTTATAAGCCGGATGCCGACGGAGTTCCCAGTATGGCGCCATTTGGCGAAGGATATTATTATCATGTAACCGGTCTGGTCCATAATTACAGCGGGATGCCGGTTCAATCCGTGTCAATGACGGATGAACTGATCCGGCGGCTGCATACCAAACTGGAAATGCATTCTGATGAGATCACATTGTATACGGAAGATTATCTGGACGATGCCGAATATGTGGTAATCGCCTACGGCGGTTCTTCCCGGGCCGCAATTGCCGCCGTGAAAGCGGCGCGGGAGCGGGGGATCAAAGCCGGTCTGCTGAAATTAATTACCATTTGGCCATTCCCGGTACAAGTTGTGCAAAAGGTGACCCGTTCTGCCCGTAAGGTAATTGTGCCGGAAATGAATTATGGACAATTGGCGGGCGAAATTGAAAGATATGCAGGCAGGGACAAAGTCGTTTCGGTAACGAGGGTTGACGGTGAATTATTCAAACCGGAAGAAATATTGTCCCCCATCTTGACCGCAGCAGGAGGAATTCGGTAATGGCAGATTTTGAGAGATATATACGCAGTTCAGCTTTGCCCCATATCTGGTGCCCGGGCTGCGGCAACGGCATTTTGCTGGCAGCGATTTTGCGTTCCATTGACACACTCAACTTAGACCAGAAGAAAACGGTGATCGTGTCGGGAATCGGCTGTTCCTCCCGTGCTTCGGGCTATATGAATTTCAATACCGTCCATACGGCTCACGGCCGGGCGTTGACATTCGCCACCGGTATTAAACTGGCTAAACCGGATTTGAATGTGCTGGTAATTACGGGCGATGGAGATTGTACTGCCATTGGCGGCAATCACTTTATCCATGCCGCCCGCAGAAATATTGATATCACCACGATTATATTCAATAACAGCATATACGGTATGACGGGCGGCCAGTATTCGCCGCTGACGCCTCCGGGCAGCAAAGCAACAACGGCCCCGCTGGGGCATATAGAACGTCCCTTTGATATTGCCGCTTTGGCTATTGCGGCCGGAGCTACCTACGTGGCCCGGGGAACGGCCTATCATGCCAATCTGTTGACAGATTTAATTACCAAGGGAATTCAAAATAAAGGTTTTTCGGTAATTGACGGGATTACGCAATGCCCCATTTCTTTTGGCCGGAAAAATAAAATGGGATCGGCGGCTAAGATGCTGGAATGGCAGCGCGACCATGCCGTAATGGCTCAAGCCGCAGCGAAGCTGCCGCCGGAAACCATGCAGGATAAATTTGTCATCGGCGAGTTGCATCACTCTTTAGCCCCGGAATATACGGCCGAGTATGAAAAATTAATAGCCCGGGCGCAGAAAAAGGGGGAATGAACGAATGTGGCAGATTAGTCTAAGCGGAACAGGCGGACAAGGGTTGATTCTGGCCGGTATCATTTTGGCGGAGGCGGCTATCCTGGAGGGTAAACAAGCTGTACAGACGCAGTCCTATGGTCCGGAAGCACGGGGGGGCGCCAGTAAATCCGAGGTCATAATCAGTGATCAGGTTATTGATTATCCCAAAGTATTAACGGCGGACCTTTTATTGGCTATGAGTCAGGAGGCCTGTGCGAAATATGCCGGAATACTGAAACAAGGCGGAAAGCTAATTGTAGACACTACTCTGGTTAAAGAAATCCCCGCAATTGACGCCTCTATTTTACGGTTGCCCATTACGCAAACGGCCCGGGAGCAGCTTGGCAACCCCATGTTTGCCAATATTATTGCTTTGGGTGCTTTAGTGGGAAGCACGGGTCTTGTCCGGGAACATTCTTTGATACAGGCCGTTTTATCCAGGGTTCCCAAGGGAACGGAAGAAAAGAACCAGAAGGCCCTGGAACTTGGTTTCGACCTGGGGCGCAGCCGGCAGAACGGTTAAGGAAAACGGGACGCAGTTGAAAATGAATTTTGCGCTGTTGCTGTTGTGATAAGCAGGAATATGGCCGGCTAGCTGGAATATAGAAATAAAATATGGTAATATTGTATAAAGTCGGACAAATACATAGGTTGTTTTGAGGGAATGGGTGCATTTGCTTAAAAGGGAAGTCCGGTGCAAAGCCGGCGCGGTCCCGCCACTGTATTGGATGAGCGCAGCTAGTTAAGACCACTGGAATGATTCCGGGAAGGTTAGCTGAGCGATGAACCAAAGCCAGGAGACCTGCCTGTTCTAACACACGCCGTTATGACCTACGAGAGATAGGCAGGTGGGTATATCATAAATTGTTATGAGTATACTCCCTGCATAAGGGGGTTTTTTATTGTCTGCCGAAAAGTTGTTACGCAGCGGTATCACTACCGGTGCTTGTGCCGCCGGTGCGGCCAAGGCCGCTATTTTGGCCGGAACCGGACAAGCTGCAGCCGAAGTCCGGATTGTTTCCCCGCAAGGCAGAACGATTGTGGTGCCTGTGGCCTGGAGCCGGGCGAACCCCAATGGCGGTACCGCCATGGTAATTAAAGACGCCGGCGATGATCCGGATATTACCAATGGCGCTAAAATTATCGTTACGGTGGAGTTTACCGGTAACGAGGGGATTTTGCTCAAAGCGGGCGAAGGCGTAGGGACGGTAACCAAGCCGGGACTGTCTGTTCCGGTGGGACAGCCGGCCATCAACCCCGGGCCCCGTATTATGATTGAGCAGGCTGTGCGGGAGGTTCTGCCCCCTCAAAGCGGAGCCGTTGTTACGGTTATTGTTGAAGGGGGACGGGAATTGGCGACTCGAACGTTAAATCCTGTTTTAGGGATTGAAGGCGGCATATCGATTATCGGTACGACCGGGATTGTTGAACCGATGTCGGAAGAAGCGTTTAAAGCTTCTTTAGTACCGCAAATCAGTGTGGTTAAGGCGCTTGGTTTCCAGGATATTGTTTTTGTTCCCGGCAGAATCGGCCAGAATGCGGCGGTGAACCGTTATCACCTGCCGGCAGATGCGGTGGTGCAAACCAGCAATTTTATAGGACATATGCTGGAGAATGCTGTAAAATTAGGAGTCTCGCGGGTTTTGCTTTTCGGTCACTTAGGAAAGGTGGTCAAAGTTGCCGCCGGGATTTTTCACACCCATAACCGGATGGCGGACGGCCGCATGGAAACGATTGCCGCCTATATGGCTGCCGGCGGTGCACCGCAAACGGGCGTTCAGGAAATTCTGGCCTGTGCAACGACCGAGGCGGCCATGGACGTGATTCAGCGGTATGGAATGGCAAAAGTATATACCGTGCTGGCGGAACGGGCCAGCCTGCGGGCTATGCGCTATGTGTTTAACGATCTGACCGTAGGTACGGTGATTGTCACTCTGCAGGGGGATATCCTGGGAATGGATCATAGCGCGGAATTGATTGGGGGCAGTTTGGGATGGAACATAAAATTATCGTAGTGGGAATCGGTCCCGGTTCACCTGATTATTTACCGCCGGTCAGCCAGAGGGCGATCGACCGGGCCGCCGTTCTGGTGGGCAGTGCGCGGGCGCTGGCTGCCTTTGCGGCGGAAGTAGAAACATATGTGATTGACCGGGATATTCCGGCTGTTTTGGCTTTTATACGGCAAAAGAGACAGGAATGCGAAGTGGTGGTACTGGTTTCCGGCGATCCCGGTTTTTACAGTCTGTTGGCAGCTCTCCGCCAGGAGTTTCCGCCGGAAGCGGTTACGGTAATACCGGGCATTAGTTCCCTGCAGCTTGCTTTCGCCCGCTTGGGTGAAATATGGCAGGATGCCGTGTTGGTGAGTCTGCATGGCCGCAAAGTGAATGACGGGGTTCTCGCCTATGAGGCAAATAAAAAACTGGGCATTCTGACCGACCGGGAATACAATCCCCGGAAGATTAGCCAGTTGCTGCTGGAACGCGGCTGGCCCGCCGCTGCGAAAACCTGGTTGTGTGCCAACCTTTCCTACGATACGGAAGAAATCTGCGCAGCGACCTTGGAACAGGCTGCCCAATTAGACGGATATAATCATTGTGTAATGGTGGTGAAGGGATGAGGCCGTATTTTCCCGGTATTCCGGACGAAAAATTCAAACGGGGACAAATTCCTATGACCAAACAGGAAATACGGTTGATGGTGCTTGCCAAGGCGCAGATCGGTCCAAAGGATATTATTATTGATATCGGCGCCGGAACGGGTTCCCTGTCGGTGGAAGCGGCGCTGCAAGCCACGGGCGGACAAGTTTTTGCCATCGAAAGGGAACAGGAAGGTATTGACCTTATTGCGGCCAATGCGGTGCAATTTGGCGTCGGCAATCTTTCGGTGATTCATGGATCTGCGCCGGCGGCACTGAGCGGACTGCCGCCGGTCGATGTGATTCTGGTAGGTGGGAGCGGCGGCTATTTGACGGAAATCATTCAATACGCCGATCCGCTCTTAAAAACAGGCGGCCGGATGGTTATTACGGCGGTTACCGTGGAAACCCTGCATAAAGCCCTGACTATTGTGGATTCCATGCCGGAATACCAATGTGAGGCGTCGGGCCTGCAAGTAACCAGGGTGCGGCGGGTTGCCGCCCACCATATGTTTCAGGCTCTCAATCCGGTATACATTATATCTTGCAGTAAAGGAGCACAACATGACAGGTAAATTTTATGGAATCGGCGTTGGACCCGGGGCGCCTGAACTGCTTACAATCAAAGCGGCGGAAGTATTAAAAAGCGTAGATGTGATTTGTGTACCCCGGTCCAGTCTGGATAATGACAGTGTGGCCTTAAAAGTTGCCGGTGCCTATATACCGGCAGCGACTCAGGTTATGGAGGTTTTTACCCCTATGACACGGGATAAAAACGTTTTAGAGGCTGAATGGCAGCGGGGAGCGGAGCGGATTGCCGCCGAATTGCGCGAAGGCAAACATGTCGCTTTTCTTACCATCGGCGACGCAATGCTCTTTAGTACATACTCCTATTTATTGAAAAGGGTAAAAGTCCTGCTGCCCGAAGTGGAAGTGGAAAGTATACCCGGCATAACCTCTTTTGCGGCCGCAGCGGCGCATATCAATGCGGCTTTAGCCGAGGGAAATGAAAAACTGGCTATAATACCGGCCGTTGATGATCCGCAGGAATTGTATTCGATTTTACAAGAGTTTCCTAATGCCGTCTTGATGAAAGTTGCCGGCAAATATGAGGAAATTGTGTCCGTGCTGGAAAAAACGGGGTTGAAAGAAAAGTCGGTTTATATCAGCAAACTGGGCTATCCTGACCAGTTTATCAGTTACGATCTGGATTGTCTCCGGAACCGGAAAAGGGATTATCTGTCCCTGATTTTAGTAAAAAGAGAGGGATTTTAAATGCACGTATATTTTGTGGGGGCGGGGCCGGGCGATCCTGAGCTCATTACGCTGAAAGGGCAGCGGCTGTTGACGGAAGCTGATACGGTTATTTATGCCGGCTCGCTGGTGAATCCGGCGCTGCTCCAATTTGTCCGCGCCGATGCCGCTGTTTATAATAGCGCTACCATGACGCTGGAAGAAGTAATAGCGGTTATCGAGGCAGCGGTAGCCAAAGGGAAAAAGGTGGTACGGCTGCATACCGGAGATCCCAGTATTTACGGCGCCATTCAGGAACAAATGGATGCCCTGGAACAAAAAAATATCCCTTATACCGTTGTGCCGGGAGTGAGTTCGTTTTTGGCTGTGGCGGCGGCCCTGCGACAGGAATACACCTTGCCGGATGTGTCGCAAACGGTAATCATTACCCGCATGGAAGGGCGGACGCCGGTGCCGGCTAAGGAAAAACTGGCATTGCTGGCCAGCCATAATGCCACAATGTGTATTTTTCTGAGTATTCACATGCTGGATGACGTGATCCGGGAACTTATGGAGGGGGGATACCCGCCGGATACCCCGGTGGCAGTGGTGCAAAAGGCATCCTGGCCGGATGAGAAAATTATCCGCAGCCGGTTGGATGCGGTTGCCGGGCAGGTTGCTGCAGCAAGTATTGACAGGACGGCGATGATTGTTGTGGGGAAATGTTTAGACAGCAATTATGCCTTATCACGGCTCTATGCCGCTGATTTCGGGCACATGTTCAGGGAGGCAAAATGAAACTGGCGGTAATTTCGGTGACGAGCAACGGCGCTATTTTAGCCCGGCATCTGGCGGATGTTTTGAATATTCCTATTGATGTTTATGCAAGAGTCGGGCGCAATCCGGTTAAGGCGGATTCTGAATTTGATTCATTGAGCGAATTAGTCGCAAAAATATTTTATCAATATGACGGATTGATTTTTATTATGGCTGCCGGGATTGTTGTGCGTGTCATCGCGCCGCATGTACGGGATAAACGGTATGATCCGGCGGTGGTCGTAATGGATGAAGCCGGTGATTATGCGATCAGTCTATTGTCCGGTCATATCGGCGGTGCCAATGAACTGACCCAGAAGGTGGCCCGGGCGGTGGGAGCCAAAGCGGTAATTACCACGGCTACCGATGTGGCGCAAAAACCGGCACCTGATGTATTAGCGGTGAAACTCGATCTGATGATTGATCCCTGGGAAGAGCTGAAACATATTAATGCCGCCATTGTTCAGGGGGAACGGGTTACTTTTTTTCTGGATCCTTCGCTGCCTAATGCGCAGCACTATGACCAAGTGGCGGAAGAGATGGGAATTCATTTTGTGGATATGGCTCATTTAAACCGGGTTGAGGAATATGATGCCGCAGTTGTTATAACCGATAAAGATTTATATATGGTAAAACGGCATGTCTATTTGCGGCCGGCTACGCTGGCGGTAGGCATCGGCTGCCGGCGGGGGACAACCAGCGCCGAAATCTTTGCCGCCCTGGACGATGCCTGCAAAAAAGTCGGGCGGACCATGAAAAGTGTGGCCGTAATCGGCACAACCGTGGTGAAACAGGAAGAAATCGGGATACTGGCAGCAGTACAGCAAATGGTAATCCCGTTGGAACTGTATACAAACGAACAGTTGCAGCAATGCATTGACGATTACGGACTGCCGGTTTCCGGTTTTGTCCAGGAAAAGATAGGAGTGGGAAATATATGCGAAGCGGCAGCCTTGTTGGGGGGGCAAACAGACAAACTGCTGTTGCCCAAGACCGTTTATCAGAATCTAACCATAGCCATTGCCGAGGTAAAGTATCCGTCGTGGGAATCGGCCCCGGTCATTTAAGCGATATGACGCCGCGAGCCCAAGAAGCCATTCAGGCGGCGGATCTTGTTGTGGGTTACGATACCTATTTGGAGCTAATCATGGAATTGTTGGCGGGCAAAGAAATTCTCGCCACCGGTATGATGCAGGAGATTGACCGCTGCCAGGCGGCGGTAGACCAGGCAAGGGCCGGAAAAAATGTCGTTGTTGTTTCGAGCGGCGACCCGGGAGTTTACGGCATGGCGGGGCTTGTCCTGGAACTGGTTATGAAAGGGCCGGCGGAACAGCGGCCGGATGTGCAGATTGTACCCGGCATAAGCGCCGTAAGCGCCGCAGCAGCCTTATTGGGAGCGCCGCTGATGCATGATTTTGCGGTGATCAGTCTAAGTAATTTGCTAACGCCCTGGGAAGTGATCCGTAAGCGGGTGGAATTGGCGGCGCAGGCTGATTTCGTTATGGCTTTCTATAACCCTAAAAGTACGAAGCGGGTTACGCAAATTGAAGAGGTGCGGGAAGTCGTATTAAAGTACCGGGATGCTGCCACGCCGGTTGGCATTGTGCGGCAGGCCACACGTTCCGGCGAAAATGTGATTCTTTCCGATTTGGCTCATTTTACGCAGGAAACCATTGACATGTTTTCCCTGGTTATTATTGGCAACAGTCAGACTTATACCGCCAACGGGCGGATGATCACGCCCCGGGGGTATCAATTATGATCCTGGTTTTAGCCGGCACGCAGGATGGCAGGGAAATCAGCCGGCTGCTCGTGGAAGCCGGATATAGCGTAATGGTTTCCGTAACGACTGAATATGGACAGGAACTGGCGGCCTATCCGGGACTGGCGGTAAATTGCCGGCCCCTGGACGAAGACGGTATGGTGAATTTAATCCGGGAACGGCGAATCCGGCTGCTGCTGGACGCGAGTCACCCATACGCCGCCAACGTTTCGCAAAATGCCATGGCGGCCGCTGCGCGGTCCGGCATCCGGTACGTGCGGTATGAAAGACCGGCCGTGCCACTGCCGGCGTACGAAAAACTATACGTTGTGCCCGACGCGTCAGTGGCGGCGGAAAGAGCCGCATTGTTCGGCAAGGTTGTTTTTTTGACTACCGGCAGTCGTTGGTTAAAAATATTTAAAGAAAGCCCCTTTTTACAGTCGCACCGGTTGATTGCCCGGGTTCTGCCGGAGCCCGCTGTTTTAGCCGACTGCCTGCAGTGGGGTTATAAACCGGGCGATATTATAGCCATGCAAGGTCCTTTTTCGCACGAATTGAATGTTGCCTTGTTTCGCGCCTATGGCGCCCGGGCAGTGGTTATGAAAAACAGCGGCCGGATCGGCGGCAGCGATACCAAAATTACGGCGGCGATGGAATTAGCCCTGCCGCTGCTAGTGATTGACCGGCCCGCTCTTAATTATCAGGAAATAGTTCATTCTATAGAGGATGCCATTCATTATGTCAGGGAGGTTATAAAGTGAAAGCAGGCATTGTGGTTTTGGGGCATGGAAGTCGTGCCAGTGTGGGGGAAGCAAATAAGGTAACGTTTCAAATCACCGATCTGGTTAAGGAAAAGGCCGGCAGCGACCTGGTAGAAACAGCGATTATGAACCGGCAGTCGGGATTGCAGAGTCTGGGGGAAGCAACCAAACGGCTGCTTGGCCGGGGGGCGACTCAAATTATCGTGGTGCCGATGTTTTTGGCCAACGGTATGCATATTCAGGCCGACATACCGGAAGAAATCGAGGGATTGCGCCAAATGTATCCCCAAGTGCCGATTACCATGGCTGCTCATATCGGCCCTGACCCGCGAATTGCCGATATTTTGCTGGAACGGGTCCGGGAGGTGCAATTTATAACAGACCCTGAAACCATTGAGCACCGGAGCATGGAACTGATTGCTCCCTATTTGGCCGGACTCAATTTGGACGAGGCGGCAACGAAAGTCTATTCACGTATTATTCATGCTGCCGGAGACCCCGATTACGCCAATCATATTAAAATACATCCCCAAGCCATTGCGGTGGGATGTAAGGCCTTGCGGCAGGGCCGTCCGGTCTTTTGCGACGTGGAAATGGTGCGGACGGGAATTAACAAACGGCGGCTGGCGGAGTATGGCGGCCAGGTGCACTGTCTGATCGGTGATGAAGAAGTTGCCCGGCAAGCCAAGAGTTCAGGAATCACACGGGCCATGGCGGCGATGCGGACCTTTGGCCAGGATCTTGACGGAGCTGTGGTAGCCATCGGCAACGCACCGACCGCTTTATTTGAGATATTGCGCCTGATGGCGGAAACGCCGGTCCGGCCGGCGCTGATTGTGGGGGTTCCCGTTGGTTTTGTCGGCGCCAGCGAGTCGAAAGAATTACTGGCTTCCTCTTCCCCGGTGCCTTATATTACGATTCAGGGGAATAAAGGCGGCAGCCCGATTGCCGCGGCAACGCTGAACGCGCTGCTGTATATGCCGGAACCAATATGATGGCAATAAAAGAGCCCAAAATTTATGTATTTACCGGCAGTGGTAAGGGAAAAACCACAGCGGCGCTGGGAATGGCTTTGCAAACCGCCTTGATTGAGCGCCGGGCGGTCATTGTTCAATTCTTAAAAGGCGGCGGCTATACGGGAGAATTATATGCCGCTGCCTGGTTGGCGCCATATCTGGAAATAAAACAGTTTGGCTATGGCTGTCCCATAGGGGAAGAGATTCGAACGGGCCGGTTAAAATGCACAAAGTGCGGGCTGTGTTTTCGCGAAAACCGCAATCCGGTCCATCAATTTGCGCCGCAAGCTCTGGCTTTTGCGGCCCGGATTATAGCCGGCGGCCAGGCCGACCTCCTGGTGCTGGACGAAGTCAGCCATGCGATTAAGCATAATCTGATTCGTGCGGAAGCAGTCCTTGAGCTGGTCCGGCAACGGCCGCCCCATATGACTCTGGTTTTTACGGGTCGGTCTATGCCGGAGACATTGAGAGAAATTGCCGATTGTGTAACGGAATGTTACCCGGTAAAGCATCCACTGCCGTTGCAGGGCATTGATGCCCGGCACGGGATTGAATATTAGGAGCCTGCTTAAAAATAGGCGCGGCGAACATTCGAACGAGGGCAGGTTCATTAGGGGGAGAAAGCATGGTTTACCAGGAAGTGCCGCGGCTTGTAATTGCCGGAACTCACAGCGGGGTGGGAAAAACGACGGTTGTGACCGGGCTGCTGGCGGCCCTAAGGCAACTGGGCCGGGAAGTGCAGTCGTATAAAGTGGGGCCGGACTACATTGATCCCGGATTTCACCGGCTCGCCAGCGGCAAGGCGGCGCATAATCTGGACACCTGGCTTGTGGCGCCGGAAAATTTGCTGCCTGTATTTGCCAAGACGGCCAAAGGGAATGATCTGGTGATTATTGAAGGGGTCATGGGACTTTATGACGGCGGCAAAAAAGGAATCAGCAGTACGGCGTCCATTGCCAAGATACTGCAGGCCCCGGTGATTCTGGTCGTCGATGCCCGGTCGGCAGGAGAAAGTGTTGCCGCTACCGTTCTGGGTTTTAAAACCTATGATCCGGCAGTGAATATCGCGGGCATTATTGTAAACCGCCTGGGCTCGTCAAGTCATAAAGACCTGGTTTGCGACGCCCTGCGCCCTATTGGGATTCCGGTGATTGGCTGTATCTTGCGGGACCAGGCCATGGTTATGCCGGAACGGCATCTTGGATTGACACCGGTAACGGAAATGGATGCGCCGGTGATAGTCAGCCATATAGCCGACCAGATCAACAGCCAGGTGGATTTAGACAGGCTGACCGGTATTGCCGGAACGGCGCCGGCCTTAGCGGTCGAGGAATGGGGCGGGGCGCTTCCGGCTAAAATAGTGCGGATTGGCGTTGCCCGGGACGAGGTATTTTCTTTTTATTATCCGGAAAGCCTGGAAACTCTGGAAAGATTGGGAGCGGAGCTGGTTTATTTCAGTCCGCTGCGAGAGGAAAAATTACCGGCAGTGGACGGGCTGATTTTGGGCGGCGGCTTTCCCGAGATGTTTGTTGAACAATTAGCGGCCAATGCAGGAATGCGGCAGTCCGTCCACCGGGCTTGTGAGTCAGGAATGCCGGTCTACGCGGAATGCGGCGGACTTATGTATTTATGCCGGGAAATCCTGGATTTTAATCATAAGGCGCATGCTATGGCCGGCTTTATTCCGGCGGTGTGTACGATGCAGCCGAAATTGGAGACGGTCGGTTACGTGGAAGTGACGGCCCGGAATCATAATATATTATGTAATCAGGGAGAAACCCTGCGAGGCCATGAGTTTCATTTTTCCCGCATGCTGCCGCAAAGCGGAGAGGATGATTTCCCCTGGGCCTTTACTTTCGAAAAAGTGCGGACCCGTAAGACCTATCCGGGCGGGTTTGCCGTTAATAATGTGCTGGCATCCTACCTGCATATGCATTTTGCCGGCAATGAACGGGCGGCGGCTCATTTTATAACTCAATGCAAGAGGTATGGACAAAGCCGGCAGCGACCGGATTGGCATATAGCAGAAAAGAAGGGGGCGGATCCTATTGGCAGGTAAAATTGTGCTGGTTACGGGCGGAACCCGGAGCGGCAAGAGTACTTTTGCCGAAAGGTATGCGGCAAACAGCGGCGAATCCGTCGTGTATATTGCTACGGCCCAGATTTTCGATAAAGAGATGGACCGGCGGGTCCGGCTGCACCGGGAGCGCCGTCCGGCAGTATGGCAGACGCTGGAAGCGCCTTACGATGCCCATAATGCCATGGCAAAGGCCGTTGCAGCCGCTTCGGTAGTGCTTTTTGACTGTTTGACGTTATATATCAGCAATTTGCTGCTAGGACCCGATGCACCCGGGCAAGGGGCCGACAGGACCAATTATGTAATGGACCAAATAGAAAAATTGCTGGCCTGTGCCCGTTCAGACAAGAGTACAGTGATTTTTGTCACGAATGAAGTGGGTATGGGCATTGTGCCGGAAAATGCTTTGGCGCGGGAATATCGGGATTTGGCAGGAATGGTGAATCAAAAAGTGGCCGCCGCCGCCGCCGAGGTCTATTTGGTAGTGAGCGGGCTGGCAATCGAAATAAAGAAACTGGCCGTTCCGCTGGGTAAGGAGGGATAATACGATGGCGAAAGCAATTATGCTGCAAGGAACCAGTTCCCATGTGGGAAAAAGCATAGTAACAACGGCGCTTTGCCGGATTTTTTTCCAGGACGGTTACGGGGTTGTTCCCTTTAAGGCCCAGAATATGGCCTTAAATTCCTATGTGACCAAAACCGGCGGGGAAATGGGCCGGGCGCAAGTGGCTCAGGCGGAAGCGGCCGGGTTGGCGCCAAGTGTGGAAATGAACCCGGTCTTATTGAAACCTACGGGCAATTCCTGTTCCCAGGTGATTGTTATGGGGCGGCCGGTCGGCACCATGTCGGCGCAAGAGTATCATAACGGATACAGTATGCGGGCCTTGACTACCATTAAGGAATGTCTGCATAACCTTCAGCAGCGTTATGACGTCATAGTCGTTGAGGGAGCCGGCAGTCCGGCCGAGGTTAATTTGAAAGCCAACGATATTGTTAATATGCGGGTAGCCAAGATGGTCCCGGCGCCGGTTCTTTTAGTAGCAGACATTGACCGGGGCGGTGCTCTGGCTTCCGTCGTCGGGACGTTGGAATTGCTGGACCCTGACGAGCGGGAGCTGGTTAAAGGAATTGTCATTAATAAATTCAGGGGCGATATAAAACTGCTCGAACCGGCCCTGCAGTTTCTGGAGCAGAAGACCGGCAAGCCCGTAGTGGGTGTAATTCCTTATATGGAACGTATGGGAATTGATGATGAGGATTCGGTATCTTTGGATGATAAACAGGATTCCGGGTCCCGGGAGATTGAAATTGCCGTTATGCGTCTGCCTAAAATCTCCAATTTTACCGATTTTGACGCCTTGGCGGCCGAAGAGGATGTTACCGTCCGGTATGTGCGCCAGGGAGAGATGATTGGACAGCCCGATCTTATTATTTTACCCGGCAGTAAAAATACCATTGAAGATTTACTTTATTTACAGCAGCACGGTTATGACAAAGCCATTGCCGGACTGGCAAAAACAGGGACACCTGTAGTTGGAATCTGCGGCGGTTATCAGATGCTGGGCCGGGAAATTCAGGACCCCGAACATACGGAATCCGACCGGGACCGGATTGAAGGCATTGGGCTTCTTGATACCATTACCATTTTTGCGGCCGAAAAAATTACGCACCAGGTAACGGCCAATGTCACGAATCAAGGCTTTCTGGGACTGAATTATAATGAGAAGGGACTTACCGGTTATGAAATTCATATGGGGCGGACCCAATTTTTAACACCGGTGCAACCCGCTTTTGAAATTACCGGACGGTCCGGTCAGCCGGCGGCTTCTCCCGACGGAGTGGTACGGAAAGACGGCTTGGTCATGGGGACTTACATTCATGGCATTTTCGATAACAACCGCTACCGGCGGGCCGTTATTGATGCCCTGCGGGTTCGCAAGGGGCTGAACCCGTTAACCGTTTTCCGGGATGTGCAGGCGGAGAAAGAGGAAAGTTATAACCAGTTGGCCAATATAGTACGGAAAAGTCTTAATATGGATTTGATTTATCAAATCCTGGGTGATCAATAATGGAGCAATATTTTCTGTTTACCGCCGTTCTGCTTGACGGATTATTTGGCGACCCTCGCTCAAACTGGCATCCGGTCGTAATTATCGGCAAATTAATCAGCGCTTGGGAAAAAAAATTGCGCCGGACCGGGAATTCTAGCCGTCAGCAGCAGTTTGCCGGCGCGGTCTTGGTATTCATTGTGCTGACAGTCACTTATGGTATTACCTGGCTGATAATGTACGGACTGAATCGTCTTCATCCGGCAGCGGCTTTTTTTGGCGGTGCGCTTCTTTTGTCGTTTGCCATATCACCGCGCAGTCTGGCTGAGGCAGGGCGGGAAATCCGCGGTTATTTAGCGGCCGGGGATTTGGAGCAGGCCCGTTTTAAAGTTGGCTGGATTGTCGGGCGGGATACGGGCCACCTGGATGTAGCGGAAGTTACCCGGGCGACGGTGGAAACGGTGGCGGAAAATATAGTGGACGGAATTATTTCTCCGCTGTTTTATGCTGCTATTGGCGGGGTGCCGCTGGCTTTTTTGTACCGGGCGGTAAACACGCTGGATTCCATGGTGGGATATAAAAATGAAAAATATTTCTACTTTGGCAAAGTGGCCGCCCGAACGGATGACATTTTCAATTACGTTCCCGCCCGGTTAACGGGAATGCTGCTTGTAATCACAGCCTTTTTTCTGGGTTATAATACGAAACGGTGCCTTAAGACCATTTGGCGGGATGCGCCCAAACACCCCAGTCCTAACAGCGGGATTGCGGAAGCGGCCGTTGCCGGCGCTCTCGGCGTCCGCCTGGGGGGATTGAATTATTATGGCGGCGTAGCCTCTCTTCGCGCTCCGATGGGAGACAAACTGACGGAACTGGAACCAGGTCATATCGAGCAAACGGTGCGTATGATGTATATGACTACGGCTTTATTTCTAGCGCTTACAGTCTTAGGGTCTTACTGGCTTCGTCATATTTAGAACGAACTGTTGTTTCCGCCGGGAATTTCAGATTTAAGGAGGATGGCGCATTTTCGCGCCGGGTTTGAAAATATGCAGGATTTTTTTACAGGCTTACAGTTTTTAACCCGTATCCGCATTACCCGTCAACAGGAATGGTCGGCAGAAAATTTTGGCCGCAGCGTTAAATATTTTCCCCTGGTTGGTGCCGTACTTGGCGTTCTGTTGGCGGCATTGTATTATTTACTGCAGGGATATTTGCCGCTTGTGGCCCGGTATATGCCGGTGAATGTAATCGCGGTTTTGGTTGTTGCCGCCAATATTTTTCTTACCGGCGGTCTCCATTGCGATGGATTAATGGATACCATGGACGGCATTTTTTCCGGCCGTTCCCGGGAAAAAATGCTGGAAATCATGAAGGACAGCCGGGTGGGGGCCAATGGTGCCATTGCCTTCGGAATCCTGTTGCTTGCTAAGTGGTCCTTGCTTTTGGACCTATCCCCTTCCGTTTTGCCGGTTGCTTTATTTGCCATGCCTATACTGGGCCGTTTTTCCATGGTTATGGCTATCACCCTCTTTCCCTATGCCCGCCCGGAAGGAATCGGCAAAGCTTTTGCCCAATTTGCCGGCCGGCATGCTTTGCTGACTGCGGCGTTATTTACGGCGTTTTTTATTATTCCGCTGGGTAAAGAGGCTGTCGCCGGATGGGGCATTACCAGTTTATTTACGCTTATTTTTTGCCGTTACGTTACCCGGCTGCTCGGAGGACTGACGGGCGACGTTTATGGCGCGGTTACGGAACTGTCTGAAGTATTGATATTACTGGTTTTCTTATTTTGATTGCTGCGTCCCGGTGCTGAAACCGGAGGGAAGGCAACGGTAAGGAGTTATTCTATGAAGGCGAAAGTACAGGCTCCCGGTTCGTGTGGGGAACTGGTGCAGGGAACAATAAAGGAGCAAAATTTTTTAATTACGTGTCCAATTGATTTATATTCTACCGTAGAAGTCGGACCGGCACCAAAGCATCCCCGTATGGCGGCCGGTGTTAAGACTTTGGCTGCCGTCGCTAAAACGGCCGAATATCTGGCGGTGGCGGGTAAATCTTTCGAAGTGGTGGTTCGTTCCGAGCTTCCCATGGGAAAAGGAATGGCTTCGAGCAGCGCCGATATCAGTGCCGCCTGCCAGGCTACGGCTGCTACGCTGGGTAAATTGCTCACGGTGGATGAAATTGCCGATATAGCGCTGTCAATTGAGCCGACCGACGGAATTTTTTATACCGGGGTGGTTATGTTTGACCATGTGAAAGGGGAACTGCGGCGGCAGCTTGGCGCGCCGCCGCCGATGCGGATTGCGGTTTTCGATGCCGGCGGAGAAGTTGATACGCTGGGATTTAATCAGCGTACGGATTTGGCCGGACTGAACCGGAAAAAAGAGGAAGCGGTTGCGGCGGCTGCTGAACTGGTTATCCGGGGATTGGCCGCAAACGACTGTAGTCTGATCGGCCGGGGGGCGACATTGAGTGCATTGGCCAATCAGGCCATTTTATATAAACCCTGTCTGCAAACTCTGGCAGAGCTTGTTCCGGCGTTAGGGGCAGTCGGATTGAATGTTGCCCACAGCGGCACGGTGTTGGGCATCCTGTTTGCAGAAAAAGACAGTTGGCGAATTCCGGCGGCCGTTGCCGTCGTGCGAAAGGTTTGTCCGGATATAGAATACCTGCATACGGTGCGGTTCATATCCGGCGGATTAACATTGCAGTACGGAGGAATGCCCGATGGAAAAAATACCGGATCATGGCGGCAATCTTTATAATGCCGCCCGGAAAACCGGCCGGAGCGTGGAGGACTGGCTTGATTTCAGCGCCAACATTAATCCGCTTGGCCTGGCCGGTTGTATTTCGCAGGTACTTGTCCAGTCCATCCCCCGGATTATTCATTATCCGGACCCGGACGCTTTTGAATTAAAACGAATCCTAAGCCGCCGTTACGGGGTGGAGGAAGCTTGTATCACCGCCGGCAACGGCGCTGTGGAATTGTTATATATTTTATGCCATGTGCTAAAACCAAGGCGCGTATTGATTCCGGCGCCTTCGTTCGGTGAATATGAACGGGCCGCCCGGGCGGCCGGGGCGGAGATTAACTATATACTGCTTAAGGATGCGGACGGTTTTTTGCTTACCGCGGCTTCGGTCATAGAAAAGCTGCCCGGCACGGATATGGTGTTTATCGGTAATCCGAATAACCCTACCGGCACGATTCTAACCAACCGGGTTTTGGAGGAAATTATCGAGGCCGCGGGGAAAACCGGCACAGTTGTAGTGCTTGATGAGTCGTTCATTGATTTTTTACCTGATGATGCGCCGTTTACTTGCCGCTCCTTGCTTTCCCGCTACCCCAATCTGGTAATTCTTCATTCGCTGACTAAGTTTTATGCCATTCCCGGATTGCGGCTGGGCTTTAGTCTTACCTCACCGGACCTGGCGCAAAAACTGCATGCCGCCAAAGACCCGTGGAATGTCAATTCATTAGCCCAAGCAGCCGGCATTGCCGCCTTGGAGGATGAAGAATACGGACGCCGGAGCAGAAGTCTTGTTCAGCAGGCCAATAAAAGTATGTATGAGGGGCTGCAAAAAATTGCCGGCTTTAAACCTTTTCCGCCAGCGGTTAATTATATTCTGGTGCATACCGGTAACCGCCGGACGGCAGTTGAAATGCAACAGAGTCTGCTGGCTTACGGTATTTTAATTAGAGACTGCAGTAATTATCCGGGATTGTCACCGGCCTACATCCGGGTGGCGGTAAAGCGTCCCGCACAAAACCAGGTCTTGCTCGATACTTTACAAAATATTGCAGGTGAAGAAAAATGACAAAGGTTATCTTGGTCCGTCATGGTCAAACTGTATGGAATCATGCCATGCGGTATCAGGGACATACGGACGTGGAACTGACGGAAACCGGACTGGGCCAGGCGAAATTAGTGGCGGAGCGTCTGCGTCCGGAACCAATTCAGGCGGTATATGCCAGCGATTTAAGCCGGGCTTTCCAAACGGCGGAAGAAATTGCGCGGTTTCATGCTTTGCCGGTTCAAAGCGTGCCGGAACTGCGCGAAATAAAGTTTGGCGAGTGGGAAGGCCTGACTTATGACGAAATTTATGCCCGCTGGCCCGAAATTATGGATAAGTTTTATACCCATACGGATGAAATTCAGATTCCCGGCGGCGAATCGTTTAAGGAACTGAAAGAACGGGCCGAAGAGGCTATACAAAAGCTTATCAGACAGCATGAAGGGGAAACCATTGCGGTCGTATCGCATGGTGGAACAATCCGGGCCCTATTATGCGCCGCCTTAAATATTCACCTGAATTTTGTCTGGAATATCCGCCAGGACAATACGGCAGTTAATATAATTGAGTATCATAATGACCGGGCGATTGTCGCCCTGGTCAATGATATTCATCATCTGGCACCGCCACAGCCGTGAGTTTCTTTTTGTAGCCGACGGTTGAATAGTTAATTATTTCCTGGAAATAATTGTAATATAACTAACGCGAGAAAAGATATCAAAAGGTGTTGAGATATGAGTACTATTTTTGCTATCGGCGATTTGCATTTATCCGGGGAGCCGCCGAAAAAACCGATGGTAGTATTCGGTGAGCAATGGCGTGACCATTGGCGTAAAATTAGCGCTTCCTGGCGGCAATCTGTTCAGGAAAGGGATGTCGTTTTAATCGCCGGCGATATTTCCTGGGCTATGGATTTAGAAGAGGCAATGGAGGATTTAAATGAGATTCACCAAATGCCCGGCCAAAAGATACTGGTCAAGGGAAATCATGATTTTTGGTGGTCCACGGCCGCCAAAATGAAACAACAATTGCCGGCTTCCATTTCTTTTATTCATAATTCCTTTATTCCCGTAGGAGATATCGCCGTTTGCGGCAGCCGGGGCTGGGTGAATCCTTATGACAGTAATTTTACGGCCCAGGATCAAAAGATTTATGAGCGGGAAGAACAACGGATTGCCGTCTCACTGGCAGCGGCTCAAAAAGAAGGGTATAAGCAGCAGATTGTGGTTACCCACTTCCCAATGTTTTACCAGGGACAGGGAACGGAACGCTTCTTGAAAATACTGAATACGGCTCAGGTTGAACACTATATTTTCGGTCATCTGCACGGGGAAGGAATCGTATTGGGTCCGGGACCAAACTGTTGTCCTTTCCAGTGTCATCTGGTTTCCTGTGATGCCTTGCATTTTCAGGTGAAAAAAATCATGGAAGTCTGACGGGCCGCTGTTATAGGAACTGTCTAAAAAGGTTTTTTGCTTTTTAGACAGTTCCTTTTTCTACATACTGCCCCCTGCTCCGTGAGCCGAAAAAGCGCGACTATTTTTTCTTGGCCGGTCATATATTTTGATGATATTGAAAACCTGCTTAAAGATATGGCAGCAGTCAGGACCCGATGGATGAATGGAGGGCAGGTTGGGTGTGAAAAAGTCGGTTGTTTTAAGTACGAATTTATTCATCGTCGCCATGGCGGCTTGGATTTTTCTGGCCTGTTATTTGGGAAAACCGCCGGCCGGTTCTGCCAAGTGGGGTTTTATTGATACAACCGGCCAAGAGATTATCAAACCTCAATTTACCAGAGTTGAAAAATACAGTGAGGGATTGGCGGCGGTTGACAGAGACGGTTCCTTGGGGTTTATCGACAAGCAAGGTGACATGGTGATAAAACCGCAATATCAAGAGGCCGGACCATTTAGCGCCGGGTTAGCCGCCGTCAAATGGAATGATAGGTATGGTTATATTAATACGGCCGGTACAATGGTTGTGGCGGCGAAATATGACTGGGCCGGTGATTTTTCCGGGGATGCTGCGGCAGTGGGAGTAGACGATAAATTTGGTTATATAGACAGGCAGGGAAAGTGGATTTACGAGCCGGCTTTTGAATTTGCCGGAGATTTTAATGATGGGATGGCAGTAATCCGGGCCAATAACCAATATGGTTTTTTGCATAAGGACGGACAATTGGTTATGACTCCTCAGTTTGAATTTATACGGGATTTTCATGAAGAACTTGCCGCTGTGAAGGTCGGGTCGAAATGGGGTTATTGTAATAAACAGGGTAATCTTATGATTCCGCCGCATTTTGATTGGGCCTGGAATTTCAAGGAAGGGGCCGGGTTGGTTAAATTGGGCAATAAATATGGTTATATCAATAAAAAAGGTGATTTTGTAATCAGTCCTAAGTTCGACTGGGCCTGGGAATTTAGTGAAGGGCTGGCCAAAGTAATGATAAAAGGGAAAGCGGGGTTTATTGATCATACAGGTAAACTTGTTATCCCTCTGAACTGGAATTGGGCCGGCAGTTTTTACAACGGCTGCGCCAAAGTGTTCCATAATGGCAAGTATGCCTTAATTAACCGGCAAGGCCAAGTTGCCTTGCCAGCCGGGTATGAAAAAACAACCGATTTTTCCGATGGATTCGCCGCCGTACAGGAAATTCAAACTGTGAATCCGGTAAAAAAGAAATTTTGGAAAGCCATTACAATAACACGGCAATGCCTCCGCTGGGCTAAGGAACTTATTTTCTAGCGACGAGCCTGCTTAAAAAGCGCACCAATCCCACTTTTCGCAGTCCTCTGCCACCCGACAATAATTGCGAAATGTGGAACACTACGTTGTTGCGGCTGCGCGTTCTCACTCAACGTACGACTGAGTACGCCTTCGTTCAAATGCCCTAGTATCTGCATCTTTTTAAGCAGGCTCAGGGATGGGAGGGATGCGCTACGATCGTAAGGATTAACAGACCGTTTTTATCATCCGGATTTTTATATGGCGCCCTGGGGATTTTTACTATACTTACCCTCTACTCCTATGGTTTGCCAATATGGAAGGAGCAGCCCGTGGCGATCGCCGGAACCTTAACCGACGACCGGGTCGTAGCGTTAACGTTTGATTATGACCAGGGAGAAGGCGCGGCACCGCAGATTTTGGCTATATTAAAAGAAGGCAATGCAAAAGCGACTTTTTTTATGAACGGCAACAGCGTCCGCGACAATCCCGAACTGGTTCACCGTATGATGGCCGAAGGTCATGAAATCGGGAATCAGGGATACTCGCAGCAGGATTATCGCCGGCTAACTGCGGCCCAAATAGAAGGGGAGATCCGTAGTTGCAATACAGTTTTCGAAAAGATGACGGGGCTAAAGTCTTCGCTGGTACGATTCCCATTAGGGCACTTTAACCGTGATTCCCTGGAGGCAGTTAATAAACTTGGGTTTACGGCAATTATTTGGAATATTGATTCCAAGGATACCACGATCACTTCGGCAGACAGGATTGTTGAACAAATCGCCGGGCATATCAAGCCGGGTTCCATTATCCTGCTGCATTGTTCCGACCGGATTGCCGGAACGGTCCAGGCTTTGCCCGCTATCCTTAAATTGATAGGCGATGCAGGGTATCAAACGGTGACGGTGGGGCAGCTTTTACAGCAGCATAGCCAAAAAGGGGTTGTGCGTTATTAACCGGAAAGATTGAATGGAGGAGGGGGGAATGGTGTCTGGACTCAGGACTTTTATCTGCAACCGCCGCAATCTGTATTATGGCATAACGATTCTGTTATTTGCCAGTATTATTGCCGGGATTTGGGGGTGGGAATATTTAGATGAACAGGAATTGGCAGCGGCTCCTAATCAGCCGACTACGGCTCCGACCGGCAAAGTTCACATTATAATTAAAATTCCGGCCCGTACTTTGGAAGTTTATAACGATAATAATTTATACAAAGTTTATAAAATTGCCGTGGGAAAAAGCAATACACCAACACCAATTGGAGAATGGAAAGTTGTCTGGAAAGACTATAATTGGGGTTCCGGCTTTGGTACCCGCTGGATGGGGCTGAATGTACCTTGGGGAATTTATGGCATCCATGGCACGAATAATCCCTGGTCAATCGGGCGGTATGCCAGCCATGGCTGTATCCGGATGCGGAATAAAGATGTGGAAGAACTGTTTGAATGGATTCCGGTCGGAACGAGCGTCCGGATTGAAGGGAAAAAGACGAAAGTACTACGGACCTTGAAGTATCAAGCAAGTGGTACTGATGTTGTTGCGCTGCAGCTTAAATTAAAGGAATTGGGTTATTTGACCACCGTTGCCGACGGAATCTTCGGTAAAACAACGGATGCCGCCTTACGGGCCTACCAGTTGGATAAAGGAATCGAACCGGACGGCATTGCCAATCGACGGGTCCTTGATCTTTTGGGCATATAGATTCTTGAACAGCCGGAGGAGCGGGTCCAATGAAAGTAGGAAGAAAATATTTTTGGGGATTATTGGTGTGTGCCGTTGTTTCAGTCGCAGCCGGAACGTATGCTGTGGATTACGGCGATAAAATAGTCAAGAAAGTACCGACGACCCATAAGGTATTGGCCCTTACCTTTGATGACGGTCCCTATCCGGGAACAACGGAAAATCTATTGACTGTACTCAAGGAGAAACATGTCCGGGGAACCTTTTTTGTTCTTGGCAGCAACGCCGAGCGATACCCGCAACTGCTGGCGGAAATTGTGGCGAATGGACATGAGGTCGCCAGTCATAGCTATACACACCGGTTTATAAACCGGTTGAGTAAAAATGAATTTGAGCAGGAAATCGTGAAGGCGGAAAATGCGATTTCCCGGATTGCGCCGAAACCAACGCTTTTCCGTCCGCCCGGAGGGGGCTATAATGACCGCATGGTAAGTGAACTGGCCAAACGGGGCTATACAACCGTGCTTTGGTCAATCGATCCCCGGGACTGGGAAGGAAGAGGGGTTGAGCAAATTGTTAATACCGTGGTCAAGGAGGCGGCGCCGGGCGGAATTATTTTGCTGCATGAAGGAAAATGTGCCAAATCCACCGCAGCGGCGGTTGAAATTCTTATTGACCGGCTGCGGGAAAAGGGGTATGAATTTGTAACGGTAAGCGGCCTGTTGCGTTATTATGAAATGCGCCCGTAAAACCCACATTTTAATAAATTTTTCCTATTTTACAGGAGAAAATAGCAATGTTGACGGCATTGCTATTTTTTGATACGCTAAGTTAGCTGGCAATAATGATAATAATTAAAGGGTGAAATTATGTTACATAAATTTTCCAGAACCGAACTCTTAATCGGCGCAGCGGCGCTGGACAAGCTGGCCAAAAGTAAAGTCGCCGTTTTTGGAATTGGCGGCGTAGGTACGTTTGCTGTGGAAGGGCTGGTCCGGTCCGGAGTGGGAAAACTGGTGCTGGTTGATGATGATTGTATTTGTCTTACCAATATTAACAGGCAACTGCATGCCACTACCAAAACCGTAGGAAAACCAAAAGTTGAGGTTATGCGCGACCGCATCCTGGAAATCAATCCGGAGGCGGAAGTTACCGTATTTCAGCGCTTTTATATGCCCGGTACGGCAGACGAGTTAATTCATGACGATTATGATTATATTATTGATGCCATCGATACTGTAACCGGTAAAATCGACCTTATTATGCGGGCCAAAGAAAAAGGCATTCCTGTTATTAGCTGCATGGGCGCGGGAAATAAACTCGATCCAACCCAGTTGGAAGTAGCCGACATTTTTAGCACTTCCATATGTCCGCTGGCGAAAGTGATGCGACAGGAGCTGAGAAAAAGAGGCGTTACTTCTCTGAAGGTGGTTTATTCCCGGGAAGAACCGCTCCGGCCGGTACAAACGGAGCATTCCAACTGCAATCAGGGGTGTATCTGTCCGCCGGGAACTACCCGGAAATGCACCGTCCGTCATCAAATTCCCGGCAGTATTGCTTTTGTCCCTTCCGTTGCCGGATTGATCCTTGCCGGCGAAGTGGTCAAAGATATAATAGGTGATAAGAAAAACCGCTAACGCGGTTTTTCGGTTCATAGCGCAGGGCTCAAGGCGCAAGGAAACCATCTGGAAATCATTTTGGCGCCAATCCAGGCAGAAGGATCGTCTTGTCATAAGCGGAGGTTAAGTGATAACGGCGGAGCGTTGATAAGGCGATTCTTTTGCCGTAATGGCTATCTATCTATGTAGAACCTATATATAATAAGAAAAACCGCATTAGCGGTTTTTCTTTCTTCGGCTTATTTTTAAACCTCGCCGCCATTTTGCTTTAAAATAGTAACTGCTTCGTCCATACGTTCTTCCGGGACAAAAGTCACCAGGGTAAAAGCACGACCGCCGGCCAAGCCGTAGCCTTCCATACTGAAACCGCTGACCGACGGGTCGGCGCCCATCAAAACGCGGGTGCTGGCATTGGCGTCGTTTGGATTATTGGCGGAAAAGAGGGTTAAGCCGGTTAGGGTCTCAGCCTGAGCAACCGGGTCATCCTGATTCTCGTCCTGAGTGACACCGAAGCGGCTGTTCCGGCGAACCTGGGCATCCGTCAGTCCGGCTGCAGCCAGTGCCTGTTTGGCTGCAGCCGCCTTGGTACTGGATGGAAAATGCGCAATAATCGTATGCTCGTTTGCCATAAACCGACCTCCTTTAAAACTAGTTTAGACAGAAGTCGGGCTTATATTCTATAATAGAATTGAAAACTTTTTAAGAAGGGGCAGTAGCAGAAGTTACTGTTTATGAGGAGCGATTTTATATGTTGGATATAATTAATAAAGCGGCAGCGACACACGAACTGGCCAGGGAAGAAATTGTCCGGCTGCTTAGGGACACCGACTTTATGCCGGAGCTTTTGGCCGCAGCCGACAGGGTACGCAAACACTACAAAGGGGATGAAGTACACCTGCGGGGATTAATCGAGTTTTCCAACCGGTGCAAACAAAATTGCCTGTATTGCGGCCTGCGTCGGGACAATCAAAACATCGAACGCTATCGTCTGGAGCCGGACGAGATTATTGAGCTGGCCCGTAAAGCCAAAGATTACGGCTATAAAACAGTCGTTTTGCAATCGGGGGAAGATGATTACTATACGGTTGACAGAATGTGTTATATCATCCGCAAAATTAAGGAACTGGATGTAGCGATTACCATCAGCGCCGGCGAAAAAAACCAGGCGGAATACCGGGCTTATAAGGAGGCCGGTGCAGACCGTTATCTGCTGCGGATTGAAACGACGGATGAACAGCTGTATCACCGCCTGGATCCGGGTATGAGTTTTGCCAACCGTATCCGATGCCTGCAAGATTTAAAAAGCTTAGGCTATGAAGTCGGTACCGGCTGCATGGTGGGATTACCCGGTCAGACCGTAGAGTCCCTGGCCGAAGACATTTTGTTTTTTAAACAAATTGATGCCGACATGATCGGCATCGGTCCCTTTATTCCCAACCAGGATACGCCGCTGGGAGAGGCTCGGGGAGGTGCTTTTGAGCTTAGCTTAAAAGTTATGGCCATTACCAGACTATTGCTGCCGGATATCAATATACCGGCAACAACAGCCATGGAGAGTCTGCATCCGAACGGCAGAATGATTGCGCTGCAGAGCGGAGCGAATGTAGTAATGCCGAATGTTACGGAAGGGGAATACCGCCGGCTCTATGCTCTTTATCCGGGGAAGATCTGTATAAACGACACACCGGGACACTGCCGGGCCTGTATTACCGGCAAAATTCAGGCGATTGGCCGGAAAGTATCCGGCAGTTACGGATTTAGACACAATTAAGGCATTAACGGTTTTAGCCCTAATTCTTTCACCGTATTTAAATCGTCACCCGGAGTACGGCCCTGGGTAGTAAGATAATTGCCAAGCAACATACCGTTTATCCCGGACAGGAAACCGAGGGGAACCAATTCTCCCAAATTGCGTTCCCTTCCTCCGGCATAGCGGATAATTTTTGTCGGCAGAATGAAACGGAACAGGGCAAAGGTTTGCAGGATCTCTAAAGGATGAAGGCGCTTATTATCGGCAAAGGCTGTTCCTTTAATCGGATTTAATACGTTAATCGGTACGGAGTCAACATCCAGCCGTCTGAGCTCAAAGGCTAATTCCACCCGTTGACGCCATGATTCGCCAAGCCCGATGATGCCGCCGGAACACACCTGCAAACCGGCAGCTTTTACATTTTGAATGGTAGTTACCCTGTCTTCATAGGTATGGGTGGTGCAAATTTGCGGGAAAAGGGTTGGACTGGTTTCCAGATTGTGATGATAGCGGGTAATGCCGGCGTCTTTTAGGGCCAGAACATGAGACGGTTCTAAAAGCCCCAGGGAACAGCAGCGATTCAGGTTGGTTTCCCGGCCGATCCGTTGAATAGTACTGAGGATCCGGTCAAAATCCGGATCCTTTTTCATGCCGCAGCCTGCGGTTACGATACAGAACCGGTACGCACCGTCCACCGCTGCTTTTTTGGCGGCGGCGAGGATGGTTTCCTCAGCCAGCAGGGGATAGGTTTCCACAGCCACGTCATAATGAGCGGACTGGGCGCAAAATTTGCAGTCTTCCGAACAGCCGCCCGAACGGGCATTAATGATTTCGCAAGTGTCTACCTGGTCACCGGTAAATTCTTCACGGATTTTATTGGCGACACCCAGCAAAAGCGGAATATCCGACGGTTCAACCTGCGTGAGCGACAAGGCTTCGTCAAAAGTAAGCCGGCCGCCGGTCAACACTTTTTTTCCTAATGAAAAAATCAAATCATAGCTCATTTTGTTCCTCCTAATGTTTAATTATACTGGTTCCAGTCCCGCATCACGGACCATGGTATAATCCATGGTGGTGTCCCGGCCGGAGAAAGTTAAATAATGGCCGACGATTAATCCGTTGGCGCCAGCCAGCATGGCGGTTCCCTGCAAATCCCGCAGATTGATCTCCCGGCCGCCGGCAGGCCGGATTACTTTGTCCGGCAAAATAAAGCGGAAGAGGGCCAGCGTTTTTATAATTTCCAGCGGCTGGATTCTTGGGTTCATCTCTTCGAGCGCTGTACCCTTTATCGGATTGAGGATATTAACCGGCACGGAGTCAACCTCCAGACTGCGCAGGGTGAATGCTAGTTCCACCCGGTCTTGCCATGTTTCTCCCATGCCGATAATGCCGCCGGAGCATAATTCCATTCCGGCCGCCTTCGCGGCTTTTAATGTATGTAACCGGTCTTCGTAAGGATGAGTGGAACAGATTTTAGCATAATAACTCCGGCTGGTTTCAAGATTATGGGCGTAGCGCCGGACGCCGGCCGCTGCCAACAGCGCAGCCTGGTCGGGCCGCAGGGTTCCCAGATTGGCACAGACCGAAAGTCCGGTCGTCTCTTTAAGGACGGCGATTCTGTTGATAAGACCGGGAAAATCGAGGTCGTTCTCCATGCCTTTACCGCTGGTTACAAGACTGAGCCGCTGCACTCCGTGGGCAGCTACTTTTTTGGCCTCGGCAATCAGGTCGTCAGATTGCCGCAGGGGGAAAACGGGGGCTTGGGTCTGATGATATACGGACTGGGAGCAAAACTTGCAATCTTCGCTGCAAAGACCAGAGCGGGCATTAATAATACCGCACATTTCCACAGTTGTTCCGGCGTACGTATGCCGTATTTTATTGGCGTAGGCCGCCAGCAGCGGAATATCTTCCGTTTTTACCGACTGGAGCCGCATTGCTTCCTCATAGGTTATGGAGGCTCCCTGCAGTACTTTTTTCCCTAATCGTATAATTTCCAAATCAGTCATTATCGTCCTCCTGATTGTTAACTAAAAACAAAACGACTAGTTAACTAAAATGGTAAACCAATAATCAATTAATGGTTAACAACTCAATGATACAATGTGGCGGCAAAAATGTAAATATGGAACGAGTACGCTTGTAAATGATATTTTGCTGCTATTCTTACTTGACTTGGGCGTATAAATGGTATATATTAAAAATATAATAATAACTGAAGTGCTGATTGGAAAAACCAAAGGCCAAATAAATGTTCGCAAGGACGTTTATTTGGTTTTCTGTTTTTGCCAAAAGATTTTTTCGTGCCCTTACTTACATAAATGCATGAGTTGAATTTCAATCAGCCTGCAAAATGCCGCTAACTATAAAGGGGGAATTTTTTCATGAAAGAAATCGCCAAAAGTTTGACAGACCTTATCGGCAACACACCGCTTTTAGAATTATCCAATTATAATGCAGAAAAGAAAGTGGCGGGACGGCTTATTGCCAAACTGGAGTATTTTAATCCACTGAGCAGTGTGAAAGACCGGATTGGGTATGCCATGATTAAAGATGCCGAAGAGAAGGGGCTTATTACCAGCGATACGGTTATTGTCGAACCGACCAGCGGTAATACCGGAATCGGGCTGGCCTTTGTAGCGGCAGCCAAAGGGTATAGGCTCATTCTTACCATGCCGGATACCATGAGCCTGGAAAGACGGAATTTGTTGAAGGCCTTGGGGGCGGAGCTGGTTCTTACACCCGGAGTGGAAGGAATGAAAGGGGCTATTAAGAAGGCCGAAGACTTACTCGCCGCAATGCCGAATGCTTACATGCCACAGCAGTTTAAAAACCCCGCTAACCCGGAAATACACCGTCAAACAACGGCTGAAGAAATATGGCGGGATACAGAGGGGCAGGTTGACATTTTTGTCGCCGGTGTCGGCACCGGCGGTACGCTTACCGGGGTTGGCGAAGTCTTGAAGCAGAAAAAAAACAATGTGAAAATCGTTGCCGTGGAACCTTACGATTCTCCCGTGTTATCGGGTGGAAAACCGGGTCCTCATAAAATTCAAGGTATTGGTGCCGGATTTGTGCCCGCTGTCTTTAATCCGGCTGTGGTTGATGAGATTATTACCGTGAAAAATGAAGATGCCTTTGCAACTGCCAGGGATATTGCCCGTACCGAAGGGCTGCTGGTGGGGATATCCAGCGGTGCGGCGGCTTTTGCCGCTACCCAGCTGGCATTAAGACCGGAGAATAAAGGAAAGGTAATTGTTGTTTTATTGCCGGATACCGGTGAAAGATATTTGTCCACACCGCTATTCCAATCTGTGGAATAAGTAAGAACAGTTAGAAAAAACCATTTCCCGTGAAAACGGGAATGGTTTTTTCACTTTGAAACAGGAAATGCTTATATCAGCGCGAATTGTTTTTTAATAGCATTTTTTCTCATGCCTAAAGGGGGTCTTTTTTATTTTTTTTCGTTCAATTCAGTTAGCAGATAAACCGGTATTTGACCAATATTTTCAGCAACGAAGATACGATAACGCCGAATGTACATTTACTAATTTATATATGTGGCGCAAAGCGTATTCCATTGAATGGGCTCAGAAAGATGATTTTATATGTATTAAAGCGGCCTGGCAAAAGGGGAGTCCTTATATATTGCCTCCTTTTGGCAATCGCGACGGAGTGGGAAAAATCCTGGACAAATTAATGGATTATTTTCAGCAAAACCAGTGGCCCTTTTTAATGAAAGGAGTTACAGCGGATATGGTGGCGGCCATTGAGCGGGAAAGACCGGGTCTTTTTTGTTTCCAGCCGGACCGGAATAATTTTGACTATGTTTATTTAGTTCAGGATATGGTGGAATTGAAAGGCCGAAAATACAGCAAAAAAAATAATCATATAAATTATTTTAAGCGGAATTATCAGCCATACCGTTATATGACGATTACCGCAGACCTTATTCCTGCCTGTAAGGAAATGGCTCTCGCGTGGTATGATACACATAACGGCGAGAAGGAAGAGAGTCTGCAGTTTGAGCTGCAGGCGATTCATGATGTGCTCGACCATTATGACTATTTAGGTGTTCAGGGCGGCGTCATTGTTATTCAGGACAAACTGGAGGGGTTTACTTTCGGTGAACCTTTAAATGAAGATACGGCTGTCGTTCATATTGAAAAAGGTTCGGGATTGCGCGGCATTTATCAGGTTATTAATCAGGAATTTTGCGCCAATGCCTGGCCGCATATGAAATACGTAAACCGGGAAGAAGATATGGGAATTGAAGGGCTGAGACAAGCCAAGGAATCGTATTATCCTGTAAAAATGACAGAGAAGTATACTGCTACCTTAAAAGCGGAGGTATAGTATGGAGATCCAAATGGCCCGCCAACCGGACGAAGCGGCTGTTAAACGGCTGTGGGATTATTGTTTTGAAAAAAAAGAAGAGCCATTTTTTAAATGGTATTTTTCTCAATATTACCGGCTTGATAATGTCTTGACGGTTAAGCGGCAGGAAAAACTGATCGCCTGTTTGCATTTAAACCCCTATGAATTGTTTTTGCGGCAGACAGCGATGGCGGTTTCTTACATTGTAGGCGTGGCTACGGCACCTGAGGAACGGGGCGGCGGAGTAATCCGTCCTTTACTGCAGGCGGCGCTGTATGAGATGAGAAAGAGGGGCCATGCCGTCAGTATTCTTATGCCTTCCAAAGCCGGTTTCTATTATCCCTATGAATGGGAATTGTGTTATCATCATTACCGGTACGATTTGCCTTTGGACAGTCTGGCGGGACTGCCCAAAGCGGCAGCAAGTGTTTCCTTCTATCAAAGGGAAGACGATATCGGTAAGTTGGACCAGATTTACCGGCAGTTTACCCGGAATAAGCATGGCTATACCATGCGCGGCCGCTTGAACTGGCAACAGCTTATTGAAGAACATCAACTGGAGAATGGCTATGTTTGTTTGTGGGAAGACGATAACGGACCGGCTGCTTACTTGTTTTATATTTTGCAGGAGCGAAAAATGATTGTCCGGGAGATGGCCTGGGTAAACCAGCCTACTCAGAACGGCGTGTTGCGGTTTTTGTATCAGCACCGGGCCCAGGCCGATACTTGGGAGTGGAATGCACCGCTGGACGATCTGACCTGCTTTATGCTGCCGGACCCGAAGCAGGGAATTTCCCTGTTTCCTTTCATGTCGGCGCGGGTAGTTGATGTTGGTCTGGCTCTGGAGAAGATTTATTATCCGGAAACGGGGCCGCTGGCAATCACCATTGCTGTTAAGGATGAGCTGGCTGAATGGAACCAGCGTCTTTTTTCGCTGGAGGTACGGGAGGGAAAAGGAAAGGTTACTGCTTGTGCTGCCCAGGTGGGTGACGTGGAATGTTCAATCGGTGCCTTTACCCAATTGTTCTTTGGGCGGCTTGATGCCAACGATCTGTTGCGAATGGGCCGGTTGAACATTCAATCAGAAAAAGCATTGGCTGATTTGCTGCGCCTATTCCCTAAATGCCATAACTATATTAATGAATATTATTAGACCCGCAATGTGGTATTAGCGGAAACGCTGGAAGAGGTGATACTATGCAATCGAGGGAATTAAACAAGCTGTATGATTGGTTTGGAATGTATGTGGCTTCTTTTAATACTCCGGACCAGGAAGTGCAAAGCCAGATTACATTAAAAAGAGAGCATACCCTGCGTGTGGTTCAATATAGTGTGGAATTAGCCCGTCACTTGGTCCTTTCTCCAGCCGACCAGCAATTGGCGGAGGTAATTGCTTTATTCCATGATATCGGCAGATTTAAGCAATATACGCTGTACCGCACCTTTAGCGACAGCCAGTCGGAGGATCATGCCGTCCTGGGATTAAGGGAAATTGCTGCGCTAAAGGAATTGGGGGCGCTGGCGCCGGAAGAAACAGAGTGTTTCCGTTTTGCCGTCTCCAGCCACAATGCAGTCAAAATTCCGGTCGCTGCATCGGCCAGGGAAAAGTTATTTGCCTCGATCATCCGTGATACGGATAAGCTCGATATCTATTATGTTCTGGAGCCCTTTCTCAGTCCGCCGGCAGCCGAGGGGTGTTCGAAAATTTTGGTGGAAGACCTGCTGGCAGGCCGCCAGTCTCATTATACGGATATGAAGACGCCGGACGACAGGAAGCTGATCCGGTTATCCTGGATTTACGATATAAATTACGACTGGACATTAAAGCGGATTTATGACCAGGGTTATGTAGATAAAATTGCCGCTCATTTGCCTGCCACAAAAGAGATTGCGGCCGCAGTGGATCAACTGCGTTCCTATATTGATGCCAGACTGAGTAAAAAACGGTAATTGGAGATTGGGAATTGGGAAGGAGACGGAAGGATTAAAAAAGCTGCTAAGGCGATTCGCCTTAGCAGCTTTGCGTTTTTGGGAGAGTTTCGCACTGACGCCCGAAGACTGCGACGTCTGTCCGCGCCCTGGGCCCTGCGCCACGAGCCGCCAAACCGCGTTAGCGGTTTGGCTTATACTTTAAGTCTGGTTTTTATTCTCTCAATTGCTTCCCGGGTATTTTCCTGATTGCCAAAAGCAGTCAGCCGGAAATAGCCTTCACCGGACGGACCGAAGCCGGAACCGGGCGTACCGACTAAATGAGCCTCGGTAAGCAGTTTGTCGAAGAATGCCCAGGAATCCATGCCTTGCGGTGTTTTCAGCCAGATATATGGTGCGTTGACACCGCCGAACACGGTTAAGCCAATACTTAGCAAACCATCCCGGATTACTTTGGCATTCGCCATATAGTAGCCAATCAATTCTTTGATTTGATGCTGACCGGCCGCAGTATAAACCGCCTCGGCTCCCTTTTGGACAATGTAAGGAACTCCGTTAAATTTAGTGGTTTGCCGCCGGTTCCAAAGCGGGTTCAGGGGCTGTCGCCTGCCGGATGCCGTCAAAGCGGTAACTGCTTTCGGCACTACCGTAAAGGCGCAGCGTGTACCGGTAAATCCCGCATTTTTGGAAAAGGAACGGAACTCAATGGCTACTTCTTTGGCGCCTTCAATTTCATATATGCTGTGGGGAATATCCGGTTCCTGAATATAAGCTTCATAGGCGGCATCATATAAAATAACGGCATCCTGCTCGCGGGCATAATCCACCCAAACTTTGAGCTGTTTTTTAGTAAGCGTGGTGCCGGTAGGATTATTCGGCATACAAAGATAGATTAGATCCACTTTAGCGGCCGGCAAAGCGGGAATAAAATTATTTTCCGCATTACAAGACAGGTAAACGACATTGCCGAATCTTCCATTGGCGCCTAAATCAGCGGTTCTTCCGGCCATGACGTTCGTGTCGAGATAAACCGGGTATACAGGATCGGTAATGGCTACCGTATTATTCAGTCCGAATATTTCCTGGATGTTTCCCACATCACTTTTGGAACCGTCGCTGACAAATACCTCGTCGGCGTCAAGGTGGATCCCGCGGGGAATATAATCCGTATCAATAATCTTCTGAATCAGAAACGGATAGCCTTGTTCCGGGCCATAACCGCGAAATGTTGCTTCATTGGACATTTCGTCAACCGCCTGATGCATAGCGGCAATTATGGACGGAGGCAACGGGCGGGTAACATCGCCAATACCCAGGCGGATCACATTGGCAGACGGGTTATCCGTCTTAAATTTTGCTACCTTGCGGGCTATTTCAGCAAATAAGTAACTACCAGGCAATTTAAGATAATTTTCATTAATGGTGGCCATTTGGCAAACTCCTTTCCAAAATAAAGCAGTATTTAAATTATACAACAGTCAAGGACATAATGCATCCCAGGAGGGGAAGTTATCTTATTTTTTTCCTAAGAATGTCTGATTATCCCACTTTTCGCAGTTCTCTGTCATTCGACAATAATTCTCTGAGAAAGATAAACTTAGTGAATTTTAGTGGTTTATCGTTCCATTATTCCTAAATTTTATTTTTTCTGTCTGAAATAGTTTTTTAATAATTATAATTTTAATGTAGATTTTTCCTGAAAATTATGTAAAAATTATATTAGCCAAATAAACGGAATGGAGGGTAATTATGGGAGAGTTAAATTCATTGTGGGATATATTTCAAAATAACAAGTTGAGTCGCCGTCAATTTATAAAAACCTGCGTGGCCCTTACCAGTATAATGGGCTTGTCCACGACCATGATCCCGAAAGTGATCGAGGCGGCGGAGAAAAAAGCTCTTGTTCCGGTAATCTGGCTGCATGGTCATGAATGCACCGGCTGCGATGAGGCATTGCTCCGTTCGCAGACGCCACTGGCATCAGACCTCGTGTTAAATACGATTTCTCTGGAGTATACGGATGTCTTGGCGGCGGCAGCCGGGGAGCCGCTGGAAGATCATTTAGCAAAAACGATGCAGCAATACCGCGGGCAATATATACTGGCCGTGGAAGGTGCAGTTCCCGTGGGCAATGATGGGGTAACCTGCATGGTTGGCGGCAAGCCGTTTGTGGATAATTTGCGGGCTGTAGCCCAGGGAGCCGCTGCCGTGCTCGCCTATGGATCCTGTGCGTCCTGGGGCGGAATTCAGGCAGCAAAACCGAATCCCACCCATTCCGTGGCGGTGACGGAAGTTTTGCCGGGAAAAACGGTTGTCAGGGTTCCCGGCTGTCCGCCGATTCCGGAAGTTATGACCGGAGTTATCATGCATTATGCCCTGTTTGGTCAAATTCCCCCGCTGGATTCGCAAGGCAGACCAGCCCAATTTTACGGCAACCGCATTCATGATACGTGCTATCGCCGGCCGTTCTTTGATTCCGGCATGTTTGCCGAAACGTACGACGGAGCCGGGAGTAAAGCCGGCTGGTGCCTGTATAAATTAGGCTGCCGGGGACCGGAAACATACAATTCCTGCGGCAATATGCGCTGGTGGAACGGACTTTCCTATCCGATCCAGTCGGGAGCCCCCTGCATCGGTTGTGCGGAAAAGGATTTCTGGGATCATGCTCCTTTTAGTGCGCGGTTGCCGCAAATTTCCCTGCCCAATACAATTGCCGATGCCGATAAGGTGGGGTTGGTCGCAGCCGGTGTCGCCGGCGCCGGTGTAGTGGCCCATGGAGTGGCTTCTGTGATTCAACACCAAAAAATGCAAAATAAAACGGTAAAGGAGGATCCGAATGAAACGCATTGTAATTGACCCGATGAACCGTATCGAAGGACATCTGCGCGTGGAAGTTACGCTGGATGAGGCCTCCGGCAAGGTGAATGATGCGTTGTCGAGCGGTACGGCCTGGCGGGGAATCGAGCTGGTGCTAAAAGACCGGGATCCCCGGGATGCATGGGCCTTCGCCCAGCGAATCTGCGGAGTATGTACTACTATGCATGCATTGGCGTCTTTACGGGCCGTAGAGGATGCACTGGGGATTGAGATCCCTAATAATGCCAATTACATACGGAATATTATTGCCGCTTCCCAGGAAGTGCATGATCATTTGATGCATTTTTATCATCTGCATGCTTTGGACTGGGTAAGTCCGCTCGAAGCGGCTAAGGCGGACCCTGCGGCTACCGCCGCTCTGCAAAATGCAGTGCTGGAAAAATACGACCTTGGTATCGGCAGGATGTCGGAACATGAAATGAGCGCCTATCCGAAAGAGTACCCGAAAGCAACTACGACCTATTTTGCTGCCGTTAAGACCAAAATACAGCAAATTGTCGACAACGGACAACTGGGTATTTTTGCCGCGCATTATTGGGATCATCCCGATTACCGTTTATTGCCGCCGGAAGTTCATCTGATGGCGGTGGCGCATTATCTGAATATGCTTGATAAACAACGGGAGGTAGTGGTACCTCATGTTGTATTTGGCGGTAAAAATCCTCATCCCCATTATGTCCTTGGAGGTATGCCCTGTTCCGTTTCCATGACCGATATGAACGCACCGATTAATAGCGAGCGCCTGGCAGTGGTGGAAACATCCCTGGATTTGGGAATTGCGCTTACTAAATATTTTTATATGCCCGATGCTTTGGCTATCGGCCATATGTATGTGCAGAAGGGAATGCTTGACGGTGGCGGTTTAGCCGGTGTCCGCGTACTTGGTTTCGGTGATTATCCGGATGAGGCGTATTCCGGTATAAAAAACGGTGATTTTCATAAAAAACTGCTTTTCCGCTGTAACGGGGTTGTGGAGAATTTTTCCCTTGGCGTGGAGAAAGCCGTGTATTATGACTTAACCGACCATGATTTAACCGACCCGGCTGCATTGACGGAAGGGGTGGAGCATTCCTGGTATAATTACCCGCAAGGGCAACCGGACCTTCATCCCTGGCAGGGGATAACCGAGCCTAATTTTACCGGGCCGGGGGAAGGTACGGCAACGGCGTGGAAACAACTCAACGAAGCAGGCAAGTATTCCTGGCTGAAAACACCCAAATGGCGGGGCAAAGCGGCGGAGGTCGGTCCGTTGGCCAGGTATATTATCGTATACACTAAGGTTAAGCAGGGTCATATTCAGCCGACCTGGGCAGAAAAAATGATTGTGGAGCAAGTTGACGCCGCTTCCAAAGTGCTGGGACTGCCGCCGGAAAAATGGCTGGTATCGACTGTCGGCCGGACGCTGGCCCGGGGGTTGGAAGCTCAGTTGTTCGCTTATATGAGTAAATATTATTTTGACAAGTTGATAGCCAATCTTCGCAATGGTGATACCCATGTCGCCAATACGTCCCTGTGGGACCCCGCTTCCTGGCCCCAGGAAGCCAAGGGAGTGGGGTTGCATGAGGCGCCCCGGGGAGCATTAAGCCACTGGGTCGTCATTAAAAACGGCAAAATCGATAATTATCAAGCCGTTGTACCTTCGACCTGGAATGCCTGCCCCCGGGATAGCACGAGCGGTCACGGTCCCTATGAGGCCAGTATGATGGACACACTGGTTAAGACACCGGATAAACCGCTGGAGATTTTGCGGGTCATCCACTCCTTCGATCCTTGTTTAGCCTGTGCCACTCATCTATATAATAGGGAAGGGCAAAAACTGGCGATCGTAGAAACGGATGCATATGCCGGAATTTGATTATGCGAAAAAGGTGGGGAGAGGAATTGGAAAAGAACCAGTCACGTAAAGTGTATTACGTTTTCAGTCCATGGACGCGTCTTTTTCATTGGCTGATGGTTGGCTCAATTGCTGTGTTGTTTACTACCGGTTTGTATATTGGCAATCCGTCTTTTTTGGGAAATCAGGGTCTGGAACCAACGTATGCTGTTAATAACTGGTTTTCCATGGAAAAAATCCGCTTTTACCATTTTACGGCCGCGTATATCCTGCTGGCGGCAATCATTCTTAAAATCTACGGCTTCCTCGTGTCGAAAGGGGACCGGCTGTTTCCCCACTTTTGGACAAAAAAGTTTTATGCCGGGGCATGGGATACCATCCTTCATTACCTGTTTTTACGTCCCCGGCACCGTCCCTATTTACGTAATTCATTGGCCCGCGCCAGCTATGCCGGTCTGTATTTCCTGATTCTAATTGAAATCGCCACCGGGTTCGCCATGTATTTCGGCATTAATCCGCATAGCGGCGGCGCAATGTTATTCCATTTTGTCGGTTATATTATCGCCAATGAATATGCGCTTCATCTGGTGCACCACTATGTAGCCTGGATCATTGTACTTTTTGCCATTGTTCATGTTTATATGGTGATCCGGGATGATTTGCTGGAAAAGAACGGAGAAACCTCCAGTATGATTGCGGGTGTTAAATTTTTTGCGGAAGAACCGGAAGACTTGAGGGATATAAGATAATGCTGCAGGTGACTATTTTAGGTGTAGGAAACATTTTATTACAGGATGAAGGTTTTGGCGTCCGGGTGGTCGAGCAATTATCGGAGCGTTATGTATTTCCTGATTCCGTTCAGGTTCTTGATGGCGGGACACTTGGCATGGAATTAGTTTCCTTTTTATTGGAAACTGAAAAACTAATTTTAGTGGATGCCATTTTAGGTTCAGGCCTTCCCGGTTCTTTCTATTGTTACCGGAATGGGGCGGTAAATACCTATATGGCCGAAAAAGCATCCATGCACGGTGTTGGCATGCAAGAAATTTTAAAAGTCCTGGAACTCATGGAAAAAAGTATTCCGGAAATCGTTGTAATGGGAGTTCAGCCATTGTCCCTGGAAGCAGGAACCGAATTATCCGTTCCGGTTCAAATCCAGGTAAATAGGGTTATGGACGAGGTTGTCTCTTGTTTAAAACAATGGCAAATTGCGGTTGATTTAAAATAATATCAGCGCCGGTTAACTTTTGACGGAAACAATAATGCATAGAAACCCCGAAATTTCCGGGGTTTCTATGCATATACCTGCTTTGCCAATCATACCTATTATGGGGGTGGCAAAGTGAATATTAAAAATTTATTTCTGGTGATCACTTTAAAGGACGATCCGTTTAAAGTCCCTGTAGAAGGATACCGCCAGAACAAAAGTGGAAATAATGAATTGTTAGTCACTTTGTTTGACCAGAAGTTATGGGTTGACGCCCATGCCGTCAAATTGTTTAAAGGACGGGGCAGTACATTTTGCTGGAAAGATCATCAAGAAGGAATACATATCGAGTTGAATGAAACTTGCGAGGTGTGTCCCGATTGTGGCTGGTGGAAATGCCCGCATTGCGGCGCATGCCGTTGCAATAAACCCCTTCGCCTGTAAAACCTAAACAAAAACAATCTGTTAATACCCCGGCTTTTGCGGGGCATTTTTATTTTTGACTCAAATTGGAGATATTATATTTGAATGAAACAAATCGAAATCTAATTGACTGGAAGTGTCTATTGATGCAATAATTAAGGGATGAGGGGAGGAAGCCGGACATGAAGTTCATTTCGATTGTTGTACCGGTATTTAATGAACAGGACAATATTGATAATTTTTATCAGGAAATATGTAAGTATATGGAGCCTCTGGCTTATCCATTTGAATTGCTGTTTGTTGATGATGGTTCCCGTGATGCCACACCGGCAATTCTGGACCGTTTGACCCAACAGGACAGCAGGGTACGAGCCTTGATTCTGGCACGAAACTTCGGGCATCAGGTAGCATTGACCTGCGGTTTGGATCATGCTCATGGCGATGCCGTCATAACAATGGATGGCGATATGCAACATCCGCCGGAAATGCTGCCGCTGCTTTTGGAAAAATGGCAGCAGGGCTTTGAGGTGGTCCAGACTATCCGTCTTACTACGGAAGGAGTTTCCCGGTTTAAAAGGATGACTTCCGCCCTGTTCTATAAATTGATCAACGCCATGTCGAATGTTCATATTAGTGAAGGCGGTTCTGATTTTCGCTTATTGGACAAGAAGGTTGTGGAGAGCTTTCGTCGTTTTAAAGAGCGGGCCCGGTTTATCCGGGGCATTATTGGTGCTATCGGTTATAAACAAACCTATGTCGAATTTGTCGCTCCCAGGCGTTTTGCCGGAAAATCCAAATTTTCTTTAAAGAAAATGCTTCATTTTGCTTTGGACGGGATTACTGCCTATTCCAAAATGCCGTTGCGCTTTGCCTTTTATATCGGCTTGCTGCTGGGACTTATCAGTTTTGGCTTAACTGCCAATGTTTTATATACTAAAATTTTCACGAATGAAGCGGTTCCCGGCTGGGCGACCATTGCTGCCAGCATTTCGTTTCTTGGAGGGTTGCAACTGGTTGGTCTCGGAGTGATTGGCGAATATGTCGGTCGTATATTTGAGGAAGTAAAACAGCGTCCGTTATATTTGATACGAGAGGAACTGAAAAACAGCCGGACTGAAAATGGCAAAACAGGGGAATAATAGAACATTGATTTACAAAAAAAGTATATTCTCCGGCAGGATTTTTTCTTTTCAGGTCGAATAAAAAATTTTGAGCAGCTAGAAAGCCGAATCATGCTCAGGTACGGGGGAACCAATTTTGGGGGTGAAGTTTTTCCGGTATAGGTTTGGACACCGGAAAATAGGGGGCCTGCAACCCTAACCCGTCAGCTAACCTCGGAGGCTATGGAGAGGAGATAAAACTTGAAAAAGCTTCTGCGGACCATGTTTTTGTTATGTTTTTTTCTTGGTGCAGTTTCTCTTGCTCATGCTTCCGGAGTCATCCGGGAGGGTGATCAAGGGAATGATGTGCGCATGGTTCAGTCCCAGTTAATCGCTCTCGGCTATAACGTCGGCACTGCCGACGGGGATTTCGGAGCGGTTACGGCCAGTGCGGTCAAAGCTTTTCAAAGAGATCACGGGATCGAAGCGGATGGAATCGTTGGAAGTGAGACATACCGGCTGCTAATGGGCCGCGAAATGCCTGTAAGCCGGGATTCCCAGCAAACTTCCATGATTCGCAGGACTCTCCAGACAGCGATGCAGTATCTCGGAGTCCCTTATCTGTTTGGCGGAAGTTCACCCAATGGCTTTGATTGCTCCGGGTTTACTCAGTTTGTCTTTGGCCAAGCCGGAGTATATCTGCCGAGAGCGGCCGACGAACAATTCGATGTCGGTCGGACGGTGGCTTACAGCCATCTGCAACCGGGTGATTTGGTGTATTTTACTACCTATGCTTCCGGCGCATCGCATGTTGGGATTTATTTAGGCAATGGACAGTTTATCAGTGCTACTTCGAGTCGTGGAATTGCAATTGATAGCTTGGGCAGCAGTTACTGGGGGCCCCGTTATTTAGGAGCCCGCCGGGTGGTATGAGTTAGGAAAAGGGGGAGGCTGTTGGGCCTTCCCGCTTTTTATGATATTGAGTTCGCCTAAAAAGCGCATCTATAATATATTTTCTTTTAAATAAGAAAGACCCAAATGGTCTTTAAATGGAAAGAAAGTATTTTGCTTTTCGGCTTTCTTAAGAAGAATATGTTATTTTAGGAACAACCCGAAAGGTTATACTTTCTTGTTTAAAAAGTTTTGCCATAATGATTTTAAATAGATAAATATTGTAATATTATATTAATGTCTTTGAAGCGAGAAAAATGTCATTTATGTATTTGGAGGCCTTCATGTTGGCTTTATATTGGCGTAAATTTGTACTCCCTTACCGTTCCTTAGTCAGCACAGCAATTTTCTGCTTTATTATCGCCAGTGTGGCTGGTTTGGCTGCGCCCATCATTATTAAAATTCTAATCGATGGTGCTCTGGCTAAAGGGGATATGAGCTACTTATCTACGATTACCGGCGGGATTGTCGTCTTATATTTTATCCGGGGTATTTTCTTTTATATTTATGGCCTTACTATGGCTAAGGCGGGCAATGAGAGTTTGTCAAAAATGCGGCAGAGCATGTTTGACAAACTCCAGTCATTAGATTATGCCTATTTTGTTAATATGCCGGCGGGAGAGATTATCTCCCTGTTTACGAATGATTTATGGCTTATTCAACAGGCAGTTACCCTGGGTATTCCGGACCTTTTGGTAGAGTCGTTGAATTTGTTGGCGACTATGCTGATTATGATTTATTTCGACTGGCAATTGGCATTGGTTACATTTATAACCCTGCCGTTTATTATCGCCGCAATTGCCTTTTTTAATAAACGGATTGCATTAATGGGTACCCTGGTTGAACATACACTGGCAAAATTAACCGGTATACTCCATCAATCCTTATTGTCGGTTCGCGTCGTTCAAAGCTATGTCCGGGAAGATTATGAGTACCAAAAATTCAGTTTGAAGATTTATCAAGTTGCCGGGGATTATTTAAAGGTACAAAGATTAAATGCGATTTTAGTACCTTTGGTGGAGTTTTTAGCCGCGCTTGGTTTGACGATTATCATCTGGTTTGGCGGCAGAGAGGTTATCAACGGCAGTCTCAGTATCGGCGGCATGTTTGCTTTTTTAGTCTATATTATCAATGTACCGGCGCCGGTCCGTAAAATTAGTCAGGCTATTTCCATGATGAAGCTGGGAACCGTTGCCTGGCAGCGGATTGGTTCTCTCAGACAACAGTCCTCCATGATCCAGGAGGGGGATAAAGAGCTTAAGCAAGTAACCGGCAAGGTGGAATTCAAAAATGTATCGTTTAGTTATTCTCCGGACCTGGGAATACTGAAAGATATTAATATTGCTGCCAATCCCGGTGATATCATCGCGATTGTCGGACCGAGCGGAGCCGGTAAATCATCCTTCGCCAATCTGTTGCTGCGTTTTTATGATCCAACAGGAGGGTCGATTTATTTAGACGATGTAGATATCCGGACCTATACAACGCAGTCGGTGCGCAAGTATATGGGATTTATCCAGCAAGACCCCATTTTATTTAATGCAACGATATTTGAAAATATTCGTTATGGCCGGCCGTCGGCCTCTTATTCTCAGGTAGAAAGAGTGGCCAAGCTGGCGAATGCCCATGATTTTATAATGGAATTGCCGAAAGGCTATAATTCAGTGATCGGCGAACTGGGCAGCAACTTATCAGGTGGACAAAGACAGCGGCTAGCCATTGCCCGCGCTATTATTATGGAGCCGTCCATCCTTATTCTTGATGAACCCACGGCTTCCCTGGATGCTCACGCCGAAAAACAGGTAATGGAAGCCATTCGCAATGCCAGTGTCGGACGTACGACTTTTATCATTACCCATCGTCTTTCCACTCTTAATGCGGCAGATACCATTGTATATCTGGACCATGGCCGGATTGTGGAAATGGGAACCCATACCGAGTTATTGGCAAAGGATGGCTATTATGCCAAAGCGGTTCAACTGCAAGAATTGCATGTATAGCATTCTTTTTCCGGAAAAAACGGACCATTTTAACTGAATTACCGTTTGGGAACCAGCCAGACAATCAGGGCGGCATATTGTTTGATAAACGGCAGTATTATCAATGACGAAATAATGTTGAATAAAGCATGCATCGTGGCTACCTGCACGGAAAAATCCCGGCTGAAAATGCCGGATATTGCCGTCAGCCAATGCGTAAGCGGGTAGAAAAGGATTACCCCCAGTATGTTGAGCAGAAAATGAGCCAGGGCCAATTGTTTACCTGCCGGCGAAGAAACCGTTCCTGCTACCAGTGAGGATAAACAGGAGCCGATATTGTTACCATAAATCACATACGCAGCCGTAGTCAGGTCGATCAGTCCCTCGGCGGCCAAAAGCATTAAAATCCCGGTTGCTGCACTGCTTGATTGAAAGAGCACGGTAATTGCCATACCGCCGATGATTCCGTATAGGGGCGCCGTCTTGGCAATGAGCAGGCATTTTACGATAAAAGACAGGGAAGACAATTTATCAAGCGTGTGGGCCAGAAGGGCCAGCCCGCTGAACATGCTTAATAAACCGGCGGCCGACATTGCTATATATCGCAGCTTTTTACTGCCTAGCATAATAACGAGAGCAAGCAAGAGCAGATAAACGATCCGGGATGTCGGGAAGTTCAGAGTCATTAATTGTACGGTTGTACAAGTGCCGATATTAGCGCCTAAAATAATGCCAAGTCCCTGATAAAACGACAGGTAGTCAGCACTTACCAGACTAATGGTGATTAGTGATAATCCGGTACTGCCCTGCAGGACCGCACTGGCAATGACACCAAAGAGGAGCCCTCGCCAGGGAGTAACCGTCAATTTATGCAGCGTATCCCGCAGTCGCGCCCAAAATACCTTTTGCAACCCTTGCCGCATGCCAAAGATGCCGCCAAGGAGCATAAATGTGCCGGTGAAAATTTCCACAAGAGTAATCATGCTTACCACATCCTCCGGCTATATTTGTTAACCGGTTGAGTAGGATAAATTGCTTGGAACGGACTGTTTTGGTATAATGAATACCAGTTAAGGCGCGGTAAAAAATTGTTATCTGTTAATGGATTTGTGAGGAGGTTTTTATATGCAGATAAGTAAGCAGCAGGCATGGCAAGTCTTAAACCAGTACGTAACCAGCGATGTCCTTTTGCGCCATTGTTTGGCGGTAGAAATTGCAATGCGGGCTTATGCCGCTAAATTTAATCAAGATCCGGAGTATTGGAGCACTGTAGGTTTACTGCATGATGTGGATTTTGAGAAATATCCGGAAGAGCATCCGGCCCATGCGCGGAAAATTCTTATGGCCCATGGATATGACGATGAGTTTATTACCAATGTGGAATCTCATGCCCGCGACTGGCCTAAGGAAAGGACAATCCTGCAGAAAACACTGCTGGCTGTAGATGAATTAACCGGTTTTATTATTGCCTGTGCGCTGGTTCGTCCCGACAAGAGTCTGGAGAACCTGGAGGTGAAATCGGTAATGAAAAAAATGAAAGACAAGGCGTTCGCCAGAGCGGTTAACCGTGAGACAATCATAAATAGCGCCCTGGACATGGGGATTGACTTGAAAGAACATATTGGTTTTGTGACTCAGGCGTTATCTTTGGCGGTAAAACAACCGGAATATCAGGAAATTCCTTTAATTGGCTAGAGACATATTGCCAATGAGAGTGTTTTTCGAATAGAAAAAAACTATGTTTGAAATGCTATACAAAAATGGATACCAATTTTCAGGAGGAAAAATATGACCGATATAACCAACCAGTTACCGGAAATGATTGCTGCTGCGGCTGATGATAAAAAGGCCAGAGATATAGTCATTTTGGATATGCAAGGCATATCGTCGGTAACGGATTTTTTTGTTATCTGCAGCGCTAACTCCACCACTCAGGTGGCCGCCATAGCCGATAATATTGAAGAAAAGTTATCAGAAAAGGGAATCAATCCGCTCCATAAGGAAGGATATCGGGAAGCACATTGGATTCTGCTGGATTATGGGACCTGCGTGGTTCATATTTTTATCGAAGAAGACCGGAATTTTTACAATCTGGAGCGCTTGTGGGGCGATGCCCAATCGCGCAGTTATGAAGCATAGGTGATGACCTTGAAAACAGACAGTGATTTGAAAGCCGGCAATGTTGCTTTGCTAAAGGTGGTTCGTGTAAGTGATCTGGGCGCTTTTCTTGATGCCGGAACGGGAAACACGAGCGACGATATTTTGCTGCATAAAGCGCAGCAATTAAAAGATGTATCCATTGGTGAGGAAGTCAAGGTTTATCTGTATACCGACCCGAAGGGACGCTTGACTGCCAGTATGCGGCTGCCGCAAATGCGTGAGGGGCAGGTGGCCTATGTCACCGTGATTAATACGTCCCGGGACGGAGCATTTGTCGATATTGGCGCGGAACGCGGTGTTTTTATGCCCTATGCCGGAATGCGCGGCATAGTCCGGCGCGGCGAAAAAGTCTGGGTCAAGCTGTACCGGGATAAATCAGGACGGCTGGCGGTAAGTATGGAAGTGGAAGACGACCTGCGCCGGGCGGCCAAGCCGGCTTCAGATGTCAAGGTTGGCGATATGGTTTCCGGCGCCGTATACAATTTTAATGAAGCGGGTGCGTTTTTATTTACGAAAGAACGTTATATCGCTTTTTTACATCATGATGAAATGACATCCCGCCCCAAAGTGGGAGAGGAATTAAACGTCAGGGTTACTTTTATTCGGGAAGACGGAAAAATTAATGTCAGCATGCGGCCGCTAAAACAAGAGGCCATGGAAACGGATGCAGACAAGATACTTAATTTGCTTCGTTCCCGGAGCGGCAAGATGCCCTACAGTGATGCTACTGCGCCGGAAGTGATCAAAGATAAATTCGGCATCAGCAAGGCTGCTTTTAAACGCGCCCTGGGTTTTCTTATCAAACGGGGCCTCGTGGAACAGAGGGAGGACGGATGGACCTATTTGCTAACAGAATAAATATATTCGTGGTGCAGAAAGGTTAGAAGCCTGGTTATTATTTAGTTGGTATAATTATTCGACAAGTTGACACGATTAATATAGTATTGTATAATAATATATACTGGTAATATATTAATGTGGGGGTATAGCTCAGCTGGGAGAGCGCTTGAATGGCATTCAAGAGGCCAGCGGTTCGATCCCGCTTATCTCCACCAGAAAAATATTAAACCTTTGCAGGTTAATTGCAAAGGTTTTTTTGTCCTTATAAATTAAGGCATTAAAGGCTTTGAGGGAAATTACATTTATGATTTAAAAAACTACCATCCTCTAAATGCAGGGGTGGTAGTTTTTTGCTTGGGAGGAAGATATAACTGGAATTTCAAGCGCGCAGAGGATGACGGCGCGGGGCATACTATAATGAATGACGCAAAGGCAGGAGTCACAGGTATGGACTATATTTTTATCCTTTTCAGTATTATCATGGTAAATCTGCTGCTTAGCGGCGACAACGCCCTGGTTATTGCCCTGGCCAGCAGAAAACTGCCAACGGAGCAGCAAAAGAAAGCGATTCTCTGGGGCGGTGCAGGAGCGGTAGGATTGCGGATATTGCTTACCATGCTGGCGATATTAGTATTAAGAATACCCTTTTTACAGGCGGCCGGGGGTTTGTTTCTGGCATGGATTTCGATACAACTGGTTAGGCAGGAAAATCATCAGGATATGGAACAGATTGAAGCCAAAACGAATTTGTGGGAGGCTGTCAAGACGATTATTATGGCTGACCTTGTCATGAGCCTGGATAATGTAATTGCAATTGCCGGCATAGCCAAGGGAAATATCTTGTTACTGTTTATCGGGTTGGCACTGAGTGTGCCGGCTATCATCTGGGGCAGCAAACTGATGATGGTACTAATGGATAAATGGCCGGTCGCCATTTTGGCCGGCGCCGCATTTTTGGGATGGACCGGGGGGGAAATGGTGGTGGCCGACCCGTGGCTGCGGGAAATACTATCATCTTATCACCAGTTTTTTTTAGCTATTCCCACTTTGTTTTCCCTGACGGTTATTTTCATTCATTTTCTAACTGCCAGAAAAAAGAAAAACCGGTTAAAAGATTAAAATTTGGCTGTTCCTGCGAAATAAAATCCTTTTAACGTGCTACGCGCCTTATCCCATACAATATCGGAACTGGTATTTTCCGACCCATCCGTTACATCTACACTCTGATAGCGATAGCCAATGGTAAACAGATTCCGTTTATTTTGGAGCTGGAGGCCGATTTGACCATCCAGCATTTGTCCCGGGCCGGTTTGAACAAAATCCAGGTTGCGTAAATTCCACCAGCCATGGCCCTGAACCAGAGCAAACGGGGAATAGATTAAAGAACCAAATACCGCCAGGGACGGGGACAGCGGTTTATGAACCGCCAAACCAAGGTGCGGCCCCTGGGCAGTGATGGAATAGGTTGAATTGAGGTTGGATAAAGTATCGGTGGTAGAAACATAATTTTCGGTATAATAAGTACCATCCGTCATTTGATAGCGGGAATTATGATAGCTGTAACCATAGAGGAACTGAGTGACAGGTGTCAGTTGCTCCTGCCAGTTTACATTTAAAAACATACTCTGACCACCGGTCTTAAATTCGCCGTAATACTGCAAATTGTTATTTTGCGTATAATCCCAGTCGGAATCACTCCCTGTCGCAGCAGCGATTTGCCCCATATAGCCCAGTTCGACGGAAAACTGCTTTTGCTTTGTTAAATTATTTTCATATGTACCGGTTACGTAAGTACCGCTGTGAGGGTAAAAAAGCCGGGAGGCTCCGTTGGGGGAGAAGGAGATATGCCACATCTGGGAGCCTGTCACATGCCAGGTGCCAATAGAAAGGGAAGCCGCCAATGCCGTGGAAGAAAGCAATAAAGTAATAGAAAGCAGGAGTGTGAGCAGCTTACATAATTTGTGCACAGAATGTCCTCGCTTTACACAATTTTATAAAAGAATTCGTGATTTTATGTAGACTTCCTCTTGCCCGACTGTAAGTAAAATTTGCCTGTAACAGGGAGAAAAAATAAAAAAACAGCCCCCCTAGGGCTGTTAGCAAGGAATGCGCACGGTTCGTCCTGACGAATGAATGAATGAAGCACATGGCTGATCATTATCGCCGAAGATAATCGTAGCGCTATGCAAAAACTGCTGATTCAAAAAATAACGCAAATCGTAAATGCGAACTTTTTTACTGGCCACATCTTCATCATTTTCGAAATACAGAAACGGGCTAAAGGTTCGAAAGAAATCCCCCAGTCTGGTTTCACAGGCTTTTATTGTAATCGGGGTAAAAGCCTGCCGGGGAAGGGTGGCCCTAATTTTAGGCTGCGGCAATAATGACGCAATTTCACCCACGATAAAATCGGTCTTTGTTTCGATAACGAAATCCCAATAAAAAACCCTTTTCAGGGAAGGCATTACCCAAATCCGGTCTACGGAATGATTAAAAGAGGATAGCAAATGACGCGTAATATTCACTCGCAGTACGTAGCGAAGTCCAGTATACATAAAAAGAATTGATAGAATGAAACCGGCTATTTGTTTTACGGGAAGGTGAAAGAGAAAAGTACCGGACATCATGAGCAGCAGCAGGGGGTCAAATACTTTTAAAAGGGGAAAACTTTTGCGTTCTCTTTTAAACGGCCAGAATAGTGCGGCACCATGAGTATTAAAATAGTCCGTTATAATATGGGAAAAAGAACCGGCCAAGGACCAGCCGAATAGTTGTATATAGTTGGCATGCGGCATTATTAAATAAATGCCAACACTAATTAATACCGACCATAAGACGATTCCGGGTACGGAATGGGAAAATGAGCGATGTTGCCGCAGATAGGCCAGATTACCGCGTACTTGGGCAATAATATCAAAATCGGGCGCTTGCGCTCCCAATGCAGTCGCAATATAAACCGGGTCGGATAAAGACGGCTGATGCCCGGATAACCCGGCAATCGCAAAGCCGATCAGAGCATGGGCCATAGTATCCATACAGGCACCTCCTTTATTTAACATAATACACAGATCAGTATTATAACATGGATAATTTACCGGGTCTATGGTAATAGATGGGAGGCTTCCCGGCCGGCAAAAGGTAACTTCAGAGATTCATGATACAGGATTCTCTGTTCGATTGACGAATTAAGTTATAAGCATATATTTAAGTTAATAGGAGGCATAAAGATGAAAAAAGTTGTAAACACGGGGTTGGCACCCCAAGCAATAGGTCCGTATTCCCAGGCCATCCGTATGGGAAATTTCCTGTTCCTTTCCGGACAAATTCCGCTGGACCCCGTCAGCGGGCAAGTTGTCTACGGCGGTATTGAGCCGCAAACTCATCAGGTTTTAAATAATATCCGGGCCATATTGGAACAAGAGGGACTGGGTTTTTCCCAGGTGGTAAAAACCACTGTCTTTTTACAGGATATGGAGGACTTCGCCTCGATGAACAAGGTATACGCCCAGTATTTTACCAGTGAACCGCCGGCGCGTTCCTGCGTTCAGGTAGCGGCGCTGCCACGGAATGTAAGTGTGGAGATTGAAGTGATTGCCATAGCGGCCAAATAAGAAAGACCGCGCAGCGGTCTTTCGGCTCTTGGTTCTTGGCACAGGGCGCGGGGAATGAACCTATCCAAGAATTCTTTTGGTGGCCATCCCGCCAGAAGGGTCGACGATCTCCTTTCTGATCCCAATAAAAAAGCAATGCCCCGGAGAAAAACTTTCCCGGGGCATTGCTTTTTATGGTTGGCAGCTTTTTTATGGATTTCCCACGCTCTGAGCTCTGCAGCACAAATTCTTATGGAAGCGTGTTTTCTTTTTCCAATCCAATTTCCAATTTCCGAACAACCGCCTTAAGCGGTTGTTCTTACCGTTTGGCGGCAACTGATTTACGCTGATGATAACCGCACCAGATAAATAGTATGATGCCGATCGTAATTTCCGTGAGACCGGTTAATTGAGCGGATTTGAGGCCAAACAGCATAGTACCCGAATCTCCGCGCAGAAATTCAAGAAAAAAGCGGGAGGTTGAATATAATATGAAGTAAAGGATAAAGACTTGGCCTTTGGCATGATTGGTGGTCCGGAACATGAGCAGCAGGACAAAGATAACAACATCAATTTGTCCCTCCCATACTTCTGCCGGCCAAAGGGGCTGATTGCCATATACCTGATGGGCCAGGGTAGTACTGGGATAAAGAATACCGAAATTTCCTCCGGTAGGATGTCCGAAAGCGTCGCCGTTCATTAAATTGGCCATACGCCCCAGGGCCTGTCCCATGATAATTGCCGGAGCGGCAACAATATCGGCAAACGCCCAGGTGTCGATTTTATGGCGTTTGGTATATAGGTAGCCGACAACCGCCCCTAAAATTACGCCGCCTTGAATCGCCATGCCGCCCTGCCAGACAAAGGGGATTTCCAGCAGATGATTATGATAATAACCCCAGTCAAAGAAAAAAACATCCCAAAGCCTGGCCCCGACTAAGCCGGCAATACCACAATAAATTCCCATATCCACAACATGGTGATGCCAGCGTCCGTCCTGTTTGGCCAAAAAATAGGCCGTACCGGTCGCCAGTATAATACTCAAGCTTAAAATCAAACCGTAAGCGCGAATGGGGAAATGGCCGATAAAGAAAAGATACTGATGCATAAAAGCCTCCCGAAAAAACAAATATTATTTTTAGTATACCAGAATTCGTCCGCTTACAAAAGGCGGCATTACTTTAAAAAGGAAATCATTTGTTTAACAATTTGTTCAACCTTTTGCTTATCCTCGGGTTTCTGGTCAAGCTCATTGCAAAGACATTCGATTGCGTTATTTTCTAAAATATAGATGCCGATTTTTTCAATCGAGGAACGAATCGCCGAGAGTTGAATCATTACGTTACTGCAGGCCTGATGTTCTTCCACCATCCGTTCGATACCGGCAATATGACCTTTGACATTTTTTAAGCGGAGAAGTACTTCATTTTGAACCGACTCGTTTTGCATATCCAGCGACACTCCTTTTCGCCCCCCAGAGGGGAGGGTGGTAATTATAATTAATTATATTGCTAGAATTTTTTACTGTCAAACTTGATTTATGCTTGTACCAGCCCCAAAGTTATTTGTCGCAGGAGTCAATTGCAATGCATCGAAAAAAATAGCCTATACCCCGCTATGGGGTTGTAGGCCAATTGGATGGCTTTTATTCCTGTAGTTTCCCAAATTAAACCGATTTCATCCATTCTTCGAATTTCTTTAATAGTTCATCGCGTACTGAACTGCACTCATTTCCCCGCCATTCCTGGCCGGTGTCCCCATCGAACCATACATCCTTCGGTGTAAAGGCATTTGTGGGAAACAACTTTTCCTGAATGGCAGCATACATGCCATCCAGCATGCTTTGTTTCAAAGTTTTCCGTAAGAGTTTTGCACCGCTTTTTTCGGTTGTGGCAATCTTGAGACCCTGCTCATCCTGGTCGATTTCAATATGACAAAGTAACTTGCCGTGACGGTTGGCTTCCATAATTGCTTTTTTAGCGGCCTCGGTCGCTTCATTGCGGTTAATCTTATCTTCCAATATGGTTACTCTAACATTCCCAATGATTAATTTATACATACGAACATCCCTCCCCCAAATAGTATGCATACCGCCGGCAGATAGAACTTACATCTCGCATCCTAACTTATAACGGGAATTATAGGACTGCGAAAAGCGGGATAGAACGGCAAATCCCGGAGGCTATGGAAGACATGTCAATAACTTGTGAAAATGTCACCCCCAAATAGGGATAATTATCGTGAGAAAATGTCACCTCGTAGTTAAGCATATTTGCATAGGAAAATGGATTCCAGCATTGCTAGAATGTCCTTGTCGGTATCTTCGAAGGAGACTTTATTAATCAAGGTATGGCCGTATTTGTAATAATGACTATCAGGCGGCCTCCATGTTGATTTTTGTTTGGACGAAGGGGCAACAGGCTCTTTTTTGACAGGCTTGATATACGGCAACACCGGATACAACTGCAGTTTCCATTCAACGGCAATGCCAATATGAGGGCTTACAAGAACACTAATTTTGGCCTTGGGTGGAAGAAGAGGTAAGCTAGGCTTCGTGA
>NZ_UPPP01000117.1 GCF_900476375.1 Allolucifera butyrica | reverse complement strand
GGTCCCATAATCATGGCCCCCATAAACATGGGAATACTCACGCCTACGACGACACCCATGGTTGCAATCGCTCCCAGAACACCGCCCCGGGTTCCTCCCACCAGTTTACCGCCTGTATAGCCGATCAACAGAGGAAGTAAATAAATAATCATCGGGCCTACCAGTTTACTTAAGTATGCGTTGGGTACCCAGCCTGTCGGAATAAAAAGTGCCGTAATCAATCCCCAAGCAATAAAAGCGCCGATATTCGGCATAACCATGCCGCTTAAGAACCGGCCAAACCTCTGGATTTTTTCCTGGGTACCACCGGTTGAATGCATTTGCATCGTAAAATTCTCCTTACTCATTGTTAATCCCCCATTAATTGACGGTTTTTGGTTTTATATAACTCTTCCATAATGTGGCTGATTTCCCGGAAGTCCTCTTCATAATTGCCGGTTGTTAATAACCCGGAAAACTCCGGCCGTTCGATCAGCATCCGGCTCAAATGACTGAGCGTCTCCATTTCGATTTTGCCGCAGTGTTCCGGGGCCAGCATAATAACAGCGAGCTTGACGTCTTCCGGTTGTCCTTTGCCGTTGATTACGCGGATGGAATTCAAAATCTTGACGGCGCCAAAATGAATCGTCTTTACAGCCTCGCTCCGGCAATGCAATAAAACCATTCCGTGCCCGGTAATAAAGGTGCCGCCTTTTTCTTCCCGCCGCATAATGGCTTGGGCCAGCCTTGCCTGATTCGCTTCCTCACCCAGAGTCCTGCTGATTTTGTCAATCACTTCTTCCATGGTTCGCGAATCCCGGTCTTCCCTAAGAAAGAAATTGTCCAGAATCCGGGTAATGGCCTCGCTATAACTGCTCAATGCATTTAATTTATCTTTCAAGGCCATTGGATTCTCTTTACGAACCGGTGAAACGGGAATTTGCTTTTTTGTCATTTTCATCTGCTGAATTATTTTTATTTTGTCTTCTTCAAATAACAACGGATTCACCGTAACAACCGGTAGGGAGCAGTTCTCAATGCCAACCGTGGAAACAATGAAATCAACTTTTTGTTCCCCCAGCCATTTTTCTTCTATATAAATTGTTGAAATGATATCGACAATTTTAATATTGTCAAATTCTTTTTCCATCCGGGTCGCCAATAGCCGGGACGTGCCGATTCCCGTGGCACAGGCAATCGCACAGCGGTAAATCCGCTTGGCAATTTTCGCACAGTTTTCAATCGCCGCGCCCAAATGCATAGCAATATAGGCAATCTCCGATTCCGGCATGGTAACACCCAACTGCTTTTCTACCACGGCGGCACAGGTCCGGCTGACTTCCAGCAAGTCCGGATAAAAGGCTTTAATCTTATCCAACAACGGATTCCGAATATCCAAATTCATTTTTAGCCTGCTTATGGACGGCCCCAAATGATTGACCAGACCAATTAATAAATTCTCATTGGCCGCTAAAGAATAGCCCGTCGTCTGTTCTGCGACTTTGATCATTTCCCTGGCCAGTTTCACCAGTTCAAAATTTCCCAACGGCTGGCCGGCTGACTGAAACGTATCACTACGGTTCCTGGAGCCTTTGAGATGCATGGTGATATAACCGATCTCATCTTCAGGAATCGGGAGGGCAAATTGGGTCGCAATTACCGCTGCCATATCGCCGGCAACGGTATATTCCGGCAGACGTTTCAACTCGTTCAGAAATTCTTTATCAATTGTAATTTCCTCATTCTTTTTTATACGTTGAATCGCCAGGGCTAAATGAACAATCAATCCCACATAGGCATTATCGGTCAGCTTATAGCCCATTTTCTGCTCGGCGGCCTGAATTGAGGTTTCCAACCGCCGGATCACTTCTTTATCGATTAAATTCAACAACCGTTTCCGGCTTCGATTTTCGATCCCGTCTTTCGGGTCGGACGATGAGTTTTTGATATAATTCCGGATCATGCGTAACAATTGTTCTTCATCCATGTTTTCGTAAATAAACCGGATCATCGCTTTCCTGATGTTACTTTCCCGGCCTTCAATATAAACGCCCAGTCCGGGTTTACGCACCAGGGTAATTTGATGGCCGGCAAACCACTTTTCAATTTTATCCAAATCATTGCTGATGGTCCCTTCCGTGACCTTCAGTATGGCAGCAAAATTGTAAAGTTTAACGGGCTCCTGATTCTGCAGCAATTCACTGATGATAAACATTTGCCGTTCCTGCGGCGAATAAATGATTTCTTCCTGTTCTTCCCTTAACAGAGCCAGCATTTCTTCCCGCTGAACTGCGTTTGCGCTGACCTTAATGCCGGCACCCGTCTTTTTACTCAGGCTGCAGCCTCTTGCGGCCAGCCAGCTTTCCACTTCATCCAATTCCCGCAGGATGGTTCTGGCGCTGACTCCTAACTCCTGAGCAATGGTTGAAAGAGTCACATAGTCATTCTCCCGGCAGATCGCAAGCAAGATTTTTTTAACACGAACATTCATTTTTTCCTGCATAACATCCCCCCGCTTACGTCAAACGTCTCCGCCGTTTATTCCCTGCCCATATGGATGGCAAAATGGGGTGAACGGCACCCCATTTTGCAGTTTGTTACTTTATTTACCTTTTTATTAGGACAGCCGGTTTACCAGGGCATCATATTCCGGACTGTTGACGAAATTTTTGATGGAAATATGCTCGGCCTTAGGCGCCATCGATCTGGCCCGTTCGGTAAGACTTTCGTGGGTGATGACAATTTCCGCATCGACGGGAATGTCTTCAATGGCGCAGTTGACTACTTCGATGTCCAGGCCGGCTTTTTTAAATTTGTTCCGCAAGGTAGTCGCCCCCATGGCGCTCGAACCCATGCCGGCGTCACAGGCAAATACGACTTTCCTGACGTTTTTCTTCACCGTTGCTTTTACCGGAGTTCCTTTGAGTTCTTTGACCCGTTCCTGCGCATCCGTCAGTTCTTCATCGTCCATTTTGGCGCTGGCCCGTTTCACAAACACGGACGCAACTAAGAAGCTAACAACCGTAGATACCAGCACGCCCGCCAGTACACCCAGATAACCGCCTTTCGGCGTCATGGCCATCAGGGCAAAAATGCTTCCCGGCGACGGAGTCGCCACCAGACCGGCATGGAAGGTGACAAAGGTCAGGACACCGCTGGCGCCGCCTGCGATTACCGCCAGAATCAACAACGGATTCATCAATACATAGGGGAAGTAAATTTCATGGATACCACCCAGGAAGTGGATGATAATGGCGCCGGGCGCCGATTGTTTGATCATTCCTTTGGAAAATACCCAATAAGCTAACAGAATGCCTAAGCCCGGACCCGGGTTCGGTTCCAGCAGGAAGAAGATGGACTTGCCGACTTCTTTCGCTTGCTGCACACCGATCGGGCTTAATATGCCATGAT
>NZ_UPPP01000067.1 GCF_900476375.1 Allolucifera butyrica | reverse complement strand
GGAGAGCAACAGGGTCTCCCAAGTTCTCACGGAGTAACTGTGTGTAGCATGCCAAGACCTTCGATCCCGGGGCGCCAAACTTAACTTGCCTTTATCGCTAAGCCCAGTGTTGTCTTCTGCTCGTCCCATGCATCGACCATTCCCATTAGGAATTTCGGGATTCTACATCTTCAGCTTTCGCTTTCGGCCTACTACCTTTCCTACCTACGCTTAGACCTGGCGTTACCGCTTCAGTCCCAAGGCTGGATACCGGGTGGTTGGCTAGACCTTCCCAGACGGGATTCCCACCCGCTATACTCCGTGCGCTTCTTGGCGCACGGGACGGTTCTCCGACTCATCATTTTACTCTCTGAACGATATTTCTATCTATATTCAATAACCCCGCTATTTGACGTACTGATAAACTTGTCCGGCTCTTCAGTTCTTTTATTATGCCTGTTCTTAAGACGTTATGAGACTTATGATTTAAACTATCAAGATCAACATTATTTTCCAGTGCATATTTTTTAATAAATTCTATTGCTCCCTGCTCAGTTTGTATTTCCTTATTTACTTGGCTATCTTCTTCCTGATACTCAATAAATCGTTCAGTTTCATTGTCTTTCATTAAACTAAACTCAATAAATAGCTGAATTGCATTTTTTCTATTCTTGGAAAATATCTCTAGCATGTACTCTTTGTCAATTTTATTTTCTTGACCAAATTGGTCAATATATAAATAGTAACTACTCCATTTGTATTGTATAGGGTTATCTACTATTCCGGCTTTGACCGGATTGTTGTGGATATATCGCACTGCGGCCATTAGGTATTGGTCATTTTTAATTGCTTCGCTTTTGAACCGGTCTTGAAACAGGTGACCCACTCTACCATATTTTTTGTTGAAATAATACACATAACTGACATTTATTCTTTTCATGATCCGGGACACTTGATCTTTTCCTTCATTTATCAATAAATGAACATGGTTGTCCATTAAGCAATATGCGTAAATCGATATTTGATTATCTGCGCATTTTTCGTACAGAATATGAACGAATCTTAGTCTGTCGTCATCATCGAGGAATATATTTCGTCTTTCATTTCCCCGTATCATTATATGATAAATTTTGCTCTCACTTAAACTTCTACTGTGTCGCGGCATTCTCGCACCTCCACATATAGAATAGCTTAAATGCAAAAGAGAGTCAAGGAACCGTCCCTTGACTCTTCCAAAGGATTGATAGATTCTGACTCCGGCCACCACCGGAAATCCTTCGGCTATGGCGGCTTTAAGCATGGCCAGGCCGCCAACGCAGTGATATTCTTTTATTTTGAATTGCGCCGCAGCGGCCATTTCCCGAGCCGTAGGAGGCTGGGCAAATTTTGAAATGTCATAGGGATTTTCGTTTTCCGGACAAACGCCGAAGGTGTTCAACACCTTCATTCCGTCGCGGATTCTCGCTCCGCTGTCGACCTGGACCATCCCCGCCAGCATCCGTTCCTGATAATATAAAAACAGCCTGGATAATGGCGTCAAAGGCGGTTCTTGCTGCAGCAGCAAATATTCACGGAGACCGGATACAATGGCGTTGGCAGTGCAGGCGCCGAGAGTCCCCTGGTCGACGACCGGACTGCAGCCGCCTCTAAGGTCGGCCAGGGGCGGCAGGTGTTCCACCCAGGCAAAGCCGGCGGACTGAAAGGCAAAATCCCGCCGGTCGGGCAAGTCCGGCTGCAATAAATACTTCCGCATAACATCCCTCCCAATTAAATAATCGCCTGAAAAATTCTTTCAGAAGTTAAGACTTTCCGTTCATTCCCGGTTTCACCGGACAAATTTTTCAACATACACCGCTACCCCGCAGGTAATAATAACCGGACCCCAGCGCTGAATGAAACCGGTTACTCCCTGCTGCGCCGCCTGCCACAGTTCAACGTTCTTAAGCCGTTGTTCATGGTTGGCCACGATGCCGTTATGCTCGTTGCAGCGTTTTTCTCTTTCGCTGAGAGTGGCGCACAACACGGTCAATTTCTTGTCAAGTCCGGCCACCTGACTGGTGTTTTGCCTGATTAGTTCAAATAAATCATCGATAATTTTCTCAGGTTCCATTTTGGGACCAGCCTCCCTTCTTTATAGGCCCGGCGGTTGTCCCTTCGGGCTGTTCCAGATTGAATTTACGGCATGAGTGGCATTTAATTGCGTCATGAGCCAAATATAAAGATCTTTAAGGGCCGTCAGGTCTAATTTTGTATAATGGATGCCGTTTAGTCCCCAGGAGGCAAGATAAAGGCCGACGAAAAGAGCCGTATAAAAGCCGGTACTGCTCATTAAATATTGTTCAAATTTCCGCCACACCACACTGTTTCACCTCCCTTTTTGGATAGGGCAACAATCTCTGCGCTTTACGAACGGATTCTAAGCAACACCGGCTAGGGTAACCATCTTCCCAAACGGGCGGTTGCTTTGCCGTCATACCGCGTGATTTTCCCTCCCATTCCTTATCCGTACAGATTGCCCCAAAAAAGACTAGGGGGAAATTTATATGAATTGACTTTTTTTTACCCAAAAATATAATTAGTATATTTTACTGCTGAAAGAATTGGCTGCTAAAAAACTCACCCCGTAAAAGACAATTGAGCCTGCCTTAACCGGCAGGCTCAATTTAAATTACTCAGCGGAAAATCTGATTGACGCTTCGCCGGATCTGGAGTATCTTTTCATTATGCGGTACCAGTCAGCGGCGTCTATCAAATCACCGTATAATTAAGCAACGAGAGGAGCCTTTATCTTGGTAGCAGAAAAAATCAAGGGTATGCCGGAGCGATTGCAGGGTACTCTGCTATTGGTTATTACCGCAATGCTGTGGAGCAGCGGCGGATTCTTCATAAAATGGGTCACTTGGAACCCCTTGGCGATTGCCGGCATCCGCAGCGGCATCGCGGGCCTTTTCCTTTGGTTCTTTTTCCGGCGGCCGTCCTTAAATTGGAGTTTTGCCCAGTTTACCGGCGCGCTGGCCTATGCGGTGACAATGCTGAGTTTCGTTGCCGCCACGAAGCTGACCACAGCGGCAAATGCTATTTTATTGCAATATACGGCTCCGGTATACGTGGCCATTCTGGGTATCTTTTTTCTGAAAGAAAAGCCTCATTTATACGATTGGCTGACGATTGCCTTTGTTATCGGCGGCATGGTGCTCTTTTTTCAAGACCGGGTGGGGACCGGAGGGCTGTACGGTAATCTGTTGGGAATCGTCAGCGGAATTTCCATGGCCGTTATGATTGTAGCCTTGCGCCGCCAAAAGGATGGTTCTCCCTTGGGTTCCGTGCTTTTAGGCAACGGACTGACTTTTGTCTGTGGCCTGCCCTTCGTATTCGACAACCCGCCGGGAGCGGCCGGCTGGGCGGCCATTGCGGGACTCGGCTGCCTTCAGTTAGGTTTGCCTTATGCTCTCTACACGATAGCAATAAAAAAGGTCACCGCCCTGGAAGCCTCTGTCATCACAGTAATCGAACCCATTCTTAATCCGGTCTGGGTTTTTCTGTTTCTCGGGGAAGTGCCCGGTCCCTGGTCGCTTCTCGGTGGTGCCGTAATACTGGCGGCCATAACCGCCCGCTATATTTTGCCTGTACTGAAGTCGTCCGGAGCAGCCCTCTCAGTTGACAGCCGCCGCAGTAAATAAAAGACCGCTAAAGCGGCCTTTTGGCAAGTTATACTTTCTGATCCCATAACAAAAGCCGCCAAACTCCTACTGAGTCTGGTGGCTTTCCTTATATAGCCTGAATCGAATTATTGTCCTTCTTTCGCCGATACCGGATTTTCCTTCTTATTGTAGAACAGCAGGTAATAAAGATACATGGCTGCTAATACGATAATACCGGCATAGAGAACCACATGCTGGGATGGATCAAAATACAGGCTGATGATAACGCCAAGATTCAGTACAATCGCCAGAACCGGCACTAACGGATATAAAGGCGTACGGAAGACCAGGTCCTGAACCTTGCCGCCGAGACGCAGGAATTCTTTGCGGAAGTTGATCTGGCACCAGGCAATGATCACCCAGATCAGACAACCCGTCAAGCCGGTGCTGGCCATAAGCCAGAGATAAACCGTATCGGCCGCGTAAACCTGCGTTAAGAGAGACAATCCGGTCAACGCCAGAGTCAGCAGAACCCCGTTGAAGGGAACGCCGTTGCCATTCAGCTTGCCCAGCCAGGCCGGCGCCAAATCTTCCTTCGCCATGGACCATAAAAGACGGGAACAGGCGTACAAGGCGGAATTTCCCGCCGACAGGGCCGACGTCAGGACCACGGCACTCATCAGGGTACTGGCGTAGGGAATGCCAATGCGGCCAAACACCTGGGCAAAGGGACTTTCCATCACGCCGGCTTCTTTCCAGGGAATGGTCGCCGCGAGAATGATCATCGCCACCACATAAAACAGAATGATGCGAAAGGTAACGCCCTTAATGACCCGCGGTACATTTTTGCCCGGGTCTTCGCATTCACCGGCGGCAATCCCCACCAGTTCGGCTCCCTGAAACGAATACACAACGGCAATCATCGTCAGAAACACGGCAAAATAACCGTTGGGAAAAAGGCCTGCTCCGGTGTTGAAATTGGAAAATCCGATGGCACCTTCATGGCCGGTAACTCCGAACATAAGACCGGCGCCGGCAATAATGAAAGCGATAATTGCCGTTACTTTAATGCCGGCAAACCAGAATTCCGCTTCCCCATAAGCTTTAACCGACACCAGATTCAGAACCGCCAGGGCGATGGCAAAGAATGCGCACCAAACCCATACGGGAATCTGCGGAAACCAGCTATTAGCAATTATGCCGGCCGCCGTAAAATCGGCGGCAATACAGGTTGCCCAGTTAATCCAGTAGAGCCAGCCGGTTGTGAAACCGGCACCGGGCGAGATGAACCGGGACGCATAGGTTTGAAACGAACCGGAAATCGGCATCGCCACCGCCAGTTCGGCCAGGCACAACAATACCAGCAGCATAATAAAACCGCCTACCAGATAACCAAGAATAGCGCCAACAGGACCGGCCTGACTGATCGTCTGGCCTGAGCCCATAAACAGGCCTGTACCAATGGTGCCGCCGATGGAAATCATCATCAGATGACGGGACTTCATGTCCCGTTTCAAACCTTTCTTCTCGGGACAAAGTTGCTCCAGATTGACAGTTGGGGTTGACATGCAAATCCTCCTTAAATAAATTGCCCAAAATAAAAAGGCAGTCGTTATGCGCTCATCGACTGCCAAAAGCAGACAATTTCCGGTAACCGGCGCAGCTAAGCAGCCGGCAGCCGGATGAGATAGCGCTCCACCAATAACGGCCTGGTGACAGTCGTAACGCTTTTCGCTTTACGCCCAACCGGAATGCCTGGCAAGCATCCCGGCTTCGGCAGTCAACCCTTTCCCGGCAATTCATCACGGGCCGGCTCCTCGCAGGTACTCTTGTTGACTGCGCCTCTACATCATCCTTACAGAATGTGCCTGATTATTTTGCTGTATTCATTTTAGTATACTCACCGGCTGCTGTCAATCCACGGAGGACAAACGGTATAAATATTCACCATACATGGATTTTTATCCATCATTACTAAATATCATCGTAAAATCCGTCCGTTCATTACGTACCTTTGTCCTTTTTATTCTTCTGAACACCTTTCATGCAGCGGCCAGGTGAAGAATATAAAAGATGACAAACAGCCAGGCAACCAGCCGGTGTTTTTTTCTCGCTGCCATTGTCCGGCGGCCTTGGCGCACTATCCAGCCCAAAACAGCCGTACCAAACAATATGGCTATCACAGCCAAGCCGCTATAAATGGAATTCAGCCGGCTATGAGCCGGAACAAACCACATAAGATAGGCGTGAATTACGGCCAAATGAACGGCGAGCACGCCCAGGGTCGGATGCAGCAGCCGCAAAATCGTTAAGCCGCTTTTAACGCAAGCGTCTGCTGCCGGCAGTATCCTGGTGCGTTGCCGCAACTGGACATACGCTTCGCGTAATAGATAGTAGGTCAGAGATAATAAAGCCGCCACAGCGGCTAAGGAACCGAAACTTTTTCCCAGACCCCGCACCGTCCTGGGATTGAGACCGCCAGTCAGGCCGCTTTGCCGGTCCAATACGATAAAGGCCGCAGCAACAAGAAAAATGACTAACCAGACAATGGCGGCTTTTCCGGCTATAGCATCACAAACTTTCTCCGCCTTTTTTAATATACCAAGCATGCGTCAAATCCCCTTTTTACAAAAATATCCACCGCTCCTGCCGGATTAGTGAATAATAACTATCATTCCATTCATCTATTTTTCAATCATTCTTCTGGCTCCCAGGTATCTTGGCTTCCAGTAGCTGTCGTTCAGAGAGGTTACGGTAACGCCGCGGGAAGAAGAAGCATGAATGAACTTTCCGCCGCCCATATAGATGCCGCAGTGCGACGCTCCCTTTGTATAGGTGGAAAAAAAGACGACATCACCGGGAACCAACTCTTTTCCTTTCACCGCCTTGCCTGTCGCAAACTGCTTGTCCGCCGCCCGCGGCAATTTCTTGCCATTTTGTTTAAAGACGTACCAAACCAGCCCCGAACAATCAAATCCCTTCGGGGAAGCTCCGCCAAAACGGTAGGGTACCCCCTTGTAGTGCATGGCCTGGCTGACAATTTTTTCGCCTCTCGTTTTTCCGTCAACAACCGTTGGGCGGATATGCCTGCCGGCATGGGCATCTGCTGCATAAGCCGCCGGTAATGTACTGGCAAGCACTAGTATGCAGATAATAAAAACAAAAATGCGGCGCATTTTTTACCTCCCACAAACCACTACCCAATAATACAAGGGAATAGAGAATAATATTTACTTCGTCATTATTCGCCGCATTCTTGCAAATTTCCTTTTCTTGCCGCCAAGGAAGATAGATTATACATCCTGTCCGGCCTTAAGGTACCGCCAGTTGCGAAGCAAAATTCCTTTGCCGCGCCAGCTAAATGCCCGGTCACCATACTTTTCTTTGAATTCCCGGTTGGAAAATCGATCCAGTTCGCCGCCGTTGAGACAGCCAAAAAGATCCTGCCGGAACTCCGGCAGGGATGTCAATTCAATCTCCTGGTTATGGGGGCAAACTTCCTGACAAACGTCACAGCCAAAAAGCAGATTGGTCCGTTGCAGGATGCGTCTTTCCTCTTCCGTCAGTTCTCCTTTTTTCTGAGTCAGATAAGAGCGGCAGCCCCGCGGGTCAATCCTGTAATTGCCCAGAATAACCTGTCCCGGACAAGCCCGGATGCAGCGGCCACATTGCCGGCACACCCGCTCCTGCGGCTGGTCGGGAGAAAATGGGTAATTGTTCAGCAAATAACCGATCACTACATAGGAACCATACCGGTCGGTAATGATGTGACTGTTCAGACCATAAAAACCAAGCCCGGCCAAATAGGCGAGATACCGGTCCGCCAAGGGGCCGGTATCAACAAAGGCTTGATAAATAAAACCGGGAATACGGTCCGTAAGAAAGGCTCCGATCTGCTCCAGCTTCTTGCGCACCAGGTTATGATAGTCCCGCCCGTAAGCATAACGGGGTAGATTAGCCCCGGCGATATCCCCGGTGTAGTAAGGAAAAAGACAAACAATAACCGACTGGACGCCCGGCAGGGTGCAATGAGGATCAATGCGCTTGGCCAGATCCTGTTCCTCAAGTTCCGTATACAGCCCCAACTCACGGCGATTCCGCAGCATGACCTCCAGCTCTTTATAGGGACCGGCCGGCGCGATTCCCACCGCGTCAATCCCAATAGAACGGCAAAATTCCCGCAGCTTTTGTTTCATTTTTTCTCCATTTGTCATTTTGATTTCCACCACAAGGCAAGCACGGTCAGACTGCCCACAATGGCCGTCAGGATCCGGTACTGCTGCACCGTTTTAAATTCGACCAGCACATAAGTAATGGTCAGCAAAAGCACCACCGAAACCAAAAGATACAGACTGTGGGAAAGATGTCTCATTGGCTGCCGGGCAGCCAATGGCTTATTTAGACTAAAAAGCCCCTTCCCGGGCCCCGGCTCACCGGAAAAACTGTCCCTAACCGCCGGCAAAGGCTGTGTATCTTCCATCCTGTCCCGTACCCGGTTGCCGCAGTAGCGGCAATAGACGCCGTTATATATTATTTTTCGGCCGCAATAGCTGCAATACATACCCGTCTCACCTATCTAAACAACATGTTTACAGTATGCCCAATTCCACAAAATGGTAATCGGGAAATATTTCCTTGTCCTATCCAGGCTTATTACCGGGCCCGCAGATAGGGTTCAGGCCAGTTTACACTGCCGTCCAGCCGTTCCGCCGCCTGAAGCGGCCAATAGGGATTGCGAAGTAGTTCCCGGCCTAAAAAAACCAGGTCGACGCCGGCTTTAATAATTTGTTCGGTCTGCAGCGGTTCCGTCACCAGGCCGCCGCCAATAACCGGCAGTCCGGTATTTTCTTTAACCGTGAGGGCAAAACCGATTTGATAACCCGGATACGCCCGCGGCGCGACGGGGGTGACGGCGCCGGAGCTGACATGGACCAAATCAATGCCTTTATCCTTAACCAGGTTCAACATGTCCGCTACAGTTTCCGGCGTGTTGCCGGCACAGTCATACTCGTGGGCGGAAACCCGGACAAACAGCGGCATAGACACAGGCATTTCCGCCCGGACGGCTTCCACAACTTCGCCCAGCAGCCGGACCCGGTTGGCCGGCGTACCGCCATATTCATCCTGCCGCCGGTTGGCCAGGGGCGACAAAAACTGATTCAGCAAATACCCGTGGGCCCCATGAATCTCAATGGCGTCGAAACCGGCCCGCACAGCCCGTTTTGCGGCCTGACGGAAATGCTCCACCACCTGCCGGATTTCATCAAGGGTTAAAGTATGCGGGACAGGGGACTTTTCACTGAAAGGAATCGCAGAAGGAGCCACCGGTTCCAGACCGGGTACTTCACTTTTACGACCGGCATGATTTAACTGGATGGCTACCTTTCCTTCATTTTTGTGAACAAGCTCGACAATCCGCTGCAATCCGGCCAGTTGATCATCCTGCCATATTCCCAGATCATTGGCGCTGATCCGGCCTCCCGGTTCGATGCCGGTAGCCTCGACAATGATCAACCCGGTCCGGCCGACGGCTCGCGTCGCATAATGTGTAAAGTGCCAGTCCGTTGCCTTTCCGTCATCCGCCGCCGAATACATGCACATCGGCGGCATAACAATCCGGTTTTTCAAGGTGATGCTTCTCACCGTAAAATCAGAAAATAACATACCAATCCCTCCTCAAACCACTAAAAATGGCTGAAAATATTTTAATTTATTCTTATTTTATTATTATTCGCTTCCAAGAAGTTTTATCCTGCCCGTTAATTCAGACCAGCATAAATTCCACTGAAAATAACAAAAACTACTTGACAGCATCCTGTCCGTGTTGCTATACTTCATTTAAATTTAATATGTGAGCGTCGATGATCAGGAAGAGTAAATATAACCAAGAGGGTTGCAGCGAGCCAATGGCAGTGAGAGATTGGCACTACTCGGTATGTTGAATGGGCCTGAGAGATACAGTCCGAGCCGCGGTGCGGGGTAGGCGCTGTCGGGATTCTTCCGCCGTTACCAGGAAGCCGATATCGGACCTTGTGTCCCGTATCCAGAATGAGCCGGGCTAGTATTAGCCAATCAGGGTGGCACCGCGGGTTAACCCCTCGTCCCTATAGTAATGGGATGAGGGGTTTTTATATTTCATTTATGAAAGGATGATTGGAAATGGAGACTAAGCCCAATGAACCGGAAATGACGATTTATGAAAAAAATAAAGGCGGCACTTATCGCTGGATTACAGTTTCCGTCTTATTGCTGGCGATCGGCGCCATTCTACACCTGATCAGCCCCAGTGTCGGCGGCATAACCCCCAATTGGACGATTGCCATGTACTGCCTGGCCATTAACCTGACCCGGCCGACGATCGGTCAGGCTTTCGGCATTGGCCTGGTCGCCGCCGCCATTAACGTTCCCACCTCGAAATCGGCTTTCCCCTATGGCAATTTGCTAAGCGAGCCGGTGGGAGCAGTGGTTTGCGCTTTGTTAGTCGCCCTCTCTTACCGGATGATGCTGGGCAATTTAAATCTGAAGCCGGCAATAACCGGCTTTATCAGCACTGTCGCCAGCGGGTTAACCTTTATCACCACGTTAAAACTGGTCTTGTCCCTGCCCATGGCGGTATATTTGTATGCCATGCTGCCTGTAGTATTCGTGGTAGCCGCTCTTAACGCCGTAATTACCCAAGTTCTTTATTTCCCTGCCAAAAAACTTTTCGACGGTAAAGGAAGACAATCATGCCAGCCATAACGTTCGACCATTTCAGCTACGCCTATCAGCATCCCCGCAAAGTGCTCGACAATATAACTTTAAGCGTTGATCCCGGATCTTTCAATGTTGTGATCGGCCCCAGCGGCGCCGGAAAAACTACTCTATGCCTGGCCGTAGCCGGCGCTGTTCCCCACTATTTTGGCGGCAGTATCGCCGGACAAGTCCTGGTGGACGGAACGGCAACCACCGCATCCGCCATGCACCACCTGGCCCGGAGCGTAGGAACGGTCCTGCAGGACTATGAAACGCAACTGGTTACCATGACCGTCGAGGAAGAAGTTTCTTTCAGTCTCGAAAATCAGGGCGTTCAACCGGCTAAAATCGAATGTGCCGTAAAAGAAGCGTTAACCCGGGTGGGACTGGCGGGAATGGAAAAAAGAGAGGTCGCTTCCCTATCGGGTGGGCAAAAACAGCGGTTAGTCCTGGCCAGTGTACTGGCAACCAACCCCCACATTCTGGTTTTGGATGAGCCGGCTTCCGCTCTCGACCCGGAAGGCGCGGCCATGCTGTACAGCCTGCTCGGCGACTTAAACCGGCGGCAGGGCATTACCCTTTTGGTGGTAGAACATGACATCGCCCGCGTACTGCCTTACGCCAACCGTTTCTTACTGCTGGAAAACGGGGAATTGCGCTGTACCGGAACGGCCGGCGACGTCCTGGCATTCATGTATGAACAAGGCGTCTTTGCTGAGGCCGTGCCGCCCTTGTGGCAGTTGAAAATGGCGCTGGAAAAGGCCACCGGACGCCGGTTCGAACCCTGGCGTACCGAACAGGAGGCCGTGGTCCAACTGAGCCAATGCCTGCCAAAGGAGGTTGTCAAAAGTGCTTGAACTGCGCAACATCCAGTTTGCTTACCATCCTTCCACCCCGGTACTCCGGAATATCTCGCTGACAGTAACCCAAGGTGAATTTCTGGCGGTCATTGGCCGCAACGGCAGTGGCAAAACGACCCTGACCCGTTTGATTATGGCGTTGAAAAAACCGACCGGCGGCGAAATCCTGCTGCATGGCCGGCCGGCAGGTCACTTAACCCCGGCCGACATGGCCCGTCATATCGGTTATGTATTTCAGAATCCGGACCGGCAGATTTTCCGGGATACGGTAGCTCTGGAAGCGTCTTACGGCCCGGAGCAATTAGGCTATTCACCGCAACAAACCGAAGCGCTGACCCGGGAGGCTTTAGCGGCAGTCGGCCTGTCTTCTCTCACCGGCGCTTATCCCCCTTCCCTTTCACGCGGCCAAAAGCAGCGTCTTGCTATTGCCTCCGCCCTGACCATGAAGCCGGCCATGCTCATTCTGGACGAACCCACCAGCGGTCAGGATGCCCGGGAACGGGAGCGGCTGGCAGTCCTCCTGACAACGTTGCATCAGGCCGGCCTGACGATTCTCCTCATCACCCATGATATGGATTTACTGGCCGCCTGCGCGCAGCGGGCTATTGTAATGAGTCAAGGCGAAAAGGTTTTTGACGGCCCGGCAGCCAGCCTGTTCCAGGATATGGATCAACTAAAAAAATGGGGACTGACGGAACCGGCAGTCCTGTCTATTTCCCGCCAGCTTGTTCCCCGGGGCGTTACGCCGACCTTTTCGCTGGAAGAGCTAACGAACTCATTAATTAACCGGTTAGGGAGGAACCGTCATGCAGAAAGTAGCACCACTTACTAAATTAATCTTGACCGCATTTGTAACTTTATGGTCTATTTTACTTCATTCCCTGCCGGCGTTAGGACTCTTAAGCGGCGGCCAGCTGCTGCTGCTCGCCTGTTCCCACGCCGGCCGGGGCATTTGGCGGGGCGTTGCCAGCCTGCTGTTATTTGCCGCTTTGTTGGCCGGATTGCAGTATGTTTTAAGCGGTAATTTATTCTTGGCAGCCGTCACGGCCGGAAAGATGGTTTCCATGACACTGGTTTTCTTTTTGCTGCTTGCCACAACCAGGATGCAGGATCTTTCCACTGCCTTGGTAAGTCAATGCCACGTGCCTTACGAATATGCCTTCATGCTGACTGCGGCGCTGCGTTTCATCCCCGATTTTCTGGCTGAAAGCAAAGCGATCCAGGAGGCCCAGGCCTGCCGCGGTTATCGTTGCCAGGGAAATCCTTTGAAAAGAATTGTTTCCTATATGGCGATTCTTAAGCCGCTGGTCTTAAAAGCCGTAAGCCGTTCGGAAACGATGGCCCTCAGTCTGGAATTACGGGGCTTTGGCAGCAGTAAAACCCGCAGTTTCCGCAATTCCGTCTCTTTAACATACCGCGACCACCTGCTGCTGCTGGGAATGACCGTGATTACGGGCGGTCTGATTTGGGGCGGGTAGAAGGGCGGATATTGGATATTGGATTTTGGACGTTGGGGGTTGGGGATTGGGGATTGGGGAAACCGCTGACGCGGTCTTTGGGCTCGTGGCGCAGGGCACGGAAGATACGTTCCAGCCCCATAAAGAAAAGGACGTTTAAAAGCATTTCTGCTTTTAGACGCCCTTTTCTTTATTATCACGCCTCAGGTGGCTTAGTGGCCGCCGCAGCAGCCATGCCCATGTCCGTGACCGTCGTGACCGTGGTGCGCTCCACCACCGCAGACGTGGCGCTGTCCGTTTTCCAATTTCGTCTTTTTCATACTGCCGCATTGGGGACAGGCAATTTCATAGCCATGCCGGCCGCCGGCCGTGCAAGGCGCTTCCTCCCACACATGCTTGCAGTCACCACATTCAAATACCCGGTTCTTAATCATATAATTACCTCCTTCAATTCGTATGCTCTGCCCTTCTACCAGCGCCGTCGCCACTTTGCTGCGGGCGGACTGCAAAATTCGCTGAAACGTGGGCCGTGTTAAGCCCATCATAGCGGCGCACTCGGCCTGTTCCAGTCCTTCCCGGTCTTTTAACCGCAAAGCTTCCAGTTCTTCAATAAAAAGTATTATGGGTTCTCCGTTCCTTGTACCCGCCGAAAATCGCCGGCACGCCGGCATTTCGTCGACCAAGCCGCAACAACGCCGTCTGGACACAAATTCAACCAACCTTTCATTTGGGCATATGCTCATTTACTAGTATAACTTATTATTGATTAATAATCCAGTAAAAAAAACCGCGTAATACTACGCGGTTTGAAATTCAAGGGGGATCTAATGTAGCTGATGAGTGCAGTTCTGCATAACCTGGTCATACTGGCGTAGAAAGGTTTCCACCTCTTCCAGCTGGCGGGGGCTTAGCTCAAAGGCTTTCTCCAGCATTACCGCGAAAGTATGCCGGAGTCCGTTGATATAAGCCACATCCAAACCCGGTGTATTAAGCAGCAGGTTACGGTCAACATGTTTATCAAACGCATTGAGCACAGCCTTAAAATCTTCCAGTTCTTCCTGCTTGACATGATTGCCTTCATAGAGTTGGTTCAACATTTCGCCGACAGTGGAACGAAGCTCGTTGATACACAAAACATTTTCTTCATTATAAAGCATATGATTCACTTCCTTTTATTCTTCCTAACACTATGCTTTTTGGGATTTCTTTACTGTCTTAATTATAATACAACCAATAATAATTATCAAGTAGTTTTAAATATAACCTATAAATATTGGAAGAGAGACTCACCCGCATTCGTCATTTCTTTTATAAACGGTCCAGAGCCAGCAACAGCCCGTATAACAGTGCCTGCGGCCGCGGCGGACAGCCCGGCACATAAATATCCACCGGCACCAGGGCATCTACGCCGCCCCGGATGGCATAACTTTCCCCAAATGTCCGCCCACGGCAGGCGCAACTGCCCACGGCCATAACCAGCTTCGGTTCAGGGGTCGCTTCATAGGTCATTCTAAGCGCCTGCGTCAGATTGCGGGTTACCGTGCCGGTAACCATAAGAAGATCGGCGTGACGCGGCGAAGCGACAAATTGAATACCATACTGCGCCAAATCGTAAACAGGATTGCTCAAAGCGGTCATTTCCCAGTCACAGGCATTGCAGGAGCCCGCATCCACATGACGGAGCGCCAGGGACCGTCCTAAAACTTCAGCCGATTTTTCCTGCAAAACGCCGCTCAAAGTTGCCAGCCTGTCATTTCCCGACTGGGCCAAAGCTCCTGCTTCGCAAACTTCCACACAACGGCCGCAAAAAATACAAGCTCCCTGATCAATGCTGATCTGCCCGTCTTTTAAGATAATGGCGTCCACCGGGCAAGCCCGGACACATTGAGCGCATTGCCGGCATCGTTCTTCCTGAGCCAGCACTTCTCCCCGGAAACCGGGTGCGGCCGGAGTTTGATCCCACCCTTCCGTCACCGTTCCGGTCACTATGATTTTCCGTAAAATCTCCAGCATAGCAGCAACCTCCTAGCGGTCAATACAGGCGTAACAAAGTTCAAAACTCTTATTAATCAGGGGAAAGTCCGGAATAATATTACCCGGAACGGCGACGGCCAGTGCCGGCCAGTTCGAATAGGAAGCCGACCGGACAAACAGGCGGTACAGTGTATTGTTTTCCCCGGTCATCAACCAGTGAAGATTTCCTCCCCGCGCCGATTCACTCCAGCCCAGGCTGGACTGATACGCCGGCAGCGCCGGTATGGCCGCCTTAAGCTTGCCGGTCAGGAGCGGCATACCGTCCATTATCTGGCGCAAAATATGGATCGTCTGCGCCACTTCATCGGCCCGCAACCAGAGCCGCGCCGCCACATCGCCCTCAAAACGAACCGGTACTTTAAAATCCAGTTCAGAATATACCGCGTATCCAAAGTCCCGCCGCAAATCACAGTCGATCCCGGAAGCACGAGCGGCTACCCCGACGACGCCTAAATCCCGCGCCGCCTGCTGCGGCAGAATCCCCGTCGTATTGATCCGGTCTAAAAAGGTATGATTTTCCCGTAATAAATCCAATAGTTCGGCAAAGTCTTCTTCCAGGCTTCGCAGAATTTGTTTGATTTCATGGAGCATTTCCCGGCTGACATCCCGGGCGGCACCGCCGGGAACGACCAAACCCCGCAAAAACCGGTTACCTGCCACTTGCTCATTCAGGCGCATCAGCTGCTCTTTCATCCGGCTGCCATGGCTGACTCCTACGGCAAAGCCGGCACCGGCGCACAAATTGCCGACATCGCTTACATGATTATACAGGCGTTCCAGCTCTGCGGCCATAACACGGATATATTGCGCCCGGCGGGAAACAGTAAGTCCAGCCACGGCTTCTACCGCCTGAGAGAATGACAAGGCGTGCGACACCGTACAGGCTCCGCAGATGCGTTCCACCTGATAAAATGCCCTGTCTACCGGCACTCCTTCTACGGCCTTTTCGATCCCCCGGTGAGTAAAAAACAATTTAGCTTCCAGGTTGATAACCGGCTCGCCCGCCTGACTGAAGCGGAAGTGTCCCGGTTCGATGATACCGGCGTGAATAGGGCCTACCGGAACCTCAAAGATTCCCTCGCCTTCGACGGCGGGAAGCGGAAACTCGCCGGCGGCATCAGGAACCGGCGTGCTGCGGTCGAAATCTTTGCGCAGCGGATATACACCGGCGGGCCAATTTTCATGCAGTACAAGAGGACGAAGATCCGGATGTCCGACAGGAACCAGCCCGAAAAGATCGTGGATTTCCCGCTCATACCAGGCGGCGGCGGGAATAAACGAAGTGAGGGAAGGAAATTCCCAGGGTTCCTGTTCTAATATTCCCTGCAGCAGGGAATATTGTCCCGCCACAGGGTCGGCAAATACACAGTAAACTGCCATCCCGCCCCGGAGCGGTCGCTCGTCGTTGGCAAACATCGCCGCCAATTGCTGCCGGCCGTTATCATATCGGCCGGCAGCCGCCTCGCGCAGTTGTCGGGCCGGAACCCTTTCATATTTGAGCATAGGAACCTCCTAATATAATCGCTGCCGCTTGCTGCATTAGCGTCTGCAACACAGCCGGCAAATAAAATCCGGTGACCGTCAAAAAGGCCAAGGACAGCAAGAGGGCTGCCATAGCCGGCACGGGCAAGGCAGCGGCTTTTACCTCTCCGCCATGCCGCCGGAACAAAATTTGAGCGGCATAATACATCATACCGGCAAACACGGCCGCCAGCAGGATAAGCAGCAGAATTCCCTCCCAGCGGTAGCCGCCGCCAAAAGCAGCCCAAAGAATAATCAATTTGCTAAAAAAGACGCTGAAAGGCGGCGAACCGGTAATTCCCAGAAGCAACAGCAGAAAAACCGTACCCACAAATGGCATTGTCGCCAATAGTCCGCTAATGCGCAGGATATGTTTAGTACGGTATTCCTGAATAATATTGCCGGCCGCATAAAATAGCGCCGATTTTGCCAGAGCGTGATTCAGCGTATGAAAGAGCGCGCCATAAGCGGCCAGCGGCGTGCCTACTCCCAGGGCAAAGGTAATGATCCCCATGTTTTCCACGCTGGAATACGCCAAAAGCCTTTTAAAATCGTGCTGCACCAGTATAAACGGTATGGCGATGGCTACCGACAACAACCCCAGTGCCAGCAAAAGCTGCTGAACAAAGACCAAACCTGCCGTGCCCGCAATAATTGCCATATTTCTCATAATCGCATACAAGGCGCAACTGAGAAGCGCCCCGGAAAGCAGTCCGCTTACCGGCGAGGGTGCCTGGCTATGGGCATCGGGAAGCCAGGTATGCATAGGTGCCAGACCGGCTTTCGTACCATAGCCAATCACGATAAAAACAAAAGCCAGTTTAACCATTCCCACATCCAGGTACCTGCCGGTTTGCCGCAAGGTCAGCCAGCCTAAAGCCTCCCCGTCGCCGGGAATTCCTGCGCTGACCTGAGCATAATAAAGCAGGATGGTACCCAATAGGGCAAAAGAAATCCCCACAGTGCAAATCATCACATATTTCCAGGCCGCTTCAATGGCCGGACGGTTCAAATAAAAAGCGACCAGCAGCGCCGAGGACAGGGTTGTGGCTTCCACAGCCACCCACATCAGACCGAGGTTCTCGACCAGCAGCACCCCAATCATAGTAAAACTGAAAATATTCAGCAGAATATAGTATCGTTTTAAGACCTTGAGAGCATTTTCCGCCTGGCCGATTTCCCGTTCCATATAGGAAGCAGAAAAAAAGGCGGCCGTATTCGACAGAACGGTGACAATAAGCAGCAAAAAAACACTTAACGCGTCCGCATACAGCATCCCGGTATGTATGGGTCCGTCTGTATAAACCGAAGCAATCAACAGGGCTGCCAGGCAACCCGTTGCCAGATTGCCGGCACAATGTACGGTTTTGATGAACGAGCCCGTACGGCTCAGGACAATGGCTGCGGCGGTCAAAAGCGGCACAGCCAGAATTCCGTATAGTACCAAGACCATGGTCTCATCCTTTCAGCTTTTGCAACAAAGTTGTGTCTGTGGAAAAATAAGATATTTTTAGCCGGTATGTTAGAATTCCCAGGACAGCCACCGCTACCAGCACATCCAGAAAAATTCCCATCTCGATAATCAGCGGCAAGCCCTGGGTTACGGAAAGGCTGACCAAATACAGGCCATTCTCCATAATGTTGAGTCCGACAATCTGTAAAATAGCCTGCCGCCGGATCATAATGACCTGCAGGCCAATGAACACCAACGCCACGGCGGCTGCCAAAGCATCCCGGCTGATCACTCCCGGCAGGGCCCGGTCAATTAATCCGTAGGCCAAAACAGTCGTAAAAGCGGCCGCCAATGAGGAAGCGTTGGCATTCAGCAGCGAACCGGCCTCTCTCTCTTTTTTCAGCCGTCCGGCAATCCGGAACAAGGCGTAGGGAATCAATCCCGCTTTGATCAGGACAGTCAGGAACGCTGCCAGATAATAATGGGTTTCCCCCGTTTCCATACCGACTGCCACCGACGCGATAGCAATCATGACCGACTGAAGTAGAAAAATAACGACAGCCGTATGGATTCTGGTTACCCGGGTCAACAGGAAAGCAGTAAACATAAGACCGATAATTAAGACATTCATATTCTTCCTCCTCTACCAAACGACTAAGGCAAGTAGGGATAACAGGCAGGATACGGCCAGAAAACCCGGCAGACGGAAGAGCCGCATTTTTGCGTTGCCGGTCTCCACCACCGCTAACAGAATCGCCGTTAATATCACCTTTAGCATCAGAACAGCCGGCGCCCCGGGTGTACCGGCAAAAAAAGCCGCCCCCCAGGGAAGAAACAACAGGACAAACAATACCAGCACGACGGCCTGTTTAACCATGGAAGCCCAGTAGATCAATCCAAGATACCGGCCGCTGTATTCCAGAATCATGCCTTCATGGATCATGGTCAGTTCCAGATGCGTATCGGGATTGTCCACCGGAATCCGCCCGGTCTCCGCAATGGTGATAATAAAAAAGGCGATGGCGGCTAAAAGATAAGACAGGGCAAACGGGCTCGCCGCCGCGGCGGCGGCCATATCGGCCAGCCTGGTTGTTCCCGCCCGCAGCGCGACGGTTAGAAAGGCCAAAATAAGCGCCGGTTCAACCAGAACGGACACGTACATTTCCCGGGATCCCCCCATGCCGCCAAACGAGCTGCCTGCATCCAGAGAGGCCAAAGCCAGCCAAAACCGGCCAAAAGCAAATACATAAATCAATAACAGCATATCCACCGACCGGAATCCGGCTCCACCGGCGGCAACCATGCCGGCTGCGGCGAACACGGCCGCAAAATACAGCAGGGGCGCAGCGTGAAAAATCCAGGATGTGGTAGGTGAAACCACGCTGCTTTTCGACCAGTATTTCCAAAGATCGTAATACGGCTGAAGCACCGGCGAGCCGCGCCGGTTTTGCAGATAAGCCTTACATTTTTTGATCAGGCCTTCCACTAAGGGGGCCAAAAATAGAATCGACAGAGTACCGGTTATTGCATAAAACATTCAGACCACCTACCTTGAACTCCAGATTATTGCCATAACCGTCACCGCCAAAATATAGCCGATATAAAGCTGTAAACTGCCGTTCTGCAGCTTCCGGACATACTTAGCCGCGGCAATCACGCCGCTGTTAAACGGACGATACAACCGGCGGCGCAAAATGTCATCCAGGGAAAGCGAATAGGTTAGCCGCCGGCCATAATAAGCATTGTCCGCCGGACCGGCCACAACTTTGTGCCGCTGCGGCTGTAAAATAGCCCGGAAAGCCGTCCGTATGGGTTTGGAAAATCCGGTGGCTGTATAGGCCATCCGGGAATTGGGAACAATGCCGCACGTCCAGGTTTCTCCCGGACATTCCCGCTCTTTCCGGTTTCTGCCGGCCAGCAGCCAGCCTCCGGTCAGTCCGGCCGCCACCAGTCCGGCCGCGACGGGAATCCCTGGCCAGCCGCCACCGGCACTTCCTCCGAAAGAGAGTCCGAACCAGCCGTTTTGAAACAATGTGGCAACATCCATTTGCGGGTAAAAGGATAACAGCCTTGTCACCAATTTAAGCACCGGCTCCGGCCAAATTCCCGTCACGATACAAATTGCGGCTAATAGCCCCAGCGGTGCAGTCATCAGACCCGGAGCCTCCCCGGCCTTTTCAGCCTGCGGACTCCGCGGCTTGGCCAGAAAGGCAATCCCGAAAGCCTTAACAAAGGCACCCGCCGCCAATGCGCCGGCCATTCCCAGCAGTGCCGGCAGTACCGTCCCGGCCAGTTGGCCCGCCAGACCATCGACTCCTTGGGGGAGATAAAATAAAGACTGAAAGGTTAGCCATTCACTGACAAAACCGCTTAAGGGCGGCAGGGAAGCAATGGTGACGGCGCCGATAAGAAAAAACACAGCCGTAACCGGCATCTTTTTAATGAGTCCGCCCATTTTTTCCAAATTATGAGTATGGGTAGCCTGAACGACTGTCCCGGCGCTTAAAAACAGTAAGGATTTAAATATGGCATGATTAAAGGTGTGCAGAAAAGCTGCCGACCAGGCGAAACCTGCCAGCACCGGGTGACCGCCGGCGGTAAAAATCAGGCCGGATCCCATGCCGAGAAGAATGATGCCGGCATTTTCCACGGTACTGTATGCCAGCAACCGTTTCAAATCCTGCTCCAGTACGGCATACAGCACTCCCAGCAGACAAGACAGAATGCCGACTGCCACCACCAGTTGCCCCCACCAGGCCGGTCCGCTGCCCAGAAAAACGAGCAAAAACCGGCTCAAACCGTAAACCGCTGTTTTAATCATAATCCCGGACATAAGCGCCGACACATGGCTGGGAGCGGCAGGATGGGCCATGGGCAGCCAAATATGCACCGGCACCAGGCCGGCTTTGGTACCGAAACCCAGCAAGGCAAACAAAAAAATCAGATCCCGCAGCCATCCCTTGACGCCGGCCTGCCCCAGCGCCTGAAAATCAAAACTGCCCGCGTTGACCGCTAACAAAAGAAAAGCGGCAATAATAAAGGCTGTCCCAACATGAGTCATAACCAGGTATACATAAGCCGCCCGCCGGTTTTCTGCCTCTTCCCAGCGGTGATTGACGAGAAAAAAGGAAACCAGGCTCATAACCTCCCAGGCCACTAAAAACGCCACAACGTGACTGACCGTAAATACAGCCACCATGGACAGTAAAAAGAGATTGTAGCAGGCAGCCGTCAACCACAGGCGGCGCCCATAGAACTCACGGCAGTAGCCGATAGCATACACACTGGCCGGCGCTCCGAGCAAACCTACCAGCAGCAGAAAAAAAGCCGACAGATAATCAAGTCCCACTGTTACCTGACCGAATAAAGGCCACTCAAATAGGGGAAACCTGGCAGTTCCCTGCCAAAAAACAACAATTGCACACAGTATGGCCGAGATACTTCCCGCAGTTGCCATGCCGTGTGCAATCCAGTTCGCTGCATATTCCTTTTTATATAATATCAAGGCTACCATCGCGCCGATTAAAAAAAACAATCCCGTTAAAAAATATAAATCTGCCGCAAGCATATATATACTAGACCTCCTAAAAAGAAAAACAAAATCAGACATAATTCTAGCATATGCACTGCGGAAAAGTAAATATTTAAATAAATTGTTGTAATATTCGCTCTAGACTGCCGGCAAACACCCGGTCATCGGCAGGCGTGCGTTTGGCCGGTCCTCTCGTACGGCCGCCGCCGCGGCGGTATTTAGCCTTGATTTCCCGCTCCTCCAGCAAAAAATCAATCGTCTCGGACAAGTACTCCCGGCCCGACGGGCTTAGACAGCGGGTTTTCTTTCCCAGTACCATCGCCGCCAGTCCCCAATCCTGGGTGATAACAACATCTCCCGCGTCGGTCAGATTCAGTACCTTCATATCGGCTTCCTGGGAGGCATTCCCTACAACAACATGATGGTCCGAGACGATGGCATGGTTAAAACTGGCCACCGTCCATACCGGAAGGCCATATTGCCGTCCCAGAGCCAAACAAATCTGCAGCACTTGTTTGGGACAGGCGTCCGCATCGACGATGATTTTCATGAAGGGGTTCTCCTCCTGGCCCGGCCGGGTGTTTTGCCCGGACCGGGCTGATCATCCACAATCCGGCCGCGAATCATTTCCTTTCGTGCCATCCCAATCTTCAATTTTAGCCGGCAAGTCTCAAGAAATGCCAGTTCCCGCCGGGTGGCCAAGGAAAGAACCGTACCGGTTTTGCCGGCCCGGGCCGTCCGTCCCGCCCGGTGGAGATACACCTCCGGAGCTTCGGGAATATCCAGGTTGAAAATATATTCAATGTCCGGAATATCGAGACCGCGGGCCGCCAGGTCGGATGCCACCAAAAACTGCAGTTTGCCGCTGCGGAAATCCTCCACAGCTTTCTGCCGGCTTTCCTTGGCCGCCGCACCATAAAGTCCGGCCGCCTTCAAACCGAGGTAATTCAGCTTGGCTGTTGTTATTTCAATATCGCCGCCTTTATTGACAAAAACGAGGGCTCGTTCTCCCGCCAGCGTTCCCGCCAATTTACGCAGCAACTCCATTTTATCCCGTTGTTCGGTTATAAAATACCAGTGCTGAATGACCGGCATCCCCTCCGTCGGCACCTTGCTAACGATCCACGGGGCGCCAGGATCGAGAGACCGGGCCCGTTCCAGGGTCGCCGGCGGAATAGTAGCCGAAAAAAGCAGTAGTTGGCGTTCCTTCAACGTGGTTTTAATGATCGCCCGCACTCCCTCAATGTTATTATCGTCCAGCAACCGGTCCGCTTCATCAATAACAATCGTTTTCACAGTATGTGCCGTAATTTTCCGCTTCCGGATCAACTCCAAAATCCGGCCGCAGGAGCCGACGATAATCTGCGGTTTCTCTTTTAGCCGCTCTATTTGCCGCTGGATATTGACATCGCCGATAACCGGCAGGACTGTCAGCGCCATATCCGCGTCCCGAATCAGCCGTTCGGCCTGTCGCTGAATCTGGATAGCCAGTTCATGGGTTGGCGCTAGAATCAGAGCCTGGGGTTCCCGCCGTGCCGCATCCACTTTTTGCAATAGGGGTAGTAAATACGCCAGCGTTTTACCCGTTCCGGTCGGGGATTGGCCGACGACGGACTTTCCTTCCATAGCCGCCGGTATAACCGCCGTCTGAATGGCAGTGGGCAGCACAATTGCCCCTTTTTCCAATCCTGCCGCCAGTTGGGGTAAAACGCCCAGGTCGATAAATGATTTCTGCATCCATATCTCTCCTTATAGACCACACTCGGCTCGTTTTTCCTTTATGCCGGCCCTGTTTTCCCGGTCTGGGGCAAATGACCATCCGGTATGACCGGCTGCCCCTGCCGGTCATTATAGGTGGCCCGGCAGGCAGGATAGCGGCTGCAGCCCCAAAAGGGCCCGTTCTTTCCCTGCCGGAGGCGTAAATCGCCTTGCCGGCAGCGGGGACAGGGATGCTCCGGCCGGCGTGGCACTCCGTCCGCGTCGTCATAAGACGCCTGACAATCGGGATAGCGGGAGCAGCCCCAAAACGTTCCCCGGCGGCCCCGGCGCTGTTGTAAAACGCCCTGACCGCACTGGGGGCACGGATGATCGCCCCGTAAAGGAACGGCAATCTCTCTGGCCTTACTACACAAACCGGTTGTAAACTGCACCTGTTGTCCCAAAAATGCATCCAGCTGTTCTTCCCCGCTTGCCATCCGGTGCAGCACTTCTTCCCACAGGGCCGTACAATCGGGATAGGTCAGTTCATCGGGCAAAGCGTCAATTAATAAATAGGCCGCCTCGGCGGGAAACAAATACTGTTTCTTCTTCTCCGTCTGCAAAAAACGCCGGTCAATCAGTTCTTTTATAATTGTGGCCCGGGTCGCTTCCGTACCGATGCCGCTTACTTCTTTCAACTGTTTTTTCAGTTCGGGATTCTTTACATATTTATGAATTTCCTTCATAGCGGCCAACAAGGTGGTAGGCGTAAAGCGCACCGGCGGACGGGTACTCTTTTTCTCGGCCGAAGTCCGGAGCCATTCCACCGGATCGTCCCGTTTCACCGGCGGCAGCGTATCGCCGTCCTCTTCTTTTTTCTCATCGGTCTCGCCGCCATATACTTCTTTCCAACCCATTACCGTTACAATCCGGCCGCCGGCTGTAAACACTTCGCCGGCATAACTGATTTCCACCTTAGTCTGCTGGTAGCGGTGTACCGGATAAAACTGGGCAACATAGGCCTGAGCGATCAGACAATAAATATTCTGCTCCCCTTCATTCAGGGCAACGACCCGGCAAGGTACCTCCGTAGGAATAATGGCATGATGGGCCGTAATTTTTTTATCATTCCAGGCCCGGCTTTGAATCGACCTGTCCGCCTTGTCCGCCCAGGCCGCCAAATCCGGCCGGCCGCATTCCCTAAGATTCTCCAGAATTACAGCCGCATCGTCATGCTGAGACTCCGGTAAAAAATCACAATCCGACCGGGGATAGGTTGTCAACTTTTTCTCGTATAATTTTTGCGCCGTATCCAGTACGGTTTGCGGGTCATAGCCATATTTTTTCCCGGCCAGAACCTGCAGTGACGATAAGGAAAGGGGCAAGCGCTGCGGTTCCTTCTTATCCACCGTATCACAGGCCGTTATCACTCCCGGCTGGGGACCGCCGGCCAGTTTCTCCGTCAGCGAGCGGACAACCTCCGGGTCGGTCAAACGGTCTTCAGCATCCAGGCCCGGCTGGTCCTCACGGGGTTTCCAATAGGCTGTCACCAGGCCATTTTCATGTTGAAACTCCGCCTTAAGGGTAAAATAATCAACCGGCTGAAACGAGGAAATTTCCCGTTCCCGGCGCACCACCAGCGCCAAAGTCGGCGTTTTAACCCGGCCCACGGGCAGGGTCATGTCATGCCCCGCCCGTTGGGCTGCAAGAGTATAGGCCCGGGAAAGATTCATACCGATCAGCCAGTCGGCGCGGGCTCTGGCCAGGGCCGATTGTTTCAGATTGTAAAAATCACGGTTATCCCGCAAATTAGCAACCGCTTTTTTAATGCTCTTTTCATCCAGAGCCTGCAGGAGAACCCGGCGAACGGGCTTTTCATTCCCGACATAATCCAGAACTTCGTCGATAAGAAGTTGTCCTTCCCGGTCCGGGTCGCCGGCATGAACAATTTCGTTCGCCTCTTCAATCAGGCGTTTCATGGTCTGGAATTGTTTGTCGCAGGAGGCGGATACTAACAGTTTCCATGTTTCCGGTATAATCGGCAGGTCCTCCGGACGCCATTTTTCATACCTGGCATCATACTCACCCGGTTCGGCCTGACGCAAAACATGGCCAAAACCCCAGGTAACCACACCGTCGGCAGTAACAATATAACCGTCCTTGCGTTTTAGCGGACCTGGCAGGCATTTGGCGATTTCCAGACCCATACTCGGTTTTTCAGCAATAAATAGTCTCACATTCTCCCCCATTGCCTAATCAAGCAAAAAATTAGAATCCCGCATTGCAGGATTCCGGTCTGCATTTCTAAATGATCTCAACTTATGGATGCAGAGTTAACAGCCGCGGGTTCCTACTTAGTCATCACAGGACATTTTCAGCTTCTGTTCCCGCTCATGCCGCTCCAGGGCCAGCTGAATCAGCCGGTCAATCAATGCCGGATAGGGCAATCCGCTGATTTCCCACAGTTTAGGATACATGCTGATTTTGGTAAAACCGGGAATGGTATTAATTTCATTCACTATCAGCCGGCCATCCGGCGTCAGGAAGAAATCCACCCGGGCCATGCCCTCACAGCACAATACCTGAAAGGCCTCGACCGCCATAGCCTGGATCTTTTGTACCGTCGCCGGCGGCAATTCGGCGGGAATAGACAGGATCGCGCCGCTCTCGTCAATGTATTTGGCTTCATAAGAATAAAAATCCCGTTGCGCAATGATTTCCCCTACTGCCGAGGCGGCCGGCCGCTCATTGCCCAAAACGGCACACTCCACTTCCCGGCCTTGAACAAATTCTTCAATGAGAACTTTTGTGTCATACAGGAAGGCCGTCTGAATGGCCGCCTCAAATTCATCCCGGTTCCGGACCTTGCTGACACCGACCGAAGAACCCAGATTGGCAGGCTTGACGAATAAAGGCAATCCCAGACCCGCGGTCACGGCCGCAAAATCAATTTCCGCCTGCTGGTGGGCGCGAAAAGTCATTGATTTGGCAACGGGAATGCCGGCATCCCGCAGGAGACGTTTGGTCACATCTTTGTCCATGCCGACGGCCGAGCCCAATACGCCGGCGCCGACAAACGGCACATTAGCCAGTTTCAGCAGTCCCTGTACGGTGCCGTCCTCACCGTAAGCACCGTGCAAAACGGGAAAAATAACATCAATACTGCTCTTTTCCGTCTGGTTCAGAACATGCAGCAACGGCTGGCCTTCGTTGCCGGGAGAAAGCATGACCTGTTTATCGCTTTTTTGCAGGGCAATCTCTTTGGGATTGCTTTCATTAAGCAGAAAATGAGCTTTATCGTTTAAATGCCATCGTCCCGTTTTGTCAATGCCGATCAAAGTTACCTCATATTTTGCCGGGTCTATGGCGTCAATCACATTTTTTGCCGATTGTAAAGAAACCTCATGTTCTGTTGATTTACCGCCAAACAGAACACCTACATGAATTTTTTTCACTCTACCATCTCCTTAGACTGATCATTTTAGTTTATTCTTGTTTTCTTACATTTATCCCTCCTTTTGCCTTTATATTCAGCATGTAATTATCGGTGACGGCCAAAACAAATAAATTGTCGAGAACAAAAACCCAAAAGTGGGATAAAAAAAATATCCAATTCCTGTTACGAATTGGATAGGTAAGTCGTTATCCGCAGCCGGCCAATTCCCGGATATCTCTGTTGCCAATTATAAATCTGCGGCAAGACCAATGCTGTCCCGGGCATACTCATAGAGGCGGCTGACCTCCGCCGCCGTCAGAAATTCGGCCAGTTCCAGAATGACAATCATCGCTTCCTCCTGTTTGCCGATGCCCTTAATATACGACATCTCCCCGCCGGTCATAAATGCCGGCGCCGCCTCGATATCGGTCTCAGCAATTTTTACAATATCCGTCACTTCATCCACAATACAGCCGACAATCATGGTATCGGCATAAATCAGAATAATTTTGCTCTCCGGCTCAGCCGACCGTTCAAGCCCCAGTTTAGCCCGCAAATTAAATACATAAACGATGCTGCCGCGCAAGTTAATCATTCCGTCCAAGGCTTGCGGCGCAGCGGGAATTTTTTGGACCGTAAACTTATTCAGCCGCAATATTCCCTGGACTTTATCGGCCTCTACGCCGTACTGTTTACCGTCCACGTCAAAAAGTAAGAGCTGCGTCTGCACGGTCATCCTCCTTTTTTATTGGCTTTCCATTTCCCTGGAATTATAAACGGTCGGCCAGTATGTGCAGTTGTTCCGCCAGGCCGGTCAGTTCCTCGACACTGGCGGCGGCTTGCTGAATGGCAGCCGCCTGCTGTTCAACAATGACCGACGTGGAGTTTCCCATAGAAACGGTGTTGCTTACCGACTCCCGGATCATAGCGGTAAATTCCTTAATTTTACCGATTGTTTGTTTCGAATCCCCGGACAGTTTGCGAATTTCCTGCGCCACCACGCCAAAGCCCAACCCTGCTTCTCCCGCTCTGGCCGCTTCAATGGCCGCATTAAGTCCCAGCAAACGGGTTTCATCGGCAATTTCTTTAATAAACTCAATTACTTCATTAATTTGTCCGGACACAACATTGACGGTGTCTATTTCCTTATTCAATACGGTCTGGTTATTTTTCACGTCGTTGGCCGACGCCGCCAATTGTTCCATCGTCGCGGATATTTGCATCAGGTTATCGTTAATCGTATTAGACATACTTTTAAATTGACGCTGATGGTACCAAACCCGGGAAAGAGTATTCGCCACTAAATATAGCACCTTAGCCGCCGCTTCCACGCTTCGGCGCGGCATGATTTTCACTTCCCGCAGCGCTTCCACGTAGTCGTCGGGGTTTACGCCGATTTCCTCAGCAATACGGTGAAATTTAGCTTCATCAGGGGGTTCCGTCAGGACTTGTCCCCCTAAAATAGAACCGATTTGCCGGCCCTCCAGCATAATGGGCGCGCCAAAATCAACCAACCCGGCATGGCACTCGTAAACAGCCGGTTTCCCGGTCCGCGCCGACTCTTCGCCCCCTTTCCGGTCACATTCCATACAGCGTTTTAAGCCCCGTTCGGAACCCCGGGTAAAATTCATGCAGAACTTGGTAAACTCGCTGGGCTGGGTGACCGGCGCTCCGTTTCTGTCCACGGTTATGCTGGCCAGCCCGAGAGATTCGGCGAAACTGTCCTGAAATTCCTGTAAAAATTGCAGGTCTATTATATCCTGGAGCTTCACCGTATTTAAATCCTCTATTTTACTTTCAACGACTTTCTTCTCCAAAACCATACCCCCTAACCTTTATTTCAATCAAACCTTACTTACCGCCAACTCTTTCCATTTCTCGTTACCTTTATTATACAAAATTCGTGTTTATTCGGTAGTAAATATCAAAATTTTACAAATTTTCAGCAATTATTTTTCATATTGCTGCCTTATTACGGAAAGAGAGCATTTTACCTATAATAAAAGCCGGGCATGATTTTCCGCTCCGACTCAAATACTACTTCTATTCATTTATATGGGGAGGCATTCTATGCAAAGGGAAACAATTTATTTTTTATTCTACCTCGGTCTCTGTTTCGCCGCTTTATCTTCCCTTAAATTCCTGCGGCGGCGTCTCCATCCCCTTGAGCTTTTCTACGGCTATCTTGTTGCCGTCATTTGCATTCAGCAAACCTTTACCATTCTAACGATTAATCTGAAAATGTTTGAAATGGTTCCTACCTGGCAGGCCTTCCTTTCGCTTAAAATACCGGGTATGGTGTACTATCCGCTTGTGTATCTCTGGCTCATTTTCTTTCTATTGGATGACCGCCGCCGGGCAAATAGTAAAGCGTTATACTGCCTGCTCCTGTTCGGGTTGCTGCTTGCCTCGGACTATGCCACTTCCTTAACCCGATTCGTTATTGTATATAATTGGAATATCTACTGCTCAATAATCCGCCACGCCGGGTTACTGCTGGCTGTCAGTCTGTTTTTGCTTTGGCTGCGGCGACAAATGGGCAAAGAAGGAATTCCGCGATGATCTTATACCCACCCGTAAAGTTTGATGCTAACGAATGCTTTATTTTTCTGGCCATTGCCGCCAATTTGCTGCTAATCTTCCTGCTTCCCAGACGATTTTCGCTTTTGACCCTAACCGGGATCTGGCTGTTTAACATTTTTCTGGCACAAAGCACCGACTTTATTATTGGCAAACCGCCCCTAGAACTGTACCGGTTCAACGATCTAAAAGAATATGAATACTTTGATGTTCTTTTATATCTCCTTGTTTATCCGCCGGTTGCCTATTTTTTCCTCTACTTCTATGACCACCGCCGCTGGACCGGTAACCGCCTCCGGTTCTATCTGATCGCATCCGCTTTCATTACGTCCGTCCTGGAGAGGCTTGCCGTTCAATTCCATGTTTTCACTTATATTCATTGGAATCTGCTATACTCCTACCTGGTTTATCTGCTGGTCTTTGCCTTAAATATCCGGCTGCTGAATTTCCTGCGGCGGTTTCTCCCGGTAAACAGAAACTATTCTCCGAAATAGCTATTCAGCAAATATATTCTAGATGTTTAGAGCCGTCACCAAATTCTCCCGCATTGGAGCGGGATTCTTATCATAGATGTAGTCTAAATCGACTTGCCAAAAAATTTTATCACCTTTAATTCGACAATCAATTATCAATTTTCAGAAAACAAAAACTACTTGATAACTATTTCAAATTATACTATAATGAAATTGGATGAAGAATCCAATGAAAGTACTTGTTTTCACACAATAAAAAGGAGGTGTCATTATGTTATTTAATCAGGAAAATATTATGTGTATCACCGAACTCCGCAACACGGTAGGCAATCTCGTGAGACGGATACAGGACGGCCAGCAGGTCGATAACGTCGAGGACATGCAGACCATGCTGACGGCATTTGACAAGCATGTGGACCGTAAACTGATTGCTGCCACAGCCGGTCTGGATGTTGCTTATGTGGGCGGTCTCAGACACACATTCGCCACGATGCTTAAACTCCACTGCCAGTTGAATGAACGGCAAATTGACGAAGTAACGTCATTTCTCCGGCAATACGATGACGTTATAAAAACTGCTTCTTTTGTAAACTAAGGGCCGAGATTGAAGAACCCGCGTAAGAACGCGGATTTTTTAATTTCGGCCCTTAAATTTCTTAAACTAGAAACTCCTGAACATACTCACCCAACTTGGCCAGCCCGTGAGGAAAATCTTTCTTGCCAAGTCCTACCCGGAAAAAATTGCCGCCCAGTTCAAATACATTTCCCGGAGCAATCAGCAGGTTCTTTTTCGCCAAAACTATTTCACAGAAGCGCTCAATGGGGATATTGAGCGTTAACTCCGCTAACGCCACCGAACCGGCTTGAGGTGGCAGCCAATTAAAATAGCGATTGTAGTGAGCGAAAAAATCCCGGGCAACGGCTAAATTATTTTTAATAATTTCCCTGTTCCCGGCAAGAATCTGCTCTCTGGCCCGCAACGCAATAAAAGCCAGTATTTCATCGGGAGCGCCGGAACAGATGGTAGTATAATCTTTTCTTGACCGCAACGCCTGTAAAAGCTCCCTGTCTTTTGTCATCAGCCAGCCCATTCTTAACCCCGGCAGTCCAAAGGACTTGGACAATCCGGCAAGGGTAATCCCTCTCTCATAACAACTTCCCACCGGCTTCAGACGTTGGTCTGGATCATATTCCGAAAGGCGGTACATTTCGTCCGAAAAAAGGTAAATTTCCCTTTCCCGGGCCAGGCTGATCAGGGCATCCAACTCGCTTTGGGATGGCAAAAACCCCGTAGGATTATGAGGGAAATTAATGACAATCAGTTTTGTTTTCCTGTTAATTTGGCTTCTCAGCCGGTCTACATCCAAAGTCCACCGATTATCTTGCCGTATTAGCGGCCATTTGGCAAGCGAACAATTCAGAGCACGCGGGATTTCATATAGTGACTGATATGCCGGGTCAATTACAATCACATGGTCGCCGGCCTGCAAAACCGTACTCAGCGCAATCAGGATTCCTTCTTCCGGAACAGTAACCAGAATATCCTCCGCCGTTATGCCCCGGTAAAGTCCGGCTATTTCCTCCCGCAGCAGCGGATGTCCCTGGGACTGAGTATATCCCAGCCGCAACCGGTTCCACAGTTCCAACCCTTCCACATCGGCCAGGGCAAGCAATTCGGATAGGCCCATACTTTCACAATCGGAGGTGCTCAAAAGGTATTGCGCTTTAAATTCGTATTCGGCAAAATAACGCTCCAGTTTAAATTCCCGCAAGTTCATGGTTGTCTTCCTCCTGTTATTAATTCATTTCTTTTCATTATAAAAAGAACAGTTCCTATCGTCTGCAACCAATTTTTCAATTGATAACCCAACCAATCCACTCAATCTTTTGCTATAATGAAAGCAATTATAACGCTAAATTGGAGGACTAATAAGGTGCTGGCTATTCATTGGAAACCCTGCCGGGAAGACAGGGTGCCGTTACATAAACAAATTGTCGCCTATATCACGGGCAAGATTGCCAGCGGTGAATGGCCCGTAGGTTGTAAATTACCATCTCAGCGCCTTTTAGCAGAAATTTTCGGTGTTAACCGCAGCACTCTAATCAACGCGCTGGACGAACTTTGTGCCGACGGTCTGTTAGCAGGCAGGCAGGGCAGCGGTATCCGAATCGCCAACAATACCTGGTCCCTGCTAACAGCAGCCCGTCCCGTTAATTGGGACGCTTACGTGGATAACGGAGTCCAACTGCCCAATTATCCGGTTATCCAGGAAATCAACCGTGCCGAATTTCTCCCCGGTGTAATCCGGCTGGGAACCGGTGAGCTTTCGCCAGCCTTCTATCCCCAAGAAATTATGACGGAATTAATGCACAACCTTCCTGCCAAAATCCCGTCCCTTGGTTATGAAGAACCGCAAGGTCTCTTTTTCCTGCGCCAACAAATCAGTTCTTACCTCCATACTCATGGTATTTACACCACGCCGGCATCTATATTGATCGTATCCGGCGCATTGCAAGCTTTGCAATTAATCAGTTTCTCGCTCCTGCCGCCGCAGGCAGCCGTATTGCTGGAGACTCCCTCCTATCTTTTTTCTCTCCGGCTGCTGCAGTCCATGCACATTACAGTACGCGGCCTCCCTATGGACAGCGCCGGCCTAAAAACCAGCGCCATCTCCGGTCAGATCCGGCCTAACCAGCCGGCCCTCCTGTATACGATTCCCTGCTTCCATAATCCCACCGGCATCTCCATGACGGCAAAACGGCGCCAAGAACTTCTGGCTTTATGCCGGCAAAAACAACTGCCCATTATCGAAGACGACGTTTACCGCGAATTATGGCTTGATTCACCGCCGCCTCCGCCCTTAAAAGCGCTGGATAAGGAGGGTCTTATCCTTTATGTCGGCAGTCTGTCCAAAACATTAAGCCCCGGTCTCCGCATCGGCTGGATTGCCGGCCCGGAACCCGTTATCGCCCGCCTGGCAGATATTAAAATGCAATTTGATTATGGATCCAGTTCTTTATCGCAATGGCTGGCGACAGAATGGCTGGCAGGAGACTTCTATCGCTGCCATCTGGAAAATGTGCGACGGCAGTTGAAAATTCGCCGGGATACGATGTGTAAAATACTGGAAGACCATTATACCGGTCTCGCGACCTGGGACATTCCGGCGGGAGGTTTTTATGTCTGGCTTAAATTAAATCGGCCGGCATCCCTGGCAAAACTTTTCAAGGCCGCTTTGAAAAATGGTCTTTTGCTCAACCCCGGAAATCTTTATGATCCTTTCTCACAGCAACATCTGCGCCTGTCTTATGCTTATGCCGGCCTTGCTGAAATCGAGGCGGGCCTTCTCCGTCTTAAAACCCTTCTCCGGAATTTATTAAAATGATCTCATGTCCCCAGAGCGCAAAAAAAACGCTGCGCATTTTTTTCAGCGCAGCGTTTTTCTCTTGGGTCTTTCTTACCCAAATAAAGCAATTCCCAAGGGGGTTACCAGTAAAGGATGCGGCGGCACTTCGACCTGCCTGCCGAAGGCTTTACTGAAGGCGCCGGCAAAACCGCTTAAATAAGCTGTCCCGCCTACTACATAGACCGGATATTCGGCATATCCGTCAAAGCCGGTCAACATGTCTTTCACAATGGTCGCCATTTTTTCGATAACCGGCATGATGACCGGAGTAATTTCACGATGGCGCCGGGAATCCTGTTTCATTTTCTCCGCTTCTTCGAAGGAAATATGATAAGCCCCCGCCAAAACCAGCGAAACGTGAGTTCCACCGGTAGGCTCATCAGCCGTAAAAACCAGTTCGCCATTTTTAAGAACGGCTATCCCCGTAGTCCCGCCGCCGATATCAACAACAATGCCATCCTTTATTTGCAGCACCTTCGCCGCTGCAACCGGCTCATCCACCTGGCAGACCGGCTCTAATCCCGCTCCGGCAATAACATGACTGCAGGCCTGAGCGTTGCGCCCTACCGTTCCCGGCGGAACCGCCGTGGCTCCCTTATCCAGCTTTACTCCCATAATTGTTTCCACTTCCGCCCTTAACTCCGCCACGATATTTATTGCCCCCCGGAAATCAACCACCAACCCGTCCTTCACTACCGAGGCCCAGCGCATACTGCCTGCCACGGGCATGCCGTTGCTGTCGGTTACCACCAGTACAATATCCGCAGTACCAAGGTCTACACCAACCTTATATGGGCCTGGCAGAGCGGCCGCCGTTTTGGATTCAATCCGCCGGTATAGCTCACAAATTTTTTCATATGGTTCCACATTATCCCCCCTGTTCTCTGCGGCAATTCAGGAATTTATTATGATAGATTCCGTAGGGGAAAATTAAATCCTGTTGCTAAACCGGTACTATTCTAATAAGTTATGGTATTCTGTTGCTTAAAAACACAAAGGCTACCAATCCCCTCTTTTTACAAGGTTGGTAGCCTAAACTGTATATTGGCCGCTTATCTCACTGTCATGATCCATGATGTTTTTTCATTACACCTCGGTTGTGAAAAAATTTCAGCTAAGCTAAGTCCAGTTCTTCAGCATGTTTTTCGTCATAAGATGCACTAACCTGCTTTTGTCGCTCCTGTCTTTCCTGTTCAAAAATATCCGTCATTTCATAAAAACCGGTTTTGCCGGTAATAAACTGCGCCGCCTTATAGGCCCCTTGCGCAAAAGCCACCCGGGAAAAAGATTCGTGCGAAATCTCAATCTTGTCAAACTCACCGCAAACCAGTACCTTGTGCTTGCCGATAATGCCGCCTGCCCTAACGGCCTGAGCCGGCACTTCCTGATTATTCATCAATTTAACTCGAATCTTATCGGCTATTTTTTTCGCGGTCCCGGACGGACGGTCTTGTTTATGCTTATGATGCTCTTCCAAAACTTCGAAATCATAATCACTCATCAATTCGGCGACAATCTCAGCCATTAGCATTAGAACATTCACACCATAGGTAATATTAGGAGCCATGATGACACCGATATTACCTTTTTCAGCAAAATTCCGTATCTTTTCCACTTCCGCCGGTTCATAACCGGTTACGGCAGTAACTACATTAGTTCCGGATTTAGCCAACGCATGAATGTTATCCTTAAGAAAATTGCTACTGGAAAAATCAATCAATACATCGGGCTGGTTCTGAAACAGCTTTCGTTCCAAATGATCACTCGTTTCAACTAAAATTCCCGTATCTTTGCAATTTAGTATTTCGCCTAGGTCTTTGTGGGCTTTACTGCTTTCCGGCCGGCACAATACCATATTCAATACCTTTTTTTGCCAAAGATACTCTGCCACGATTTTTCCAGTCCGACCCAAACCAACAAGTGCTATCTTCATGTATCTACCTCCCATCTTTTTACTGACAACCTAATTATACTATGCAGGATGTTAGACTGTCAAGAATTACCGTCCTTTATATTCATCTCAATTTTCCGACAATCTTCATCAGGTAAAATTTTCCCTGCCTAGAAAAAAATTTACGGATAAAAACTTGCTTGACCATCCAAACTATCTATAGTGTATTTTCTCAAATTTTAAAGGAGGAGCTTTTACATGATAACATCACTGCTATACTCAGCAATTATCGGCATTGTCGCCGGCTGGCTGGCCGGAAAAATTTCCCGCAACCACGGGTTTGGCGTCTGGGGAGATTTGGTTGTCGGCATTATCGGCTCATTTATCGGCAGCTTTGTATTGAACCTGGTAGGAATGCATACCTATGGGCTGATTGGCTCTATTATTGCCAGTACTTTAGGTGCCGTAATTTTGCTTTGGCTGATCCGGTTGTTCACCGGTGAGAAAACAGCACATGAATAGCAACAAAAGACCGCTAACGCGGTCTTTTGTTCATTTATCCCAAATTTCGCACCCCGAACTTATAGCGACAATATTTCTCCCAAATTATAGCCACAAAGTAATAATGAGTTTATATTTCGTTTAAAAATTTCTCAGTTTATCTTTCCCTGGAGAACTATTGCCGAATGAAAGATGCGAAAAGTGGGATTTATATGATTATTTTCAGCTCAATAGTTTCCGCAGTTTAGGCGATACCAGAAGAGCAATAACCAGCCCCGCGCCGGAAGTCATTAACGAGCTGGGTATATTGGCCAACGCGGTGGCCAGACTGCCCGTGACCTGCCACCAAGCGGCGATATATCCACCCAGAGTCCAAACAGCAGCCAGCAAACAACCTAAAAAAGCCCGGAGAAACCAGGTAGTTCGAAGCTGCCAGGCCGACGCCGCAGTTTCCGGCCATTTGCCCTTAGCAACAAGGCCGGCAATCAATCCGGCCACACCTTTAATAAAAAAGGACCACAATGTGTACGGCGAAAATCCCAGCACTAAGTCATACAGGGCGGAACCAATAGCGCCGGAAAGACCGGCATATACACCACCAAATACAATAGCCGTCATAAATAGAAACGCTGTTCCCAAATGAACCATGGCGCCGACGCCAAAAGGAATTTTTATAGCGGTTGCCACCGCGCACATGGCCGATAGTACTCCGATATATACCGAATCCCGTCCGTCCAAATTTCGTTTTTTTCTTATCATATAAAACCCTCCTCGTAATAAAGGCTGCCCCCCCATTAAGTATTTTAAGGATATAAGAATGGCAGTACCTTCTCCAGCAAAACGCCCTCCCGGACCGGCATCCCGGCCTGAAAGGTCGTCTTTACGGCCAATGCTACAAAATCAGACGCCTTAGTTATCGCTTGCAATAAATCCTCCCGGCGGAGCAAACAGCCCAGTAAAACACTGGCAAAAATATCGCCGGTACCGGGATAACGCACTGGAATCCAATCGGCGGAAACCTCCCAGAAAACGTTTCGCTCCCGTTCATATCCCAAATTCATTATTTTCTCATCGTAACAAGGTATACCGGTGATCACTACTTTCGCCGGTCCGAATTCGGCCAGCCGGGGAAGCCAGTCTCTGACTCTGTCAAGCTGCAGGACTTTATCCTGATAGGATTCACCCAGTAAAAAACAAGCTTCCGTATAATTGGGAGTAATCACATCTGCCTTACGGACCAAAGCCTTCATTTTCTTCTGCATTGCCGGTGTATACGTCGTATAAAGCCGCCCTTCATCCCCCATTACCGGGTCGACAACAATCAAGGGCCGGTTCCGGGAAAACTCGCTAATAAAGCGTTCGACAATCTCTATTTGCTGCTGAGAGGCCAGAAACCCGCTATAAATGCAATCGAAGAAAACGCCCTCCTTTTTCCAGTGAGCTAAAAAGGCCGGCATCCGTTCGGTGAAATCACAAAACTCCCAATCGGCAAAACCACCTAAATGAGTGCTTAACACAGCGGTCGGTAACGGGCACGCCTGGATTCCCATAGAAGCAAGGACCGGCATAATCACAGTTAACGAACAGCGACCAAAACAGGATATATCGTGAACCGCCGCTACCCGCGGCACTGAATGTTGCATGAGTTCTCTCCCTTCATACGTATAAATCATTTTCTTGCCAACTTCTTCTCTCAATAATTCTTCAATTCTTTCCAATTCTGCAACCCGTTCTTTAACTTAGTCACTTCCATAGCCGAACGCGATCCTTTCCCGCCATGAGGCAGACTCCGGTTTGTTGTATCGATTCGACACAACAAAACAACTTCCTTTTCATTCCAGTACCACAATTTTTAGAAAGGGGCATTGCATTAGCAAAAACACAGGGGTGAATCGTTAAGGACCCGCAAGCAGCGGGTCCTTAAGCTTACTCTTCCGATTGATCCGGCAAAGTTCCGGTACAGGTCATGCAACGCCGGTACAGCCGTCCGCATTGACGGCGCTGCTCACCCGTCGTCGCCGAATCCAGGCACTGTTGATACAACGACCGGCAACGGTGCAGGCAAGTTTCCGGCTCCGTCACAATTCCCCGCTGCAGTCCCTGATAATGATATTGCAATTCATCCATAGACAACCGATAATGCCAAAAAGCAAAACCGGATAAATGATTTGCCAGGGCAACCTGGAGCAAATCGGCATAATCCGAAGGCAGGCCGCCGTAATAACCTGCCGGGGCGTAGTAGCCGCTATAATTCGCGTACGACTGATAAGGATAGTTATAATAGGAACCGTTTGGCATCGTAATCTCTCCCCAATCTGCTGTCTACTTCATTTTATGAAAAGAAAACCGGAAGTGACACGTTAACGGAAAATGTAAAACAATCTTTATACGGCCCGGTTTTCAATGCGGGCAATCTGCTGTAAGGAAGACATCAGAGTAGCAAATCGTTCGGGTTTGATGGATTGCTGCCCGTCACATCTGGCATTGGCGGGATCATTGTGTACTTCAATAATTAAACCGTCGGCTCCGACTGCCACGGCGGCCTTCGACAGCGCCTCCACCATCCACCACATGCCGGCTGCGTGGCTGGGATCGACAATGACCGGTAAGTGGCTTAATTTCTTAATGGCCAGTACTGCGCTGATATCCAGTGTATTACGGGTATAGGTTTCAAATGTGCGGATGCCCCGTTCACACAAAATAATATTTTCATTTCCCTCGGCCATGATGTATTCGGCAGACATGAGAAATTCTTCAATGGTGGCGCTCAAACCCCTTTTTAGCAATACGGTCTTATTGGTCTGTCCCACAGCCTTCAGCAAATCAAAATTTTGCATGTTGCGGGCGCCAATTTGAATCACATCGACATCTTCTACGAATTTATCCAGCATATTCATAGACATGATTTCCGTTACAATCGGCAGCCCGGTAGCCTCCCGTGCTATTTTTAGCAGTTCCAGTCCTTCTTCCTTTAAGCCTTGGAAACTGTAAGGCGACGTACGGGGTTTAAAAGCGCCGCCCCGCAAAAAGCCTGCTCCGGCCGCTTTCACTTGCTGCGCAATTGTAACAATCTGCTGCTCGCTTTCCACGGAACAGGGCCCGGCAATAATGGCCAGCTTTTCTCCGCCGACAGATCGGCCGGCCACCTGAATAATTGAGTTTTCCGGATGAAATAAACGATTGACTTTTTTATACGGTTCCTGCACAAGCAATACCTTCTCCACATATTCTTTCGTAAGCAACCGGTCCCGGTCGATCTTCCTGGTTTCGCCCACAACACCGAGGATATTCTGGAAAGTTCCGTACGTGGGCCAGGCCGTACACCCTTCCCGTTCAATTTCCTGTTTCAATTCTTCCATTTGTTCCGGTGTAACAGACGGGTGCAATACGATTACCATAATCATTCCTCCTGCTTATTTTTTGCTAATGTGACCAAAAAAAATAAGACTCTCATGAGTCTTATTCAGTGTGCTTAAAATCGTTTAATTGATTCGCGGCATCTTCCGCTAAGTTCCACATAAGTACTCATGTCTAAACAATATATTGATTTTTTTCCAAGCAAAATAACCGGCGCTAAAAAAGTAGCCCCAGCTAAAAAAGTAAAACCATTGTTTATTTGTGACATTGAGCATGTGATTCAGCATAAGAGACCCTCCGCCTGTCACAAAGACAGTAAAACTTGTTGCGATTATTTTACCAAAACCGCCCATCACTGTCAACACCCATAGGCAGCGAAAATACATTCGGCAGCAAAACGTTAATACAAATAGCAAATTAAAACAACTTTGTCTTCAGGGCAGATACACCCGGCAAAACCGCGGAAGCACCACGCAAGAGAATACTATCATCCCGCAATGCCAGTCACTTTCCCACCCTTAATGCAATAGTATGTATAAAGAAAAAAAAGGAGGTTATTCGTTTGAACTCTTATGATAAAATGCTCAAATATGTGGTCGAAAAATTTCAGGCCGGAGTCTCACCCCTGCAGCAAATCGCCCGGAATCAGGAAACCCTGATTTCGCAAAATAGTCAAATCATCCATTTGCTGCATGCAATCTCATCAGGCCGCCAGCTTGTGCCGGAACCGGCAACCAGCGATGTGACGGACAGCAGCGCTGAGACCGCTGCCGTCGATGAGCCGGCAGCCGGCGAGGAAACTGCCGCCGTAAAATTCTAATAATCCCGCATTCTGTTTGCGCCCATTGACGCCCGGTTGTCAGGGCGTTTTTTTTATTTTTCCGGCAGTTTGGTAAGCAAAAGATTTCTTAGTTCCGCAATGGATTGCACCAGATGCGTGGGATGGGCCGCAGTCAGTTCCGCCAGCGACCCATAGCCGTACGCTACAGCGATGGAGTCAATTCCTGCCTCGTCCGCGCCAATAATATCATGTTTACGGTCCCCGACCATGACCACCTTGCTTTTCTCTACTCCGGCAAGCTGTTCCAAAATATATTCGATCACTTCCGCCTTTTTAATCCGGGTACCGTTCAGATTGCTTCCCGCTACCAGCGCAAAGTAAGGATCCAAGCCCCAATGCCTGATAATAATCTCCGCAAACTCAGAAGGTTTGGAGGTGGCCACAATCAGTTTTTTCTCTGCATCCCGCAATTGGTCCAACAGTCCGTCCATGCCGGGATATACCTTATTTTCATATACCCCTTTTACGGAAAAGTATTCCCGGTAATACAGCACGGCCTGGCGGGCCTGTTCCGGGGAAAAACCATAGTATTCTTCAAAGGAATCCGTAAGGGGCGGACCAATAAACGGGGTAAGCTCATCCAAATCGTGAACGGCAATACCGAACTTTTCCAAAGCATAATGAACAGACTTGGTAATCCCCTCCTTGGGGTCGATCAATGTCCCGTCCAAATCAAATAAAATGACCTCGTAATTTTTCATAACGTCTCCCATTAATTAGCTTAACTAATATGTAGTATTAGAAGCATTAATTTTTCTCAATAACCGGGGTATGCTACAATCCCATTATAATCAGAATGTCCCACTGGCTGTCAATATCTAGTTTCCTACCATTCATCGCACAAGGAGGTTCCTTATGGAACTATTAAAAAATAAAATTCGCCAGGAAGGTACCGTTCTTAATAATTCCGTCTTAAAAGTAGACTCTTTTTTAAACCACCAGATCGACCCGGTTCTTATGTTTCAAATGGGTGAAGAATTTGCGCACCGCTTTCAGGACGCGGGGGCGACTAAAATTTTAACGATTGAATCTTCCGGTATTGCCGTAGCCTTGGCTACCGGTTTTAAAATGGGCCTGCCCGTTGTATTTGCCCGCAAAAAAAAGTCGGTTCTCATGAATGAAGCAGCTTATACCGCCAAAGTTTTCTCCTTTACCAAAAAAGAAAGCAGTGAAATCACGGTGCTCAAAAAATTCCTGGCTGCCGGCGAAAAAATTCTCATTATTGATGATTTTCTGGCCAGCGGCGAAGCCGCTCTGGGCCTCACGGAGATTGTCCGGCAAGCCGGAAGCACCGTAGCCGGCATTGGCATTGTCATTGAAAAATCCTTTCAGGCCGGTGCGGCAAAACTCCAGGCTGCCAATTATCATCTGGAATCGCTCGTACGCATCGGTTCCTTCGAAAATGGCCAGGTCCTTTTCTTATAGCAATCCTCTTAAATATGGTTCCCCTACCAGGAGGCCTTGCCGCTAATTCGCGGCAAGGCCTCTTTTTGCCAGTTCCTGTTCTGTACTGACCATTTGAATACAAAGCACCAGCAGCTGCACGGCCTGCTTCAGTTCCGGCAGCGGCGGAAAGGTAGGCGCAATCCGGATATTTTTGTCTGCGGGATCTTTACCGTACGGAAATGTAGCGCCGGCAGCCGTAAGCGCGACTCCGGCAGTTGCAGCTTTAGCGACCACATTTTTGGCGCAGCCGGGCAACGTGTTCAAACTAATAAAATAGCCACCCCGGGGCTTGCTCCAACTAGCCAGTCCCTTACCGCCCAGTCCGGATTCCAGAAGCTCCAATACCAGCTCAAATTTCGGTTTAATAAGCGCCGCGTGCCGGTGCATCTGCGCCTCGATACCGGCCATATCCCGGAAAAACCGGACATGACGCAGTTGGTTCAGCTTATCCGGTCCAATGGTTTGGGCAAGCATTTGCTTCTTAAGCCAGCTAATATTGGCTTCGCTGCTTGCCAGCATGGCGATCCCGGCACCGGGAAAGCTAACTTTTGACGTTGAACTGAATACAAAAGCCCGGTTGGCATGCCCTGCCTGCTTGCAGGCAGCCAGTATATTCAGCAGCCGGTCCGGAGTGTCCGTTAGATGATGGACCGCATAGGCATTATCCCAAAAAATCCGGAAGTCCGGCGCTTTAGCCGGCATAGCGGCCAATCGCTTCACAACCGTATCGGAATAGGTAATACCAGTTGGATTGCTATATTTCGGTACGCACCAGATGCCTTTAATGGCGGGATCTGCCGCCACTAATTGTTCAACCTGGTCCATATCCGGCCCGTCATCCAGATAGGGGACAGAAATCATAGCAATACCGAAATGCTCGCAGATACCAAAATGCCGGTCATAACCGGGACTGGGACAAAGAAACTTTACCTGCGGCAATTTGCTCCAGGGCATCTCACTGTCCGGCAGACCGCACAATAACGCCCGGACGATCAGATCGTGCATCATAATCAGGCTGGAATTGCCTCCGACAATCACTTCCCGGGACTCGGCCTCCAAAATCGATGCGCAAAGCTCCTTTGCTTCCCGAAGGCCGTCCACGCCGCCATAATTCCGGCAGTCTGTCCCGTCAAAGCTCCGGTAGTCGTCTTCAGCCAGACAGGTAATCAGCCCGTTGGAAAGGTCCAACTGCTCCACACAGGGTTTTCCGCGTGACATATCCAGGGTAAGCTTTTGCTCCCGAAATTTTTCGTAATGGCAGGATAATATGGAATAATGTTCTTTTAGTGCCAAATCCGGCATTTTCTCCAATACATTCATTATGCATCGCTCCTTTTATTCTTACTTATTATACGGGATTGGTTAAACCGGAAACAATAGATTGACGCAATGTATCCTGTATTCTCGGCACATGGCGCAGGGCACGAGGCGCTGAAAAACCGCTAAGAATGATAGCCAAGTGCTTATCCCTATAGAATAAATAGTCTTTTTGTCAGTTCCGTTTATTTACTTCACTCATCTACAGCACAATATATATGGTTATAATACTAAAACAAATACAATATATTGAGTACAATGCTGAAAAAAGGCTAAAGTTGCCACAAAAGTGATTATTTGAGACTTTCACCCGGTTTGCAAAATCCACGGACTTGCATTAACCTTGAACTAGTGTTATCTACTAATAAGGAGTATCGTTTGAGGAGTGAATGATCCATGTTAAGTTTGTCCGCAGCAGAAATTGAAGAGTTAAACAAAAAAGTTCAGTTCGGAGTCTTGGGCAAAGCCGTTTATGAGCGTACCTATTCACGGATTAAACCGAATGGAGAAAAAGAAACCTGGCCGGAAACCGTCCTGCGGGTCGTAAACGGTAATTGCAATTTAGTGCCGGAAAGATATATCGAAGCAGGAGAACGGGAAAAACTGTTTCAACTGATTTATCAGTTTCAGGCCATCCCGGCCGGACGCAGTTTATGGGTTTCCGGCGTTCCGGGACGGCAGTTTCTGTTTAATTGCCACAATAGTTCCTGGACAGAAGACATTTCCGGGCATTTTACCTTTTTATTTGACGAACTATGTAAAGGCGGCGGCGTCGGCAGTAATTATTCCTGCCGTTATATACAACACTATCTCCCGGTTCAAAACCGTTTCGACTTGCATATCGTTTGTTCGCAAAATCATCCCGACTATCTGTCGGTACAAGATAAATTGTCCACCAAATTTTCAGCGGACTGGACAGGTTCTATTTCCATAGAGGATTCCCGGGAAGGCTGGGTACAGGCATTAAAAACTTTATTGCAATATTTTTGGTCCGAACCGTTTGAAGAAAGAGAAGTCATTTTTGATGTTTCCAATATCCGGGCCAAGGGTTCGCGGATTAAAGGCTTCGGCGGCATCGCCTCCGGGCCGGTCCCGCTCATCGTCATGCTGCAGAATATTGCCGCTTTATTAAATGCCCGTTATAGTCAAAAGCTGACCTCCCTCGATTTTATGCTGCTGGACCATTTAATCGCCGCTTGCGTTATTTCCGGCAATGTCCGCCGCAGCGCCCGTATGAGCATCAAGTCCTGGAAAGATCCCGACATTCTGGATTTCATCAATTGTAAACTGGACGAGTCTTCTCATTGGACTACCAATATTTCCGTAGAAATTGACGACGATTTTTTTAAAGCCTGGAAAAAGGGCAATAAGCATGCAAAAACAGTTTTTAATAAAGCCGTCGAAGCAATGCTGACCCGGGGTGAACCCGGCTTCTGGAACCGTTCTTTATCTCAGGTCGGCGAAACCGAACCGGAACGGATTGAAAGCACCAATCCCTGCGGTGAAATTGCTCTGCAGGGATTTGAAAACTGCAATCTGGGGCATATCAATCTGGCCGGTTTTGATGATGAGCAGCAGCGACAGGAAGCATTCCGCCTCATGGCCCGTTTTTTAATCCGTAATACATTCGGCGACATTCTTAATAAACGGCAAAAAGAAATTGTGAGTAGAAACCGCCGTATCGGCGTTGGTTTCTTCGGCTATCAGACCTGGCTGGTCAAAAACGGCATCAAATATTCCGAATCTCATCACAATCAATTTGTCATTCATTCCCTGAAAAAATATTACCAGGTCGTGCGCAACGCCGTACGGGAGTATGCTTTCGCCCTACGCATTCCCGAACCGGTAAAAGTAACGACCATCGCACCTACCGGTACGATTGCACTGTTGCCCGGTGAAACAACCGGCATTCAGCCTATCTATACCCGGTACGGAATTCGCCGGATCCGTTATGCCGATAATGATCCGCAACTGACCGAATTTGCCCCCCAGGATATCGAGCAGGACATTTATTCAGCAACCACCAAAGCGGTAAAATTTTATTATAAAGACCGGCTGGTGGAAATCGCCGAACACTTAAACTTTGACGTGAAAGACCTAGTAGAACAGCAGGATGAAATTCATTTGGCGGATATGCTGAGTGTTCAGGCCATGATTCAGGATGTCTATGCGGATAATGCCGTTAGCTTTACGGCCAATATTCTGCCGGGTTCACTGACCAAAAAAGAAATTAAGGGAATTTTACTTTCTTATTTACCACGGCTGAAAGGTACAACCATTATGGTTGATGAAAGCCGGCCCCAAGCCCCGTATGAACGTGTCAGCGCTGCGGAATTTGAAAAACATAACGGCTTAATCGGGCATGGCAACCTGGAATGTACCAATGGCGCCTGCCCGATAAAATAAGAAAGACCGCATAAACGGTCTTTCGGCTCGTGACGCAGGGCTCAGGGCATTTCCTCCAGCTCTTTTTTTACATAACAAATTCTTGGCACTGTGCATAAGATATAATAACGGATCTATAAATTTTTATGTTGGAGGTATTGCGATGCAACCTTGTATGCCCAGTTGCCGGAGAAGATGTGTGGGAAGATTTACGACGGAATACAAAGTCTACGAAAACTGCTGCTATGACGTGGTAAAAGTATGTTGTCATTGTGGCTGCGAGTATAGCCATGATCATGAATGCTGCCCGCGCTGCGGTATGACCGCCGATGATCCTCCCCGTTTCGGCTTTGGCCGATTCGGCGGCTTCGGCCGGTTTGGCGGCTTCGGCGGTTTCGGAAGATTTGGCCGGTTCGGGCGATTTGGTTTTCCTTTCCGAAGAAGATTTTTCCCGCCCTTTGCATTTTCTCCCTTTTTCTTTCCCTTTTTCCCTTTTGAAGAAGAAGAGGAAGAAGATTTTTACTAAAAATTCTGTTGTTCAACAAAAGATTTACCAAAAGGAATCATCTGCTTCTCAAAACCTCCCGGTTCTAATAAGCCGGGAGGTTTTCAGTCTGTCACTATTCCAGTTTCATGCTGATATCGGCCGCTTTTACGGAATGCGTCAATGCTCCGCTGGAAATGACATCCACACCGGCAATACCCAGGGCGGCTACCTTTTCCAGCGTCACATTGCCGGAAACTTCAATCAGGGCCCTGCCGTCCACCATTTTTACCGCCTGTTGTATTGCCGCCAGCGGCATATTGTCCAGCATAATCACATCCACTCCGGCCGCCAATGCCTCAAGGATCTGTTCAGGCTTCTCGGTTTCGACCTCAATTTTTACAAACGGGGAAACATGGCGGCGAACCTTTTCTACCGCCGGCAGAATTCCGCCGGCAGCCTGAATATGGTTATCTTTAATCATGACCATGCCGTCCAGTCCGTACCGGTGATTCTTGCCGCCGCCCATTGTTACGGCGTACTTTTCCAGCATTCGTAAGCCAGGTGTTGTTTTGCGGGTATCAACAATCACCGTACCGGACCCCTGGAGTGCTTCCACATAACGGCTGGTTTCCGTGGCAATGCCCGACATGTGCTGCAACAGATTCAGTGCCACCCTTTCCCCTGCCAGCAAAGCCCTGGTAGGTCCCTCAAGCAAAGCAATCCTTTCTCCCCCGTTGACCCGGTTACCGTCCGCAAAATGCGGTATAACTCTTACCCGCTCGTCGAGGAGAGCAAAAACGGCGGCGAACACGCCGATTCCCGCTAAAACGATTTTTTCTTTCGCCAGCAAGTATCCCCGGGAAACATGCTCCTCACCGAAGATTGCCTCGCTTGTAATATCACCCAGACCGAGATCCTCATTCAGAGCCCGCCGTAATAATTCATCCAAGGCCAGTTTATTCATCCAGCACCGCCTTCTTTCCCCATTGATGTATAATATGCCGGTTAAAATCCGCGTCATTTTTCCGGGGATAGTCGGACCGGTAATGCGTTCCCCTGCTTTCCCGGCGGATTATGGCCGCCTCCAGCAGCATTCTCGCCAGCAGCAATGAGTTGAACTCCTGATACCATTCAGCAGTTAAAGACACATCATATTCTTCCGGCCGGCATTGCAACTGCTCCAGTAAAGATTTCATCGCTTCTTCCCTGCGGACGGCCCCGGCAGCTCGTTCCAATTCCGCCCCCAGCCTTTGACAGTTAATCCGGCAGCCTTTCTCCCCGGTTTTGTCGGGAATTTCCGGTCGAACCGTCCGGCGCAGTTCCTGTTCGATCGCTATGGCGGCTCTGCGACCGAATACAACGCTTTCCAGCAGGGAATTGCTGGCCAGCCGGTTGGCGCCATGCACCCCCGTAGCTGCGGCCTCCCCGCAGGCATATAACCCGTCTAATGTCGTTTTGCCCCAAAGGTCGGTCAAAATACCGCCAATTGCATAATGCGCCGCCGGCGCGACGGGTATCAAATCCCGTTCCAGCAAATATCCGGCGGACTCTAGTTCCGCGTAAACCTGCCGGAACCGATCGGTCAAAAATTTCCTGCCAAGATGTCTGGCGTCTAAATAAACAAATTCTTGCCCTGCCTGCTTCATTTCTTGCAGGATGGCCCGGGAAACTTCATCCCGGGGCGCCAATTCCCCATCCGGATGATATGCCGTCATAAACCGTTCGCCAGCCGCATTACGCAGCAGCGCGCCTTCTCCCCGCAAGGCCTCGGTCAAAAGAAATACTTCGCGGCCGGGAGCTGTAAAGGTAGTCGGATGAAATTGGACAAATTCCATATCGGCAATCACCGCTCCCGCCCGGTAGGCGGTGGCGATTCCGTCACCGCCGGCAGCGGGATTGGTTGACCGGGCAAATAATCCGCTATAGCCGCCGGTGGCGACGACAACCGCTCCGGCCTGCAAAACGACAACCTGGCCGTTATATAACAAAGTACAGCCGCAACACTGCCTGTCTTGCGTTAAAATCCCGGTCAGAAAACAATTCTCCCACCGGTCTATATTTACCCGCCCGGGCATCGCTGCCGCCATAATTTCGGCAATGTGCTTCCCCGTATAATCGTAATAGTGGACAATACGGCGGCGGGAATGACCGCCTTCCCTGGTTAAATACAAATCAGTCTCCTTATGATTAAAATCCGCGCCAAGAGACTGCAAAAACTTCAGTGCTGCCGGTCCTCCTTCCACCATCACTTTTACTGCTTCCGGCCGGCATAAACCCCGGCCAACCCGCAGCGTATCGGCAATATGTTCCTGGAAACTATCTTCCTTGCCGATAGCGACCGCCATCCCTCCCTGAGCCTTATAAGTACTGCTGGCACTAAGCCGCTCCTTACTGACCAGCGCCACCTTCAGTCCGGGATTGAGGGATAAAGCGGCTGCCATCCCGGCAATCCCGGAACCAATAACCACCACATCATAAACCTGGCGGTCTTCTGCGGAATTCCTGTAAAACATATCTCACCACTCCGCCGTTATGCTAATTCCAGCATCTTATTCAACATACTTTGAGCCCTGTATGCCAGTTCCGCCGGCACTTCGATTTCATGCCGGCTGGTAAGCAGCGCTTGATATACGCTGTTTAGTCTGGTCATTTTCATATTCGGACAGATTAACCCGGGATGCAATAAATAGAATTGCTTTTCCGGACAGGAATCGTTTAAATTATGTAAAACCCCGGCTTCGGTGCCTATAATAAAGACTTTGGCAGTAGATTGTTTGGCATAATTGATAATCTCCGAGGTACTGCCGGCAAAATCGGCCATCGCGACGACCGCCGGCTCACATTCGGGATGAATTAGAATTTTGGCTTCCGGATATCTGGCCCGGACGGATTCGACATCCGCCGGCTTTACTTTGGCATGGGTGCGGCAGTGGCCCTGCCAAAGAATCAGTTCTTTATCGGGAACCTTTTGGGCAACATACTGCCCCAAATTTTCATCCGGCACAAAAAGAATCCGGCGCTCCGGCAGAGACCTGACAATTTTTACCGCATTGGACGAAGTGCAGCAGATATCGCATTCCGCCTTCACCTCCGCCGAAGAATTAATATAACAAACAACCGGTACGCCGGGATACCGTGCTTTCATTTCCCGCAAGCCCTCCACCGTAATCATATCCGCCAACGGGCAACCGGCGCCACTCTCCGGCAACAGCACCGTTTTTCGCGGCGACAATATTTTGGCAGTTTCGGCCATAAACCGAACGCCGCAGAAAACAATCACATCTTCTTTCGTATTGGCCGCAATCTTGCTTAAATAGAATGAGTCCCCCACATAATCGGCGACTTGCTGTACTTCCTCCAACTGATAGTTGTGGGCTAAAATCACCGCATTGCGTTCTTTTTTAAGCCGACGCACTTCCGTTTGCAAATCCATACCTGTGACACTCCTTTTAGCCGGAGACACCGCCGGACTGCTGCGGTTCCCGCGGACAGTCCCCCATAGCTGACTCTTAGGCTAAATTTACGCTAAATCATAGCATATGTAATTTATATATTATTCTATACATATGTCATTACAGCTGTCAATACATATTACTCAAAAACTGTTTGTTAAAAATTTATGACCTCTCATCCGGCAGCAATAGAAATTAAACGTTTATTTTCTATTGCCGGCATGCAAATAAAGGGAATATAATCCAGGAGAAGGAATTATATATAATTATATTCCGGTTATGCTGTGCCGGAGTGCAATATTAAGGAGAAAAGAGTGATTGCAATGATAAAAAGTCTGATCCGTACCCTACTCTGCTGCATAATGCTTTGTTTTCTTTTCGTAGGACCGGTCTACGCGGCTGCGGCCGGCACCAACGAATGGGATATCCCCTTCCTGGGCACGATGGCCAAACCGGATGGATTCGTTGCCGTGGATATTGAACAATGGGCCAAAGACCTTACTGCTTTATATCCGGCCAAAAAAGATAAAAAAACACAGCCGGCGGCAGCAGTCAAGGTGCCTGCCAATTCCCCGGTAAAAATGCCCACGGATTTGAAACTTTATCAGCTACAGGTAAGCGACGGCAAAGTTTATCATATTGCCGGTGCCGTCGCCCTAAGAGATGACACCATGGACGGAGCGAATTATTTTTTTTCGGCGTTTAAAACCGTGCAGGCACAACGGATTGAAGAAATCAACCGCAATATTACCGCAAATATCCGGTCCATTCAAGACGCCGTTGCAAAAACAAATCTATTTACCTTCCAGATTTTAGACCTGTCGCTGTTTAGCCGGCTAAACCCGAACGGCGGCAACGACGCAATTTACACTGCCAGCGGCCGCGTAATTGTCAACATGAACGGTTTGATTATGCCGATGCATGGGAAAGTATATGTCGCCAAAAGAGATGGCAGGCTGGCTGCGTTGCTTATATTTACCTATGACTCAGACGGAAAATTCTGGGATACAACGGCAGATCGATTAATGACTTCTTTAAAATACAACAAGAAAGACCGCTGACGCGGTCTTTCAGTCTGTGGCGCAGGGCTCGCTCCTTGATTGGTAAGGACTTTCGGCTCTAACTTATAAATTCCAGTGTATCTAAAAGAAAACCGGAACTACCTCTCAAATTCTATGGCGGTAAAAGTAACCGGGCCAATTACCGTTGCGGCACTGCCGGCATCCGGTAATTCCGCTGTGAGGAAGTAAGAGAACGGTCTTGTTAACAAGGTATCAACATGACTAAAAGAGCTAACCCGGCTGTTGTCAGCAGTGCTTGACGCGCTGTCATCGGCACTGAAAATTAAAGCGCCTGTCACAGGGGCACCACGCCAGATTCTAAATAACACATCAACCCGGGCTAATCCCGTACCGTTAGTTACAGCCAGCCAGCCGACAGTTGCCGATAATAATACGGTATTCCGGCAGTCGGAACGCAGGGTAAGTGAGGCCAAGGTGGTCGGCGTAGGCGACAATGTGAGAGGAATGGCTACACTGCCGCTGACATTATTAGGCAGGACAAAAAACCGGAACCGCTCAACTTCATTATGATGATGAGTCATCTCATCGTGTCGATTCACCCTTAATCACCTCCGTTACTATATCTATTAACATAATATTCATCGCTCCTGTCGATTGTTACGGAAGGTCCGCATGAAAATAATTTTTCCCGACACAGTATCCTTGTTATCAAGAAAGACCGCTTAGGGCGGTCTTTGCAATCGGTTCCAATCCAATTCCAAGAATCGTGTAATAAACTATAAATGCTCGCTGAATATATTATTCTATTTGCCCTCCTTTTTAGAGGGCTATTTTTTATTTAAAAAATCTTTCTTTTTACAAATCTTTACTTCAATGAGGGTTTGTCACATTTTTGTCACAATTTGCCGTTAAGATAATAAATGCGATAACAATTACACACGTTTTCTACGATTGACCCCCCACCGTTTGATGGGGGGTACTTTTTTTAATCTGGGAAACCGGCTCTTATCAGGCATCAGCCCCTCTTTTGGTATTGTCGTTATAGACGCGGTCGGCATATGCCTTAGTGTAACTGAAATAAGGATCCTCAAAATCAACAATGAACAGTTCCGGATTCTTTAAAAGATCCAGTTCAACGACCTGATTGACTGGTTTACCATCCTTGTCTGAAGTAATGCGAACGATGGGAGTTGTTTTATTTTTTATGCCTACACCAAGAATCACGCCGTTCTGCTGATTGTTAAGCCGTACCGTCTTACCCATCGGGTAAATGGCCACATTTTGGTTAAAATGGTCGATAATAGCCGGGTTAAAATAGTCTCCCGCGGCTCTATTCAGAATGGCAACGGCAAAATATACCGGCGTGGGCAGACGGTGCGGCAGCCCCGTAATTAAACGGTCATAAACATCGGCAATGCCGATAATCTGCGCATACTCGGAAATGGCTTCTCCCTTAATGCCCATGGGATAACCGCTGCCGTTCCAGCGTTCGTGATGCTGAAAACAGGCGTTAATGACATTATCGGACAAAGCGGGGTTTTCCCGTAGGATCTCCAAAGAGTAGAATGAATGCCGCCGGTATTCCTCCCTGGATTCTTTTGACAAATATTCAGGAAACTGCAGCGCTAACTGCCGGGAAAATTTAATTTTCCCAATATCATGGAGCATGGCTGCCAACCCCAGCTCATTTAACTGGCTAGCGTCATATCCCATACCCATTCCGGTCATAACTGACAAAATGCAAGTATTAACGGCATGAGAAAACATATATTCTTTTTTGCGGCGGATGTCCAGAAGATAAAGCATCTTTTCCGGGTCCCGGCCAACCCGGTTAATTATGTCGGCGACAATGTCCTTTACTCCCTCTAGATGTATTCCTTTACCAACCCTAAACTGATTGACTTGCTCCCGGGCAGCTTTCACGGCTTCCTGCCGTTGTTCCTGGTCATAGATATTTCCTTCCCTATCAGCCGTGCCTTTAACTTCCGGGTCCCCAATAAACAGGGAGGTAATTCCGTTTCTACGCAGATATTCAATATACCGTTCCTTCATTTCTATGCCCTCATGAAGTAAAACCGTACCATCATCTGCAATAAGCGGTCTTGTTAAGGACACGCCCGGCCGTATCTCCTCCAGCGTTATTTTTTGCATAGAACCACCTCCCACGATAAGCATGCCGTCCACCGGTTCTACTATATATATCGAAAATTAAGGAAAAATACTTAAAATAATTTCCTAAGCTTGGCAATTATTTTGTTGTAGACTTTCCGCATATGTGGTTCATTGGAATATATAGTTATCTCGTCCATAGGAATCCACTGAACACCGCTATTCTCGTCGGCTTTAACAATAAGCCTTTCTTTCTCATCCGCCTCAATCAGAAAGGCAACTGATAAATGCACATGAGCCGACACATATTCTTCTCTTTTGATATGCCCGGCTACCGGGAGTACATCCAAGGAGAAGATCTTCTCCGTCAACGGGCGAATCCGTTTCACACCGGTTTCTTCCGTTAATTCTCTCATCGCGACGGCTAATAAATCGGTCTCTCCGTCCGCGTGGCCGCCTGTCCATGACCAGCTATTATATATATTATGATGTACCATTAACACTTTATTTTTGGTTTTATTAACAGCAAAGGCCGAGCTTGTTATATGGGCAAGCCGGTTATTCCGGGTCAAAATATCGTCAAAACCGGCAATACAATCTAAAATCATTGCCTGGTCCTTTTTTTCCTGTTCATTGAAAGGGTCGTATTCTTTTATTAATTCAATCCAATCCATTTCTTTTTCCCGCTTTCATCTAAAATTCACCAAAAACAGGACGATACAATAAGTATTATATAATTTTCTGTAAAAATACAAAACGCCTGCTAAATCAAACTAATTTTCACAGGCGTTTTGTAGTCAATACACTGCACATCTTCTTGAAATTGGATTCCTTTTTTCAATTTTGGCCATTTAATTTTTATTGGCATCTGCAATCGGCTGATATATATCCAACTCACAGTAATTATCTTTGGATAATTGGGTATCAATATATTCAAACCGGAATGTATCGGCAAATTTATAACCCGACTTAAAAATCCATTTAGAATACATGTGAACCAGCAGGCGTCCTACCTGTCTGCCGTTTATGTCGTCGGGACGAAAAAAGCCGACAAAACGAAAAACTACGTATTTATGGGCGGGTATGGAGATTCCTTCCATTCCCGCCGGTATATGATTTAGATCCTGCACTTGAATGGACGGCATATAATAGATACAGCCGTTTTCATTATCACTCCAGTCCGTATAGCCGAAGTAAACTCGCGAATCAACCGGATTGGGAATCCGCTGCTTATGATTATAGAAGAAATCCCGCCCATAAAGGTTGGCAACTTTGTCGCCGGACTTGCTCATAATCTTATGCTTTACACCAGTCAGGAAAAATCTTTGTTTAAACATAAATGACGGTTTGTATACCACCGAATTACTGACTGATAAAATTTCATCTACGTTTATTTTCTCTTGAATGTTGAGTGACACCGGTTCCGACCTGACTTTCAGGGGTGTAACCCCAAATTTTTTCCGGAATGCTCTAATATAGGACTGTTCATAATCAAAACCATAATCCATGGCAATGTCTATGATCCGTTTATTCGTATCTTTCAGTTCGCCTAGGCTGGATGAGAGTTTGCGGGATTGGACATAATCCATTAATGGTTCTCCCGTCAATGATTTAAACATCCTATGCAAATAATATTTTGATATTCCACAATACCCGGCGACGTCATCCAGGGAAATCTTTTCATAAAGATTGTCTTCAACATAACGAATACATTCTGCGATGGTTGCCTTTAAATCCATTGGACATCCTCCCTCCTTTAAACAACTATCGCCCAGTAGCGGATAAACGCTTATAACATTTCACACGCTTTTAGAACCAAAGTTGCATTCTGTCCCCCAAAGCCAAAGGAATTCGTAAGCGCATGGGTAATCGCCGCTTTTTTCCCCTGGTTCGGAACATAGTCAAGATTACATTCCGGATCGGGACTTCTATAATTTATCGTGGGCGGTATAAAACCGTCTTTAATGGCATAGGCGGTAACAATCGCCTCAACAGCTCCGGCAGCTCCCAGCAGATGGCCGGTCATTGATTTTGTCGAGCTTACGGCCAACTGACCGGCGTGACCGCCAAATACAGACTTTATGGCGGCTGTTTCGGCTTTATCGTTTAACTCCGTTGAAGTACCATGAGCATTAATATATTGAATATCCTCCGGCGGCAAACCGGCATCAGCCAAAGCCAGCCTTATACACTCGGCGGCGCCTTCACCGCCCGGGGCAGTTGCCGTTATATGGTAGGCATCATTGGTACAGCCATAACCTGCCACCTCGGCAATAATATCCGCCCCTCGCTTCAGGGCATGATTCAATTCTTCGAGAATCAGCACTCCTGCTCCTTCCCCCATAACAAATCCATCCCGCTCCCTGTCGAAAGGCCTGCAGGCAGTGTTAGGGTCCGGGTTCCTGGTCATCGCTTTGCTGGCGCAGAACCCGGCCATAGCCAGGCGGGTAATCGGCGCCTCCGTTCCGCCGGCGATCATAATGTCGGCGGCATTTCTTTGGATTAATTTATAAGCATCGCCAATGGCATTGCTGGAAGAAGCACAGGCGGTCACAACACATTCAACAAATCCTTGAATTCCATACTTAATGGCAATCATTCCCGCCGCTATATTGGGCAGCATCATCGGCACCATGAAGGGACTGATCCGGTCCGCCCCCTTTTCCAGTAACACACGGTGCTGATTCTCCAGTGTTTCCAGTCCCCCTATGCCCGAACCGACTATCATGCCGGTCCGCCGTGACTTAATTGCAGCATCGCTTAATCCCGAGTTTTCAAGCGCCATTTTCGTCGCCGCCACGGCATATTGGGCAAACCGGTCCATTCGCCGGGTTTCTTTTTTATCCATAAAATAACCGGGATCAAAGTCTTTTATTTCCGCCGCAACCTGCGTAGGGAAGTCCGCTACATCAATCCTTTCAATCCGGCTGATGCCGGAATTCCCGCTTTTTACGGAATGCCAAAGTTTATCCGCCCCCATCCCCAGAGAAGTAACCGCTCCCATTCCCGTAATTACCACACGTTTATGCATCGTCTAATCCTCCTTTATTTGACTCTGGTCTTACCAAATAGGCCCCAAACTGAAATCCTTACTTACTGTAACACGCAGCCGCAATTAAAAATGAACAACTTTTGCTTTTTGTTTATTCAAGAAAGCCCCAAAGGGTCTTTAAGTGGAAGGAAAGTATTTTACTTTTCGATTGTAAGAAGAATGTGTTATTTTTAGAAACAACCCGAAAAGTTATACTTTCCGATCCCATAAAGGAAAGGCCCGAACCTCAAGATGGGTTCGGGCCTTTATTCCTTTGCGTTGTGACATTCAAACATCCCGGGAAAGAATATGCAAGTCATTTCGGGTAAGAAAACCGGTCTTATGCCAAAAATTCATACCCAGATGATTATCTTTGAAAACAAACAAATGACATTTCCTTATCCCCGCCTGTTTAAGCCGGCGAAAACAATTTTCGACTAAACGGCGGCCAATTCCGTTCCTCCGGTAAGCAGCATTTACCGTTAAGTGATGGAGGTAGCCTCGTCTGCCGTCATGCCCGCAGAGTATGGCGCCGACAATCTCTTGCCCTCCGGTTTCAGCGACAAAACTCAACCCGGCATTTCGCTTTAGAAACAGACTGATATTTTCCTGCGTGTCGGCATCACTCAAGCCAACTCCCTCAGTACTTGACCAAAGCTGCCAGACCTGGGCATAGTCCTCAATCTTCATTTCCCGGATTGTTATTTTATTCTCCATAGTACCGCCTCCCTGTTGCAATGTAGGACACTACTTTTTAATGTAGTGTTTACCCGGAGTTAACAATGACTAAAATAAAACAGTATATAATGTATACATATGAACCGTTAAAAGAAGGGTTGGGATCTGTATGGCCATATGGCATATTGACATGGATGCTAAAGATTTTGTGCACTATCGCAAAAGGCTTATTAACAGAGGGTTTATTCCAACTAATTACTTTTCAGTAAACGGGTTTAATATAGTGAAGATGAGAAAGCTGGCAATTGCCGGAAAAGTAGATGCGCTGCGCTGTGTCGTCGGTAAATCCGTCAGGTGGTACTATCGCGAAGACCAGGCCGAATTGGCCCGTCTTCGTGGAGAATTGCAGTAAAACCCCGTCAAGACGAATAACGAAATAGATACCCCTGTAGATTCGGCCGGAATTTACAGGGGTTTTGTCAATTTTCTATTTCTCCGGCGAAAAAAGGAAGCGGGGAATTTTACGGTCTTTGACAACAAGTGACCTTACTTCCCCCGCCGGCAGCGCTCCCATTTTGACATAAAAATCTTTCACCTGCGGGCCGGACAGGATTGTCAGCTCTTTAATGCCCAGCTTATTGCACGTATTAACCATGTGATTCCATAATAACTTTCCATAGCCTTTGCCGATGCTTTCCGGCTCAATATAAAGATATTCCAGGGAGATTTCGCCGGGTCCGATTAAAACACCATAGAAACCAATAATTTCTTCATTCTCTTCGATAACAAAGGCTGGGTTATGCCCGATAAAATCCTCCGTTACTTTATAGACGGATGTAAACTTCTCCATATAGCCGGAATCATAGCCCCAGTAAGCCTCGGACCGAACGGCGATGGCGGTTAATGTCTTACAATCCGCTTTCCTGGCTCTTCGTATCCCCGGCATGATCGTGCCCCCTCACCGTTCCGTCTTTCCGCTTGTTTGCCAGGTTAACTACAACTTAAGATTCCGGCAACGTTTCATTAAAGCTGCCTACCCGGTATCCTTCCAGGTCCAGCGTTATGTAACGAAAACCAAACTTCCTGAATTTCGCGGCAATCTGATCCAGGATGGTCTCATTAAATAATTTGCACCGGTCCTTAGCAGGCACTTCAATCCTGGCCAGATTATCGTGGCAGCGCACCCGGACGGCTTTAAAACCCAAATCCATCATATATCTTTCGGCACTTTCGATTTTCACAAAATCCTCTACTTTTAATTCAGTGCCGTAAGGTATTCTGGTAAGCAGACATGCATAAGGCGCTTTATCCCAAGTGCCCAGACCTAATTTTTTCGACAAGGCTCTTATTTCCGCTTTGCCTAATTTACACTCCAGGAGAGGGCTTTTTACATTGAGTTCCGCTAAGGCCTTCAAGCCCGGCCGGTAGTCACCGGTATCGTCGAAATTCGTCCCGTCAATAACATAATTATACCCTTCCCGTTCAGCAAGAGCCTGGATCATGGCAAATACGGCCTTCTTGCAAAGATAGCACCGGTTTTCCGGGTTATTCCTGATTTCATCAATAATGGGCGCTTCTATGATTTCGTACCGGACGCCTAATTCGGCAACCAGCTTGCGGGCCTCTTCAATCTCCCATCTGGGAATATACGCTGAAAGGATGGTTACTGCTTTCAGATTATCGCCGAGGGCTTCCTGCGCAGCCTTAAGCAGAAATGTGCTGTCCACTCCGCCGGAGAAAGCTAAAACAACCTTTTCCATCTTCTGCAAATACTTAATTAGTTCCGTATATTTCTCATTGTTTATCATTCGTTATCTTCTCCTGCTGTTTATAGTGCTGCAAGCAGCAATTAAGGTATAAACTTCTATTCAAAAAGCGCTTGTACCTTTTGCAATTCCTGCCGGACGGCAATTCCCTGCGGGCAATGGTTTTCACAGTTGCCGCATTCCACACATTTCGAAGCATGGGCTTTTGAATCCAGTCGGAAGTTATACATAAACTTATACCGTTCTTTCGTTTCCGGCGTTCCGCCGAAAACCGAATAATCGTTGTATATTGAGAAACAGCCGGGAATATTTACTCCCGCAGGACAGGGCATACAATAGGCACAGGCCGTACAATTCACTTTTATTCTTTCTTTATAGAGAGCTTTAACCTGCTCAATAATCTTCAGTTCTTTCGCGGTTAGAGAATTCGGCCGGGCGGTTTCCGCCAATTTTACATTTTCCGTTACTTGCTCCAGTGTTGTCATGCCGCTTAAGACAACGGAAACTTCCGGATGGTTCCATACCCAGCGTAAACCCCATTCCGCCGGCGTTCTTGGCACATCGGCCTGCCGGAATAAATCCAGCGCTTCCGTGGGGAGACCGTCAGTAAGCTTGCCGCCCCTTAACGGTTCCATAACGGCAATGCCCAATCCTTTTTGTGCTGCATACATCAGGCCTTCTTTCCCTGCCTGGTAATTCTCGTCCAAATAATTATATTGGATCTGACAAAAGGACCAGTCATAATAATCGATGATTTCTTTAAACAAACCAACCCTATCATGGAAGGAGAAACCTGCATATTTAATTTTGCCGTCTTTGACAGCCTGGTCCAAAAACTCCGTAATTCCTGCCTCTTTTAAAACAGGCCAGGTATGCGACCCCAGGGTATGTACCAGGTAAAAATCAATTGTATCCGTCTCCAGCCGCTGCAATTGCTCATTTAAATAACGGTCCATATCGGCTCTGGATTTTATCAGCCAACTGGGAAGTTTGGTCGCTAACTTTACCCGTTCTCTGTAGCCATCTTTAAGTGCTTTGGCAACAAAGGGTTCACTCGCTCCGGCATGAGTAATGCCGTTACCATGGTAAGGATAGGCGGTATCCACGTAATTTACGCCGTTATCAATTGCATAACGGATCATTTTTATCGCTTTATCTTCATCGATTTTGGTCGGGTCGTTCCCGAGAACAGGCAGCCGCATGCAGCCAAAACCTAAAACAGAAACCGGTTCCTTTGTCTTCCCATAGGTTCTGTATAACAAAACAAACGCTCCCTTCGATATTATGATAATAAATTTATTCTATATCTTCAAGTGCACTCGAAGTCAAGCCATAGTCACCCACTCTGGCAATGTCCAGACCAAATTCCCGTTCTTTTTTTCGGGCTTTATAAAGAGTGATTGGCAACAGTCTGTTTTCTAACAGCCCAATCAACTCCGCCAGTTTCTCATCAGGCATGCAGCAGCCGGCAATAACGCCCACTAGCAGTTCCGGCGGAAAAGGTATTTTCGCTTTGGCTTTGTTAGGCATTATCACCCGGTATTCTTGTTCATATTGCCAATCGACGGCTTTAATACAGAAGCGGTTGATACTCAGTTCAGCATCGGAAGCGGAAATGTAGTTCAGGCTGGGATATTCGGCATAATAACTTACTTTACTGGCACCGAATCCCCCGGAATTGGAGTGGTTGAACTCCAGGCAGATTCCTTTATGATTATCGGCGTAATGAGACCACATAACAATATTACGGTTTTCCGCACTGAAACAGCATATCCCCATTGCTTTGCGCAATACATCGACAATATTCTTTTCAAAATATTGTTTTCTTTCCCGCAAACTCATTTTAGCCAATGTGTCGCCGATTGCCCGCTGTTCCTCTTCGGTCAGGTTTCTGTTATGAACGGCGGCAAAGGCCCGCTTAAACCGCTCCAGCCATTTTTCCATTGCTCCATCCATGTCAGCCAAAACAACATTGCCGTCAAAAGGGTCATTAAAACTTTCCGCCGAATTAAAATATACCCTGTTCTCCAGCAGTATATCTTTGGCGTAATCATTCCAGGGACAATATTTGTACAACTTAGGTGGTCGCGTCTCCATTCTGCAGCCCTCCAAAATCACAATTGGCAACAATGTAGTATGCGGCTGAACCGGCAATTCTATTCTGTGAGAAAAACCGCTATGCGGTCTTTCGGCTCATGGGGCAGGGCTCGGGGTACGACGGGAAAATCCCCGGAAAAATAAAATGAGGGGGATTATCCCCCTCAGCTACGCCTTTATATCAATGTGACTGCCCCGGCTTGGGTCCTTGCCCGCATCTTCTTCCTCGTTGCTGTGATTTTGGTATTTTCTATTTTCCTGGTTATCATCCGCCTGCTGTTCGTTGGCGTGTTGCTCCTTGAAATGTTTCTCCCGCTGTACCCTGCCTTGTTCGTTTTTAGGTACATTTTGTATTTGGTGCAGACGTTTATCAGCGATTTGCTGCAATTGTTCGGCAAACCCCTGCTGCTGTAATGTATTTTGGTGTTCGGCTGCATGCTGGTTTTTACTAACCGTTGTCGCCTGAGGCAGGATTGTTTGCATGTCCAAGGGCCGAATACTCATAAATATCAACTCCTCAAATAATATAAGAAGTGGGCAAATAGTACCGTCAATTACTAAACAAGGCTATTTGTAACAAAAATATATTTATAAATATTATAAACCTAAAATATCGGAAAATCATTTTATTTGTATAAAATTCGGATTAAGCAGTGTTAATGTTATCATTGACAAATTATAATAAAGAGGAGACAAAATAGTAGACCCCCACCGGCGTGAGGGTCTATGACAAGGAATAAAGAGGAGATCTCCAACATTTATTTTATCGACAAATTATTATAAATAGATAATAGGACTTTTGCCCTACAACAAAAACTCTACCCTGGCACAACCCGTAGGCAACTAAGAGATTAAGGAGATTAATCCGTGTATGATAACAGATCAATGGATTAAAACAGCGGCAGCCGGTTCCGCATCGTACAGCCGGGGCTTTCTCTACTATCGCAACCACTATGTTCGGCAATTGCAATTGCTGCCCGGCGGACAAGGGTTTTGGGCCCAGGTGGAAGGCGGGCAGCTTTACAATATTGAGGTACAGTTCGACCAGAATAAAAAAATCACCCATTACAGCTGTGACTGTCCGGCTTTTTCTTCTTACCCGGGAGCCTGTAAACATCTCGTCGCCGTATTCATGACTCTCCAGAAGAACTGGACTCAGTATTTTCCGGAAGAAATAATGGTTCCGCCGGCTCAACCGCTTCCTTTCTCGCCGGAACAGAGGCAGAAAACTTCGTTATCATCCCGGGCAGTGCGGAAGCTGTTAACATTTTTCACGAATGAGGCCGCCGGTTACTCCGGTCCTACCGGCCAAACTCCTGCCAAACTCCTGCCGACTCTCTTTTTTTCGTTAAACGGCGGACAAAAAAACTGCTGGCTGGAATTCACCATCGGCAATGAACGGATGTATATTCTGAAAGACATTACCCAGTTTTTGAACGCTGCTACAGGGGATGAAAAAATTATTTTTGGCAAACATTTTGTTTTTGAGCCGCGCACAACCCGTTTTGATGCCGTATCACAAGCTTTGCTGCAACTAATGCAGCAAGCCTATTTAGAGGACAAGCAGCGTTCGTCCTGGTCTTACTCTTCCACTTCCTGTTTTGCGAATCCCCGGCAATTTAAAATGACCACCTCCAACCTGCAAAAATTTTTCACTGCCGTTGCCGACAGGCCCTTTCCTATGGTCATTAACGGCAATCCGGTCCATGGGGTCAGAATTAACGACGGAAGGCCTCCCTTAAACCTGGAGGTGAAAATGAGCCGGGAGGGGCTGCGGCTTATTCCCGTCTTGGATGGCAATATGTTTTACGGCTTGGATACTAATTTCGAATATATTTATTACCATCAGGTTATTTATAGAGTGGATGCAGATTTTTCCCGGTACATTGGACCGTTCCTAACATGTCTGAATGAAACCCAGAAAAATGAAGTGCTGATTTCCTTGCCGTCGGCCTCCGACTTTTTCTCCGCTATGCTTCCTGCACTTAAGACCATCGGCTCGGTTACACTGGATAGCGAAATTTATGCCCGCTTCCGGCAGGAACCGCTTGAAAGCCGCGTTTATCTGGACCGGTTTGATGCCGGAATCAGTGCCCGTATTGAATTTCACTACGGCGAAACGGTCGTCAATCCGGCCGCTTCCTTTCCTCAGACGGAAATCCAAGACAATGATCTCTGGCTAATTCGAGAGACAGCGGCAGAAAATCAATTGCTTACGCTATTCCGGCAATATGGCTTTCAACGGCAGCAAGACATCTTCGTTCAGCCTGTTGAAGAGGCCGCCTATCAATTTTTACGGCAAGCATTGCCTGAACTAAGGGATTTGGCTGATATATATTACTCGGATCGTTTAAAAACAACCGGGATCAGACTCCCCGGCCGGATCGCCGCCGGGGTCAGACTGAATCCGGCCAGCGATATGCTTGAATTTTCCCTGCAATATGAAGATTTGTCCTGCCAGGAACTTTTCGCCCTATTAGAAGCGTATAAACTCAAGAAAAACTATCACCGTCTGCCGGATGGTACGTTTATTCCACTTGACTCCCCGGATTTTCAGGCAGCCGCTTTTCTGATCGACCAACTGGGCCTCCGTCCGTCAGACCTCGAAAAGCAACAGGTCGAACTCCCCAAATACCGCGCGCTTTACCTTGACAGCCTGGCTCGGGAAGCAGCCGACTTTCCCCTGGAACGGAATCATGCTTTTAAAAAATTAGTACAGGACATCAAAGAACCCCGGGATACGGACTATCGACTTCCCCCAGGTATCCACACCAACCTCCGGAGCTATCAAAAGACGGGGTTTAAATGGCTGAACTCACTCGCCGAGTATGGACTCGGCGGTATTTTGGCCGATGACATGGGGCTGGGAAAAACACTGCAGGTGCTGGCCTTCCTGCTGGCAGCGAAAGAAAAAAAGGCAGGACCATCCCTTGTTATCGCCCCCACTTCGCTCCTTTACAACTGGCAGGAAGAAGCCGCTAAATTTACCCCCGGCTTAAAAGTAACCGTCATCGCCGGCCAGCAGGCCGAGCGGTGCGAACAGCTTCAGGATTTTAGCCGGACCGACCTGTTCGTAACCTCTTATGGTCTTATCAAAAGAGATATCCGGTTTTATAAAGACAAAGAATTCCGCTATTGCTTTCTGGATGAAGCCCAGCATATAAAAAATCCGCAGACTCTCAGCGCCAGAGCCGTCAAGCAGATTCGGGCCCAAAATTGTTTTGCCCTGACGGGAACGCCCATTGAAAACACCTTAACGGAACTTTGGTCCATTTTTGACTTTTTAATGCCCGGTTATTTGTTAAATCATGCCTCCTTTCTTCGCCGTTTTGAAATTCCTATCGTAAAAAACAAAGAGGAAACCGCCCTCACTAACCTTAAATGGCATACGCGACCTTTTATTCTGCGGCGGATGAAAAAAGAAGTGTTGCATGAACTGCCGGAAAAAATTGAAAGCAAGCTAAGCTCCGAAATGACGCCGGAACAGTCTAAGCTTTACGCCGCCTGGTTGCTAAAAGCACGAACCGAATTTGAAAATGAAGTACAAGCAAATGGTTTTGAACATAGCCGGATCAAAATTCTGTCCCTTCTCACCCGGCTGCGCCAAATATGCTGCCATCCGGCCTTATTCGTTGAAAATTATCCGGGCGGCAGCGGCAAGCTGGATCTGCTGGAGGAAATACTCAGCGAGGCGGCCGGCAGCGGACACCGGGTGCTGCTCTTTTCCCAGTTTACCGCTATGCTGCAGTTGATCCAACAACGGCTGGAGCATCGCCAAATTTCTTATCACTATCTGGACGGCACAACCAAGGCGGCAGACCGCATCAAACTGGTCCATTCGTTCAACGCCGGAGAAAGGGAAGTGTTTCTGATATCTTTGAAAGCAGGAGGAACCGGCTTAAATCTCACCGGGGCCGACATGGTCATCCATTATGACCCCTGGTGGAATCCGGCCGTTGAAGAGCAGGCGACCGACCGTGCTTACCGCATTGGTCAAAAAAAATCCGTACAAGTATACAAGTTAATCACGAAGGATACCATTGAAGAAAAAATTTACCTCTTACAACAGAAAAAAAAGGAGTTGATCGACACACTGATCAAACCCGGCGAAAATTTTCTCAACAAAATGAACGAAACCGAAATTCGGCAATTGTTTGATTCAACCTGAAAAATCATTAGACCTGCCAAGTCCCGGAAAAACACCGATTTTGAGCCAATAATATTTTCAGGAAGGGACAAAATATCATTTAGCACCATAAGTCAGTACCTTTTTGGGCAACTAACGCTTCCGGAGGTCTCCCGGAGGACACCGGCCTTGCTAAATAATCCTACCCGGTAATACATCTGTGAATTGGGATTCTTGACTTCAAAGACAGAATGTCATACAATTTTGTAATCAGTGATGAACTAAAACGCTATAACCGGTTAAACCCATACATATTATTTTTGACCAATATTATAAGAAATAAAAAACAGGAGGCTTTATGGCCAAAGTATTAATTGTCGACGATGCGGCATTCATGCGAATGATGCTGAAAAACATTCTTACCCAAAATGGTTATGAGGTAATTGGCGAGGCCGCCACCGGGGAAAAAGGAGTCATCCAGTATAAGGAACTTCGTCCCGATGTTGTCACCATGGACATTACCATGCCCGATATGGATGGGATTACGGCCGTGAAAGAAATAAAAAAAGTTGATCCGGCCGCTAAAATTATTATGTGCAGCGCCATGGGGCAGCAGGCAATGGTCTTCGAGGCAATAAAATCCGGCGCCGCCGATTTTATTGTTAAACCGTTCCAGCCCGACCGGGTGCTGGAATCACTCCGTAAAGTTCTCGCCAAATAAGAAAGACCCAAAGGGTCTTTAAATGGAAGAAAAGTATTTTACTTTTCGGTATTTTAAAAGATGAAAGGTGCAGTTCTCCCCCAAGGCGGAGCTGCACCTTTTTCATTCCTTGCCACTTTACCTTTCAGACAGGTAATCATGAATTACGGCCACTAAACGGCCCGGGGTCATATCCGGCAGCACAGTGCCGTTGATTCGTACGCTCGGCCCTTGATGGCAGCTTTTCAGGCAGGATACTTCCCGTAATTCAATCCGTTCCCGCTGATCCGGCGGCAAAGCCGCAACGGCTTCCAGCAGATCCTGTGAACCCAGCAGATGGCACGATGTTCCCTCGCAGATTTCCAGAGTCAACGGTTTCATTCATAAATCCTCCGTAAGAATGATCATTTTCCTATTGCCGGCAAAATGTTTTGGCTAAAAAACTCCCGCGCGGTCGCTCCGGAAACGCTCTGCACTTCGCCGGCATCAACCCGTACGGATACTGCTTCCGTACAATGACCAAGACAAAACACCGCGTCAATCTCCACCTGATCAGCTAATCCGTATTCTTCGACCAGCAGCTGAAAGGAATTGATTACATTATAGGATCCCTTGATGTGGCAGGCACTGCCGATGCAAACTTCAATTTTCATCATCCCGCTCATCCCTTTCTCCGATAATCCACATGGAGCAGTTTATGCACCTTTCCTTTGAGTAAACCGCCATAAAGCGCCATGATCACCGGGTTTTCCTCCGAGCGTTTTATATTGCTCATCCGGTCAGCCTCATAAAGTCCCGCGCTCCGGTTCCATTTCCCCTCGCCGCCAATAAACGGTTGTCCTGCCCCGCAGATGCAGCCGCCGGGACAAGCCATGACTTCCACAAAATCATATTGTTTTTCGCCCTTTTGTATTTTTTTAAGCAGTTGAGCCGCATTTTTGAGCCCGCTGACGATGGCGATCTTAACTTCCCTTCCGGCAAAATCCAGGCTGGTTTCTTTTACACCCTCCAACCCCCGGACACCGGTAAAAGCGATAGCCCGCAGGGAAGATACCGATTTATCATCGGAAATACGCCGGATTACCGCTTCGGTAACGCCGCCGGTTACCCCGAATATTACGCCGGCGCCGCTCGTGGTCCCAAAAGGCATATCGACCGCTTCCGGTTCGATTTCCGCAAAAACAATGCCCGCTTCCTTAATCATCTGAATCAGTTCCTGGGTGCTAATGACATAATCCACATAGCGGACTCCGTCTTCGATAAATTCCTCGCGGGCCGCTTCCTGTTTTTTCGCGGTACACGGCATAACAGCCACCACTACCACCCGCCGGTGGGAATGACGGTATTGCTCTTTGAGAACCGCGGCAAACATCTGCATCGGTGAACGGCAGGTAGAGATGTTCTCCATCAATTCGGGATGATTTAATTCAGCGTATCTTACCCAAGCCGGACAGCATGATGTAAATAACGGCAGCTTCTCACCGCTTTCCAGCCGGAACATAAATTCTCCGGCTTCTTCCAGGACCGTAAGGTCGGCACCGGTGGACGTATCAAATACCTCGTCAACTCCCATCCGCCTTAAAGCGGCAACAATCCGTCCCATCACATTTTCGCCTTCGCCAAGGCCAAGTTCTTTGCCAATACCGACCCGTACGGCGGGAGCGATCTGAACAACCACTTTAGTGTCCTTATCACTGATTTCCTGCCACAATTTTGCCGTGTCATTTCTAACAACGATCGCACCGGTTGGACACACGGCCGCGCACTGACCGCAGCCGACACAGTTCGTATTGGCAATCGGTTCATCAAAGGCCGGACTAACGCACATCCGCGAGCCGCGAAATGCGAAATCAATGGCGCCGACATTCTGTACTTCATCACACACCCGCACACAGTCGCCGCAAAGTATACATTTACTTTTGTCCCGGACAATCGCAAGGGACGAAGTATCCATGTCGGCATCTCCCGCCGTATTGCTGAACCGCACCTGTTTGATGCCAAAGCGCCGGGCGAGTTCCTGGAGCTTGCATTTTCCGTTTTTCTCACAGGTTGTACAATCGCGGCAGTGGTTGGAAAGAAGAAGCTCGAGTATCATTTTCCGGTACTTCCGCAGCCGCGGCGTATTGGTGCGTATTTCCATCCCGGGTTTGGGCGGTGTCGAACAGGCGGCGTGAATAGTACCCCACTTGTCCTCTACAACGCACATACGGCAGGCGCCGTAAACGGATAACTCCGAATAGTAGCAAAAGGTCGGCAGCTCAATGCCACCTTTCCTGATCACCGCCAGAATATTCTGCTCACCGGCAATTTCCACCGGCATATTGTCGATTATCATAAACTCCGTGCTCACGTGTCAGTCCTCCTTTACGGCTTTGAACGCGCATGCACTCACGCACGCCCCGCACTTAATACATTTGCCGGTATCAATTTGGAACGGTTCTTTGATCCGTCCGGAAATGGCTCCCACCGGACAGACCCGGGAACACTTGGAACAGCCGCGGCAAAGTTCCCGGTCAATATAGATCTGTTTTAATTTCCGGCAAGTCTTGGAGGGACACCGTTTGTCCAGCACATGGGCTTCATATTCGGCCCGGAAATTTTTGACCGTGCTGATTACAGGAAGGGCGGCAGTCTTGCCCAGACCGCACAGCGCGGTCGACGAGATCATATCGGCCAGTTCCAGAAGCATGTCAATATCCTCCGGTTCACCCTGACCGGCAACAATGCGTTCCAATATCGCCCGCATCCGTTTCGTACCTTCACGGCACGGCACGCATTTGCCGCACGACTCATTCTGGGTAAAGTTCATAAAGAATCTTGCTACCTCAACCATGCAGGTGTGTTCATCCATAACTACCAGCCCGCCGGAGCCGATCATCGCGCCGGCTTTTTTCAACGAGTCGAAATCGAGCGGCAGGTCAAGATGTTCCTTGGTTAAGCAGCCGCCGGAAGGCCCGCCGATCTGTACGGCTTTGAATCCCGCCCCGGCCCGCATGCCACCGCCAATCTCATAGATAACCTCGCGCAAGGTCGTCCCCATGGGTACCTCAACCAGACCGGTATTTTCAATATTTCCCGTCAGCGCAAACGCTTTCGTACCGGGGCTATTTTCCGGCCCGATCGCCCGATACCACTCGGCGCCGTTTTGAATAATCAGCGGCACATTGGCAAAGGTCTCCACATTGTTAAGCACCGTGGGTTTGGCGAAAAGGCCCTGTTCAACCGTTCGCGGCGGTTTTACCCGCGGCATGCCGCGCTTTCCTTCAATTGACGCAGTAAGGGCGCTTCCTTCGCCGCAGACAAAAGCCCCGGCTCCTTTGCTTATTTTAATATCGAATTCCCGGCCGGAACCCAAAATATCCGTGCCCAGCAAACCGTATTCCCTTGCCTCGGCAATTGCCGTCTCCAGACGGCTAACCGCCAGCGGATACTCGGCGCGTACATAAATATATCCCGCCGTAGCCCCGCAGGCTATGCCGGCTATCATCATTCCCTCCAGCATCCGGTGCGGATCGCCCTCCATTATGCTCCGGTCCATAAAAGCGCCGGGATCTCCTTCATCGCCATTGCAGACGATATATTTTACCGCCGCCTTCTGCCGTTTGACCTGGGCCCATTTGCGGCCGGCCGGATACCCACCGCCGCCGCGCCCCCTTAAATTAGACTCCTCAATCACTTTGACAATTTCATCGGGACTCATCCTAAACAGAGCCTTTTCCAATGCCGTATAGCCGCCGATAGCCAAATATTCTTTAATGGAGGTGGCGTCAACATGCCCACAGTGTTCGAGCACCAACCGGGTCTGTTTTTTGTAGAAAGGGATCTCTTCCTGGGTCGGATAGGTCCGGCCGTTCTTTTTATAGGCCAGCCTGTCGACAAACCGGTCCCCCAGTATCGACTCCGCCAGAATCTCGGCGCAGTCTTCCTGCTTTACTTTTATATATAACCAGCCCTGCGGTTCAATTCTTACCAACGGCCCCATTTCACAAAAGCCGTGACAGCCGCTCTTTTTTACTCCGATTGAATCATGCTGCGGTTCTTGCTCCAGACTTACCGCGCAGGGTATGCCCTTTTCCTGAATCAATCTGACAAACTCGGCATATATGTCGAGTGATCCGCCCGCCACACAGCCCGTTCCGGCGCAGACAAGGATCTTCTTTTTCTGCGCTGCCAGTACTTCTTTATAACTTGCCACTGCCTTGTTAAGTTCTTCCCTGCTTGAAAGCATCTTAGTTTTCCTCCTTGAGCTTCGCCAGAAGTTCGCTTGCCTTATCCGGCGTCATGGCGGCATATACCTTGTCATTAACGGTAAGCACCGGCGCCAGCCCGCACGCCCCGAGACAGGATACGGTTTCCACGGTAAACATGAGGTCTTCCGTAGTCACTTTTGTTTCGGAAAGCCCGAGTTCTTCTCTCAATCGTTCAAGAATCGGAATCGACTTCCGGACATGGCATGCCGTTCCGTCACAAATCTTGATTACATGTTTACCCTTCGGCTCGAGGGAAAAATTTTCATAAAAAGTAGCAACACTGTATATTTTGGCCGTACTAAGGCCGAGTTTGGCCGAAAGATACGAAAACGCCTCCTTAGGCAGGTATCTGTATTTTGCCTGCGTATCCTGCAATATGGCTATAATATTGCTTGGATCATACCTGTATTTTTTCAGAATTTCATCCATCTCCGCCAAATCAATCACTCCGTGCATAACAGACCTCCCGACAGATATTGTGAATTTTTTATCATACTTTTAGTGTACCTGATCCCCAAAATGATTGCAATGTAAATTTGTGAATTTTTTCTCTTATCAATACTTTGTCTGCCTTTTTTGCCGGCATGATAGCATCTTCGCTGCCAAAGCTTTATAATTAAGTAATATCTTCCTTCCACTCTTAAGAGGTGATAAAAGTGAACTTTCTTTTTCCGGCCGGCCATTGGTCAAAGACCAGAAACGTCGTATTGGCGGCTATGTTTATTTCTCTTACTATTGTTTTAACTCATATTCTCGCAATCCAAACCCCCTTCATTCGCATTGATCTGGCCTTCCTGCCGGTTGCCGTTTATTCCCTGCTTTTTGGTCCGTTTGCCGGGGCAGTCGTTGCGGCTGTCGCCGATATTCTGGGATGCTTATTATTTTCCCCGGGACTCTTCTTTCCGGGATTCACGCTCAGTGCTTTTGTCTCCGGGATTATTTATGGTTTATATTTTTTCAAACGGAAAATAACTTTGTCGAACATAATTGGGGCAAGCCTCACCGTCTTTTTATTAATCGATGTCGTTATGAATACGTTATGGCTGTCAATTTTGTATCATAAAGCCGCCCAAACTTTTATTACCGGACGTATTATCAAAGGATTACTTATGCTGCCTGTCCATGTAATTCTTATTTATATGGTTTGCCAACGCTTACTGAATCCGGCCCGGTCCCGCTTATTTAAGAATAGCTAGTGGTCTGTAAACTCTAAAGCTATAGGATGAATTGAAGAACTATAGAATTGGGGGTTACAGACCACAAGGGCCCGGAGTAAATTATTTATTGTATTTTCCATTTCCGTATATTAAAATAATGTATGTTACTTATTTTGCATAAGTTAATATTTTCACCGTATGAAGCTTAACGGAAGAGTGGTCAAAGACCCGCCGAAGGAATAACACTCTCAGGCGCTTAGAAATCTAAGTAAGAACCGTTAGCAGACGGTACTCTGGAGAGACCCGCAAGGGCGCCGAAGGGGCAATATAGCGCAGAACGCTATTAAATCTCTCAGGCAAAAGGACAGAGACGCTTAAGCATGCCTAATAAAAGAATTAGGGCTTTGTTTTTCGGCGTCTTCTCCGGAGTCAAATCATTATTGATTTGACTCATTTTATTTTTATTGGTAAAAGGAGAGGGTAATATGGGCTGGTTAAAACCGGCTGAACCGGATTGAGCAGCTGCGCATTGGTCTCCCATAGCGCAGCATAGAAGACAGAGTAAAAACAGGTATGGCAAAAGGAGCGACTATTTATGTATAAAACTGGTTTTAAACTAACGGCAATCATAATGGCCATGTTATTCATGGCGGGATTTCTGGCCGGCTGCGGCGGCAGTCCGGCTGCGAACACGATTAAAATCGGTATTCTGGACGAACTGACCGGCGGCAACGCCACTATGGGCACCTCGGCGGCAAACGGCGCGAAACTGGCGATCAAAGAGGCCAACGCCAAGGGAGGCGTGCTGGGAAAACAAATTCAGGCTGTGATTGCGGATAATAAAAGTGAACCCTCTGAATCGGCGAATGCTATGACAAAATTGATAACCCAGGACCAGGTCGCTGCGGTCACCGGAATCTTCGCCAGTTCGAACGCCATCGCGGCTTCCAGCGTAGCCGAAGCCAATAAAGTTCCCTTTTTGGCGGCAGGGGCAACCAATCCCAAGGTTACCGTCGACGACAAAACCGGCAAAGTGAAAGACTACACCTTCCGCGTGTGCTTTATTGACCCTTTTCAGGGAACGGTAGGGGCTAACTTTGTTCTTAATACGTTACAGCTAAAAAAAGCCGCCCTGTTAATCGACAACAGCAGTGATTACAGCAAGGGACTGGCCACCTTCTTTAAAGACGCCTTTACCAAGGGTGGCGGCAGTATTTTAGCGGAGGAAGCCTACTTGCAAAAAGATCAGGATTTTAAAACGATCCTGACGAAGATAAAAGCCTTGGATCCCGAAGTTATCTATGTGCCGGGCTATTATGAAGAAGTCGGCAAAATTGTCAAGCAGGCCCGTGAACTTGGAATTACTGTGCCCATTGTCGGCGGCGACGGCTGGGATTCGCCAAAACTGGTGGAAATTGCTTCGGCGGCGGCCTTAAACAATACCTATTTCACCAATCATTATTCGATCGACAATCCCAGTGCCGCCTCCAAGGCCTTTGTTGAAGCGTATAAGAAAGAATACGGACAGGCGCCGGACGCACTGGCTGTATTGGGTTATGATGCGGCTAACGTACTTATTGACGCCATCAAGCGGGCCAATAGCGCCGATCCAGCCAAGATTCGCGCCGCACTGGCCGCTACGAAAGATTATCCGGGCATAACCGGAGCGATTACAATCAATGCTACCCACGATGCCGTAAAAAATGCGGTCATTATTGAAATGAAGGACGGCAAACAAACGTTTAAAGCAACTGTCAAACCGTAGCAAGAAAGAACTCGGACAAGTTCTTTCGGTCCATGGCGCAGGGCCCAGAGCGCCAAAGGCCCCGTCGGAAAGAAGCATCTGCCTAGGCAGAAGAAACGTCACTTGACGAGCGGAGGTTACTACCCTTTTCTTTTAAAAAGCTCCCGTTGGCACGGGAGCTTTTTACCGTTCTTGCAGAAACTTGTAATCTGCTAAATAAATGGCTATAATAAATAGTACCGATTTTAGCTCGGCAGCCAATTGTAATTCTTAACACTTCGTTTAGTCTGATTATGGCCCGGAAAGGATCTTTCCGGGTTTTTTGTGGGATCAAAAAGTATAACTTTTCGGGTTGTTTCTAAAATAACGCGTTCTTCTTAAGAAACCGAAAAGTAAAATACTTCCCTTCCATTTAAAGACCCTTTGGTTCTTTCTTAGCTCTGTCGGAGACAAGGAGGCATTATGACTGAGCAGCACCCGGACTTTGCGGCGGAAACACAGCATTTAGCAAATACAGTCAGCGAAATGAAACAATTGATTAGCGACTTGCAGGAGGACATAGACGGCCGGCTCCATCTCATGCATAAATCCTTCTCCCATAAAGACGAAATCAGCGCCGCTGTGCATGCTATGTTGCGCAGCAATCATTCCAGGAGAATATACGACATTGAAGAAGCTCTTCCCGATCCTTACTTTGGCAGAGTTGATTTCCGGGAGGACGGGGCCGGGGAATTCGAAAGTTTCTATATTGGACGTTGTAAAATCGCCAAACTGCAAATCGAAGGTCCCCGGGATATTCTGGTATTTGACTGGCGCGACCCGGTTTCTACCATTTTTTATGAGTGTTATGGCGGCCGGGCCGCTTATGAAGTTCTGGGCCGGTACCGCTACAGCGGTGACGTACGCTTAAAAAGGCAGTATAAAATTGATAACGGCATCTTGAAGACCATAGTCGATAACTATATTATGGAACAGGTCCTGGCACGGCAGCAGGAAGCCTTTCTGGGCGATCCACTTCTCTCGGACCGGCTTCGCCAGGGGGCAACCGACAAACTCAAAGATATTGTCACTTCGATCCAAGCCGAGCAGAACCGGATTATCCGGGAACCCCTGAATCAGGTCACAATCATTCAGGGGGTAGCCGGCTCGGGCAAGAGCACCATCGGTCTCCACCGTCTCTCCTACCTTTTATACAATGAGAAGCTGGATCCCCAAAAGCTGATTGTGATTGCGCCCAACCGTATTTTTCTTGATTACATCTCGGATTTACTGCCGGAAATTGATGCGGCCGATGTGCAGCAAACAGTCTGGGAGGATTTGCTTTTTACCATAATCCGTAAGAAATTCAACGTTGCCGCCGACCGCCGGCTGGATTTGGTCCTGGCCGGGGAAGATAAAACGCAGATTGCTTTGTTGGAGAATACGGCCAAGCTGAAAGGGTCTCTGGACTTTCTCCCTATTATTGAGTCGTATCTGGAACACAAAATAAAAAAATTTTGTCTCAAGTTGGCGGACATTCGCTTATTTAATGAAAAATTGGTTATTCCGTCCAAGGAGCAGGTGGATAAATTCCTGGCAGATGTAAAAGCCCCTTATAACGAGCGGTTGAACACGCTTACCCGTTACATCACCTTCCGGATAAATAACTATGTGGAAGTTGTCGAAGCCCGGGAGAGAAAAGGAAAAAGCGCCGGGGAACAAGGAAAAATATTGCGTCAGGAAGCGGATGCTTTTCTTGCCACCCATTTTAAGCGCTGGCACCCGCTTGATTTATTTACCGCGTACCGGGAGGTTTTTACGGATAAAAGCGCTTTCAAAACAGTGAGGGATCGGAACTATGACACCGATGCCATCCGCAATTACTCCTTAAATATCCTGAATGCAGACCGGATTGAAAGGGATGATCTTGCGCCACTGGCCTATCTTGCTTTATTGATTGACGGCTGGAATCATAAACTTAAGTTTGACCATATTGTGGTAGATGAAGCCCAGGATTTGAATGCGTTGGAATTTGCCGTTTTAAAGAAGCTGTCGGCCAATGGCTCCTTCACGATCATGGGGGACCTGTCCCAGGGCATCCATTCCTATCGCAGCATCAGCAGCTGGAATGTGCTTTTGCAAGATGTTTTTGCCGATGCCCGGACTCAATACCGGGAAATCCTTCATAGCTACCGTTCCGCCAAAGAAATTATCGACGTTTTCAACCGGGTCATGCCTAAGGGCCATTCCCGGGCCATTCCCGTATATGAAACCGGCCGCCGGCCAACGGCGGAAAAAATTATTTCCGCGGATCAGGGACTGCGTCGTGTGATCGAAATGATTAGAACCTTTGCCGGCCGGGGCGCCCGGTCAATCGCCATTATTACTAAGCTGGAAAAAGACGCTGCCTGGTTATACGAGGGCTTGCTGCAAACGGCAGCGGCCAACCCGCTCGATTATCCGGTTCATCTTATCTCCGGACAGGAGGCCTGCTACCGCGGCGGAATCTCCGTCCTCCCCGTTTCCCTGGCCAAGGGGCTGGAATTTGACGGCGTTATTGTCTGGAATGCTTCCGCCGCCGAATTCACAACTTCCGCCGCCGATGCCCGTCTTCTATATGTGGCTTTATCCCGTGCCATGCATAACCTGCATATTATGTATCAGGGAACGCTGACCCCTCTGCTTAAATGAAATAGTAAGATGTAAATAGCCCGGGCAAAAGCAATGCTGCTTTTGCCCGGGCTTCTTATGGGAAAATACAAACACATTAAAATTGGCCACCGAAACCAAATTGATACCGGATTCCTTCATCGCCATAAGCCATATAAAGCCGGATTGGGCCAATAGGCGTGTTGACCAGCACACCGGCGCCGATATCGTATTTGAGCCCGCCTACGCTGTAATCACCTTCCCAGGCATTACCGGCGTCGGTGAAGAGAACCCCCTCGACCTTTTTGACAATCGGATAGCGATACTCAATGGTGGCGGTAAACATTTCCTTACCTGTAAATTCCTCATCTTTGTAACCGCGCAACGTGTCGATACCACCAACGTAAAATTTACTGATATCGGGTACGTTCCCCGTAGCGTAACCCGCCGTCGTGGCAAGGGCCAGCGTTTGTTTGCTCCCAACTTTAAAATATTGGCTCGCCTGAAGAGTATACTTATTGTAGTCAAATTGCCCGCCAAATACATTCCCGGCAAATTCACTGGACAGAAAGACCCGCTTGCCTTCGGTCGGATCAAAAATATTGTCGCGGGTATCATAGACTCTCGACAGCGTCATACTATGAACGATTCCGAAATTATTTTTGAGATAATCCGAGTAATCGGTGTCAGTTAAGTAATTCACCGGTCCGGAAATATATTCCTGATAAGTATCTTTTCTGTTGGTAAATTTAATATTGTATCTTACATATTCTCCCTGCGGCCGGCCCAGAGAGAGGCTAAATCCCTTCGACCGCCGGTAGTAGTCCGAACGCAGTGTTGTGGAACTGCCGTCATATCCATAATCGTTCCATTCGTTAACCGAATTAAACAAGTCAACACTGAAGGAAGTTTGTTTGTCATCCATCCAGGGATTGGTATAGCTAAAATCCCAGCCGGTGCCGGCCTCGCTGGATATCCCGTGTTGAAAAGTCAAATTCACTTTATTGCCGGTTCCCTTAAAATTGCTGTCGCCAATGCCGTAATAAACGCCAAATCCGTCGGTTTGACTGTAACCTCCGCCGATCAGAAAGTTCCCTGTCTTTTGTTCTTTCACATCAACCTCCGGTACAACGGCATTGGGTTCCCGTCCGGGATTCAATTTCATATTTACATCTTCAAAAAAGCCCAGATTATAAATTTTCTGCAGACTCCGTTTCGCATCGCCTGCGTTAAACGGCTCTCCTGCTTTTAATTTCATTTCCCGGGTAATTACGTACGGCTTGGTCTTTTCATTTCCCTTAATTACAATACCCTCAACGGTCCCCTCATTGATTGAAACCGTCAGGGTTCCATCCGGATCCATAGCCAGGTCACTTACCTTGGCCAAAATATACCCCTTATTATGGTAATCCTGTTCAATTGCCCGGGCATTCTCATTCCACGTTTTAGTGTTAATCGCCCGGCCTTTGCTTAGCGTAATCACACTTTTCAGTTGGTCCATTGAAACCTTGGTATTGCCTTTAAAAACGACATTCTTTAAAACCGGGTTTTCGGTTACAACATAGGTCACCTTTACCCCTTCGGGCACGTCAGTAAAATTGGCCGTCACATTGTAAATATCACCCATCTCATAAATAGACTGCAGGTCCTGATGAATCTTCTCCGGATCAAACAGATTTCCCGGCTTGATTCGGACAACCGCCATTATGCTATTTGCCGGCACAGTTTGTTCACCGGCAATCTTGACGTCGATAATCGTTTTACCTGTATAATCTGAGGCATAGGCGAAATTTCCGGCGCTAAACACGGTAATTAAAAATGCGACCGCAAACCATCCCAAATAGATTTTTTTCTTCACTGCACTGCTCCCTACACTTTTTTTAAACGGATATCGGCTAAAAAATTCTAAGATATGCTGCAGCCCCTTAGGCTAAGGACGACCCGGCCCCGGACCATGCGGACCGGGAAATCCATAAACAGGATGGAAGTGCCACCACCAAAAATCCCCGCCAAGGATAATTACCGTCCGGTCTTTGGGTTTATCAGGGTCTTGGTCATGACGGAGGGTAAATTTGCAGTTATCCGGGTGCCACCCCTCATTCCCAATAAATATCAAGTTGGGATCCATCTTATCTCCATCCATGGATAGATTGAACGTCACATAGGTTCCCTCGTCAACATGCAGGTCAATTCCGCTATCTTCGCCGGCAGTTGTAAGTTGGAAAGCTATTTTCCCCCGATTGCCGCTGATATGAAAGAAGTCGTCCGGCCCTGCCGTTTTTTCCAAGATGTCCTCGAATGCGCCGTCCGTATGAATACTGCCGCTAAATACATGCTCTTTGCCTGCACTGGTGGTCCGTAAGTGCAAACCGTCCTTATCCTGCCAGATAAAATAACCTGTGCTTTGGCCCGGGTTGAATGCAGCAGGCTTGCCGTCCAGCTTAAGGGAATACGAGTACGCCGCCAAGGCATTACCGGCGGTGAAACAAAACAAAATAGCTAACAATACCGGAATTAAAGCATTTTTTATTTTCATAAATAGCTCCCCCCTTACTTTTATTGAATCAGTCATAAGTTACCGCCACCGCCCGCCATGCGTTAACAGTTTTATTTTACCTATCCTTTTTAGCAAATTCTTGTCAGTTTGGTTACAGTTTGGTTACAAAAATATAAAAAAAACCGCTGATGTGGTTTTCGGCTCATGGCGCAGGGCTCGGGCAGCCATCCCGGAAAAGGATCGTCTTGTCAAATTTAAGGAAAAGGGGCTGACCGGTTACGGTCAGCCCTCTTACCAAAATTATAATTTATAACTTATACCGCCAATCAGTCCTTTTACTTTTATATCGTCGGAACTGCCGTCGCTATAGGTCAGCCCTTTATATTTTGTATCCCGGTAACCCAGGTTAAATTCCGTATCTTTAGCCAATTGATAGCTGAGACCCAATTCATAGCCCCCCACGTGGTTACCGGCGGTATAGACGGCGTAGGCTTTCATATTTGGCGCAACCGGAATATTGCCGGCAATCCCGGCTACAAAGCCCCTATGCTCGGAACCGCCAATTATCTGCGTCTGAGAAATGCCGCCGAAGAGGGAAACTTTGGCTACCAAATCAAGCACATTATCCACTAAAAATAATTGCTGCGCCTTAATCTCATCGCTGCCATTAAGGGAATTTTTCATTTTAAAGTCATCAAACGTATATTGCCCGGAAAAGCCAAGACCAAGTCCGGCCGCCACATCGTAGCCGACTCGCAGGTTTCCATCCGAATCCCCACTCGAGGCGGATAAACTGGGCGCACTAAAGTTCAATCCAGCCGAGACTTGCCCTAAAGAACAGTCTGCTACAGGACTGGCCATGCTGACAGCCGATGTTGATACGATCATCATAAATACCAAGCACAAAATTTTCCTCATTTTCATGACACCTTCCTTAGTTTGATTCTTTCTATAATATAGTATCGAACCATCGACTTAGAATTCCCTTTGAAAAGCTGCAGCTAACTTAAAAAAAACATGTTTCTCCGCTTAAATTCCTAAAAAAAAGACCGCTTAGCGCGGTCTTTCGGTAATTGCCAGACAGGGTCCGGCTCAAACGGCGAAATGGGTTGCAGAATCCAATTCCGCCAATGTGGTTATTGTTTCAAATTGAAGGCCACCCTCAGCGAACTTTACGTCATCCATCCGGTTCCCGATCCGGATAATCTTACCAATTTGCGCTTTGGCTGCAGCCTGAATTCCCGATAAGGAATCCTCGACGACAATGCATTGTTCCGGCCTAAGCCGGAGTTTTCGCGCCGCCTTTATATATACATCCGGCTCCGGCTTGCAGGGCAGCGTTCCGTCATCGTAAACAATTTCATCCATAGTAAACCAGTTACCGAGATTAAGATGTTTAAAATAAAAAAGTAAATTATTCTTGCCGGCACTCGTTCCAATGGTCATAGGAATTTTTTTTGCCGCCAGGATGTCCAGCAGTTGTTGCGCACCGGGTGACAAACAGAAACCGGCTCCTTCGTCTAAGCACATAGCCCGGTACATTGTTTCCTTTTGCTCGGAATATTCATTGCATTCCGCTAAGCTGACTTCCCGCTGCAACAAATATTCAATAAAACTTTTGTTGCTTCTCCCATGCATATGTACCAATATCTCTTCTGCTGTGAGATCCCGGCCGCAAACCGATATGGCAAACTGACGCCAGGCCCTTTCATTCAAATGGGAATCAAACAACAAAACTCCATTAAAATCAAAAACGATCCCTTTACATTTAGCAGTCATACGTTATTCTCCTACTTTTGTCAAGATGTCGTTATTTCCTCAAAATCCACGATAAAGAGCTGTGGATTTTTCCTAAGGTCAAGCTCTAAAAGCTGGTTTACTTTGGTCCTATCTTCACCGGACACGATGCGGACGATGGGAGTTGTTTTACAATTTTTGTCGACATCAAGAATTACCGCGGTCTGATTGTTATTCAGTCTTACCGTCGTGCCAATAGGGTAAAGGGCAATATTCTCATTAAACTTTTCGACGATGGCCGGATTAAAATATTGTCCGGCCGCTTTATTAAGAATGGCAACGGCATAGTATACAGGAGTTGGCCGGCGGTAAGGCGTACCGGCAGTCAGCCGGTCATACACATCGGCAATACTGATAATCTGAGCATATTCCGATATGGCGCCGCCTTTAATTCCCAGAGGGTACCCGCTGCCATCCCAGCGTTCATGGTGCTGAAAACAGGCATTGACAACATTGGCGGATATGGTTGAGTCTTTCCGCAGTATTTCCAGCGTGTAAGACGGATGTTCCCGGTATTCCCCCTTTTCTTTCAGTGTCAAATGACCGGGATTTTTCTTGGCTAATTTGTAAGGAAATTTGATCTTGCCAACATCATGCAGCATAGCTGCTAAACCCAGCTCTTCCAATTGATTGCCGTCATAGCCCATGCTAATACCGGTCATAACTGACAAAATACATGTATTGACCGCATGGGAAAACAGATAGTCTTCCTTGCGGCGGATATCAATAAAATGAATCATATTTTCCGGCTTTTGCGCCAGTTGTTCAATCATATCGGCGACAATGGCTTTCACTTTACCGAGTTTTATGCCCTGACCGACATGAAAATCATTGACTGCCTCCAAAGCGGTTTGTACCGCCTCCTGCCTCAGTTCCGGCCCAATGACATCCTCCACAATGATATCCCGGGTCTGTGGCTCTTCCACATAAAGATAGGTAATCCCTTGCTTGCGAAGATATTGAATATACCGGTCTTTCATTTCAATTCCCTCATGCAATAAAACCGTGCCGTCCGGGGCAATGAGCGGTCTGGACAGATACATCCCCGGCTGTATGTCATCCAATAATAAGCGGCGCATATAACGACCCCCCAGTCTCAAACTATGTTGCCTATATAATATATCGAATTAGCGGCAAAATACTTAATAGAAAAACCGCTGACGCGGTCTTTCGGTCCATGGCGCAGGGCTCGGGACGCAAGGAAACCGTCTGAAATCATTCCGGACAAATAATCCCGGCAGAAGGATCGTCTTATCATAAGCGGGGTTAGTGGCAACGGTACAAGGCGTGGGCGCAAATCAGGTCATCACCGCATTATATGCTTTAGCAAAGCTTTCCCTGCTTATCGTCCCGTTAATCAAATAGTCCGCAAAATATTGCCAGGAATGTTCTTCGTTCACAATGCCGGTCTTGGTTCGGATGTAACTGAATATTTTGTTTTTGACGTGTTCAGAACCAAATAGCCGCAATGATGAGCGGTGAATAATTTTATTATTCGGGTACATATTCAGTTTAATTTTGTTGTAATCATAACCGTTTTCATGTAATCCCGCCAAGGTCCTCGCTGCCATTCGCAGCATGAAATCATATAATTGATTATTATCTACCGGTTCATCCAGGCGCGTCCAAAAATGATACCCTCTGCCGCTGGTAGTAACCAAAGGCTTCATGTCCAGCTCTTCCAAATACCCGGTTAAAAGACCGGCGGCAATGCCTATTTCCGGTTTGGGAGCCGTATTGCTCAGTTTATAATTATGGTCCAGATTGAAACAAAATGTATTATTCGCCGCCTCGTTAAAATACAAACATACATTACATCCCTTATTCACATGTTCCTGTAATAAATAATTCAGTTGTTCTTCCGATACATTCGATAATTTATATTTATGAATCAGGCCGGACGCCAATTCACCATATTCCAATAGTAAGCCGGTTGATAGCAAACGATCCAAAAAATCAAAACCATATTCTCTGCTCTCCAGCTTCAGCTTGCCCGTTTGCATGGTACTATAGAATTCTTTGAGCAATTTTACTCTTGTATCCATTGTTTTACCTCTTCAAAGCGATTGAATCCTCTGGCTGTCCCTTTTTCAACCTTTGCGTGTTTTTCCATAATGGGGTAAAACACATTGATGCCATAATCTTTACCATGTAAAATGTTCAGATTGTCATCGTCGATTAAATATTTTATGTTCCACATCTTGCAAAAGACTATTTTATTCTGGGCCGTAAAACAATAATCATAAGGAATTTCATTGTCACTTAACCATAGCTTGGAATACTCAACCGCTCTTCGCAAATCCCTGGCGGTACAAATAACAATCCGCCAATGATTCGCTTTTAACCATTGCATAAATTGGATCCCGTCAATTCTCGCTTTGGCCAGTTCATGACACTGTTGATGGATTTGATAACGAAAATAGGAGTAATCATTACAAATCAATTCACTTTCATCCGTTACGGCCTGCCTTACCATAGCAAGATATTGATTGAACTTTTCCGGCGTTAATCCATAGGAGTCGCTATAAACAAAATTCGTATTGCGCAATGTTTCCGTAAAATTATTTAAGGTATCGTCCAAATCAACAGCAATTGTTTTTATAAGACCGCCCCTTCCGGCTTTTTTTAATCGAATTAGTCCGGCTCACCCGCCCTACCGCAGATTACCTTTTATCTAAGGCTCTTTTTAAGTTTTCTTTGACCCTGCCTAAAACTTCCTGCCAGTCCCCAATCTTACTCTGCCGAAAAAGCTGCACAGTCGGATACCAGGGACTGTCGCTGCGCTCTAACTGCCAGCGCCAGTCAGGGGCAAACGGCAAAAGCAGCCAGGTCCGTTTTCCCATCGCACCCGCCAGATGAGCCACCGCCGAATCGACGGTTATTACCAGATCAAGATTTGCTATCAACCCGGCCGTTTCAGCAAAATCAACCAGTTCTTCGGTATAACTAAAAACCGTATATGGCGATTTCTCCAGTTCCCGGGCCCGGCTCCCGGTCTGTAAACTCACCCAGATTACGTTAGTAAGACAAAACAAATTATTAAATAAATCAAACGGGATCGAACGGTTGCGGTCATTATGGTGCCTGGGGTTTCCGGCCCAGACAGCGCCCACCCGGTAACGCTTCCTTTTATCGCCCTGACTAAGAATTTGGTGCCACTTCAAGGTAATGTCGGCACTTGGTTTTATATAAGGAATACCCTGGGGAATTTCCGCCGTTGTGGTATTAAATATTCGCGGCAAACTGGGCAGCGGACAGGCAAAATCGAAGCTTTCCGCCGGCATATTTTCTCCCCTATGGACCTTCAAGAAAGGAAAGGACGAGATAAACAGCCGCTGCAGCGGCTGTTGAACCCACAAAACAAGCTCGCCGGCCTGATCGGCCACGGTTTGAGCATACCTTGCGAACTGCAGCGTATCGCCAAACCCTTGCTCATAGTAAAGTAAAATCCGGCGTCCCCTAAGATCTTCCCCCTGCCAGGCAGGCGCCTGCGGCTGATCGGCTCCATAGTTTATTACCACCCTTGACTTATCATACTTTTCCCAGCCCTTTTCATATTCCCCGCGCAGTAAATATAAAACCGCCAGCGAAAATTCAGCCTCAAAAAAAGCGGGATTTTGCTGAATCGCCCGCTGAAAGCAGGTTTCCGCCTTATCAAGATTATTGATGCTCATTAGAAGAACACCCAAATTGTTATAGGCCTCCGGATAAGCCGGCCGCAACTGGATAGCCCGGCAGAAGCAGGCTCCGGCTTCTTCCACCTGACCGCTGTCTTTAAAAATCAAACCTAAATTATTATATACTTCCGGATAATTCGCCTTCAATTGAATGGCCCGGCCAAAACACGCCTTCGCTTCCTCGAAACGGTTCTTACTTTTGAAAACCAGTCCTAAATTATTATAAACCTCCGGATTTTCCGGGTTTAACTCGATAGCCCGACGAAATACGTTCTCCGCTTCCTCCAAATTTTGTTCCCGCACATAGATAAGACCCAGGTTGATATAAGCCGCCGCATAGCCGCTTCGCCGGCGAACCGCCGCCAGCAAACATTCCCTGGCCTCTTCCAGGCGGTTAAGCTGCAGCAAAAGCACCCCCAGGTTGTTATAAGCCTCCACATATTCCGGATTCAGCCCGATAGCCTGACGAAATGAATCTTCCGCTTCTTTGTATAATTTTTCTCTCAACTGTATGTCTCCCAGATAATTATAGGTCTCCGGGTCAGCGGGATCCTGCTCCAGAGCCCGGCGAAAAGCCGCCGCCGCTTGCTGCCATTCTCCCTTAGCCGCTAAATTCAACCCATGTTTTACCTGCATTTTGTTATTCATAGAAGTGCCCCTTCTTTACATCCCGGCTTTAGGTCCCGCCATTTTCAACACAATTCGGCAAGAGACCCTAAATTCCTGCCTCTTTAAAATCAACCAGCATTTCCATTCCAGCCATCTATCCGGTGAAATAGAGCCAATTATACAAGATAACCCGTTAAAATTATCCTTTATGACGAATCAACCATAAATCACGGTAAATAAACGCCTTAATCTTTTTATTTTACCGTTTCGATAATTTAACTATAATCAAGCCTGCTTAAAAAGATGCAGATACTAGGCGCGGCGAGCATTCGAACGAGGCGTACTCAGGCGTACGTTGAGTGAGAACGCGCAGCCGCAACAACGTTAGGTCCCACATTTCGCAATTATTGTCAAGTGTTATAGGACTGCGAAAAGTGGGATTGATGCGCTTTTTAAGCAGGCTCATAATCAGAAATGATAAAGAGGGAGGTGAACATCACGTCTACTGTAACAAATGTTTCGAATTCGGCTACGGTAACAACGACCGGCAGTACTTCTGCTACTGACAGCAGCGCGAATACCGGCACCACTGCTACTTCTTCGTCTACCAATTCGGCCGCCTACGAATTAACCGCGAGTCTGGCTTCTGTATTGCAGCTTTCCGGTCAACAACTTTCCAGCCTCACTGCTTCCAGTTCTGATTCAGGTTACTCCACGATGTTTAAGGCTGCTGCGGCGTATGATTTGTATAGTAAATTAACCCCTGCCGAACTCCAATACATACAGAACACAACTAACGATACTACAGGTTCTTCAACTGACTCTGATTCTACTAGCGTTTCCGGTTCCGGCAGCGACTCCACTAACGAATGAAAGACCGCTGATGCGGTCTTTCGGTCCGTGGCGCAGGGCTCAGGGCACGGTTAACAGCGATCCCCGTTAATCGTTTAAATTAAAAAATAATATTCTGGAAGGAATTTCCAAAATAAACCGCGAAAATTCATTTACGTAAGCTTTTTTATCGGGAGGGCAATAAAATGAATTTAGCGGAAGTAAAAGAAAAAGCCAAAAAAGTGGGTATTAACGTCAAAAAAATGAAGAAGGCTGAAATAATTCAAGCAATCCAGGCCAAGGAAAATAATATTCCCTGCTTTGGAACAGCTACTGATTATTGTGATCAGGAAGAATGCCTCTGGCGCAAGGATTGCCTTGGGCTAAAATGAAAAAAGGGTTGTCTCATTTGGGAGACAGCCCTTTTTTCAGTAACAGAAAGTATAACTTTTCGGGATATTCTTATACAAGCTGTTTTTTGTGAAATGCCGAAAAGTAAAATACTTTCTTCCTGCTTGAAGACCCTTTGGGTCTTTCTTGCATTATTCTTATTTTCACAACTTTACCAGACGTACTTTTACGACGCCTTCCACACCGCCGATAAACTGCAGTGTCTCTTTTGGCACGTCCGAATCGACGGCAAGCACCATCATGGCGCGCTTATCGGAAGCCAGACGTCCTAGCTGCATAGTGGCAATATTCACTTTACTGACGCCTAAAAGAGTTCCAATTTGCCCAACAATACCCGGCTTATCAATGTTTTCCGCCATGAGCATATACGCGGACGGGGTCACGTCAAATTCATAGCCGTTCAGTTCAACAATACGCCCGCCGCCTTTTCCCAAAACAGTCCCGCTGATCGTAAAGGTCTTGTTTTTGGATATAATTTTGACCTGGATTAAGGCCAAGCAATTGCTTTCCGCCGATTCCCTGCTTTCGGTTACGGTAACGCCCCTGCTTTCGGCGGTCAGAGCGGCATTAACATAGTTGACTTTTTCTTTCAGTACCGGTTCAAAAATTCCTTTCAAAATTGCTAACGTGAGCATCGACGTTTCCAAAGCGGCAACTTCACCGCTATAGGTGATCTCAACTTTTTCCACCGCTTCTTTTTCTAATTGATAGTAAATCTTACCTAAGACTTCCCCCAGTTGCAGATACGCTTTTAGCGTTTCCAGTTCCTGGCTCTGAATCGTAGGCAAATTAACGGCGTTCGGAACCATTTCACCCCGCAGCGCGCTGATCACTTCCTGCGCTACCGTTATGCCGACATTGTCCTGGGCCTCTACCGTATCCGCCCCCAGGTGCGGCGTAATAATTACATTGTCAAAGTCCAGCAATGGAGAGGTAGGATTCGGCTCACCCACCAAAACATCAATTCCCGCGCTGGCAACAATCTTTTCCTTTAATGCCTCTTCCAGGGCCTGTTCATCGATAATCCCGCCCCGGGCGCAGTTTACAACCCGCACACCTTTTTTGGCAACCCGGAATTGATCTTTACCGATCATTCCCATAGTTTCCTCGGTTTTGGGAGTATGAACGGTAATGAAATCGGCTTCTTTCATTAATTCTTCCAGATTTTCTTTTTTTTCAACGCCATATTTCTTAAACCGGGCATCACTAATATAAGGATCATAAGCAACCACATTCATGCCAAATGCTTTTAACCGGGTGGCCACCAAAGAACCAATACGGCCTAAACCTACAATTCCCACAGTTTTATTTAATAATTCGACTCCTTTTAAATTGGACCGGTCCCAAACCCGTTTTCCGAGCCTGGCATGAGCCTGGGGAATATTCCGGCAGGAGGAAATTAAAAGTCCGATTGTATGTTCCGCTGCTGATACTACGTTCGATTCCGGCGTATTCACCACAATGATTCCGCGTTTGGTCGCGCCTTCCATATCAATATTGTCCACGCCGTTACCGGCCCGTCCTACGACTTTTAATTTTGTGGCCCGACGGTAGAATTCTTCATTAATTTTTGTTACGCTGCGGACAATAATTGCATCATACTCACCAATCACTTTTAACAGTTCTTCCCGAGAAAGCTTCGTATTAACGTCTACAGTCATTCCCTCATTCATTAATTTTTCAATTCCTTTTTCCGAAATCGTTTCCGCCACTAAAATTTTCATTTTTCTTACCCCTCCGCTGGTTTATTTAGGAAAATAAAAACCCCCGCACTTAGCAATTGCCAAGGACGGGAGTAATTTCTCACGTGGTGCCACCTTCTTTTGTCATCCGGGACTGACCTTTTCGATGCTAACGGTATCAAACCGGACCAGGTTATTTCCCTGTCTGCTCCGAAGTGGATTCAACAAGACCGGATACCAATTCACACTGTCCATTGGCTCTCTGAAACCTTCTCTTGTTTACTATTCTTCATCTCAGCTTTTCTATATTATACATAATTTGTAATAATAGTATCACAGGAAAGAACATTTGTCAATTCATTAGATTCTTTTCACTAGTAGGAAACGTAATAAAAAAGGATGTTCCTTTCCCTACTTTGGATTGCACCTCAATTTTACCGGCATGCCTTTCCACAATACTTTGACAGATTGCCAGTCCAAGTCCGGTTCCGGTATCTTTGGTTGTAAAAAAGGGATCAAAAATCTTATTCAGATAATCGGCCTCAATGCCGCAGCCATTATCGGCTACTATTAATTTTACCGCATTCGCCGACACTTTGGTTTCAATCCGTAAAAGCCCTTTCGGCTGCATAGCCTGAATGGAATTACGGGAAAGATTAAAGAGCACCTGTTTTATTTCCTTTTCATTCAGCAACAGTTCGGGTACAACTTCAGCCAAATTCAATTTGATTTCTATGCCCGATTCCGCCGCATCGGCTTGAAGCAGCGGAAACGTACCCGCTATGATATTGTTTAAATTACAAATTTCCTTAGTAACCGTTTTATTTCTCGCCAAAGACAAAAAGTCGGTAACAATTGTGTCAATCCGGTTCAGTTCATTCATGATTATGGAATATCTCTCCTGCAAATCCGGCTCTGCCTTATTGGTCAGGACTTGAAGGTATCCCTTAACGACGGTCATCGGATTTCTGATTTCGTGAGCTACGCCGGCGGCCATTTCCCCGATCAGCTTCAGCCGGTCAAGTCTGGCATATTCATTACGCAAGTTCTCCAGCTCACTGATATCCTGGTAATAAGCAATTGCGCCCACAATGTTATCGGTATTATACTCCTTAATGGGATAGGCACTAATTAAAAAAGATTTGTTCCGGTCCTGGCGAAAAAAACCGTTTATTTCTTCGCCATTTAATGCCCGGGCAATCAATGCCTCATCCGAATCATCCAGCCCGCCCGCATCAAGATGACTGTTGATTACCATTTTCAGTTTATCCGTAATGTCAGGCAAAAGTTCGGCAGCCAACTGGTTAGAGGCGATAATAAAACCGTCCCGGTCAACAGTCAGAATCGCCATAGGCGCCGTATCGATCATTTGTTGTAAGCGCTGTGATTCATCCAGATATTGTATTGTTAATTGTTTTTGCACCGTTTCCGATTCTTTACGCTGGGTAACATCTCTTACTACACTAAAAACCGCATCCACGACATGATGCTTATTAAATACGGGATTTAAAAAATATTCCAGATAACGGATCCCATAAGGAAATACGGCCCGAGTGACCTGAGACGTCGGGATTCCCAGCATAAATACTGTTTTTAAATAAGCTTCAAAAGGAATCATCATTTCTTTGGAAAGTTTCAATTCCCGCCAGTTTTTGCCAATCATGTCCATTTGTTTTAAACCAAATAATTGTGCGCCTGAAATACTGGCATACGTAAACCGGCAATTCCGGTCAAGAATAAATACACAATCATGGCTAAAAGAGATAATTCTGCCGAACGACTCCGATTGATTGTTAATTGCATTCGATAAGGCAGTCAATTCGGTTTCAATAACGTTTCTATCTGAAGTTAACCGTTCAAGCTGCTCATCAACTTTTTTTAATTTTTCTATATACTCCTGGATAAGTTGCAACATCGGAAATAGCTCCTCTGTTAAAATACATATAATTTGCTAAATTCTACAAAAGATGCCATAATTACTCTTTTTCCAAAATAAATTTTATTATATCCTAATATTTTTTACAAGAAGGAGATTGGGATTACCGGCATTGACAAAAAGCGCGGCTAGAAAAATTAAAAACCTTCACTCAGTAAGAACTTCAAGTTTTCGATAAAACCTAAGATCGCCACGCTGCACTCCGTTTCGCTCGCGATGACATCCCATTTTTCCTGTCATACGAGGAACAGAGCGACGTGGCAATCTCTTAAGAAGCGACTTTGTCTACAGTCTGAAGCCCTCACTCAGCAAAGGCTTCTCTCTATGATGACAACATTAAGAATTGACAATTTCATTTATAGGTTCTTCAACATTTCTTCGGCCAAAAAACCACCCGTTACCGTTAAAGCAGCAGAAAAGCAGAATTAGAATAAGTAGGATCCAGATTCCGCCACCGCCAAAACCACGGCCAAACCCGCCAAACCGTTCTAAACCACCAAAATCCATATATACTCCCTCTTTCCTTTTATTCCACTTCCCACCGTCCTCTTTAGTTCAGGAGGTGAAATGTGGGTTTAATCCTTCT
>NZ_UPPP01000006.1 GCF_900476375.1 Allolucifera butyrica | reverse complement strand
TCAGGTTAAGATTGCCAACCGGAGCTGTGGCTTTAATGCCGTCAAAACCAAGAATCAGAGAAGACATAAACACATTCTGCGCGTCAACATAGAACGATTGCCGTCCTACCGTGGCCGTTACATCAT
>NZ_UPPP01000066.1 GCF_900476375.1 Allolucifera butyrica | reverse complement strand
GGCTGTTGTAGTAAAAAAAGCGGAATGTATTGGCTGCGGCGCCTGTGTGGGCACCTGTCCGTTCGGCGCCATCGAAATGCGGGAGGACAAGGCGTTTATCACCGAGGCCTGTACGGCCTGCGGCGCGTGTATCGATGTCTGTCCCGTCGGGGCGATTGTCCGGGAAACGGAAGAAAAGAACGTGGCCATGGATAAGGCGGAATACAAGGGCGTCTGGGTGTATGTGGAACAAGTGGGCGGACAGGCCCGCAATGTAGCGCATGAACTTCTGGGCCAGGGAAGGCTGCTGGCGGATGCGCTGGGGCAGGAACTGGCCGGCGTGATCATCGGGGAACAGGTGGCAGGGCTGGCAAAAGAAGTCTTTGCCAACGGGGCCGATAAAGTCTATTTGGTGGAAGGCCCGGAATTCAGCCATTACAACACCGACGCGTACACCATTACTCTGACGGACCTCATCAAAACCTATAAACCGTCCGTAATCCTGATGGGCGCGACCAACGACGGACGGGACCTGGGGCCCCGGGTGGCGGCCCGGGTAGGAACGGGCCTGACGGCGGATTGCACTAATCTGGGCATTGACGAGCCAACAGGCCTGGTGGCCTGGACCCGGCCGGCCTTCGGGGGCAATATTATGGCGACCATCCTGTGCCCGGAACACCGGCCGCAAATGGGGACGGTGCGGCCGAAAGTATTCAAGAAACCGGAACCGGATTTCTCGCGCGCGGGAGAAGTGGTGCGGGTGACGAGCAAAGTCAAAGCGGCGGACCTGCGCACGAAATTGGTGGACCTCATTCAGGTATGTACGGCATCCTGCAACCTGGAAGAAGCGGAGATCATTGTATCCGGCGGACGGGGCCTGTGCAAGCCGGAGAATTTTGCCCTGATCGAGGAACTGGCGGAGGCGCTGGGCGGAGCGGTCGGAGCTTCGCGGGCGGCGGTTGACGCAGGCTGGAAGCCGGCGCTGCATCAGGTCGGCCAGACGGGCAAGACGGTGGGACCCAAAGTGTACTTTGCCTGCGGTATCTCCGGGGCCATTCAGCATCTGGCCGGGATGTCGTCGTCGGATATTATTGTGGCCATCAACAAAGATCCGGACGCGCCGATTTTCAAAGTGGCCAATTACGGCATTGTCGGCGACGTCCTGGAAGTGTTGCCGGCTTTGACCGCCGAGTTTAAGAAAATTAGGGGATAAGCAAAACGGATACCGGATTGTCCTGGTTATTACAAAGCGGAAGGGAAGGAAGAATATGATTCAGGACGTTAAGTTTGCCGATATTCAGGTAGGCGATAAGGCCAGTATGTCCAAGACGGTTACCGAATATGATGTCTATACCTTTGCAGGATTGACCGGCGATTTCAATCCCGTGCATGTCAATGCGGAATTTGCCAAAGGCACTATGTTTAAAGAACGCATTGCCCATGGTATGCTGTCGGTTGGTTTTATTTCCGCCGTACTGGGAACGACCCTTCCCGGTGCGAACACCATTTATCTGGGACAAGAGGTTGCGTTTAAGGCGCCGGTAAAAATCGGCGATACGGTGACCGCAACGGTGGAGGTCGTCGAAAAGATTGAGGCGAAAAAACGTCTTATTCTGAAAACAACCGTAACCAATCAGGAAGGAACGGTTGTGATTGACGGCAAAGCAACGGTTATGAAAAAGTAGGATAAGAGAGAAAAAAGGCTGTCCTCAGAGCGATAATGCTTTGGGGACAGTTTTTTTCTAAGACTCTAAAGGAAAATAATAAAAAACTTAGAATGTATTTTTTAGAAGAATACAATGTTCGAGGCATGGGAGTTCTGAGCTGGAATCGGGGGGGATATGAGTGAAAATTGCAAATGTTTGTGCAAAAATAAAGCCCATACCAAAGACAAGTACCATAAGGCAAGGAATGGAGGCCATGCTTGCCGCCGATGTCAGTTTCTTGCCTGTCGTCGATGAGAATTTAAACTATGTTGGCACTGTTAAAATGAAAGGATTGGCGACGGCCTGTCTTGATGCGGCGGCAGATGCAACGATTGAGGCCTGGATTGAAACGGATAGTGCGGTTGCATTCGCCGACGGTGATTTAATTACTGAATTGGAGGCTATTATCAATTCCTCGTATGATGGGATCTTTATCACGGATGGTGATGGAACCGTGATAAGATTGAATGAGGCTTACGAACGGATTACCGGTGTTAAGGCCGGTCAGGTGACCGGTAAGAATATGGCCGCTCTGGTAAAGGAAGGAGTTTACGATCAGTCCGTAACATTGCTGGTATTGCAACGCGGGGAAAGTGTCACCATTAATCAAACGGTGAAACCTACCAACAAGCATATTTTAGTTACCGGTAACCCGGTTTTTAATGAACGGGGGCAGATAATTCGGGTAGTAACGAATGTCAGGGATGTTACCGAACTTGTCAATCTGCAGAATAAACTTTCTAAAACAGTGGCGGAAACCCTAAAATATCAGACAGAATTATCCCTTTTACGGTCCCTGCAGCTGAAAGAAGCGGATATTATCTATCGTAGTACAGCGATGGCTTCGGTCGTCGAATTGGCCGTAAAAGTTGCCGACGTAAATTCTAACGTGCTGATTACCGGTGAATCGGGAACTGGTAAAGAACTGGTGGCTAAATTAATTCATCGCCAGGGTAAGGGCGATACTAAGCCGTTTATTAAGATAAACTGCGGTGCTATTCCTGATAATCTCTTAGAGTCTGAGCTGTTTGGCTATGCGGGAGGCGCATTTACCGGAGCCCGGAAAGAGGGAAAGCCGGGGTTATTTGAATTGGCCCATAAGGGCACGCTGTTTCTTGATGAAATTGGTGAGATGCCGCCGGTGTTACAGGTTAAGCTGCTGCGGGCGATTCAGGAAAAGACCATTACCAGAGTAGGCGGTGTGAGTTCCGTGGCGGTTAACGTCAGGATTATTGCCGCAACCCATCGAGATTTATCACAAATGGTGAAAAAGGGAACTTTCCGGGAAGATTTATTTTACCGGCTCATGGTGGTGCCGATTCATATGCCGCCGTTACGGGAACATAAAGGAGACATCCCCCTGTTGATTAAGCATTTTGTCGATAAATTGAATAGGGAGTTTGGATTTGCCAAAACGATTTCCCCCCAGGTTGTTGACAAATTAATAGAGTATTCCTGGCCGGGTAACGTACGGGAACTGGAAAACCTGATTGAACGCCTGATTGTTACATCCCCTGCCGATGAAATAAAGATAGAACAAATACCAGATTCGATAGCGAAACGGAAAGTGCTATCCAAAGGCAGTAAATTAAAAATGACTATGGAGCAAATTGAAGCGCATTTTCTGGCGGAGGCATTTAAGGAATATCAATCCTGGCCGAAAGTTGCCGAAGAATTAGGGATGAATCGGTCCACTATTTTTAGAAAAGCCAGTAAATATAAATTACTTGATAAATAGGGAGTTGGGGAGGAGAATTTTGAGGCTTGGGTTCAAGGTTGCAAGTATGCAACTTAGTTGCAACAGTGCGACGATCCGGGATATCAAATCATAAGGCTGTAGAGGAAATTTTTTTAGATGCAGTTTTGCAACCGAATATTCACAATATTTAAAAAATAGCCTAATGAGAGGCTTTTTTTATTCTGGATTTTTCCATGAACGTAATAAAGCGGAATGCCGAAAAATCCTGTGGTTTAAGCGATAGCGTCTGGTGTTTTAGATGATTGACAAGGTACTTTATAATTTTGGCATGATATTTGCGAAAGTAATCGATAGACTGTGCGCGCAGCCGGTAAGAAAAAACGGTTGGGAGGTTAGCGGATGAAGGTTTATGTGCTGGATAACGGGTGGCTGGAATGCGATGCCAATTGGATGGTCGGTCTTTCCACGGTAGCAACATTGCAGAATAAAGAATGTCGGCATAAATGGCTCAAAATACCTGTATATTGTGTTCTAATTGATCATCCGGAAGGGAAAATTCTGTTTGACCTTGGCTGTCATCCGAATGCCATGAAAGGGTATTGGCCGAACGGATTAGTGAGTATATTCCCCTATTACTATAATGAAAACCAGGATCTGGAGAGGCAGCTGGCTTTGACCGGTACCAAGCCGGGAGATATAAAAACAATCATTCTATCACACATGCACCTTGACCACGCCGGCAATCTTTATCGGTTTGAACATGCCGATGTTTATGTGCATCGCAAGGATTTTGAATATGGGCAAACCCTCGTCCATTTGTCACCGCAGCCGGAAAATCACGGCGCTTATGTAAAAGCCGACATGGAAGTTGCCGTAAAGCAGTTTCATTTGGTTGATAAAGATTTCGAGCTGGTTCCCGGAGTCGAAATTATCTCTTTACCGGGGCATACCCCGGGTGTCCTGGGGGTAATTGTTCATCTCGCAAAAGAAGGGACCTTGATTTTTCCGCAAGATGCAGTTTATACCAGAGAAAATTATGGGCCTCCGGTTAAAGCATCAGGTATCGTGCATGACAGTTTGGCCTTTTTCAGTTCTGTGGAAAAAGTCCGCAATTATGCCAGAAAGTATAATGCCAAAGTAATGTTCTCTCATGATATGGAGTTTTTTAAAACAATGAAACATGCGCCGCAATATTATGAGTGAGTTGAATAATTTGAATAAAACAAGGAGGTATTTTTATGGCATTGAAAACACCGGAGCAATATGAGGAGAGCTTGCGTAAATTAAAACTTAAGGTCTACCTGCAAGGCGAGCTGGTGGAAAATCCGGTGGACCATCCAATTATCAGACCATCAATGAATTCGGTCAAGGCCACTTATGAGCTGGCGCAAGATCCGCAGTATGAGGATCTCATGACGGCAACATCCCATTTAACCGGTAAAAAGATTAACCGTTTCTGTCATTTGCACCAAAGTGCTGAGGATTTGGTGAAAAAAGTTAAAATGCAGCGTCTGTTGGGGCAGAAGACAGCTGCCTGCTTCCAGCGCTGTGTCGGCATGGATGCGATCAACGCCGTTGACAGCACGACCTTTGAAATGGACCGGAAATTAGGCACCGGTTACCATGAGCGGTTCAGCCAATTTTTGCGTAAGATGCAGGAAGAAGACTGGACGGTTGACGGTGCCATGACGGACCCCAAAGGAGACCGCAGCCTTGCTCCCAGTAAACAGGCCGACCCCGACCTCTTCGTTCATGTAGTGGAGAAACGGCAAGACGGGATTGTTGTATGCGGCGCGAAAGCTCATCAGACCGGCGCGATTAATTCGCATTGGATTTTGATTATGCCGACCATAGCCATGGGCAAAGAGGATGCCGACTACGCTGTTTCTTTCTGCGCGCCGGCCGATGCTGAAGGAATTTTCTATATCTATGGCCGTCAGTCCTGCGATACCCGCAAACTGGAAGGCGGTAGCATTGATGTCGGCAATAAGCAGTTTGGCGGTCATGAAGCGCTGATGGTGTTTGATCACGTATTTATTCCCTGGGAGAATGTGTTTATGTGCGGCGAATATGAATTTGCCGGCGTGCTGGTCGAACGGTTTGCCGGCTATCACCGTCAAAGCTACGGTGGCTGTAAAGTTGGCGTGGGTGATGTATTAATCGGCGCCGCCGCTCTGGCTGCCGATTATAACGGTGCGGCGAAAGCATCCCATATTAAGGATAAACTCATCGAAATGACGCATCTCAACGAGACCCTGTACGCTTGCGGGATTGCCTGTTCGGCGGAAGGTCATCCAACGGCTTCGGGCACATATATTATCGACCTGCTGCTAGCCAATGTTTGTAAACAGAATGTAACCCGCTTTCCTTATGAGATCGCCCGTCTGGCGGAAGATATTGCTGGTGGGTTGATGGTAACTATGCCGTCGGAAAAGGATCTCAACCACCCCCAAATCGGTAAAGTTGTTGAAAAGTATTTTAAAGGCGTAGCTTCTGTTCCTACCGAAGACCGTATGCGAATTTTACGGTTAATTGAAAACCTGACCCTGGGAACCGCCGCCGTTGGTTACCGTACGGAATCCATGCATGGCGCGGGGTCGCCGCAGGCCCAGCGGATTATGATTTCCCGGCAGGGTAATTTGGAACAGAAGAAACAATTGGCTAAGAGAATCGCCGGCATTTCTTAGGCACCAATTAATGGCAGAGGATAGGAATATGGAAAAGTTAGCGGAAGTCATTGCCAACAAGGTGCGGCCGGTACTCGCCGGTCATAATGGGAATATCGAACTGTTGGAAGTAACCCCGGACGGATATGTTAAAGTGAAGTTGCTGGGGGCGTGCAGTGCATGCCCCGGTGCTCAACTAACATTATCCGAACTGGTCGCAAGAGAACTGAAAGAAGTATATCCGGAACTTAAAGGGGTGGTGCCGCTGCAGCCGGTTAGTGACGACCTGATCGAGGTGGCCCTTGCCATTCTGCGTCAGGGTAAAAGCAGAAATGAGCAATAGACCGTTCCGTATCAGTATCCGGTTCTGTGGCGGATGCAATCCCCGGATTGACCGGAGACGCATTGCGGCAGAAATGAAAGATTGTTTGGTCAAAAGCGGCTACGTGGTCATTTATAATAGTTTAAATGCCGATTTTATTATCTATCTGAGCGGCTGTACAGCCAACTGTGCCCGGCGCTACAGCGGCAGCAGCACTCCCGCTGCCGTAATTGCGGCCAATACGCTTGACGCAGTGGTAGTGGCAGAAGAACAGCTCGGCATGCAAGCTATCAAAAAAGTGAGGGATTCTATTGGAAAGTTGGAGAAACCGTTATCGTCATAAACTGGTTTCCGCCGAACAGGCATTGGGTAGCATAAAACCGGGGGACAGAGTAGTAGTCGGCCATGCCTGCGGTGAACCGCAGGCGCTGGTAGCAGCGCTGGCCGCCAGAGCGCCGGAACTTAATGATGTGGAAGTTGTTCATATGGTAGCGATGGGACCGGCTCCGTACGCCCAACCGGGAATGGAGAAAAGTTTTCGTCATAATGCATTATTTGTGGGTGCATCCACCAGAAAGGCAGTCGAGGAAAAGCGGGCGGATTATACTCCCTGCTTTTTTTCCGAAATACCGCGCTTGTTTAAAGAAAATATTTTGCCGGTAGATGCGGTCCTCATGCAGGTTACCCCGCCGGACGAAAACGGCTTTTGCAGTCTCGGCGTATCTGTAGACTATACTTTGCCCGCTGCCGAGGGTGCCAGAACGGTCATTGCCCAGATGAACAATCAAATGCCGCGGACGGGAGGAACTAAAATAGGACTGGACCAGATTACCTATATTGTAGAAAAAGATGAAGCCCTACTTGAGCTAAAATCACCTTCGATCGGTGAACTGGAACGCAGGATCGGCGAAAATGTTGCCAGTCTGATTCCGGATGGAGCGACTCTGCAGTTAGGGATCGGTGCCATTCCCGATGCGGTATTGTTATTTTTAAAGGACAAAAAAGACTTAGGCATCCATTCGGAAATGTTTTCCGATGGCGTGGCATTTTTAGCCGAGGCTGGCGTCATCACGAACCGGAAAAAAACGATCAATACCGGGAAATTTACGGCGACGTTTTTAATGGGAACACGCAAACTATATGATTTCGTTGATAATAACCCAAATGTTGAATTATATCCTGTGGATTACGTTAATGATCCCTATATTATCGGCCAACATACAAACATGGTATCCATTAATTCCGCTCTGCAGGTGGATTTGATGGGACAAGTGAACGCAGAAATGCTTGGTTGCCGGCAGTTCAGCGGCATTGGCGGTCAAGTGGATTTTGTCCGGGGGGCAAGCCGTTCCCCGGGAGGAAAAGCAATCATTGCCTTGCCGTCTACCGCAGCTCAAGGAAAGATATCCCGCATCTGTCCTGAGCTTGACCGGGGGGCGGCTGTTTCGACATCGCGCAATGATGTCCACTATGTAGTGACAGAATATGGGGTGGCCAGCCTGCGGGGAAAAAGTCTCCGCCAAAGAGCACAAGAATTGATTGCTGTCAGTCACCCGGAGTTCCGGGAAGTTTTGACAATTCAGGCCAGGGAAAAAGGGCTTATCTAGGGCTATAGTTTGTGATTGAATAAAAGAGAGAGCGATTGGCGAACAGCCAATCGCTCTCTGACTAAGACACGCGTAGATTCTGTCAGAATAATTCCGGTTTTTGTCCGGTTCGTTTACAGAATGCCTGTAAGGGTATGAAGCAGAATGACAACGAACACCATACAGGTTTTAATTATGGTCATGGCAAAGATATCGCCGTAGGAATCTTTGTGTGTCATGCCGCAAACCGCCAGCAGCGTAATGACGGCGCCATTGTGAGGCAACGTATCCATCCCGCCGGAAGCCATGGAAGCAACCCGGTGGAGAATTTCCGGCGACATGCCGACGGAATGGGCCCAGGCGAGCCAATTCTTGGACATAAGATCCAGGGCGATGGACATCCCGCCGGAAGCGGACCCGGTTACGCCGGCCAGGACGTTAACCGTAACTGCTTCGGAAACCAACGGCGAGCCGCCGATTTTAATTCCCATTAGGGCGGCGGAAATGGCTTTGAAACCGGGCAGGGAGGCGATAATGTTACCATAGCCAACTTCGGAGGCGGTATTCATGATGGCAAGAAGCGAACCGATGGCACCGGCGTTTAACGATTTGGCCAGCATGCCTTTGCCGAGATTTTTATAGCCTAGGGCGATAGCCAGCAGAATGCCGGAAGCCAGGGCGATAATCAGGGACCAGATGCTGATTACATTTTTTACGGCCGGAGCGGTCAACGGCAGTTTCATCGCTTTGAAAGGTTCCAGCATATGAGGATTCCATTGGAATACCTGGGTCATAAGAAAATTGACAACCAGTACGGCAATCAACGGCAGAACCCCGAGTTGCCAGGACGGCAGCGCGGCATCTTCCTTGATTTCCGGTTCATTAAGGGTATGATTACCATAGCCTTCCCCTTTGGCGGCAGCCTGTTTCCGGCGGCGTTCCAGCCACAAAATGCCGAGGGTGAAAATGGAAAGTCCGCCGAGGGTGCCGAGAATGGGGGCGGAATAAATAGTAGTGCCGAAAAAGTTGGTAGGAATCAAATTTTGAATCTGGGGGGTACCCGGCAGACTGTCCATCGTAGCGGTAAAGGCGCCTAGTGCAATGGCACCGGGCAGCAGCCGTTTGGGAATGTCCGCTTCGCGGAACAGGGCGGCGGCAAAGGGATAAACGGCAAATACTACAACGAAGAGGCTGACACCGCCGTAGGTCAGGACGGCGCCGGCGAGGACCACCGACAGGATAGCCCGGTCTTTGCCCAGTGATTTAATGATAAAATGGGCAATTCCTTTGGCCAGACCCGTATCCTCCATGATTTTGCCGAATACGGCGCCCAGTAAAAATACAGGAAAAAACGATTTAATGTAAACTACGGCTTTGGCCATAAATAATTCCGTATAAGCAGGCATTACGGACAGGCCTGACAATGAAGCGGCAAGCAGGGCAAATACAGGGGCAAAAAGAATGACGGAAAAACCTCTGTAAGCAAAGAACATTAATAAGAACAAACTTAGCAGAATGCCTATAACTTCCATGCAATTACCTCCTAATGATTTCTGAAATTTTGAATTAAGCAGATGCGCAACCGGCCGGCGAGTACCTCCTTCCATTGTCCACTCACTTTACTATAAAGCAAGATTTGTGCCAAACTTCACTTTGACTGAAAGTACAGAAAAAATGAATATTTTCAGACGATAATACCTGGGAAGTTGTGTACAGAAAAATAGACGGTGTATAGGTAACCAGACACAATCCAGGGTTTGGAAGGAAGCCGAAAGAGCGGAGCGGGAATCGAAAAAGAATGCTTTGTCAACCCGATGTTGGTCATTATCTATAGGATAAAGGAATCCGGTAAATCAATCTGTGAATAATTGGCATGCATTTTGCACTAGACTGGATGAGACTTACTAGTATTGGAGGGAGTGTAATTATGCGCGGATTGAAAAATAAGGTGATTATTATTACGGGGGCGGCCAGCGGAATCGGTAAAGCAACGGCTTTGCGATTTGCCGAAGAGGGAGCCAAAGTGGCTGTTGCCGATTTTGGCGATGGAACGGCCACGGTAAATGAAGTGACGGCCAACGGCGGTGAAGCTGTCTATGTGAATGTAAACGTTACCGATACAGACAGTGTAAAGGCAATGGTCGAGAAAGTGGTCGCCGTTTTTGGCAAGGTGGATGTATTGATTAATAATGCCGGCATAACCAAAGACGCCATGATGAAAAAAATGACCCGGGAAGCGTGGGATGCTGTCATAAATGTGAATCTGACCGGCGTGTTCAACTGTACTTCGGCGGTGCTGCCTTATATGCTGGAGCAAAAGTCCGGCGTTGTACTGACGAGTTCGTCCGTTGTCGGTATTTACGGCAATTTGGGACAGACCAATTATGCGGCGACCAAATGGGGCGTTATCGGTATGACTAAGTCCTGGGCCAAGGAAATGGCTAGGAATGGTTTACGCTTTAACTGTGTAGCCCCTGGTTTTATCGGTACGGACATGGTGAAAAAGATACCTGAACAGGTGTTGCAGGAAAAGATTCTGGTTAAAGTACCGGCCGGACGTCTGGGGGAACCGGAAGAGATTGCTGCCGCCTTTGCCTTTCTAGCCTCGGACGACGCTAAATTTATTAATGGAACGGTCCTGAGCGTAGACGGGGCCTGTACCTTATAACCAAGCTCCCGCTTGCATATAAGTAAGAAACCTCCCGGAAAAATTTCCCGGGGGGTTTTCTTCGCGGGCGGGCTTTCTATATGTCTAAAAAGATGTACAGGCAGAGGAATTTAGTATTATGTTGTCGAATTATCACTAAAAAGAATCCAGGTTGGACTCGGGAGGTGCACTATGCTCATACGTGAGTTGATGAGTCCTAATGTTGCGATTGTTGCTCCGGACATGTCGCTGCGGCAGGCGGCTATCGCAATGGCGGAAAAAGCAGCTCAAGGGGCCGCTGTTGTTGATGACGGGGGACGGATTATCGGTTGGGTAAAACAATCCCAATTGATTGACGCGATGGCAGCAGATGATTTTGACGGCGCCGGCCGGCGCCGGGTCAATGAAGTGATGCTCTCCGATATGCTGATTCTTCGCACCAATATGAATGTTAAAGAATTACAAAATTTTGATTTTTATAAATATGACCTTTTTCCGGTGGCCGATGCGGCCAATCGCCCTGTCGGCACGCTGCGGCAAAATGATCTGGTCCGGTTTCTGACGGAAAATGCTTTGTTAATAACCGGAAAAATGCGGGCTGTTTTGAATTCCGTTTATAATGGCGTAATTGCCGTCAATGAGGAGGGAAAAATCAACATCTTCAATGATGCTGCCGAGTCCATTACCGGCTTGAGCCGCAAAGAGGTAATGTGGCATTCCATTGATGAAATTATCCCCAATACCGGTCTGAAACGGGTTTTGGAAACAGGCCAGCCGGAATTAAACAAGCCGTTTTTTATCGGCAATTGCAAGATTGTCACCAATCGTTCGCCGATTTTGAAAGGCAGCAAGATTGTCGGCGCTGTGGCCATTTTTCAGGATATCACGGAACTGCAGACGGTCGCCGCAGAGCTGGAAAACGTAAAGAGTCTGAAGAGTACTTTGGAATCGGCGATTGCCAGTTTGTTTGAAGGCATCGTCATTGTCGATAAAAATGGCTATATAACGATGATGAACCAATCCTACGGAGAATTTCTCGGCATTGATGCCCGGCAGGCTATTGGTCTGCATGTTGCCGACGTCATCCCCAATACACGCATGCATGTTGTGGCCCAGGGCGGCAAGGCCGAAGTGATGGAAATCCAAAAAATCAAGGAGAATAACAGCGTGGTAACCCGTATCCCGATTATTAAAGACGGGGAAGTGGTCGGGGCTGTCGGCAAAGTATTATTTAAAGATTTAAAAGACCTGAAAATGGTTGCCAGTAACATGAGTAAGTTACAGTCGGAACTGGAATATTACCGGGAAGAATTACGCAAGCTTTATACCGGCAAATATACGGTAGAACAGATTGTGGGCAACAGTTCCGCCATTAACTATCTCAAATCCATTGCGCTGAAAGCGGCGAAAGGCCAGTCTACCGTTCTTATTCTGGGGGAAAGCGGCACCGGCAAAGAAGTTTTTGCCCAGGCGATTCACAATGCCAGTCCAAGAAGCAGTGGTCCTTTTATTAAAATTAACTGCGCGGCGGTACCGGAGAATCTACTGGAATCAGAATTATTCGGCTATGATGAAGGCGCTTTTACCGGGGCCAAGAAAGGCGGCAAGCCGGGTAAATTTGAATTGGCTAACGGCGGAACAATTTTCCTGGACGAGATTGGCGACATGCCTGTGGCTATGCAGGCCAAATTATTGCGCGTGCTGCAGGAACGGGAAATTGAACGGGTTGGCGGAACCAAGTCCCTGAAGATTAATGTGCGGGTTATCGCCGCCACGAACCGGGACTTGGAAAATATGATTGAGCAGGGTCAGTTCCGTCAGGATTTATATTACCGGCTGAATATTATTCCCATTCATATCCCGCCGCTTAGAGAGCGGCGGGAGGATATACCGGCACTCTGTCAATTTCTTTTGCATAAAATTAGCGAGCAGGCGCCGAATCAGGCTGAAGGGGTCTCGGATGACGCTATGGAATATATATTGAACTATGATTGGCCGGGCAATGTCCGGGAGCTGGAGAATGTGCTGGAACGGGCGGTCAATCTGATGGATGAGGACGAGCAGATGATCATACCGGAACATTTGCCGCAGATTTGCAAAAAGTCCCGTAAGAAACAAACTCTCGGAATCGGAGTGGCCAATTTGTCCGACATGGTGGACAATGCGGAGAAGCAGGCCATTTGTCAGGCTCTGGAAGCTGCGGGCGGAAACAAAAGTAAAGCCGCCAAACTGCTCGGCATTCATCGCTCCGGCTTTTACCAGAAATTGCAGAAATACAATATTGGCTAATAAATGAGAAAAACCGCGCTAAGCGGTTTTTCTTGTTTTACGAAGGAGCACCCCTGGCGGGTGGAGAATAGAATTGGTATTTAGATGTAAAATAAAAAATAGCCACTTGGAATTCCGGTGGCAAGGGAGATATTATGCGGACCCCATCACCTTTTCTCTTGTTTTTACTACTGGTCCCGCTGGTGATCAGCCTGCTGGATTATTTATGGTTAAAACGGCTGTTTCCGGTCAAATTTAAACGCTGGAAGCGGCATTATTGGCTTATGACCGGACTGGGGCTTTTACTCATGACCGGCAGCCGCTGGAAACCGTTTGCCGCCGGTATGGGACGGGAAATATACGGATTGCTTTTGTATATGGGATATGTCTGGGTGATTGGACTGGTTTTCTTTTTTTTACTGGCCCCGGTTGTCTATGGCATCTTTTGGATTGCAACCCGGCAGCCGGCCTCCGCTGCAGATGAGACTGTAAACAGCGGGATCAGCCGCCGCGAATTTTTACGCCGCGGTCTGGTGGCTGTTCCGACCCTATCCCTTGGTTTAAGCGCCGGGGGCGTTTATGGCAGTATTGCCGATATGGCTGTCAACCGGTTCAATTTGGCCTGGCCGGAATTGCCGCCCGCTCTTGATGGATTTAAGATTGCCCAGATCAGTGATACTCATATAGGACCTTTTTTTTCCGTGGAACGTCTGGCTAAGGTACTATCCCTTACGCAGAGGGAGAAGCCTCACTTACTGGTTGTGACGGGAGACTTGATTGACGACATGGATGAACTGGAGAAAACCCTGAACCGGTTGAGCGAATTTAGTGCGGCCGTACCCTATGGCATCTATTATATCTGGGGCAATCATGAATATTTTCACGATATTCGTAAAATTAGAGCCGCCTTGCAAGGCAGGCCCATTCATTTGCTGGTAAACGAGGCGCAAGAAATAATCGGTGGCAGTCAGCCTTTTTATTTATTGGGGGTTGATTATCCATGGGCGAAGAATGGCAAGGACCAGGAGGCGGTACGGCATGATTTTTTTGCCCGGACGGTCCGGAATGTGCCGGCCAACGCATTTTCTGTTTTGCTATGTCACCATCCCGATTTTATCTTTAATGCCTTTGCCGGCAAGATCCCCTTTACGTTGGCCGGGCATACCCACGGCGGGCAAATCGGGCTGTTCGGAAAGCCAGTTCTGCCGCTGCAATACCATTTCATGCGCGGTATGTATAACGAAGGCAACCGCCGCGCCTATGTTCACAGCGGCACCGGCCAATGGCTGCCGTTCCGGCTGGGTTGTCCGGCCGAACTTGCGTTGTTTACTTTGCACAGGTCTTAACGAAAATGGTTATTTTGCAGGGCAGGGAGGAAAATACGATGGAAGTCAAATGGAATGATACAGTAATAAAAATTTTACGCGGTGATATAACCGAACAGGATACGGAGGCACTGGTCAACGCGGCCAACAGCCGTCTGGCGGGAGGAGGCGGGGTCGACGGCGCCATCCATGCTGCCGGCGGACCGGCTATAATGAGGGAGTTGGATAGCATTCGCGCCCGGCAGGGCGGATGCCCGGCCGGACAAGCCGTTATTACCACCGGCGGCCGTCTCAAGGCGAAGCATGTTATTCATACGGTCGGTCCGGTTTATCATGGCCGGGATGCGGAAGCCGAACTGCTTGCTGCCTGTTACGGCAATAGTATAAAGCTGGCGGCCGGCCATAACATTCATTCCCTCTCTTTTCCTTCCATTAGCACGGGTGTTTATCGTTATCCCATCAGACTGGCGGCTCCGGTGGCTCTCCGTACGGTATTCAGCCAACTGCAGATATACCCGTTGCAAGAAATCCGGTTTGTTTTATTCAGCGATGCTGATTATGAGGTGTATAGAAAAGTGGTGACTGAGCTAAAGCTGCCGGAATAGGGTTTTTAGGCATAATGCCGGGCCGTCCTTCGTATAAATGAAAGGGAGAAAAGAGCAACTGTGAATCTTTTCTCCCTCGGTAAAATGGGCGGAAGGAGATAAATGATGTACGAAAAAATTCCGGCGGGATTTTTTACCGCTTTTGACCGGCAAAACAGTCTTTTATATAATGCCGATGATTACGAAGAGCGCAAGTTGTCTGATTTACAGGGCTGTTTCGTGGCTGAAGAAATCAGGCACCAGATGGCTTTGCAGGAAAATAAAACTGTTTACCGAGTATATAAAAAAACAGCTCCCCTTGTTGCCGGCGAGTTGCTGCAGGCAGTTACCGTCCTCTTTCCGGGCACGGTAAACGGGGAATTTTTTATGACCAGGGGACATTATCATATTCATCCGAAATGTGCGGAGATATTTTTTTGTTTAGGCGGCCGCGGTTTACTGTTGCTGCAAAAGGGGAATGAAACCAAATGGGTGGAAATGAAACCGGATGTGATTGCCTATATACCGGCCGGCTGGGGGCATAGAACGGTGAATACGTCTCTTGCCGGACCCTTGGTATTTATTGCTTTCTGGCCGGCTGTTGCCGGCCAAAACTATCAGCGGCGCCTGAAAGAACCTTTTGGCAAACGAGTTTTTCAAGCGGACCGGTCCTACGTAATTGGGGATGGTGATTAAGAAAGACCGCATTAGCGGTCTTTCTTAATCTTTGCAACTCTTACTGCCGGTAATGCTTCCCAATTGATGTTGTATTCGATTTTTTGGGCCACTTCGGCAGCGAAGGGTTTACCAAACAGCAAAACCAGGAGGTAAAGTCCCAGTTCCAGGCCAGAACTGACACCGGCACCGGTAATAATCCGGTCATCATGAACCACCTTGGTTTTTTGTACCGTTACGTCCGTGTAGTTTGCCAGTTCGGCCAGCGCCGCGTGGTGGGTTGTGGCTTTCCTGCCACGCAGCAGACCTGCCTCGGCCAGAAGAAAAGCGCCCGTACAAACCGATGTAATATAATAGGCTGTTTTAGCCTGCTGCTGCAGCCAGTCTTGAATTGCCGGATTGCGCATGGCTTGCACCCGTCCTTTGCCGCCGGGGACGACAATGATATCGAGGGGCGGGCATTTCTTAAGAATGGTGTCAGGAAGGATGGTGAGGCCGTTAAAGGCCCGTACCGGTTCGGCCGACTCTGCGACGAGCGATATATTCACACTGCCCGGCTGGATTTTATTACTGTAGCTTAGTATTTCAAAGGGGCCAATAAAATCAAGCTCTTCAACTTGCGGGAATAATAAAATTCCGATGGTAAGCATCACATATCCCCTTTCTGACAGTTTACAGCGGGTTCCGTCTAATGAATCGCCCGCTTCTTCACTTGACCGCCCATTACGTCGTGGACCTCATTAACGGTAACAAATGCATTAGGGTCTTTTTCATAAATGATTGTTTTTAATTTGGCAATTTCCAGGCGGGTAATAATGGAATAAAGAATTTTACGGGGTTCGCCGGTGTAACCGCCCTCGCCCTGCCAAATGGTTACTCCCCTGCCCAGGCGGGCCATTAAGGCATGGGCAATTTCCTCCGGTTCATCCGTGACAATGAGAATGCCCTTGGATTCATCCAGGCCTTCGATGGTTATATCAATCACTTTAAACGCAATAAAGTAAGCGACCAGGGAATACATTGCTTTATCCCAGGAGAAAACCAGGCCGGCGCTGCCCAAAATAAACAGGTTCATGAACATGATGATTTCACCTACCGAAAACCCGGTCCGTTTGTCAAGCAGAATGGCGATTACTTCGGTTCCGTCCAGGGAACCGCCATAGCGGATAATCAGACCAACCCCGATTCCCACGGTAATGCCGCCGAATACGGCAGCTAAAAAGAGATCCCGGGTTACTTCGGGGGTAACATGAAGAAAACTGACCCAAAAAGACAGGGAGAATACGGAAAATAAGGTGGATAGGGCGAATGTCCTGCCGATTTGCTTATATCCCAAATATAAAAAAGGCAGGTTAAGAAAGATAAGCAAGAAGCTTAAGGGAAGCCCGGTAAGGTGGCTGGCCATTATAGATATGCCGACAATGCCGCCGTCAATGATCTGGTTGGGAACCAAAAATTCCTCCAGGCCGATCGCGGCCAAAGCGGAACCGGCAAATAGCAGAACGTATTTTTGAACGATTTTTATTGCCCGGGATTTTTTGGGGGGCATAAAACAGCCTCCTTGCCAAGACAACGGCAAAGCTTTATCAGTTAATAGCTTAATGCCGTTCTCTTTTAATATATTTCAATGGCTGCTTTTTGGTGAATACAGCCGGGGACGTCTCGTCCCATCTAGTAGTTTTGGTATGTAATCCGGCCGCCGGCGATGGTGTACACAACTTCCGTACCGGGTATCTCCGCCGGCGGTATGGATAATAGATTTTGGGAAAGGACAACCATATCGGCCAGTTTGCCGGGGGTAAGCATTCCTTTCTGGGTTTCGGCAAATTCCGCGTAAGCGCTGGTCCCTGTATAAGCGCGAATGGCTGCTTCTACACCGACTTTTTGTGCCGGCACCCATCCCTCCGGACGGGAACCGTCGATAGGCCGGCGGGTGACGGCGGCATAGATGCCGAGTAGCGGGCTGCACGGAGCCACAGGCCAGTCGGAGCCGAAGGTTACGGAAACGCCGGCGTCTAATAAGGAACGGAAGGGAAAGGCCATTTGGCAGCGTTCGGTTCCCAATTTTGTTTCTGCCCAACGGCCGTCGTCAATCAGGTGATAGGGCTGTACGGAAGCGAGGATTCTTAATTTTGCCATGCGCCGGATATCGGCAGGTGTAAGATGCTGGGCATGTTCAATACGCAGCCGGCGGTCTTTCGGGCCGTTACGGGCAATGATTTCTTCCATGATGTTTAATAAAATATGGTTGGCTCTGTCGCCGATGGCGTGAACGGAAATAGGCAGTCCGGCCTTGTCAACGGCGGTGAGGCGTTCGGTCATGATGCCGTCGGGAACCATTTGTTCAAATAGTAAGCCGTAATTTGACGGCTCATTTTGATACGGTTCAAAGAAGTAAGCTGTGGACGAACCCAGAGACCCGTCAACAAAGGCTTTGACGCCGCCTAGCTTTAACCAGGCGTCACCCTTGCCGTTGCTGGTGATATACTGCAACTGCCGTTCCCAGTCGGTAACCGGTGTGCGGGCGTAAACGCGCACAGAAAGCTTGCCGCCGGTATGAAACCGCTTCAGGGTATCCCAGTCGTCCCAGCCGGTAATGTCCTGCACGGAAGTGATTCCCTGCCGGGAAAAGTGGCAGAGAGCCGCTTCCAGGGCCGCATCCCGTTCCTTCCGGGTAGAAGGGGGAATAACGCGACGGATGAGATCCATGGCGGTATCTTTTAATATGCCTGTCGGTTCACCCGTTGCCGGATCGCGCACAATCGTGCCGCCCGGCGGGTCAGGGGTTTCCTTATTAATCCCGGCGAGGCAAAGAGCCAGGGAATTAGCCAGACCCATATGCAAGTCCAACCGGGTTACGAAAACAGGAACATGGGGTGTTTGCGGGTCAACCCATTCTTTGGACGGCAGGGGAGCACCCGGCCAAAGTTGATGGTCCCAGTTGCCGCCGGTTAACCAAGATCCGCGCGGGAGCTGAGCGGCTTTTTGGGCGATGCTGTTTTGGAAATCACTGCGGCTTTTGGCCTGACGCAAATCAATTTGCCGCAGATAAGAACCGCCTGTTATAAAATGGGTATGATTATCTATGAAGCCGGGCAGGACAAAGCGGCCGGCCAGATCAATGATTTCCGTATGACGGTTGCGCCGGGCCAGTATATCGGTCTCTGAGCCGACGGCCTGAATGACGCCGCCGGCGATACCCAGCACTTCGGTATAAGGCAATGATGCATCACCGGTCCAAACGGTTCCGTTTACTAAAATTAGATCCATCGGTAGCACCTCTCTTTATATACAACATTCGCCACCGGAATATGGCATCCTGCAGGAAAAATGGGAATGCCATGATTAAATAATTTTATTATGAGACTAACAGTATCAATATGATACTGTTAGTCTCGGGAGCTGCTCTCGCTGTTTTGAGGGAAAGCAGGCCAACTTTCGTAGTTGAGCGCTGTTTACTTTTGGCACGAATTTTGCTACTAAATAGTAGCGAGGCTGTTTAAAAAAGATGCGATACTAGGCGCGGCGAGCATTCGAACGAAGGCGTACTCAGATGTACGTTGAGTGAGAACGCGCAGCCGCAACAACGTAGACGCTTTTAGCAGGCTCAGTAGCGAGTAATAAGACTGGAAGGAGACAGGAACGTGGCAGATATGATTGAATGGATCGGCAATACCATGAAGCCGGTTCATAAAGCCAAGGTTGCCGTTGATTTTTTAGGGGAAAAAGAAATTTTTAAAGCAAGACAGTTTCATATGAGTTTGCCGGAATACCGGGAAACGCCGCTGCAGGGACTGGATACACTGGCCAATTTACTGGGAGTTGCCGGTGTTTATGTAAAAGATGAGTCTTACCGGTTTGGTTTGAATGCCTTTAAAGTGTTGGGCGGTTCGTATGCAATGGCCAGATATTTGGCGCAAAAACTGGATCAAGATATCAGTGAAATGCCTTTTCCGGTGCTGACTTCGCCCCAAACCAGGAACCAACTGGGGGAAATTACTTTTACCACCGCCACGGACGGCAATCATGGCCGGGGTGTCGCCTGGACGGCCAGGCACTTGCAGCAAAAAGCAGTGATTTATATGCCCAAGGGAACAGCCAGACGCCGGTTGGAGAATATCCGGGCAGAAGGTGCGGAAGCCTATATTACGGATTTAAACTATGATGATGCGGTGCGTCTGTCCGCTGAAAATGCAAGCAAGTACGGCTGGGTCATCGTGCAGGATACGGCTTGGGAAGGATATTATGATATTCCCACCTGGATTATGCAGGGTTACGGGACAATGGCTGCCGAGGCGCTTAGCCAACTGAAGCGGCAGGGAATAGAAAAGCCCACGCATATTTTTGTACAGGCCGGGGTTGGTTCTTTGGCCGGTGCCGTGCAAGGCTATTTTGCCTCCCTGTTTGGTAATGAACGTCCGATTACGGTGATTGTCGAGGCAAACCGGGCGGCTTGTCTTTATAAGTCGGTCAGTATTGGCGATGGTGCGCCTCATTTTGTCGGCGGGAATATGGACACGATTATGGCCGGCTTGGCTTGCGGCGAGCCTAACACAATCGGCTGGGAAGTGCTCAGGGACTACAGCGATTTATTTGTTTCCTGTCCCGACTGGGTTTCCGCTTTGGGCATGCGCATGCTGGCCAGTCCGCTTGGCCGCGACCCGCGGATTGTATCCGGCGAGTCCGGCGCCGTTACGGCCGGGTTACTGAATGTAATCATGAGGGACAAAGGACTGAAACAGTTAAAGGATAAGTTGAAGCTCGACCGGAATTCCCGGGTGCTGCTGTTCAGCACCGAAGGCGATACAGACCCGGTTAAATATGCCAGCATTGTGTGGGGAGGGGAATATCCCGCACCGCAATATGCATAATAGACAAAGTAGTAAAGGAGAGGAAAAAACACTCGCCGGGTCGAATTGGAGGATGGGAATAGAGAGATAGCCTTCCGGAAAGGTGATGACCTCATGTACTACCTGCGCGATATACAAAATACAGTACAGCAAACAGCGGAAGCCATTGCCGAAGTGCTGAAAATCGAAGTGGAGATTGCCGACCAGGATATGGTTCGCGTAGCCGGCACAGGAAAATGCCACAGCCGGTGCGGTCAAGTAATGGATGAGGGGTTTGTCTACCGTCATGTGCTGACAACGGGGGAAGCGATTATCATTCAGAATCCCGGCGACCATGAATTGTGTCTTCCCTGCTGCCATCACGGCCACTGTTCGGAAAATGCCGAAGTTGCTTCGCCGATCAAAGTGGAAGGCAAAACGATCGGGGTTATCGGCCTCATAAGTTTTGATGCGGAACAGGCCAAGCGGTTACTGGATAATAAAGAATCTTTGCTCCGGTATCTGGAAAAAATGTCCGAGTTGATTGCCGGCAAGCTTGTGGAAAATTATCAGAGCCGGCAGCAGGAAGTTTTGACCAACCAGCTGATTACGGTTCTTAACCTGTTGAATGACGGAATTTTGGTTGTCGATGAGCAGAAAATGATTACCAATTATAATAAAGTAGCCAAAAAAATCCTGGCTATTCCGGATAAACAAAAATTATTGCTAAAAGACCTGTTAGACAGTGATAATTTATGGAAGGCCGTTGCCCAAAACGGTAATTTTTCCGGCCAGGTGAGCGGTAAACGGACTTTAGGAAAACTTTTTTGCGATGCTTTTGCTATTAATACGCAGGGCAAACCGGAAGGGGCCGTAATTGTTCTGAAAGATGTGCAGCAAGTAAAAAAAATAGTCAAGGATGCTACCGTTAGCGGGATTGAGACCGATTTTTCCCAGATTCTCGGGGACAGCCGGCGTATGCTGGAACTCAGGGAAGTTGCCTACCGCGTGGCCCAGAGCAGTTCTACGCTGCTCATTCAGGGAGAAAGCGGGACCGGCAAGGAATTGTTTGCCAGAGCGATTCATCAAAGCAGTAAACGGAAAAATCATGCTTTTATTGCCATTAATTGCGGAGCGATCCCCGAAAATTTACTGGAGAGCGAGCTATTCGGTTATGAAGAAGGCGCTTTTACGGGGGCCCAGCGGGGAGGTAAACTGGGAAAATTTGAATTGGCTCACCTGGGAACGGTTTTTTTAGACGAGATTGGCGATATGCCGCTGCACTTGCAGGTCAAATTACTGCGGGTTCTCCAGGAACGGCGCGTGGAGCGCATCGGCAGCACCCGGTCCATTCCCATTGATGTCCGGGTGATTGCCGCGACCCACCGGGATTTAGAGCAACTGGTGGCAACAGGCGAGTTCCGGGAGGATTTGTATTACCGGCTCCACGTGATTCCACTTTCCATACCGCCTCTTAGGGAGCGTAAGGAGGACATTCCCCTGTTGGCCCGTTCCTTTGCCGATTACTACAGCCGTCTGATAGCCAAAGAAAATGTCGCGATCACCCCGGAAGCCATCCAGGTACTCATGAATTATACCTGGCCCGGCAATGTGCGGGAACTGGGCAATGTCATTGAGTACTCGGTAACCATGACCACAGGCAATACGATTACGGCCGATACGCTGCCGCGGCGCATCAGAACCCAGGCACCCCTTCCTGCCAGAGTGCAGTCTCTGAATCTGGCCGAATTGGAGCGGGATGCCATAGCCAAAGCGCTGGAAATCGCCAGCAGTACCGGCAATAAAGATGAAGCCGCCAAGATGCTGGGGATAGGCAGGGCTACACTTTACCGGAAAATTAAAGAATATAAAATAGCGGAGAAAAGAACATTTTCATAAATTTCGAAAGGAAATTAATTGTCTCAATATGAGACAAGAAAATTGCCCCTACCAGTAAAAGGACATTCTCAAATTTCAGAGATTTAGGGCGATTAGGGAGAACTTGTTTTTTGGCATGATAATTGCAAGAATAACCAATTAAAAAATTGCTTTGGTAACCGTTGTTCGAATGTTGCCGGATAAGAAGGGGGATATACAGCGTGAGTACGGAATTTCAAAGGATTTTGGAATTGGCAAAAAAATACCAGCCGGAAATGACGAAGTTTCTGCGGGATATGATTGCCATCCCCAGCGAGAGTTGTCAGGAAGAGAAAGTAATTCAGCGGATTAAAGCGGAAATGGAGAAGGTGGGCTTTGACAAAGTCACCATCGATCCTATGGGGAACATTCTGGGCTATATCGGTCACGGCAAACATCTCATTGCCATGGATGCCCATATTGACACAGTTGGTATCGGCAGCCGGGACAATTGGCAATACGACCCTTATCAGGGCTATGAGGATGATGAACTGATTGTCGGCCGGGGCGCCAGTGACCAGGAAGGCGGTATGGCTTCCATGGTGTATGCCGGTAAGATCATCAAAGAACTGGGCTTGGCCGACGATTACACATTAGTCATTGTGGGTTCGGTGCAGGAAGAAGATTGTGACGGATTATGCTGGCAATACATTATCAACGAAGACAAACTCAAACCGGAATTTGTAGTTCTGACCGAGCCGACAGACGGCAAAATCTACCGGGGCCACCGGGGCCGGATGGAAATTAAGGTGACAACCAGGGGAATCAGCTGCCACGGTTCGGCGCCGGAACGGGGCGAAAACGCCATCTATAAAATGGCGCCCATTCTGAATGAACTGAAAGCCTTGCATGAGAACCTGCTGGACCATCCATTCCTGAGCAAAGGCAGTCTAACGGTGTCGGAAATTTTCTATACCTCCCCGTCCCGCTGTGCTGTAGCCGACGGCTGCTGGATTTCCATCGACCGCCGCCTGACGGCCGGTGAAAGCGGCGAATATGCCATGCAGCAGATTAAAAACCTGCCCGCCGTTAAAGCAGCCAATGCGGAAGTAAGCATGTACACCTATGAACGGCCGTCTTATACGGGGTTGGCATATCCGACGGAATCTTATTTCCCGACCTGGCTGATTGAAGAGGATCATCCGGTTTGTTCCACGCTGCTGGACGCCTACCGTAATTTGTTTAATGAAGAACCGGTGCTGGATAAGTGGACTTTTTCCACCAACGGCGTTTCGGTTATGGGCCGTTTCGGCATTCCCTGTATCGGTTTCGGTCCGGGACACGAAGACCAGGCCCATGCTCCCAATGAGCGGACCTGGAAGAAAGAACTGATCAACGCTGCGGCCATGTACGCCGCCATTCCTTCTCTGTATGTCCGTCAATACGCCGACAAAATGCCTTCCAATACCGAAAATCTAATGAAACTAAATAAATGATTCCTGTATAATACTAATTATTAAAAATAGGAGGATTTTAACAATGCAATCCATTTTCCGCGGCAGACATTTTATTAATTTGGAGGACTTCACCAAGGAAGAAGTCGATACGATGCTGGAGGTTTCTCTTGACCTGAAGAAAAAATTTGCCATGGGGGTTCCTACGCCTTATTTGCAGTATCAAACCATGTTCTTGATGTTTTTTGAACAGTCTACCCGGACTAGGAATTCCATGGAAGCCGGTTTTGCCCAACTGGGCGGTCACGCCGGTTTCCTTGATTCCAGCAGCATGCAAATTGCCCATGGCGAAAGCGCCAAAGACACGGCAATCATTTTGTCCCGTTTCGGCCACGCCATTGCCTGCCGGTATTGCAACTGGGGTTACGGCAATAAATATCTGACGGAAATGGCCCAGCATTCCACCGTGCCGATTATGAACCTTCAGTGCGATTTGTATCATCCGTTCCAGGCTTTGGCCGACCTGATGACGATGAAGGAAAAAATCGGTGACCTCAAACGTGTGAAAGTTTCTATCATCTGGGCCTATGCCGAAAGTCATAAAAAACCCATTTCCGTGCCTGTATCTCAGGTATTGCTCTTCCCGCGCTACGGCATGGACGTCGTATTGGCCCATCCGAAAGGCTGGGAACTGCCTGACTGGGTAATTGCCCAGGCCAGGGCCAACGCCGAGAAATACGGCGGTTCCGTAACCGTTACCGATAATGAGGCCGAAGCGTATGAGGGAGCCCATATTGTAATTCCGAAAAACTGGGGCAACTGGGTTACGGACCAGACCGGGGTTGCCGCCTCCGGCGCTGTTGCTGTCGTAGATGACAAACTGAAGGCCCATAAAAGCTGGAAGTGTACGGAAGCCAAGATGGCCACCGCCGATAAAAACGTAATGTATATGCACGCGCTGCCGGCCGACCGCAACAATGAAGTCGAAAATTCCGTGATTGACGGTCCTCATTCGATCGTGTATGACGAAGCGGAGAACCGGCTTCATACTGCCAAAGCCGTCATGACCCTGCTAATGGGCGGCAGATAAACTATGCGCAAAAAAGTTGTCATTGCCATTGGTGGCAACTCTTTAATCCGGGATGAAAGCCATCAGCGGGTGGAGGACCAATATGAGGCGGTGTGTGAAACCGCAAGACATATTACCGGCTTGATTGCCCAAGGGTATGATGTGGCCGTTACTCACGGTAACGGACCGCAAGTGGGATTTATTCTGCGCCGGTCCGAAATTGCCCAGGAGGTGGCCCGCATGCATGCGGTGCCGCTGGTGAGCTGCGGCGCCGATACCCAGGGGGCAATCGGTTATCAAATCCAGCAGGCTTTGGATAATGAGTTTAAAAAACGGGGTATGGCCAAGATGGCCGTTGCTGTGGTAACTCAGGTGGCGGTTGCTCCGGATGACCCGGCTTTTCAAAATCCGGCCAAGCCGATTGGCTCTTTCTATAGCCGGGAACAGATGGAAGCGATAACACGGGAACATCCCGACTGGGTTATGGTTAACGATGCTGGACGGGGCTACCGCCGGGTAGTAGCGTCTCCAATGCCGCAGGAAATTGTGGAGAAAGACATAATTTCCCATTTGATTCAGGCCGGTTATTGTGTAGTCGGTGTGGGCGGCGGCGGAATTCCCGTTGTGCGGGATGCGGGCGGTATCCTGAGAGGGGTAGACGCCGTAATTGACAAAGATTATGCTTCCAGCCTGCTGGCGTCGGCGATTGACGCAGATGTGCTGATTATTTCCACCGGTGTGGAAAAGGTTTATCTCAATTTTGGCAAGCCCGAAGAGAAGGCTCTGGATCAGGTAAGCTTGCCGGAACTAAAAAAATATGTAATGGAACGGCATTTTGCCCCAGGCAGTATGCTGCCAAAGATCCAGGCAGTGATCCACTTTCTGGAAAAGGGAGGCAAAAAGGCGATTATCACCAATCCGCAGTCGTTGGAAATGGCGGTCGCCGGCCGGACCGGAACTCATATTCAGGCATAATGACGTGCGCGGGGAATCCCTTTGGGGTCCCCGCGCACCGTTGGCTGCTAAAATCAAATAATTGCGAAAATTTCCCTTGGTTTTATATATATATTATAGACAGAAGCGGGAGGCGGTGGCATCCGGCCGGGGATTTCACCGTTTAGGGGGAGGTTTCAATTATGGGTATTGTATTGAAAGGGGCAACGGTGATTACGGCAGTGGACAGCTATGCAGCCGATGTGCGGCTGGAAGGAGAGACCATCGCCGGCATCGGCGCTGATTTGTCCCAAGCCGGTGATGCGGTGCTGGACGTGGCCGGCTGTTATCTTTTTCCCGGCGGTATTGACCCGCATACGCATTTGGACCTGCCAGTGGGGGATTTTTCCACGGCCGATGATTTTGCCAGCGGTACGGCGGCGGCGGTTTGCGGCGGTACAACGACGATTATTGATTTTGCCACCCAGAATCGGGGGGAAACCCTGCAGGCGGCATTAGCGAACTGGCATGCCAAGGCGCAGGGCAAATGTTTTGCCGATTACGGTTTTCACATGGCTATTACGGACTGGCGCGACGATGTGAACTGCGCAATGGAAGATATGGTTAAGCTGGGAGTCACTTCTTTTAAGTTATATATGGCGTATAAAAATGTGCTGCAAGTGGAAGACGGCGTTATTTTCCGGGCGTTGCAGCGCAGCCGGGAGATTGGCGCTTTGATCGGGCTCCACTGCGAAAATGGTGATGTTGTGGCGGCTTTGGTCCGGCAGGCTTTGCAAGCGGGAAATACGGCGCCGAAGTTTCATCCCCTGACCAGACCGGCGGCGGCGGAACGGGAAGCCGTGTCCCGGGCAATCGCGCTGGCGGAAATGGCGGCGGCGCCTGTTTATATCGTTCATTTAAGCACGGCAGCCGGTTTCCGGCTGATTACGGAAGCCAGAACCCGCGGTATTCCGGTGTATGCGGAAACCTGTCCGCAATACCTGCTGCTGGATGAAAGCCGTTATGAAACGGAAGATTTCAGCGGCGCCAAATATGTCATGTCGCCGCCTTTACGCCGGCCGGAGGATGCAGCCATGTTGTGGCGCGGGCTGAAAACAGGCATGCTGGATACGGTGGCCACGGATCATTGTTCGTTTAATTACGCCGGCCAGAAGGACCGCGGCCGGCACGATTTTAGCAAAATACCCAATGGGGCTCCCGGTATAGAACACCGGTTGGGGCTGTTATATACCTACGGTGTGTGTACGGGCCGGATCGGCCTGAATCAGTTCGTGGCGTTAACGTCGACCAACGCCGCCAAACTGTTTGGCCTGTTCCCGCGCAAAGGAACCATTGCCGCCGGCAGTGACGCCGACATTATAGTCTGGGATCCCGCGCCGAGAACAACGATCACTGCAGCCGGGCAGCGGCAGCGGGTTGATTATACGCCTTATGAAGGTTTTGAATTGGCAGGCAGGGTTCGGCATGTATTTTTACGCGGCCGCCAGGTTGTGGAAGGGGGCAGGCTGAAGGAGAGCCCCTGTGGAAAGTATTTGAGCCGCAGATCTTTTACCGGGAAAGGTGGGGGAGTATGTTTGCCTTCCTTTTGAACGGACAGTCCGTGACAGTCAGGGACGACGGCAGTTTATTGGACTACTTGCGGGACGTGGCCGGGCTGACAGCGGCCAAAAATGGCTGCGGTGAAGGAGCTTGCGGCGCCTGCATGGTACTGGTGGACGGCAAGGCCACCCGCGCCTGCCTGCTGACCCTTGCCAAAGCGGCGGGCAAGAAAATTGTTACCGTAGAAGGCCTGTCCGGCCGGGAGAAGGAGGTTTATGCCTGGGCTTTTGCCGAGGCCGGCGCCGTGCAGTGCGGTTTCTGCACTCCCGGTATGGTGATTAGCGCCAAGGGCCTTCTGGACCGGAATCCCGATCCCTCGCCGGCGGAAGTCAAAAAGGCCCTGCACGGCAATGTCTGCCGCTGTACGGGTTATGTAAAAATCGAGCGGGCCGTATTAATGGCTGCCCGGGCTTTACGCGAGAATCAGGAAATTCCGGTGGATGGCAAGTATAGACTCGGCGACAGGATGCCCCGGATAGATGCCCGGGAAAAAGTACTGGGTACCGCCGAATATGTTGATGATATGCGTGTCGACGGCATGCTTTTTGCCGCTGTTTTGCGCTCGCCCAGTGCCCGTGCCTATATCCGGCGGATTGATGTGGCGGCGGCCCGGGCTTTGCCCGGCGTTGAAGCCGTGATTACTGCTAACGATATACCGGGCCGGCGCCATCAGGGACATATCATTCCCGATTGGCCCGCTTTTATTGCCGAAGGGGAGGAAACGCGCTATATTGGCGATGCTTTGGCGGCGGTGGCCGCCGTATCAAAGGCTGTGGCCAAAGCGGCGGTTCAGTTAATCAAGGTGGAATACGAAGAACGAAAACCTGTCACGACTCCCCGGGAAGCGCTGGCCGAAGGGGCGCCTTCCATTCATCCCCGGGGCAATTTGCTGGCCAAGACGGTGCTGAAGCGGGGGAATGCGGCGGCAGCCATTGCCAAGGCCAAATATGTTGTTACCCAGCGATATATGACGCCGCCAACGGAACACGCCTTTTTGGAGCCCGAAAGCGCCCTGGCTGTACCGGAGGCCGATGGGACGCTGACCGTATATACGTCCGGACAGAATGTCTATGACGACCATCACGGCATTGTATCCCTGCTGGGCGTGGAGGATAGCCGGGTACGGATTATCAGCCGGATGGTGGGCGGCGGTTTTGGCGGAAAAGAGGATTTGTCGGTGCAGCATCATGCCGCATTATTGGCCTGGCATGCCGGTAAGCCGGTGAAATTGACCTTAAGCCGCCAGGAGAGCATCCAGGTCCATCCGAAACGCCATGCTATGGAAATGGAATTTACCCTGGCCTGTGACGAGAACGGCCTGTTTACGGCGATGAAGGCGGATATTCTGGCCGACACCGGCGCCTATGCTTCCCTAGGAGGACCGGTGCTGCAGCGGGCCTGCACCCACGCCGCCGGTCCGTACCAAATCGAAAATGTCGACATTACCGGTCTGGGTCTGTACACCAACAATCCGCCCGCCGGAGCCTTCCGCGGCTTTGGCGTGACCCAATCCTGTTTTGCCATGGAAACCAATATTAACATCCTGGCCGGAAAAGTTGGGCTTTCGCCCTGGAAAATCCGGTTTCGCAACGCCATCGAGCCGGGAAAAGTCCTGCCGAACGGTCAGGTTGCCGATGCCGGAACGGCGCTGAAGGAAACGCTGCTGGCAGTGCGGGACGTTTTTGCGTCCAACCCGGCCGCCGGCATCGCCTGCGCGATGAAAAATTCCGGCCTGGGTGTCGGCGTGCCGGACACCGGCCGGGCCAAAATCCAGGTGCAAAACGGCAAGGCGGTGATTCTGACCGGGGCCGCCTGCATGGGCCAGGGTCTGGCGACCGTCATGATTCAGATTCTGTGTGAGACGGCCGGACTTGACTGCCAAGATGTCGACGTACATGTTCCGGATACGGCCATAACACCGAATGCGGGAACCTCCACGGCCTCAAGACAAACCCTGTTTACCGGGGAAGCCGTCCGTCAGGCCGCCCTGAAGCTGAAAGCGGATCTTAAAGAGAACGGTCTGGGTGAGCTCGATGGGCGGGAATATTACGGTGAATATACGGGAGTAACCGACCCGATGGGTTCGGATAAGCCGAATCCGGTAAGCCATGTGGCCTATGGTTATGCTACCCACGTGGTAATTCTCGACGAGGCCGGCAAAGTAGCCAGGGTAGTGGCCGCCCACGATGTGGGCAAAGCGATAAATCCCACCAGTTTGGAGGGACAAATCGAAGGCGGTGTAGTCATGGGACTGGGTTATGCCCTAACCGAAGACTTTCCCCTTAGGGACGGGGTGCCTATGGTGAAATTCGGCACTCTGGGTCTTTTCCGCGCCGGCGGTGTGCCCCCCATTGAGGTGGTTATTGTGGAGAAAAACCCGGCCGATTTAGCTTATGGCGCCAAAGGTGTGGGAGAAATTACCGCAATTCCCATCGCCCCGGCCGTAGCCGGCGCCTATCTCCGGCGGGACGGCAGGATCCGGACAAAATTACCGCTGGAAACTACGGCATACAGAAAATAAACGCGCATGGCTCCCGGCGCAGGGTCTGCTCTTTGTTACCGGCCCTGTGCTCAGAGCCCCGCGCCGGGAGCCCATTACTATATTGGGAGGAGATATAATGGCAGATATTATGCGGCCCATTCCCCTGCGGGAATTAATTACCCGGATGTTTCAGGAATATGCAGCGGATCGTTCCATTTTTGCCTTACCGGCAGCCAGTTTTTTTCATAAAATAAGTAATAAGACGGCGACTCTTTTTGGCGAAGCCTGTGAAATGCCGCTTGGTCCCGCCGCCGGTCCCCACACGCAGCTGGCGCAGAATATTGTCACCTCCTATCTGGCTGGCAGCCGGTTTATTGAGCTGAAAACGGTGCAGGAAACAGAGCCGCCTGTGGCCAAGCCCTGTATCGACGCCGAAGACGAGGGGTTTAATACGGAATGGTCCAGTGAATACAGCGTGGAAAAGGCCTACGAAGAATATGTAAAAGCCTGGATTCTGCTTCATCTATTGGAAGAAGTCTTTGTCCTTCGCGCAGGGGAGCAGCCCTCCTTTTTGTTTAACATGAGTGTGGGCTACAATATGGAAGGCATCCGGTCTCCCCGCATGGACAAGTACATTGATAGTTTGAGAAATGCGGCGGAGCATCCGGCGTTTAGCCGCGGCAAGCAGGAACTGGCCGCCATCATTCAGGAGGGAACTTTTCTGAATGGGACGGGTTTGGAAAACCGGCTGGCAGTGATCCGGGATTTACCGGCGAGAATCAGTCCGCAAATCTGCAAATCAGTAACTTTATCGACTATGCACGGCTGTCCGCCTGAGGAAATTGAAAAGATCTGCGTCTATATGTTACGGAAAAAGAAGCTGGCTACCTATGTAAAACTGAATCCCACCCTGCTTTCGTACCCCAGGGTCCGGTCCATACTGGACGATCTTGGTTTCGATTACGTGGAATTGTCGCCGGTCTCGTTTGAGCATGACCTCCAGTACCGCGACGCCATTCCCATGCTCAAGCGGCTGCGGCAGCTGGCCGGGGAACAGAACTTATTTTTCGGCGTTAAATTGACCAATACGCTGGGTTCGGTTAATTTCAAGGGGAAACTGCCCGGCGGTGAAATGTACATGTCCGGCCGGGCGCTGTTTCCGCTGGCTATCAATTTGGCGGCTGAAATTTGCCGGGAGTTTGACGGCGCCCTGCCCATTTCCTTTTCGGCGGGAATCAGTGAGTACAATGCGGCCGATGTATTTGCCACCGGCATCAAACCGGTTACGCTGGCGACGGAACTGCTTAAGCCGGGCGGCTATAACCGACTGTCGGCCATTGCGGCTAAACTGGAAACAATGGCAGGCTGGGAAGCGGCCCAAATTGATGCCCGCAAGGTGAAGGAACTGGCGGCCAAAGCCTTGACCGCCGGCTATGCCCGGAAACATTACCGCGGCAGCGACCGGGCCGCTCTGACGGGAGCGCTGCCGCTGTTCGACTGTGCGGAGGCGCCCTGCAAAGCAGCCTGTCCGATTCATCAGGATATTCCCGAATACATCCGGCTGGTGGGCGAGAAAAAATATGCCGAGGCACTGGAACTGATTTATGAAAAGAATGCTTTGCCGTCGATGACCGGGCATATTTGCGATCATGCCTGCCAATACCATTGCACCCGTCTGGATTACGAAGGCTGTGTCCTCATCCGGGAAGTCAAGCGGATTGCCGTTAAAAAGGGTTTTGCCGCTTACCGGCGGAATTGGTCCTTAAAGAGTAAGAAAAACGGTGTGTCTGTCGCGGTGATGGGAGCCGGTCCCGCCGGTCTGGCAACAGCTTACTTTCTGGCCCGGGAGGGTTTTAGCGTAACCGTGTTTGATTCCCGCGAGTCGGCGGGTGGCACGGTGCGGCGGGTGTTGCCCCGTTTTCGTATTAGCGAGGAAGCGGTTGACAGTGATGTCAATTTTATTAAAGAACACGGCGTCAATTTTGTTTTTGGTTCGGAGCCTGGTTTAACGCCGGACCAATTGCGGGCCCGGGGTTTTAACTATGTGGTGGTGGCGGTTGGCGCCGGTGCCGGAAAACCCTTCCCGTTAGCGGGAGAGACGAGAATCATTCCGGCCATCGAATTTTTGGAACGGTTCAACAGCGATCCGGCTTCCCTCGGGATTGGCAAACGGGTCGCCGTAATTGGGGCGGGCAATACCGCTATGGACGCCGCCCGGACAGCGCTCCGGGTACCCGGCGTGGAGTCGTCCTGCGTCATTTACCGCCGCACCGAGAAAGAAATGCCGGCCTACCGGGAAGAATATGAAATGGCTGTAGCCGATCAAGTGCAATTTTATTTTTTATTGAATCCGGAACGGTATGAAGCAGACGGCTCCCTGGTTTGCCGGGTCATGAAACTGGGCGGGCCCGATGCGGGCGGGCGGCGAAAACCCGAGCCTACCAACGAGTATAAGACCATCAAAGCGGATATCGTTATTATCGCCATTGGGGAAGAGATTGATTATGATTTGCTGCAACGCTTGGGCATCGGCAAGTCGGCGGCCGGTCTGCCGGCGGCGGATAGTGAGAGTTGCGCCGCAGCCGGCGAAGGGGTTTATCTGGTAGGCGACGCCCATATCGGGCCATCTTCCATTGTTAAATGTATTGCCGACGGCCGGAAGGCAGCGGATGCTATTTGCCGGCGGGAAAATCCTGCCTGGCAGGGCAGAACGGATGATAAAGCGGCTACCGCCGACAGCGCACAGGTAGAACGCATCGCGGCCAAGAAGCGGGGGCTTTGCCTGCAGTCGGCGGCGCCGGCCGAAGGAACGCGCGAAGTTGACCTGAGCGTTGGTGAACAGGAATACCGGCGTTGTCTGGAATGCAATTCCGTTTGCAACAAGTGTGTGGAGGTCTGTCCCAACCGGGCCAATATCGCCCTGCCGGTAGCAGGGAACGGCGAATTTCGTAACTATTATCAGATTGTGCATTTGGATGCCTATTGCAATGAATGCGGCAACTGCGGCACCTTTTGTCCCTGGGAAGGCCGTCCTTACACCGATAAACCGACTGTGTTCAGCCGGAAAGGGGATTTTGCGTCCAGTGCCAATCCGGGATTTTTCCTGACGGAGGATAAAGTAATGGTCCGGTGCGACGGCAAGGTATGGACACTGCCTTTAGAAAATGGCCGTCTGACTGTCGATCCGTCAGAGGAAAAGCTGGCGAAGATGGCTCGTCTCTTTAACGCGCTTTATGCCCAACGGCCCGCTCTCTTCGGTCCGGTCGGCGAATAGGAAGGAGGGACAACAGTGCTTGTCTTAAAGAATGCGACCCTGGTTGAATTTCAGCCCCCGGCGGTTCAAACGGGTATGGATATTGTAATTGACGGCACGGAAATTTTGGCGGTAGGAGCCGGGATTGCCGGTTCCTACCGGAACGGCAGAACGGTTGATCTGGCCGGTAAGCTGGTTATGCCCGGCCTGGTCTGCAGCCACAATCATTTTTACTCCGGTCTGGCCAGGGGAATTATGGCCAATATCAAACCCAGTCCTGATTTTATTTCCGTCCTGGAAAACCTCTGGTGGCGCCTTGACCGGGCGATTGACGAAGAAATCCTGTATTACAGCGGTATGGTCTGTTCCCTGGAGGCCATCCGCTGCGGTACTACGGCGGTGATTGACCATCATGCATCACCCAATTTTATCAAAGGCTCCCTGGCTACCCTGAAAAAAGCCTTTGAGGAAGTGGGCTTGCGCGGGATTACCTGTTATGAAACAACGGACCGTAACGGCGGCATGCAGGAAGTGGAAGACGGTGTGGCCGAAAATGTAGATTTTGCTCATTTATGCGAAGCGGATAAACACAAGAGCAACGGCGGCTATCTGGTGGAAGCCATGATTGGCGCCCATGCACCCGTAACGGTGCCGGACGGGGCCCTGGCGCTGCTGGCAGAGGCCGTGCGGGAAACGGGGCGGGGTCTGCACATTCATGTGGCGGAGGACCGGTATGATGTTTCTTATTCGCACCATCATTATAAAAAGGACCTGATTGTCCGGCTTACTGATTTTGGCCTGGTAAACGATAAGGCTGTTTTGGCCCATGGTGTATATCTTCCCGGAGAAGATGTCGAACTGATTAACCGGCATGACGCCTACCTGGTTCATAATGCCCGCTCGAATATGAATAATCATGTCGGCTACAATCATAAAATCCCTCTCTATAAGCATTTTGCCCTGGGAACCGACGGCATGGGCAGCGACATGCTGGAGGAATTTAAATTCGCCTATTTCAAACACAAGGATGAAGGAGGTCCGCTTTGGCCGGACAGTTTTCTGAAGTTTTTGGCTAACGGCAATGACCTTCTGGCCCGTTATTTCGATGCCCGGTTTGGCCGGATTGCCCCAGGATACAAGGCGGATTTAACGGTCCTCGCTTATGACGCTCCCACGCCGCTGGTGGCGGACAATATTGGCGGTCATATCGCTTTCGGCCTGGATTCCCGGGATGTAGAGACGGTCATCGTCAACGGCAGGATTATTTTAGAAAACAGGCAATTTGTTTTGGCTGTCGAATCGATTTATAAACAGGCCCGCAAAGCGGCCAAACGCTTATGGGGGAATATGGACCGCCTGCCGTAAAGGAAAGACGTGTTTTTTATTCCGAGGAGGCATAATGAGTAAAACGGTCATAATTAAAGGCGCGGGAGATATTGCCACCGGTATAGCCTGCCGCTTATACCGCAGCGGCTTTCGGGTCGTTATGACCGAAATTTTCCGTCCTACCGTAATCCGCCGCACCGTGGCTTTTGCCGAGGCCGTTTATGAAGGGCGGACGGAAGTGGAAGGGATTACGGCGGTGCGGACCGAGCCGGACAGGGTGGAGGAGAGTTTAGACGCCGGTTTGATTCCGGTGCTGGTAGATCCGGAGGCCTCTTCAGCCAGGCGGATTGCCTGCGTTGCGCTGGTGGACGCCATCCTGGCCAAAAAAAATACCGGCACTGCGTTAAGTGATGCGCCGGTTGTTATCGCGATTGGGCCCGGATTTATCGCCGGTAAGGATGTACATGCCGTAATCGAAACGATGCGGGGGCATTATCTGGGCCGGGTCATTCTGGCCGGTTCGGCGCTGCCGAATACGGGCGCCCCCGGCGAGATCGGCGGTTATACGGTGGAACGGGTGCTCCGCGCGCCGGCAGGGGGGATATTTCGCGGTCTGCGCCGTATTGGTGATGCCGTGCGGTCGGGAGATGCCATTGCGATGGTGGACGGCCAAACCGTGCCGGCGACAATTGACGGCATATTACGCGGCCTTCTCCACGACGGGCTGAAGGTGTACCGGGGAATGAAGATCGGTGATATTGATCCCCGCTGCAAGCCGGAGCACTGTTTCAGCGTTTCCGATAAAGCCCGGGCCGTGGGCGGCGGCGTACTGGAAGCCATCCTGTCACTGACGAAACTGGTTGAGAAAGACCGCTGACGCGTTTGTTCGGTAATTGGAAATTGGTAATTGGATTTTGGAAAAAGAGACCACGATTCCATCAAAGCACTCAGGGAACGGGGAGAATCTGTCCATATAATATTGCTGATTATAAGGGATTCTTCCTAATTGAAAGTGGAAAAAGGAAAGGGGCCGGAAATTCCGGCCCCGCTTTTTCTACGCGCCCTGAGCTCTGAGCCCTGCGCCCCAAAATGGCGTCAGCGGTTCTGTTTCAGGACTTTCTCGGCGGCCCTTATAATATTTTGATATCCCGTACAGCGGCACATGTTGCCTGCCAGTTCCTGCTTGATTTCTTCTTTAGTGAACTCTTTGCCGCTTTCCGCCATGGACGTAATGGTCATGACGAATCCGGGCGTACAGAAACCGCACTGTACCGCCCCTTCGTCCAGCATGGCCTGCTGCGGCGCCGACAGGTTCCCTTCTTTAGATGCTCCTTCAATGGTCCGGATTTCTTTTCCATCCGCCCAGACCGCCAGATAGATACAGCTGTCGATGGTCTCGCCGTTGATAAGGACGGTGCAGGCGCCGCACTCGCCCACGCCGCAGCCTTTTTTTGTCCCTGTGAGATGGAGTCTGTGCCGCAGCACTTCCAGCAGGGATTCTCTTACGTCCACTTCCAGCGCTACTGCTTTGCCGTTTATGGTACAGGTAATTTTTTTCGTTTTCATACCTGGTTCCCTCCCACTTTTTCAAAGGCTGTCCGGAACGCCCGCCGGCTCAGTTCCGTTACCAGGTGAAGCCGGTATTCCCGCGAGGCCCGCCAAGAGGTCCGTGGATTCACTTCGGTGACCGCAATTTGTCCTACCCGTTCCACCAGTTCGTCATTATAGATCTTTCCTTTCACAGCCGCTTCCGTTTCAATGCACCGCAGGGGTGTAGGTGCTGCCACACTTAGGGCCAGACGGAAATCGGCTACCGTATTGCCGGCTCCTTTCTTACACAGGACGGCGCAGCCCAGGGTGGCAATGTCCATGGCGTTACGCATGGCGTATTTGATATAATGGCCGCCGAATCCCCGGTAGTCTTCCGGCGCGATGAGGAAGGCCGTGAGTATTTCTTCCCGCCCCAGATTGACCTTGCCCGGTCCCCGGTAGAAGTCCTGGATGGCACTGATGCGGACTCCGTCCGGACCGGCTATCCGCAGTTTGGTATTGAGGGCGAAAAGGGTGGCGGCGCTGTCTGCCGAGGTGGCCCCATTACAGATGTTGCCGCCGATAGTGCCGGCGTGACGGGTCTGAGGTCCGCCGACGGTATTGACTGCTTCGCCAAGAAAAGGCAGGTACTGCCGGATCAGCGGATGACCCGATAACTGGGTGAAGGTGTTGACCGCCCCGATCACGAGGGTGCCGTCGTCTTGCCGGATGATGCCTTTGAGTTCCTTCACCTCGTGAATGCTTATCAGTTCGGCGTCGGGCAGTTTACCCTCCCGGATGTGCAGCAGAATATCCGTGCCACCGGCAATAATTTTGGCGTTGGGGTGTTTTTGCAACAGTTCGATGGTGTGGCCGACGGAATAGGCTTCTTCGTAGTTGATGATATCAAACATGCTGGCGTCCTCCTTGCTGCCCGACGAGACCGGCCTGCCGGAACGCTTCGAACAGCCGCTGCGGCGTCATGGGCAATTCGTTAATTTTCACTCCCGTAGCATCTAAAATGGCGTTGCGGATGGCGGGCGCCGGCGAAATGGCGGGCGGTTCGCCCAGGGCCTTATTGCCGAAAGGCGCCGTAGGGTCGTCCGTTTCCACGAAGGCTACGCCAATGTCCGGCGTGTCGGCCGCCGTCATCAGTTTGTAGTCAAGCAGGTTGTTGTTAAGCGGTTTGCCGGTTTTGGGGTCAAATAACATTTGTTCGTACAGGGCATAGCCGATGCCCATACTCACACCGCCGTGGACCTGGGCGGCTGCCAGACCGGGATTGATGATTTTCCCGGAATCGTGAATGTTGTAAATCTCCAGCACGTCCACTTTGCCTGTGGCGAGGTCCACTTCCACGGCGGCGAAGGTACAGCCGTAAGCAAAGGCATTGGTGTGGATGTTGCAACTGACATCGGCGGTAATGGGGGCGGCGGCCGCCGTATTATAGTAGCAGTCAAGAGCGATGCTTTCCAAAGAGAGCAGTTTTTCGCCCGTTTGTTTATATACAACCCAGCCGGCGGTGACATCCAGGGCAGGGGCCGGAATATCCTTCATGCGCTGAGCCCGTTCGAGAATCTTGTTTTTGATTTCCGCCGCCGCCTTTTTCACGGCCCAGCCGGAGACATAGGTCTGACGGGACGCATAGGCGCCGGTATCAAAGGGACTGATGTCGGTGTCCTGCTCGGATGACACATGGACCCAGTCCAGGGGAATGCCGATGGTTTCCGCAGCCATCTGGGTAAATACGGTATCACTGCCCTGACCGATTTCGGTGGCGCCGATCTGCAGTCCGATGGAGCCGTCCTGATTCAGCACAATGCGGGCGCCGGCCAATTCCAGACCCACAGGCCAGGTGCCTGTTCCGTAGTAGAAGCAGGCCATTCCCACGCCGCGTCGTTTTGTGCCGCTTTGGTCCCGGAACCGTTGCTTTTTTTTGTCCCACTGAATCAGTTCTTTGCCTTTCTCAATACATTCTTTTATGCCGCAGGTATGGGCTTTTACCCCGGAAAGAGGGTCGACGAAGCCGGCGTCGTGGAAATTTTTCAGCCGGAACGCAATGGGATCCATGCCAATCGCCCGGGCCAGGTCTTCCATATGACACTCCAGGGCGAACGTGACCTGGGGAATCCCGTAGCCGCGCATGGCTCCCGCCGCCGGCATGCTGGTATAGAGTGTGGACACTTCGCAGGCTACGGCCTTTTGCTTATACTGCACGCGGACCGTGCCGGAACATTTGGCGCCAATCGAGTGACCATGGGAGGCGTAACCGCCGTTGAGGGAAAAAATGTGTGCTTTGCGGGCCAGCAGGGTGCCGTCTTTTTTGACGCCTGACCGGAAGGCGTATTCCATAGAATGACGGGTCCGGGTGGCAATGAAGGTTTCTTCCCGGGTTAGTTCCAGCTTGACGGGACGGCCGTTCACTCTGGTGGCCAAAAAGGCGGCCAGAGGTTCTACCACAACGTCCTGCTTGCTGCCAAATCCACCGCCGACAGCCGGTTTGACCACTCTGACCCGTCCCCAGGGAATACCCAGGGCCTGCCCGACGACCCGGCGGCAAATATGGGGGATCTGCGTGGAAGTATAGACTACAACCCGATCTTGAGCATCAACATAGGCGACAGCACTGTGATTTTCCATGGCGCAATGCTGGACGACACTGGTTTTGAACTGGTCTTCGAGGATATAATCGGCCTCATTAAAAGCTTGCGCCAAATCACCCAATTCATAACCGGTTTTTTTAATAACATTTCCGGTATTGGCGTGAATTTCCACGGCTCCCTCTTTTAAAGCGTCGGACACCGTCAGAATTGGCGGATATTCTTCATATTCTACCTCAATCAGCCGTAAGGCTTTTTCGGCTGTCAGTTCATCGACAGCTACAACGGCGGCAATTTCATCGCCATACAAGCGGATGCGGCCGGAAAGAAGGTTGCGGTCGGCCACATCCTGATGGCTGGGGTCGGTACTGTAAGGATGGCCGGCTGTCGGGAAAGGATGACCGGGCACTTCTTCGAAGGTGACGACGGCTTCCACGCCCGGCAAAGCTTTTGCCTTACCGGTATCAATCCGCTTTACCCGGCCGTTGGCTATGGTACTGCGAAATACCTTGGCATAAAGCAGATCCCGCATGAAAATATCGTCGACGTACTGAGCCCGGCCGCATACTTTGCCGACTCCGTCTATACGGGCGACGCTTTCTCCCACCAATGGCATATCTTTCACTCCTTCGTGTAAAATCAGTGAAACGGTTCCAGTGAATTGATTAATCGTAGAATATATTCGCTGCTGCCGGATTCGTTTCCTTGAGGTGGCAGCGTATTTTATCATTATCAGTAATTGCAATTTTTGTGCCGGAATATTGCAAAATGCCAAGATAATAACAAATCTATTTGGACAATTGTTTGTGCCAGGTGAAAGTATTTGTACGTTTGGCAGGATTTTGTCCCTTTAATTACGAAATATATTGAAGGTCAGTAACAATGCATCCAGGACTATAGGACAATTTGGTGAATTAATGTCCGGTGTAAGGGAGGGAGTTATAACAAAACGTATCATTATTATATTTTACGTCTCAATTTGGGATTTTTTTGCAAGCGAATTTCCTGCCATAAAGCTTGAAGGTTGAATAAATAAGAGAATGCTCTGTGTCAATTTGATACTCTGTTGCTGCCAGGGATCGTTTGCAGGACTGTTAAGATGAAGTGAAAAGAGGAGAATCAAGGTAACGCCGGTATTGGCATAGCATTTGCATGTTGTAAACATGAGGTGCTGATGCGAAAAAACAGACCGGTTAATTTATTTTTAGGAGTGGGGTGGTAGAAAATAGCACAACAAAATAACAATAATTTTTTGGGCCTTATATCATCATAAGATTATTTGGGGAAATGGGGGATCAGAATGAGTAACTCTCGCCATCCTGTAGACGAAATGTTGCCGTTGGGGCAGTTGTTTGCGTATGGATTGCAGCACGTATTGGCTATGTATGCGGGGGCCGTAGCGGTGCCGCTGATTGTTGCCAATGCCATTGGACTGAGCAAAGAACAGCTTATTTATCTTATCAATGCGGATTTATTCACTTGTGGAATTGCTACCATCATTCAAACAATCGGTATCTGGAAAATGGGTATCCGGATTCCTTTGATTCAGGGTGTTACCTTTGCGGCGGTTACGCCGATGATTATTATCGGTAAAACGCACGGAATGACGGCTATCTACGGATCCATTATTGTGGCCGGAGCAATAACCTTTCTGCTTAGTCCGTATTTCAGCCGGCTGCTTCGCTTCTTTCCACCGGTTGTTACTGGTTCCATCATTACGGTAATCGGCATTACCCTGATGCCGGTAGCGATAAACTGGGCCGGTGGCGGCAATCCCGGCGCCAAAGATTTTGCTTCGCTGGAATATATTGTGCTTGCCTTGGTTGTTTTGGTACTGGTTTTGGCTTTTAACCGTTATCTCAAAGGGTTTTGGAGCAATATCGCGGTATTGCTGGGGCTAATAGCCGGTACTATTATAGCCATCCCCTTCGGGCTGGTTAATTTTTCCCAGGTAGGCAGCGCTGCGTGGCTGGGAATTACGACGCCCTTTTCGTTCGGTATGCCGACATTTGATACGGCGTCCATTGTATCCATGGTGCTGGTCATGCTGGTGGTCATGGTGGAGACGACGGGTGATTGTATTGCCGTCGGAGAAATTGTCGATAAAAAAATTACCCCGGAAGACCTTACCCGGGGGTTACGGGCGGACGGTTTTTCTACTTTGCTGGGCGGCATTTTGAACAGCTTCCCTTATACGGCTTTTGCCCAGAACGTAGGTCTGGTAGGCCTGACAAGAGTGAAGAGCCGTTTTGTAGTGGCTACTGCCGGCATTATCCTGGTCGTTCTGGGTTTGTTCCCGAAAATGGCGGCTGTTGTCGCCGGAATTCCTAACCCTGTGTTAGGCGGGGCCGGCATTGCCATGTTCGGTATGGTTGCGGCCAGCGGGATAAAAACGCTTTCCAAAGTACAGTTTGAGGGAACCCATAATATTCTGGTTGTCGGGGTCAGCCTGGGAATAGGCATGATTACCCTGGCATCGCCCAACTTCTACCATAATTTCCCTTCCTGGACGCAGATTATCATGCACAGCGGTATTACGGCCGGCAGTATTACGGCCATTGTATTGAATGCCGTTCTCAACGGTCCGGCAGAGAAGACAGCAAATCCAAAGTAAAGCAATAAACGTTCTGGCTTTCCGGGAGATAATTCACGCCGGAAAGCCTTAATTTTTATAGTTGTATCCATAAAAGCAGATCCGGTTTACAATAAAAAGACTTTAGTATAAAATGCTGATAGCAGCAATATATAGATGCTGCATGTTAACTGGTGGAGGATATATGAACCGTTCCAAGTCACTCGAAGTAGACAGTATTGGCGTATTGCTCCGGCGTTTTTCGCTGCCGGCCATTTTGGGCATGGTGGTTAATGCTTTGTATAATATAGTGGATAGTATCTTCGTCGGCAACGGGGTGGGCGAAATCGGCCTGGCGGCGGTGACGATCGCCTTTCCGATTATGATGATATTAATGGGGTTCGGCATGCTCATCGGTGTGGGGGCAGCGGCTGAGACTTCCCTGTATCTGGGGGCGAAGCAGCAGGAAACGGCGGAGAAAATTTTGGGAAACGCCCTGACCTTGTCTCTTAGTCTGGCGGTGGGTCTTACCGCCGTGATTTTGGCATTTCTTGACCCCTTATTGGTAGCTTTAGGGGCGGAACCGGGCGTTTTACCATATGCCCGGGATTTCATGCGCATCATTTTAGTGGGCAGTGTCTTTATGCATATAGGCTTTGGTCTGAATAGTATGATCCGGGCCGAGGGAAATCCCCGCACAGCCATGGAAACCATGCTTATTTCCGCGGTTTTAAATATGATTTTGAATCCGATTTTTATTTTTGGTTTTAAAATGGGGATCAGCGGTTCGGCCCTGGCTACGGTTATATCGCAGTTTGTTTCGGCTGTTTGGGTTGTCTATTATTTTAGCAGCGGCGCCAGTCTGCTGAAATTGCGCCGGTGTAATCTAAGGCCGCAGCGGGATATTGTGCTGGGCATCATTAAGATCGGCCTCTCGCCCTTTCTCATGCAGGTGGGAGCCAGCGCCGTTATCGTTATATTTAATTTCCAGCTTATGAAGTACGGGGGAGAACTGGCGGTGGCTTCCATCGGCATTATTATGAGGGTAAATATGTTGATTCTGATGCCTATCTTTGGTATTAGCCAGGGAGTGCAGCCAATCATCGGCTATAATTACGGTGCCCGGCAATATCATCGCGTAGTCGAAGCGTTGAAAATGGCTGTTTTGGCAGCTACACTGATTTGTTTTGCCGGTTTTGCCGTTGTCCAATTGTTTAATACCAGTATAATCCGCCTGTTTAACGATGACCCGCAGCTTGTTGCAACCGGCTCAAACGGTTTACGCATCACGCTTATGCTGCTGCCGGTGGTCGGTTTTCAAATTATTAGTGCTAACTATTTTCAGGCAACGGGTAAAGCAGGGTATGCGATTCTTCTCAGTATGTCCCGGCAGGTCGTTTTGTTGATCCCTTTTATTTGGCTGCTGCCGGGTTTTTTCGGCATAAACGGGATATGGGCGGCGGGGCCGCTTTCCGATTTGGGATCTTTCCTGCTTACCGGTGCTTATTTATTCCGGGATTTGCGAAAATTGCAGCCGGCCAATGGTGAATGAAGGAAAGCGGTTCAATGCAGCCCTCTTTTCTTGACAGAGTACGGATTAATTTATACAATAAATTTAGGAAATAAAATAGGTGACAATGGAGTCGCTCCTTGATTATTTAACGGGGCGTTATTTTTTTTGTTGAAACTTTGCTTAAGAAGAGGGTCTGCGTTGTTGCAACGGAACCGGTTAGCCTTGGTGCAGGTCTGGCAATCACCGGCAAAGCATAGTAAAATAAAAGTATACCGATTCAGTTAAGAAGAGGGAGAAGGGTTGATATGCAAATAAAACGGGTGGACTTCACGATCAGCACCAGCAAGCTGCAAGAATCGAAGGAATTTTATATGAAGTATTTTGATTTTCGTTTAGTATATGAAAGTGACTGGTATATTGAACTGATCGCGCCGGATATGCCGACAATGGGAATCAGTTTTACCCTGCCGCAGCGGGAGGAGGGGGAATTTTTTAACGGGCGCGGTCTAATTCTTTCTTTCGAGGTAGAGGATGCGGATGCCGAATATGAACGGCTGGAGGCGGCGGGGTTGCAAATCTACCAGGAACTGCAGAATAAGCCATGGGGTGAGCGCAGCTTTGTTGTTGAAGACCCGAATGGTGTCCATGTGTACATCTACAAATCGATTCCTGCCACGCCGGAGTATCAGCGGATTTATGATTCGTTTAAAAAAGTGAAATAAAGGAATGCGTTGCCGCGTCTAATTACTGTTGGGGAGATCTCCCCTGCCATTGAACCGGCAAAACGGACTGTTCAAGTGAAATGTCTTTACATATGATTCTGTTGGGTGTATATTTATAAAGAATGTATTAGGTATACATTCCTAGTTTCTGTAAATGGATTTAGTTTTCTTAAACCAATTATGCAGGTCCGCCTGCATAATATTAATAATGATGGGAGAAAGGGGATTATTTATGAGAAAAATGAAAACCATGGATGGAAATACCGCCGCGGCTCACGTATCGTATGCTTTTACCGACGTGGCGGCAATCTATCCGATTACTCCGTCATCACCCATGGCAGAACATGTTGATGAGTGGGTGGCACAGGGACGGAAAAATATTTTCGGTCAGCCCGTGCGTGTCATGGAAATGCAGTCGGAGGCGGGCGCCGCGGGCGCCGTACACGGTTCTTTGCAGGCCGGTGCGTTAACGACTACATATACAGCCTCACAAGGGCTCTTGCTGATGATTCCGAACATGTACAAGATTGCCGGCGAATTGCTGCCGGGTGTATTTCATGTTAGTGCCCGGGCCTTGGCTGCCAACTCTTTAAATATCTTTGGCGACCACCAGGATGTTATGGCTGCCAGACAGACCGGTTTCGCCCTGCTGGCCGAAAGCAGTGTGCAACAAGTCATGGATTTGGGCGCTGTGGCTCATTTGGCCGCCATTAAAGGCCAGGTTCCTTTCCTGAACTTTTTCGACGGGTTCCGCACTTCCCATGAAGTACAAAAAATCGAAGTGCTGGAGTATGATGAACTGGGTAAATTGCTTGACAAGGATGCCGTCGACGCGTTCCGTAGAAAAGCCCTCAATCCGGATCATCCCGTAGTGAGAGGAACGGCGCAAAATCCGGATATCTATTTCCAGGAAAGAGAAGTTTCCAATAAATATTATCAGGAAATTCCCGGGATTGTGGAAGGATACATGGCTGAAATCAGCAAGCTGACCGGCCGGGAATATCATCTGTTCAACTATTATGGCGCCAAAGATGCCGACCGGATCATTATTGCGATGGGTTCAGTATGTGAAGCGATCGAAGAAACGGTTGATTATCTGGTATCGAAAGGCGAAAAAGTGGGTCTGTTGACTGTTCACTTGTACAGGCCCTTCTCGCTGGAGCATTTCTTCAAATATATCCCCAAAACAGTAAAACGGATTGCGGTGCTTGACCGCACGAAAGAACCGGGCTCTTTGGCTGAACCTTTGTATTTGGATGTTAAGAGTGCTTTCTATGGCAAGGATTGGCAGCCTGTGATCGTAGGCGGCCGCTATGGCCTGGGTTCCAAAGACGTGGTTCCGGGTCATATCCTGCCTGTTTACGAAAACCTGAAACTGAACGAGCCAAAAGATAACTTTACCCTAAGCATTGTCGATGATGTCACCTTTTCTTCCCTGCCGTTGGGAGAAGATATCGACGCGACGCCGGCCGGAACCAAGGCCTGCAAATTCTGGGGTTTGGGCTCTGATGGCACCGTTGGCGCCAACAAGAGCGCCATCAAGATTATTGGCGATCATACGGATATGTATGCCCAGGCTTACTTTGCTTATGACTCGAAGAAATCGGGCGGCATTACCGTTTCTCACCTGCGGTTCGGCAAGAAACCAATCAAGTCGCCGTATCTTATCAATAAAGCCGATTTTGTAGCTTGCCATAACCAGTCCTATGTTTATAAATATGACGTATTAACAGGCTTGAAGAAAAACGGCAGTTTCCTGCTTAATTGTATCTGGAGTCCGGAAGAACTGGATGAAAAACTGCCTGCAGCTATGAAACGCTACATTGCCAACAACAACATTAACTTCTATATTGTTAATGCCGTCGGCATTGCGCAGCAAATTGGCCTTGGCGGACGGATCAACATGATCATGCAGTCGGCCTTCTTCAAGATTGCCGATATTATCCCGGTGGCAGACGCCGTTAAATACTTGAAAGATGCTGTTGTTTCCTCGTATGGCAATAAAGGCCAGAAGGTTGTTGACATGAACAATGCCGCTATTGAGAGAGGCATTGAGGCTATTGTTAAAGTAAATGTACCTGCTACCTGGAAAAATGCGCAGGATGTAAAAGAAGCCGGCAAACCGGTGCCTGAGTTTATTGAAAAAATCCTTACGCCGATGAACCGCCAGGAAGGCGATAATCTGCCTGTAAGCGCCTTTATTGGCATGGAAGACGGTACTTTCCCCGTCGGTACTGCCGCTTATGAAAAACGCGGTATTGCCATCAATGTGCCGGAATGGCAGGCCGACAAATGTATTCAATGTAATCAGTGTGCCTATGTATGTCCGCATGCTGCCGTACGGCCGGTATTAGCCGATGCTGCGGAAGTTAAGAATGCTCCGGCCGGCTTTACCGTAAAACCGGCTACCGGCGCCAAAGACGTAAGCTTCCGTATTGCCGTCAGCCCGCTGGATTGTACCGGTTGCGGCAACTGTGCGCAAGTTTGCCCGGCTAAGGAAAAAGCGCTGGTTATGAAACCGCTGGATAGTCAGATGGAACAGGCCGGCTTATGGGATTATGCGATGGAACTGAAACCGAAAGCAAATCCGATGAATAAAGCGACTGTGAAAGGCAGCCAGTTTGAACAGCCGTTGCTGGAATTCTCCGGCGCCTGCGCAGGATGCGGCGAAACCCCCTATGCCAAACTGGTTACCCAGTTGTTCGGCGACCGGATGATGATTGCCAATGCGACGGGATGTTCCTCCATTTGGGGCGGCAGCGCGCCGTCCATGCCCTACACGAAAAACCATCGCGGCCATGGACCGGCATGGGCCAATTCCCTGTTTGAGGACAATGCGGAATATGGTCTGGGCATGGCTCTTGGTGTGGCTCAGGTGAGAACATCATTGGCTGCGGATATCGAAGCGGCTCTCAAACTGAATATCAGCGCCGAACTAAAGGCCGCCTGCGAAGACTGGCTGGCTAATAAAGACAATGGCGCCGGCAGCCGGGAAAGAGCGGATAAACTGATTGCGCTTCTGGAAACGCAAAAAGGCAAGGACGCTTTGCTGAATGCTATTTATAACAATGGAGATTTCCTGGTAAAACGGTCGCAATGGATCCTTGGCGGTGACGGCTGGGCATATGATATTGGCTACGGTGGTCTCGACCATGTGCTTGCATCCGGTGAAGATGTAAATGTATTGGTCTTTGATACGGAAGTATATTCCAACACCGGCGGCCAGGCCTCCAAATCCACCCCGGCGGCAGCGATCGCCAAATTTGCCGCCAGTGGCAAGCATACCAAGAAAAAAGACCTTGGCATGATGGCTATGAGCTATGGTTATGTTTATGTGGCTCAGATTTCCATGGGCGCTGACAAAAACCAGACCCTGAAAGCCATTGCGGAAGCCGAGGCATATCCGGGACCGTCTCTGATTATTGCTTATGCTCCGTGTATTAACCACGGTCTGAAGGCTGGTATGGGCAATAGTCAGCTCGAAGCGAAAAAAGCGGTAGAAAGCGGTTACTGGGCAATGTACCGCTACAATCCGCAATTGAAAGAGGCCGGTCAGAATCCGTTTGTTTTGGATTCCAAAGAGCCGACAAGCAGCTTCCGGGAATTCCTGATGGGCGAAGTGCGGTATTCGTCGCTTGCCAAGCAATATCCGGACCAGGCGGAAGCCCTGTTTGTCAAGACCGAGCAGGATGCTAAAGAAAGACTGGCAAACTACAAACGTCTGGCGGCGCAAGGCCCGGTTGATTTAAAAGAAGTCGCAGCTGCGAAACAATAAAGAATGGATTGAGAGAACCCGGCAATCTGCTTGTAAGCGGTTGCCGGGTTTCTTCTATATCAAGAGTATAAAGAATAACAGATTGGCCAAAATAAGGAAACTGATCTTTTTCAGGAGAATTTTATTGTCAAATAACAGAAGAAGGCGAAAAGTGGAACGGGGTGATTTTTTGCGATTGTTTATCGCCATTGAACTGCCGGAAGAGATCATAGCAGAACTGGACCGGTTGCGGACGGGTCTGGCCGGGGAGATTAACAAAGCCCGCTTTGTTGACCGGAGCAATTTACATATTACACTACAGTTCCTAGGTGAGATGGAACCAGCTATGGTCGGGAAACTTACGGACCAATTACGTTGTGCGGCGTTGCAGCAACGGCCTTTTGTTTTGCGGCTGGGAAAGCCCGGTGTATTTGGCGGAAAAAATCCGTTTCGGGTCTTATGGATTGGTTTAGAAGGGGATACGCAAGCATTGGGTACTCTTCGCTCGAACATATCGGCGGCATTGACCGGGGCGGGCTTTCCGGTCCCTGGCAATAACTATCAGCCACATATTACCCTGGCCCGGGAAATATACTTTATCAACAGCCGGCCCGTCCGGCGGGATGAAATCGACTGCAGCCCGGCAGGCAAAGCATTTCCGGTAGAACGCTTTTCTTTGCTGGAGAGTACGGTGATAGACAGGCGGCGTCGATATTGTCCCTTGGCAACTTTTTTTTGCCGGATAGTTCGGACGGTCAAATGTGAATTTTATTACATAACAGGCAGGAAGGAACAGGAATTTTAGGGGCTTATGATGAATTTATTTCATAATTACGAATTTTATAATTATTATGAGAGAAGGTGTTTGAATGTTTGACTGGAAGGAAATTTACGGGAGTGGTGTCGCGGACATTGATGTACAGCACAAGCGGCTGTTTGTTTTAATGGCCGATTTATATGAAATTGCCAGCCTGAACGACGGCATGGATTACTATGACCAAATTAAAGCGGTTTTTAGCGAACTAAAAAAGTATACGGTTTATCACTTTGAATACGAAGAAAAGTTAATGCAAGACAATCACTATAATCCGCTGGAATTTAAGATTCATAAGCTGGAGCATGGTTCCTTTATTAATAAAATGACCAAGATAGAGAAGGAAGATCTCGACAAGCGTCAGGACGAAATTTTGCAAGAGGCAATCATTTTTACGGCGAATTGGATAGAACAACATATTCTGGGTACAGACCGGAAATATAAGGAGTTCTTAAATTCCTGCGGCGTGTATTAACCGATCTAATTTCAAAAAGGGCAGGCCTGAAGGATACTTCAAGCCTGCCCTTTAGAATTAGCGGTCTTCGAAAAAACGCGTCAGCGGTTTTTCCTATTTCGTTGTGTCCTTGGGGTCCATAATCGCAATGTCGCCTTCTTCACCGGTACGAATACGCACCGCATTGGCTATGGAGTAGACGAATATTTTACCGTCGCCGATATTGCCTGTCCGGCATGCCTTTTTCGCGGCGTCGAGCACTTTTTCCACCGGGACTTCACAAACGACAATTTCTATTTTTACTTTTGGCAAAAGATTTACGGTAACTTCTTTGCCACGATATACTTCCTTATGACCTTTCGAAAGGCCGCAGCCATAGACCTGGGTCACGGTCATGCCCGTTACTCCGATAGCATTCATGGCCTCTTTCAGTTCTTCCAGTTTTTCCGGGCGGGTGATAATTTCTACCTTAGTTATCTCGCGCATATACTCTCCTCCTCTCAGTTTTACAGCCGGGCGGGGTTAACCCAATGTAGTTTTGGGTATACCTACTTCTTGTGCAGCCTGAGCGCCGACAATACTGGCGCTCAGGGGGTGTCCGGTAATCAGGTCCTGATAAGCGTAGCCTCTTTCACCGTGTTCGCTGAGATCGAGCCCTTGCACTTCCGCGCTGTCATCGCTACGGATTTGCATAAACAAACCGATTACTTTAATGATAATGAAGGTCATGACGGCGGCGAAGGCCCAACTGGCAGCGACACCGATTATCTGTGTTGTTAACTGGGCGGCATTGCCGTAGAATAAACCGTCGGCACCGGCCGGATTGATTTGTTTGGAGGCAAAAAGACCGGTGGCGATGGCGCCCCAGGTACCGCCAATGCCGTGACAGCCAAATGCATCCAGAGCATCATCGTAACCTAGTTTCGCTTTCAGGACGCTGACGGAGAAGAAACAAATGACACCGCCGGCCAAGCCGATGATAACGGATGGAACTACTCCGACGAACCCGGAAGCGGGAGTAATGGCAACCAGACCGGCGACGCAGCCGCTGGCGGCACCCAGAATAGTCGGTTTGCCATGATAGAGCCATTCGCTGCCAACCCAGGAAATGGTTGCTGCCGCTGCAGCCGTATTGGTAACGACGAAGGCACTGGCAGCCAGACCGTTGGCCGCTAAAGCGCTGCCGGCATTGAAGCCGAACCAGCCAAACCAGAGGAGAGAAGCGCCGATAACAGTCATTGGCAGGTGATGCGGCAACATGACTTCATGACCATATCCTTTTCGCTTGCCAATCATTAACGCAATTACCAGACCGGATACGCCGGACAGAATATGAACCACAGTCCCGCCGGCGAAATCCAGAACGCCTAAATCATGCAACCAGCCGCCAACACCCCATACCCAGTGTGCAACCGGATCATAAACAAAGGTTGCCCAGATCAGGGTGAAGACAACGAAAGCCGGGAATCGCATGCGTTCAGCAAAGGAACCGGTAATCAAGGCCGGCGTAATAACGGCGAACATAGCCTGGAAAATCATGAAGGCCAAAGCCGGGATTGTTGCCGCATAATCGGCGTTAGGGTCCTGTCCCACGCCGGCTAAACCCAGCCAATTTAATCCGCCTACAAAATGGCCTATATCAGGACCAAAGGCCAGAGTATAACCCCATAAAACCCATTGTACAGAAATAAGTCCGACGATAAAGAAACTTTGCATAATCGTTGACAGTACATTTTTTGTACGTACCATACCACCATAAAACAATGCCAGACCGGGAGTCATGATCATTACCAGGGCGGCGCTGAGAAGCACGAAAGTAGTGTCTCCCGAATCAATTTTGGGGGCATTCGCCGTACCTTCAGCGAAAGCGGATGGCAGGAACGCCAGGCTCATCAAGAGACCTAAACCGAGGATCATCCACCATTTTTTCATTATAAATCCCTTCCTTTTCCATAAAGTAAATAAGTTCGGATAAATGCGGGGTGAAACAGATGGGAAAATAGAAAGGGGCCCTGAAGCAGGCTTCAGGACTCCATTGTCCCGGGAGAAAAAAAGCCTTCGCCGCATATTACGGCGAAGGCTTCATTGCCTTAATCAGTATTAAATTATATATCTACTATAACAATGGTTAGGCTTACTGTCAATAGCGAAAAATATATCGCAAAATTAAAACTATTATGCCGGGATTAGAGAGGAGACAAATGTATTTAGAGATTGAATATTATGAAAATATCTATTGCGCAGGCAGGAATATATTGGTGTGGATGGAAAATAGATATACAAACAAGATTAGGAGACAAACCTCCGCTTATGACAAAACGATTCTTCTGACGGGGCGGATGCCAAAAGGAATGGGTTATGAATCCGGTGATAAACCGGAGCATTAAATAAGGGAGGGGAAAAGAATGAAAAAGGTAATTAATAAGCCTGAACAAGTCGTAGAGGAAATGCTGCAGGGGGTCGTCGCGGCACATCCGCAATATGTTAAGCGGATTGAGGGATTCAACGTTTTGGTGCGGGCAAACGGCCCCACGGCCAAAGTAGCCCTGGTTAGCGGCGGCGGCAGCGGCCATGAACCATCTCATGGCGGCTTTGTCGGCAGGGGAATGCTGGATGGAGCAGTTGCCGGAGCCGTATTTACCTCACCGACGCCGGACCAGGTTTATGAAGCGGTCAAAGCGGTGGATGGCGATAAAGGTGTCTTGTTGATCATCAAAAACTACACCGGTGATGTGATGAACTTCGAAATGGCGGCGGAAATGGCTGAGGCAGATGGAATCAAGGTAGATAAAGTAGTAATCAATGATGACGTAGCAGTGGAGAACAGCACTTGGACTACGGGACGCAGAGGCATTGCCGGAACGGTATTGCTGCACAAGATTGCCGGCGCCAAGGCGGAAACGGGGGCTGACCTGACGGAAGTCAAGCGGATTGCGGAAAAGGTGATTGCTAATGTGCGCTCCATGGGAATGGCTTTGTCGCCTTGTATTGTACCGGCGGCAGGCAAACCCAGTTTTACCCTGGCGGAAGACGAAATGGAAATCGGTATGGGAATCCATGGCGAACCGGGCACGCACCGGGAGAATATTCGCTCTGCCGATGAAATTGCCTCGCATCTGCTGGAGAAAATTTTTGCCGATATGCCGCTGCAACAGGGGGATGAAGTTGCCGTACTGGTCAATGGGTTAGGAGCTACGCCACTGATGGAATTGTATGTTGTAAACCGGAAAGTTGCGGCGGTTCTAAACGCGAAAGGGATCAAGACAGCCAAAACCTTTGTAGGCAATTATATGACTTCTCTGGAAATGGCCGGGTTTTCGATTACTTTGCTGAAACTGGATGCGGAACTTAAAGCATTGTTATTGGCCCCTGCCGACACGCCGGCATTTGTGCAATTCTAGCCGGGTTACTGATTGAGAAGATGCTGCGACGAACCACAAACAAAATTGGCCGGGATAACCTGGATAGGGGGAGATCAATGTGAGTGCTTATGCTATCGCTGCGATTCAGGCCATCGGTGAGGCGATTATTACTAATAAGGAAAACCTGACTGCTTTAGATGCCGCCATTGGTGATGCCGACCATGGCATTAATATGGCCAGAGGCTTCGAAGCGGTTATGACTAAACTCACCGGGCTAGAGCCTGACAAAGATATTAGCTTCGTTTTAAAAACGGTTGGAATGACATTGATTTCTACCGTTGGTGGAGCATCAGGTCCTTTATATGGAACAGCCTTTATGCGGGCCGCCGCCGCCAGCCAGGGAAAATGGAGTCTGGATGCGGCTGCAGCGGCGCAAATGCTGGCCGCCGCAATTACCGGAATCAAGGAGCGGGGAAAGGCGCAGCGAGGCGAGAAAACCATGCTTGATGCTCTCGAACCGGCTTATGAAGCGTTTGTGGCCGGAATGGAGGAGCAGAGGACACTGGTTGAGTGCCTGGAACTGGCGCGGGATGCGGCCTTACAGGGAGTCGAATATACCAAGACTATCATTGCGACCAAAGGCCGGGCCAGTTATTTGGGTGAACGCAGCCGGGGGCATCAGGATCCCGGCGCTACGTCAGCTTATCTGATGCTGGCGGCGCTGGCGGATTTTTGCCGCCGTCAGGAGGGATAGCCAATGGTGGGGATGGTCATTGTTTCCCATAGCCGGAAAGCAGCCGACGGTATCAAAGAATTGGCCGCTCAGATGGCCGGACCGGGACTGAATTTGATTGCCGCCGGCGGAATGAATGACGGCGCGATCGGCACAGATGCCGTCCGCATCAGCGAGGCCATTGTAAGGGCTGATTCGGGAGACGGAGTCGTGGTGCTGGTGGATCTTGGCAGTGCTGTTTTGAGTACGGAAACGGCGATTGAACTGTTGCCCGGGGAGATTGACGTAAAGATTGCGGACGCTCCCATCCTGGAAGGCAGCATTATGGCTGCCGTGGAAGCTTCCGTCGGCAGTCCGCTTGCCGCCGTGATAGCGGCAGCAGAAGGCAGCCGCAGTATGGTTAAACTTTCTTGAATCAAGAAAGACCGCCGACGCGGTCTTTCGGCTCAGGGCTCATGGCGCAGGGCGCGAAAAACCTGTCTAAATCATTTAGGCAGTCTTTAAGACTTTCTATTATACTTTAGAAAGGAGCAGGCCGCCGGTATACACCGGCAGCCTGTTTTTTTCTTTGTCTGCACCTTGAGCCCTGCGCCATGAGCCGAACTTTTAAAGGATTTTGCCGCTCTGGCGCAGAAGAAAATAAAAAATGGCTATACTATGAATATTGAATATTTTGGGGTGATGAAGTGTCTTTGATCGTACTTGCGTCTGTTTTGACGCTGCTGTTTGTTTATTTTCAACAACCTGTTTTTGCCTGGGGCTTTGTAGACTGGTCGCCGCTTTTTATTCTGTGGGGTGTTGTGCTGCTTGCCTTCTCGGCTCGTTCTTTGATCCGGCACGGTCAGGCGGCATTTGCCAATTCTCCTTGGGGACAGTTGCTCAACCGGCTGCTGGGCGGAGAAGGGAAGGATGAGGAGAAAGTAGTCAACATATCCGGACATAAACTGGCAGCGAGACAAAGAAAAATCGCTATTGTCGGTATTATTCTAATCATAGCCGGTTTTCTTAACTCCGCGATTTTACCGATACTCACCAGTAACACTCTTTTTTTCAGTCAGTCCTACCGCCGCCTTTTGGGGCCGGTGAAGGAGAGTACTTTTTCGGCCGACGTGGAACCGATCGATCTGGCGCAGATTCGCATCATTGATCCGGAGACGGCGGTTAAATTGGCCGATAAAAAGATCGGTGAAGTGCCTGCTTTGGGCAGCACAACCCGTATGGGCGAAATGTCATTGCAAAAGGTGCGGAATCAACTGTATTATGTCGCTCCGTTGGAATACCGGGGGTTTTTTCAGTGGCTTACTAACCGGGCAACGGGCAGCAAAGGCTATGTCATGGTATCGGCTACCAATCCGGAGGATGTCCGTCTCGTCCAGACTGCCTTTATAAAATATCAGCTCAACGGCTTTTTTCTGGATTATCTACCGCGGTATCTATATTGGCACGGGATTGTTAACGTAGGAATGACAGATTTCTCCTTTGAGGTCGATGATAATCTGACACCGTATTGGGTAGTGACCTTATATAAAAACAAAATCGGCTACGCCGGTTCCGATGCGGTGGGAGTGGTGCTGGTTAATGCCCAGACCGGTGAGATTAGCCGGTATTCCATGAACGATGTTCCTCAGTGGGTGGACCGGGTGCAGCCGGAGGAATTTGTCTATAGACAGATTAGCGACTGGGGTGAATATATTAACGGTTTTTGGAATTCGGTCCTGGCCAAGACAGGAACCCTGAAACCTGCCGGCAACCAGCTGAATTTAATTTATGGCAATGACAATAATATATATTGGTATACAGGCATTACTTCTTCCGGCAAAGACCAGAGTACGGTTGGTTTTATTATGGTAAATTCGCGTACTAAGGAAGCCAAGTGGTACAAGGTGGCCGGCGCTACCGAAGACGCCGCCAGAAAATCGGCGGAAGGGCAGGTGCAGGAGAAAGGGTACCGGGCCGGCTATCCGGTGCTTTACAATATCAACGGTGTACCGACCTACATTGCCCCGTTAAAAGATAAAGAAGGATTGCTAAAGCAAGTATCTTTTATTTCCGTTGAAAATTACAACATCGTAGGGGTTGGCCCGGATATTGAAAGCGCCTTTAACGCCTATGAGCAAAATCTTGCCGGACGGGGCAACGCCTTTGTACCCGGTAATGCAGTGCAGCAAGAGCAAGTGCAGGGCAAGGTAGTTCGTTTCTCCCAGGTTGTAAAAGGCGGTGAATCGTATTTTTATCTTACCCTGGAAAATGATCCGCGTATTTTTGTCGGTTCAGTCAACGTATCGGCGAAACTGCCGCTGGTCAAACCGGGGGATACGATTGTTCTGAGTGTAAAGAATAGTAAAGAGTCTCCGGTGGGCATTCTCAAGTTCGATGCTGCCGGTTATTAAGCAATATATTTAATAGGAGCGGCTGCCCCAGCGGGGATGGCGCACCGGCTTCAGGCCGAGACGGGCTACCAGGAGAACGGCCTCCTCCAGAGAAATATCCTGTTTTTTTTCGCGGGATTCCAGGATGCAGACGGGTTCTTCCACACCCACTTCACCCGGCGGAAGATAAATGTATTCCTGGGCGGCATGGTCGCCAAAAATGATTCCGGCTTTTAAGTGGCCGGCAGTTACACTGTCCATAGTTACACCTGCCTTTTTAGTCCGTTGTTTTGCAATTTCAATATCGTTTGGAAAATATGAAATATGGATTTGGATAATCCGGCATAAGTATAACACATTGCCAAAACAATAAACAATGGAAAAGTATTAATGGGCTGTCTAAAAGGCACCTGACGGCTTAAAAAAATTCTTGCCAAATAAGACAGTAAATGATATTCTATTCTCAAATCCATAATTCAAAAGCTTTGACGGGGAAGAGTAGGCAGAAAACGAGCTTTTCAGCGAGCGGAGGGCAGTGTAAGCTTCGCAGGTATCTTTCTGGTGAATGGGCCCCTGAGCTGCTAACCGAAGTAATAGTAGGCTTAGCCGGATGGTCTCGCCGTTAAAACAAGAGACAGGGTATCGGAGTCATCCCGTACCTGAGAGCGAGGCTGTTTTAGCCTACTAAGGTGGTACCACGGAAGTGCAGAGCTTTCGTCCTTAATCGGACGGAAGCTTTTTTATTTTTCCGTTTCCATTCCTTCGCTTTCCGGCGGGAAATTGAGCCTGTACCCTAAGAGTGAGGCTAGGCCTACTGAAGGTGGTACCGCGGAAGTTAACCCTTTCGTCCTTTATTTAAAGGATGAAAGGGTTTTTATTTTTTACAATTATAAAAGGGAGGTAATAAAGCGATGACAACCCCATCCCGGGAAGAATTCCTGAGCTTGGCGCAGGAAAACAATGTAGTTCCCATATACGAATTACTGAATGCTGATATGGAAACCCCCATTTCCGTATATAGCAAGCTTGTGGGGGAAGAAACCGGTTTTATGCTGGAAAGTGTAGAAGGCGGCGAACATTTAGGGCGGTATACTTTTATCGGCTTGCGGCCTTTTCAAACTTTTACCGTATCCGGTGATACTTGTCTGATCACTGAAAACGGGCAGGTCACGAAGCAAAAGGGGAATCCGTTTACGATTCTGCGGGAAGTAATGAACCACTTTACAACGGCGGAAATTGAGGGACTGCCCCGTTTCTACGGCGGAGCCGTAGGCTATTTCGGCTATGATATGGTCGAGCATCTGGAGAAACTTCCCCCCAATGAAAATGACCAACTGGGACTGCCGGACTGCAGCCTGCTTTTTCCCCGGGTTATCCTTGTTTTTGACCATGTTAAACATAGGCTGCAGCTGATTGTTTGTGCCAGGATAACAAGTCATGCCGGCCGGGATTATGAAGAGGCTGTCGCTCTGTTGACGGAAATGAAAGCAAAACTTCAGCGGCCGCCGGCGGTTCCTCCCAGGATGACGGCGGCTCCGGCGCCGGTGCAGTCAAACCGCAGCCAGACCGAATACATGGAGATGGTTATCAAAGCCAAGCAATACATTGCCGCGGGCGATATTTTTCAGGTTGTGCCGTCCCAGCGGCTGTCCGCCAAGCTGCAAGTAAGTCCTTTTGAAATTTACCGGACATTGCGGTCGGTCAATCCGTCACCCTATTTGTATTATCTCAATTTTGGCGGGATTCAGCTCATTGGTTCCTCACCGGAGCTATTAGTACGGCTGGAGGGGGGAGTGGTGGAAACGCGTCCCATTGCCGGCACCCGGCGCCGGGGCAAGACGGCACGGGAAGATCAAATGCTGGCGGAGGAATTGATGCAGGATGAAAAGGAGCGGGCGGAACACATTATGCTGGTTGACCTGGGCCGCAACGATATTGGTAAAGTCGCTGCCTATGGAACGGTACAGGTACCTACGCTGATGGCAGTGGAAAAATATTCTCATGTTATGCACATTGTATCTTCCGTACAGGGTCGGCTGCAAGAGGGGAAAGATGCAATTGATGCGCTGATGGCCTGTTTTCCCGCCGGTACAGTTTCCGGCGCGCCCAAAGTGCGGGCCATGGAAATCATCCGCGAACTGGAACAGACCAAACGGGGGCCCTATGCGGGTGCGGTAGGGTATATCGGCTTTTCCGGCAGTCTGGATACGTGTATAACCATCCGTACCTTTGTCGTAGCTGACGGTAAGGTCCATGTGCAGGCCGGCGGCGGAGTTGTGGCCGATTCGGTACCGGAAGCCGAATACGAAGAATCTCTGAATAAAGCCAGGGCGCTGCTGAAGGCCCTGATTTTAACCGAGGAGGGACATCGATGATTGCCGTGATTGATAACTATGATTCTTTTACGTACAATTTAGTGCAATATCTGGGCGAATTGGGAGCCGACATTGCGGTATACCGGAATGATCAGATTACGGTGCCGGAATTGGAACAGCTTGTTCCTTCCCATATTATTATCTCTCCCGGACCGGGAACGCCGGAGCAGGCGGGAATTTCCGGCGAAGTGGTCACGGTATGCGGCCCGCACATTCCGGTTTTGGGAGTCTGCCTGGGGCATCAGACAATTGGCCGGGTGTTTGGCGGTACCGTGCGTAGAGCCGACGTGATAATGCATGGCAAAGTTTCTACGATTTATCATGACGGGCAAGGACTGTACCGGGGAATTGCCGGGCCCTTTACCGCTACCCGCTACCATTCCCTGATTGTGGATGCGACGGTACCGTCCTGTTTAAAAGTTACGGCCCATACTGCCGACGGCGTTGTAATGGGACTGCGCCATGTGGAATATCCCGTGGAAGGGGTGCAGTTTCATCCGGAATCTATTTTGACCGGGGAAGGTAAGACCATTTTGCGGAATTTTTTACGGAAGGAGAGAGCATGATGTTTCAACCGATTTTTCACAAGGTTGTCCGGGGCGAACATTTGAATGAACAAGAAGCGGAAGCCATGATGGAAGCCATTATGGAAGGAACGGCTACACCGGCCCAAATCGGCGGTATGCTTACGGCGCTTAGCATTAAAGGGGAAACGGTGGAGGAAATTACCGGCTGCGCCCGGGTCATGCGGCGTAAAGCCACTGCCGTCCGGACCGGCGGTCCGGTGGTTGACACCTGCGGTACGGGCGGCGACCGTAAAAACACCTTTAATATCTCTACCACAGCTGCCATTGCCGCCGCCGGGGCAGGGCTGAAAATCGCCAAGCACGGCAACCGGTCGGTATCCAGCCAATGCGGTAGTGCCGATGTTCTGGAAGCCTTGGGAATTGATATTCAATTGAGCGCGGCAACCGTGGAAGCAATGCTGCAGCAAACCGGCATGGGGTTCTTATTTGCGCCGGTCTTTCACCAGGCCATGAAAAATGTAGTGGGGCCGCGGCGGGAAATTGCCATCCGGACTATTTTCAATATACTGGGGCCCCTTACCAATCCGGCGGGGGCGCAAAGTCAGGTAGTGGGCGTATTTCAGGCTGAGTTAACCACTGTATTGGCCAGCGTGCTGCAGCGTCTGGGGACGGAGCATGCTTTGGTCGTGCACGGACTGGACGGGTTGGACGAAATATCGGTTTGTGCGCCGACCCGGATTACGGAAGTGAAAGACGGCTCTCTTCATACGTATCAGATAACGCCGGAAGATTTCGGTTTCGAACGGGCCGAGCCGGAGAACCTTACCGGCGGCAATGCCGCCCAAAATGCGTCAATCACGCTGGCTATCCTGCAGGGAGCGGAGGGACCCCGGCGGAACATTGTGCTTTTAAATACCGCGGCCGCATTGGTAGCTGGTAATCGGGCACCGGATTTAGCTGCCGGGGTTAAGTTGGCGGCAAATAGTATTGATAGTGGCAAGGCTTTGGCTAAACTAGAGGAATTACGCCAATTTACCGCCGGGGAGATGCAATAGTATGATTTTGGAAACGATTTTGGCTGCCACCCGGCAGGAAGTGGCAAAACGAAAAGCGGCGAAACCGGTAGCCGAATGGCTGCCGCTAATCGGTAAAATGCCGGCAACCAAAGGTTTTAAAGCAGCCTTGTCCCAGCCGGGACGAGTTAATCTGATTGCCGAATATAAAAGGGCGTCACCTTCCAAAGGTGTGATCCGGACCGACCTGACACCGGAGGAGGTGGTAACTGCCTATGCCGGGAATGGCGCAGCGGCCATATCGGTATTGACGGAACCGTTCTTTTTTCAGGGCCGGCCCGACTTTCTGCGGCTGGCCAGACAGACAACCCGTATACCGCTTTTACGCAAGGATTTTATAATTGATGAATATCAGCTTTATGAAGCCCGGGTACTTGGCGCAGATGCCGTTCTGCTTATCGTTGCGGCTCTTTCCCGGCAGCAGCTTAAAAATTATCTGGATCTGGCCCACGAACTGGATCTGATGTGCCTGGTCGAGGTGCACACCAGGGAAGAAACGGAAGCGGCTGTCGAAAGCGGCGCCGCCATTATTGGCATCAATAACAGAAATCTGGCGAACTTCGAGACGAGCCTGGAGACTACCTTCAGGTTGGCGCCGTATGTTCCGGACGACCGGGTCCTGGTCAGCGAAAGCGGTATTTTCACCAAACAGGATATCGAAGTTTTATCTCAATGCGGTGTGCAGGCCGTTTTAGTAGGAGAAGCTTTGATGCGCAGCCCGTCGCCGTGGCGGAAATTGCGGGAATTGGCAGGTGATAGGGATGGTCCGGATTAAGATTTGCGGCATAAAAACGGTTGAAGATGCTTTAGTCGCAGTGGCGGCCGGCGCCGATGCCGTCGGTATGGTTTTTGCTCCCAGTACTAGACAAATTTCCGCTGCTATTTCCCGGGAAATATGTCATGCCTTGCCGCCCTTAGTGAACAAGGTCGGGGTATTTGTCGATGCTTCGGAAAGGGAAGTGAAGAATATTGCCGGGTACTGCGGCCTGGATACGCTGCAGTTTCATGGCCGGGAGTCGCCGGAATACTGCCGACGTTTTTCCCAGAAAGTGATTAAGGGGTTCCGCGTCAAAGACGAATACTCCCTGGCTGAATTGAAAAACTATCCGGACAGTATGGTGCTGCTTGACAGCTACTCTTTAGGGCAGGCAGGGGGGACGGGACAGGTTTTTCCCTGGGAATTGGCGGTCCGGTCCGGGTTAAGGAGCAGGATGATTTTAGCCGGCGGCTTGCACGCGGGCAATGTACTGGAGGCTATCCGGGCGGTACGCCCCTTTGCAGTTGATGTCAGCAGCGGCGTGGAAACCAACGGCAGGAAGGACGCCGCTAAAATCAGAGAATTTATCACAACTATTCGGAGGTGGGAATATGGAAACGAAGAAAATAGGACGTTACGGTGAGTACGGTGGCCAATATGTGCCGGAGACACTCGTTCCGGCCCTGAGTGAACTGGAAAAATGCTATAACCGTCTAAAGCAGGAACCTGAATTTCAGCGGGAGTTAGCCTTCTACTTCAGTCAGTATATAGGCCGTCCGTCGTTATTGTATGCTGCGGACAAATTGAGTGCTCATCTGGGCGGAGCCAGGATTTATCTAAAGCGGGAAGATTTAAACCATACAGGAGCTCATAAAATTAATAATACGGTCGGGCAGGCTCTGCTGGCCCGGCGGATGGGGAAAAAGCAAGTCATTGCGGAGACCGGAGCGGGCCAGCACGGCGTAGCCACGGCAACCGTGGCAGCTTTGTTCGGTATGGGCTGTAAAGTGTTTATGGGTGAAGAAGATGTAAAACGGCAGGCCCTGAACGTTTTTCGCATGCAGATGCTGGGAGCGGAAGTTGTGCCGGTAACCAGCGGCAGCCGGACCCTTAAGGATGCGACGAATGAAGCGCTGCGATACTGGGTCGGCCATGTGCGGGACACTTTTTATGTAATCGGTTCGGTCGTCGGTCCTCATCCCTATCCGGCAATCGTCCGCGATTTTCAGCGGGTGATCGGGGATGAAACCAAGCAGCAACTGCTGGAAAGGGAGGGTCGCCTGCCGGACAGCATTATCGCCTGTGTCGGCGGCGGCAGCAATTCTATGGGGCTGTTTTATCCTTTTCTGGAAGATAAAACCGTAACAATAATCGGGGTGGAGGCGGCCGGTAAGGGGATTGATACGAACGAACACGCGGCAACCTTATCCAAGGGTCGCAAAGGGGTGCTGCACGGGGCTATGAGTTATTTGCTGCAGGATCAGGACGGACAGATACTGCCAGCGCATTCGATTTCCGCCGGTCTCGATTATCCCGGCGTAGGACCGGAACATGCTTATCTGAAAGACTGCGGGCGGGTTAACTACACAGCGGTTACTGACACGGAGGCGCTGGAGGCTTTTTATCTTTTAGCCCGTACGGAAGGCATTATTCCGGCTTTGGAAAGCTCCCATGCTTTGGCACAGGCCATGAAACTGGCGCCGGAACTGCCGGCGGACCATATTATGGTAGTTTGCCTTTCCGGCCGGGGCGATAAAGACGTGGAACAAGTAGCCGCCTATCAGGAGGTGCAGTAAGATGGACAGGAAGAATGCAATTCAGAATCGATTTCGCGATGTAAGGCAAACCGGGAAAAAAGCATTGATTACGTACATTTCCGCCGGCGACCCTGACCTTGACACAACCCGAAAATTGGTATTGACTATGGAGAAAAACGGCACGGATATCATTGAACTGGGGGTGCCTTTCTCCGACCCCGTGGCCGACGGACCGGTGATTCAGGCAGCATCGCTGCGGGCCTTGCAAAAGGGGATTACGATTGAGAAGATATTTAACCTGGTGCGGTCATTGCGTCAGGAAACGGCTATTCCGCTTATACTCATGGTCTATTTTAATTCCATACTGCAATACGGAATTGAACGGTTCACAAAAGCCTGCGCCGGCGCAGGGGTTGACGGGTTGATTGTTCCGGATCTGCCGCTGGAGGAAAGTGAGGAACTGCGGCAAACCGCCGCTGCCTGCAATGTAGACGTTATTATGCTGGTTGCGCCGACAACACCGCTGGAACGGGTTAAGCAAATTGCCCGTGTTGGCAAGGGATTTCTATATTGTGTGTCCGTAACCGGCGTAACGGGCATGCAAAAGGAGTTGGACGGCGGCCTGGCCGGTTTTTTAACGATGGTCCGTTCCCAAACCGATTTGCCGCTGGCTGTGGGTTTTGGCATATCGACGCCTGCCCAGGCGGCTACTGCCGCCAAACTGGCCGACGGTGTCATTGTCGGCAGTGCAGTTATCAAAGTCATCGAAAACCACTTGGCGGCGGACGGCTTGGTGGAACAGGTCGGCGCGTTTGTTAGCCGGCTGAAGCAAGGACTTGCTGATGGAATTACGGCTCAATAGAAGGGGATAAAACAATAGCAAAGAACCCCAGACCATTTATTTTTGGTCTGGGGTTCTTTACGTACGTAACACCGGACGGATTTTTGCGCCCTGCGCCATGCCGCGTTAGCGGTCTTTCTTGATAGATCAGAGGCTAAAAATTCTTGTAAATCAAGAACAGAACTTAAGTGATTTTGTAGGTGATAGCCGTTAACGGCAGAAGAATCGCCTTATCAACGCTACGCCGTTGCCACTAAACCCACTTTTCGCAGTCCTCTGTCACTCGACAATACTTCTCTCGGGAAAAGATAAACTTAGGGAATTTTAAGCGAAGTATAAGGTCATTATTACTTTGTGGCTATGGATTGGGAGAAGATATTGTCGCCATAAGTTCAGAGTGCGAAATGTGGGAAACCTCCGCTTATGACAAGACGATCCTTCTGCCTGGGTTATTCGCCTGAAATGATTTCCAAATGGTTTTCCCGTGCTCTGAGCCCTGCACCCTGAGCCGAAAGACCGCGTAGCGGTCTTTCTCATGCAATGCATGAAAATTATATATATTTTCGACATATTTCATGAGGAAATGTAAGGATCTATACTGCATAAGAGACATAGAACGAAGGTGCATTGTTGAAAAATGTCAAAATTTAAGCTGCTAGTTTACAGAATGTAAATATCCTACGAAGGGAGTCAGTTTATTTTACTTGAAATGGTAATTTTTAACAAATATAATAAACACTAGATTACTGACATTTGCACAATGATAACTGAAACACCAGACTCAAGAAGTGAGGAGATGACCAAAGGTGGACGGATGTGCGGAGCATGCGGGAAATCACGTTCTCCAAGCTAAAGTTATGTTTCTGGAAGGAATTCAGGAATGGAATTATGCAAATTCAATTCAGGCCAAAGTTAAATCGTATGAGGTAGATGGCTGGAAAGCCTGTATTGATGAAGTTTACAACCGTTTTAAAATGAAAGACAGCGGGCGGTATCAGGTAATGTTTATCCGTTATCTGGAAGCGCAGGGAGGAAAGAATCATGGTTCATTTGATGGATAGAACAGGCCATACCGGGATTTACCGAATCGTGGACAATGTTTCTACCGAGACAAGCAGAATATGGATCTGTGACCTTTGTGGCGCTAAGGTGTATCAGGCTAAGAGCGGCCCAACGCCGCAATATAAATGCTTATGCGGCGGCAAGTCCTGGCATCGGCGGCCGCAACGCTAACTTCCTTACCGGCCAATTTTAAAGGTGGTGATTCTGTGTTAAAAGAGCCGGTATCCGTATTGGTAATTGGCGAGGAGAATCAATATCTCAAGCTGAGTGAAATGCTGGTAAACGGGTATGATGGCAGAATATTTTCCTTGCACCGGGCTGCAAGTCTATCGACAGGGATTACAATGGCTTCAGAAATGAAAGTCGACGTGGTTTTGCTGATTCTTTCCCTGCCTGATCAAGGAAAATCCGGCCCCATGGTGCGGGTAAGAAGTCAGGCGCCGGGCGTACCGGTAGTAGTGATCGGCGGCTGTGATGATGCGGTGGCGGCAGCGGATACGCTCCGGGAGGGGGCTCAGGATTTTTTGGTAAATGACCAATTTGATGGTAACACACTGGGCCGGTCGATCCTTTTTGCCATGGAGCGGCAAAAAGTGTTACGGGAATTGGAAAATGCATCGTTAATTGATGAATTGACCGGCGTTCATAACCGCCGGGGATTTATTACTTTTGGCCGCCATCATCTTAAGGTGGCCAACCGGTCCAAGCGGTCCCTCGTTTTATGCTATACGGACGTTGATAATATGAAACAAATTAACGACCAATTTGGCCATCATGTAGGTGACCAGGTATTAATCCGGGCGGCGGAAACACTGAAAGAGATCTTTCGCTCGTCTGATATTGTAGCGCGCATTGGCGGCGATGAATTTGTTGCTTTGGCGCTGGATACGGATACTTCATTCCCCCAGCGGATTGCCGAACGTTTGAAAGAAAAAGAGACAATCCAAAGTGAGCGTTATTCGTTATCTTTGAGCGTGGGCTTTGCTGTATATGATCCGGAAAAACCTTGCACAATTGAGGAATTGCTGATTCGGGCCGACCGGGACATGTACGAGATGAAGCGTAAGAAGGAAGTGCTAAAGAAACAAAAAAACGTTCAGTCTTTAGGAATATCCGCGCCTTTTTCCGGATAAGTATTTCCCGATAAGAGGGACCAGGTTACCGGATTATTACCGGCGTTCCAATCGGCACCAAATTGGCCAGTTCCAGCACATCCCGGTTATACATCCGGATGCAGCCATGAGAAACAATTTGGCCGACAGAAGCCGGATTATTGGTACCGTGAATTCCGTAATGCGGTATACTGAGTCCCAGCCACATAACGCCGAAGGGCCCGCCCGGGTTTGGATTCTTAGTAACGATTGTATACGTACCGGTAGGTGTGGGTGTGAGCATTTTACCGATACCGACGGGGTAGGAACGGACTATTTTTCCCTCCCGGAATAAAGTTAATCGGCGGGAGGCTAAATTTATCAGAATTGAGTAGACCATCCCATATCACCTCTATAGTATCCTATTCCGTCACGGACAAAAATAGTAAGTATCCCTCGGTTCTGCGGGGGATTTATTATTTTATTAACCGGCGGGAATTGAAAAAGGTATTTATTGATTTGTGTGGAAATTAATGGATCGTATTAAAGGGGGGAATGCAATGCCGGTCACCATCTACCAGGTCGACGCCTTTACCACAAAACCTTTCAAAGGCAACCCGGCCGCCGTCTGTATTTTACCGGAAGAGCAGACGGCGGAATGGATGCAGCAGGTGGCAATGGAAATGAATCTTTCCGAAACGGCGTTTCTTGTTAAGCAGGAGGACGGGTTCCAATTGCGCTGGTTTACACCCAAAGTGGAAGTGGAGTTATGCGGACATGCTACGCTTGCCAGTGCTCATATTCTTTATGAACAGGGTATATTGGCGCCGGATGAACCGGTGGAATTTTATACCCGCAGCGGAGTTTTACTTGCCAACAGGCAGGAAGACGGCTGGATTGAACTGAATTTTCCCGCCAGACCGGTTGTGGCGGTGGAGGCCCCTGCCACATTGGAAACGGCGTTGGGAGTCAAAACGGAATTTATCGGCAGCAATCAAATGGATTATTTGGTGGAAGTGGCAGAGGAAGAACAGGTGAGAACCCTCCGGCCCGATTTCGGGGTTTTGGCGACGGTTCCTGTCCGTGGCGTGATTGTCACTGCTGCTGCCAATACCGGTTCTGATTTTGTTTCCCGTTTTTTTGCCCCTGTTGTCGGGATTAACGAAGATCCGGTTACCGGCTCTGCACATTGTGCGCTGGCGCCGTATTGGGCCGGGAAATTGCAGAAGACGGAATTAACGGCCTTCCAGGCTTCCAGCCGGGGCGGTGAATTGCGTCTGGCAGTGAAGGGAACACGGGTGCACATTTTGGGACAAGCGGTGACTGTATTCCAAGGAACCCTATTGTGGTAGCGAAAGAATATGCTGTTTTTTCTTCATATTGACGTATAATTGAGCATAGGTAAGATTATTATGTCAAAAAGCAAAACGGTTCTGCTTTTTGGCGAATCATCCTTCTTGCATCCGGGCGGCAGGGATGATATCATAACAGATGTTGTGATACCGACCGATTTGCCTGGGGTGTGCGTCACCCTCATTTATGTTCAACCTACTCATATACAAAGGGAGTTTAACGTTATCGCGGCTGTCGGGCCTTCTCAGAAAGGATGGCAAAAGCATAACCGGGACACCCACCTGCTTAGTGGCGGGTTTGAACATATAGAGGAACGGTACCGCGGGTTAACATAATTTATGAAGGGGCTGCTTTTTATAAGGCGGTCCCTTTTTGCATTAAGCCTCAAGGATTCCCCAATAATTAAGCCTGCACGGCATATAGCCGGCAGGCTTTCCTTGAAGTAAGTATAAGTTTAATAGCCAAAAACGGCAGAAGAATCGCCTTATCAACGCACTTAACCTCCGCTTATGACAAGACGATCCTTCTGACGGTGTGGACGCCTAAAATGATTTTTAGACGGGTTTTTCTGCGCCCTGAGCCGAAAATCTCAATAGGGTCGTTGTCTTTTTCAAATATCCAATGTTCAATTGCCATTTATCGAAAGACCGCCTAAGGGGTCTTTCTCACTGATCCTCTGTTTTAGCGGCCGCGGCCAGGCTTAAACCACAGGTGGACACATCGAGCGTGGCGAAGTAATCTTCCAGGGTCTCCGCCCGGCGAATGAGTTCCACCTTGCCGTCCGGCTTAAGCAACAGCTCGGCGGAACGAAGTTTGCCGTTATAATTGAAACCCATAGCGTGCCCGTGGGCGCCCGTATCGTGAATAACGAGGACGTCACCAGCATCAATCACCGGCAGTTCCCGGTCAATGGCGAACTTATCATTGTTTTCACATAAAGAGCCGGTTACGTCATAGATATGGTCCAGGGGGGCGTTTTCTTTACCGATTACCGTGATATGATGATAGGAACCGTAAAGTGCCGGGCGCATCAAATTGGCCATACAGGCGTCAAGGCCTACGTAATTTTTATAGATTTCTTTTTTATGGAGAACGGTAGTGACCAGATAGCCATAAGGTCCGGTGATCATACGGCCGGATTCCAGGGCGATTCTAAGCGGATGCAGTCCGTTGGCGGCAATTTTTGCGTCATAGGCTTTTTTGATTTCTTGGCCGACAAATTCCAAATCAACGGCTTCCTGCTCCGTTCGATAGGGAATACCAATGCCGCCGCCGAGATTGACGAATTCAAAGGTGATGCCCAGTTCTTTGTGCAGTTCCAATATAAGGTCAAACATCATATTAGCCGTATCCACAAAGCTTTGTGGATTGAGTTCGTTGGAAATTACCATGGTATGAATGCCGAACCGTTTTACGCCTTTTTGCTGCATAGTCCGGTATGCTTCAAAAACTTGTGGTTTCGTTAACCCGTATTTAGCCTCTTCCGGGTAACCGATAATCGTGTTGCCGCCTTTCAAAAGAGGTCCCGGATTATAGCGGAAGGAGATAATATCCGGAATGCCCACGTGTTTTTCCAGATAAGCAATATGACTGATATCGTCCAGATTGATGATAGCGCCTAGTTCGGCTGCCTTTTTAAATTCTTCGGCCGGCGTATCGTTGGAAGTGAACATGATGTTTTCGCCTTTTATCCCGGCCGCCTCGGCCAATACGAGCTCGGCCAGGGAACTGCAATCGGCACCGGTACCTTCTTCCCGCAGGAGTTTCAGGATGGACGGATTGGGGGTAGCTTTTACGGCGAAATACTCTTTAAAAGAAGGCGCCCAGGAAAAAGCGGCCAATAACTTTCGCACATTTTGACGTATGCTATGTTCATCGTAGATATGAAACGGAGTCGGATATTTCTGGAGTATTGACTCCAATTGGGAATGGGTAAAGGGTAATGTTTTTCTTGCCATGAATAATGCCTCCCGGGAAATAATTTTACCAAAAAATAAACAGCGATTTACGAGATTACTATCTCGCAAACCGCCGCAAATGGACACGAATGGACCAGGCAGTACCAGATAGCGCTCCATGCGGACAACTCCGCATGACAGTCTTACACCTATTCAATGCAAGACCAGCATAAGCTTTTTACCGTAAGCTTATACTTCGGCGGGTAATCCTTTCAGTGCCTTTCCTTGTCGGCGACTCGGGGCACTTACTCTTATTAACCGCACCTCTATCCTTATTAAATTTAGATCGTTTGGTGAAATTATAATGGATAAAGACGTTTATGTCAATTGTTTAACTTGAAAAATTTTTCTGTACAGACCGGGGAATATAAAGTATAATATTATGGGTTTGCCAAGTAATCTACTAAAATGATGGGGGAATACCATGTCGAGTTTATATGATGTGGCAATTATCGGCGGCGGTCCGGCCGGTATTTATGCAGCTTACGAATTAATCTCCCGAAATCCCGAAGCCAGGATTATTATGATTGAAGCGGGTCATGATATTTATGCCCGGAAGTGCCCGATCAGTGAAAAAAAGGTCAAACACTGTATCAAGTGCAATCCGTGCAGTATCATGCGCGGCTTTGGCGGCGCCGGTGCTTTTTCTGATGGTAAATACAATTTTACCGCTGAATTTGGCGGTTGGCTGAATGAATATTTGCCTGACCAGGAAGTTTTGAACTTAATTGATTACGTTGACCAGATTAATATAAAATATGGTGCGCCGGCCGAATACTTTAGTACGAAAGACAGCAGTATCGGTAAAAGAGCGTTAGCTTATGACCTGCATCTTTTAGAGGCTAAGGTCAGGCATTTAGGGACTGAGAATAATCTTAAAATCTTAGAACAGATATATGAATTTCTCAAAGATAAAATAACCTTTTTCTTTAACCGGCATGTGTCTAAAATCGACAAACAGGACAATGGTTTTGCGCTGGAAATAAAAGATGCCGCACCGGTCGAGTGCCGATATCTGATTGCCGCACCGGGACGCGCCGGCGCTGAGTGGTTTGCCGGGCAATGCAAGGAAATGGGACTGTCCGTGTTTAACAACCAGGTTGATGTCGGCGTGCGGGTGGAGATTCCGGCGGAAGTGTTCCAGCATATTACCGACGAAGTGTATGAAGCTAAGCTGGTGTATCGTACGAAGCAATACGGAGATTTGGTCCGCACCTTCTGCATGAACCCTAAGGGCTATGTTGTGGCGGAAAACACGGACGGCATTGTGACTGTGAATGGGCATAGCTACCGGGATGAAAAACTGCACAGTAAGAATACCAATTTTGCGCTCTTGGTGAGCAACCGGTTTACCGAGCCTTTTAATGAGCCCCACCAATATGGCAAGCGGATCGCATCCTTTTCCAACATGCTGGGCGGCGGTGTGTTGGTGCAGCGCTTCGGTGACTTGGTAAAAGGGCGGCGGACTAATGACCACCGGCTGGAACAAAGTTTTACCAAGCCAACGCTTAAGGCTACGCCCGGGGATTTAAGCTTGGTATTGCCCAAGCGCCACCTTGATAATATTATTGAAATGATTTATGCACTGGATAAAATTGCACCGGGAATGGCTAATGACGACACCTTATTATACGGGGTGGAAGTGAAATTTTATAGTTCCCGCTTAAAGTTGAGCGATTTGCTGGAAACCGAGATAAACAACATGTTTGCTATCGGGGACGGAGCCGGTGTGACCCGTGGTCTCTCCCAAGCCAGCGCCAGTGGTGTTTATGTAGCCCGGACCATTTTGGAACGGCTTCCTAACTAAAAAGCCTGCGGCAGGGTCTCAGGCAAGGTTCTTAAACTTAAAAAGCATTGGTTCCTCAGGGGCCAATGCTTTTTTGTGGCCGAAAAGCGCCTAACATCCAAACCCAACACCCAATGTCCAATGTCCGAAGATACACTTGCCGAAAATCTGCCGGCAGTGTATTCTTTTTAGTTTACTGGTTGGGAGTAACAGGAATTGCCGGCAGTTTCGCCGAATATTGTCGAAAGAAATACCAGAAGAGTTGGACCAAAGTGAAGGGGACTAGAATGAATTTTGTAGCTATTGATTTTGAAACAGCCAATCGCAGCCGTTCCAGTGCCTGCAGCATGGCGGCTGTTACCGTGGAAAATGGGCAGGTTGTCCGTTCGGCTTATTCCTTGATCCGGCCGGCCGTATTGCGTTTTGACTACTGGAATACCCGTATTCATGGTATTACTGCGGCCGATGTTGCCGACAAACCGACTTTTGCTGAACTGTGGGAACGGATCCGGCCGCATTTGGAAAATAAAATTGTAATCGCTCACAATGCCACTTTTGATATAGGGGTTCTTCGCACTGTTCTTGATGAATATCAGCTTCGCCGGCCGTCCTTTCGCTATGCCTGCACCGTGGAAATTGCCCGCAAGGTGTGGCCGGAGATAGAAAATTATAAACTGTCTACTTTGGCAAAACAGTTTGCTTTTGTTTTTGAGCATCACAATGCGCTGCATGATGCCCGCGCCTGTGCCCAGATTGCCATTGAGGCCCGGCGGACCCTGCGGGCGGAGTCATTTCTCCAATTGGCAACGATGGTGCAGGTTCCGGTGCGGGATTTTAATTAATTACTTTATTGGGAAAGCCTGCTTAAAAAGCGCATCAATCCCATTTTTCGCAGTCCTCTGTTATCATTTCAGGGCGCGAAATGTGGGACCTACGTTGTTGCGGCTGCGCGTTCTCACTCAACGTACGCCTGAGTACGCCTCGCTCGAATGCTCGCCGCGCCTAGTATCTGCATCTTTTTAAGCAGGCTCAGGGAGAACAGTATGAGTCTTGCAGGATTATTGCTGGCGTGGTATGACGCCAATAAGCGGGAACTGCCCTGGCGGCAGGATAAAGACCCTTATAAAATTTGGGTTTCCGAGGTTATGTTGCAGCAAACCCGGGTGGAAGCCGTCAAAGCATATTTTGAACGTTGGCTGGAACGGTTTCCCACTTTAGAGGACCTGGCGGCCGCAGCAGAAGAAGAAGTCCTTCATTACTGGCAAGGGCTGGGTTATTACTCGCGGGCCCGTAATTTGCTGAAGGGCGTGCGGGAGGTACAAGCGCAATACAATGGCCGGATTCCCGATACGAAAGAGAAAATGAAAACGGTCGCGGGCGTGGGCGATTATACGGCCGGGGCGATCGTGAGCATTGCTTATAATAAGACCGCAACTGCTGTTGACGGGAATGTGTTGCGGGTTTTCAGCCGGTTGTACTGTTGGCGGGAAGACAATGCCCTGTCGAGCAGCAAGCGGCAAATTACGGAATGGGTTCTGCAAAATATGGAGGTCAGTCGTCCGGGGGATTATAATCAAGCTATCATGGATCTGGGAGCGACCATATGTATTCCCGCTGTGCCCCGTTGCAGCCTTTGTCCGCTGGAGACCGTGTGCCAGGCCCGCCGGCGGGGACTGGAACAAGTTGTACCTTTTCGCCGGAAGAAGATGGCTGTAAAGACTGTAAGGGTGGTTGCCGGGATTGTTCAAGACGGCGGGGCTTTTTTGCTGCGGCAAAGGCCGGCTAAAGGGCTGCTGGCCGGCATGTGGGAATTTCCTGCTACCGAAATAGCGGACACCGAGACCGATGATTTCGGTGCTTACCGGCGGATGATGGCTGAGAAGTTGGGACAGCAGGTGGAGAGAGAAGGTTTATTTTGGCAGTCCAGACATGTTTTTAGTCACCGGCAGTGGGATATTGTTTTTTACCGTTGCCGGTTAATTAAAAAGGGTGATTTGCCGGCCGGGAAAAATATTGTCTGGTTGGAACCTTCGGCATGGAGCCGGCTTGCTTTTGCCGGTCCGCACCGGCAGGTGGCGGAAAAACTGGAAAAGGAATTACAGAATATTTGAAGAAATAAAAAAATGACATGAAAACAAATTTCTAATTGGCAAGATATTTCTCTACGATAGGGTGAGATGGAGATGAAACAGCAAACGGAGCTATCAATTATCGAACAGATTGATATGGACACCATTGAAATGTTTTGCCGGCAAATTTACTATTGTGATCCTTATACAGCAATGCATGCCGAACATGTGGCCGAGCTGATGGCCGGCCTGGCCAGCCTGATTTTTCGCTCTTCCGACGAAATCAGTCTGGCCTATATGGTTGGTTTATTGCATGATGTGGGCAAGATAAAGACGCCGGAACATATTCTGATTAAGCCGGGCCGTCTTACGGAGGAAGAATATGCCGTTATGAAGCGCCACGCCGCCGACGGGGCCGATATGCTGGCAGAGATTGAGGGTATAGAAGCGATTGTGCCGGTTATGCGCCATCATCATGAACGTTTTGACGGCAGGGGCTATCCTGATGGATTGAAAGAAACGGAGATCCCCTTTTTCAGCCGCATGTTGTCCATTTGTGATACCTTTGACGCAATGACAACTCATCGCTGTTACCGGGAGCCGGTGAGTCTGCGGGAATGTTTGCGGGAAATCAAAAGATGCTCCGGCTCGCAGTTTGACCCGGCCATTTGCAAAGTATTTATTGAATTTATTGAGGAACGGTTCGGCTTTACTCTGGAGGAAGCGCAAGGATAAATGGGGAGGACTTAGGAATGGGTAAAATTAAAAAAAATTTAACCGACCAGGAAATGCTGGCCGGTTATCAGGAGAAGATTACTTTTGAACATATGCCGGATGAGGAAGTGCCTGCCAAACAGGACAAAAGCAGCAAGAAACCTTCAGCGGATCATTTCGCCAATGCCTTTTTAAGCCCTGAATTGGAAGAAAAGATTGGCAAGCTGCTCTTGGAGTTAAAATTGAAATTATTTAAGGAAGGCATAGTCGATTATGAAATTAAGCCGGTGCTGGACGGAACCCAGATTGTTTTACGGGCCGTTCCCAAGCCGGCTAAAGAAAAAGGCAAATCCGGAAACCCGCGCTGAGCGGGTTTTAATTATTTTTACGACGATTGCCGGCAGAGCAGATGATTGACCAGTTGTTGCGCCGTTCTGCCGGAACGGCCGCTGTGGGACATTTCCCAATGCAGGGCTTCTTTCCTGAGTTCTTCGGGCGAAAGGCAAATACCGTTTCGTTGGGCAACCTCGCTGATAATTGTAAGGTAGTCTTTTTGATCAGGAGCGAGATAGGTAAGGGTAATGCCGAAACGGTCGGAAAGGGAGATCTTTTCGTTTATCGCATCGTTAAAATGGATATCGTCGGCGTCGCCGCTCCGTTCATTCCAGTTTTCCCGGATTAAGTGGCGCCGGTTGGATGTGGCGTAGATTACCACGTTGTCCGGTTTTTGTTCTACGCCGCCTTCAATGGCCGATTTTAGATGCTTGTATTCGATTTCAAACTCTTCGAAGGATAAATCGTCGATAAAGAGAATGAATTTTTTACTTTTATGCCGTAAAAAAGCCATAACCGCCTGGAGTGCCCCCAATTCCTGCTTGGCAATTTCCACCAAACGCAGTCCCTGCGAGAAGTATTCGTTGGCCAAGGCTTTGACGGAAGACGATTTTCCCGTGCCTCTGGCGCCGACCAGGAGAACATTATTAGCCGGTTTGCCGTCTAGAAACGCAAGGGTGTTGCGTATTAGCACTTCCTTTTGATACTCATAGCCGATGATGTCGTTCAAGCGAATGGGATCATAGTGTTCAATGCCGCTTAATCTCCGGTCCGTATTGTTCCAGCGGAAGGCAGCATAGCCGGCCATATCACCCGTGCCACAGCAACGGTAAAATTCAATTAATTTTTCTACCATGTCTCCGGGGGAAGCATCACTAAGAAAACAGGCTCGCAATTCTTCCCAATAGGACTGATTATGAAGGAAAGTCGGCTCATAAGATTCGCTGAGGGGCAACCGGGCCGGCAAGCGGATTCTTAACAGGTCCTTGATAATTTTCATATCATGAATGGCGGCCTGGTAGAGCCCGGAGCCAATATGGCGGCCGGCTTTTTCCGCCATGGTACTGAATATATTTTCGTCCCGGGAAAGTAAATAGATAATGTAGCTGACCAGGAGGTTGCCTTTGAGGCCTAACAACTCTCCCTGGGTGATCAAGTCGCCCGTAAGATCAAAGTAAGGCTCTTCCTTTTCCGGCTGAGCCAGGCAATACCGGACTTTTTGGATTATTGGATCCTGCAGGATATTGCGAAAGAGAATGAATCGATGCATAGTTTTTCCCTCGCTTGCATAATTTTCATCGTAGTTTATTTTTGATATTTAGTATAGCCGATTATGAGTACAAGGTAAATGCATTTTAGCTAAAATATAAATACCGGAACGAGTGGCATACTAAGAAGGAATGAATCAAATAAGTAATACTGAAACGAAACACAAACAAAACGCTGTTGGCGGGCCTTACAGCTGTTGGGGTAAAAATCCTTGAAATGTTTAGAATATTGCTTTTATAACAATGAAACACTACTTGGCATGATTATTGCTTGTTAACTTTAACGAGGTTTCAGGTAATAGTAAGAATGGAAAGGGGTAATTCTGATTATGGAAAAGACACTTACAATTCAAAACAAAGCGGGGCTTCATGCTCGTCCGGCCTCAGTATTCGTGCAAACAGCTGCTAAATTTAATTCTACCGTTTCACTTTCCAAAGACGGCCGCAAGGTAAATGCCAAAAGTATTTTGAGTGTTATGAGTTTGGGTGTTGCCATGGGTGACAAAGTAGTATTGGAAGCGGAAGGTCCCGATGCTGCGGAAGCGATCAAAGCGTTGGCGAAGATGGTGGAAGAGAAGTTCGGGGAAGAATGAGTAAAATGAAAACATTGCAAGGAATTGGAGTGTCGGAGGGGTTCGCCATCGGGCAAGCGGTATGGCTGGAAGAGACGGAGCAGCAGGATTGCCCGGAAACCATTGCCGCCGGGGCGGAACAGGAAGAGTTGGAGCGTTTTGAAGCCGCTTGTGCCGCGGTCAAGGCGGAGCTGGACAAGCAAATTGAAACGATGACGGAAAAGTTGGGTGCGAAGCAGGCGGAGATTTTTACGGCGCATCGGATGATGCTGGAGGATCCTACTCTTGTCGATGCCGTTACCGAAATGATTAACAATCGCCAAAGTGCTGTTTTCGCCGTTCATAAAGTAACTGCCGAAATGGCGGCCATGTTTGCCGCCATGGATAATGATTATATGCGGGAACGGGCGGCGGATATCACTGATATCGGGCGCCGGCTTACCCGGAAATTGCAAGGGCGGGACAATGACGGAGCAGCGGCTGTCAGCAATGGAATTGTCGTGGCCCAGGACCTGCTGCCGTCTGATACGGCTTTGCTTGATAAAGATAAGGTGCTGGGTTTTGTCACCGCTTTGGGTGGTAAAACGTCCCATACATCCATTCTGGCCAGAGCAGCCGGCTTGCCGGCTGTCGTCGGGCTGGGGGGCCAACTGGATGAGATTAGCCCGCGGGCGACGATTATCCTGGATGGCGGTGCCGGTTTGGTTCTTGTGGACCCCGATGCCGCAACCGTTGCCAAATATGAAAAGAAACTGGAGGACTACCAACGCTGGCGGAAACTGCTGGCGGCGGTAAAAGAACTGCCCAGTCAGACCGCCGACGGGCGGGTGGTAGAAATTGCCGCCAATATCGGCACTCCCCAGGAGATTGCCAAGGTGCAGAATGTAAATGCCGACGGTATCGGTTTGTTCCGCACGGAGTTTGTTTTCATGGGCCGTACAGAACTGCCGACGGAAGAGGAACAGTTTGAAGCTTACAAACAAGTGCTGGAAGGATTGCCCAATAAGAAGGTTATTTTCCGTACCCTGGATGCAGGTGGCGATAAAGAACTGGATTATTTGGGATTGCCGCCGGAAGCCAATCCGGCTCTGGGTTTGCGGGCAGTCCGCCTGTGTTTCTCCAGGACGGATATTTTTAAGACCCAGCTGCGGGCCCTGCTGCGGGCCAGTGTCTACGGCAACCTTCATATTATGTTTCCGATGATAAGCGGGCTGGAAGAATTCCGGCAGGCAAAAAGCATGTTGAATCAGGCCCGGGAAGAATTGACCCGGCAGGGTATTGCCTGCAAGCAGAAAGTGCCTGTGGGGATCATGGTAGAAATTCCCGCTGCGGCGGTTATGGCCGACGTCCTGGCGCAGGAAGTGGACTTTTTCAGTATCGGAACCAATGATTTGGTTCAATATACAGTGGCTGTCGATCGCATGAATGAGCAAGTGGCGTATTTGAGCGATTATTTTCATCCGGCAGTACTCCGCCTGATTTCCCGGGTCATTGAGGCATCACATAATGCCGGCAAGTGGACAGGCATGTGCGGTGAGATGGCGGGTGATCCACTGGCTACTGTATTGTTAACCGGTTTTGGTCTGGATGAGTTCTCTATGCATGCCGGGGCCGTACTGGAAGTAAAAAACCTCATCCGCAGGATTAAGACGGACGAAGCACAAGCTTATGCGAAAGAAGCCATGAAATTAGGCACAAGTGCCGAAATTAGGGCGTATTTACAGCAAATAAAACAAAAATATACTGTTTCGGAAGACTAGGCTTTTATGGTAAAATAGCCTTAAAACTGACGAACAGGAGAAATGATTGTGATTAATAAGATTGCTGTTCTTACCAGCGGAGGGGATTGTCCGGGTATGAACGCCGCCATTCGTGGCGTTGTTCGGGCGGCTCAAGCAAAAAACATCGAAGTGTTCGGAGTTCATAACGGCTATGTGGGCCTTATTGGCAAACAGATTGTTCCGTTGGATTCCCGTGCAGTTTCCGATACCATTCATCGTGGCGGCACGTTTTTAGGTACTGCCCGCAGCGAGGAATTCCGGACATCGGCAGGCCAGCAAAAGGCGTTGGCTAACCTGCAGGAACTGGGTATCGACGGATTGGTTGTCATCGGCGGGGACGGTTCCTTAAGTGGGGCCAGGATACTAGGCGAGATGGGGATGAAGGTTGCCGGGATTCCCGGAACGATTGATAACGATTTATGGGGAACCGAATATACAGTGGGAGCCGATACGGCCGTAAATACCGTAGTGGATGCCATTGACAAAATTCGGGATACCGCCTCAGCGCACGGCCGGGTTATGGTCGTGGAGGTTATGGGACGGGAATCGGGCTGGATTGCTCTTACCGCCGGATTTGCCGGCGGAGCCGAACTGATTTTGATTCCGGAAATCGCTTATGACCTGAATAGGGTTTGCGAACGGGTCAAAGAAGCGGTAGCCAATAAGCATCATTGCATTATCGTGATTGCGGAAGGGGCCGGCAACGGTATGGCGATTGGTGATCATATTCACCGGAAAACCGGTTTGGAAACGCGAGTCTCCGTATTGGGTCATATTCAACGGGGCGGATCGCCAACCGTGTTTGACCGGGTGCTGGCCAGCCGTTTGGGCGCCGGTGCGGTCAAAGCGCTGCTTGACGGCAAGACGAATGTTATGCTTGGCTGCCAGGGAGCCAATATTGTGGCAATTGATTTTGCCGACGCGTTAGGACAGAAAAAGGTTATTGACGCAGAAGAATTTAACTTGGCTAGTATTATGTCCATATAAGAAAGTAAATTGTTTTAGTAAGAGGCTGCCGACACCGGCGGCCTCTTTTTACGTCTGCGCCTTTATTCCAATTTACTAATTTCCAATTACCAAAAGACCGCCCTAAGTGGTCTTTTTCATCTTGCATCCTGAAACGGGCTCCCTTATAATAAAGAAAGATAGATAGTGTTTCGTTAGTGTTTTGCGAGGGGGGGACTTTGGTGCAGCGGCGTAAATTGCGAGTTTTAACGGCGTTGGAAGAACTTTGTTCCGGTATGCCCGCCGAAGTACTGAACCAATATGAGCCGGCAGGTTTTTCTGCCGAGCAGGTGGCAATGCACTGCGGTTTGTCGCGGAGTAATACGAGCAGTGATTTAAATCAGCTGCACCGTGATGGCGCCGTAGTAAAAACAGTAGGCCGGCCGACCTATTATCTGGCTTTTGCCTGGGTGAAGAAAAAGTTTCCCCGGTGGAGCGGCATAATGCCTTATACGATTCAACACCACCGGGAATTAGGAAACCTTGAGCCGCTAAATCCGGTTGTCAAGCAGCCTTTAATGACACGGCAGTTTCAGACAGAGGCGCCATTGACCGAAAAAAGCGAAACGGTGTTTGAGAATCTTGTCGGAGCCGAAGGGAGTTTGCAGAATGCCATTGAACAGGCCAAATCGGCTGTTCTCTACCCGCCAAAAGGACTGGATACCCTGTTGGTGGGACCTACCGGCGTAGGAAAAACTTTATTTGCCGAGTATATGTTCGCTTTTGCCCAAAAGGAAGGGCGCGTACGTCCGGGCGGGCAAATGGTAGTATTCAATTGTGCGGACTATGCCCATAATCCGCAACTTCTTTTGTCGCAGCTTTTTGGACATGTCCGGGGGGCGTTTACCGGCGCGGAAAAAGAAAAAGCCGGCCTGGTGGAAAAAGCCGACGGGGGCATGCTTTTTCTTGACGAAATCCACCGAATGCCGCCGGAAGGACAGGAGATGCTTTTTTATCTCTTGGATAAAGGGCAGTTCCGGCGTATGGGAGAAGTGGAGAATAAACGGCAAGTTCAGCTAATGATGGTCGGAGCCACGACCGAGGAACCGGATTCGTTTATGCTTAAAACCTTTTTGCGGCGAATTCCCATGGTTATTTCCCTGCCTGAATTGAATGCCCGTCCTATGCGGGAAAGGCTTCAACTGGTAAAATACCTGCTGGCCCGGGAAGCAGCGCATATTCAAGCCGACATTGTAGTGGACAGGGAAGCCGTACTGGCGCTTTTGATTTATGAATGTCCGGGCAATATCGGACAACTTCGTAATGATTTGCAGATTATTTGTGCTAAGGTTTTTTTGACCTATATCCGGCAAAAACAAAATATTTTTATCGACCGGGAGGCATTGCCGGCCAAAGTGCGGCAATCGGCAACTGCGGACAATCCCCGGCATCAGGAAGCTTTCCGGCTTGTTTCCCGGACCGGCCGTCTGCTTGTACCTGCCGCAGCCGATTTATTAAGCGTGGATAAAAGTGAACGGCTGTTGCCGGTTGATTTCTATCAGCAGCTGGCGAACCGGGTTAACTTTCTGGAACGCCAGGGGCTTGACGATGAAGAAGTTGTAAAATGCATTGAAGTAGATATTGACCAGTATTTTCGCCAGATTTATCCCCGGGTTGACCCGATAGACCCCGATTACTTACCTAACCTGGTACCGCCGGCATTTATTCCGGTTTTAGACCAGGCCTGTTCGGTTGTTGCCGATTTGCTGAATAAAGCGGTCAGTGAACGGTTATATCAGGCGCTGGCTATTCACATTGTTTCTTCCTTGCAGCGAATTGAACGCGGCCAGGTCATTCTCAATCCCAAACTGCCTTTTATTGCCCGTACTTATCCGCAGGAGATGAAAGCTGCCAAACAAATGGCTGCTATTATCGGTGCCTACGCCAATATGGATATACCGGAAGAGGAAACCGGTTTTATAGCCCTCATGCTGGCGACGCTGGAAGAGTCGGCCTTTGAAGAAAACAGCAGAGTGGGAATTATGGTGATTGCTCACGGAAAATCCACGGCCAGCAGTCTTGTCGATTTTGCCAATAAACTGCTTGGCGTGAGCAGTGCCCGGGCTATTGACATGTCAATGGAACTTTGTGCCGACGACATTTTTCCTCAGGCAATTGCCCTGGCCAAAGAAGTGGATGAAGGAAAGGGAATTGTATTGCTGGTGGATATGGGCTCCTTATCCGGTGTGGGAGCGGCGATTACCCAGGAAACAGGAATTCCGGTAAAGACGGTAGACATGGTCACCACGGCAGTGGTTTTGCATACTATGCATAAGGCTCTCTTGGCCAACAATGGTCTGGATGAAGTATACCGGGCGGCCTGGAGTGCGCGGAGTGCCTGGGGGTTAAATGAGGAACCGGCCAGAAGCCGGGTTTTGTAAAATAATAGAAATTGAGCCGAAAGACCGCACTAGCGGTCTTTCTTATTAATAAATTTTTGCCACATTGTTGCGGCATAAAGTGTTACGTATGAAGGCATTGAATTTGTTGAGTTTGTGGCTATAATTAAAGATAGGGAAGGATGAAGATGATAAAAAATAATTGCCACATTGATGCGGTAATTTTGTTTACAAATTCTTTAGCTCCTGTAGGGAAGTCAGAATTATTTGAAATTATTGCCTGGATTCAAAGCAACCGTCAACGCTGTGCTAAGGGGTGAAGTGGGTGTGGACAGGACTACTGAAATCATTCATATTTTATTGGAAAGCAAATTGCCGGTGACTGTCGATGCGATAGCCGGCCGGCTGAAAGTATCCAATAAAACGATTCGCAATGAATTGGCGAAAGTAGAAGATTATGTGCGGCAAAACGGACTAACCTTGCAGAAGAAACCGGGATCAGGAATCAGTATTGAGGGGTCTGACGGGTGTAAGACGGCACTAGTCCAGGAAATCCGGAATGCGGCCGGTTTTATAGAACCATTTTCCCCGGAAGACCGCAAAAATTATATTCTGAAACGTCTCTTAATCAGTGAGGGTCGGATTACCACTAAAGAGCTGGCCGATGAACTTTACGTAAGCCGGGTAACCGTGCATAAGGATTTGGACGATGTGGAACACTGGCTGTCCAAATTTAATCTCACTCTGATTGCCAAAACCAACTATGGCCTGGAGATCAGCGGAGAAGAGGAACAATGGCGTAATGCCGTAGCCAGCCTGATTGCCTCTAACAAGCAGCAAAATGAACTGAAAGAGCTTTTGTATGAAGACTACAATGGACGGATTGATTACAAAACGCTGCTAAAACTGAAAGAACTGCTTAATTTGGATTATCACCAACTGGAAAAAATCGTCACCCGGGCTGAATCGAAGCTGAAGTTCCGATTCTCCGATGAAGCTTATATTAGTTTTATTATTCATATTGCCATCGCTATGAAACGTCTGGAAAGTAACAAAGATATCAGCTTTTCGCCTTCTGTTCTGCAAAACCTGCGGGAGAAAGATGAATATCCGGTGGCGGAACAGATTGCCAGGGAAATCCAAGATTCTTTTCAGATTACTTTTTCGGAATCCGAGATCGTTTATATTCTGTTGCATATCCTGGGTGCCAAAATGCAGCAAAATCAAGTAGATGCGATCAATGTGGACCTGGACGGCGAAGAAAGTAATGATTTGGCCGCCGTTATGACGAAAGAGATTATCAAAGCGGCGGAAAATGCGCTGACTATTGACCTGAGTGATGATAAGCAGCTTAAAAACGGATTGATTTTACATTTGCGACCAACCATTAACCGTTTAAAATATGGATTAACATTGCGCAATCCCATATTAGACGAGATTAAGGAAAACTATCCGGAAATTTACGGGGTAGCCTGGATGACGAGTATCGTGTTTGAACGTTATCTGGGACGCCGGGTAGGGGAAGAAGAAATCGGTTATATCGCGCTGCACCTGGGGGCAGCCGTGGAGCGGGCACAAAAACCATTCCGGGCTCTGGTAGTGTGCACAAGCGGCATTGGCACTTCTCAGATGCTGGCGGCCAGGCTGCACCGGTGTTTCCGGGAAATCGAAATCAAGGACGTTATTTCAGTCGTTGCTTTGAAAGAGAGTGTGCTGGAGGATGTGGATATTATCATATCAACCGTACCCATTGAGGCCAATTTGCCGGTTCTTAACATTAATCCGCTCCTGACACAAAATGATATTAAACGGATTGCCCAATTTCTCAGTGACATGCCGGCTAAAAACACGCCGGGGAGTGACCGCCCTTTGTGTTTTGAAGGGATCCGGATAGTGGAAGCCGGGCAGGAGAAAATAACGATTTTAGAAGAAATCTGTTCCCGGCTAGAGAAGAAGGAGTATGTCCGGCCGGATTTTTTCAGCAGTGTTGTTGCCCGGGAAGGTACCGCGCCGACAGCCATCGGCAAGGGGGTAGCCGTACCACACGGTGCACCCTCGTTAGTCAATCAATCTGTAGTAGCCGTAACTATCCTTGATGAGCCGGTCAGCTGGGATGGGGAAGAGCAGGTCGATATTATTTTTCTAATAGCCCTGGCAACGAGTGATTTACGTTATGTGCAAACATTATTGGGCAATTTGTATAACGAAATTGACCGCGACGAGTTTTTGGCTGAATTGCGGCATATAAACGAGGAAGAAAAACTATCAGGAAAGTTGAGGGAACTCTGCCGTGTTAATCAATGAGAATCTTATCTTACTTGATTTCGAAGCCGCCACTAAGGACGAGGCCATTCGGCAATTGGCTCTTATGGCGGCAAAGGAAGGAAAGCTGGCCTCTTTGGATGACTATACCCAAAGCGTTATGGAAAGAGAAAAAACTTACACAACGGGGGTGGGAAACGGAATAGCCATACCGCATGGAAAATCAAAAGCAGTGAAGGAGGCGATGATTGTTTTTGGAAAATCCAAAACCGGAATTGAGTGGGATGCCGCCGACGGCAGTCCGGTAAATATGATTTTCCTCTTGGGAGTTCCGGAAGAGAATGTGGACAATTTTCATCTTAAGGTCTTATCTCAATTATCCCGTAAGCTGATGGATGATGATTTCGTAGAATCCCTGAAAAAGGCGAACAGCCGACGGGAAGTATTGAATGCCTTGAAAGATATCAAGGCTTGTTAATTGCATTTATAGTATAGAGGAGGAAAAAAGGTGGACGAATTAAAAAGAATTAGACAATATTTAATGACCGGTGTTTCCTACATGATTCCTTTTGTAGTAATTGGTGGCGTACTGATTGCGTTCTCTATTGCTCTGAGCGGGGTGGAAGCAGGAAAGGGTGCCAATGTAACCAACCCGGTATTGGTTAATATGCTGAACATTGGGGTTGCCGGATTCCAGATGATGGTGCCGGTTCTGGCCGGTTTCATCTCCTATGCCATAGCCGACCGGGCCGGTATCGCTCCCGGTATGGTTGGCGGCTTCCTGGCCATGAACATAAAAGCCGGTTTTCTGGGCGGCATTATCGCCGGTTTTATTGCCGGTTATGTGGCCAGATGGATTAAAGGCTGGCGGGTTCCACCGACGATTCGTCCGATCATGCCGATCTTTGTGATTCCGCTTCTGTCTGCTTTAGTGGTTGGCGGTTTGATGATTTATGTAATTGGCAATCCCATCGCCGGGTTGATGGAATCCATGACCGCCGGTCTGAAGTCCATGAGTTCCGGCAGTTCCGTAGTATTGGCCCTGGTTATGGGTGCGATGATCGCGTTTGATATGGGCGGTCCGGTTAACAAAGTGGCGTTTTTGTTTGGTGCAGCCATGATCGGACAAGGGGTTTACACGGTAATGGGGCCGGTTGCTGTTGCCATTTGTATTCCCCCGCTCGGCATGGGGGTTGCGACCCTGCTGGCACCGAAAAAATATGATGAAACGGAACGCGAAGCCGGTTATGGTGCTTTGGCTATGGGATTGATCGGCATTACGGAAGGAGCCATTCCCTTTGCTGCAGCCGATCCGTTGCGGGTAATTCCCTCCATTATGACCGGTTCGGCTATCGGCGCTGCCGTTGCCGCCATGTTCGGTGTCGGTGACCATGCGCCGCACGGTGGGCCGATTGTTTTGCCGGTGGTTGACAATCGCATCATGTTTATTGTAGCCATTCTCATCGGCATTGCGATTACTGCGTTGATGGTGAATGCCCTGAAAAAAACGGTTGTGGAAGAAGTGGAAAATGGAAAGGGAATGGACGCCTGACGATTGAATTACTTTAAATAGAATAAAACTAATCGGAAAGAGATGGTAATCATGAAAATTGTAGCAGTTACGGCCTGTCCCACTGGAATTGCTCATACCTATATGGCGGCGACTGCCTTGGAAAAGGCGGCCAAAAAGCTGGGTCATAGTATAAAGGTGGAAACCCAGGGCTCTATCGGTGTGGAGAATAAAATTACCGCCAAAGAAGTAGCCGAGGCTGGCGTGGTAATTTTTGCCGTCGATGTGGCAGTGAAAGAAGAAGAACGTTTTAAGGGAAAACCAACTTTACGGGTTGAGCCGCAGAAAGCAATTAAAAATGCGACGGCCATTGTCGAAGAAGCGGTAAAACTAGTGTAAATAAATATTGGAAGCCGGTGCTGTATGCGCCGGCTTTTTCTTTTTTAAGTGGCTCCGCATTGTAAATCCTAATTAAAAAATATATAGTAAGAGATAGGTGTGTTAAACTTGTGTCGGATTGAAAATGCCGGGAAAGGAAGGCTGAGATTATGCCGATCATTGATCTTCATTGCGATACTGTTTTACTGCTGATGGCGGATAAAAACACGTTACAATTGCGGCAAAATGACTTTTGCGTAGACGTGGAAAAACTAAAGCAAGCCTCTTCAATGGCTCAGTTTTTTGCCCTATTTGTTGACTTGCAAAAAACAGACAATGCGTTGGAGACTTGTCTGGAAATGGCGGATACTTTTTATGCGCAACTGGAAAAAAATCAGGATGCCCTTCGTTGGGCCGGAAACTACCGGGATTTGCTTGAAAACAAACGTCAAAACAAGATTTCCGCTTTTCTGACTATTGAAGAAGGCGGAGTTTTACGCGGACAGCTTCACCATTTACGGAATTTTTATCACCTGGGAGTACGGCTCATTACCCTGACCTGGAATTATCCCAATGAAATTGGTTATCCCAATAAGGAGGCTCAATACCGCTCCCGGGGACTTACCCCGTTTGGCAAGGAGGTAGTCCGGGAGATGAACCGGCTGGGAATGCTGATTGATGTTTCCCACCTCTCGGACCAGGGTTTTTATGATGTGGCAGCTCTTTCAACACAGCCGTTTGTGGCCTCTCATTCCAACGCCCGGACGGTTCAAGACCATCCAAGGAACCTGACGGATGATATGATTCGGGTTTTGGCTGAGAAGGGCGGCGTTATGGGCATTAATTTTGAACGGACTTTTTTAGGAAACAGCGAGATAAGCCGAGTTGAAGATATGGTTCGTCATATTAAGCATATCCGGCAGGTCGGCGGAATCGATGTCATTGCGCTGGGCACCGACTTTGACGGCATTGAGCCGGTCTGTGAAGTTTCTCATATCGGGGAGATCGGCAAGTTGGAGCAAGGTCTTCGGAGCGCCGGCTTTGCCGAAAGCGATATAGAAAAAATTTGCCATAACAATGCCGAGCGGGTTATCCGGAATGTTTTGCGCTGATGTTTTTCCGGAGAGGAATGCAAAGAGAGGGGCGAGATAGCTGTGACGGAGAATAAACCGGTTATCGGTATTACGGCCAGTCCCATGATGGTGGAAGGCGGCATATTGGCCGGCAGTGAACGGTCCTGTGTCGGGAGGGACTATATCAGGGCGGTTACCCGGGCCGGCGGGATTCCTATCATTATTCCCGCCGTCAATGATGCCGATACACTAGATAAACAGGTAGCCATGTGCCAGGGAATCTTACTGTCCGGCGGCGGCGATATTCATCCTTCCTTTTATGGGGAGGAGCCGGTCGGTCCTTTGGGTTTTGTCAGTCTGGAACGGGATGAATATGAAATTAAAGTAGTTCAGGCGGCGAAAGCGGCCGGAAAACCATTACTGGGCATATGCCGGGGAGTACAACTGCTGAATGTTGCTTTTGGCGGAACGTTATACCAGGATATTTCCTGGGTAAAAGGCAATCGTCTGGAGCATAACCAGAACTGCCCCGGTAATGCCGCCTGGCACACGGTGACAATCGCTGCGGGAAGCCGGCTGCATGCCATGATGGGGGTGGAACGCATTATGACCAACAGTTCCCATCATCAGATTATCAAAGGGGTTGCTCCCGGTTTCTTGATCAATGCCCGAACCAAGGACGGTGTAATTGAAGGCATCGAAAAAGACGACTCTCTCTGGATCGTCGGTGTACAATGGCATCCGGAAAGACTGGTGGAGCAATCCCCGGCAATGCAGAATATTTTTGATCACTTTGTCGCTGCGGCGGGTAAGGCGCTATAAGACAACAATAAAACCAGCCTTCTTCCGGTGAACGGAGAAGGCTGGTCTGAATCTTGTGTCCTACGCTGAAAACTCAGCGGTCCTTCATACATAAAGGGAAGCCAGGACCAGGGTGATAGTACTTAATAATTTAATTAATACGTGGATGGAAGGGCCGGCCGTATCTTTGAACGGGTCGCCGACAGTATCGCCGACGATGCTGGCTTTATGGGCCTCCGACGCTTTACCGCCATAGATACCGCCCAGTTCTATGCACTTCTTGGCATTATCCCAGGCGCCGCCGCCGTTATTAAGGAGAAGCGCCATCAGGATTCCGGTCATGGTTGCGACCATCAGGAAGGAAGCAGCGGCTTCTGCCTTAAGGATAATCCCTACGACGATGGGAACAACCACGACGATGATGCCGGGCAGGACCATTTGTTTGAGAGCGCCCAGGGTAACAATGTCGACGCAGGTCGCGTAATCAGGCTTGGTAATGCCCTCCATAATTCCTTTAATTTCAGCAAACTGACGCCGTACTTCTTTGATAACATATTGGGCTGCATTGCCAACCGCCCGAATGGCGGTAGAAGTGAATAAGAAGACCAGCATTGCACCCAGAAAACCGCCCACAAACACTTCCGGTTTACCGATATCAACAATACGGTTGAAAGATTTGTCGAGAAGCTGGACTTCATCAAGATAAGCCGAGAAGAGCAGAAAGGTAGCTAAGGCGGCGCTGCCGATGGCATATCCCTTGGTGATGGCCTTAGTGGTGTTGCCGCAGCCGTCCAAAAGGTCGGTGATAAATCGCACATTTGATGGCTGGTGTGACATCTCGGCAATACCGCCGGCATTGTCGGTAATGGGACCAAAGGTGTCCATGGCCAGAATATAAGCGCAGGTTGACAACATTCCCATGGTAGCGACAGCCGTTCCGTATATGCCGCCGCCGGCAAGGCCGCTGGCGCTACCCAGATAATGCGAGAGCAGTAAAGCAGCCGAAATGATGACGACCGGAGCAGCGGTGCTTTCCAGACCGACGGCAAATCCGGTAATGATCGTTGTTGCCGGTCCGGTTTGGCATGAACGGGCAATTTGCTTGACAGGACTGTATTTAGTATCCGTGTAATATTGCGTAACCAGTACGAATAAATAACTGGTTATGATGCCGATTACGGCACAGCCGAAAAAGTAGATGCCGCTGCCATTTTTATTAATCATTTGATTTGTTACAAAATACATGGCGATAATGGCTAAAATACTGGTAACGCCATAGCCGATGTTGAGGGCTGCCATAGGATTGGGGTCTTCCGACTCTACTGTTTTTGTCCTTACGCAGAAAATCCCCACAATGGAAGCAAGAAGACCGAAGGCTCTGGCTACCAGTGGAAAAAGGATTCCGTTGATTCCAAAGGCCGGAAACAAGGCAATGCCTAAGATCATGGCACCGATATTTTCCGCCGCCGTCGATTCAAACAAATCGGCGCCACGTCCTGCACAGTCGCCGACATTATCGCCGACAAGGTCCGCGATTACCGCAGGATTTCGCGGATCATCTTCCGGAATACCCGCTTCTACTTTACCAACGAGGTCAGCGCCTACATCCGCAGCTTTGGTATAAATTCCGCCGCCAAGCTGGGCAAATAAGGCAACAAAACTGGCCCCAAAACCAAACCCGACAATTAAAAGGGGGGCTTCCTGCGGATTGTTCACGCCATTAAAGCCGTAGAACAAACCGGCCACACCGAGCAGGCTGAGAGCAGTCACTGCCAACCCGGTGACAGCACCGCCGCGAAAGGAAATTTTGAGAGCATCGTTTAAGCTGCGTCTGGCAGCGGAGGCTGTTCGCAAATTGGCATTGACCGAAACATACATGCCAATAAATCCGGCCAGGGCCGAGCATAAAGCGCCAATTACGAATGCCAGCGGGGTATGACCGCCGTCTTTGGTTACCAGGCTAAGAATAATTGCAACGATGACGGCTAAAATGGCAATTGTTGTGTATTGCCGTTTGAGAAAGGCCATCGCTCCCTGTTTGATGGCCAGGGCAATTTCCTGCATGGATTCATCGCCCCGGTCTGCTTTAAATACGTACCAGACCAGGTAGATAGCAACCAATACAGTAATACCTCCGGATAATGGGATCATGAATGAAAGGTCCAACGAATATCACTCCTTTAATATAGAATATTTATCCACACAGGGACTCTTTTTGTCCCGTGAGTGCAATTTGAGTCCCACTAGCGCAAAATATGCCCATTGTTTAATTGTATTAATTTATCCTGCTGATTATTAAAAACAATCCGAAAAAAACAGTTCAGACGAAAATATACTTCCATCTTAAATTATAAACCATTCATTCCCAAAATCAAGACTATAAATCGAAATATTTAGAAAAGTTAAACTTTGGCATCCAAATTTTGGCTTAACTTGACAGTATGCACACAGTTTGTTAACATTCTACAGGGTAGATTAATGTAGAATAGGAAAGGGAGAGTGGAAACATAACATGGAGACGGAAAGCGGGAAAAAGCGGGAGAAGTTTTCTTCCGGGCTGGCCGTATTTTTTGCTACGCTGGGTTCGGCTGTCGGCTTGGGGAATATATGGAAGTTTCCTTATCTTACAGGACAATTTGGCGGGGGCGCCTTCTTATTGATTTATTTTTTATGTATACTCTTCGTTGGATTGCCGGTTATGCTGGGAGAATTTTATATTGGCCGTAAGACGCGAAAAAATGCCATTGGCGCCTTAGCAGAGCTAAAACCCGGAACCGGTTGGAAACACATCGGTACCATGGGTGTTATGTCATCATATCTTATTATGTTTTTTTATAGTTCGGTAGCCGGATGGGTCTATTTTTATTTATTCAAAGCGATCCGGGGCGACTTTGCCGCGATTACTATGGAGACGGCAAAAGCTCAGTTCGGGAATGTCATTATGGGGCCGGTTTCGCCGATTATATGGCAGGCTATTGTGCTGATCGTTGTTTCCGCTATTTTGGCTATGGGGGTACAAAAAGGCATCGAGAAAATTACCAAGACGTTGATGCCATTATTGTTTGTCCTGATCCTGATTTGTGATGTCCGGGCGTTGACGCTGCCAGGGGCTTGGAACGGCGTAGACTTTCTGTTTCATGTTGACTTCGGCAAATTATCGGCTGCCGCCATATTGACAGCGTTGGGTCTGGCCTTTTTTAAACTGTCCCTGGGTATGGGAACGATGATTACCTATGGCAGTTATTTTACGGAGGACAATAATCTGTTTGGCACGGCAGTCCGGGTGGCTCTGTCCGATACGATGGTATCCCTGCTTGCCGGCATTGCCATTTTTCCGACCGTATTTTCTTTCGGTATGGAGCCGGGTGCCGGGCCGGGCCTTTTATTTATGACCATTCCGCTGGTTTTTTCTAAAATGCCCTTGGGAAATCTATTATTAATTGCCTTTTTCTTTTTAACTTCTATCGCAGCAACGACGGCCATGCTGTCACTGGTGGAGGTGCCGATTGCGTATTTTACGGAAGAACGTAAAGTTTCCCGCCCCAAAGCCGCTCTTTTAAATGGCCTCTTTATTGCCATTGTCGGTGTGCTGGCCACTCTCTCGGTGGATAAAGCCAGCCTCTTGGGCAATATTACAATTTTCGGCAAAGGCTTCTTTGATTTGTTTGACTATCTGTCTTCCAATATTCTATTGCCATTAGGCGGTCTGTTAATTGCCATTTTCATGGGTTATGTAGTCAAGCAAGACGATGTGCGGCGTGAATTATCCAATCATGGGGCATTGAAGATCAACTCGCTTATTTCCGTTTACTTCTTTATTGTCCGCTACGTTACGCCGGCGCTGCTGATTGTTGTCTTTTTAAACTCGATTGGAATTATAAAGTAAACGAAGGATACAATATATACCAAATTAGGCAAAGGAGTCAAAGCATATGAAAAGATGGACGGTGGGTGTTGCCGTTGTTTTGGTACTAAACGTATTGCTGTTTAGCGGCTGCTCAGGAAGCGGCAAGGGAACGCAGCCGATACCGGCACCCAATAAAAGCGCAGCGCCGGCTGGCTCGGTTAAAAACCCTGTGGCCGTATTTGAGACTACGAAAGGCACGTTTAAAGTAGAACTTTTTGAGGACAAGGCGCCGATTACCAGCAAGAATTTTATTAGTTTGGTAAACAAGAAATTTTATGATGGAACCATTTTTCACCGGGTTATTGACGGATTTATGATTCAAGGGGGAGATCCAACCGGTACGGGTACGGGCGGACCGGGCTATACGATTCCTGACGAGTTTAGTCCCGATTTGAAACATGACTCGCCGGGGATTTTGTCCATGGCCAATGCCGGCCCCAATACCGGTGGTTCCCAGTTCTTTATCACCCTGGAACCAACGCCGTGGCTGGATCATCACCACTCTGTTTTTGGCAAAGTGATTGAAGGAATGGATGTTGTAAAAGCCATTGGCAAAGTAAAAACCGATGAGAGTGACCGTCCGGTGGAGGATGTGGTCGTCAAGAAGATTACCATTCAACCCTAGCCCGGGAAGAAGTAAATATGCAATAGAAAAGACCTTGTACTGCCAGAGGAGGCCACTGAAGAACTTGTAGTTTTTCGGAGCAAAGCTCAAGAGTAAGAAATAAAAGACGACCCTTATTCCCAATTTTGGGATAATGGTCGTCTTTTACTATCTGGAAAAACCTTTATAACTTGTCTCTTATTTTATCAGTTTCAATATTCTCTTTATATTAACAGTAAATATCGCCATCGCCCCTTGTAACTCCATGCCAACAAGACCCGAAGATGACGCTACGTCATACCCGTGCCTGTGTTTGAGTTCACTGTTTTTAGCCTCAATCTTGTAGCGCTCTTTCGCCTTTTCCTTGAAGTACTCGCTTTCCTGGAACGCCATTTGTTCGGTGTGCTCACCAGATTTAATTTTCATCGAATAAGTTTTGTTTTTTGCTCCCTCTTTGT
>NZ_UPPP01000009.1 GCF_900476375.1 Allolucifera butyrica | reverse complement strand
AGTACGTGTGTAGCCCAGGACATAAGGGGCATGATGACTTGACGTCATCCCCGCCTTCCTCCGCATTCTCTGCGGCAGTCTCCTTTGAGTTCCCATCTTTACATGCTGGCAACAAAGGATAGGGGTTGCGCTCGTTGCGGGACTTAACCCAACATCT
>NZ_UPPP01000072.1 GCF_900476375.1 Allolucifera butyrica | reverse complement strand
ATGGCTCTATCAAAATATGCACACTGAGATAGGAGACTTAATCAAGCAGATAAATGCCAAGCTGGCTGGGCACTACCGCTACTATGGGGTGACCGACAACAGCAACGGAATTCATGCGTTTGGATACCGCATACGGCGCAAGATACTTGAAGTGCTCAATCGTAGAAGCCAAAAGAACAGCCTGACTTGGGAAGGATTTGCAAAACTCGAGGAGAGATTCCCGCTAGTTAACGCGAGAATCTATGTAAATATCTATGGCTAGACGTAAGTAAATGCTGCTATGAAGAGCCGGATGCCTTAATAGGGCAAGTCCGGTTCTGTGAGGGTTGCGCGTCGCAAGGCGCGTTTCTACTCGACCCGACTCGAACGGCAAGGCGACAGTGCGGCAATTGAGGGGAAGGGTACTATGAAAATACTAATACTCTATTTCAGCGGAACCGGCAATACCTGTTTTATAGCGGAAAAAATAAGGGATGAACTTTGCAGGGGAAATTATGACGTTCAGCTGTCGGCAGTAGAAACGTTTCCGCCCGCGAAGGTGGACAAGTTTGATGTTCTGATCCTGGGATATCCGGTTTATGCTTGCGATATGCCTTTGTTTTTACAGGATTACGTTAACGAACTTACCCTTCCCAGGACTCAGAAGGCGATCCTATTTTCCACTATGGGTTTTTATAGCGCCAATGCTTTCCGGAAAATCGGCCGGAGATTAATTAGAAAAGGCATGGTGCCCTTGCATTTTGCCGAAGTAAAAATGCCCGGTTCAGACGGATTGGTTTTTATGGGAAAAGAATCGCGATATGTAATGAAAGTACGTTCTACTAACTTCAATGAAGCGGCAATGATTAAAAAGGCCGTTGCTGAGATTGCCGGTGTGGTTGCCAATTTAGGTGGAGCTAACGGGAAACGGGCGGAGGCTAAGCTGCCGCCGGTAAAATGGAGCGGATGGATTATGGGGGGATTAATGAGCCTAATCTACAAATTGGTTGAGAAAAAGATGAAGCGGAAGTTCCGGGCCGATGAACAATGTATTAAGTGCCGTCTTTGTGAGCGGATCTGCCCGTCCCGGAATATTGCTGTTCAAGAGGAGGTAATTTTTGCGGACCGGTGTTTTTTGTGCATGCGGTGCATAAATCAATGTCCGACGGAAGCAATTCAAATCGGCGCCAAGACGCAGGGGAAATTCCGCTGGAAGGGGCCGGACGGCAATTACAGTCCTGCAAAGCGATAGTTTTTTTCATAATTTCTTCATAGTTCTTTCATACTCTCTTCATAATTAGCGGTTATAATAAACAAGGTAACCGGATGGTCAGCCGGAAAAGAATCCGTTCGGCATAATAATGGGGTTTATTTTCAATTCTGTTATTATGCCGGGCGTTTCTATAGATTTTAATCACTCAGCTCCTTCTGCATGCCCTTTACTTTGGTAAAGGGTATTTTTTTGCGCCTGCTTCAAAATAGAAAATCAATGTATCCGTAAAATATGCTAGTATAGGAGAGTAACTAAGAAAGGGATGAAGTTAAAAATAGATGAGGAGCAAAGTTGGATGACGGAACAAAATAAAGACAAAATAGGAAATTCCGGGACAACGGGCGTGGCTGAACCGCTTATGCTCAGCCGGTTATTTCTCACGTGGCTGCGAATTGGCTTTACGTCCTTTGGCGGCGGCGCCATTACTCAGTACTTGATTCAGGAAAACTTTATTTATAAACGCCACTGGATTACTGGCGAAGAGTATGCCAATATCATAGCCATGTCGCAAATTGTACCGGGTATAAATATTATTGCTTATACGATACTGATCGGTAAACAGCTTGCCGGTTGGGCGGGCATAATCGTTTCCCTGGCCGGACTGATTCTGCCGAGTGCGGCCATCACTGTTGGGATTTCGGCCATCTACGCCAATATCAGCGGATTGCCGAGAGTCCAGGGGGCTTTGCGGGCCGTGTTTGCCGCCATATTCGGGATTGCCCTGGCCACGAACTGGCGCAACGCCAGACCGATCTTTATTAAGAACCGTAAACGGGGAGCGTTGCCGTTTTTGGCTGCAATCGGCATTATGCTGGGCAGCGCAATGCTTTACCTGTTTTTAAATCCGCCGGTCGTAGTATTATATCTTCTGGGCGGTCTCTGCGGCGCAGTTCTCTATTGGCAGGTTGCCGGGAAGATTCAGGAGGATTAGATGATGAACTGGATTTTGTTTTTTGGAGTTGTATTTAAGTCGATTTTGTTTTCGACCGGGGGTTTTGGCCCTTTGCCCAGTTTGCATGCCGATTTTATCGCCCGGGGATGGGCCGGTGAGAAACAATTTACCGAGGCATTGTCCATTGGCCAGGTCACTCCCGGACCCAACGGGCTTTGGATCGTCAGCCTGTGTTATCTGGTCGCCGGAGTACCGGGAGCGGTCCTGGCCTGTATTGCCCTGCTGTTGCCTCCCCTGTTCGTTTTGCTTGTTCAACGCTACCATGGGCGCATTGCCGGCCACCCCGCGGTCCAGGGATTGCTTGACGGAGTGGTGCTTGTCATAGTCGGTTTCAGTGTGCTGGTTTTAGCCGGCATGTTTCGCAGCAACGGAGTGAATGCGGAAATGGCGGCCATTGCCGTTATCAGCGCCGCTCTTGCCGTATCCCGGCGCGTATCGGCCAATATTATATTAGTAGTTGCCGCAGTAGCCGGTTTGATTATGGGGTGAAAGTTTTTCGCAAAGTGCGGGTAATTCGATTTTAAATATTGCTTTAGAGCATACTCTAAGGAGTATGATAAAAATAAGTGTGTATCTCAATTCGAAGGTGCCTTTGGCAAGCAGAACTGAAATCACACCGGACTTTTTACATAGTAACTTAGGGTTTCAGTAAGGGGGCTTTTTACAGCATGGAAAAGATAAAATTAGGCCGTACGAATTTAATGGTGAGCAGAAGCGGCTTTGGCGCCTTGCCCATCCAGCGGGTTTCTTTGGAAGAAGCCCAAGCGATTCTCAGAAAGGCTTATGACAGCGGCATAAACTTTTTTGATACTGCCCGGGTGTACACGGACAGTGAAGAAAAAATCGGTTATGCCCTTGCCGGTGTAAGAAATCATATTATCATCGCGACCAAAAGTAAAGCCGGGGACAGGAAAACCCTGTTGCAAGATTTGGCAACCAGCCTGAGCAAGCTAAAAACAGACTATGTGGACATTCTGCAATTACATAATCCCAAGGAACTGCCCGACCCGGAGGATCCTGAAAGCCCGTACGCGGGTTTAGTCGAAGCGAAAGCAAAAGGAATGGCCCGCTTTATTGGCTTAACCAATCATAATATCAAAACGGCAATCGCAGCGGCGGAATCAGGCCGGTACGATACCATTCAATTTCCCCTCAGTTCGCTATCCGCCGCGGAAGATTTAAAACTGATCGAGGTATGCAAGGAACGGGGGCTTGGTGTTATCGCCATGAAAGCGTTATCCGGCGGATTAATTACCAAAGCGGCCACTACGTTTGCCTTTTTGCGGCAATACGATAATGTGGTGCCGATTTGGGGAATTCAGAAGATGCATGAACTGGATGAATTTATATCTTTGGAAAAGAATCCACCCGTATTGGATGAAGCTATGTGGCAGGATATTGAGAAGGACCGGGCTGAGTTGGCGGGAAACTTTTGCCGCGGCTGCGGCTATTGTATGCCCTGTCCCGCCGGTATCGAAATACCTACCCAGGCAAGAATATCCCTGCTTTTAAACCGGGCGCCCTACCAGCCGTTCCTAAAAGACAGTTTCCGGGCCAAAATGGATTTAATCAATCAATGTGTGGGATGCGGCCACTGTAAAAAGAATTGCCCTTATGAGCTCGATACTCCTAACCTGCTGAAGCGGGAACTGAAAAAGTATTATGAGTTTTACGAGGCGCATACGAAGAAATAGGGGACCGGTTTTAGGAGCATGACAGTCGTTTATTCCAGCTTAGGCCAATCCATGCACGGAAAAGATACTTAAAGAAAAGGGCGTGGGATTATGGGATTTATGAAGGCTGTTCAAATTAGTGCTCCGGGCGGCAATTTTGAATTGGTTCAGCGGCCAATTCCCGAACCGGGGGAAGACGAGGTCCTGATTAAGGTGGAAGCCTGCGGGGTGTGTCATGGGGATGCGATCGTCAAGGAAGGCCATTTCCCTGGCATTCAATACCCCCGGATTCCGGGCCACGAGGTAATCGGAACCATCGACAAGGCGGGGACACGGGTCAAAAACTGGCAGCCAGGCCAACGGGTCGGTGTCGGCTGGCACGGCGGGCATTGCTTTACCTGCGGGGCATGCCGCGGGGGAGACTTCGGGGGCTGCGAACAATCCCTGATCACCGGTATTTCGACCGACGGCGGTTATGCCGAGTACATGGTAGCTCGGGCCGAGGCGCTTGTCGCTATACCGGATGAGCTTTCGCCGGTAGAAGGGGCGCCGCTGCTTTGCGCCGGACGGACTACCTTCGGAGCATTGAAAAGCTGCATTGCCAAAGGCGGAGATCTGGTAGCGATCCATGGACTGGGCGGATTGGGCCATCTTGCCGTGCAATATGCCGCCAAACTTGGCTTTAAAACGGTTGCGCTGTCTCGCGGCAAAGCGAAGGAAGCATTGGCGTATCAGCTTGGCGTGCATATTTATATTGACGCCGGTGCTGTTGATGCGGCTCAGGAACTGAGGAAGCTTGGCGGGGCGAAGGTCATTCTTTCCACCGCTCCGGATAGTAAGGCGATTTCCGGCCTGATTAGCGGGCTCGCCCGCCATGGACAGCTGATTTTTGTTTCCGCTCCGGCCGAACCGATTCCGGTTTCTCCGCTGGGTTTGTTGCGCAATGGGCTTTCTCTCACCGGATTTTCCTCCGGCAATATCGAGGAAGCCATCCGTTTCAGTGTTGTTACTAAAGCGTTGCCGGTGGTCGACGTATTTCCCCTGGAACAGGCCGCAGAGGCATATCAAAAAATGATCACAGCGAAAGTACATTTCCGGTCGGTTTTAAAAATGGGAAACTAGTGGTCTGTAAACTCTAAAGCTATAGGATGAATTGCGAGAGGTTTTTCGTCCTGCGAGGCGGAGGCGGCGTGCATATCGGGAATATGTAAGCCGACGACAACAAAGCAGGGCGGAAGAGATCTCGTAAGAACACTATAGAATTAGGGTTTGCAGACACTAGAATAAAACGGAGTAATAAGCGCAAGCCTGCACTAATTTTAGTACTAAGCTTGCGCTTTTTTCACGCTTTTTGTCCCGGACTAAAAGACTGCGTCAGCGGGTTTTCTAATAGCAGCAGGAGTTTACCAATAAATGTAAAATTAAATAAATGTTAGGCCCCATCCTTTTTATATAAAACATAATATACTGTAGTAGGAGGATATTTAACATCTCATGAAATATAAAGTGGCTCTGTTTCTGGAGCTGATTTTTATTCCGGTGGTTATTTCAGCTTTTTTATATTTATCCCGGTCAAATACATTTGACTACTTGCAAAAAAGCGGTTTCCTGCCCGGTATTAATGTAACGGTGGCCAAGGACTATATGTTTGGCTTGGGAACCTTTATCTCCGTTCTTTACAGCTGTTTCAGCGTTTTTATTGTGAAAATAAAATATCCCAAGGTGGTTGGACAGAAGAACTATCTGAAAGGCTATATCCGGGAACGTTTTACCAATTGTGTCGTGGATGAATTTTGTCGGTCCAATTTAGCCGGCGGCGTATCGGAAAAAGAATTTTGCGGTTTGATTAACTGGCTGGCAAGGGCACATCTTGTTGTATATCTGCCGGAAAAGGGAACAAGGAAACGGCTGCGGCATAGTAATACGGAGCAAAGTAAAAAATTTTTCGTTTCCAGACCGGAGTTGACGCGCGTCAAAGAATCGGAGGTCTTTGTTCAGGTTGAACCGCGCAACAGTGAGAATGTGATTAGTCAGTGTTACCGGAAAGGCGATGTCATTAAGGCCAGAAATTTTAAAGCCGAGGAGTATAAATTAACGGCGCCTCAAAAACTGATCTTCCAATATTATAAATACTGGATTGCCGTACCCTGCTTTCAAAAGTGCCGTGGACCGGATCAACCGGTTCTGGGAATTCTATCGTTAGGATCGGAAGAAGATTTTTGTTTTTCTGCCGGGATGGAGATCATTTTGGCAAAATCAATGATAATATATATTGATGAGGTATATAATAATCTTATAGCGGAGCGAGTTTTGGGAGGTAGGTAACCGAATGGAGACGTTAATGTCCGAAGAAGAAGTCAGAAGCTGTTTAAAAGAAAATGATTTGCCGCAAACTACCCAGCCGCTGTTGTGCGATACGGAACCGTCCTGCGCCAACCCTGCGTTGCCTCAAACCGGCGTTGCCCAAGTGGCAGCCGGGGCAGCCGCCGCATCCGTTGTTACCGCCACTGCCGCAGTTACGGCAACCGTTGCAGCTACAGCAATTCCGTTAGCCATCGGTACAGGGATTATAGCCGGTATTTGGGGAATAACCAGGTTGGTAAAGGAAATATTGGACGATTAGGTTAATCTGGATTTATTATGATTTTATAAATGAGGAACATCTTTTAATTATTTGAACTTACTATTTTTTGGCAGAGGAATCCTTTTAAAAAGGGGTTCTTTTTTTATAGGATCCGGCTGCTGTCTTCCTGACAACAAAATATGTGTGAATGTAGCAGGATTTTTGTATTTTTATGGGAAATAAAAATGTTAACAGGTGTCGGATTTGCCGGAAGATAGCACGAGAGTTGTTGCCGGCGCCTAACCTGGTTCCATCCCCGGAACGCATTAGCAGCCCCGGGGAATCATAATGGGGCTCAATATACGGGCTGGAAACCGAAGGAGATAAGGAAAAATGGCAATTGAAGCAGTGAAAGAGTATTTCAAAGAATATGGCAGAGAAAACGATATTTTGGAATTTAACGTATCGAGCGCAACCGTGGAACTTGCGGCCCGGGCGCTGGATGTAATTCCGGCACGGATCGCCAAGACGCTTTCTTTTAAAAATGAACAAGGCTGCATCCTGGTTGTGACCGCCGGCGATGCCAAAGTGGACAACCGCAAGTTCAAAGACGAGTTTGGCATTAAGGCGAAGATGTTATCACCGGAAGAAGTGCTCGGCTTAACCGGACATGCCGTAGGGGGAGTCTGCCCTTTTGGCATTAAAAATGAAGCGGTTACGGCGTATGTCGATATTTCAGTCAAACGGTTTAAAACGGTTTTTCCCGCCTGCGGCAGCAGTAATTCCGCCATAGAACTGAATTGTGACGAGTTATATCAGTTTGCGCAAGGCATGAAATGGGTTGATGTTTGTAAAGAATGGCAGGAGTAGGATAATTTTACCGGAAGGGGTTTTTGGATGAACTGGATTAAAATTGTTTGGGAATCGATATATAGTTTGGCAATTTCCCTGGCGATTGCTTTATTTATCAATGTTTTCGTTGTTCAGCACATGGTGGTGGAAGGACATTCTATGGACCCGACGCTGCAGGACCGGGAGCATCTAATTGTATCAAAGTTATCTCATAGTATGAAGCAATTACCCGATTACGGAGATATTGTAGTAATCGACAGCCGGGTTAACCGGAAACGGACTTTACAGGATGATCTGACCGAACCGGTAGCTAAGTTTATTCATCAGCCGGATTATATTTTTATTAAAAGAGTGATAGGAAAACCGGGAGATACACTGGAATTTAAAAATGGCCGTGTTTTTAGAAATGGCGTAAAACTGACTGAACCTTACATCCTGGAGCCAATGAAGACTGTGGCGGATAGAAAAGTTATCGTGCCGGATAACAGTATCTTTGTAATGGGAGATAATCGCAATCATAGTCTTGACAGCAGACTGATTGGCAATATCCCCTTAGACCATGTCCTGGGAAAACTGGAGCTTAAACTTTAGGATGACCGGTTTATGATATTTTTCTTTAGGTAATGACTAGATACGACAGGCAGAGGGAGGAATCCACTTTATGTGCCTAACCTGTAAAATTATTTCCACGGAAATCAATCCCCCGGGAGGGATAATTTATCAGGATCGCCGGGTTATTCTCCACCATTGTCTGGATATTAATATTCCCGGATACCTGATTTTATCGCCGCTCCGGCATACAACCCAATACCAGGACCTTACCGGTGTGGAGCTGGCGGTCATACATACTACGCTTCAGCAAGCGGCCGCTATTTTGCAGCAATTACCCGGTGTGGAAAAAATTTATATTTGTAGCCTGGGAGAAGAAACAACCCATTTTCATTTTCATGTTTTTCCCCGGTACCGGTGGATGCTGAATGAACCGGATGAAGCAATCCGTACGGACGGCAAAATAGACGGCGCCAAGCTATTTTCATTTATGAGAGTTAAGCATAAGATTTCACCTGCCGGAATGCTGTCATCCACGATTTTTGCGGCTGCGGAGGATTTAAGGAATCAAATCTGTATTTCCGATGGAGGTGCAGAATGAAAAAGCTGATTATAGTGAACGGAACCATGGGGGTTGGCAAAAGTACCGTCTGCAGTAGCCTGCTTGAAAAATTGCATCCCAGTGTTTACCTGGATGGAGACTGGTGCTGGAATATGAATCCGTTCGTGGTTTCAGAAGAGAATAAAGCGATGGTCATTGGCAACATAACCTATTTGCTAAAGTCATATCTTCAGAATTCCGGGTATGAGTATATTATTTTTTGCTGGGTAATCCATCAGGAGGTTATTTTTAAACAGATTTTAGAACCATTAAAGGTCTTCGATTTTGAAACCTATAAAATCTCCTTGACTTGTTCGGAGAGTGCGCTTAAAAACAGATTGCAGCAAGATGTGGAACGGGGGCTGAGAGAGCCGGATATTGTCGGCCGCAGCAGCCAGCGGCTCGCATTATATAATACAATGGATACGCTCAAGGTGGATGTGAGTACAATAACTGCCGAACAAGCGGCAAAAGAAATTTGTGCGATTATAAAATAATAAGAAAAACCGCTGACGCGGTTTTTCAATAGGTGGTTGTTTCCTTTTCAAAAATCCAATTACCACTTTCCAATTACCGAAAAACCGCGTTAGCGGTTTTTTCTTATTTCGAGGTAAAGCCGCCTGCTTTAGCCAGCTCCTGTAGAAACAGGCTGTCGGACAGCGGCAGGGTAACGCGCTGGCTTGTAAAGGCCGATTTATAAATTGCCAGGATGATTTCCAAAGCCTTGCGTCCTTTTGGTCCGTCAACAGCCGGTACGGTACGGGTTCTTATCGCTGTAACGATATCCTGGAATTGGCGCCGGTGGTATTCAAAATCGATACCGGGATTGCTTACGCCTGCGTTTTCGGTGCTGCTTCCGGCAGCATACTTATAACCGGATTTTAATTCCACAAACGTAAGTACGTCATTCTCAATTACGGCACTGCCCTCGGTGCCGTAAATGTCAACCCGTGATACCAGGCCGGGATAGGCGCAGGTAGTTCCTTCGATTACTCCCAGTGCACCCGACTGAAAGGTGATACTGGCAGAAGCGGTATCTTCCACCTTCAGACCGGTATGGCCCAAATTGCCACAATAACCGGACACTTCTGCAACCGGGCCGGCCAGATATTGCAGCATGTCGATATAGTGGATGCCCTGGTTCATTAGGACGCCGCCGCCATCCAGGTCCCAGGTTCCGCGCCAGGCGGCGCTGTCGTAGTAGTCCTGGCTGCGGTACAGCTTGATATAGCAGCCGCCGAAAAGCAATTTTCCCAGCTTTTTCTCATCCAGCAGCTGTTTTAAGGCCATAACTCCCTCACTGTAGCGTCTTTGAAATATAATGCTCAGGGTCACTCCCTGGGCTTGACAGGTTTTAATCAGAGCGTCCGCTTTTTCCAGGTCAATATCAATCGGCTTTTCAATGACGACATGCTTGCCGGCCAGTGCGGCCTGGATTCCCAAATCGGCGTGCGTCCCATTGGGGGTGCATATCGATACGGCGTCAATGTCGGCTTTTTTCAGCATCTCCCGATAGTCTGTATAGCCATCGCAATGATATTGGCCGGCCGTTTCCTGCACCCTAGCGGCCGAACGTCCCCAGACAGCGGTCAAAGCAGCTTCGGGGACGCCTAAGATTGCCTGGGCATGTACCGGTACAATCGCCCCGGAGCCAACGATCGCAAACTTTACTTTACTCATAAGGACACCTCGTCTCAAAATAATTAAAAAAATTTAACAAGATAGATTGTTTTTTCTCCGTTAAGCAGGGTCCTTCTTCGACATGGCCGCCAGGCATTCCTGTTAATTCAAGCCGTATTTCCATAAAATTAATTTTTCAAAATTTATTTGTATTTTCCCCCCTTACTTTTGGCCACCGCGCAACCAGCAGACAATAGCGCCAATCGCTCCAATCACGGCCGCTGCGAGATAGGTATCGTGCAAAGCGAGGGGGAAGCTTGCTTTGCCGGCCCAATGGGAATATCTGGCCAACTGTGTACTGAAAATAGCGCCGCTGACAGCAACGCCCATTACCTGACCGACATTCCGCATTAAGGCTAACATTCCGGAGGCCACTCCCAATTGATTTTTGGGCGCGCTTCCCATAATGGCGTTATTGTTGGGAGCAAGGAACAGGCCGGTACCGATGCCGACAAAAGCTAACCCGGCAATCGTCAGCCAATAATGAAAGTTTTCTGTGTGACTGAGCAGAAGGATGCCGGCACAGATGATTCCCATGCCGGCAGACGTTAAGAACCGTGAGCCGAAACGGTCCGACAGGCTTCCGGCTACCGGGGAGACTAACATCATAGTCAGGGGAAAGGCGCTCATCAGATATCCGGCTGCTTTTTCCGGCATTGTCAAAAAATTAACCAGATAAAAAGGCATGAGAAAGGTTACCGTATATTGGGTTAGATAATTGATCATGGCGGCCAGATTACTGGCTAAAAATACCCGGTTGCGGAAAAGAGTAAAATGAAACATGGGGTAAGGGCACCTGATTTCGATATAAGTAAAAATTGATAAGGTGACTAGGGTCGCGAAGAACAAAGCCATAACCAGGGATGAGTTCCAGCCCCAGACTTGTCCGTGGCTTAGGGCCAGTAAAAACGTGCTAAGACTGATAAAAGCAGTAGTTGCACCGCCAAAATCAAATTTTTGCGGTTGCCCGTCTTTTTTCGGCAGTACGATCCAAGCCCAAAAAGTACCGAGAATACCGATAGGAATGTTAATCGTAAAAATGGACTGCCAGCCAAAACTTTGGACTAAAAAGCCGCCCAGTGACGGTCCCGTAGCAAGACCGAGGGAAACAAACATAGCATTTAGGCCAATGGCTTTCCCTCTTTCCGCCGGGGAAAAGGTATCGGCGATAATCGCCTGGACGACGGCTAAGATAGCCCCGGCGCCCAGAGCCTGCAGCGCTCGCGAGACGATAAGGAGCCAGATATTGGGAGCTAAACTATTGAATAAGGAAGCGATGGTAAAAATAGCAAATCCACTAATAAAGACAGGGCGGTGACCATACATATCGCCAATCCGGCCATAAGTCAACAGCAGACTGCTAATAAGCAGCAAATAGATCATCACGACCCATTCTACGTTATTGAGCGTTGTATGGAAATAGGTTGTGATTTCCGGCATGGCAATGTTAACGATACTCGCATCGAGAGTAGACATAAATACGCCGAGAACCGTAGTGGAGTGAATCAGCCATTTGCGGATAACCGGATGCTTAGTCCAATTAATTAAATGTAACATAAGATACCTCTTTGTATAAGTTGTTATTACCGGGGGCTAACACCCTATATTATATTAAACACTGCGGCAAAGGTTCCGGATTTTTTCTTCATTAATTCCTGTTTTTATATTGAACATTTGCCGGGAATTCTAGTCTGCGAACTGTGAAAAGGGGTCACCGTCCGCTTCTTTCTATCATAAGATGCATAAAGTTCTTGCCAGAGGAGGAGGTATTGTGGGTTACGGGGGCTACGGTGGTTACGGTGGCTGTGGGGGGTTCAGCGAGGTTGGCCCCGGTTGGGACAGCGGCATTTGGACAATTATTTTTATCGTTGTTTGGCTGCTGTTCTTCGCTTGCTTTGACAATAACTGCAACTCTCCGATGTGGTAATAGTTTAACCTGAGCGGCAGGAAGTCTCCCATCCCTTCAGATGGCGGATGAATTGCCGCTTTTGTTTTTATTATATTTAAAGCATAATGGCTTTCTCCTGGACAAGGGAATCCCTTATATATATAATCTATAATGACTGTTGACAATATTTTAAGTGAGGGAGAATTGATTTGAAACAGGAAGTCAGTATTCAAAAAATAAAAAGTGATGCTGAGAACTCTTTTAGAAGCGGTGATTTTTATTGTTCTGAGGCCATTGTTAGTTCCATTAAGGACAACTTTGCCATTGATATGCCTGATGAAATGATTGCAATGGCTTCCGGTTTTCCGGTTGGCATTGGCAAATCAAAATGTGTATGCGGCGCGGTATCCGGCGGTGTCCTGTGCATCGGCTACTTTTTTGGCCGGACAAAACGGGGGGACCAGAAAGTTCAGCATACCTTAGCCTTAGCCAACGAATTGCAGGGCAGCTTTCGAAAAAAACACGGCTGCCTTTGCTGTCATGTTCATACCCAAGGATTTGACATGGCTTCGGGGGAACATAAAAACCAGTGCATCTCTTTTACCGGCGAAATAGCGGCAGAAACAGCCCGGATCATCGTAAGAGAACTTGGTTTAAAAAATATTGATGAAGAATAACGGAGATACTATGAAGGAATTTATCCATAAACTTCCCGTTCCGTTGGCCGGATTGATGCTGGCTCTGGCAGCGGAAGGTAATTTAGTTGCCGTCTATGGCAGCAGTTACAAAATGATCTTTGGTTCGTTGGCAGGCATCATTCTGTTACTGTTTATCATAAAAATTGTCTTCAATATGCCGGCAATTTTGGCTGATTTCAGCAATCCGGTGATTGCCAGTGTGGCTCCCACTTTTTCCATGGCGATAATCATTCTGGCGGCATATATCAACCCTGGTTTGCCAAGGCTGGCTTATGGAATGTGGTTAGCCGGCATCTTCATTCATGGCGCTTTGCTAGTATATTTTACGAACCGGTTTATCTTCCATTTCAATATCCGGAATGTGTTTCCGAGCTATTTTATCGTCTATGTCGGTATTGTGACGGTCAGTGTAACCGCACCTGCTTTTAATGCGTTGACTCTGGGAAGAGGAATCTTTTGGTTCGGTTTTATAACGTATTTGGCTTTACTGCCGGTTGTAATGTACCGGGTGCTGGCAGTCAAAGCAATTCCGGAACCGGTACTGCCGAATATTGCTATTTTTGCCGCTCCTGCCAGTCTTTGCCTGACGGGATACCTAAATTCTTTTCCGCAAAAAGACATGACCCTCCTTTGGCTGTTAATCATTTTATCTTTAATGATGTTTTTCGTTGTTCTTCTATATATGCCTAAGATGTTAAGACTGAAGTTTTATCCAAGTTATTCGGCTTTTACCTTTCCCTTTGTAATCAGTGCTGCGGCGATGAAAGCGGCAGACGGCTTTTTATTCAAAACAAACCAGACCGTTCCGGCCTTAAAAGATGTGGCTGGTTTTGAAGAGGTTTTTGCCGGCATGATTGTTATTTATGTTTTGCTCCGGTATATTCGATTTCTCTTCTTTTTACTGATACCAAGGGACGGTACTGAAGTATCTAAAATGAAAATTTTGAGTTAAAACAGCGGTGAAGTGATTAAGAAAGAGTAAGCAATTTGACGGTTTGTCAATAAGACAGATTCGCCCGGATTGCCGGCTTCACCGTTAACATTGTAGCGAAAGCGTAAAGGAAGAATATCCTGATACCGGGAGTTTTAAGGGGTGTCCGAAAAACAGGTCCAAACCTGTCTTAGGGCAGCTCTGTTTTTATTTTCAGGCAATATTAACTTGCCTGGGATGACAATAAACAGGGGGAAGACCGAAGCGATTGTGAGCTCCATAATCCGGATAATGTAGCAATCGGCATTTTATTAACATAAATATAAAGTAAGAGATTAATTTGGCAGGTGAATAAATTGAAATACAAAGGATTGACCGGGAAAGTCGTGGTACCGGGGGATCCCGAATATGAGCGGGCCAGACAAGAATATAATAAGGCGATTGATAAATATCCTGCCGTCATCGTATATTGCTTTAATCCGGAAGATGTAGCCAACGCGATACGTTGGTCCCGAGAAAACGCAATCAGACTGCGGGTCCGGTCCGGGGGGCATAATTACGAGGGATATTCCACCGGTACGCATAAATTAGTCATCGACACTACCTTTATGAAAGACATAAAGCTGAATATCGCCGACGATACTGTCAGAATCGAGGCAGGAACGAGATTATTGCCTCTATACGAGTATCTTTATAAGTATGGATATACTTTCCCCGGGGGGACCTGTCCAAGGGTAGCTATATCCGGGCTGGTCTTGGGAGGTGGCATCGGCTTATCCACCCGTTATTTGGGCCTGACAACGGATAACCTGTTGGAAGCGGAAATGGTAGGTGCAGGGGGGAATCTGTTAACGGCCAATTGTGAATGCAATTCTGAGCTGTTTTGGGCGCTAAGGGGAGCCGGCGGCGGGAATTTCGGCGTTGTAACCAGTTATAAATTTGGCTTGCAAAAAGTAAATAAAGTAACCTTGATTCAATTGCGATGGGATAATAATGTGGCGGCCCGACTCCAATTTTTGCAGGTATGGCAAAAGTGGCTGCCTCATTTGGACCGGCGGCTGAGTTCCTTTAGCGGGATATATAAGCGGGGAGCCTGGGTAAATGCTTTCTTTTATGGGAAGCCGGAAGAGGCTAGACGGATTTTAGCGCCATTGCTTGCTATTCCGGGCTTAACTCTTGAGAATATTGATTATGTCCCATTTATTGACGCCGTAAAAACAATAGCAGCGATGTACCCTGAAAGGGAAGCTTTTCAGACGGCGGGAAGATTTGTACAAAGACAATTTTCGCTGGATGAATTGGAGAAACTGATCTCAATAATGGATCGAGCGCCTTCTGACAGAGATTCATCCATTCGAGTCTATTCGCTGGGTGGAGCCGTCAGGGATATAAAAACAGACGCGACAAGCTTTGCCTACCGAAATGCCGGCTATATAATGGCGATTACATCTTCCTGGGAAAGCAAAGCGGAAGCGCCGCAACACAGAAAATGGGTGAATGCGGGCTTTAAGTATATATATACGATCACCCGGGGATCCTATATAAATTTTCCCTATAGCCAAACGCCGGATTATGAGCGGGCTTATTACGGGGAGCATTTGCGAAGACTGCGTCGGATCAAGAAAGAGTATGACCCTCATAATATATTCAGTTTTCCGCAAAGCATAAAGCCTCGCTTTTGATGAAGATTCCTTTTGTACTGAATAGGTTTCTTTTGACATAGGAGGAAAAAAATTCCTTTTGTCGAAGTGCTATTTAATAGCAGGAGGTAATAAAATGGATGACATTAAAAAATGCCCCCAATGTGGGGGTATGATGGTGGAATTAGTTCCTGGAAAATGGGAGTGTACTAATTGTAGTCATAAGGAAAGCAATGACTAGAGAGCCGCAAGGCTCTTTTTTCATGAGATGATCCTGCTTAAAAAGCGCATCAATCCCACTTTCGCAGTTCACTAACACTCGACAATGATTGCGAAATGTGGGACCTAACATTGTTGCGGCTGCGCGTTCTCACTCAACGTACGTCTGAGTACGCCTCGTTCGAATGCTCGCCGCGCCTAGTATCTGCATCTTTTTAAGCAGCTAGTTTGCGTTCCCTGGTCGCCGGGATAGGGAAAAGCACAGGGCTTGTCATATTTTTTTCATAATTTGCCGCTATAATAAAGAAGCAATCTCTTCCATTTTATTTACAGTCCTCATTTTCGTGAGGACTGTTTTTTCATAAAAAAATAGCCCTCAACGGGCGTATATTTATGGAACAGCAGTTAAGAAATTTTTATATTTTTAATAAACAGATTAACTAACGGTATGAGGAAAAGGTAAAATGCGTAAGGGATAAAGCCCGCATCGGCGGATAAAGCGCTGGCCGGAACAGCTCCGGCAATATTCCAGGGAATAAGGGCAGAAATCACGATTACGGTATTTTCCAGATCAACGGCCAACTGATAGTTGCTAAGCCCATGTTTCTCATAAATCGTATTTTCAAATTGATGACTTAGCATAACGGCAAGGGTCTGGTTGCAACTGAAGGCGGCGGTGGCGATACTGGTCAAAATTGTCACCGGGTAAACGCCGGCTTTTTGGCTTAGTTTTTCAATGAAACATTCAATATTCCGCAGCAGTCCCGTTGCTGCAAAAATGCCCGAATAGGCCGAGGACAGTAAAACGATTAGGGCTACATTAAACATGGAAGAAAGCCCGCCGCCCTGGATGATTTCAGCAAAGGGACCTGTCCGGTTCGTAGTGTAGCCTGTCAGGATGTAGCGGAGCATTTCTCCCCATGTTTGGTGTTGAACAAAGATGCCGATGAATATACCTGCCAGGATGCTGATCCCCATTGAGTGTTTGACATCCAATTTAAAAACGGCGGCCAGAAGGATAATAACGGCAGGCAGCAGGGTAATTCTGCTGATGTCAAACGAACTTGCTATTTCACCGGCAATTTGACTGTCATGAAACTGCAGCGGGTTCCAGTAGGATAAAAGCAGATAGCCAATAACAGAAAGGATAAAAGGAATTGTGGAGGTTTTAACCATGTTTTTAATATTGCTATAAAGCATGGTATTGGTTAAAGAGGCTACCAAATTGGCGCTTGAAGACATGGGCGAGCAGCGGTCGCCGAAATAAGCGCCGGCAATGATTGCGCCTGCGGCCGCATTGACGGCTACATTGCCGCTTTTGGCCAGAATAATCAAAACCACGCCAATGGTTCCGACCGTACCAAAGGAAGTTCCCAGAAGAAACGACACAATACAGGAAAGCAGGAAGGCCGATAAGATAAAATAGTGGGCGTTTAAAAACATCATTCCATAATAGACGATGAAAGAAACGGTTCCACAAGCCCGCCAGACGGCGGTAATGGCCCCGATGAGTATAAAAATCTTTAGGACAATGAATGATTTTCCTGCGCCGGCAAGCATCATTCGGCCTAAGGCCGGCAGGGAGTAGCCACGGAGCAGGGAGAGTAATGTAAAGCAAATCAGGCCCAAAAGAAGCGGATAAAGGATAGATATTTTTGAATAAATACTGAAAAGCAGGGCGATAAAGAAAAGGATGAAAACGAATACGGTATCCAACATATCACCTGTTTCTAAAGGTTTAATCCACATTTCGCATTTCGAATTTATAGCTGAAAGCCATGTCAGCGGTTTTTCTTAACCACCTGTCACGGTTTTGTCATACTTTCCCATTATACTAAAAACACGATATGAGGAGGGGATATTCTTGAAAAGTATTGTGAAAAAAACAATCATCTATTCGATGATCGGCATGATAGAAATGGGGTTTGGCGCATCGGCAGTATTTGCTTCTCCCGTATATAGTTATAATGGGCCGCAGCAAATCGTCCAGTTGGATGACCGGCATGACCGTGATAATGACCGGTGGCGGGAACAACGGCGGCATGAAGAAGAACGGCGCCGGGAACATGATGAGAGACTGCGCCGGGAAAATGAGCGGCACGAAAGGGAAATGCAGCGTCGCAGGCACGAAAGTGAACGGGAATGGCATGAGCGTCAGGAACGGGAAAGACAACGTCACGACGAAACGTTGCACGAAATTGCTGCTCTTCTGATTGGTATTGCAATTGGTTCGGCAAATAAATAAAAAGGCGAATGGTTCTGCAGAATCCGCGGAAGTTTGACTTCTGAGTCTGCAAAAAATCCGGCGTAATAGCCGGATTTTTTTATTTTCTGAAACAGGGTAATTACAAATTCCGCTTAGCAATTATATAACCCAATATTTCCTGCGCCATAGCAGAAAATAATAAAATTTTGTCATAATTAACTGCCGTATTATTTAAGTACTGTAAAATCAGCGTATCGTTACAGGCGGTTCCCGGCATGATTCCGGCGAAAAAGAAGCCCATCTTTTCGAATTCAGGCGTCAAATAACCGGTCAAGGGGTTATTAAGACTTAAATATAAATGAATGACGGACAGATTACGTTGAGAAAGCTCATTTATTTTTGTATGAATCTCGGAAATAACATGAGGTCCATAGTGTATTATTTTTAAGATTGCTTGTCCTAATGCATTGCTAACTTTCACTTTTAACAGGGATTCCGTATGGAAATAGTTCTGTAAATCTTTTGGCAGCAGCCGGCACTGGACATAAGGAACCCCGATATTTTTAAATAACTTGGCAATCATTTCTTTGTGCCGCGGCGGCGGGTAGATGATTATAGAACCGGGCTGTTCTAAATACATGTAAGTCAATACCAATGTCAGCCGTTGTAAAGGGCTGACATTGATTTCCTTAAACTGGGCGTCCGGAAGATATCCCAACCAAATGCCACAATCTTTGAAGCCATGATTATATACCTGTCTTTGCGAAAATATATGTTTGGTAACAGGCGGGATATATATTCCTTTTACTTCTTCAAACAGTTCCGGATTTCTATTTATATATAAATATTCTGCTAATCCGGTTAGCACTCCCCCGTTGCGAAAGCCCGTCTTGACCACAGCCATAACCGGTTCAACAATTTGCGGATCGTCTTCTGTCCGTAAAAGAGCCATATGACCAATGAGCTGATTGTCACCGGTTACGGCCACTACCGAGGTTAAACGTCCGCACTGGTTGGCATGGATAATTTCCCGGGGATCATAAAATTGTTTGTAAAAATAGGAATCGCCGTAAGAATCACGGATTAGGCCAACAACATCCATCACGTCGGCTTTACTCATAGCTCTAAGAGAAAAGGTAATATTATGACGAGACGGCTCAGGCATTGACGGAGTTAGCATCGGCAAATTCTCCCCGTACAATTTTTAAATAAATAATATCATGTTTTGGCAGTATTTTGTAGTATTATAGTAGATTATGTCATAAATAATCACAGTAAAATAAACTTTCAACCCGTTTTTCTGTTGGGAGCATCATAGGGATCATTTTGGGCATTTTTGATAACATTAAACCTTACCGCAAAGGTGGTACCCTCAGGACTGGTTTCAATCGCAATAGAAGCATTATGCCTCAGGGCGATCCGGTAGCATATCGGTAGACCCAGGCCTGTGCCGGCGCATTTCGTAGTTAAAAAGGGCGTACCTAGTTTTTCTATTATTTGTGGTGGAACACCGGGGCCTTGATCGCTTATAGCCAAGACAGCCTGGTTCTTATCAAAAAATGTGCGTATGGCAAGTTCGCCGCCTTTCGGCATTGCTTCCAGGCCGTTTCTGACTAAGTTAAGCAATAACTGGCGAATTTCTTTTTCATCAAGAAACAAATCCGGAATATCATTCAATGAAAGCTTGATAGAACAGTTGGAAGCGACTGCAGTGGCCTGTAACAAGGGAAGTAATGCACTGACAATCGTATTTAGACAGCAGTTTATCCGGCAAGGTACTTTATCTTTGGCCAGCAGTAAATATTCACTGATAATTACGTTTGTTCTGTCCAGTTCTTTAATCATTAGATCATAGCGTTCCTTAATGACACTACGTTCTTCTTTCATGTTCAGCATTTGCAAGTAACCTCTTACAGCGGTAAGAGGATTACGTATTTCATGGGCAACACTGGCCGCCATTTGCCCTACCATATTAAGCCGGTCCAGCCGCAATAATTTTTCTTCCAGCCTTTTTCGCTCACTAATGTCAATGATAGTACTCAGCACATGCATTTCGCCGCTGATATTGACCAACTCGGCAAATAACAGACAGACCCAAACTTTTCCTGTCTTACTCCGCAGATGGGTTTCAAATTCCCGGACTGACTTTTTTTTCTGCAACAACCGTAAAAATGTATCATACCTATCAAATTGAAACGGTAAATCTTCCGCTTTCCGGCCGATTATATCTTCCGGCTTACTTTCAAAGGTAAATAAAAAACTGTCATTTACAGCGACATATCGGTTGTCTTTGACTCTTTTGATGATCATTGGACTGGGATTTAGATTAAAAGCAACTGCAAAGCGTACCTCGCTTTTTTGTAATTCTGACTGAATATTACGAGTATTAATGATATTTTGGGTAAGAAATACAAAGATGGCACCACCTGCGGCATGACTGATAATCATTGGGATGCCCACTCTTTTTACAGTTGCAACCACAATTTCACTCTGTTCGCCCATAGCCACAGTCAGCGCCATATGAAACACCTCAAAAGCAACGGCAAAACCTGCTGTACCCCACACGCCCAGCAACTGCCCTTTTTTCCACCGATTTACCAGACCTCCCGCCAGTCCGGCGAGCAAGGTTGCTAATAAAGCGGAATTAGCCATTTCTGCCGCTCCGGCGTATCTTATATCAAAAAAACGGTAGATTCCGCCAAATAAACCGGCTCCTACTCCTGCTACGGGTCCCCCCAGTAATCCGGCGAGCATCGGTCCCAGAACCCGGACATTGGATACACCGCCTGCCGCAGCGGCATAGAGAGAAAACAAACCAAATGTTACCAGCAATAACATTTGGTTTTTATAAGTACGCTTTCCGTCGAGAATTTCACAATAGTATGCCGAATGACTCATTAAATAGGCCATCACCATGATTACACATACATTGTTTATAGGAGATATTATTGTCTTAATTAATGGATCGTCCATAAAATAAGCACTCTCCTTTTGTAGAATATGTAATTGGTTCCATGAAATCTATAATATTCCATTATTAGACATCTATCGAGAAAATCCTCTAAGGTTCACTGCTATTTCCGCGTTTTGTCATAAAATGAAACTTTTCTAAAATTACTTCTTTAATGCATCAATTTGTTTTTGCATTTGTTTCATTTGAAATTGCAATTCTTTTATCATCACTTCCAGCTTTTCATGGGATTTTTCTTTTTCTTTCGCTTTTTCCGCTTCCTCCTGTTTTTGCTGGGCTGCACTGGCATCATTAATAAAAGTTCTTTGAGCGGCAACGACAAACATTACTTGTGACATTTCAAAGAGTCCGTTTGCCAGAACATTAATTTCATCAATGGTTAATGGCTGGGCTGCGGCGACTCCTAATAAATAGAAAAGTAAAGTGGCTTCGTCAGGGGTTAAGGAAAAAAGTACGGATTCATCCGGGAGTAATTTAAATATTGCCAAGACCCTCCACCCCGCCAAACAGAATTTGCATCGCTACAATTATATGCAGAACAAGTTATGTCTGTGTATTGTGGCGTCCATATTTCGAGGGTCTTTGCGAAATGCCTTTGATGTGGTAAGATATGGCTATTGAAAAATATGGCGGTTCTATAAACGGAGGTCGTTATGTCTATTTGGGCAAAATTTATTCATTATTATAAACCCTACCGGGGATTGTTTTTTACCGACTTGGTTTGTGCTTCGATAGTTTCTCTGGTGGATATCACATTTCCTCAAATCCTTTATTTTCTTACGCATGTTGTCTTCACCCGGGACACGGCGGAAATTGGGCAGACCCTGGGGATTATCGCTGCCGGAATGACCGTTATGTACGGAATTCGCTATGCCTGCCAGTATTATATAACTACCTGGGGACATATTATGGGCGCGAGAATGGAGAGTGATATGAGGCAGGATTTATTCGATCACTATCAGCGCCTTTCCTTTTCTTACTATGACCGTAATAATACCGGTGAAATGATGTCGAAGCTGGTATCCGATTTGTTCGATATTTCGGAACTGGCCCATCACGGACCGGAAAACCTCTTTATCTGCACCTTGAAAATTATCGGTTCTTTTGCGCTGCTGTTGTTTCTCAATGTGAAAATGACGGTCATTCTTTTTCTGATTACCCTGGTCATGATTTATTTCAGCATTTATAAAAACAGGAAAATGAAAGCCGTTTTTATGGACAACCGGAAAAAAATCGCCGGCGTGAATTCCCGGGTTCAGGACAGCCTCTCCGGTATTCGCGTTGTAAAATCATTTGCCAATGAGGATTTGGAACGGGAAAAATTTTGCGACAGCAATTTACGGTTTTTGGATTCGAAGGTTAGCAGTTATCAAATCATGGGTAGTTTTCAGGCAGGAAACGGCCTTTTCCAGGGCTTGCTGTACACGGCGGTGCTGGTCAGCGGCGGTTTCTTTATCGCCAACGGTAGTCTGGAGATTGGCGATCTTGCCGTATATGCCCTGTATATTGGAATTTTTATGAATCCCATTGATGTGCTTATCAATTTTACGGAGCAGTTTCAGAAAGGGTATTCCGGCTTTAAACGTTTTCAGGAAGTTATCAATACGACGCCGGAAATTTTGGAAAGGTCTGACGCCGTGGCGCTGACCAATGTCCAAGGCCATATTGTCTATCAGGATGTCTCCTTTCGGTATGATCAAAGTACCGGCGTGCTGGATGGGGTGAATATCTCCATTGACGCCGGAAAAACCGTGGCGCTGGTGGGACCTTCCGGCGGCGGCAAGACAACCCTTTGTTCCCTTTTGCCCCGGTTTTATGACGTAAACGCAGGAGCGATTCGGATTGACGGCAAAGATGTGCGGGATGTTACTCTCAAGTCCCTGCGCCGGGCTATCGGCATTGTACAGCAGGACGTGTATATGTTTGCCGGCACGGTACGGGAGAATATCACCTACGGCAAGCCCGATGCCACGGATGCGGAAATTATTGAGGCGGCGAAAAACGCCAATATTCATGATTTTATCATGAGCCTGGATGACGGATACGAAACGTATGTGGGAGAACGGGGTACCCGCCTTTCGGGCGGGCAAAAACAGCGGCTGGCTATCGCCCGCGTATTTCTAAAGAATCCGAAAATCCTGATTTTAGATGAAGCTACCTCTGCCCTCGACAACGAAAGTGAACGTTATATCCAGGATTCTCTGGAGCGTCTTTCCCAAAACCGGACCACCATTGTGGTGGCCCACCGGCTCAGTACGATCCGCAACGCGGATGAAATTATCGTTATTGACCACAACGGCATTCAGGAGCGGGGGAATCATGCGCAGTTGTTATCGCAAAACGGACTATATGCCAAATATTATAATATGCAGTTTGAGGGGCTGGATGAACTGCCAGATGGATGAAGGCTGTTCACTAAGCAGGTAACTTTATTAATCAACTTAATAAAGTGTTTTAAATAGAGTGAAATTGGTACTATTTTCCAACAAGCTATTCCTTACATTTTATACGGAATTTTTAGAGATTGCAGTTTGTTGGGAATATTGACAATCTTTTATGGTATGCTATTCTATATGTAGTTTATTTAAATATTTTAATGAAGTATAAATAAGGAAGGGGCAATACTTAAAGAGAATCGGTGAATAGTAATGTAAAAATAATTGAAGAATTTTAAATGAACATTTATACAAGGAGACTAAAGTTATGATGCAACATATTAGGCGATTGTTAATCGGCCGGCCGCTGCATAACCAGGAAATCATCCATGAAAAACTTCCTAAGTGGAAAGCCCTGTCCATTTTTTCATCCGATCCGCTGTCTTCGGTAGGATACGGTCCGGAACAAATTGTTATTGTTCTTACGATGTCGGGATTGTTAGCCTATGGTTATTATCCTTATATATTTGCCACAATCCTTGCCATCCTTGCGATTATTTCCATCTCATACGGCCAGGTTGCCAAAGCGAACCCCGGTGGCGGCGGTTCCTACTCGGTGGCTATGCGCAACCTGGGGGTTACGCCGGCTCTTATTGCGGCCGCATCTCTGTTTGCCGACTATGTTTTAACAGTTTCGGTAAGTGTTTCCTCGGGTACCGATGCGCTGGTGTCCGCTTTTCCTGTGTTAATACCCCATACCATTACCATTGATTTGCTGGTGCTGTTTGGTTTATTGATGATCGTGAATTTGCGGGGTATACGGGAATCCTCCAATGTCTTCGTTTTTCCAACCTACGCCTTCGTCTTCGGGATATTTACCCTTATTGCCGTAGGCGTCTATCAAGTGTTTACTCAAACGGCTCCCTTCATTCCTGCGGCGTCTGTTGCTAGGCACCCCCTTGACTGGACTATGCTGTTACTGGTTTTGCGGGCTTTTTCCTCAGGCTGCGCTTCGGTTACCGGGGTAGAAGCCATTTCGAACGGAGTGCCTGCGTTCAGAAAGCCGGAAGCAAAAAATGCCGCCCTGACCACTTATTATATGGCTATCATCCTGGGAATTATGCTTATCGGTATTTCTTTCCTGATTATGCACTATCATTTTCTCCCGCTGGAGAAGGAAACTATGTTGTCACAACTGGCGGCTGTTGTCTTTAAGCGGAACTGGTTTTATTATTTTATTCAAATCTCCACAATGCTGGTGTTATACATAGCGGCGAATACCTCCTATAATGGACTGCCGCCACTTTTATCCATTATGGCCAAGGATGGTTACGCTCCCCGTTATCTTGGACTGCGGGGTGAACGCCTCAGCTTTTCTAATGGCATTGTCCTGCTTAGCATAATTGCCGGAATTTTGATTCTCATATTCCACGGTAACGTAGAGCACCTGCTTTCCTTATATGCGCTGGGTGTATATACCGCGTTTACTATTTCCCAAATGGGCATGGTGGTCCACTGGCGGCGGGAAAAAGGACCCCGCTGGGTCTTGCGGGCGGTGATCAATGCCATCGGTGCCTGTCTGACCGGCAGTGTCGTTATTATCGTTTCCATTGCTAAATTTAGTCACGGCGCCTGGATCGTGCTGGTCTTTGTCCCGATTATGATCTGTATTTTCCGGGCTATCCGGGCGCATTACAACGACATGGCCGAACAGCTTCATTTGCCGGAAGCAATCTTTTCGCAAAGTCTTACCCAGACCAAGGCCAAAAACCTGGTTGTCGTACCTATCGCCAGTCCTACCCGGGTGGTAGCGGAAACGCTGCGGTACGCCCGCTCGATCAGTGAGGACATTATTGTCTTGCATATTGCTACCGACGAAGCCGCTGGCAAGAAAGTGGAAGACAAGTGGAAGAGCTGGAATCCGGGGATTGAACTGGTGACGGTGTACTCGCCGTACCGGCTGGTCATTCAGCCTATTCTTGATTTTGTTAGCAAACTCGCAACCCAGAAAAATGACTACGACTATATCACTGTCGTTATTCCCGAGTTTGAAACCAAGAAATGGTGGCACCGTCTGCTGCATAACCAGACCGGCTGGGTTCTTCGCACCCTGCTGATTTTTCGGGAAAACGTCATCGTAACCGCTATTCCGTATCACCTGAAAAAATAGTTGACCATCAGTTTAAAAGAATAGTATTAAACTCCTGCCTTGGCTGGCAGGAGTTTGTTTTTTGGGGGGGAAGCAATGCCGGCAAAAAGGGTTACCTTTTACTTCAAACAGAACGGAGCACATTTTGTAAAGAACGGCAAACTGTATACCATCCGGCGGAAAATTCAGCAGTCTCAAGCGCAGAAGGCCGGTATTGATCTGCCTTAATGATTATAAACAAATGCTGCTTTTTTACAATTTCTAAAATAATAAGACAAAAATAGAGGAATTTTGATATTTGGTAAGGAATAACAGTATCGGAAAAAATTGAACGTTTTCTGATGTTAGAGTTGGGAGAGATAATATGTTTGACAAACCAATGAGCCACAGGCAGAAAAACTGGTGGAAGACCTTTCATCTTCTTTTTGTCAGTATCTGGTTTGCCGGCGGGCTGGGGGCGCTCCTCCTGGCTGTTTTGGCGACCAAAACCAGGCACATTGTGTTAATTTTTGCGGCTCATTACTATATTCAATACTTTGATTGGTTTTTGATTATTCCGGGAGGGCTGGGAACAATTCTTACGGGGATTTGGCTCGCTGCCCGGACAAATTGGGGGCTGGCGAAATATTACTGGATTATTGTAAAATTATTGGCCAATATTGGCATAATTCTTTTTGGCGGGATCAAGATGCGACTTTGGATTCATGAAACAGTCCCGCTTATCCTTGCGAATCGGAATAATACCTTGCAAAATGCTCAATATCTCCATAATCGCGAGATGCTGGTTATTGGTTTGAGTGTATCATTAGGAGTACTGATCTTTTTGATGTTTATTTCGGTTTTTAAACCCTGGGGTCCAAGAGGTAAAAACGGGTCTTAGGACACTGGACAGAAACTAAAAACCGCCCTTGCCGGGTTATGTCCCGGACAATGGCGGCTTTTTTTCGCCTGAGCCCAGAGCCCTGGGCATTGGCCCCGTTACGGTATATCAGTGAATTGGGAAACAATCTGGTGTACAATTCCGTAGTTTTTCGCTTCTTGCGCCGAAAGCCAGAAATTCCGTTGCGTATCCCTTTCCACTTTTTCTAAAGGCTGACCGGTGCGGTTGCTGATCAATCGGTTTATTCGGCTGCGCATTCTGACAATCTCTTCCGCTTCAATTTTGATATCGGTGGCTGTACCATGGACTCCTCCCAAAGGTTGATGAATCATAAAGCGTGTATTTGGCAATGAATAGCGGTCCTGCTTTTCTGCTGCAAGAAAAATTGTAATCCCGGCGCTGGCGACCCAGCCGGTGCCAATCATAATGACCCGGGGTTTAATAAACCGGAGCATATCATGAATCGTATCGCCCGCTTCAACATGTCCGCCTTGACTGTTGATAAACAATTTGACCGGTTCATTGCCAGTCTCTTGTAAAATTAAAAGTTGGGCCATTACTGTTTCCGCCAATGCTTGGGTAATTTCTCCGGATATAATAATAGACCGGGTTTTTAGTAACCTTTCCTGCAACTTCCCTGTGTAACATTTTTCTTCCCATTGTTCCATTCAACTTATTCTCCTTTCGATGCTTGAGAAAATAAGGTCGGTTCACGGTTTCCACTGGACCTGTTTAATCTTAATTCCTTATAGTAGATAAAAGTCCTGCCAAATAAATACATTATTGGGATATAAAGGGCGTTAAATAATGATTTGGTCAGAGCAGGTCGTTTTTTATTTCCCGGTGATGGGAGAGAACATAATTAACCATGCGTTCCATAGAGGAACCGGGAACTAACTTTTTCCATTCCATGGGCCGGTCAAGCTTTAGTATTTGCCGGTTTGTTTTTTTGTCATAAATAATTCCCTCTTCGAAGCGGCAGATTTTTTCTTTGGTATTTACAGCGATCCGTACATTAGTCACTTGATTATTGCTGTGATTGTCCATGAGGCTCCAAAACATGACGCCGTCCGGCTTAACAGCTATAGTATTCATGTCCACACTATATACAATATTGTTGTTGGTCAATACATCGTGCCAGTCGGCCTTTTTGGGGGCGGCATAGGAAATATTACAAAGAATCAATAAAGAAATCATTATCAATAAACTTTTTTTCATACTGCACCTCATATTAAAAATTCGAATTCATTTGATACCCTACTTATAATACTACAGCTTGTCTTACGGATACGCAATTTATTTTTGTTGCAATTCGGCAGCCTTTATCTAGCAGCTTTCTGAGCTGGAAATAAATGAATTCAGGCTAACCTAATACGAAGTAAGTTGGTTAACTCCGCAGCTTTGTCGCCAAGAAAGTTGGAATAATTCAATCCCTATCCTGGAGAATATAAGATAAATAGTGACTTTAATTATCGTGACTGCACTTAGGCTATAAAATATATCCGGAACAGAACGGGGCCAACATGAAGAAAAATCATCCATCCGGTTCCAAGTCTACACAGAATATTGCCGGTAAGCTCCGCAAGCTTACGTCGCTGATTACCCATGCACGAGACATTGAAACGGATACGGAGGCGCTGGTGAATACTCTTGGGGAGCAGCATGCCGATCCAGCCAATTATCCGGTTGACGCGAGGCTTGATATCAATTTGCAACATCTGCGGGAAATGCTGGCGGACAGCTTTGACTTTCAAATCCGGGAGTTTTCCATTACCGCTTCGAAACGGAAAGCGGCGGTTGCCTTTTTTGCCGGGATGACTGACGAAGAAGTGATTGATACTCACGTAATCGGCAAACTGATGCTGCCGCCGGTGGCAGGGTTAGTGTTTTCTTCACAGCAGGACGAATTTGCCTACCTGAAAAACACCCTGCTTACGGTTGCTTCTTTTAGTGAGGTTGACGAAATGAAGCCGGCCGTGCAGCAATTATTGACGGGCGATGCACTGCTCTTAATTGATGATATGCCGGCTTTCATTGTGGTGAAAAATAAAAAAATGCATCATCGCGCTATTTCCGAGCCGGAAGCGGAATCCAACGTTTATGCGGCCCGCGACGGTTTTGTCGAAGATCTTGAGATTAATCTCACCCTGATCCGGCGACGGCTGAAAAATCCGAACCTGATTGTAAAAAAAATTACCGCCGGTGTGAGAAGCAGTACCGATTTTGCTTTGCTCTACTTTCGAGGTATTGCGGATCTGCGCCTGGTATGCGAGGTGGAGCGACGTCTAAAACAGATTAAGCTGGATGTTCCGGTCGGTATTGGCTCAGTAGCCGGGTTAATAGAGGATCATCCGTATTCAATATTTCCTACTATGCTGCCTACCGAACGTCCGGATAAGTTTGCCGCCGCTCTGATAGAAGGAAAAGTGGGGATCCTGATGGACGGTTCGCCTTTTAGTCTCTTGGCGCCGGCCACGCTGGTTGATTTTTTTCAAACCAGCGACGATTACAATGAAAAGTGGGCAATTGCTTCCTTAATCAGGATTACCCGCTATTTTTCTTCTTTGTTTGCGATGGCGACGCCGGCTTTCTTTGTGGCCATGACGACCTTTCACCCCGGCTTATTGCCTACCCCGCTGGCAATTACCATTGCCTCGGCCCGGCTGGGCATTCCGTTTCCGGCTTTTCTGGAGGCGCTGGTTATGGAAATCCTGCTGGAAGTTTTGCAGGAGGCCGGCATCAGGCTGCCGAAAACGATCGGTCCCGCCGTCAGCATCGTAGGCGGCCTGGTCATTGGCGAAGCGGCCGCCCGCGCCGGATTGGTAAGTTCCCCGATGGTCATCGTGATTGCTTTTACCGCCATTGCTTCATTTAATATCGCCAATTACCGGCTCAATTTAATTGTGCGGCTGCTGCGGGTGCCGCTGATGCTGCTCGGCACGATATTGGGAATGTTTGGCGTAATGATCGGGCTGCTGGCCCTCATGGCTCATCTTAGTATTATCGATAGTTTTGGTGTGCCGTATTTGGCGCCTGTTGTGCCGAAAAACGTCCGCCATTTTAGCGATTTTAAGGATACAGTGGTGGTGGCGCCGCCGGACCGGATGGACGAGCGTCCCGCTTATTTGAAACCGATAGATCATAAACGGCAGCAAAAGTAACCGTTGGAAAGGAGACCGGTACAATTGAGTTTAGGGCAACGGATTTCGCCGCTCCAACTCTTCGTGATTTGTTTTGTTACCGCTTTTGGTGTCTCTATGACTACGCTGCCTCGTTCCGTAGCGGAAGCTGCCCAAGAAGACATGTGGCTATCGGTGATGCTCGGCGGTGTACTTTTTTTGCTGACCGTATGGACGGCAGCAAAATTAGCCGCCTATTTTCCGCAGGCTACTTGTTTTGAATATCATCGCATTCTGCTTGGCCCGTTCCTGGGGCAACTTTTTAACCTGATATTAGTTGTCTTGCTGGCTATGATTCCTATCGTATCAATACGGACTTTTGGTTCGGCGGCTCAAATGTACCTGTTTCATATAACTCCGCCGCCGGTTATTACGTTTTCGATATTGCTGCTGCTGCTGTATGCGGCGCAATACGGCCTGTTTCCCGTCATTCGTCTGCAGCAGGTGATTTTTGTGTCGTCCCATATAGTGTTTTTTTTGATTATTTTACTGGGCTTTCTGGCCGTACATAGCCGACATTATCAGCCTTTCCTGGCGGAAGGACTGGGCCCTGTTTTTAAGGGCGCCATACCGAGCTGGTATGCCTATACAGGGCCGGAGTTTGTGATCGGCCTGTTATACCCTTTTATAACCAGACAGAAAGAGGTTTTTAAGTGGAGCGCCGCAGCTGTCGCCGCCCTGATTTTTGTATATACTCTGATTACGGTCATTGTACAGGGGATACTGGGCGTTAAGGAAACCGCCTATATGTTAAGTCCGACTATTATTGCCTATCGCAGTGTGGAAATACCGGATACTTTTATCGAACGGATTGACGGGTATTTTCTTATATTTTGGATACCGGTGTTTGTCGCCTGTATGCTAAATTGGGTTTACTTCACGGCCTTTGGAATCCGGCGCATGCTGAATCTGGAAGACAGCCGCCCGGTTGTGGTATTGTTGGTGCCGCTTTTACTCTACTTTGTTGATTTGCCTCCCAATTATCAAACCGCTGCCAAGGTTTCCGAATGGGTCAACCGGGCTTTGCTGGTGTGGGGATTGGGAGTACTCCCCTTTCTTCTCGGCCTTGCCTGGTGGCGGCAGAGGAGGAAGACGTGCTAAATAATAGGTGCCTGCGTTTTTACGGGGTATGCGGTCTGATGATCCTGAATCTCCTCACAGCGGGATGCTGGGACCGGAAAGAAATAGAAAACCGGGGCTTTGTTCTTGGGATAGGAATCGACTATGCTACACCTGTTCCCAAAGGGCAATACGACCTGCCCCATGTTACCCAGGAGGCAGGTGAGCGAAAATACCGGGTTACCTTTGAGCTGCCCAAGTTCGAAAAAAAGTCGGAAGGCAAAAGCGGCACGGAACACCACCTGCTGTATGCCGGCGAGGGAGAATCGATGTTGGCGATTACCCGAGCCATTGACGCCAAAGTTTATTTTTCCCTTTTTTTTGAGGATACACAGGCAATCATTTTTAGTGAGGCCGTGGCCCGGGATGGAATTGGCGATTTATTGGATTTTTTTGCCCGCGACCCCGGCATGCGGCGGACAGTGAAGATGTTTGTCACTCCCGGCCGGGCCGAGAATATATTGAAAGGCAAGCTGCAGGTCGATGAGGTCAACAGCATTTACATTGCGAAAACAGTACAGAATGTTCATATGACGCCGCGCTTTGCCGGCATAATCAATCTGGGGGATGTCCTGGAGGCGATACGGGAAAAGCACTCCTTTGCCCTGGCGGAAATCGTGATGGAAAATGGTGACGTGAAACTGACGAAAGGAGCTATCTTCAATAGAGACAAGAAAATGGTGGGAGAGCTGGACGAGTGGGAAACGGTGGGAGCAAAGATTTTAAAGGAATTCCTGAAACAAGGGGTCTTTTCCATCCCCAATCCTGTCAATCCGGAAAAATTAACAGTATTTGAACTGGTGGAATCACATATCAAGGTGGACTCGCATGTTCAGGATGGCAGGCTCTGGTTTTCCGTGACGGCCAATTTTATCGGCGACCTTGATGAAAATACCGAATTGGGACAGAAAGTATTGAAGCCTCAATTCCTGGCGGCAGTGGAACAAGGCTTGGATGAGCAATTCACCGGGCAGGTCCGTGCCGCGTATAGCAGGCTGCAGGGGATGAAAGCCGATGCCGTAAGCTTGGGTGACCTCGTTCACCGTCAGCATCCCAAGTACTGGAAGACCGTAAAAGACCGCTGGGATGAAGAAGTATTCCCAACGGTTCCCCTTGATGTCAAAATAAAAGTTACCATTAGAAGACCGGGACTGGTGCGCTAAAAGAAAACATGCAGTATTACGGCCACTCCACCCAGAATATACAACCAGCCGCTGATGCGGGCAAATGTTTCGGCCCGGGGGTGATTTTTACGCCTGGCGTTGGCGACGTTAAGGGTTAGCGAATACAGGCCCGTCAGTAGGAGCAGTACGGCAAAGGACGGTGTCAACGGCGCTAAAAGGATTGAAATGAATTTCGTTTTCATTAGATCCCTTTCTTTCATATTTTCAGGATTATTATGGCTGTCAGTCAATATTTTATGCCCGCTTAGGATTTCCGGCCAAGCAGTACTCTCGAAGTTTTTCTTGTTAAAAATTAATTAACTATCTTTTAATGCGAACTGCTGTTCTGATATAATGGATATAAGGTCATAAGAAAGCAGGGAATTTATGCACGATCAAAAAGAATTATGGCGAGAAATAGAACAATTGCAAGAAAAACTACACGAGATTGTTAGTAAAAAGGGGATTAATTCACCGGAAGCGATTCGGGTAAGCCAAGAGTTTAGAAACAAGATGAAAGAATATCATGATTCGAAAAATCAGTATGAACCGTGAGGCTCATAAAACATTTTTTATAAAAAATAGCTGCCGTAACTTTAATGTGGACTAAGGGAAAAAATCTTTTGGCTCAATCAGTAACAGGATGCCGCTTATCAGCACGATAAGGTTCATATAAAAATTATAGCGTTTTTGATTTAACTTTTTGGTCAATTTGTAACCGAGCCAACTGCCCAGGAGCATTGCCGGTAACAAGAATATACCATGTATCATCATGGTACCTTTTAAAATTTGAAGTTTATTAAATAGAATGCATTTTGTTATATCGGCAAACAAAAGAATACAGGCTAACGTGGATACAAACCTTTCCTTGGAAAAGCACAAGGTGATTAAAAAAATGGTTAATATAATGCCGCCGGAATGAGCAATAGATGACGCAAAGCCGGCAAATATACTGGCCAAAATGAAATGCCATGTTTTAAATTCAAAAAGTTGGAAGGTATGGATTCTTCCTTGACACATTTGCACCAGAGAAAAGATAATTGCCGTAGTGCCAATAGTTATTTCCGTAGCGGATGGTGAGGCCCAGGATATAAAATAAGCGCCGGCGACCGTTCCTAAACAGCAGCCGGGGCCCAGTAACAAGAGTGTATGCCAATCCCATTTTCGCCAAAAGATAAATATTGTTATAAAGTCGGTAAAAAGCATGAAGGGAGTCATTATGCCTAGGGCCTCTTTGGCCCCTGTAAAATTAGAAAGAAGAGGGGTTAGAAAAAAGCCGGCGCCAATTCCAAAACCGGTTTTTATTAGTCCCGACAGTAAAGCGGCTACTATAAGTGCTATGATAGATAGTTTTGACATCTTTTTACCCTCCCTAATTATATATAGCCTTTAAGCTATTTTTATGGCCAAAGATGCAAATAGAGAACAAAAATGTGGGGAATAATTCCTAGCCTTTGGGGAATTTTTCCCCGCAACTTTGTTTTGAGTCTCGGCTGGCATATTAACAGGCCGCTAAAAACCTGGGGTATAGCAGCCGGACGATTTTATCATGGCCGGCATGAAACTTGCTTCTTTATAGGGCAAAACAACCGGTGAACAGGTGAAATAAAATGAATAGCTTGGACGAGAGATTAGAGAAGTCCGTTTATTCCCTAGTTATATCCAAAGATATATTAGGCATAAATGGACTTCTTTTTTCTAAAACAGAATCAGAAAGGCTGGTGAGAACCTCGAATGACAAGGGAATGCGAAAAGTGGGATTAAATGGAGAAACACCTAATTTAATGAATTAAGGGAGGAATGAGAAAAATGTCTATGGTAGTAGCGGAATTTCTCGGAACGGCGGTTCTTACCTCATTTGGTTGTGGTGTCTGTGCTAACGTTAACTTAAATAAATCAAGAGCAAATGTTAGCGTATTGGGCGGCGGCTGGATTACCATCACCGCAGGATGGGCCTTCGCTGTTATGTTGGGCGCTTTTATGAGTAATGCTCTTGGCGGTGCGGGAGAATTGAATCCGGCTCTTGTTCTATTTAAAGTGCTGGCAGGTGTCTATACGATTTCGGTAGCTTTGCCGATAATGATCGCTGAATTACTTGGGGCCATGCTCGGGGCCTTTCTGGTTTGGCTGGCCTATTTACCTCACTGGGAAGTTACCGAAAATCCAGGAGCTATATTGGGGACATTTACCTCCGGAGCAATGATCAAAAATGATATGGCTGCCTGTCTTTGTGAAATAATTGCCACGACCCTTTTATTTATTTGCCTGGCCTCTTTCGGCAGTAGACTGGTAACCGGGACGGCAGGCATGTCGCCTGGTTTTGGCAACTACCTGGCCGGTATGCTTATCTGGGCTTTAGGTCTAAGCTTGGGCGGGCCCAGTGGATATGCTTTGAATCCTGCCCGTGACCTTGGCCCTCGCATTATTCATGCTGTGCTGCCAATTCCCGGGAAAGGCAGCTCCGACTGGGGTTATGCCTGGGTTCCCATCGTTGGACCCGCTGTTGCCGCTTTTGTTGCCTATGGTATTTGCCAGGCAACAGGCCTTATCTAGTTTAGCAGCAATAATATAGCTGGGCAGAAGAAAGACCGTGTCGAGCGTGTCGAGCGGTCTTTCTTAATGGAATTTATAAATTTTTAAAAGGCAAGCGCAGCGGTTTCCCTATAAGCTTGTATATTATAAAATCAGCAAATATGATAAAATATAGAAAAGACAAATTATTCAGCCGAAATCGTTCAGACCTATCTGGCAGGGTTCCGGTACTGTTTGCTAATGATTTTCAGGTAGGCAAACCTCTGAAGGTGATTAAGAAAGGATGTTGACATGTCTACGCTGCTTTTAACAAAAAAAGCTAAAGTTGCAGCAGCTTTAGTTATTACCGCTTATTTATTTATGGTTGCCTATGATATTTATAAAGGAAACTGGAATTTGGGACTGCTCGGGGAACTGATTGTTTTAGGCAGTTTTCCTCTATTTTATTTTAAATACGACCGAATTGCCAATGTGGTGATGGTAGTGGGTGGATTATTATTTTTATATGGCACGGCAAACTAAAATTGAATTAAACTCCGTGTGATTTATTCTTCATCCGGCTTATTTTCTTGTCTTTTTGACAGTGGCTTAGCCGCTGCCGGCTGCAGCCCCGGCGAAAAGGCTGTCCTTTCAGACTCCCGGAAAATTCTTTCTTGCCACATTTGATATCCATATAATACTACGGCGAGTATCAAGGCAATGAGAAATGTTTGGAAGGGGGAAATGCCAACTAAATTAAGCATGTTGATGCTGGGAAAATAATATTGAAAAAGCAAGAAAGCAAAACCCAAATCTAAGATTGCATTCGTAACCAGATAGACCCAGAATCGTTGATAGGTAAATTTAAATATCCATAGGGTTATTACCGTATTCAAACCAATATCGAAAGGCATTAAACTGTGAAGCGGATAAGCTGTTTCACGATGAACCCAGAAGCCCAGAGTAATGCCTACGTCACCGATGATTGCGCTCGCGACCGCCGCAAATAAACCTACCGGCATATAGCGTCTTATATCGTCCTGCTTCATTAAAAAGAGAGTCAAAAACGGCCCAGCCAGCATAGCCCAAAGTATTATCTGATTATTCAAGAAATAACCTCCTTGATTAACGGATAGTACTAGTATTCATTTAGCCTAAATAATTAATACATAATACCGTTTAGGCTACGAATAAGGATAAAGGGGATTCTGCGCAGCATATAATACCTGTAAGCTTAAATTTATCGGTGTTGGGGGGAAGACATGACATCATGCCGGTCAATGAAACATTAAACAGTATCAAAAACCGCAGAAGCACCCGTAATTTTAAGTCGGAACAAATTAAGGCGGAGGAACTGCAGGCTGTTTTGGAGGCGGGGATCTATGCTCCGAGCGCGGGAAATCAGCAGGCTTGGCATTTCACGGTAATACAGAATAAGGAACTGCTCACCTGGCTGAACCGGGAAGCAAAGAAAAAAGCCAAACAATTAAAAATTGAACATTTGCAAACGATGGCCAGTAATGAAAGCTTTAATATATTCTATGGTGCACCGACTGTGATCCTAGTGTCGGGAGAAGAAAATGCCGTGGTAATTGAATCGGACTGCGCCGCTGCAACGCAGAACATGTTACTGGCCGCGGAATCCATCGGGCTTGGCTCCTGCTGGGTTGACTTCGTGATTATTGCTTTTACCGGTTCGGAAGGGGAAGAGTATCTGGAGAATTTAGGAATCCCGGACGGTTATAAACCGTATGCCTCGGTTGCTTTAGGTTACAAGAATACTGAAGCAATTGAACCACCGCCAAGAAACCGCAACGTTATAAATTATATCAGGTAGCTATAGAGACATAGACGGATAAAAAGAGGGAAAAAACGGATGAGTGTATACTTTCTTGCCAAAATTGAGGTAGAAGATCCCGTGGAATATCAAAAATATCTTGATGCGTGCGATGCTATTTTTGCCCATTATCGGGGAGAATATCTTGCTGTTGATGAAAGTCCCAAGGTATTGGAGGGAGAATGGTCAGGCAGCAGGACGGTATTGATCCGTTTTCCGGATGAAGCCGAATTTTTCCGCTGGTATCATTCGGCGGAGTACCAGAAAATTTTGCGGCACCGGCTGCGAGGCGCAAGGTGCGAAACAGTATTGGTAAAAGGGAAGAATTAGGAGTAAAAGATGCCGAAGAGAACCAGCTTGTTTTTGTTTGGTAGTAGCCCTTTTGTTATACTTTTGTCACAATTTTGCGGTATCCTAAAGGTAGTCCCACCCAAACTCATAATGACCACTTCTTCCAAATATGTCCTTGATTTGACGTCAAGGGCATATTTTTTTCGCGAATCACAGCAGCAGAATGGCGTAGATGATTATATTGCTGGAGTGGCCACTGAGACAGTCTATGAAATCTTTCTATTGATTCCTTTTAGCATTTTGGTATATAATAAAATCAAACTTGTATGACGATTGGCAACTGACAAGTAAAAACAGAATTGAGGGTATTATTTTTGCAAATTCTAAAGGCGAATATCACACAACAAGTGATTGAATATCTAAAGAAGAATATTGAAAATGGTACTTGGGCGGTGGGCGAAAAAATTCCCTCGGAAAATGATTTAAAAGACATTTTGGGGGTAAGCCGGGCCAGTATACGGGTTGCTATTCAGCAGTTTATTGCGCTGGATGTACTGCAGAGCATTCAGGGAAAAGGCACGTTTGTAAAGACAAACAATATTATGGGCGTTAGAAATAATGTAAATGCAATTAATGAATCGGATTATGACGATATAATTCAGGTTTTGCAGTTCCGCCGGATCATTGAACCGGAATGCGCATATATTGCCGCTCAAAAGGCAACCGGTGAGACCATTAATAACCTGAAAACATATCTAAGCAATATGAAAAAAAGTATTGGTCAGTCTGAAGAATTTGTAAAACAGGATATGTTATTTCATGAAGAGATTTGTCATGCTACGGGCAATCATTTATTAGAAAGGTCTTTAAAAGAAGTTTTCCAGCAGAAAGCAAAAAACCATAAACAAATGAATGAAGCATTTGGCTATAATGATGGAGTCTATTATCATACATTAATGATCAAGGCGATTAAAGATAAGGATGCTAAAAAAGCCAAAAATTTAATGAAGGAACATTTGCAGCAAGCCATAGAACGGTTAGAAGCAGAGTAATTACTGTCTTATATTTTTCATTAAACTTGTCAGACGACTTACGACTAACAACCAAAGAGGAGAGAAAGGAAAAATGTCTACTAAAATTACAGATGTCAGAGTCATTCTTACGGCGCCGGAGGGAATCAATCTTATAGCCGTAAAAGTGGAAACCAGCCAGGATGGGTTATATGGGTTAGGCTGCGCAACTTTTGCTTACCGGCATATCGCGGTGAAATGTATGATTGAAGAATATCTGAAGCCGCTTCTTGTTGGCCGCTGCGCCGAAAACATTGAAGAATTGTGGCAATTGATGCATCAAAATGCTTACTGGCGTAACGGTCCGGTCGAGAATAATGCCATTTCCGGCGTGGATATGGCGTTATGGGATATCAAAGGTAAAATGGCCGGGATGCCTTTGTATCAATTATTTGGCGGCAAATGCCGCTCCGGGGTTCCTATCTACCGGCATGCTGATGGAAAAGATCCGAACGAGCTATGTGAAAAGATCCAGAAGTATCAAGAGCAGGGGATAACGCATATTCGCTGCCAAATTGACGGCTATGGCGGCGGCAGGTATGGGAAGGCTCCTGCTGCTTCTCCCCAGGGGGCGTTGGATGGCGTTTATCTTGACAGCAAAAAATATATGCGCGACACAATAAAACTTTTTGATGCAATTCGTAGCAAAATCGGCTTTGACGTTGCTCTGTGTCATGATGTGCATGAACGCTTAAAACCCGTTGAAGTGATGAAATTTGCGCAGGAACTGGAACCGTACGATCTATTTTTCCTGGAAGACGCCATATCGCTGGAAGAGGGTGAATGGATGCGGCAGCTTCGTGCTAAGACTTCCATTCCACTGGCTCAGGGTGAGCTGTTTAACAATCCCTGCGAATGGAAATTCCTGATTACGGAACGGTTAATTGATTATATTCGTGTCCACATTAGTCAAATTGGCGGCATAACTCCGGCTCGAAAATTGCAGATTTTTGCCGAGCAGTTCGGGGTAAGGACGGCATGGCACGGGCCGGGGGATATGTCGCCATTGGGCCATGCGGCAAATATACATATTGATTTGGCTGCGATGAATTTTGGGGTGCAGGAATGGTCGGGAACCGAACCGCCCAATTTTGTTATACAGGAATTAAAAGGGCCGCGAGACGCTTTGCTGGATGTATTTCCCGGCTTACCGGAGTTTAAGAAGGGCTATATATATGCCAATGATAAACCGGGTTTGGGGGTTGATATTAACGAAGTGGAAGCTGCCAAATATCCCTGTGAAAATACGGTGACAACCTGGACTCAGACAAGGAGGGGGGACGGAACGTTGAATACTCCGTGAACCAGATTCCCGGCAAATAAATTAAGGGGGCATTCAGGTAATGCAAACAGAAAAAGCTACCAAAAAACGTTTTGTCATTGGTTTTCTTCTTTTCCTTGGTGTTGTGATCAACTATATGGACCGCAGCAATCTTTCCTTGGCGGCGCCACTATTGGGACATGATTTACACCTCAACTCAGTGGAAATGGGTTTCATTTTTTCGGCGTTTGGCTGGTCGTATGCTATTTTGCAAATTCCGGGCGGCTTACTCGTCGACCGCATTAAACCGCGTCTGCTGTATGCGGTTTTATTGTGCGGCTGGTCTGTTGCCACTTGTTTACAATCTTTGGTGAACAACTTTTCTGCTCTTTTTGGTTTGCGCGTAGCGCTTGGCGCTTTCGAGGCTCCCTCCTATCCAACAAATAACAAGGTTATTACCACCTGGTTCCCGGAACAGGAGCGGGCTACATCCACTGCTTTTTACACCTCGGGACAGTATGTGGGCATTGCTTTTTTTACGCCGCTTCTCGTATATATCCAAAGCACCCTTGGCTGGCGGGGAATGCTTTTCCTGACAGGGGTTACCGGCGTACTATTTAGTTTGGTATGGTATCTGTTTTACCGCAGTCCTAAAGACAGTAAGGCCAATGAGGCGGAACTGGATTATATTCGCCGGGGCGGCGGCCTGGTAGACGCAGATGAAAAAGAAAATGGCAAAAAGGCTGACTGGTTACAGTTAAAGTACGTTTTAAAAAATCGCAATATTTGGGGCGTATTTATCGCTCAGTTTTGTCTTTCTTCGATTCTTTGGTTTTTTCTGACGTGGTTTCCGACGTATCTTGTTCAATATCGCGGTATGGCGTTTATTAAAATGGGATTTATGGCTTCTCTTCCTTTTTTAGCCGCCTATGTCGGCATATTATTATCAGGATTTATTTCGGATACCCTCATAAAACGCGGTCATTCCACCGGTTTTGCCCGGAAGGTGCCGATTGTGACCGGTCTGGCCCTGGCTACTTCCATTGTTGGCGCAAACTATGTGCAAGACCAGACTGCCGTGATCCTGTTTATGGCCTTGGCATTTTTCGGCAACGGGTTAGCGTCCATTACCTGGGTTTTTGTGTCGGCTTTGGCGCCTTCTAATTTATTGGGCCTGACGGGCGGGATGTTTAACTTTATGGGCAATCTTTCCGCTATTGCTGTGCCGATAATAATCGGAATATTAGCAAAGGGCGGAAATTTTAAACCGGCATTGGTATTTATTAGTGCATTGGCTCTGATCGGAGCCCTGTCTTATCTTTTTATTGTCGGCGAGGTCAAACGGATTGTGGTGCCTGAAAAAGCGGACCAGATACAATTACAAAAATAAAAGGGTGGTGTTGAATCATGAGGGAAGTAATGAAAGAGGTAGTAATTACCAAGCCGCATGAGTATGCAGTCCGGGAGGTGCCACTTCCCGGGATCACTAATGATTTTGAAGTGCTGGTACAAATGAAAGCGGTTGGCATATGCGGCTCTGACCATCACATTTATCACGGGGCCAATCCCTGTTCGACGTATCCAAGAATTCCGGGCCATGAAAACGTAGGTATTGTTGTAAAAGTTGGTCCTAAAGTGACGAAAGTAAACATCGGTGACAGAGTCGTTATTGACCTGATTATAACCTGCGGGGAATGCTACCAGTGCAAAATCGGCCGGGAGAATGTATGTGAAAATGTGCGGGTGCGCGGCAGCGGAACCGACGGCGGATTGCGGGAGTATATCGTCGTGCCGGAAGAGGATGCCTATGTATTTCCGGAAACGATTCCCTTTAGAGACGCCGCATTAATCGAGCCATACGCGATTGGCGCCCATTGCACCCAGAGAGGCAGGCTGGTGGCGGAGGATATCGTGTTTATTCTGGGAACGGGAACAATTGGCTCGATTATTTTGCAGACCTGTAAAGAAAAAGGCTGCACCGTAATTTGCTGCGATGTGAATGATGAGACACTGGCAAGAGCCAAAGGCTATGGAGCAGATTATATTATAAACAGCAAAAAGGAAAATATAGTGGCAAGAGTCCAGGAAATTACCAGGGGAAAAGGGGTTACGGTCGCTTTTGACTCCGCTTGCTTCCAGGGATCGTTGACGTCCCTGTTTGAGGTTGGCCTTGTACGGAATGCCGGCAGGATTGTAAGCCTGGGTTTTGTCACTGCGCCGGAGACGATTTCGCAAGCGATGCTGAATCAGCGCGAACTGGATTTGATTGGTTCGAGAATGTCCTGCTATCAGTTTAAGCCTACGATTGAAAAATTTGCCAGGCATGCGTTTAACTTGAATGGGATTGCTACTACTTTTATTCCATTTAATGAGATCGAAAAAATGTTTTATTATATGGACCATCCCGACCCCAAGGTGAAAAAGATGGTTGTTTTATTTGAATAAAGAAGGAGCTGCAGTTATGAATCTGTTTAATATCGAAGGCAAAAAAGCCATTGTAACGGGAGGCAGTCGGGGCCTCGGCCACGGAATGGCGGAAGGACTGCTGGAAGCGGGTTGTGAAGTAGCAATCGTCGGTTCTTCCGATACGGTTTTCGCAGCAGCCGAAGACTTTTCTAAGAAGGGGTATCCATGCTATGGTGTAAAAGCCGATTTAAGAGACCGGCAGGAAAATTACCGGGCTTTTGCCGGCTGTCTGGCCGCTTTGGGGGGCGATTTGGATATACTGGTAACGGCGGCAGGCATCCAGCGAAGACACAGCGCCGAAGAATTCCCGATTGAAGAATGGGATGAGGTTTTGAATATCAATCTGAACTCGGTATTCATCCTGTGTCAATTGGCGGGACGCATTATGCTTAAGAAGGGTTACGGCAAGATTATTAATGTGGCTTCCATGGTTTCCTTCTTTGGCGGACAAACGGTTCCCGCCTACTCGGCGGCCAAAGGCGGCGTAACCCAGCTTACGAAGGAATTGTCAAATGACTGGGTAGGCAGAGGGGTAAATGTCAACGCCATTGCCCCGGGATATATGGCGACAGATATGAACAAGGCCATTATAAACAACGAGACCAGATACCAGCAAATTTCCGAGCGGATTCCGGCGGGCCGCTGGGGCACCGGGAATGATATGAAAGGAACCACAATTTATTTGGCTTCTGCGGCAAGTGATTATGTGAGCGGGGCGGTTATCCCGGTCGATGGCGGTTATCTTGTGAAATAAAAGTAGTTCCGGACAGTCCAAGCCTGGTATTCCTAAGGGTTAGGACGAAGAAATTGGAGAGTGACGAAGATGTTATCCAAAATTGCGGTACTGCAAAAGATTATGAATAGCGGCCTTGTTGCCGTCGTACGGGCGGAATCGGCGGAGCAGGCGAAGAAAATAACGGATGCTTGCATTAAAGGCGGAGTAGGGGCGATCGAAATAACCTTCACCGTACCCGGTGCCGCTGAGGTAATCAAAGAACTGGCAACTACCTATGGGTTAGATGAAATTATTATCGGCGCCGGAACCGTGCTGGACCCTGAAACGGCCCGGACGGCGATTCTGGCTGGGGCGCAGTACGTGGTCAGTCCAAGTGTTAATTTTGATACGGTCAAGCTGTGTAATCGCTATCAGGTGCCGGTTATGCCCGGCGCGGCAACAATAAAAGAAATTGTCGAAGCTATGGAAGCCGGCGCGGATATCATTAAGGTATTTCCGGGAGAAAGCCTGGGGCCGGCGTTTGTAAAAGCGGTAAAAGGGCCGCTGCCGCAAGCGCCGCTGATGCCTACCGGCGGAGTGGCCCTGGGAAACGTTGGTGATTGGATCAAGGCCGGCTGTGTGGCTGTCGGCGCCGGCGGCAATCTTACCGGCGGGGCTAAAAAAGGCGACTATGAGTCAATTACAACCGTCGCCCGGCAATTTATCCAAGAAATCTGCGATGCCCGCGGCTTAAAATAAAGGAGTGTCAAATGTAGATGAGCAAAGTAGTCTGTTTCGGTGAAATCATGCTGCGGCTGGCTCCTGCCGGCTATCTCCGCTTTGAGCAGGCGCAAAGTTTTGATGCAGTGTATGGCGGCGGCGAGGCCAATGTTGCCGTATCGCTGGCCAATTTTGGCGTTGACGCCTTGTTCGTTACCAAAGTTCCCGACAATCCGGTCGGTCAGGCGGCAATAAACGAAATGCGCCGCTATGGTGTTGATACGGCCTATATGGTCAGAGGCGGGGAACGGATCGGCATTTACTTTTTGGAAAAGGGAGCCTCTCAACGTCCGTCGAAAGTGGTCTACGACCGGAAGTACTCTTCGGTCTCTCAGGCGCAAAGCAGGGACTTTGACTGGAAGAAAATTTGCGCCGGTGCCGACTGGTTCCATTTCACCGGCATTACCCCCGCACTTGGCGACCACGTAGCCGAGGCGGTGCTGGATGCCTGCAAAGCGGCAAAGAAGGCAGGGCTGACGGTGAGTTGCGACCTCAATTTCCGCAAGAACCTCTGGACAAGTGAAAAAGCCGGCGAAGTCATGACCCGGTTTATGCCTTACGTTGATGTTTGTATCGCTAATGAGGAAGATGCCGAGAAAGTATTCGGCATTAAGGCGGGCAGCACTGATATAACCGGCGGCAAGCTGAGCCATGACGGCTATAAAGACGTTGCCAGGCAACTGAGTGACCGCTTCGGGTTCAAAGCGGTCGCCATTACTCTGCGCAGCAGTATTTCAGCTTCGGACAACAACTGGGCGGCAATGTTGTATAAGGGGGGCGAGTACTATTTCTCCCGCAATTATGCCGTACATATCGTCGACCGGGTCGGCGGCGGTGATTCCTTTGGAGGCGGTTTGATTTACGCCCTTCGGGCCGGTCTGAGTAATCAAGAGGCTTTGGAATTCGCGGTGGCGGCGTCCTGTCTCAAACATTCTATCGAGGGCGATCATAACCACGTCACTGTTAACGAGGTAAAAACATTGATGGCCGGCGATGGTTCGGGACGCGTTCAACGATAGACGGATAAAGGGATAAGGAACTACCAGGACACTCTCTTGAACAATTACGCATTTTGACAGGAATTTTTTTAGATATTGCGGGAGAGTTGATGCAGTAGCAATAGTTACAAAAGAGCTATTTTAGGGGCAATTGCAATTAAAGGCAATTGCCCCTTGTTGTTTTTGCAGGGGACAGGGAAACTAAGCGAATTATGAACAGATGAAAAAATAAAAAAAGCACAAACTTTATTTTTACATATGTTCTAAATTTGATATATTGATAAAATGCGGGATGCCATATATAATTATGAATAGTAAGATAATAATAAAAAATGCAGTTTGGGGAATAAAAACGACGGAGTGTTTACTATGAAAAAGGTTATTGATGACATAAGGCTTATATTCAAATGCTGCAGTCTTTATTATGAAGATGAAATGAGCCAGCAGGAAATTTGTGAACATCTTGGCATATCAAGACCGTCGGTTTCAAGAATGCTGAAATTAGGCAAAGAACAAGGGATCGTAAAGATTGATATCAATAACCCCTACAACTTAACATTTGGTAAATTGGAACGGGAACTGGAAAAAAAGTTTAACCTTAAAGAAGTGATTGTTGTTGAGTCAAGTCCTATAGAAACGGGGACGGAAAGAATAAGCAGCAGTTTAGGGGAGGAAACATTAAATTTTTTAGCCAGAACGTTGGATGACGGAGACGTTGTAGGCGTTTCGATGGGAATGACGCTGCAAAACGTAATTCGGGCAAAACGCAATATTGAGCATACTATCCGTTGTACTTTTGTACCGATTGTCGGCGGTATTGGCGAAAGCCGGTTAGACATCCATGCGAACTATATTGCCGGTGAATTTGCCAAATTATTCGGCGGCGATTGTGTACAGTTCTTTTCGCCGGCGACTTTTTCCAGTGTCAATGTATTAAACGAGTTTCTTAAAGAAAAATCGGTGCGTAACATTTTTAACTTTTATCGCAATGTGGGTACGGTACTTATGGGAATCGGGATACCCGAACGGGGCGGTTCAACCTTATTGGCGACCGGATATATCGAAGCGGAAGTCTTGGACCGTTTCGTTGAAATCGGCGCAGTCGGCGATATTTCATTGCAATTTTTTGATCAGAATGGTAGCACGGAAAAGTTCAAACAATTTAATGACCGAGTGGCCGGGATGCCAATTGAGCAGTTGAAGAAGGTGCAAAAGCGAATTGGTATTGCCGGCGGCGCCCATAAAGCCAATGCTGTGCTGGGGGCGATCCGAGGCGGCTTTTTAAATATATTGATTACGGATTTCGATTGCGCCATGGCTTTGCTGGAAAGATAATTCAGCGTGAAAGAGAGGATTGCGGATGAACTTGACTAGGCTATTTCTCGGATTGCTCTTTCTTATGACAGCGCAGGCGGTGGGCACTTATATGCAGGTGCAGCAGTATAAACAAGCCGTTCGCCGGTTGCACAGGCTGGGCAATGTTGGCATTGGCAGCAAAAAAGGCAGATTCGTTCCCGGAAATATAGTAGTGATTGCCTGTAACCGGGACGGAGTGATTACTGCGGGTGAAATTATGGAAGGATATACGATTTTTAATAGGTTTAAAGAGATCAGGGGAATCATTGGTAAAACGATTTATGATTTACTGGCGGAGTACGGATCACTGCCGGAAAAGAAACAGAGAATGTATAAAGCGCATATTCAGGCGTTGGATGCTTTGAATCTTAGATTGAATCCAGACAAATTATAAAATTAATACTGGTTTAAAGAAAAGCTTGTTTAGGGCCCAAACAAGCAAAGTAAGTACCTAAAATTTAAATTTTTAAATGAATACAACATATATATTTCGGAAAATTCTGGAAATTAAAGAACGGAGGAAAAAATATGGAGTTACTAGCTGGATTGGCCAATGGGTTTATGGAACTTTTTAAAGCAGGGGCAGAGACCTTTGCCGGATGGGTAGCCGGAATTATTCCGCTGATCGTTGTCCTGATGACGGCAGTGAGTGCCGTCATCAAACTGATTGGTGAAGAGCGGGTGCAAAGTTTGGCGCAAAAAGCAACCAAAAATATTATTACCCGGTATACCATATTACCTATCTTATCTGTTTTGTTTTTAGGAAATCCAATGTGCTACAGTTTTGGACGCTTTGTTGAAGAAAAGCACAAACCGGCGTTTTATGATGCAACCGTAAGCTTTCTCCATCCTGTTACCGGCTTGTTTCCCCATGCCAATGGCGGCGAGTTGTTCGTTTACATGGGGATAGCCGCAGGGATTACCAAACTGGGACTTCCTTTGGGTGACTTGGCTGTTAGATACTTTCTTGTCGGGATTATTATAATCTTTATACGCGGCATTGTTACGGAAAAAATTTATACTTCGATGAAAGCCAAAGCAAAATAAAAATCACCGTGGCAATGAAAAAATGTAGGAAGGAATGATTTTATGTATAAAGCCATTACGATTTCCCAAGGCAGCGGCGGCTGGGGCGGTCCTTTAACGATCATGCCGACAGATATCTGCAATAAAATTGTTAGTGTCACGGGGGGCGGCATTCATCCGGTAGCGGCTAAAATCGCAGAAATGACAGGCTGTGAGGCAATTGACGGATTTACCAAGTCCGTTCCTGACGACCAGATTCTGGTTGCGGTTGTGGATTGCGGCGGTACGGCGCGCTGCGGCGTGTATCCTAAGAAGAAAATATTTACCGTGAATCTGACTCCGGTTGGCAAGGTCGGACCCTTGGCGCAGTATATTACCGAAAATCTATATGTGTCGGCAGTTACCGAAAGCTGTCTCAGATATGCCGGGGAAGGCGCCATCCTGACCAGTAAAGAAGGACTTGTTGCAGCCGGGACAGGGCCAAGAACGGCTCATTCCGAACCCAAAACGAAAGCCCAGGCGAGAGCGGAAATTGCGGCAATGAATGTGAATAAAAAGAGAAACATCATTACCCGGCTGGGAATTGGTGTCGGCGGAGTCGTCAATAAATTCTACCAGGCAGGCCGAGAGACCATTGATATGGTCGTAAAGACCATTTTACCGTTCATGGCCTTTGTGAGTATGATTATCGGGATTATCAAAGTATCCGGCATTGGCAATCTGATCGCCAACACAATATCTCCTTTGGCGAGTACACTCCCGGGTATGCTGGTTATTTCCGTTGTTTGTTCTTTACCCTTTATATCCCCGGTGCTTGGCCCGGGGGCAGTGATTGCCCAGGTTGTCGGCACACTGCTGGGCGTTGAATTTGGCTTGGGCCATATTCCCGCCCAATATGCATTGCCCGCTTTATTTGCAATAAATGGCCAAGTTGGCTGCGACTTTGTTCCCGTTGGCTTAAGCCTGGGGGAAGCAGACCCGGAAACAATTGAAATGGGGGTTCCGGCAGTTCTGTATTCGCGGCTGATCACCGGTCCGCTGGCAGTTATTATTGCTTACTTTTTCAGTTTTGGCATGTACTAATATACGAGGCAAAAGAAGTTGATTCATTGCTAAAGGAGGAGAACGATGAAGTATCAGTCCGAAATTACCGGCTGGGGAATGGATGCGCTGCACTTTCTGAGTGACAAGGAATTGAATTTTATCATCATCTTTAATGACGGGGCGCCGCCGGAATTAGCGGAAATAGCGGTTTTGCACAAACCGTCCCCCCTGCTTGCGGGATTGGCGATTGGTGATACAGTAATTATTTGTGACAAGGTATTTACGATCACCGCCATCGGTTCGGAAGCGGAACACACGCTGCAAGAACTGGGACACTGCACACTTAGCTTCAAAGGCGGACCGAAACCGGACCGTCCGGGATGTATTATGCTGGAAGGAGATGAGCTGCTGTCTTCAGATATTCTCGTAGGAGGTACCATTGAGATTTTCTAAATGATTCAACATTTTACAGGAAGCAAGTTGTCAAAGATGAATTTTGGCTGCAAAAAATGGGTTAAAGTTCATGAATCAAAGCTCAGAAGATTAAAACGAGTTGGACTAACCCTCTGTATTTTATTGACGGCGGGAATTGCCGGCAATATTTAAGGAGTAAGAGTATGTACGGGACAACAAAAAAAGATACCGGCGCAGGGATTTCTCCGCAAAAAGCAATCCCTGCAGCCAGTACCAAACATAAAAAACATCTCGAGAATATTCTAACAATAACGGCCCGAAAAGACAACCTATTCTGGGATAAAACAAATTTTTTACCAGGAGAGACAAACTGAATATTTTAATTCTATCTGAGCTGTACGAGAGTCATTTAGCAGCCGTTTTTCATCCAAAGCAATGGACCGGCTTTTTGTGAAATTTAGAATAACTAGACTAAAAAGGGGTCTTTTGGATGTTAAACATGGATCAAAAGTTAAGGAAACGGCAACAGGAGGGAAACGTTATCCGTACGGGTATTGTCGGTGCGGGCCAAATGGGAAGAGGCATGGTGACGCAAATGGTACTCATGCAGGGTATCATGCCGGCAGTTGTTTCCGATATCAATATTGAAAATGCTGTGAATGCTTTTCATTATGCCGGCATAAAAGACGACCAAATTGCGGTTGTGGATACTCTCACCGAGGCCAATCGCTGGATGGAAGCCGGAAAATACATTGCCACCGTCAATGCGGATTTAATTTCGCAGGCTAACCTGGTGGAATGCGCCATCGATGCCACCGGGGTGCCTGATGTAGGGGCCAAAGTGGCAACGGATGCAATGAAAAACGGGAAACACGTAGTCATGCTGAATGTGGAGACCGATGTTGTTATTGGACCTTACCTGAAAAAGCTGGCGGCGCGGCAAGGCGTTATTTATACCGGTTCGGCCGGGGATGAGCCGGGCGCGGTTATGGAATTATATTGTTTTGCCAAAGCCATGGGCATGGATGTTAAAGTAATGGGTAAGGGAAAGAATAACAAGCTGGATTATAATTGCAATCCGGATACAGTGCTGGAAGAAGCGACCCGCCGTAAAATGAGTCCTAAAATGCTTTGCGCCTTTAAAGATGGTACCAAAACAATGGTAGAAATGACGGCTATGTCCAATGCTACGGGTTTGATTCCCGATGTGACCGGCGGACACGGGGTTGCGGCAACTGTGAAAGAATTGCCGGAGTTATATAAGCTCAAGCAAGATGGCGGTATTTTAGAGAAACATGGTGTGGTTGAATACGTAAATGGCATTGCTCCGGGCGTATTTGTCGCTGTGGCGACGGAAAACGAAGAAATCGCCTATCAAATGCGTTATCATAGCATGGGGGAGGGTCCTTTATGGATTTTATACCGGCCCTATCATTTATGCAATTTAGAAACGCCGCTAACCGTGGCTAAGGCTGTGATTGATGGGGAACCCACCATCGTACCCATCGACGGACTGGTGAGCGAATGCATTACGGTTGCCAAAACCGATTTGAAAGCGGGCCAGTACATTGACGGAATTGGCGGGTATACTACGTATGGGTCGATTGCCACTGCTGTTGAGGCCGATGCCAAGGGCTACGTTCCTTACGGTTTGGTAACAAATAAAACCCGTATGCTAAAGGATGCCAAAAAGGGGCAGCTTTTAACACTGGATATGGTAGAGTTGGATCAAACCACCCTGATTTATAATTTGCGCAAAGAACAAGATGCAATGTATCATAAATAAGAGAACCTCCGGGTAAGAGACAAAAGCTGGTATGAATTTCATATCAGCTTTTGCTGTAGAACCACATTTCGCACCCTGAACTTATGGCAATAATATCTCAGTTTACCTTTTCATGGAGGATTATTCTGAATGATAGAGAATTGCGAAAAGTGGGTATAAAAGAAAAATTAATAATTTAGGAGAAAATGAAATGAGTAAAATGGATGAAATGGCAGTAAATGCAATTCGTATTTTGGCGGCAGATTCGGTACAAAAAGCGAATTCCGGCCATCCCGGTATGCCCCTTGGCTGCGCTGCGGTGGCTTATGAATTATGGGCGAAGCACCTGAAGCATAATCCGAAAAATCCCCAATGGATTAACCGGGACCGTTTTGTTTTGTCTGCCGGACATGGATCGACTCTGTTGTATTCCCTCTTACACTTATTCGGCTATGGCGGTTTAGCCATTGAAGACCTGGCCCGGTTCAGGCAGGAAGATTCCCTGACGCCCGGTCATCCGGAATATGGCCATACGGTCGGTGTGGAAGCGACAACCGGACCGCTTGGCGCCGGCATGGGAATGGCTGTCGGTATGGCGATGGCGGAAGCGCATCTTGCCGCGATTTTTAATAAAGACGGATTTCCCGTTGTTGACCATTATACCTATGCACTGGGCGGAGACGGCTGCATGATGGAGGGAATTTCTTCCGAAGCCTTTTCGCTGGCAGGAACCTTAGGCTTACATAAGCTGATTGTGTTTTATGATAGTAATGAAATTACGATCGAAGGCAGTACGGAAATTGCTTTTACCGAAGATGTGGCCCAAAAAATGCAGGCCTTTGGCTTTCAAACCTTGACAGTTGAAGACGGCAACGATCTGGCGTCGATTGGCAGAGCCATTGAAATGGCAAAAGCCGAAACCAATAAACCTTCCTGCATTATCGTGAAAACCCAGATTGGCTATGGCTGCCCGGCTAAACAGGGGAAGGCCAGTGCGCATGGAGAACCGCTGGGAGCGGAAAATGTTGCCGCCCTTAAAGAAAAATTAGGCTGGGAGAAAACGGATGCCTTTTATGTTCCGGCTGTTGTTTACGATCATTACCGGGCAATTGCCGACCAAAAGGCGGCCGATGAAGCGGCCTGGAACGCAATGTTTGCCAGTTATAGCGAAAAATACCCGGAGATGAGAACTCTTTGGGCGCGGTATTATGAGGAAAAGATTACGGCGGATTTAATCGACAGGGAAGAATTTTGGGCCTTTACGGACAAGCCGGAAGCGACAAGGAACTTATCGGGCATCCTGCTCAACCGTATTAAAGATTGGCTGCCGAACCTGATTGGCGGCAGTGCAGACCTTGCTCCTTCCAATAAAACCAATATGAGCGGTGCGGGAGACTTTTCCAGACATAACTATAGCGGCAGAAATATTCATTTTGGGGTAAGAGAAATTGCCATGGCCGCCATCGGTAATGGGTTGGCGCTGCATGGGGGCTTGAAACCCTTTGTTGCCACCTTTTTTGTCTTTAGTGATTACCTGAAGCCAATGGCAAGACTGGCAGCCCTGATGGGATTGCCTGTGACATATGTTTTAAGCCATGACAGTATAGGGGTGGGAGAAGACGGTCCTACTCATGAGCCGGTGGAACAATTGGCAATGCTCAGAGCGATGCCGAACTTCGCCGTATTCAGACCGGCGGACGCCACTGAAACTTGCGCGGCCTGGTATTATGCAATGACATCGGCAAAGACGCCGACCGCCCTGGTATTATCACGGCAAAACCTGCCGCCACTGCAAGGGTCAAGCAAAGAAGCATTAAAAGGCGGCTATATTCTGGCTGATTCCCAAAAAGCGATGCCGGACGGGATCATTATGGCCAGTGGCTCGGAAGTGGAACTGGCCGTGAACGCGAAAGCGGCATTAGCAAAAGAAAATATTGATGTAAGAGTGGTGAGCATGCCATCTCTGGATGTCTTTGCAACACAAACGTCGGAATACCGGGAAAGCGTATTGCCTAAAAACGTAAGGGCCAGAGTCGCGGTGGAAGCGGCCTCTGATTTTGGCTGGGACAAATATGTAGGACTTGACGGTGCCTGTGTTACCATGAACACGTTTGGAGCGTCGGCACCGGCGAAAACCTTATTTGAAAAATTTGGCTTCACTACGGAAAATGTGGTAGCAACCATGAAAGGTTTATTAGCGTCGAGGTAAAGGGATGAAAAAAATAGAAGTGATAAGCGGCAACCGGATTGAAACCGCACTGGAGAGTTCCAAGCGCCAGTACTTAGCGGGCGAACTGGCCTTACCCCAGGAACTGGATTATTTGCGGGATCCTCATATAGAAGCGGGCATTACGGAATACAAAGAATACACGATTGAAAAACCGCATTATCATACAACCACAACGGAGTATATTTATGTCCTGGCCGGGGAAAGCAAATATATAGATATAAAAACCAAGGAAGAAACGCTGGTTGAAAAAGGAGACTTCTTTTTAATCCGGCCGGGAATTACTTATGCTCAAAAGTCCAAGGCGGGACTCAAATTACTGTTTTTTAAATACCCTTCCGGCAATGACAAAGTCAGCGTCGAAGAGGATGGAAGCCTCAATGCCTGGTATACTAATTGGTAGATGACTCCATCTCTCTTAAATCCGGGCTATCCGTACGCGAAACAGCATAATAGATATAAAGAATAGAAACCGGTTAAGGAGGGTAAAATGATTCAATTTATTGGTTGTGGCAGCGCCTTTAATACCCGGATTGGAAATACGAGCGCTTTCCTAAAAAAAGGGGATTCGCTGCTGCTCATCGACTGTGGCGGAACTGTGTTCCATCGTTTGCAGGCAATGCAATTATTGGACGGTCTGAAAAGATTACATATTGTCATTACCCACACCCATCCGGACCATGTGGGCAGTTTGGGAGATATCATCTTTTACGCGTATTATGTCCTGAAGATTACACCCAAGTTGTATTTTCCGGAAAATAGATTACTCAAAACCTTCTTGCAGTGTATTGGTGTTGAGAAACAAATGGTAGAGATCATTAGTAATCTAACTGTGGATGCGGCGGATCAAGAGCTTGGGGCTTTCAACCTGTCGTTTATACCTGTCACTCATGTAACGACCATTCCCGCCTTTGGCTTTCTGCTGGAATACGAAGGAGCACGCATATTTTACAGCGGGGATTCCAATTCAATCCGGGAAAGTGTGTTAAGAATGCTGGAAAAAGGTGAGCTGGAAAGAATGTATCAGGACACTTGCGGGCTGGATTACGATCAGAATCCCCACCTATCCCTGCGAAAATTATGTGAGATAATCCCTGTTGACTTACGAAGCAAGGTTTGCTGTATTCATCATGACGCCTATCTGGATAGAGAGCAGGTAAAGACACTCGGTTTTCAACTGCCGGATATTTATTCTATGTAATTCCATAACAAGCCCCTATTTGCGGATACCGGCAAATAGGGGCTTTACGTTTCGGGACTATCACCGTTTTCTTAAAACTCCCATAATATAGGAACGAAGGGGGGAGAGCTTATTGTGGCGCCGATGTAAAGAATTTTTATTTGGAATCTTATACGAGCAGAATGAACCCAGTTTAACGCGGGTAATTATTGCGTTGGCATTTATGCTTTTTATTCTTGGTACTATCGTTGATGTTATTTTAATAATCTATGGTATCCATTGGCTTGATTATCCAACGTTTGCGTCGATCACCGGCGGTGGATCAATAGCCGGCAAAGTAGGTGATAAGCTTGTCTATACGTTTACGGCGCAAAAATATGGTTCACCGGCAGGGAAAATGCCTGAAATCAAGGGTAAAAATTCCGCAAAATAGGAATGGATAAAAAATAAAGCGTTATTTACTCTTATTTACATTAGGATAAAAAAGTCAGGCTTTTTTGCAACAAGGCGGCGATATCCTGTTCAGTCGGTTTGATTAAGGTATTTTTTAGATTGGCGGCTTGCGCCGCTTTGCTGCTAAATTGCATAACTTCGGCGGCGGTGATTTCTTCTTTTTTACCCAAAAGACGATGCATAAGGTCGGAAAATTCACTGATATCTTTTAACTGCAGTAAATCAAGGATTGCCTGTATTTTGTCGTTATAAGACGGAGCAAGAAAACGCAGGTATTCTGCCAGCAATAATCCGTTGGCCCGGCCATGGTCAATCTCTTTAAAATAGGTCAGGGAATAGCCGATGGAATGAACGGCCGTGGTTCCGGTATGGGCAATGACAACGCCGGCCAGCATGGAGGCATAGAGAAGCTTTTCACGAACACGGAAGGCGAGGTCTGCAGAAAGCTGTGGCAGGCATTCTCCTAAAAGAGCCAGGCTCTTTTCCGCGAACAGATTGCTGAAATCGGTGGCCTTCACGGACAAATATCCTTCCAGCGCGTGTGACAACGCATCGATTGCGGTATGAATGGTAATGAGCTTGGGGAGGTTCAGGGTATAGCGCGCATCCAGAAAAGCAACTTTGGGGAACAGTCCGGGATGGGCGATGGAGGTTTTTGTTTCCAGATGCTGATTGGTTAGTATAGAGTACTGGGTTACCTCACTGCCGGTACCGGCAGTAGTCGGGACGGCGGCAACCGGCAGAAACGGGTGGGCATAGGGACCGGAAAACAGGGCCTCATCGTCAAGGTCATTTGTCGCCAGCACCGCAATCGCTTTGGCCGCATCAAGCGGTGAGCCGCCTCCGATGCCAATGATAAAATCAATTTTTTCCTCCCGGGCGGTTTGAGCGGCTTTGCGTACAAGGTTGATGGAAGGGTTGCTGGTGATTTGGTCAAACAGAATGGCGGAAATGTTTTCCGCTTCCAAGGCCGCTTGCACATCGAAGAGAGAACCGTTATGGCTGGCTGAATTTTTGCCGGTAACAATAAAGCTTTTTTTACCCAGAGACCTTATCTCTTTTGCATTTTCTTTGATACAATTTGGGCCGGCTATAATCTTAGTGGGTAAGGAAAAAGTAAACATGGAATACCTCCTAAAAACCGCGTTAAGCGGTTTTTCTTGTTGTTATTACTTGATCCATATCGGTTAGTACTTCGTCTAAAATCGCCATCATTTCCCGGAGCTGCGCTTCGGTGATGATAAGCGGCGGAGCGACAAGAATCATGTTTTCGTGGGAATAGGTAACAAAACCTTTGGCAGTAAGCTGTTTTATGATTCCGCTCATGACCCCTTGCGGGTCTTGTCCGTAAGCAACCAGCGGTTCTTTGGTTGTTTTGTCTTTAACCAGTTCAACGGCGGAGAACAGACCAATATAACGGACATCGCCGACGCAGGCGTGCCTGGTTTTGATCTCTTCCAGGATTTGGCCGAGTACTTTGCCGGTTTTTTCGACCTGTTCTAAAATGTGAGCTTCTTTATAATAGTTCAATGTGGCCACGCCGGCGGCGCAAGCGAGGGGATGGGCGCTATAGGTCAAGCCGCAAAGCAGGGTATGGTCGTCGAAATAAGCGGCGATTTTTTTGGCGACTGCCACGCCGCCGAGTGGTACATAGCCGCAAGTGATGCCCTTGGCAAAGGTTACGATATCCGGCTTGACATCAAAATGTTCGAAGGCAAACATTTTCCCGGTGCGTCCAAAGCCGGCCATAACCTCATCACAAATCATCATAATACCGTAATCGTCGCAAATTTTACGAACCCCTTTAAGATAGCCCTTGGGCGGAATAATGACGCCGTTCGAGCCGGTGACCGTTTCCAGGACGATGGCCGCGATGTTGTCCGGCCCCTCATAATGGACTTGCTCCCGGAGCTTGGCGATGTAAAAGGCCGTTGCCGCTTCTTCGCCGGCAAACTCAATCGGTTCCCGGTAGATATAAGGATCAAAGAATTTTACGAATCCAGGGATGCCCGGTTCAAGCGGATAGCGGCGCGGCTCGCCGGTCAGATTGCCGGCGCCGAAAGTAGACCCATGATAACTGCGGTAACGGCTGAAAATTTTATTGCGGCCGGTGAACATCCGCGCCATTTTAATAGCATTTTCATTGGCATCCGCTCCAGCGTTGGTAAAAAATACTTTTCCCATATTATCCGGCAAGAGGTCAATGACCATTTTAGCCAGCCTGGAACGGGATTCGACCGCATAGCCCGGCCCCATAAAACAGAATTGGTCGGCCTGTTGCTTGATTGCCTCGACAATTTGTCTGTTGCCATGGCCGAGATTCAGGTTTACAAGCTGGGAAGACATATCCGCATAGCGCTTTCCGGCATAATCCCAAAAATAAATACCGTCGCTTTTTTCCACCGGAATAGGATTCAGATTGCCCTGCTTGGACCAGGAATGCAAATTATATTGTAAATCCTGTTCTTTAATTTCTTGTCCTGTCATATTATATCGCCCCTGTCTCTAAAATTTTACATGAGAAAGACCCAAAGGGTCTTTAAATGGAAGGAAAGTATTTTACTTTTCGGTTTCTCAAGAAGAATGCATTATTTTAGAAACAACCCGAAAAGTTATACTTTCTGATCCCACAAAAAAACAATGAAAACCGTTAAAGCTCCATTGCTTTGCATCGACCGTATGTATCTTTGTTGCGTTGATTATAGCATCCTCAAAAATGAAATACAATCAATTCAAACACAAAGTATTTTGTGCTAAAACACAGTTGAGCGGCCGGGCCTACAATATATCTTTAATTTTATAAGCAAGCAGGATACGCAGCCGGTCTTCCACGCTGTTGATGGGGCAGCGCATGATCTCCCTGATTTTTTTTAGTTTGTAGTTGATCGTATTGCGATGGACAAATGTTTTTTGCGCAACGGTCTGTACGCTGGCGTCATTTTCCAGATAGCATTTTAAGGTGTTGACATAATCAGTTTTATTGGCGGCGTCATAGTCCACCAGAACGCCTAAAGTGTCGTTATAAATCTCATAGAGTACGTTGATGTCACCGCTCGAAAGCAAAATTTTGTAGATTCCGATATCATTGTAATACGTTTTGGTATTCTTGTTTTTCTGAGCAAGGCGCAATACGGAAATGGCCTGCTTATAACTTTTGCTTAGCAGCAAAAGACCGCTCTTATTTTGCCCAATGCCGATGTGGCATTGATAGGGCTGTTTTTTTTGTTCGTAGTGATGCAGGATTTGCTGCAAACAGTTTTCGAGAGTATCTTCTTTCACCGCGGCAAAAATGATGATTAATTGCTTGTTTTCGATAAAAGTACAAAAATGCTCCGCCAAATGGTGCAAAATGATTTCACTGGCTGCATGAATTTGTATTAAGAGTTTTTCTTTAATCTCGTCATTATCGGTTTGGACGGAAAGGACCGCCGCACAATAATGCCAATGCGGATTAAATCCGTTCGATTCCAACTGGACCTGATAATGGGAACTTTTGTCGGGAAAGAAAATGGCATTTTTAAAGGCGGCCGAAATATTGAGGTCTTTTTGTTCCCGGTGGATGATAAACCGGCAGAAATAACGCGTGACATCAACCAGCCGGATCTCCCAGGGAATTGTAAATAAAGGAAAATCGTTTTCCTGGCAAAATTGAATGAGTTTTGGCGGTGCCTGGGCTATATGGGGCCCGATGTTAATGACAAGACCGGCCGCGTTGTGTTCGACCAATCCTTTAGCGAAAGGAAGGAGCCAGTCTTCCCCGCTATGGCCAATGCCGGTTGTAAAAACGAGCTCATTGCCTCGCAGGAAGGTAGCGGCTGCTTCATCTTCGAGCATATGAACCCATTGGACGCTATGATTCAGACCTCCCTCTCCCGCAATCAGCCGCATGGAATAGATCCGTTCCGCTTTGCTATGGATATAACCTAAGCTGATAGCCATATGCACCCTCCTTGTCTTGGTTGATTAACAAAAAAAGCCAAATCGCCCGCAGAAATACCAAGAGTATTCCTGTTCACTCCCGACTTTGAGTGAATGGTGCGATTTGACTTTACTTTTTTTATGGGATCGGAAAGTATAACTTTTCGGGTTGTTTTTAAATAACACATGCTTCCTAAGAAAGCCGAAAAGTAAAATACTTTCCTTCCACTTAAAGACCCATTAGGTCTTTCTTGATAGTATAACATGAATTTACAAAATCGAAAAATGTAAATTCAGCCGGCTGGACTATAAAGCACAGAGTTTTTTGTGCTGCAGAACATAGACGCCGGAACGGGGCAATGCTATACTGAGAATCAATTCAAGATACAAGCGGAGCAACGGGGCTCAAGACGATTCGTCTTGGGTTCTTTGTGTTTTGAAGAACAGCTTCATATCGGACAAAGCCAATATTTCGCACCCTGAATTTATGGCGGCAGTATTTCTCCCGGTCTATAGCCAAAAAGGCGGGGAATATTGAATGTCAAAGGACTGCGAAAAGTGGCCTTAAAAGCAATGACGCTTACTATCGCTTGATATGAAGGGTTATTTTTTTTCTTGTAAATTAAAATTCAAAGGGGGAAAGTAGTATGGCGACTGAAAAAATGGTCGAACTAAAGACGGACGTTTCGCATAGCAGCCTTTATAATCCGGACCTGGCGCCTACGTCGTTACAGGAAAGAAATTGGGGTTCTTATAATTTTGCCGCCCTATGGGTCAGCATGGCACACTGCATTCCAACATACATGCTTTCCAGCGGTTTGATTGCCCTGGGCATGAATTGGAAACAGGCTATTTTTACCATTACCTTAGGAAATTTAATCGTATTGATACCGATGCTTTTAAACGCCCATCCGGGGACAAAATACGGCATCCCGTTTCCGGCGTTTGCCAGAGCCTCCTTTGGCACCTTGGGCGCTAACATTCCGGCGCTCCTTAGGGCGGGAGTCGCCTGCGGCTGGTTTGGCATCAATGCTTTTATCGGCGGGACCGCCGTAAACAATTTTCTGATTGCCCTGTTTCCGGCCTGGAAAAACTTTGGCGGCGATATAATCATTGCCGGACTCAGTTTACCGGCCATGATTACCTTCATTGGTTTTCTGGCATTGAATATTTTACTGGCTTATAAAGGCATGAACTGTATTCGTAAGTTCGAAAACTGGGCGGCGCCCCTGGTTTTGGTCATGACCTTTATGTTGTTAATTTGGATTGTGAATGAAGCGCATGGGTTAGGGCCGATTTTGGCTGAAAAGGGCAAACTGGATACATTGGCTAAATTTTTTCCCGTATTCGTACCCTCTTTGACGGGGATGATCGGTTTTTGGGCGACCCTGTCTTTGAATATTCCTGATTTTACCCGTTTTAGCAAAGGGCAGAAAGAGCAGATGATCGGCCAGGCCATTGGACTGCCGCCTACAATGACAATCTTTTCGGTCATGGGAGTCGTGATCTCGTCGGCGACGGTTGTAGTATTCGGCAAGGCCATCTGGGATCCGGTGGATTTATTGTTGAAGTTTTCCAATCCCCTTGTCCTGGCTTTTTCCTTATTTGGCATTATCGTAGCGACCTTATCGGTGAATATTGCCGCAAATCTTGTTTCGCCGGCCAATGACTTTTCGAATATTGCTCCCAAACGCATTTCCTTTAAAACCGGTGTTTTAATGACGGGGGTTTTTGCGGTCCTGATGATGCCGTGGAAACTTTTGTCGGATCCCAGTGTGTATATTTTTAACTGGCTCAACGTATATTCCGGTTTTCTTGGCCCTATTGCCGCAATTATGATTGCCGATTATTTTGTCCTCCGGAAAACCGAATTAAACTTGGAGGACCTTTATAAAGAACAGGGTGATTACACCTACAGCCGGGGAGTTAACGTCATGGCGGTGATCGCATTGGCGGTGGGAGTCGGCATTGCCCTGATTGGAAAAATTGTTCCCTCCCTGGCCTGGTTATTTAACTATGCCTGGTTTGTCGGCTTCGGCGCATCCTTTATCACCTATATTATTCTGATGAAAATTGCGTCGGCGCAGGAAGATGTAGCAGTACTGGAAGAGTAAGGGGAGAGTCGGATGGAAGAATTGGATCTTATTTTAAAAGAGGGGCAAATTGTTACCGCCAGCGATATTTATACCGCCGATCTGGCAATTTCGGACGGTAAAATCCGCCTGATTGGCAGTCATTTAGATTGTACGGCGAAAAAAATTGTGAATGCCAAAGGCAAATACGTGCTGCCGGGTGGCATTGATGTCCATACCCATCTGGATATGCCCTTCGGCGGGACGGTCGCCAGCGATAACTTTGAGACGGGAACCATTGCCGCGGCCTGCGGCGGGACGACGACAATTGTGGATTTTGCCATTCAGCCGCAAGGGGCCACATTGGCGGAAACAGCGGCCCAATGGCAGGAGAAGGCCGCCGGGAAAGCAGCCATCGATTATGCTTTTCACATTGCCATAACCGATATGAACGATGCAATTATGAAGGAAATGCCGCAAGCCATCCAGTCAGGCTATTCATCCTTTAAACTGTTTATGACTTACGACGGGTTCCGGGTTACGGACGATACCTTGCTGAAAGCCTTGAAAATTGCCAAAGAGCAGGGTGGTTTAGTCTGTGTTCATGCGGAAAATTACTATATTATTGACTATCTGGTTAAGCAATTTAAAGCAGAAAACAAAAACGAGCCCATTTATCATGCTCTAAGCCGGCCGAATCTGGCGGAAGCGGAAGCGGTAAACCGGGCCATTACGATGGCGAAACTGGCCGGAGCGCCGCTTTACATTGTGCATTTAAGCTGCCGGGAATCGCTGGAAGAGCTTAAGCGGGCGCGGGCGCTCGGGCTGCCGGTTATGGCGGAAACCTGTCCCCAGTATTTATTGCTGGATGAAGATAAGTACCGGGAGCCGGATTTTGCCGGCGCTAAATATGTCATGTCGCCGCCGCTCCGCCATAAAGAAAGTCTGGAACCATTGTGGAAGGGACTAAAGAACGGCGACTTGCAGGCTGTGGCTACCGATCATTGTCCTTTTTTCTTCCAGGGGCAAAAAGAAATGGGGCGCGGCTTTTTTGGCCAAATCCCCAACGGAGCACCCGGGGTAGAAACCAGAATGATGCTGTTATTCGGGATTGGGGTAAGCGGGAAGAAAATTTCCCTGCAAAAAATGGTGGAAATTACCGCCACCAATCCGGCCAAGATATTTGGCATGTATCCGCGCAAAGGAACCATCGCCGTCGGCAGCGATGCGGACCTGGTCCTGTTTGATCCGGCGCGGTCTTTGACCATTATCAAGTCTATTCTGCATGAACATGTGGACTATACCCCCTATGAGGGATTTAACATTCAGGGCTATCCGGTTATGACCATTGCCGGCGGCAAAATTGTTGCGGAAAACGGAACCTTTACCGGCAAGGCGGGGACGGGCAATTTTATTAAGCGCTCAGCACCGGTGCTTATTTAGACGAAGGAAACAAGGAGGGTGTTTTATGGATACGGATTCGATAAACCGGAATGAAGCCGATGTCAGTGTGACGATCGGCGGGCTTCATCTGGAAAATCCGTTTATTTTGGCTTCGGCGCCGCCGACCTCGGATGGCAATTTTATCCGCAAGGCGTTTCAGATGGGCTGGGGCGGAGCGGTAATAAAAACAATCAAACCGGATGAGATGGAAATCAGCGATGTAAGTCCGCGATTTGGCGTATTAAAAGATAAACAGGGGCAGAATATTGGTTTTGAAAATTTTGAACTGGTTAGTAAAAAAAATTGCGATTATTGGGTAGAAGAGATCCGCGCCATAAAAAAGGAATATCCGGCCAAAGTTCTGATTGCCAGTATCATGGCGGATGTATCTCTAAAATCGTGGAAAAACCTGGCGTTTAAAATGGAACGGGCCGGCGCCGATGCGCTGGAGCTGAATTTTTCCTGCCCTCATGGAATGCCGGAAAAAGGCATAGGGTCTGCCATCGGGCAAAGTGCTGAAATTGCCGCCATGATTACCAAATGGGTAAAAGAAGCCGTGAATTTACCGGTCATTGTGAAACTAACACCCAATGTGACGGATATCGCCGCCATTGCCAGGCAGGTAGCCGCCGCCGGCGCCGATGCGATTGCGGCAATCAATACAGTCCAATGTTTAATGGGAGTGGATCTGGATACCTTGTCGCCCCTGCCTGCGGTGAACGGCTATTCTACCTATGGCGGCTATTCAGGCTATGCCGTAAAACCGGTTGGACTTCGCTGCGTAGCGCAAATTGCCAATGCGGTTGAGCTTCCCGTTTACGGCATTGGCGGTGTCGGAACATGGCAGGATGCAATCGAGTATATTGCCGTGGGGGCCAGTGCCGTTCAAATTTGCACGGCGGCCATGCTGGAAGGGTTCCAGATCATCCAGCCTATGTTGGCCGGATTGAAAAGCTATATGCAAGAAAAAGAGATCAAAAAGCTGGCAGATATCTGTGGAATAGCCGCCAAAAAAATGACGTCCCATACAAATTTGAGCCGTGAGTATGCCGCCAAGGCATTTTTGGCCAATCCGGCGGAATGTACGTTCTGCCGGAAGTGCCTGGTGGCCTGCAATGAATCGGCTTATGGAGCAATCCAGGCAAGGGGCCGCCAAATACAGATTGATGAGTCTAAATGTGACGGCTGTTCGCTGTGCAGTCTGGTTTGCCCCAAACAGGTCATTAAAATGAAGGCTCCCTATTATAGGCAAGGCCAGGAGCTTCGCAATATCGTGTAATGTTAGGCAGAGGGGGAGAAAAGGATGGAATATGATTTAAAAGCCGGTGCAAAACGGATTGTGGCCAACTTACGGGAACTGGCGGCAATGACTTCGGATAAAAATGGGGCCCAGCGGGTTGCCTGGACGCCGACCTGGCAAAAGGCCAGAGACTGGTTTGCCGATAAGATGAAAGCTGAGGGGGCTGAAGTTACCGTTGACAAAGCGGGAAATAGCTGGGCAAAAATTGCCGGTGTATCGGCAGAGGCCATTCTGATCGGCAGTCATCTTGACTGCGTGCCCAATGGCGGCTGGCTTGACGGAGCCCTGGGCGTCGCCGCCGGTATGGAAGTGATGCACCGGTATGGGAAACAGGGGACAAAACCCCATAAGACGCTTTATCTTGTAAATTGGGCCGATGAAGAAGGCGGCCGTTTTGGACGCAGTCTCATTGGGTCCTCGGCTGTATCCGGCACGCTGGATATAGCGGACATTATCCACCTTAAGGACAATAAAGGGATTCCGCTTGTTGACGCCCTGAAAACCTACGATGTGGACCTGGGTCACATTCTAGAGGCGCATACTGATTTTTTAACCAAGAAGATTGTCGGCTATCTCGAACTCCATATTGAACAGGGGCCGGTGCTGGAAGAGATGAAAAAATCAGTAGCCTGTGTTTATGGAATCACCGGCTGTGAACGTCACTATATCAAATTCAGGGGGCAAGCGGCCCATGCCGGGTCTTTCCCCACCCTTATGCGGCAGGATGCTTTTCTCGCGGCAGCGCAGGCAGCCTTGGACTTTAGAAAAATCGCTTTAAAATACGAGGGCGTTTGTACGGTTGGCAAAGCAAGTGTAACGCCGGATGTTGTTACCATTGTGCCGGAAACTTGCACGATTTCGCTGGATCAGCGCTCCATCGACCCGGACAAATTAAAGGCCATGTTCGAAGAGGCGCAGGAAGTAGTAGAAAGAGCCGTGCAGGAACATCATGTGACGGTAAGCTGGGAAAAAATCTGGCGCATTGAACCGACGATTTTTGATCCCTGTCTGACCAGGCTTTGTAAAGAAGCGGTCAAGGAAGAAACCGGGGAAGATACGGCTATGTATTCCGGGCCGCTCCATGATGCGGCGGAAATGGCAAAAATTGTACCTTCGGTTATGATGTTTGCCATGTCGTCTAAAGGCTTATCCCATTGCAAGCAGGAAGATACACCCGATGCCGATTTGGAGACCGCCGCCAGCGCTTTCCTCCGTCTTGCCGGCAAGGCGGTACAGTCTAATCTTTAATAAATGTGAAAACAAAAGCACGCGCTTTTCTAGAAGGCACGTGCTTTGTTATTTGAATACTATACCTGAAATTTGGCGACAGCCTGTTGTAATTCTCCGGCCAACCGGGCCAGGCTTTGACTGGAGGCGGCAATTTCCTGCATAGACGCGGACTGTTCCTCTGTTGCCGCCGATACGGTCTGAGCTTCGGCGGCGCTCTCTTTGCTCACTTTGTCGACTTCGCTAATGGACACAGCCAGTGCTTTACCGTCGTCTGCAATTTGATGAATGGATTGGGTTATTTCTTCAATTTGTCCGGAAAGTTGTACAACCGAGTCGGCAATCTTTTTGAAAGTCTCACCGGCCGAATTAACAATTGTCATTCCGGCCTGGACTCCCGTCATTCCCGTTTGCGTGGCAGCGACAGCCTGATCCATATTCGTCTGGTTTTGTTCGATTAATGCGGTAATCTGCTGCGCGGCCTGATTCGATTCTTCAGCCAATTTTCTAACTTCTTCCGCTACTACGGCGAAGCCACGTCCATGCTCGCCGGCCCTGGCGGCCTCAATTGCGGCATTCAACGCCAGTAAATTGGTCTGGCCGGCAATTGTCGAGATAAGATTTACGATTTCACCAATTTCCTGCGAGCCTTTAGCCAAATCCGCGATGGCCGCATTAACGGATGCGGACCCTGTCTCGATCGCTTGCATCTGGTCAACGGCCTGCTCTATTGCTTGCCGGCCATGCTTCGCTTCCCGGGATGTATTTTTCGCAATTTCCGCCACCTTGTCTGCCGTAGAGGAGATCTGTTCCGTACTCCCCGATATTTGTTCCGCCACCGCGCTGACCTGAGTGGCTGAGCCTGACTGTTTTTCCGTCCCCGACGCAATTTCTGTAATCGACCCGGCAACCTGATTGGCGGCATTCGCGGCCTGATTAGCACTGGCAGTCAATTGCTGTGAAGATGCCGCTACCTGCTCGGCTGATTGCGATGCGCCGCGGATCAGATTACGCAAGTTATTTATCATCGTATTTACAGCGGCACCTAACCGGGCAATTTCATCCCGGCCGTGAACATCCAGCAGCGAGATTCTGAGGTTCCCGGCTGCCACTTCCTGAACCTTTTCCAATATTACCTGAAGTGGTTTTAGAAGACGCCGAATAAAAAAGACGGCAGCTAAAATTACAATGACAAGAGCAACCGCAGCCGCCGCTGCAATACGGAAGGTAAGAGAATTAATGACTCTTTCAATGAAGGTAGTGGGAATTCCCGCAAAGATCATGCCGATTACTTTTCCGTTTGCTCCCGTCAAGGGACCGTAGACAGCCGTATAATCTGTGCCGCCGACCCGGTTAATGCCATGGTAAGTTTGTCCTGAAGTAAGCACGGTCTGGATAATGGCAGGGTCGTTCAGCGCCGTTTCCGTCATTCTCTTGCCTGCTGCGTCCCTAAGAGTAGTCGCTACCTCCTCATTTTGCAAAAATAAGCTAAACTCGGCATTAAACATTTTTTTTGCACTATCGACAATTTCATTTTGGCTAATGACATAGCCGGTAGAAAGAACACCGACCAGTGTCCCGGTTTCATCATAAAGAGGAGCTCCCGCCCGTACCGAGAGCTTCACCACTTTGCCCTCCTCAATAGCAACAAATGCCTTACCCTTCATGGCCTGAGACACATTTATTTGCTTGGCGATGTTATCATTTGCCGCGGGAATTTTACCCGGCTCGTGAGTCCGGATAATAACAAATCCCTTGGGGTCGGTAATTACCATATAATCGAGCTTGCTTTCTTTCATCAAAGGCGTCGTTATAGCAAATAAAGCCTGGGTGTCATGCCTCTTGGCAGCAGCAATGATCCCGGGATGTCTCGCCAAGGACTGGGCATGTCCTAAGGCATTTGCTTTATAAATGTCGAATAAATGTATCATTCCTTGATAACGCTCTTCCACAGTACTGCGGGCGCTGGCCGCTAAGTTGGTCCGGATTGTATAAATAGCAAATCCTGCTATTAGAAGCGCTATAGCTGCCAGACTAACCGTAATTCCTAATATTACACGGAACTGAATGCTGTTTCTGTCCATTGTACTCCTCCATTTCTCAACTTATATATACAAATTTCTATTGTTTATTCTAAATTTCGACATCGTAACTGGATTACCTTTCCTTTCCTGTATATTACAAGAAAAAATAGCAGATGAAATCCCAAAGCTTATGAACGGAATGAATTGTGATATACGGGAAATATTAATGTTAAATGAAGTTTCTAGGAGGCGGATGTGTCACGAGTAATCAGGCGATATTGTGGTCAATGTTAGTGGTGCCCTGGCTGACTTTGTTCTTTATGAAACGGCAGGAAATTAAACACTGGATGCCTGCCGCTTTATTCGTGATAGCAACCAATACGATAATCGTTGACGTAGGCGTTACCTGGCATATATGGGAAACCCATGAGAACGTGTATCCGTTAAGCGAAATGATAAGTTTTGTTTATGGTGCGCTGCCGGTAGGGGCAATGTGGATTCTTAAATATACTTATGGGCGCTTTTGGCTGTATACAGCGGTTCAGTTGGCGGGAAGCCTGGTGCTTATTTGGTTGGTGCAGCCTCTGCTTCATATCCGGGGCATTTTCGTATACGTTGATCACAATAATGCTCTGGCGGGAATTGGTGCATTTGCAACTACCGTTGTACATTTATTGTTAGTCTATCTCTATCAGATGTGGCAGGACGAGGGATTGGTTCCGGCCGAACCCCAAAAGTCGATAGCCGGTTTACAGCCGGTGGCGGCGAAGCCTCTACCGGCTGAAAAAGAACGCAGTCCGCAGGATGAGGAATAAGAAGGACCGCGTAGGGCAGCTTAGGGCGGTCTTTCGGCTCATGGTGCAGGGCTCAGGGCAAGTCATAGGGACCTGGCCATGAGTATAATTTTTTTGGTTTATTGCCTTAAGTCCTAAAAATTAAGATACTATATATACAAACGATCAGCCGCAAGTACCGGTTGGTCGTTTTATGTTTTTAAGAGACACTGGGATGATAATCGGTTTGCATTGAATACGATTTCGTAAAGATTTACAAAAGGAATAGCGGCAGCTTGCATGTTTTTGTAATTACAAAAGTAAGAATGGAGTTTGATTATGTAGAAAGAATAAGGGTGTTTTGTTCTTTTTTGTAATTGGCATAAGAGTTGCATAGAAATATAGCTGAAAAGCAAAACCATTTAGAAAGAAGGGGGAGCCTATGAAAGACAAAATCTCAATACTTTGCTGCTGTGGAGCCGGAATTTGTACGTCAAATTATCTGCGGGAAGAAATTGGGGAACGAATGAAGCAGGAGGGAATAAAAAATGTAAAAGTCACATTGTGCAGGGTAAATGATGTGGAAGAGGCGATCGCTAATGCCGATATGATGGTGACAACGGTTGAAATGAAGGCAAATTATCCGGTGCCAATGATCAGGGCATTAGGAATTATGCTGGATGACAAAGCTGCTAAAAAGGCGCTGGATGAAATTGTTATGGAGGTCCGAAAATTGCAGCGATAGGTTTTCCTAGCAACAAAAGAATATTTGTCTGCAGCATCCAAATGGCAACGCTCACAATTAAAAAATCAATTATGGGAGGCGGATATAAGTGGATCTGGTTGTTACGATTACAAATATCCTTTCGGCCTTTTTCAAGTTCGATTCCACAGTAACCATTGTAGGGATTATTTTAATTGTCTCATTACTCGTCAGGGTGCCGCTTAAGAAGGCGATTGCCGGGGCATTAAAGGTATCTATTGGACTTACCGGATTATTTTTAGTTGTCAATTTAATTCAGGAAGCTATGATTAAACCAATTACAAGCATGGTCGCTCTTTACGGGTTTAATAAAAGCATTATTGATATTGGCTGGGGCTCGGTGGGTTATGCGTTTGGCAATACCTACGGTTATTTTGGCGTATTAGTCTTTCTCATTGTCGATGTTATTTTGGTGACCGTCCGGTTTACCCAAACGTTATACGTAGATGTTTTTAATACCTGGAGAGCAATGCTGCTGGCGGGGCTCGTGGGAGTTGCGAGCGGCAGTTTCTGGCTGGCGACACTGGCTGTTGTTGTTTTCCTAATTATAGACGTAAAGGCAGCCGATATTGCCGCACCTTATATTGAAAAAATCAATAATTTCCCGCCGGGAGGGTCCTGGCCGCATGGAACCCATTTTTCTTTCCAGGCCTGTATTGCGATTCCTATTGAGTGGTGTCTGAGGAGAATTCCTGTGATCAAAAATATTCAGTTTAATGCCGAAACAATTGAGGAAAAATTCGGCGTGTTAGGGGAAACGACCGTTATGGGAGCGGTTCTGGGAATTATTATCGGAGCATTTAGTCAAATCGGCATCATGCCGTCCCTGCTGTTAGGTGTAAAAATGGCAGCTGCATTCTTGTTGCTGCCGCGAATGGCAGCCATATTGGTCGAGGGATGGTTTCCCATCATAAAATCGGCGCGCAGTATCCTTGTGAGTAAACTTAACCGCGACGATGTCCGGATTGCATTGGACTGTTCCACGGTTATTGGCCACTCCGCAGTGATTCCCACGGCGTTGATTATGTATCCCATTGCCTTGCTCATTTCACTCATTTTGCCTGGATGCCAAATGATTGCTTCGGTAAGCTTAATTATTATTTTATGGGAAAGTGCGGCTGTAAACGCAATTACCGAAGGGAATATCCTGCATAACCTTATTATTTTATCCCTGATTGTTTGCCTGTTTTGCTGGGGAGCTACGTTTATGGCGGATTCAATGACCCATTTGGCGCAAACCATGGGCTATGACGCTTCCAAAGGCTTGATATCCAATTGGGATGCTGCAGGCACGCCGGGGTTGGTATTGGTGTATAAGGTATTTTCGTGGATTTTTGGGTTCTAGTTGGAAAACTTGCTATAGGGGAGATTGACGATGAGTCAAATACTAGAAAATGTATATTATGATGCCGTGATTCTGGAAAATGCAAGTACGAAAGAAGAGGTTATACAGTATTTGTCGGGGTATCTGATGCAAAAAGGGTATGTCAACCAGGAATACCTGAAGGCAACGTTGGAACGGGAAGATTCATGTCCGACCGGACTGCCGACAAAACCAGTCGGGATTGCGGTGCCCCATTCCAAGGCCGAAAATGTGATTCGGCCGGCTGTTATAATGGGAATTGCCAAAAAGCTGATTCCCTTTGCCGAGATGGGAAATTCAAAGTCTGTGATTGCCGTGGGAATTATATTTTTGCTGGCTTTGCAAGGAGAAAACAGACATTTGAATTATTTGAAAAATATTGTTAACTTTTGCAAGCAGGAAGACAAGTTAATGACGCTTTATAAAGTAACTTCCCGGGAAGAGGCATACCGAATTTTCCATTCAGAAATCCTGTGCCTTCCGGGTGATGGAAACCAGCCTTAGCGGTGATACCGGACAGGTATAAAATGATAAAGGGGAAAGGAGCAATAAAATGAATAAAAGCCAAAAAATAAAAGTACTGGTAGTTGGGGACGAATGGGTAAAAACAAATGATTTGGTAAAGGCAGTGGAACAGACCTTACAGGGATATCAATATGAAATGGATTGCTTCGATGTAATTATGGATAAGCCGATGAGCCGGGACCGCAAGGAAGATATCGGTGATGACAGCATCACGGAATATTGCGGTCACCCGCAAGCACTGATTGAACGTATAGACGATGTTAACCTTCTGGTTGTCCATACGGCGCCGGTAACCAAACAGGTAATCGAGGCGGGGAAAAAACTGATCGCCATTGGCTGCTGCCGGTCTGATGCCGTCAGTGTAAATATCCAGGCAGCCACGGAAAAAGGGATCTATTTTTTCAATGCTCCGGGTCGCTCCGTGGAACCGGTATCGGATCTGACTATCGCATTTACACTGCTGTTGGGCAGAAATATTATTAAAGCCGATCAATACGTCAAAGCCGGACGGTGGGACCGGGATATCAACCGGGAAAATCCGATATGGGATGAGTTTGTCACATTTCGAGGCGTAACCTTTAAAAATAAAAAATTCGGGCTTGTCGGATTCGGCAAAATTGGCAAACGGGTAGCTGAAAAAGCAGCGGGTCTGGGAATGAAGGTGATGGTTTATGACCCCTTTGTTGAGGAAGCTTTATTGGCCAAGTATACAAAAGTGTCGTCATTGCCGGAACTGTTTGCCAACAGTGATTTCATTTCGGTTCATATTCCGCCGTTGCCGGAGAATAAAGGAGTTATTGGCAGGGAATTATTGGGCAGGATGAAACCGACAGCCTACTTTATCAACGTTGCCCGCGGTGAAATCATTGATGAAGCGGCGCTGATTGAAGCGTTGCAGCAGAAGCAGATTGCAGGTGCGGCTTTGGATGTGTATTATACCGAACCACTGCCATCGACGAGTCCCCTGTTAAAACTGGATAATGTGATTTTAACCCCTCATCTGGCCGGACAGCGGGTGGATGTTTCGGCAGGATCAGCCGAATTGCTGGCTGAGCGGATGCAGCCCTTTTTCCAGGAGTCCAGTCTACAAACTTGTTTTAACAGCAAAGAAATAGAAAAGCGGAAAAACAGCAGCAGCGGCCGCTAAGCAAACAGAGGGGATGTGATGCTGAAATGCTTGTTAATCTGGAACTTCTTTTACGTGATGCCAAACAAAACCAATATGGAATTCCGGCAGCGAATGCATGGAATGAGGGGAGTATAAGAGCAGCAATTTCGGCAGCGGAAAACTATAAATCGCCGTTGATTCTGGCCTTATATCCAGCCATGGCCGATATTTTCGAATTTGGTAAAATTGCTGTCAGGGCAGCAAAAACCGCACGGGTTCCGGTCGTAGTTCATTTGGATCATGGTCAGCAGTATAGTGATGCGGTCAAGGCCGTCCGGGCCGGTTTTACATCAATCATGGTGGATCGTTCCACTTGTCCGTTTGAACAAAATATTGCCGAGGTAAAAGAAATCGTAAAATTTGCGCACCCGGTCAATGTTACGGTAGAAGCGGAGTTAGGACACGTGGGCCAAGGCAGCGAGTATGAAGAGACCAAGAACGAAGGTTTGACAAAACCGGCAGAAGCGTTGTTGTTTGTTCAGCATACGGGGATTGACTGTCTGGCTGTCGCTGTCGGAACTTCCCATGGAGTATATGCCGGTAAGCCGGAACTGCATTTTGATTTATTGAAACAACTAAATCAGGTTGTACCAGTTCCGCTAGTTCTTCACGGCTGTTCCGGCACCGGGGATGAAAACCTGAAAAAAGCGATTCAATTGGGAATTACGAAGCTGAATTTATATACCGATTTGGATAAAGCAGGCTATTCTGTTTTGGAGCAGCGGATAAAACAGGAGGAAATTACCGGTATGCGGCAGGCGGAATCGGCCATGCTGCAGGGTTACCGGGAGAAATTGGAGTACTATATTCAGTTATTTGGCTCAAACCACCGGGCATAACGACCAAGAAAGCGTTTCCGCTTGCTGATTTCTCCGGCAGGTGGAAACGCCCCACTTTCCGGGTACGGCAGGGCGGTTTGTTATTAACTTTTTGTCGTAGAATGGTATAATAAGCGTAAAGCCGCCTCCAGAGATCCTTTTATTTGCCAGTGTGAATTCGAAAGAGGGATGAAGGATGTTGGAAAACAACCGGGAAAAGATTACGCAGTTGATTCAGAATGAAAGTATCTACTCTCCCTTAAATGATGAAAAAATAGCCGAAAGTCTGTCTATTTATCGCGAGACTGTTACTGGAATCCGGAAAGAACTAAATATTCCCAATTCCCGTGAGCGGAAGAAACAAAATATTCAACTGGCGATTCAGACAATAAAACAAAGCAATCCGCAGATTACCACCGGACAGCTGTTAGACAAGCTTTCGGAAGAAGGGTTTCAAGTTTCGCGAAACTATATTGCCGATCTTATAAACAATACAGTAAATATCAATAAGAAACCCGACCGCCCGCAAGCGCCGCTGGCAGGACCAAAGATTACTGATTTTTCAAAATTAACGGGATTTGACGGCAGTTTGACTAAAAATATTCAGCAGGCAAAAGCGGCCATGTTATATCCGCCTTTCGGACTACCTACATTAATTATTGGGGATAGCGGAACCGGAAAGTCAATGTTTGCGGAGTGTATGTATCAATATGCAGTCAATCAAAAAGTTTTGGCGGCCAATGCTCCGTTTGTAGCGTTGAATTGCGCAGACTACGGGGATAATCCCCAGTTATTGCTTTCTATTTTATACGGTCATAAAAAAGGCGCCTTTACCGGAGCCGATCAGGATACGGAAGGATTAGTCGAGCGAGCACACAAGGGCATTTTGTTTTTAGATGAAATTCACCGGTTGCCGCCTAAAGGTCAGGAAATCCTATTTTCCATTTTAGATAAAGGGCAATTCCGCCGTTTAGGTGAAGGGAATATGACCAGAAAGACACAAGTGTTTTTTATCGGAGCTACAACAGAAAACATCGAGTCCTCGTTTCTTTTGACATTCAGGCGCAGAATTCCCATGATTATTGAACTGCCGCCGTTAAAAGAACGGCCGGTCCGGGAAAAAGCGCAGCTTATTTATGATTTTTTCCAGGAAGAAGCAAATCGTACCAAATGTAGAATCCTGGTTAATAGAAAAATCTTATCGTCCTTTACGATAAAAGAGTATCCGGGAAATATTGGGCAACTCAAGAGCGAAATTCAAGTTACCTGTGCCAATGCCTATGTTGAAAAAATCAATAGCGGAAAAAATGAAATTATCATTGACTTTAGTGAGCTGTTATATAATACATTGTTTCAAAATATTGAACGAAATAGTGCCATTGCCTTTCAAGATGCTTTGTTTGTTCCGCTAAATACAACTAAAACACAGCAAAAGTATCCGATTTTTGAAGATATCTATGTAAAGGTTGAGAAGAAGTATCAGGAACTGAAAAAAATGAATATTTCTACTGTAGAGATAGAAAAAATTATTTGGAACTTTATTTTAAATAATTTTGACTTGATTCGGGCAGGTGCGGAAGCCCGGACACTGCCGTTGACGGAATTGAAGTATTTGGTTGGCGATTCAATAAGCCGAATGACCGATTCTTTTTATGCTGTAATCCGTCAGCAGTATCCGGACTTGTCAATCAATGAAAAAGTGCTTGTTTATCTTGCCATTCATCTTGACGAGGCCTTGAAACGAATTAAACAGAATCAAGAAATCGTAAACCCTAACATTTTACATATTAAAGAAAGTTTTAAAAATGAATTTGAATTAGCACTTCAACTGGCAGAGCAAGTTGAAAAGCAGGAAAATATTCGTCTTCCCGAAGGAGAAATTGGATTTATCGCGATTTATATAAAAGAAATGCTGCAATTTACAAATAAGAAAAATGAGGTGGAGATCATTACGGTATGCCATGGAAAAATAGCGTCGGAAATGATTGCAATTGTTAATCATTTAATGGGCGTAAACTTTCCGATCGCAGTAGATATGCCGTTTAATGAAAACCCGGCGAAAACCTTCAAAAAAGTGGTGGAAATTGCTAAGACCTTTGAAAAAGATACGGGGATTCTCTTTTTTGTCGATATGGGTTCTTTAGCGAATATCGGGGAAATTGTTCATAATCAGACGGGACTTAAAACCCGTACGATTGACCGGGTAGATATAGTTTCCGTAATGGAAGCTGTAAGAAAGGTATATATAGCCGATGATCGCTCGGAAGAAATTTTAGATGATGTTTATTATGACCTGATTCATCCCCGGCATTTATGTTCTATGATTTCAATTGATCATTCGTATAAGAAACCGGTCATTCTTTGTACTTGTCTTACGGGACGCGGCATTGCATTAAAGATTAAAGAACTGCTTGCAGAATACTACCCGGATTTAAAAACGATGGTTTTAAGCGTTATGGATGAGGAACTGAAACAAAAAATTAATATTATAAATCAACAATACAATATTCTTGCTATTATCGGTACCATTAATCCCAGAATCCATAACATTAATTTTATACCGTTCGAAACAGATTTCAGTAAGGATAAAAAGATGCTGGTTGATTATTTGGTTAAGCAGCAGAAGGGAAACAGTTTAAAGAAGATTCTGGATGAAGATTTCATTTTTTTGCATTCTAAGTACAAGAATAAGCAGGAGGTACTGGAAGCAATAGGAAGCGCACTTTTTAATAAAGGCTATATAAAAAGTGAGTTCCTGCAGTCGTTATTTACACGGGAGGAAATGAGCAGCACTTGCTTTAAGAACGGAATTGCCATCCCGCATGGACTGCCGGTATTCGTTGAACGGTCGGCCATCGTTTTTGTTCAATTACAGCAGCCCATTGAGTGGGATGGCCAGAAGAATAAAGTTGTTCTAATCTGTCTGCCGGCAATTAAAAGCAACGATGTTGACGTCATTAATGAGATGTTTCGCATTTTAAAGGACAAGACACGCGTGGATCAACTGCTAAAAGCGGCAGACCAGCATGCCTTTATCGAAACGTTGTGTAGCCCATAAATTTAACAGGCGGAGTTAGTATCAATAATAAAAAAACAAGAATAGCCGCTTAAAATTACTTCGGCAATGTGCCCGTGGCTTTAATGCTAGGGTACATTTTTTATTAATAAAACTATAATAATAAATATATTAAAAGGTTATTTTTGTATATTGAAGAAATATTAAAATATATTATTTTATGGGAGATTAAAATTTCAAAAAAGGGTGGGTTAATAGTTTACAAGGAGGAGAAGTATGGTTGACATGTACCACTTGTCAAGAATTGTGGGAACCCTGGGGGCTGGGGTCATTGCCGGGCTATTCTATTTGTTTTGGGAAAAATACGACAATCAGTCAAAACTAGGCTGGTATGGACTTGGCATTAGCTGCCTAACCGTGGGCTACGTTGGGGGAATATATTTTGCATTTTTGTCAGCCTGCATTTCTTGCTACGTAATTTTCTTAGCTAAAATCGCGAGAAAGGATTGATACATTCAATATTTCTCCAATTAGTTTGCCCTTGTAAATTCATTTAGCTATCCGATGGGCTTGAAAGCGATAATGGTTTTATCGGAGTGATCGGTTTTATGGGAATGATTGGCTTTATCGGCTGTATAGGTTTTAGTGGCTGAATCGGTTTCACTTTGACCGTTTTATGGAACCGGGTTCTTAAATTGTATTTTACATCGCCTAGAGAAGTCGTAACTATCACCGTCCTTTCCCAAGTATTACAATTACCAAAGCATGAAAAAATAAACCCACGCAAAGAATCTCGCGGGTTTTTGGTGATGTCGTCTTTTGTGGATAGAACCTAATACATAATATGTTAAATGTTGGGATAGAGTGAAAATTCCTCTGGGTGTTATCGCCCGGATACAGTATAGCTGGTTAAGCCCCTATTTGCTGGCAGCGGCAAATAGGGGCTTAAGTATCGTGGTGGAGAAAATTATTTTTTGTATTTATGGGTGGAATTTGAATTTATTTATAGTTAGTAATATAGGTTAACGATTCATCAATCCATGTGATTTGCGATTCCAATTGCCTGATTGCACCCTTTAATAAAATAAAATCACCTAATTTTTCGGGCGGGATCTGTACATCCTGGTATTCTGCGACCTTTTTTCGATAGCGTTTTAAAAGATGATTGCATTCTTCCTGCCGGTCTTTAAACTTTCTCAAAAGCTCTTCGTTACTCAAATGTTCGGCAAAATAAATACGCAGTTTAAAAATATCCTTGTTTTGCGGCAGCGGGGGTTCCTCTTCCAGAACCCATTGTTTTAATACTTCTTTTCCTTTTTGGGTAATTGAATAGAGCTTTTTTTCAAGAACTTCACCTTGAATTACAACTTTATACTGAATCAGCCCGGCTTGGACTAATTTTTTTAATTCAGGATAAATCTGGCTTTGATTGGCGCTCCAAAAATCGGCGATACTGTCATTAAATATTTTAGTTAAGTCATATCCCGTAACTTTTTGTTTATCGATTAAACCTAAGATCGCGTATTCTAATGTATTCATTCAAATATTGCCCCTTTTACTTGACTTTCTAAAATAACAGTATATATAATATATACATAAATATCAACATGTACATATTTACATGTTGATATTTAGATAAAAAGTAAAAGGAGATAGAATAATGAAGGAAGAATTAAAAAATTTAATTGGTAAACATTTTATTTATACCTATGATAATGGCTGGCAGTATGAAGTCTATATCAAGAATGATAAAACCTTTGATTACCGGATTCACAGCGGAATTGTCGGTGGCCGCTGGGTAAAAGGACAAGAGGCCTATATTGTTGCCCTGGCAGACGACGTTTACAAGATATCATGGGATGAACCGACAGGCACTTGCGTGAGCCTGGCCTTTAATTTAGCTACGCGGAAAATCCATGGTACAATCTTTTTTCCCGCCTGGATTAAAGAAGATCCCAAGAAGACAGTATGCTTCCAAAATGAATATCTGCCGCTGATGAAAAAGTACCGTGATCAGGGGCCAACCTATCCTAAAATGGTTGTTGATGAATTTGCGACAATTACCTTTCTTGAAGAGTGCGGTGCGGATAAAGAGGAAGTAATCAATTGTGCCCCCGGTGAACTCCCGGAAACCTATACCAAAAGAAAAAACTAGTTTATTTTCAAAGAAACTTAAAAAAGAAAGCAGGGTGAATCGATTGAAATTAAAAAAAACGATGGGAATTATGGTCATGTCGGGATTATTAATGACCGGCCTGATGGGAAGTGTTTCCGCTGCGGGAAATACTGCGGCAAGTAAAAGTTTGGATGTTGAGATAAAGCATCCTTTAATTCAGCTTATTTCGAATGTCGTGTACGAGCAGGTTCCGATGCGGGGCTACGAAAATGTGGCGATGAAAATGGACGTGTTAAAACCGCAGCAGAAGGAAAAAATGCCGGCCATTGTCTTTATAACGGGCGGCGGATTTATCAATGCGAATAAAGACAGCTACATACAGCAGCGTATGGACCTTGCCGCAGCCGGCTATGTTGTTGCCAGCATAGAATACCGGGTTGCCCCGACGGCGGTTTTTCCCCAGCCTTTAGAAGATGTAAAGTCGGCAATTCGTTATCTTAAAGCGCATGCGGAACAATTTAATATCAATCCCGATAAGATTGGCGTATTGGGAGGGTCGGCAGGCGGATATTTGGCGGCCATGGCTGGTACCACAAGTGGAACCAAACAATTTGATAAAGGCGATAATTTAAATCAAAACAGCAATGTGCAGGCGGTTGTTGACCTTTACGGATTATCTGATTTAACCAGAGTGGGATCTGACTTTTCCCCGGAAGTGCAGGAATTGCATAAATCACCGGGAGCTACCGAAGCGCTTTGGGTCAACGGCAGCCCTGTTTTTGGCGGTAAAGACGGCGGCATTTTAGCTGACCCGGAAAGGGCCAAAGCAGCCAATCCGATTACGTATATTTCTGACCAAACTCCTCCGTTCCTCTTGATGCATGGCGATAAGGACACCCTTGTTTCGCCGAGTCAAACGGAAATTCTGCATCAGGCACTGACAGCGCAGGGCATTGAGTCGACCCGGTATGTTGTCAAAGGGGCGCAGCATGGCGGTATTTATTGGATTCAGCCGGAAGTAATGCAGGTGATCATCAGTTTTTTTGATAAGCATTTTAAATAGAAAATGGGCCGGGGTTGTCGCACTGGATTTCTTAGTGCGACAACCCCGGCTTTTCTTCTTTTCCTATAGAATAGAGAGAATCAGAATTACTTGATAAAATATAGGACGATCTTTTGATAACAATTGTATTATACTAAAATCAAAGAGAGAGGCACATGGCTGCGCAGGGATGCTCTGCAGGACAGATGGAGGAGTAACTATGGGAACAATGGCACTAACGGAGCGCGAAAAATGGGAAGCTGTTACCCGCTGCAACAAGGCCTACGATGGATTGTTTTTCTATGCAGTGAAAACGACCGGCATTTTCTGCCGGCCATCTTGCAAAGCGAAAACGCCGGTTGGTAAAAATGTTCTATTTTTTGATACGGTGGAGGCTGCTCTTGCAGCCGGCTTTCGTCCCTGCAAACGATGCCGCCCGGATATGCCGGCATTTGACCCGGAGCAGGACTTAGTGCGTAGTGCTCAGGCAATACTGCGGCAAGTTTACACTAAACCGGTCGATTTAAACATTATTGCCAGGCAGCTAAACACGAGTCCCAGCCATTTTACCCGGTTATTCAAGCGAAGTACGGGCATTACTCCGAGGCAGTATATTATGAATAGCAGAGTAAAAAAGGCTTGCTCTTTATTACGGCAAACCAATGCCGGGATTCTGGAAATTGCCTGCCTTGCCGGTTTCCAGAGCGCATCGAATTTTCATAGATGTTTTAAAGAACAAACAGGATTGACCCCGCAGGAATATAGAAAGGGGGGAGATGGCGAACCATGAATGTTTATTTTTGCAATACTATGATTGGGGAAATCGGGATTGCCGAAATGGACGGCAGTATTACCAATTTATATTTTGGCAGGGAGGCTTTGCCAAAACCCGCAACAGAAGGAAAAAACTCTTTGCTGGTAGAAGCATCACACCAGTTGGACCGGTACCTTGCCGGTGAATTAAAGAGGTTTACCCTGCCGCTCAATCCTGTTGGCACCGCCTTTATGCAGCAGGTTTGGTCGCTGCTGGGTGAGATTCCTTATGGACGAACTGCCACCTATAAAGAGATTGCCCTGAAAATGGGCAAGGAAAAAGCCGCAAGGGCAATCGGACTGGCCAGCAGCCGGAATCCAATTCCTATCTTCATTCCCTGCCACCGTGTAATTGGCACCAATGGCACATTAACCGGCTATCGCGGCGGACTGGCGCTGAAAAAAATATTACTCAGTAAGGAAGGAACATTCGGCAATGCCTTTTTTTGAATATGGACAAATTGAAATGGAGCATTTGAAGCGGCGGGATAAAAAACTAGGCAGGGCCATCGATCAGATCGGCAGGATCCAACGAGAGGTAACGCCGGACATTTTTGCCGCTCTGATTGAAAGTGTTTTAAGCCAGCAAATATCCGCAAAGGCGGCCCAAACGGTAAGCGGCAGAATGTACACTCTGTTGAAGCATGATATTACACCCCATAGCATATCAAAAGCGGGGCTGGCGGCGATCAAAGGCTGCGGTATGAGTGAGCGAAAAGCGAGAAATATAATGGGCATTGCCGAGGCGGCTCTCACTGGCATTATTGATTTTAGCGCGTTGCCCACTCTGGCTGATGAGGAAATAATAAAGCAGCTGATTGCCCTTAACGGGGTTGGCATATGGACGGCGGAGATGTTATTGATTTTTTCCCTGGGCCGGCCCAATGTTGTAAGTTACGGCGATTTAGCGATACGCCGGGGTATGATGAATTTATACGGGTTAAAAGAGCTTCCCAAAGAGAAATTTGAGCGATATAAAAAGCGGTATCACCCTTATGGGTCGGTAGCATCCCTTTATCTTTGGGCGCTATCGGTATTGTAATTATGGGTATTTTTATTTAAGTATTGCAGATCCGGCTAGATTAAGAATAAGTATTTATTAGTAAGGTCAAAAAAATTTGCAAAGGGAATTGTTGACAAATTGCAATCGCTTGTTATAATAAAAGTGTAAAAATTCATAATTTTGTTTCGCAAGGTGAATATTGTGGCAGTTACTATTAAAGACATTGCACAAATTGCCGGAGTCAGTCATTCAACCGTTTCCCGCAGTTTAAACGGCAGTAATTTGGTCGCTGAATGTACGAAAAGCAGGATTATTGAAATCGCGCATGATTTAGGGTTTGAATTCAATGCGAACGCCAGAAGCTTGAGTACCAGAAGAACAGGTACCATTGGGATTATTTATCCCGAGTCGTTTGAGGATTTTGATGTTAATTTGTATTATAGCTCACTCCATAATTTAATCCGGAAGAGTTTGGAACGGGAAGAACTTGATTTGATTGTCGCATTCCCGAAAAATAAGTTTCATAGATATTCCAGCAATATTAAAAGATTGGTTAAAAGCAATAAAGTGGATGGATTAATTGTTGTGAATCCATCGCTGGATGAAGAAGATATAAATGCGTTGAATTTAATGAAAGAGCTAGGCATACCCTTTGTTTTTTTACATCACTTTCCCACCGGGTCTCTGCAGAATGAAAACGTAGTTTGTACCGATCATTTTAGAGGCGGGTATCTGGCAACCGAACATCTCCTTAAAAAAGGTCATAGAAATATTGCCTGTATTTCTACTGCTGAAAAATGGGAGGAGTTTGTTAACCGGACATCAGGATATAAAAAGGCGTTGGCAGATTATCAAGTTCCCTTTAAAGACGAATTCTTGCTTTATGGGGACCGTTCTTTTAAATCCAGCTACCAGGCAATTATGAACTGCAAGGATAGGTTGCATCGGATTACTGCGTTATTTGCCGAAACGGACTTAATGGCTCTCGGCGCTATGGAAGGTTTAAAGAAACTTGGTATAAGAATTCCCCAGGACATCGCCGTTGTTGGGTATGATGATATTGAACTGGCAACGTATTTTACACCATTTTTAACAACCGTACATCAGCCACGGGAGAGAATCGCTATATTAACCTGTGAAATGTTAATCAATTTGATAAAGAATAATAATTGCCAAAAAGAACAATTAATTATCGAGCCTACAGTCGTCGTAAGAGAGTCTTGCGGGGGCAATATTTGATGAATTTTACCAGAAAAATAATGTATGTGCAAAAATGCACACGTGTGCATTTTGCTTTTGACAAAATATCGTTTTACCTCAAATTGCACACGTGTGCAATTATTCCAGTTAGGCATTTGCTATGTAAATTTGAAGAGTAAATAAGATAAAACAAAATTACAAAAAAAATAAAGAAATTACAATATAAGTGTTACTGCTTACGGTATATTTTATATAAAGTCTGTACCTATTGACTCTATATTAAGGTACCAAGGGCATATTGTACAATTTGAATGATTTGAAAATTTTGATTTGAGTTTATAGTCAGCCTATTTATGGAAAGCCTGAAGTTTACGTTATTGCTGGACAAACAAATTTGCAGCCAGATGCTGCCATAGCTGGACAGAAGAAATATGACTTTTATATTTATTTGAATCCCTTGTGTGACGATGATTTCTCATTTTACCTCACATAAAAATTGCAAGCGGTTGCAAATGGAGGTTGTCGCTGTTTACTCCATGGCATTAATGGAGCGAATAGAAACAATAAAAAAATGATAGGGGGATTACGATGAAAGCCAAAAGGGTATGGGTATTACTGGTTGTTCTGTTGTTTACGGTTTCTTTGGTCAGCGGGTGTGGTTCAGGTGACTCTAAACAATCGGCAAAGGCGGATACGGTGAAGCCTAAGAAAACAATCGGGGTACTGCTTTGTGATTTTAGCGACCAGTTTCAAACGTACATGCTGGATGGCATGAAACAGGCGGCTGAGAAATTAAAAGGCGATAATATCGACGTTGTTTATATGGATGCTAAATACGACAGCAGTAAACAAATGTCGCAAATGGAAAATTTAATTGCCCAAAAAGTGGATGTCATTGTTGTTATGCCGGTTGACAGCGAAGCGGCCAAACCGATGGTCGCAGAGGCGGTTAAGGCTAAAATTCCCGTAATTAGTGTGAACAGGCCGCTGGCGAATCAGGACCAGGCCGTTTCTTACGTCGGTTCCGATTCGGTGTATTCCGGGGAACTGGAAGCGCAAAAAATGGCCGACCTTCTGGGCGGGAAAGGCGATATTGTCGTTCTGGAAGGTACATACGGCCATCAGCCCCAAATTGAAAGAAAACAGGGCTATGATAATATTCTCAAAAAGTATCCCGGTATTAAGGTGGTTGCCTCGCAAACCGGAGAATGGTACCGGGACAAAGGCATGAAAGTAATGGAGAACTGGCTGCAGTCCAATATGCACATCGACGGCGTACTGGCGGAAAATGATGAAATGGCTTTGGGGGCGCTGAAGGCGATCGAAGATGCCGGAATGCTTGGTAAGATAAAAGTCGGCGGGATTGATGCAACGCCGGAAGCGCTGAAATATGTAAAAGAAGGCAAATTGGATTTTACCGTATTTCAGGACGCCAAAGGACAGGGCCGCACTGCAATTGAAGTAGCCGCGAAAGTTGCGAAAGGCGAAAAAGTGGATAAGAAAATAATCATTCCCTATGAATTAGTGCCGAAAGAAAAAGTGGACGAATATCTGGCGAAATACAAGTAAAGCGAAAGTGGGATCGTAAGAAAAAAGATAAAATGAATACCATTTTTCACGAATGGTATTCGTTTTATCTTGATCGTGAGAGGTGAAATGGATGGAACTGAATTATTTGCTGGAAATGCAGGGGATCTCCAAATCGTTTCCCGGTGTCCGGGCGTTACATCAGGCCGGTTTAAAAGTACAAAAAGGAACTGTTCATGCGCTTATGGGGGAAAATGGCGCAGGGAAATCGACCTTGATGAAAATACTGATTGGTATGTATCAGCCGGATAGCGGCACGATCCGGTTTGCCGGTCAGGAAGTTAAGTTTCGGTCCATTAATGAGGCTTTACAATTGGGTATTTCCATGATCCATCAGGAACTAAGCCCTGTTCCCCACATGACGGTGGCGGAAAACCTGTTTTTAGGCCGGGAAATCAGTTATAACAATACCTTTTGGGTCAATGACAATTCCATGGAGCAAAAAACGGTGGAATTGTTAAACCAATTAGAAATATCCATCAATCCGAAAACGAAAATGAAAGATTTGAGCACCTCGTATATGCAGATGATTGAAATTGCCAAAGCCGTGTCCTATAATTCCCGGCTGATTATCATGGATGAGCCTACATCGGCGATCACCGACCGGGAGGTAGAGCATCTGTTTAAAATCATTAACCGGTTGAAAGCGAAGGGAGTTTCCTTTATTTATATAACCCACAAAATGGATGAGGTGTTTCGCATCAGCGATGAAGTCACGGTTTTCCGCGACGGGGAGATGGTGGCTTCTATGCCGACACAGGCTACGGACAAAGAAAGATTAATTGAATTGATGGTCGGACGGGAACTGAAACAGTTGTTTCCCAAGGAAACGGCGGAAATTGGCGAGGTGGTCCTGGAGCTTAAGAATTTCACCTTAACTAAGAAGTTTTATGATGTGAATTTAACCCTGCATAAGGGGGAAATCCTCGGGTTGGCCGGTCTTATGGGAGCGGGCCGCACGGAATTAATGGAAAGTTTATTTGGCATCCATTTGCCGGACCAGGGGGAAGTCTACATTCACGGCCAAAAAATCCGAATTAAATCCCCCCAGGATGCCATCAAACACAGAATGGCCTTTTTAACCGAAGACCGAAAGCTTACCGGCGCTTTTTTACCCTTATCGGTGGAAGATAACATGTCCATATTAAATCTGGATGAATATTTAAACTGCGGGCTGATCCAACACGGCCAGCTTCGGAAAGATTGCGAGGGAATGCGGGGAAAATTCAATGTCAAGACCCCTGATTTAAGCCAATTAATTAAGAACCTGAGCGGCGGCAATCAGCAAAAGGTTTTAATTACCCGCTGGCTGATGATCAATGCCGACATTCTTATTCTGGATGAACCGACCCGGGGAATTGACGTAGGCGCCAAGGCCGAGATTCATAAGGCCATGTCCCAACTGGCTAAGCAGGGCAAGGCGATCATTATGATCTCTTCCGAATTGCCGGAAATTCTGGGAATGAGCGACCGCGTGATTGTAATGCATGCCGGAAAAATAACGGGAGAACTTTGCCGGGAAGAGGCATGTCAGGAAAGTGTCATGCGCTGTGCAACCGGTATGGTTGGTTAATAACAGATGCGAGGAGTGAAATCATGCTCAATTTGAAGGTGGACACGGAAAAAAACGGCACCCAACCGGTACTCAATGTAGCAAAAAATATTTTGATAAAATCGGAAACGCTCATTATCCTGCTGGTTATGGTTATTATTTTGTCTATTTTATCTCCTACCTTTTTACATCCCCAGAATCTGATCAATGTCGTCCGGCAGATTTCGGTGATTGCAATTATCGCTATGGGTTCTACCATGGCCATTATCACCACCGGAATTGACTTAAGCCCCGGTTCCGTCGTCGCGCTGGTCGGCGTGGTGACGGCTACCTATGCGCACAGTGATTCCCAACTATTGCTGGCCATCCTGATTGGGTTGTTTACGGGCGCTTTTGCCGGGTTCATCAACGGCTCGATTTCCGCTCTGGGCAAAATTCCGCCGTTTATCGCAACCCTCGGTATGTATACCGCTGCCCGGGGAGCCGCCCTGATTTTTAGCGATGGGCGTCCGGTTACCGATCTTAGTCACGGTTTTGAGTTTATTGGCGGCGGGTATATCTTGGGAATCCCCTGTCCGATTTACATTATGATCGTAACAGGAGTGCTGGTCCATATCCTTTTGAAACATACCAAATTCGGCAAGCACGTTTATGCCATCGGCGGAAATACCCAGGCGGCCGTTGTGTCCGGCATTAATGTGGAAAGAACTTTAATTTATGTTTATTCCCTGGCCGGATTGCTGGCCGGTCTGGGCGGTATTATTTTGACCTCCCGGCTGGATGCGGGACAGCCGACTTCCGGCGTTGGATATGAACTGGATGCAATTGCTTCAGCCGTTATTGGCGGAACCAGTTTATCCGGTGGTATCGGCACGATTGGCGGCACAATGATCGGTGCGTTGATTATTGGAGTCCTCAATAACGGCCTGGACCTGTTAAATGTTTCGCCTTATTGGCAGCAAATATTAAAAGGCGTAATCATTGTCGGGGCTGTTTTACTCGACAAGATTAAAAATAAAAAATAACGACTAGAGGAGAGATTTACAATGAAACTTTGTTTTAATCAAGCAACAACAATGAAGCACTCCAACCTGGAAACCGATTTGGCGCTTTGTGAGAAACACGGTTACGACTTCATTGAAATCCGGCTGGACAAATTGAAAGACTATCTGACAACACACAGCCTGGACGACCTGGCGGCATTTTTCAAGCGAAGCAGAATAAAACCCTATGCATTTAATGCCCTGGAGTTTATTACCTTCCGGGACGCCGCGGGTTATCAGGAGATTAAGGAGAATCTCAAATTTTTGTGTGAAGCAGGCGCCAGGATTGATTGCCATAAAACCGTCGTAGTGCCGACCTTTGATGTCGGTGGTTATACGAGAAACCAGATCAAGGAAGAATCCATTAAAGTATTAAACGAATTAGCCGATTTTGCCGCAAAATACGGTATGAAACTGGCTTATGAATTCGTCGGTTATCCCAATTGTTCCGTAAATACGTTCGGCCAGACTTATGAGATTGTGAAAGCGGTAAACCGGGACAATGTCGGTATGGTTCTGGACTGCTTCCATTTCCATGCCATGGGATCAAGAATCGAGGACTTGCGGCAGGCGGATGCGTCCAAAATCTTTATTTTCCATATTGACGATGCCGAGGATTTGCCGGTTGGCGCTTTGCGGGATGACAAACGGTTATGGCCTGGCGACGGAGCTATTAATCTGGACTTAATTTTGCAGACCTTGAAAGAAATTGGCTACAGCGAAATGGTGTCGGTAGAATTATTCCGTCCGGAATACTGGGATTGGGATATTGAGAAGACGGTTAAAACAGGTAAAGAAAAGACCAAAGCTGTTGTGAGCAAATACTTTGCAATTGGCTAGGGCCGATAAAACAATATAAGGAGGTTTCGCAAATGGGAGAGAAGATCAAGGTCGGCGTCATTGGCGCGGGCCGTATCGGTAAAATTCATGCCGGCAACATCGTGAAGAACTTTCCGGACGTGGAAGTGAAGGCCATCGCGGATATTTATGCGGATACCATTCGGGAGTGGGCCAAAGGGCTGGGAATCGCCAATGTATACGCCGATTACAAAGAGATTATTGCGGATCCGGAAATTAAGGCCGTTGTGATCTGCTCATCTACGGATACTCATTCACAAATTACGATTGAAGCAGCAGAGGCCGGCAAACATATTTTTTGTGAAAAACCCATCGATTTTGATGTCCGCCGCATTCATGCAGCGCTGGACGCCGTAAAAAAAGCCGGCGTAAAATTTCAGGTAGGATTCAACAGGCGGTTTGACCATAACTTTAAAAAGGTGAAGGAATTAATCCAAAGCGGTGAGATTGGCGATGTGCAAATTGTTAAAGTAACTTCCCGTGATCCGGCACCGCCTCCGATTGAATATGTTAAGGTTTCCGGCGGCATGTTTCTGGATATGACAATTCATGATTTTGACATGGTCCGGTATCTCACCGGCAGCGAAGTGACGGAAGTTTACGCCAATGCAGGGATCATGGTTGATCAAGCCATTGGCAAAGCAGGCGATGTGGATACCGCCTTGATTAGCCTGAAGTTTCAAAATGGGGCAATCGGCGTGATTGATAATTGCCGGCAAGCCGTGTATGGCTACGACCAGCGGGTCGAGGTTCTAGGAACCAAAGGGGGAATCAGTGTCTCCAATGATGTTCCGACGAATGTGGTAGTCAGCACGAAGCAGAGTGTAGCGGCAGATAAGCCCAAATATTTTTTCCTGGAAAGGTACATGGAATCGTTTGAAACAGAAATGCGGGAATTTTTCGCCAGCATTGCCGCCGGCAAAGACACCCCGGTTTCAGGAATTGACGGCTTAAAACCCGTGCTAATCGGTCTTGCGGCGCAAAAGTCTTATAAAGAAGGAACCCTGGTACGGCTGGAAGAGTAAGCTGCAAAACGGATCGCAGGCATCAAGGGTCTTACTTTACAGCTAAAAATGAAGACTCCAATAAGGTCCAGGCCCTTTAGACAAAAGGGCCTGGACCTTAAAATTTAGAAAATGCTTGACATGGAGTGTTATCGTAGTTACTATTTAACTATACAATAAATTCTGAACCTGATTCATATATGTGAATTGGAGGGTTTGCTATTTTAACGATTAATAAATCTGCATCCAGAGCAATCGAGATTTTAAATATACTGGCGGCCAGTCCGAAACCACTTACCCAGTTAGAAATCGGACAGGCATTGGATATACCGAAAAGCAGCACCTATGACCTTATTTATACATTATTAGAAGCAGGCATGGTGGAATTTGACAGTAAAGAACTCAAAACGTTCCGTTTAGGTCTCAAAATGTTTGAACTCGGCATGAGTGTTTTGGAAAAGATTGATTTTCACAAGATGTCACGCTCTTTTTTAGAAGAACTGAGCGTGAAAACCAGTGAAACCGTGTTTATGGCGATCGAGGAAAAGGGGACGATTGTCTATCTGGACCGTGTTGAAAAGAATTCTTCCATAACCACTTCCGCCGGCTTAGGGATAAGAAGGCCAATGTATTGCACCGGTTTGGGCAAAGCGCTGTTAGCGGCATATCCTGTAGAGCGGGTACAAGAAATTTGGAATAGGAATACGGATAAAATCGCTTATACGCCGGCAACCATTCTTGAATTGGATAAGCTGCTTGAGGATCTTAGCCTAACCCGGGAACGGGGATATGCTATTGATAACCGCGAAATGGAAGACGAGATTTTTTGCGTTGCCGCACCGGTCTATGACCGGACGGAAAAACCGGTTGCCGCTATTAGTATCGCTTCGATATACTTAAAAATGGATACGGCGAAAACAGAACTTTTTGGCAAAATGATTACCAATGCAGCGTTAGAGATATCGAAACGATTGGGCTTTCGGCGAATCCGGTTGTTTTTCTAAATTTAGACCTCCAACCATTCTGTTTATGAATAGAGTAATTACTCAAGTTCTAGTTTGATTCATTTTTACACAATATGCTATGAACTTGATTCATATATATGAATCAATGAATTGATTTTTTTATGCTAAATCTCATGAACTCAGTTCATGTATATGAACTAAATACTAATAGTATGGGAAGGAGGAGAGAATACTTAGCTAAGAAAGGAAAAAAAGCTGCGGAATTGCAAGACACAACCTAAATTTACAAGGAGGAAAAGGAGCATGAATTTACCAAAGATTAAAGAAATCCGGGCCTATTTTATGGGGGGAGCCACCGCGGAAAAAGGCAGCGGCGGCGGAGATTATCATGATCAGAAAGGAAGTCACTGGATTGACGATCATATTGCCACTCCCATGAGCAAGTACAAGGAATATGAACAATCCCGCCAATCTTTCGGGATCAATGTATTAGGCACTCTAATTGTTGAAGCCGAAGCCGATAATGGGGTAACAGGTTTTGCCATTTCCACAGGCGGGGAAATGGGCTGCTTTGTCGTGGAAAAGCATCTCAGCCGGTTTGTTGAGGGGAAATGCGTATCGGATATTAAATTGATTCATGACCAAATGCTCAATGCGACCTGGTACTATTCCGGCGGCGGCGGGATAGTGATGAATGCGATTTCCTGCGTAGACAATGCTCTGTGGGATCTGTACGGCCGGGTACTGGACCTGCCTGTTTATAAATTATTAGGTGGTGCTGTGCGGGACGAAATTAAGTTTTATGCAACAGGTGCCAGACCCGATTTAGCGAAAGAGATGGGCTTTATCGGCGGTAAGATGCCAACGCACTGGGGACCGCAGGATTCGGACCAAGGCATAGCCAAAGATGCTGCGATGGTAGCCGAATACCGTGAAAAATGCGGCCCTGATTTTTGGCTGATGCTGGATTGCTGGATGAGCCAGGATGTAAATTATGCTACAAAATTGGCACACGCCTGTGCACCTTACAACCTGAAATGGATTGAAGAGTGTTTTCCGCCGCAACAATATGAGAGCTATAGAGAGTTAAAACGTAACGCACCGAAGGGCATGCTGGTAACAACAGGCGAACATCATGGCAATCTGGAGTCTTTCCGAATGCTTTCGGATATCGGTGTAGACATTTTACAGCCCGATGTAAGCTGGTGCGGCGGTGTGACCACTTTGACAGAAATTGCCGCCATTGCGAAATCCCGGGGGCAATGGGTTGTTCCGCATGGTTCTTCCGTTTATTCTCATCACGTTGTGATTACCTTTACCAATACGCCGTTCAGCGAATTTTTGATGACGAGCCCGGATTGTGCAAGGCTTCGTCCCCAGTTCGACCCAATTTTGCTTAATGAGCCGGTTCCCGTAAATGGCAAAATTCATAAAACCGTTTTGGACCGTCCCGGTTTTGGGGTTGAACTGAACCGGACGTGCAAAATGAAGCGTGCTTATACTCATTAATAAATAGGCTCTGTTACCCAGTGCAGTAGCAGAGCAATTGCTCTAGCAGGCTTTGAAATTCTTAAGCAAAATTACCCGCTTTTTTTAATTCATTATGAGAGGGAGATGCTTGTGACTGCGACACTTGAGCACATTGTAAAGAAAACCAGTTGGCGTTTGATTCCATTTATGCTAGCTCTTTATATTCTAGCTTTCTTAGACCGCTCGAATATTGGTTTTGCCAAACAGGCCTATCAGCTGGATACCGGCTTGAGCAATGAGGCCTATGCACTGGGGGCGGGGATATTTTTTGCCGCTTACGCGTTCCTGGGAGTTCCTGCTAATTTACTTATGCGTAAATTTGGCGCCAGAACCTGGATTGGTTTGACGACATTGGTTTGGGGAGTTTTATCCGCTGCCATGGCCTATGCAGATACGGAATGGAAATTTCTAACCGTTAGAGTTTTATTAGGCGTAGCCGAAGCGGGATTCTTTCCAGGCATGATTTATCTCACTTCCCAGTGGTTTCCTCAACAATATCGGGCGGGGATTATGGGGCTGTTTTATATGGGAGCGCCGTTAGCGTTGTCATTTGGTTCCCCCCTTTCCGGCGCGTTGCTGGAATTACACGGATTTATGGGCAAACCGGGCTGGTACTGGATGTTTATCATTGAAGGACTGATTGCCATACTTGCAGGGATCATCACCTTTTTTTACCTGGACAATAAACCGCAGGATGCCCGTTTCTTAGATCAAAATGAAAAGGGAGTATTAATTGACCAGCTTAATTCGGAAGAAAGCGTTAAAACCAGTTCCAGTATTTATGATGCAATGGGCAATGCAAAGGTATGGCATCTAGCCATTATTTACATGATTATACAGATTAGTGTTTACGGGCTTATTTTCTTCCTTCCCACGCAAGTTGGGGCATTGATGGGGCAAAAGGTAGGATTTACCGTATCGTTGGTTGCCGCGATTCCCTGGATTGCTTCTTTGTTTGGCACCTATTACATCCCCCGCTATTCCGATAAAACAGGAGAACGTAAAAAAACGGCCGCCAGGACCCTTTTGGTGGCGGGACTCGGCATAGGAATTTCCGCCATTGCCTCCCCGGTATTGGCGATTATTGCCCTCTGTTTTGCCGCGATCGGCTTTATTGCCGTACAGCCCGTATTTTGGACGATGCCGACAAACATTTTATCCGGGGCGGCATTAGCCGCCGGCATTGGCTTTGTTAATATGTTTGGCGCCTTTGGCGGTTTTCTGGCTCCGCTCATAAGAGTCAAAGCCGAGACCTTTTTTCATAACGGGACTGCCGGTTTGCTGACATTAGCTTTTATCACGGTGATTGGTTCCCTCGCCATTCTTGCTTTAAAGGAACAAAAAGTGAATAGATAAATCCCATAAAAGGAGAAAAATAAAATGAACCACGCAATAAACGAAGTGCTGTGTAACCCTTTTAAGACGGCCATTGTCAAAGGAGAGGCACAAATTGGCCTTTGGTTAAGTACGGCAACTCCCTACATAGCCGAAATTGCCGCAACGGCCGGCTATGATTGGCTGCTTTTGGATGGGGAACATGCTCCGAATACAATTCAGACCCAACTTTCCCAACTCCAGGCCATAGCCCCTTACCCCAGCCATCCCGTAATCAGAGTGGCGGAAGGAAATCGAACACTGATAAAACAGGCGCTTGATATTGGCGCGCAAACGCTATTAGTTCCGATGATTAATTCGGCGTCAGAGGCACAGGAAATGGTCTCGGCAATGCGTTATCCGCCGTTAGGGGTAAGAGGAGTAGGCGCCAGCATCGCCAGAGCCTCCCGCTGGGGAAGAGTCAGTGACTATATGCAAAAAGCGGAAGAAAATTTGTGTTTGCTTGTTCAGGCGGAAACCAAGGCGGCAATCGATAATTTGGACGAAATTGTACAAGTCGATGGCATTGACGGCGTATTTATTGGACCGGCCGACCTGTCCGCTTCTCTCGGGTATGAAGATGCGGGCCACCCTGAAATGCAGGCAATTATCGAAAAAAGCATCAAACGCATCCGGGCTTTGGGAAAAGCGGCAGGGACGTTAGCGGTTGAGCCTGAAATGGCCCAAAAGTGTATAAAATGGGGCGCAACGTTCGTAGCGGTTGCGGTCGATACCATGTTGTTTACCCAGGCTTTGGACACGGCCCTGGCGATATTCAAAACGAATAAACCAGTGGAAGTAAAGAAATCGTACTAAATAACATTGATGTGAACAAAAAGTAGAGAGTCAGGGGACGGTTCGAAACTTATAGGAAAATCCCAGATTATCAAAACAATTTGACAATTCATGGTAAAGATGCTAATTTAATAAGTAACAAACGGCTAAAAAGGACAATGGCGTCCGAAGAACCTTGTTCTTCGGACGTATTTTTTTATAGCGCAGCATTTCTGGGAATTAATGATTTTACTATTAATAATATGAAAACGAACGGGAGCTTCATTTTAATTGCTAAATGGAGCGAATTAGCATAGGGTTAGAGGAATAGATAAGGAAAAAATCCGTGGCGAGTTTGTTCGAAAGGAGGAATCCCATGAAAGTTGAGTGGGATGATCTGTAATTGCGAGCGGAACGGGTGGAGTGCGGTGATCTCGGTATTTTCAGGGTAGATGCATAAAAAAGGAGTGAAGAGGATGACCCAGGCGAAAGAGACTTTGATTGAAACTCGTTCGATTGACATGATTCCAGACCAGGAAAGACATGGTACGCCCTTCAATCAGTTCACACTCTGGTTCGGTGCCAATATGCAGATTACATCGGTTGTGGATGGCGCACTGGCCGTCGTTTTTGGCGCAGATGCTCTTTGGGCCTTTATTGGTTTGTTGGTCGGCAATATTTTAGGCGGCGCCGTTATGGCCCTTCACTCAGCGCAGGGGCCGCGGCTGGGATTGCCGCAGATGATTTCGAGCCGCGCCCAGTTCGGTGTACTGGGTGCAATTCTACCCCTTGTCCTGGCGGTGTTAATGTATCTTGGATTTGCAGCCACCGGCACTGTTCTTTCCGGGCAGGCGATAAATGGTATTCTTGGTGTGGAAACACCGGCTGTTGGCATTATTATTTTTGGTGCTCTGACAGCATTATTGGCGCTTCTTGGCTACAAATACATTCATGCTTTGGGCCGTGTTGCGACAATCACCGGAATGATCGGTTTTACCTATCTGTCAATCATGGCATTCATAAAGTTTCCGGTTGCTTCTTTTATCGGTATAAAACCGTTTGCAATGAGCACTTTTTTATTGGCTATTTCCCTTTCAGCGGGCTGGCAGCTTACTTTTGGTCCTTATGTCGCAGATTACAGCCGCTATCTACCGCGCAGCACGTCCCAGACGGCCACGTTCTGGAATACCTTTTTGGGAAGTGTTATCGGCACCCAATGGGCCATGTCGCTTGGCGTTATTATTAGTGCGGCCAGCCTTGCCGGATATGGCGGGAGTTTTTTGAAAAATCAAGTGGGGTATTTAGGGGAATTGGGAGGAATCGGCGTAATTGCCGTTCTAATTTACCTGGTTATTGTGATCGGCAAGTTAACGGTCAATACGTTGAACGCGTATGGGTCCTTCATGTCCATGCTAACGATTACTACGGCGTTTAATGGCAAGAAAAGCGTTACGACAACGCAACGGAGTTTTTTCATACTGGGAATGATTATTTTATCGGTTTGCATCGCCATTTTTGCCAGCAAAGATTTCCTGAACCTGTTTAAAAATTTCGTTTTGACCTTGCTTATGGTGTTTACCCCCTGGAGTGCAATTAATCTCATCGATTTTTACTGGATATCCAGAGAGAAAATTGATATTCCAGCCTTATACGATCCTCAAGGCCGATACGGTAAATGGAACACGCCGGCGCTTGTTTCCTATTTTATCGGGGTGTTAGTACAAATTCCTTTTATGGCTCAATCCATGTATACGGGACCGATTACCAAAATGCTCGGTGGGGCGGATATTTCCTGGATCATTGCCCTGCTTGTAACTGCCGGCGTCTATTACCCGTGGGCCCAAAGCCGCAATGTGGCACCCAAAGAAATGATTTATCCCGGTAACTATATCGGAAAATAGGATTATAGAACAGGTGCAGGCAGTGATGCGCCGGATGTTGACAAGAGAATAGCCGGGTTATAAGTTTTATAAAAGATAACATAAAAAATGGAGAATGTATAATGCATAATAAAGTAGTGATAAAAAAAACAGCCGATTACCCGGTTAATCGATGGTCGGGCGGCAGGACGACGGAACTTTACATTGATCCGGCAGAAGCGTCTTATTTAAAGCGCGAGTTTTCCTGGCGCCTGAGTACAGCCACAGTAGAAGCGGATCAGTCGACCTTTTCCGCCCTGCCGGGAGTAGACCGGATCCTGGTCCTGCTGGAGGGGAATGTTACCTTAGTCCATCAGGAGCAGTATCAGAAAGAACTCAAACCATATGAACAGGATACTTTTGACGGCGGCTGGACCACGACCAGTTATGGCCGAGCGGTTGATTTTAATTTGATGACCCGGAATGAATACCGCGGGACGGTTGCTTATTTACCTCTGGAAAAACAAGAAACCCGGACTTTACTTGATGAGCCGCCGGCGCGGATGAAACTGAGCGCACAGGTTATATACCTGCATCAGGGAACTGTCAGGGTTACTTTGGACGGTCCGGAGATGGTGCTTAATCCGAAGGAGTTATGCTGCATTCATAACCCGGACGCCACTGTCTCCTTCACAGTGGCGAATGTAGGGCCCGGGAAGGCGAATTGCCTTGTTACCAGAATTTATCAGCCAATCGGCAGTTGATAAAATAAGCCTACCCATTATTAGGGAGGCTTATTTTTGTTGCCCTTTTTCTTTTGATCTTTCGGAGTAGCCTTTTTTCATTCATATAGCGGTCGATTTACCAATCCTAGCTTTATCAGGTATTTTAGTCTCGCAGGGGACGCCGGTCTGGCATTTGCCACAGCCATACCGGGGCGAAAATCTCGCCAATACCCTGTCCAGATAGTCGGAACATACGGCGTGATTTTTCCCGTTTTCATTGATGGCAAGAGGTGGACAGCGCAAAATGCAAGCGCCGCACTTGGTACAATTCTCATCTTTTTCGGTATAGTAGCGGGGAGTGGATTCAAGAAGGGTGTTCACAATTACACTGCCCAACCGTCCTGCTGAACCACGCTTAGTAATAATAGAGCAGCTAAGGCTTAGGGTCCCTAAGCCGGCTATAAAGGCAACATGCCGCTCCGACCAATTGCTGCGCTTGTTCGTGACCTGGAATCGTTTATCGACTGAAGGGCCGACTGCCTCATAGCCGGCAGCGGTAAACCAACGAACCAGGAATTGACATAGGGCATTATTATATTGTTGCCCTTCAATGCGTCCGTAGAGCCACTCCCGTGCGGGCTGCCCCATGCGACGGTTAGCCGTACGAACTTCTTCGGTGAAGGGAAGAAAATAAGAAATTACGGATTGGCTGCCGGGTAACCATTCCTGTGGCGACATATGGTGAGGACCGACGGCGGTTTCTTCTTTAAGCTGTTCAAAAAGTGGATCATATGCCGAAGCTACGCCAATGAGAGGCTTATCAAAAATCTGTAAAGAATTTAGGTCTTTTACAATATTAAGGGGGTTATCCGACCAAAACTCGTTGATTGCTTCTTCAATATTAATGATGTCCACAAAGATCCCTCCCGACTTATCGTATCATTTTTATTTATCCATTTTTCAAGCTGGCAAACCGGTCATACCATAGCCTGCCAGTTTTCTTACTGTTACTATAGCAAACCGCGTGACATTTGTAAAATTGATAGTTATAATAATATCGATAGAAAAATCAAATGGGAATATAAGGATATTATTATGGAAATTAAACAATTGATAACTTTTCTCTCCATCACCCAAGCGGGCAGTTTTGTTCAAGCTGGCGCTCTCCTTGGCTATTCGCAGCCAACGATATCATCCCATATCAAAGCCCTGGAAGAAGAACTCCACGTTAAGCTGTTTGACCGACTCGGACACAAAGTTTGTCTTTCCCACGAAGGGAAACTTCTGTTTCCGTATGCGCAGCGCATCGTCACTACAGCAAAAGAAGCAACAGATATATTGCAGGGCAACGGGGAATTTGGCGGAAAAATTGTAATTGGGGCCAATGAATCGTTAGGATATGTGCATCTGCCAGCCATTCTGAACCACTTCAAAGTTCATTATCCTCATATTACCACTCGTATAAAATTTGACAGCGTTGCCAACATTCTCGAGATGTTAAAAAACAATGCAGTTGATATTGCCTTTTTACTCTCCGGTAGAATAACCGTTCCGGAACTAATTTCTCACATTCTTGGCAGCGAGGAAATCGTCGTGGTTGCTGCCCCTAACCATCCTTTTACTCACTTTGAGGAAATTGATATAACTCACTTTCACCATGAAGACTTAGTGGTTACTGAACCTGGATGTACCTACCGGGCGATGATTGATGCTATCTTAGCCCAAAATCAGGTCCGCCCCAAGAATCTGACCGAGATCAATAATATACAGGCAATCAAACAGCTGGTGATGAATGGGTATGGCGTAACGATTCTTCCTAAAGCGACCGTAGCGGAAGAGATTCAGAAAAATCTTCTGTTGGAAATACCATGGCGTGGCCCCAAATTTGAAATTTATACACAAATTGTCTATCACAAGGACAAATGGTTATCGCCGGCCATACGAGCATTTATAGAGCAAAACACAGCGAAGAATATTTGCTAAAGGACTCTTTTTTTAGCTGATTATAGGCTTTGTAGATAATGGGCTTCGAGGATAAGGAAATCCTGTATACCATAATTTTTGTCAAAAATCTTGGATTTTAAATGAAAATTGAAGGGGATTAGCTAAATTTTGTTGAAATTAGAAATATATGTAATAACTATAAAAGATTGGATGAAATTTATGAATACAGTATTTCAATTTCCCCATATACAAATTAAACAGGAGATTATTTGGAAACTGTTTAATAGTTTGCCATTAGGAATATCAATCGCTACAGATAAATCATGCACCGTTATATGCCATAATTTGCTAGCCGCTAATTTTTTAAGAATTGGTTTATTTTATCATAACTCACTAACTTCTTATAAAGCGGAGGTGTTATGTAATGGATGTAAATTGGAATCTCAAGAGATGCCTATTCAACGGGCAGTCAGAAACAATGAAATCATTGTAAATGAAGAATTAGAATTTATTTGGAATGATGGTATTTCCAAAACTGCCAGACTGAATGCATTTCCATTGTATGATGAAAATGGTGAAATAAACGGGGCTATTACAATTTATGAAGATATTACGGCCAATAAAAAAAAGACCAAGCGAAAATCATACCTCGTAAATCTAGAGAAAAATTCCTTTGGAATGGCGGCGGTTATTAAGGCAATATTACAGAGCATTAATGTTGGAGTCGCTGTTTTAGACCATAATTTAAAATTTATTATGGTAAATGATTATTTTGCAATAAATATACATAATATGGCTATAAATGATATTATGGGCCATACTTTACAAGATATCTTTTCTAAAAAATATGATCCATTGATTGTAAACGAACTCTTGCAAATACACTTAAATACATTACAAACTGGTAACCCTTTTAGTGTGACTAGGTGGCATAAAAGGCTTACAGACGATAGATATTTTAATTGGCAGATATCTCAAGTGACAGATACTGTCGATAATTTTGCCGGAATTTTAATGATTATTAATGACGTTACGGAACATATACAATTTTCGTCCTTAACGAGGAACCATTCGGTCAAATTTAAACGGGGCAGAAGAGACATTTGGGAGATCATCGAAAACATGCCCGACGGCTGCTATTTTTTAGATAATGAATGGCGCTTTTCCTATGTAAATAAGGTGGCCATGACTTATGCCGAAGATTATAAATCCTTAAGACAGAAGGAGGATCTAATAGGAAAATACGTATGGGATATCCTTCCTAAGACGCCAGTTTTTTATGAAAGCATGGTAAAGGCGAAAAGTACGAGAACTCCTATGCACATTGAATTTTTCTCTCAACTTAGCCAGTATTGGATGAGCATGAGTATTTATCCGCAATCCGGCGGGGGGTTGGCAGTTTATTTCCGTAATATTGATGAACAGAAAAAAATTCAAGAAAAGATGGCCCGGCTAGACCGGTTATCTTTAGTAGGAGAAATGGCTGCAAGTATATCTCACGAAATACGGAATCCAATGACGACGGTTCGCGGATATTTGCAATTATTGGAGAGTAAACAGCAATTCCATGATTATAGAGAAAAATTTGCTTTAATGATTGAAGAATTAGATAGGGCCAACCAAATTATTTCCGAGTTTTTATCTTTGGCAAATAATAAACTAGTTCAACGTAAACCAGTTAATTTAGTTGAAATTCTAAAAGCAATATTGCCTTTAATTGAATGCGATGCACACCTTATAGGGCAAAAGGTTAAAATCGAGTTACAGGAAATTCCGTTGGCTATGTTGGATGTTAAAGAGATTCGCCAGCTAATTTTGAATTTAGTTCGTAATGCCTTTGAGGCAATGTATCCGGGGGGAACTTTAACCATTCAAATCTTTTCAAAGCGTAATCGGATCGTTTTGGCTGTTCAAGATGAAGGAAAAGGAATTCCCGAGGAAGTAAAGGCTAAAATAGGGACGCCATTTTATACTACTAAGGAAAATGGCACTGGACTTGGTCTTGCGATATGCTATAGTATTGCTAAAAGACACGATGCTCTGATTGAGTTTACGACAAGTAAAGAAGGAACTATTTTTTATGTTTATTTCAAAGCATGCGAAAGTTAACGAAGCGCGTTAACTTGCAGGATTCTTGGCATTTAAAGATAAATAGGTACATTGAAAGAGCGAATTGACTGACTACTTTATGGAAGAATAAGCTTATATCGGCCTAGAGCCGTCAGCCGTATAGGTATTGATTAGGAGGGACAGCATTGCAATCCGATAGAAATTTACTATTAAAAATCGATAAACAGCAACAGCTAATAAATAGCAATCGGCCGTTTACCAATGAGAATATACTAAATCTCAAAGAATATTACCGGGTGGGATTAACCCATTCGTCCAATGCACTGGAAGGAAATACATTAACCCTTTCGGAAACGAAGGTTGTTTTGGAAGATGGAATAACGATCGGAGGTAAACCCCTAAAGGACCACCTTGAGGCAATCGGTCATGGGCGAGCTTTTGACTTCATGTGGAATTTGGCCCAAAATAATAAAACGATAACGGAAAGTGATATCAAGACACTGCACAAATACTGCGTAGAACCCGAAAATCCTGAAATAGCAGGTAAATATCGTATGCAGTCGATCTATATTTCCGGAACCGAACACAATGATAAAATTCCGACAGCGGATGAAGTACCAGGTAAAATGAAAGAATGGGCCATTTCACTGGAAAAAAGGCGTTTAGTCCTGCACCCGGTAGATTTTGCAATTCAAGTCCATAAAGAACTTGTTCAGATACATCCTTTTAAAGATGGGAATGGCCGGACTGCAAGGCTGCTTATGAATCTAACCTTACGCCAGGATGGTTATCCGATCGTAATCATACCCTCCGCCGTAAGGCATGAATACATCCAGGTCCTTGAGAATGCATGGACGAATGACCAGGATTTTACGCGATTTATCTACGAACGAGTTGATGAAGCCCAAAGAGAATTAATAAGAAACTTGCACTTAACACCGCAAAACCAGGCATAAAAATAATTCAGGTAAATTCATATCAAAAATAGCTCCCATTTGCGGAGCATTTTTATTGCCTATACGAATGCAATCGTGTTTATTCTTTAAAGTTTGATTTATAATCAGGATCAGGGGAACTGCTTTTCTAGACAATATCTACGGAAACATAACCAGTACTTATTATAAAAATAAGCCTATTAAATAGGCTTATTTTTATGCGTTCATTTTAGAGACGCTCTATGTAATATTAGTGATGTCCGCCACCGTGACTGCCACTGTTTCCGTGGCTGCCGCTATTTCCATGGCTGTCACTATTTTTTTGACTGGCTTTGCTGCTGCTTGCAATGCTTTCGGAATTGTTGACGGCATGTTGAACTGCTTCATCGTTTCGAGTTACATCCGAAACGTTTACACCAAGACTATTCGCAATTTTACCCCAGCCCATAGATTGCCTCATCCCAAGTATGTCACTTACAGTTTTACCCGAAAGAGAAGCAAAGCCGTAGGCTTTAGAGATTTCACCATAACCGACTCCTGTAACGTGGATATTAGCGATAGTTTGAGCCGTCACAGTAACTCCATAGGTTGTGCTTAATGCATCAGCTAGTTGTTGGTCTTCAGCCGTAAGCGTTATTGAAGAAGTAGTTGTTGCCGGTTGTGAAGCAGTGGTGACAGTTACCGTTTGAGAAGTTGTCGATGTAGAAGTATCCGAGGTATCCGCAAATGCAGGAAAAGCGTAGATTGTTAGCAGAGAAGAAATAACTAAGAAAGATAGAACCCTTTTGTTGTTCATGAGTAAAGCCCCCCTTTAAAATAAAATAATAGTTTCTCCAGATTTAGAAAGTATGTACACCTCCTTTATTTCAAACTTAGTAAAATTTTAGCATTAAAATATTGCCAAACTGTGACAAATCCATCCGTTGCCATTTTTTCTTTTATTAGCAGGATTCGAATAAAAATTAGCAAATAAAATGTAACATTACGGAATTTTGGAGCCGACGCATACAAGATTCTGCGTTATCTCTAAAAAAAGTCAGCATATAATATTGGATAGGAATCCAAGCATAAGAAATCATGCCAGGAAGGACTAATGCCGAATGAAAATTATTGATGCCCACATCCACTTCTGCCGGGAGCCTTACTTTGACCAGATTGCAGAATTGGCGGGCCATAAAAATACCAGCGAGCATCTGAAAAGCCGGTATGCGGCGCATAATATTGTTCAGGGGGTAGTCATGGGGAACCGGGGTCTGCAGTTGAGCGAACATCAGTACCCGGACTATCTTAGCTATTGTGTTGGACTGGACAGTACCTGCTTTAAAGCGGAAGAAGCGGTACAGCAAGCTTATTGGGTAGAAAAACATTTACAAAGAAAGAATTGTGTGGGCATTAAGCTGTATCCGGGTTACAATCACTTCTATATTTACGATCCGTCGGTTGACCCGTTTTATCAGCTGGCTATGCAGTATAAAAAGCCGGTGGCCGTTCATACCGGATTGACGGCCACCAGCAATGCCCTGTTGAAATACAGTCATCCTATGGTCTTGGATGAAGCAGCGGTACGCTACCCGCAGGTTCAGTTTGTTATGTGTCATATCGGCAATCCCTGGCTTGTCGACGCGATTGCGGTCATTGGAAAAAATAAAAATGTAGCTGCCGACCTTTCGGGAATTTTGGAGGGCCGGATTGACAGCATGCCGGATTTTTTTGCCAGAAAGCACGGTTATATTAACTTTTTCAAAACCTGGCTGGAATACCTGGACGACTATGACCGCCTGCTCTATGGGACCGATTGGCCGCTGGCTAATATCGCCAATTATATTGAGTTTGTTGCGCATATTATCCCGGAAAGGCATCATGACAAGGTGTTTTTTGACAACGCTAACCGGATTTATGACCTTGGTCTTTGACCGGTATCCGAAGGCGTGGCGGGGTTATTCGCATTATTGAGGATCCAGTTCCCAGTTTAATAAGGAAAGGTCGCACTACTATGCAACAACTTGAGCTTCCTTTGACAGATTCCAATGCCATTCAAAAAAATAGCACAGAGAATAAAATTGAAATACAAGAAAAGAACCAAGAGGAGATTACACCGCAAAAACTGCCACAAGCACCTGACATTCTTACTTTCGGTAAAAACTCTATAGTATATACAGAGCAACAGAAAATAGCCCTCCAAAAGATTGCCGGCTTTTTATCCGGCAGTAAAGAATCTGCCTATATTCTTTCCGGTTATGCCGGTACAGGTAAAACGACGATTGCAGAAAATGTTGTCAGGTATGCGTTAGCGATTCAAAAAAACTGCATCATTACAGCTCCCACCAATCAGGCCGTTAAGGTTCTGAAAGACAAGTTTGACGATATCAATGTGGTTTTTGGAACCTTACACTCCATTCTCTACGGTTCACCCGACCCTGATACCGGTCAATGGATACCTCGTGTCAATTTTGAAGCACACCATGTCGTCCTTGTCGATGAGTCTTCGATGCTCAACCAAACGGTTTATACCGACCTCATCCGGGAGAGCCGGTTAGCCGGCGCAAAAGTCATTTTTTTCGGCGACAACTTCCAGCTCGAACCGATCGGCGACGATCCGGGAATATTAAAGAACAAAAATTTTGAGCTTACCGAAGTAAAACGCCAGGGAGCCGGCAGTGAAATTCTTCTCTACGCGACCTGTCTTAGAAAGCTTAACCAAATAACAATTCCCTACGATTCTCGAGGGGAAGTAACCATATCGGGGAAACAGGACGCTGTCCAATCTTTTTTACAATCAGTGATTAACCAGGAAGACAGTATTTTCATCGTTGGCACCAACAACGCAAGATTGGCACTCAATCAAAGAGCCCGTCGGGTGAAATTTGGCGAAAATATAACGGACGAGCCACAAAACGGTGATAAAATTCTTTTCATTGGCAACAGTTTATACTTTGTGAATGGCGATAGACTTACCTTGAATAAAATTGCTGTCATCGCTTCTAAGATCTTGCCAGTTAAAGAAAACGTGCAAGGACAATCCATTCCCATTGTAGCCTATCTGATTATCAATGATAACCACAAAATCATTCTCCTTCCTTCTATCGAAAAATCATCTGTTTATCATGGCCAATTCCTGGAAGTAGATAAGTACTTTCCTACCGACTGGTACGACAAAAATCTTGCCACCCGCAAACAGGAACTCTCCAAAAGTGTATCTATAGCCACTTATGGCTACGTCATTACCGCTCATAAAAGTCAGGGCAGCCAATGGGAAAAAGTTTTTGTACACCAGGACGCTTTCAGACACAATCCCCGCTGGCTCTATACCGCTGTTACCCGTGCGGAAAAAGAGCTTATCCTAACCAGCGAATCCAGTTCCAATAAGCAAACCTGGGAACAGATCATAAAAATAGCAAATATATCTTTACTAAAAAGTGAATAACCAATCAAAAAAGCAAGCTACCCCTGATTGTGGGTGAGCTTGCTTTTTGAATTATATAGACCTTTAAATAATCCCAAACTTTTTACCCATTTGAAAAAATACTTCCAATGCCCGGTCAATCTGAGCGTCCGTGTGGGTGGCTATTGCTGTTAGTCGAATTCTGCTTTCGTTTTTCTTTACAACCGGATATTTAATAGCAGGAGTAAGGATGCCATTTTCAAAAAGATACCTTGAGGCATCTACGCACTTCTGTTCAGAGCCGATTATGATCGGTATTATTTGGGTTTCGGAATGGATTATATTAAAACCCATACTGCTTAATCCTTCTTTTAACCTGCGTACATTCTTCCATAGCGCTTCTCGCAAAGCAGAACTTTCCTGCATAATTTTCAGCGCGGCTATGATACCACACGCTTGTTCCGGCGGAATGGCAGACGTATAAATATAAGATGAGGCCCGTAATTTTAAATATTTGATCAAACTTTCCGAACCGGCAACAAAGCCGCCGATCGCGCCAACCGCTTTACTTAGTGTTCCCATTTCAATGTCGATTTGCCCTTCTAATCCAAAATATTCGGCCGTCCCTTTACCGTTCTTCCCCAAAACTCCTGTTCCATGTGCATCATCGACCATTACCATCGCATTATAAGTACGCGCTAACTTTACAATATCCGGCAGCGGTGCAATATCCCCATCCATGCTGAAAACTCCATCCGTTATGATCAGTTTGCGCTTATCTTTATATCGTTTTAGTATTTTTTCCAAATGATTCATATCTTTATGAATATAGCTCTTTATATTTGACCGGCTAACCATACTACCTTCCCGGATACTTTGATGATTGAGAAAGTCATTGATTATCAAATTATCTTCGTCCTTGATTGACACGGGAAGATTATAAATTCCATAAGGATCGGGGCTATCCATAATTGCCGGTATAACACCTAAATTCGTCATAAAACCCGTAATAAAAGTTACGGCAGAAGGCTGATTTTTGAATTTGGCTAATTCCCGTTCTAATTCTTCCAGCACCGACAAATTGCCCGCAACCAACCGTGATTCACAGGTTCCAATTCCATATCTTTTGATGGCGGCAATTGCCGCTTCCTTAACTTGTGGATGAATTGAAAGTCCCAAATAGTTATTTGAACAAAAACATAAATATTCCTTTCCCCCGATAATTAAGCTGGGGTACGGAACATCTTCAACCGTTCTTATATCGGGGTAAAGGTCATTCGCTTCAACATAATTCAGCACATTTCTGATAAATTCCATGCCCATCTCCTTAATATTGTTTTATACAACCGTGCAAATTCTAATACGATTCGGACTTTTAAAATAGGGCTGTATAAAAATAAATTTCCCGTTAAGTGAATTCAGGTGAATTGTTATTGGCATCCTAACTTTTTACATTTTACGACGTGTTTTGCAATTTATAGTGATATTTTATCACTGCATCCGCTTTATTTCCAGTAAATTAATATGATTGGCGCAATATAGCGTCTATTGCAATCATTAAAATAGATTAAATTAGAGAACAAAAAGAGTGTTAAAGCATTGGAATGCCTTAACACTCTCTTTGTTACTATAGTTTGCTCTATTTTTGACAGTTAGGCGTTAAGTTTAAGTTCCGATAATATTTGTTCCAGAAAATATAGTATATTTGCGGCTGACAACGGCGCTGAGAGCATAAGTAATAGCCGGAACAATCGTGAAGAGGGCAATAATTCCGTGCAAGGCGGCGGAATTTTGGATGGCGGCTCCGGTTTGATAGTTTACTCCGGCCAGCACCCAACCGATTTTTCCGTCTTCGATAATATCATTTTTGCTACCTCTTTTCAGGTTCAAATATTGTCGCCATAAGTTCAGGTGCGAAATGTGGGATCAATCCTTATCCAATGGCGAAAAGTACGCGCTCAGAATCTGGCTGAATGGTAATGCGCAAACCGAATGTTTCCTGTCCGGCGGAGAGGTTTCCCGTCACGCCGGTCAATTGACCGGTTATACCGCGCAGGATGAGGGAACACGGTTTTTTTAGATTGGTAAAATCGGCTTGATAGCAATTTCCGTTACGGGATATACGGACTGTTAAGGTAAGATTGCCGGTTACATCATAAACCGCTGTTTCGGCTTGGTTCCCGTCCTGCAGTGCAAATAAATGGAATTCAAGATCCTCCGTATAGTCATAATCCGGGCGCTGATTATTGCAGCCAAGCGGCAGAAGCGTGTTTTCGCGTACATAGAGCGGCAGGCTCAGAAAATCATATTGTTCATTACACCAGCCGGCGCCGGTCTTTTCCTGGTTGGAAAATAAGTGCGTCCACCGGCCGGAGGGTAAATAGACCGCAACGTTACCCTCTTCACTGAAAACAGGCGCTACTAACAGCGAGTCTCCCAGCATATACTGCCTGTCTAAATATTCACAACCGGGATCATCCGGAAACTCAAGCATCATTGCCCGCATAACCGGCAAGCCATGCTGCGCCGCCGCAACTGCCATTCCATATAAATAAGGCATGAGACGGCATTTCCATTGGGTGAAGAAACGGACGACATCAACGGCTTCTTCATCGTATAACCAGGGGACTCGATAGGAGCTGCTGCCATGCAGGCGGCTGTGGCTGGATAATAAACCAAAGGCGCACCAACGCTTATAAACATGGGCCGGTGACGTATTTTCAAACCCGCCGATATCATGGCTCCAAAAGCCGAACCCGGACAACCCTAAAGAAAGGCCGCCCCGCAAACTTTCCGCCATCGATTCATAAGTGGCATAGCAGTCGCCGCTCCAGTGCACAGGAAAGGATTGGCTCCCAACCGTTGCGGAACGTGCAAAGAGCACCGCATTATGACTCCCCAATTTTTCTTTTAAAACGTCAAATACGGTTTTATTGTATAAATAGGTATAATAGTTATGCATCTTTTGGGCATCCGAACCATCATGGTACATAACGTCCGTTGGGATCCGTTCACCAAAATCGGTTTTAAAACAATCGACGCCCATATCAATCAGCCGTTCTAAATGACCGGCATACCATTGACAGGCGGCGGGATGCGTAAAGTCGACAATTGCCTGTCCGGGCTGCCACTTATCCCATTGCCAAACATCGCCCTTGGTATTTTTCAGCAAATATCCTTGCGACATTCCTTCGGCAAAGAGACTCGACTGTTGGCTGATATATGGATTGATCCATACACAAATCTTTAAGTTTTTGGCTTTTAAACGCCGGATCATTCCCTCCGGGTCGGGAAATACGGCGGGATCCCATTGGAAATCGCACCAATGAAACGCCTTCATCCAAAAACAATCAAAATGAAATACATGCAAAGGGAGAGAACGGTCACTCATACCGTCAATAAACTCAGTGATCGTTTGTTCATCGTAATTGGTTGTAAATGAGGTTGTGAGCCACAAACCAAAAGACCAGGCCGGCGGCAGTGAGGGGCGTCCGGTTAAACGGGTATACCGGTCAAGTACCTGCTTGGCGGTAGGACCGTCAACTACATAATATTCCAGAGACTCTCCCGCAACACTAAACTGGACTTTGGATACTTTTTCCGATGCGACTTCAAAGGAGACCAATTCCGGATGATTCACAAAAACACCGTACCCCCGGTTCGTAAGATAGAAGGGGATATTTTTATAAGCCTGCTCCGTGCTGGTGCCACCATCCCGATTCCAGGTTTCTATGGTTTGACCGTTTTTTACAAAGGCCGTAAAATGTTCCCCTAACCCGTAAACCGTTTCGCCTACGCCAAGATCCAGGCGTTCAAACATATATGACTTTTTGGTGAAAAGATCTTGTGCGTATCCCGCAGCACTGGCCCGGCTTCCGGTTATACGCTTCCCGGCATGATAAAAATCCATTTGCCAAGTGCCCGACTTTGGAATTACAAGCGATAATTGACCGCTTTGGAAAATGACTTTGTCGCTTTTTTCCGTGCAGGTAACCGCAGGGTGAGCCTGAGTCGTCAGGAAAAAAGCGGGAGAGGACGGATAAGTCCCTTTAAAATGCTCAACGCGGACGCCAAGGATTCCTGCTTGCGGCGAAAAAAAACGGAAAGTAATCAGGGGGGTGTCTAATTGGCCTGCCCGCGCCTGGATATCACGCGGAGCCGCATAGACCAGCAATTCATGATTCTTATACTGGACGTCGTGAATATAAAGTGGGTTGATAACCTTTAAATTTTCTTGAATCAGCCAGTTTCCATCACTAATTTTCATATAATTTTATAATCCCCGCTTTCTTATTTATTTGTTTATTTGTTTATTTGTCCTCCTCTTTTTATTAAATTTATAAATTTTCTTATTATTTTTACTGCTAATTTTTATTATAGGTAGATTTCTATGACAGTACTTGCACTATTTTGATGATTAATAACAGGATTTTGACGGTAGTATTAAAAATATTTTCTTTATGCTAAATTCTAGAAATAGTAAGAATTCGGTTGATTTTTCCGTTTATTCAAAGAAGAATGCCGCATTTTATTGAAAGAAAAAGGACTGCTTTATTTGCTTTGTGAAGCTGGCTGATTAAAATAAAGATAAAAGAATTTCAATATTTTGCTGTTTACATTTGACGGGCGGTGGAGAATTTGGATAAAGCGGCACTAAAGGAAAACCGGATTCATGGAAGTGAAATGTTTCCATTAGCCACATATATCATTGAATGCAGCGCCGGAGAAAAAATTTTGGATTGTCACTGGCATGATGAATGGGAATTTTTGCTGGTGACTGCCGGAAAAGCAGTTTTCCAGATTGAAACGTCCTATTATGAATTGCAGGCGGGGCAGGCTATTTTTGTAAATGGAGGAAGTATTCATGCGGGATATCCCTGTCATAATTCGTTTTGTACTTATCGGGCAATTGTTTTTGACCCAACCATTTTAAACAGTAATTCATTTGACATTATACAAACAAAGTTTATTGACCCCTTCCTAACCCAACAGTTGGTCTTGCCGACTTTTATTGACGGACAATCTGCCTGGGAAAGAAAAGTGATGGATACTCTTTGGAAAATTATTCAAAACTGTGCGGATAGTCCGCAAGCTTATGAGTTAGCGGTCAAAGCGGAGCTTTTATTAATTCTCGCGGAATTCATAAAAAACAGTCGCTTTTTTTCCAGAGATAAATTGTATTTAAACAATTATAAATCAGATCAGATGAAGAAGATACTTTGCTATATTCATGAACACTATAATGAGAAAATTACAGTAAGAGAATTATGTAAGCTGGTGGGCGTGAGCGAAGGGCATTTTTGCCGTTTTTTTAAACATATGATGAGAAAGACTCCCGTAGAGTATATTAATTCATACAGAATTAACCATGCAGCTCAAATTCTCAGGGAGAGCAATCGAAAAATAATTGAAGTCGCAATGAATGTTGGCTTTGATAATCTTAGTTACTTTCATAGCCTGTTTAAGAAACAAATGAAATGTACCCCGGCGGAATATCGAAAAAAGCAGGCGGAACGTGAGTTATAAGTTATATTGAAATTGTAAACAGGATACATTGCAAAAAGAAAGCCAGGAGGCGGTAAAAAACTGCGCCAGTCCTGGCTTTTGCTGTTGTCTGGTTCCATGCAGCGGACTTGCATTTGCACGTTTCCGGTGCAAACCTTTATTTGTTCGCCTAAAAACACAAAGATATAATGAAGGCATAGTAGACGACAAGAAGGCATTTACTAAGCAAGGGGTTGGAAAGGAGATACAAATGGATAAATTAAGAGTTCTATTAGTATGCGGCTCAGGGGCGTCAAGCGGCTTTATGGCGGCGAATATCCGCAAAGCCGCGGCAGAAAAAGGGATCAACATGACTGTTACGGCAAGAAGTGAATCAGAGATTGAAAACTACATCGACGACATTGACTGCTTAATGGTAGGACCTCACTTAGCCTATCTCGTAGAGGAAGTAGATGAAATCGTAGGCGACGCGGATATAAAAGTGGCCTTGATGAAACCGGAATATTATTCCACGTTAAATGGCGAAAAGGCGTTAGAACATATTTTATCTCTTTTTTAATTATGAAGGGGGGACTGTAAAAAAATGAATGCGATCATCAACTGGTTAAAAAACAGTTTTGCGCCAAGAATGAATACGATTAACAACAATGTATGGGTGCTAACTCTGAAAGATTCGATTATGCAAATATTGCCGTTTATTTTACTGGGTTCTTTATTCTGCGTATTAGCCATTCTAAATGATTATTTCCCATCATTGCCCTCTTTCTGGACGCCGTTTGGCTGGACGATGAGCAAGATTTCCTTATTTGTGGCATTTCTGATCCCCTTTAACTTAATGGAAAAGAAGAAGCTGCGTAAACAACGGATTATTGCCGGTTTAACCGGACTTATCTTGTTTTTAATCGTTGTTACGCCGAAAGTGATTGCTGATAAAACAATCGGCTTTAGCCACAGTTCACTCGGCGCCGGCGGTATGTTTATTGCGATCTTTTGCGGTATTTTTACCGGCTATGTAATGAGTTTATTTGGAAAGTTTTCATTTTTTAAGGAAAATTCTGTGATTCCCGACTTTGTCAGAGCCTGGTTTGACTCTATGCTGCCAATTGGGATCGTAATATGTACCGGCTGGATCGCAGTGCTGATTATGAAGATTGACATTTACAATATAATTCTTTCTATCTTCAGCCCCATTGCCGCCTTTATGGAGACACCGTATGGCTTTGTTTTGACTATGTTTCTATCTTGTTTCTTATATTCGATGGGTATTTCCGGCTGGGTATTAACTCCGGCTACCAAACCGGTGTTTCTGGCAGCGATTACAGCCAACGTGGCGTTAGCCGCATCCGGCGCGGCAGTCAATGCAACGAACTTAAACGTGGTTACCGCAGAGGTGATTTATTCTGCTTACCTTTGGGTAGGCGGTGTTGGCTGCACGCTTCCCCTGGTGATCATGATGATGCGTTCAAAATCTACGTCAATCAATGCGTTAGGAAAAGCCTGCCTAGTTCCCGGTATTTTCAACATTAACGAACCGGTTGTGTTCGGCGCGATTGCCTGGAACCCGATCATGATGCTTCCCATGTGGTTACAGGGGATTATTCTTCCAGCCATAATCTGGGTATTCACCAAAGTAATCGCCATTGCACCAATCCCCGCAATTGTATTTGATATGTGGTATTGTCCCTTTCCCCTTTCAACCTGGATTACAACGAGGAGCTTTACCGGATTAATTTTATTGGGCATCATCATTGCCGTGTCGACCGCAATTTGGTATCCATTCTTTAAAACATATGAGAAGCAAAAAATGGAAGAGGAAACATACAAAGAAATTCCAGCTAAAGCAGTAACGGCAGCAGAATAGGAGGCAAAAAATGGATGACAGAGTTACCACGGCCGCAATGGGAATGATTCTCCAGGCCGGCGACGCAAGATTACTCATATCGGAAGCATTAACGGCCATCTCGGTCAATGATTATGAAACGGCGACAGAAAAGCTGAAAGAAGCGCAGAAAAAAATGACCGAGGCTCATAAAATCCAAACGGACATGATTCAAAGTGAGGCCAGAGGAGAAGACATCGGCCACTCACTCTTGTTTACCCATGCCCAGGATACGCTGATGACAGTTTACAGCGAACTGAATCTTACGAAAAAGTTATATAAAGTATTTGAATCCTTGGAACAACGAATTTCAAAATTGGAACAGGGAGAACAGTAATTATGGTTATGAATAAAGTAACCGGATTTAAAAACGGTTTTCTGTGGGGTGGCGCGTTAGCGGCCAATCAATGTGAAGGAGCTTGGCAAGAAGGCGGAAAAGGCTGGTGTGTGGCAGATATAAACCGCTTCCGGAATGACATCCCTTTAAATAAAAAATATAACGAAGAGATAACTACCGGGGACATTCGGGCGGCTGTGGAAGATAAAGCCGGGATTTACCCCAAACGGTGGGGGATTGATTTCTACCACACCTTTAAAGAGGATTTAAAATTATTAAAAGGCCTTGGTATAAATACTTTTCGAACCTCTATCAACTGGGCGAGGGTTTTTCCCAACGGAGAGGAAGCCAAACCGAATGAAGCCGGCCTGAAATTCTATGACGCATTGATTGACGAAATTCTTGCCAATGGAATGGAACCCATGCTTACTATGTCTCATTATGAAATGCCGCTTCATTTAACTACCCAATATACAGGCTGGTATTCCCGGGAAGTCATCGATTTTTTCGTGAAATATGGTCAAACCTTGCTGGACCGCTACAAAGGCAAGGTAAAATATTGGATTCTCGTAAATCAAATCAACTTAATCGTCCATGAATCTTTTAACCATTTAGGCATTGCCGAAGATAAAGCGGCGAACTTATTGGAAGCAAAATACCAGGGAGTTCATAATGAAATGGTGGCTTGCGCCAAGATTACAAAATATGCAAGAGAAATTGACCCAGACGTTCATATCGGCATGATGTTCAGTGATGGAATCAGCTATCCTGCGACCTGCAAACCGGAAGATGTACTGGCAAACTATAAGCGAAATCAGATGGAATTTTTATACGGCGATGTGCTGCTGCGCGGAAAATACCCCGGCTATGCTTCCCGCTACTATGATGACCACAACATTCATATCGAATTCGGTGAAGGCGATGAAGAAGTTTTAAAAAATACCGCGGATTTCATGGCAATCTCTTATTATTACACAAGAATTGCCGATGCCGGAAGTGTTACAAAAAGGAAAACTGCTTATGAGAATCCCTATATTAAGAGCAGTGACTGGGGCTGGGGAATTGACCCTATCGGCCTTAGGACAAAACTGAATATGTACTGGGACCGGTATCAGAAGCCAATCGCCGTTGCCGAGAATGGCTTGGGCTGTTTCGATAACGTGGAAGCCGATGGAAGCATTCACGATGACTACCGGGCAGACTACTTACGAGCCCACATTCAACAGATGAAAGAAGCGGTGCTCGACGGCGTGGATGTATTCGGCTATTATCCCTGGGGACCGATTGATATCGTAAGCTGTTCTTCCTCCGAAATGAGCAAACGATATGGATTTATCTATGTCGATATGGACGACTATGGAAAGGGCTCCTGCAAGAGGAGCCTGAAGGATAGTTACCATTGGTACAAGAAAGTTGTGGAAACCAATGGCGAAGAACTATAGGGCATAAAGAGATATTCTGCAGAAGCCATAGGCGATCTGCAGAATGTCTTTCTTGTTTGATATCCGTAAAATGAATAGAAAAGGAATAAAGCATTGAATAAGAAAAAGACGGCAATCTTATTTGTTATTTTAGCGGCCAGCTTGTGGGGAACATTGGGGCTTAACGTAAGAGTACTGGCCCATTTCGGCTTTTCTTCCATCCAGATAGTTTTAACCAGGTTTTTGGTTTCGGCCATTTTTTTAGGCATTTATTTATTGATAACCGACAAGGAAAAACTAAAGGCGCAGAAAAGCGATTTTAAATGGTTTATGGGTACGGGAATATTCAGTATGCTGTTTTTCAATACCTGCTATACGGCAGCCGTGCAGATAACGTCCCTATCCGTCGCCGCCGTTCTTTTATATACATCCCCTGTTTTTGTCACGTTACTTTCCATTCCCATCTTTAAGGAAAAATTGACGGTTAAAAAAGCTTTCGCCATGATCTGCTCCGTTGTTGGCTGCGCCTTGGTATCGGGGATCCTGTCAAGCAAAGCCGCGGCAATATCCGGTGAAGGAATTTTACTGGGAATCGGTGCGGCAGTCGGTTACGCTTTCTATGGCATCTTTGCAAGAATCCTTATCCAAAGATATCATTCTTTGACAATTCTCTTTTATACGTTCTTGCTGGCCGGTATAGGCGGCCTTTTTGCCGGTGATAGTAAAGGCATAGTAGAAATCGTTGTGAACACGCCAATGGCGATGGTGGCAGTGGTTGTCGTTTCATTGACTTGCAGCGTAATACCCTATATATTGTACACAACCGCATTAAGACAGATAGAAGTCAGCAAAGTATCGATTATTGCCTCCATTGAACCGGTAGTCGCCACTTTATTAGGCGTTTGGATTTTTAGGGAACCCCTTTCCGTAAACGGGGTTGCAGGCATTGCCTGCGTACTGTTTGCCATCGGAATATTAAATACAGAATCATGAAGCAAAGCAGGGGGAGGAAATGAAGGGCAATTATAGGAAACTAATTAAAACTCTGTTAGATAATGATGATTGGACGACAGCAAGCTCTTTGGCAAGTACCTTAAATGTATCGGAACGAAGTATCAAAACCTATATCGCCGAAATCAACGGTAATGAAAATGGCCTGATTGCTTCTTCAAGAAAAGGTTATTTAATCGACCGGGAAAAAGCAAAAAATCTTTCCGATGAATCCGGTGGGAATTTACCCCGGACAGTAAAAGAAAGAGTAAATTATATCATTACCAACATCCTTACCAAGGATGCTCTGGGTAATAGAAAAACGGATTTATACCAATTGGCGGAAGAAATCTTTGTAAGCGTGGAAACCATTAAAAAAGATATGGTGAAAGTAAAAAAGAAATTGCGGGAATTTGACCTTTACATTGCCGCAGCGAATTCTTATGTAACTATAGAAGGCAGTGAGCTGGATAAAAGGAAAATACTAAGTAACATTTTATATGAAGAATTCAATAAAAATGTTATGAGCTTTGAAGTTATTGAAACGGTGTTTCCAGGCTACGACCTGAAGCTTTTACAGTCTATCATTACGGAGCAGTGTAAACAGTATCATTACTATATTAACGAATATGCCCTGCTGAATCTGGTGCTGGATATTATCATCGGCATAGACCGGATCAAGAAGGAAAGAACCTTTGGCCAGTCCAGAATAGAGGGAAAGCGGTTCGGAATACGGGAGCAGGAGTTAGCCCGGGATATAGCCGCTAAAATAGAAGAGAATTTTCACATAAGCTACAGTCCGGCAGAACAGGAAGAACTGACAATCATTTTACTCAGTCATCTAATGAAAATGGATTTTGCTGCCCTAAATAATGAAAACATCAAAGCGATCGTAGGCGAAGATTGTCTGCAGATTATTGATGCGGTAAGAAGCTTATTAAAAAGTACTTATTTTATTGATGCCGACAATCAGGACTTTATCGCTAAATTCACTTTGCACATTAAGAATTTGCTGGTGAGACTGGAAAATGGCTATACAACGAAAAATCCGCTGCTGGATCACATCAAGAACACTTGCCCGCTTATTTTTGAATGCGCGGTGGAAGTGGCGAACAAAATCAGAGAAATTACGAACTATGATTTAAAAGAAGATGAAATGGCTTATATTGCCCTGCACATCGGTTCGAACCTGGAAAACCAGAAATCGAAAAGAAAAATTATCAGCTGCATTATTTTATTTCCCCAGTACTATGACTTTTCCAATATAATGACGGAAAAACTAAAACAGCGTTTTGGGGAAAGAATAGAAATAAAAACGGTGGTCACTTCCCTGGAACAGATTTCTGAGACGGAAAAAGTAGATTTACTGATATCTACGATTCCGGTAGCGGAAACGATACAACGGGAATGGGTCCGGATAACTCCCTTCGTCAATGACCGGGATTTTGAGAATATCGAAGATAAAATCCAGAAAATCAGTTTGCGGAAGAAGCGGGAAAAATTAAAGCAGCAGCTCATGCAGATATCAAATCCTAAGTTTTTCTATAAAAATGTTGATTTTAAAAACAAAGAAGAAGCGATTCGATTTATGACGGATGTGATGGAAAAGGAGGGGTATGTAACCGGCTCCTTCTACAGCGAAATTTTTCATCGGGAAAACCAAGCTTCCACGGCATTCGAACATATTGCGGTACCCCACTCGATGGAAATGAATGCGAAAAAGACCGGAATGTTTGTTTTGCTGAATGAGAAGAAGCCCATCGAATGGGATCATCATTCAGTCAGTATTGTATTCCTGTTTGCCATCAACAGAATTGAAAGAGCCATTTTCCATGATGTATATGATAATTTAATCGTCTTACTTCTGGAGAAAAACAACGCAGCTCAAGTGACCGGGTGTAATAACTATATTGACTTTATTGAAGCGGTAGTGGGATGTTTTCATTAAAAAATACAGGGGACGGTGGTTATGGCCTGAATCCAGGATATAACCACCATCCCCTTCCTTTTACGAAATAACTGAAAATGTTTCAAGCTTAGTTTTTGGCATCAACGGTTGTTTATTCGGGTGAGATCAGTCTTTTGGGTAACATAATTGTTAATACGCCAGCCATGATTGCACAGAAGGCTAAAAAGTACATACCGGCTGTTGTCGAATTTGTGAGATCTTTCATGTATCCAACAAAGTATGGACCGGCAAAACCGCCTAGATTAGCAAATGAATTAATCATAGCAATACCAACTGCCGCAGTGGCTTCAGATAAGAAAGCGCTAGGCAATGTCCAAAAACTGCCAGCAAAACCGTAAATGCCCATAATGCTTACAATAATCCAGACCATAGACCAAACCAGATTAGTCGTTACAGTAAGGGCAATTAATCCAAAAAAGGCTATCGATATGGGTAAGCCTATGTGGTAACGTCGTTCCATGGTCTTATCCGAATGACGTGCAACTAAAATCATAGCAGCAACACCAAAGATATACGGAATGGTCGAAATGAGCCCAACCTGTGTGTTGCTCAAGGTTTTGGCTAAAGCTTTGATGATTTGCGGCATCCACATGCTGAGACCGTACATGGCGCAAACATAGCCAAAAAAGATGATAGAAAGATGCCAAACCCGTTTGTTTTTAAGTGCTTCCCATTTCGAAATATTATTTTTGGCGATTTTGGCATCATGTTCTTTTTTGAGTTCGGCTACAAGCCAATCTTTTTCCTCTTTAGATAAGAAACCAGCGTATTCCGGACGGTCAATCAAAAAAAAGTAGGTTGTGATGCCAAGAATTAACGCGGGGATTCCTTCGAGAATAAACAGCCAGCGCCAACCAGGCAAGTTTAACCATTGAATATTATCCATAATCCATGTTGAGATAGGACCAACCAAAATATTGTTGATGGCCATACCTGTCATAAAGATAGCCAGCGTTTTGGCTAAATGCTTAGAGGGGAACCAATAAGTCATGTACAGAATTATTCCTGGGTAAAACCCAGCCTCAGCTACACCGAGGAGCACCCTGGCAATCCCAAATTGGGTCTCATTGTTTACAAAACCTGTTAAAACGGTAACCGCCCCCCAAGTTAGGAGGATGCGAGCCATCCATACCCGGGCACCGACTTTATACATAATTACATTACTAGGAATTTCAAAAAAGAAATACGCAATAAAAAATATGCCAGCAATGGTACCAAAGGCGGTAGCAGATATATTTAACGCTTTATTCATCTCAAGTGCTGCGAAACTAATGTTGACTCTGTCTATCATGGCTACAATATAAAGCAAAAAGATATATGGTACAATTCTCCAGCGCAGTTTGCTTATTAAGCGATCTTCATTGAAGGGTAATTGCTTTGTCATTTAAGGTAGCCTCCTTGTTGCTTTTTATGATAGGGCTCCGCATTGACTAGGTAGGTTAAAATGTCCTCCTTCCGTTACAATTGTCAAACATCAAACGTTTAACGTCTGGTACAATTATAAGGGGCTCGAGAGTGGGGTGTCAATATAATAAACAGAAAATTTTTTATATTTTTAGTATGATGAAGATGCTAAAATATTTTGACAGTATTGACAAACGGAAAATAGATATGCTACTCTTAATTTGAACATCAAACATCATACGTCTAACGATTTATTAATGAAGGAGTGGCGACTATATGTCTAAAACCGGCAATATTGTTGAACTGCAAGCCAAGGCCAATCAATTACGGCTGGATGTTGTAAAGATGGTTCACGCAGCTAAAGACGGACATCCGGGGCCAGCGCTCTCGATTGCTGATATCATTGCGGTTTTGTATTTCAAAGAGTTACGTTTTAATCCCCAAAATCCTAACTGGGAAGACCGCGACCGGTTTATTCTTTCTAAAGGACATGCTTGTACCGTACTCTATGCAGCGCTGGCAAGATGCGGATTTTTTCCGACAGATGAGTTAAAGGGCCTAAGAAGTTTGGGCAGTATGCTGCAAGGTCATCCTGATATGAACAAAACGCCTGGCGTGGATATGACTTCAGGTTCACTTGGCAATGGTTTATCGATTGGTGTAGGGATGGCTTTAGCCGCAAAATACCGTGAAAAATCGTACTATACCTATGTTATGATGGGAGACGGCGAAATCCAGGAAGGAATTGCCTGGGAAGCGGCTATGAGCGCTAGTAAATATCAGTTAGATAATTTAATTTTATTTGTTGATCATAACGGATGGCAAAGCGGTGACAGGGTAGATAAGGTCAGCGGCGTATTGCCTATTTTATCAAAGTGGCAAGCATTTAACTGGCATTGCCAAACCATTGACGGACATGACTTTGACCAAATTATAACAGCGATTGCCGAGGCCAAAAAGACGGCTCAGCCTTCTGTGATTATTGCGAATACCGTCAAGGGAAAAGGTCTTCCCTTCATGGAAAATGATAATTCCTGGCATAAACGTGTTCCCGATGATGAACAGCTCAGCCTTGCAGTAAACTTATTAGGAGGTCAGGGAAATGAGTAATTATAAAGGAACCCGAGAAGCGTTTGCACAAGCGCTCATTGAATTGGCGGAACAAGATGACCGGTTTTTCTTTGTTTCGGCAGATTCATTAAAAGCTATGCGGGCTACCGCTTTTGCGGATAAGTTTCCCGACAGATATATCGAAGTAGGGATTGCTGAGCAAAATGCCGTTGCCGTTGCTGCCGGGCTGGCTAGTTGCGGTCTGATTCCTTATGTAGGCACGTATGGCGGTTTTATTACCATGAGAGCCTGTGAACAGCTCAGAACCTTTGTTGCCTATCCTGGATTAAACGTAAAATTTATTGGTATTAACGGCGGTATTTTTGGCGGCGAACGCGAAGGGGTTACCCATCAGTTTTTTGAAGATATAGGAATTGTTCGCAGTATCCCAGGAATTACGGTAGTTGCTCCGGCGGATGCACATCAAACCTATCACGCGGTAAAAGCGATTGCTGGTGTTGACGGTCCGGTGTATTTGCGCGCAGGCAGCGGACGGGAGCATGTTGTCTATGAGGAAAACATTCCGTTTGAATTTGGCAAAATCAAGGTATTGCAAAAATACGGTACAGATGTTGCTCTTTTTGGCAGTGGTTTTATTTTAAACAGAGCCATTAAAGCAGCTGAACTTCTTCACGAACAGGGAATTCATGTTACATTAGCTGATGTTCATACCTTAAAGCCGATTGATGTTGCGGGCATTGTTTCTGTCTTACGCGAATGCCGCACTGCCGTTACGGTAGAAGACCATAATATTTTTGGCGGTCTTGGCGATGCTGTTTCGAAAGTAAGTACAGAATACTGCCCTGTGTATATTGAACGGGTGGGTCTTAAAGATGTTTTTCCAAGTTCTGGCCCTGCTGACCAGGTTACCGATTATTATGGAATGTCGGTTGAACACATTATCGAGGCTGTAAAGAAATCCTTGCAAAAAAGTAAAGGGGGAAAGTAACATGAGTAAAAAAATCGTGGTAAGCGTAATTGGCGCGGGCGGGAAAATGGGTACGCGCGTTACTAACAATTTGAGTAAACATCCTGATAAAGTGGAGTTATATTTTTGCGAAAACTCAAGATTTGGGATTGAGGCAATTAAGGAGCGGGGTTTTGCGGTTACTGATGCTGAAGTTTGTGTCCCTAAGAGTGATATTATTGTACTGGCTGTTCCAGACAAGATTATTTATGACGTTTCCGTTGGTATTGTCAAGATGATGGTGCCCAATACCAGTTTAATTATTCTGGATCCTGCGGCAGCTGTAGCGAAAGAACTGGCGCTGCGGGATGACTGTACCTTTGTGGTCACTCACCCCTGCCATCCGTCTTATTTTTTGGATCAAGATACTTACGAAGCGCGACATGACTATTTTGGCGGAATTGCCGGAAAACAGGATATTGTCATTTCCAAAATCCTAGGCACTGATGAAAATTTTGCAAAAGCCAGAATGGTTAGCGAAATGATGTTTGCCCCTGTTGTCAATAGTTATGTCATGGGGATTCGGGATATTGCCTTTTTAGAGCCAACTTTAGTAGAAATATTGGGAGCAACTACTTTATATGCCATGGCTGAAACTGTTAAAGAAGCAGAGCGGCGCGGTATTCCCAAGGCGGCGGCCGAGTCGTTTTTGGCCGGGCACATCTACAATCTTTCGGCTAATTTTTTAGGTAAATTGGGTAATACTAAGGTTTCAGACGCTTGTCTTGTGGCAATCGAGCTTGGCAACCGGCTAGTACTGCGTGAAGACTGGAAGCGGATTTGGGATGAGCAGGTATTAGATGACGTTATCACGACAATGCTTCACCCGGATAACCCTAAAATTTAGACAAAAAATGGGCAATCTAGCTTAGACTACATCTTCTGTTATAATAAATTATCAACAAAGTTTAAAATAACAAATATACTAATAAAATGTTATAATGTAAGAAATATTTATATGTTAAATAATGACAGAGAGGTAGATAGAAGTTGTATGTGAAGCAAACTGATGAATTTGATTTTTCCCGATTGTTAACGCCTAAGCCAAATGAATCATCTGTCGATTATGTTATTAATAATATTAAAGAGTTGTTGTTAACGAAAAAGTTAATTCCAGGTGACCGGCTTCCGGCTGAAATGGAATTAGCCAAGTTCTTATCTGTCAGCAGAGGCTCCATTAGGGAAGCTATGAAGATTTTATCGGCGTTTGGCATTATCGAAATAAAACGCGGTGACGGTACTTATGTATCGTCAGATATTGAAGGCAAAGTGTTGTTTGATCCTCTGCTCTTTAGTTTTATTCTTTCTCAGCCGGAATTTGCCGAACTGCAAGAATTGCGTCTTTTATTAGAGAAAGACGTTCTGCGGCTGGTTATAAAAAATGCAACTGACCGGGAAATAGAGGTACTAAGGAAATGTCATGAGTCGCTGGAAGCTTTAAAAATTGATAACGAACGAACGGCAGATAAAGTGTTGGCCTGCGATTTGGAATTTCATCATATTCTTGGTAAGATTACCCGAAATAAGCTGTTAGAAAAAATATATAACTTTGTAATGGAGTACTTCAGACCTTATATTGAGCAAAGTATTCACAATCATTCTTATTTTAGCCTTGAATCTAAGCAAACACACGGAAAGATCTTGGAAGCTATTGAAAATCGGGATTTTATTTCTGCAGAAGAAGCCGTGGAAAACTCCGTGGAAGTATGGAAAAATCTTATCTTTAAATAAGGCACTGTATTGGGCGTAATATGTATTGCCAGCTTTAGAAAGATTGGTTCCCCGCCAATAGAAACAGTTCTATTGGCATACTAGCAATGCCTTTTGGGGAAAGAAAGTCAGTTGAATCGGAAGCGTTGCAATTATTGGAAAACGGCAGGGAAATAAAATGATAGAAAATTCCGTAAATTAAAAAATATTTTCCCGCGCGTGAGAAAACAGCTATATGTAAATGATAACGAGTCGATTTTTTATTTGCAACTCAATAGTATGAGGAGATGACAGTATGAAAGCGGTTGTGCTCGATGGCTATACGCTAAATCCGGGGGATTTGGATTGGAAGAGGTTACAATGCATGTGCGAAACTACCATATATGATCGGACGGCCTATGATGCTTCCGGGCAGGAGTTAATTATCAAACGGGTGGGCGATGCCGAGGTTGTTTTTACCAATAAGACTCCTTTGACGCGGGATATGCTAAAGGCCATGCCTAATTTGAAATTTGTTGGGGTGCTGGCAACCGGATACAACGTAGTTGATGTAGAGGCAGCGAAAGAACAAGGTATTACGGTAACTAATATTCCCACTTATGGTACTGCTGCTGTAGCGCAAATGGCGATTGCCCTGTTGCTGGAACTTTGCCACCATGTGGGCATGCATAGTGAGGCTGTTAAGAACGGGGAATGGAGCAATAATGCGGATTGGTGCTTCTGGAACTATCCACTGATTGAACTAGCAGGTAAAACGATGGGCGTGATCGGATTTGGACGTATTGGGCAGGCAACAGCAAAAATAGCACAGGCCTTGGGTATGAGCATTCTGGCGTATGACAGCTGCCAAAACCGGGAATTGGAAAGCGGGACATTACGTTATGCCGGACTTGCTGAACTCTTTGAGCAGTCTGACGTCATCAGTCTGCACTGCCCCTTGTTTGAAAACACAAAAGGTATTATTAACCAACATTCGCTGGCGCAGATGAAGGAAAATGCCTTGATTATCAATACCTCGCGGGGTCCATTGATTATAGAGGCAGATTTAGCGCAAGCGTTAAATAGCGGAAAAATTGCTGGAGCGGCACTTGATGTTGTCTCAACAGAACCAATTAAAAAAGATAATCCGCTGCTATCAGCAAAAAACTGCATTATTACTCCACACATATCGTGGGCGCCAAAAGAATCGAGACAACGGCTAATGAATATAGCCATGGATAATCTGCAAGCCTTTCTTGCAGGAGATCCGGTTAATGTTGTTAACAAATAAGGCAGGGATCCATTATGAAAATTGTAGTTGCTCCTGATTCGTTTAAAGGCAGTGTTTCTGCTTTTAAGGCTGCAATCGCTATGGAAAAGGGAGTTAAAAGCGTTTTTCTCCGTGCCCGGGTAATTAAAGTGCCAATTGCCGATGGCGGAGAAGGAACAGTCGAAGCAATGGTGGCAGCTGCCGGCGGAAACATACAATATGAGTTAGTTAGAGGGCCGCTCCAAAAGGAAGTAAAGGCAGCCTGGGGGTTAATTGATAAAGGGGAAACAGCAGTTATTGAAATGGCGGCAGCTTCCGGTCTAACTTTGGTGGAAAAAGAGCAGCGTGACCCTAGAATTACGACCACATATGGGACTGGGCAGCTCATTTTGGCGGCTTTGCAGGCTGGAGCTAAAAGAATTATTATAGGGATAGGCGGCAGTGCTACCAATGACGGCGGAATGGGCATGCTTAAAGCTTTAGGTGTGAAATTTCTTGATGCTAAAGGAGAGCAGTTGGCAGAGGGTGGAAGTTCGTTAAAAAAACTGGCAGCTATTGATACCACCGGGTTAGATGCTCGGTTAAAAGACTGTGAAATAGTCGTAGCTTGTGATGTTGATAATCCCCTGTGTGGATCACAGGGAGCTGCGGCTTCCTTTGGACCACAGAAAGGGGCAACTACGGCAATGATCGCAGAGCTGGATGCAGCGCTGTATCATTATGCCCAAATAGCAAAAATGGCAACAGGCAAAGATATGGCGGCTTATCCCGGAGCAGGGGCGGCTGGCGGGCTCGGTGCCGGTCTCTTGTTTTTTACTAATGCTAAGCTTTGTCCAGGTGTAGATATCATTTTAGAAAGCGTTGGTTTTGCGGCGCTTATGGCTTCAACCAATTTAGTTATTACCGGCGAAGGCTGTACGGATTTTCAGACAGCACACGGCAAAGCGCCGGTCGGCGTGGCAAAACTGGCTAAACAATTTGGTGTTCCTGTAGTTTGTTTATCAGGCAGCTTGGGAAAAGAGGCGGAATCCGTGCTGAATATGGGAATAGATGGTTTGATGAGTGTTATACCCGGGCCCATGAATTTAGAGGAATGCATAATAAATGGTGAAGTGCTAATTGAGTCAGCAGCAGCGAGGCTCTGCCGTTTGTTAAAGACCGGTATTTTACTTGCGGGAAGCTAGGTTGCTAGAAACAACTTGCCCGACTTTTCCGGTCCATATCCCCGGAAGCCCACCCTGGGAAGCATAGATTTCGTTGCGATCATCATAAGCTTAGGAGGATTTTATGGCAGGTACATAAAAGCTGCAGGGGACGGTGGTTATGGCTTGAATTCAGGATATAATCACCGTCCCCTGCAGTTTTATATGAACTAACTGAAAATGTTTTCAAAAATAGAAAACAAAAATCAATTTATAGACCGGTTTATATCGATTCAATATAATAAAATTAAAAGATCTCTCGTAATTAAGATTAAAGAGAGGTGAATCGGTTGATCATTAAAATTGATCATTCTATTTATGAAAGACTAACTTCGACGGAAAAACAAGTAGTAAACTACATTAATGCGAATACAGATAAAATTTCTAACATGTCTATTGTAGAGGTAGCTGAGAAAACTTTTTCTTCACCGGCAACGGTTTCTCGCACAATAAAAAAATGCGGTGTTGGTGGTTTTTCTGAATTACGGTACATGTTATCAAAGAAGAATAACGAAGACTCTGATCTGGGACAAATTAATGAGATATTGGAAAAGTCGTTGCGAGAAGTGACGAATACAGTGGAACAACTAGCGATTAATAATATATTGAATGCAATTGAATTAATTAAAAAAGTCGACAGGATATATGTTTTTGCCAGGGGATTGACGGAACTGGTAGCTCAAGAATTCTCTTTTAAATTACAGTTACTTGGTTTTAATTCATTTCAAATTTCCGATCCAAATGTTATGAGAAAGATTACTGCTGAAATGAAAAACAAAGAACTATTAGTTATATTTTCTCTTTACGGTAAAACGGAGGAATTAATTACTTCAGCGGAGAATGCCGTCTCTATAGGAGCCAGAGTAATATCCTGTTGCTGCTCGGAAGACACACCGCTGAAAAAACTCTCTACTGTATACTTGAAAGGATATAAATACAATCATGTGTCTATCAAAAAGTTTGAAGTCACGTCCAGAATGCCGCTATATGTCATTTCCCGTATCCTTATAGATTATCTGGCATTATAGTGTTTTATATTGACAATTAATAAGAGGAAGCAATAATCTGACTGATTATCTGCTTCCTCTTATTTTTAGAGGGGTACCATAATTAACTTTTGTTGTAAGAGCGTGAAAACGCTTCCCAAAGCGGAAAACAAAATTCAGTTTATTTTATATATAATGAAAATTGACAATGTTACTGATGGTGGTTAGGAGTGATAGCCAATTGATTTATACATTAACAACCAACCCGGCAATTGACATGAATATTCAAAGCAAAGAAATTCAGCCATCGGTTGTAAACAGGACGGAAAGTGCACAATATTTTCCCAATGGAAAAGGAATTAATGTATCTTTGGTTCTCAAACACTACGGTATTCCCTCAAAAGCGTTGGGCTTTTTTGGAGGATTTACGGGAAGATATATTGTGGATGAATTAACGAATATTGGTTTGGGAGTGGAACCCATTTGGCTTAAGGAAATTACCCGAATTAATGTTTTTGTTAATGATGGGATTAATGAATTTAAATTTGTTAATCAGGGATCTTTTGTTCCCAAAGAACAACAAGAAAAAATGTTGGGCCTAATTAAAAACCTGCAAAATTGCAGTCACTTAGTGGTTAGCGGCAGTCTTCCCCCAGGGATTCATGGGCTTTATTATGATTTAATTTTAAAAGCTTGTGCGGAACGTTCCATTGAAGTCATTATGGATATTAGTTCGCCGAGAATGCAAGGACTTCTTCAATATAAGCCGTTATTAATAAAACCAAATGACGAAGAAATATACGATATTTTTGGTATTGAAATTAATAATGAATTGGACGCGAGGCAAACGTTGTATGAATTAAAGCAGTTGGGAGCCCGTAATGTTTTGCTGACATTAGGCGAAAAAGGCCTTTACTTTTTTAATGGTGCAAAAATATATTACTGTACTACGCCTAAAATACAGGTGCTAAGCTCTGCCTGTGCGGGGGATGCAGCACTGGGAGCATTCTTGAGTGAATGGCTATATAAATATGATTTGGAAAGCGCCCTCAAAAAAGCTTCAGCTACTGGGGCAAACGTGGCGGAAAGTGAAGGAATCGGGACTTTGGAGAAAGTGGATGAGTATATAAAACAAATAAAAGTTAAGGAGGTTATTTAGCATGAAAAAAATTATTGCTGTAACTGCTTGCCCGACAGGAATAGCGCATACTTTTATGGCGGAGGAGGCTTTGAAAAAAGCCGCTGCAGAACTTGGAGCAGAGATAAAAGTAGAAACGAATGGAGCCATCGGTGCGGAAAATGTGTTAACGGAACAGGATATTCAAGAAGCGGTAGGTGTCATAATAGCTGCTGACAAAGATGTGAATCCCGATCGTTTTAATGGTAAACCTGTTCTTGAAGTTTCAGTTCAAGAGGGAATTCACAATCCGCGCGAACTGATAAAAAGGGTTCTTAATAACTTGGTACCCATTCGGCAAGGTGTACAAATGACAGTAGCCGGAGTCGGCTCTGCCGGTAAAAAATCTGTCGGCAGACAGATTTACAAGCATTTGATGAATGGCGTTTCCAATATGCTGCCCTTTGTTGTAGCCGGTGGTGTACTGATTGCTATATCTTTTCTGTGGGGGATTTTTTCCGCGGATCCTAAATCAGATCAATACAATGAGTTTGCAGCCATGTTGATGAAAATCGGTGGACAAGCGTTCTCGGTAATGGTTCCTATTTTTACAGCCTTTATTGCTTCATCGATTGCGGATAGGCCAGGATTGGTAGCCGGCTTTGTCGGCGGGTTAATGGCGAATGCCACTGGTGCCGGATTTCTTGGCGGAATTGTTGCCGGGTTCATGGCCGGCTATTTAATGTTGTGGCTTAAAAATATGCTGTCCGGCTTGCCTAAGCAGTTTGAAGGACTAAAATCTATTTTTATTATGCCGTTGGTAGGAGTATTCATTATCGGAACAGTCATGTTTTTATTAGGAAAACCCGTCGGCGCTATTAATACAGGGATGATGAATTGGTTAGGTTCTCTCCAAAATTCGAATCCAATACTGCTTGGTATTGCGGTAGGGGCCATGTGCGCTTTTGACTTTGGCGGTCCTGTCAATAAGGCTGCTTATGTAACGGGAACTATGCTTTTAGCGCAAGGCAACTATTATTTTATGGCGGGTGTGTCAGCCGCCTGTATTACTCCACCGTTAGTGATTGCCCTGGCTACCACTATCTTTAAGAAGTATTTTACGGAGGAAGAATTGGCAGCCGGTTTAGTAAACTATATTCTTGGTTCAACGCATATTACAGAAGGTGCAATTCCTTTTGCAGCTAAGGACCCTTTGCGGGTTATTCCCATATTAATGATTGCTTCATCTATTTCAGCAGCAATGACCTATATTATGAGAATCCAAGTTCCCGCACCTCATGGCGGATTTTTGATATTGCCTATTGTGAGCAATCCTTTTCTTTGGTTTGGCGATATACTTACGGGTTCAATAATAGGTGCAGTTTTGTATGGCTTATATCGAAGGACGGTTAGTAAAAATTTGTGATAGAAAGGATGAACAGATTGCTTATTTCAGGAAAACAAATTTTGCAGCATGCTTACGAAAATGGATATGCAGTTCCGGCTTTTAATTTTGCTAATATGGAAAATTTGCAAGCTATTATTGAAGGTGCGGAAGAAATGAATGCACCTGTGATCATTCAGACGACACAGGGTGCGATTGATTATGCCGGCTTTGAATATTTGGCCGATATTGGCATTGGGGCGGCTCAACGTTCAAGAGTTCCAGTGGTTTTGCATCTGGACCATGGACAAAAATATGAATACTGCTTAAAAGCAATACAACTTGGCTGGACTTCAATCATGATTGATTCATCACTAGAAAAATTGGCGGAAAATGTACGGAAGGTTAATGAAGTCATTAAAATAGCCAGACCCTTAGGTATTGCTGTAGAAGCAGAATTGGGCATTATCGGGGGTAAAGAAGATGATTTAAAATCGGAACAGGATATTTATACAGAAGTGAAGGATGCTGTGGATTTTTACCAAGCAACGCATTGTGATGCTCTAGCCATTGCTGTTGGAACGGCTCATGGCATTTATAAAGGAACCGTAAAAATTGATTTTAACCGAATTCAGGAAATCAGGGAGAAATTGCCTATCCCGTTGGTTTTGCATGGTTCTTCCGGTGTGCCGCTGGAAATGGTAAGTCAGGCAGTACGGTGCGGTATTAATAAGGTGAATTTTGATACGGAACTAAAATTAGCCAATTTGCAGGCATTACAGACATTCATGACAAAAAATCCCGGTGTCTATGATATAAGAAAAATGTATAGGCCATGCCGGCAAGCAATGAAAGAGGTTGTTAAGGCTAAAATTGAGGCATGCAAGGCGACTAATAAATCATGGGTTGTTTTATAGTTAGCTAAAAGTCCGGAATCAAAGCGAAAATTTCTTTAGGGGCAAAATGCCATTAGGCTGGTTGCCCCTGTTTGCATTCTATCCCAATTTTCGCAGTCTTCTGTTGCCTAAATATATAATGCGAGGTGAAGTATGTGGAATATAAGAGGATTAACATGCGGCTATTAATCCAATGGCTGGACACAATGGCCAAGGATATGGAAAAGTTTCGTGGTGACCTGTATTCTGAGGGGGCGGCGAAATCCTACCGCCTAACACTTCAGCTCTTGGAATCCGGGATATTTAAAGTAGAGGATAGTAAAAAAGAATAGAATATTACAGAAAACCACTAGGGTGCTTTTTGTGGTGCTTTTCGTTGAGGTGCTCCCAAGCTGTGATAAAGGATTATATTAATAAATGTCGAAATATATCAAAAACTGGATATCATTTCTAGAATACCTTACTAATATCAATAAGTTACGTACGATGTAATTTTTCTATTATAACAGGCTTTTCATTCTTCTTCGTTTAATTCCATATTTTCTCTCTTTTGAGGTGAGTGAAGTATGCATGACCTAAATACCATAATTGAAGATATGAAGAGTCTAATAAAATATTACAATAAAGTCAGACTGGTTGATCCTTTTCTTAAGAGAGTCATTAATGCCGACGGTACGCAGCGTTCCATTACCGATATAGAAGAAGGGGCAGAACCATGCTATCAGATTTGGGAAACCGGCCATGCTTGTATGAATTGTATTGCTTTGAAAGCAGCGCTAAAAAACGATACGTTTGTTAAATTCGAAGGGTATGGCAATAAAATATATATGATTACTGCTTTTCCCCTTTCTATAGAGGGTCGAACTGTTGTTTTAGAACTGCTTAATATTGTTGCTACGCAGGATATTTTACTAAATTTAATAAACACGGCAACGAATTTGATCAATGAAAATCAGAATTTGCAATTGGCTGAGTATACCACGCAATACGAGAAAAGTCTCGAAGCTTTGATTAAAGAGAGAACAGAAGCTTTAGAGGAAACGAATAAGCAACTAAGAAAATATAAAATTTTGGCCGACTATGCCAGAGATGTTATGCTATTTGTTAATTTGGACGGCCGTATTCTTGAAGTGAATGAGGCTGCAGTTCGTACCTACGGTTATTCCAGAGACGAATTAACCTCAATGAGTATAGCGGATTTGCGGGAAAGCAGCACTAGCTGTGAAATAGCAACGCAAATGAAACGGGCAGACAAGGAAGGGATAACATTTGAGACGGTTCATAAATGCAAAGACGGTCAATTGCTTTATGTTGAGGTAAGTTCCCAGGGAACGGCCATGGGCAGCGAAAGGGTGCTGCTAAGTATCGTACGGGATATTTCCTATCGCAGGCAAGCTGCTGAACAGCTGGAGTATTTAGCAACGCATGACCATCTGACGAGTATTCCCAATCGATATTATCTGGAAAAACATCTTACTGGTATTATGGATAAATCCGGAGAGAACAATCCGGGCGCGCTTCTTTTTATTGACATAGATAATTTTAAATTCATTAATGATACTTTTGGCCATAGTATGGGTGACAAGGTATTAATCGATTTGGCTAAAAAGCTGAAAGCAATTATTAGACACGATGATTTTTTAGCCAGACTCGGCGGCGATGAATTTGCCATTGTATTACATAATGTAACCATTGACGGGGCAAAAAAGGTAGCTCAAAAAATATTAGACATGCTGAATGAAACCGAATTTGCTGTTGATTCGACCGGCAACTGTCATAAGATCAGTGTTAGTATCGGTATTAGCATGCTGGATAAGCGAAAAGACACCCAAAAACTCTTAGCAGCTGCCGATGTGGCCCTGTATCAGGCAAAAGAGGCAGGGAAAAACAGAGCGATATATATTGATAATTGCGACGATGTCCGATAAGCAGGTCTCGCTAGGCGAATAAGTATATATACCCAAAAGCCAGGAAGGTCACCAAAGTGCATCCTGGTTTTTGTCATTCCCAGACTTTGCTTTCTGGCGATAAAAAAGACTCAGCGGGAATGCCCCGCTGAGTTAAATGCTATTTTTTTAATGGCGGTATGGGGGGGAGCATGCCCATATTGGCAATTTTTTCATCATTTAGCTTAAATATTTCGCTAATTTGGATATTTTCCGTTGAGCGCCATGAGTAGCAGCAATGGTTGCAAACATAGACTTCCCAGGCGCCGCCTACTGGCGACTTGGTCATAATACGGGCTTTGTCACTGTCGCAGCGGGGACATTTCATAATCTGTTTCCCTCCTGTTTCTTTTGGGCTGCACTCTGCAGTTGTCTAAGAATTTCTTCCCATTTGGGTGTAGCCGGCGAAGGTACAAGCATCTCGCAGGAGCGCGGATTGGGTTCAGGCGCGACCGGGGTTGTCGCATCAATAATCAGCTTGTCATGCATACCGGCCGGATTGGAGGAAGGGTCAAGCACCATGCCAGGACAGTTGGGAATGATTACAACATCCTTACCCGGTTTAACCCTTGTTGTGAGCGCCCACATCACCTGTTCCAGATTAAACGGATCAACATATTCATCCACAATAATTACAATCTTGGAATAGGGCATGCCATGTGGCGTGGAGAGCAGACGAAAGGCAACTCCCTTGCCGTACCCGCCGTAACGAACCTTGGTGGAAACAATCACGCCGATGCCATGCGTATACATGGCATTAACCGCCACCACCTCAGGCATGGTCGCCTTAATTTGTTTATACAGTGGGATGCTTGTATTCAGTCCCACTAAATAATCGGTTTCCGTCCAGGGCATTCCTATATAGAGATTTTCAAAAATAGGATTTGTCCGGTGCGTAATTCGTGTAATTTGGATTTCACATTGTTTGCAGCAGCCGGAATATGAGCCGGGAAATTCCCCGAAAGGCCCTTCCACAAACCGCTGGCGGGGAATGATGTACCCTTCGATTACCACTTCCGCATGGGCCGGCACATAGAGATGGTCGCAAGTATCGGCCTTGACAATTTCACAGGGAACGCCATCCTGCAGCGCGCCGACAAATTCATATTCATTTTGGTCATAGGCAACCGGCGCCGACGCCATAAATGTGACTAGTGGACTGACTCCCAAGGCAATAGCCACGGGCAAAGGTTCGTTTTTTTCCTCCGCCTTGGCTAACTGGATTGCAATATCATGCACCGGTACAGGCTGGATTGCCAGTCTGTCCACATCCTTTACCTGCATCCGGTAGATCCCGACATTCAGTTTATTTAAATCCTCGGGAAACTCCGGATCACCGGAAATGACGGAAGCCTTTGACAGGAAGAAACCGCCGTCCTGCTCATTAATCCGGTATAACGGCAGAATATCAAACAAATTAATGTTTTCTGTGATCACGTTTTCCTTGCATAAAGCCTCTTCCCGCGCTAAAATTTTGGGAGGTACGGGAAACTTATCCCACCTGCGGTTGAGCTCAAAAAACTGCTCTTTGACAGGAGTCTGTTTGGGCATACCCATCATCAGTGCATGATTATACCAGGAGCCGTGCACATTGGTTACTACCGAATACTTATAGCCGTTTACCTTTTCAAAGAAAATAGCCGGACTATTTTCCAAATTGGCTGCGGCGCGACCGGCAGCGCCAATATCCGGTTCGGGCATAACTTCTTCTTTGACCCGCACCAGTTGCCCTTCTTCTTCCAAGGTGGCTAAAAATTCACGTAAATCCTTGTATACCTTAGACATAGGCTGCCTCCTTTTGGTATCCTTTTTTCTCTATATAATCATTGTAGATAAAACTGTTTTGAAAGCCAATTCCAAATTGGCATGGCCTCTTTCCTGAAGAGAATACTCTGGAGGCGATCGATTAAACTTTCTACGCAAGGAGTGCTTATGACTTTTTCACAGCTCGCATATTTTGCCGATATCGTTCGTTTAGGTACCTTTTCCGAAGCCGCCGGCGAAAATCACATTTCTCAATCCTCCCTGTCCAAACAAATCAAAGCCCTGGAAAATGAATTGGGTGTTTTCCTGTTTACCAGAGAACATTCGAGGGTTAGCCTGACCGAGCACGGACAGATATTTCTGTCCTTTGCCGAGCAAACCCTGCAGGCGCAACGCACCGTGATAGCTGCTTTGAAAGCCTGCACTACCGCCCAAGACCGTCATATTACCGTAGGACTCATTCCCATTGAATCGACCTATCACATTTCTACGCTGATCGCTGAATTTCAGGCCACTCTCAGCGAGGCAGCCAACATTGATATCTACGAAGAATCCCAACAGGATATACTGACCTTATTAGATAATGAGGTGCTGGATTTAGCCTTTATCCGCACCGAAATGTTTACCGACACGGCGTCTTACGAGATTTTCTCCTATCGAAGAGAACGCCTGGCCTGTATTTGTCCGTGCAATCACCCTTTTGCTCAACGTTCTGCCATAGCGCTGAAAGATATTGCACCGGAACCGATTATTCTGCTGGACCGCAAATCCGGCTTGCATCACCTGGGTCTAAACGAGCTAAGCAAACAGAAAATTGTGTACCACATTTCTTGTACGGTCGGCAGCCATAGTATTATTCTCAAGATGATTTCCCGGGGACTTGGCATATCGCTCTTGCCGCAAAGTGTGCTGCAGCCAGAAGAGGATGACCTGACGGCGATTCCTTTATGGGAAGATATATACAGTGAGATTTCCATCGTCCGCAAGAAAAATCGTCCTATGTCACCCATTAAAATGCAGTTTTGGTCCTTTATCACCAACCGGTGTGCAATAGAAAAAGAGCCGTAAGATATTTCAGGATTAACAGATTTCCAGGGTTTATCTGGATAGTACTTGGTAGCAGCGATGTTAGCCCAATGCTAAGTCGTAAAATTGGTTCCTGGAAAGGGACGGTTTTTTGACTAAAACTTGGTAAATAAAAAATGTAATATGCAGGCTAGATGGTTTTATCCATTTCGGCGGGCAATAATACGAGACGTTAAGTAGTAAATATATACCAGGGAGAAAATTAAGCAGCTCACCAATACTATTCCAACGGCTCCAAATAAATGATAAGCGTTTGTTCCTAGGAAGGACCCCCAAGAACCTCCCCAATAATAAAATACCATGTAAAGGGAATTCAATCGGCTATGATTCTGTGGATTAAGCTTATAAATGCGTCCTTGATTAATAGTAGTATTCATTCTGGAACCAATATCTAAAATAAACGTAATAATAATTAGTACTACAATCTGGTTCCAACATGCGCCTAACGCCAAGAAAGAAACAAGCATAATTGAAATAGCGAGGATATTCCATAAATCTACTCTTTTGCTGTCTGTCAATTTTCCTGAGAATCCTGCTGCTAATGCCCCGGCAATTCCTATAAATCCAAATGTCCCAACTACGGCGCTTCCATAGTGGTAAGGAGAATTTCCTAAAATAAAAGATAAGGAAACCCAAAAAATATTGAAGGAGCAAAAGGCAGCAGTACCAAAAACAATAGTTTCCCTTAATACCCTTTCTTTTTTCAGCAAAGGTATCAAGGATGATATAATTTTTTTATACGATTTCTCTTTAATTACCTTATCATTTGGAAGTGTGCAATACAAATAGATTGCGAAAATCAGCAAAATTGCTGCCGCGATTTCATGTACTGCTTTCCAGCCCATAAATTGGCCGATAAATCCGCCGAAGACTCTACCATATAGAACACCCAGGAAGATGCCTGTCAACAAGTGGCCGACAATTACGCTGCGTTTCTCGGCCAGCATATTAGAAGAAACAAAGGGAATGATGAGTTGGGCGGAAACTGTAGATAAACCTAAAAAAAAACCAACTAGTATCACCAAATTAAAAGTTGGCATGATTGTCATAAGATATATAAAAACAGCAGAACAAACAAGACTGGATATTATCAGAACCCTTCTATTAAATCTGTCTCCGAGCGGGACTAATAAAAGCAAGCCGATGGTATAACCAATCTGGACCGTGGTAACCAGTAAGCCGGAATAGGACCCAGACACGGAAAAGTATTTAGAGATACTGGCAAGTAAAACCTGATCGTAATATAAATTAGCAACTGCAACCGCACAGACAATCGTTAATATGCTTAATAGTGGTTTAGAAAACCTGTCTTTAATTTGCATCATAATTCCTTCCTTATCTCTTATTTTATGTCTACAGCAAGTATACGGTTTCGATTGATGGATTGAAAGAGATGTAATTATCCCAGGATGATAAATACCAGGATAATTAATTGCTATTTGCAAGCTGTTAGAAATTCAGGAGGTTACATATGACTAAAAGTAAAGAACTTGGCTCTTTTTTGCAGAGAAAACGTTTAACATTAAGGCCTGAACAAGTTGGTATTCATGTTGATAAAAGAAGAAGAGTCAAAGGATTACGGCGGGAAGAAGTTGCTGATTTAGCAGGCGTAAGTATCGATTGGTATATACGCATTGAGCAAGGCAGAGAAAATGTAAATCCATCAATATCTGTTTTGAATTCATTAAGTAAAGCTTTGCAATTAAATTATGAGGAAAAAAGATATTTATTTAATCTATCAGATAAAATGCCGCCTGCGAATGACAATTCGTTAGTTTCTGTTTCTGAAACTCTGCAAAAATTTCTTGATAATCAAAATCCCAGCATCGCATATGTCATGGATCAAAATTTTGCTATTATCGCCTGGAACCAAACAGCAACGAAAGTCTATGGATACTATGAAAATATGGGCGAAAGGGAAAGGAACACTATTTGGAGGGCCTTTAATGATTCCTATATAAGAAAAATATTAGATGATTGGGAAGGGTATTCGAAATTAAGAGTAGAACAATTAAGAACTAATTTTAATTTATATCAGAATAATACTTCCATGATGGAAATGATAAATGAGTTGAAAAACAATTCACTTTTTAACAAGTGGTGGAATGACCAAAAAATTAGTGGAACGCCAGAGGGACAAAAGCTTTTGCATCACCCAAAAGCTGGAGATTTATATCTGTGTCATATTACATTTGAAATGACTGAAATGAAAGGTGCATATATCACGATTCAAATGCCTGCAGATAATAATACCAAAAGGAAACTACAGCAACTGTTATTATAGCTTGACAACATAAACATATTGGATACAATATTGGCAAAAAGCAATGTCTGTGTGTACACACGGGCATTGCTTCCCTGGGTTTCCTTGCAGCAAGCAATTTGTGGTAAAATAAATAATGTAAATTTTACTGGCAATGACAAGGAAGAGAAAAACTATGAGATATATTCGTGCCTTAAACATATTATTTGACCGTCTAAAAATGAACTTTACAGAAAACCCCGACAGACGCCCGCAAAGATCCATACCGGTGGTAAAGCCGGAACTAACCGGTTTTTTGAGTGATAAATCCCAGGCAATATGGTTTGGTCACTCCACAGTTTTTATACAAGCCGAAGGCAAGACGGTTCTCTGCGATCCTGTGCTAACTAAACTTTTTTGGCTATTTACCCTAGTTACGGGCAAACGGTTTACCGATGAATTACCGGTAACAGTCAGAGACATTCCCCGGGTGGATATTCTGCTTTTATCGCACGATCACTACGACCATATGGACTATAAGACGATTATGGCGCTAAAAGATAAAGTAAATCATTATTGCGTGCCCGCTGGCGTTGGAATGCGCCTTGAAAAATGGGGAATCGATAAAGAAAAGATAACCGAATTCACTTATGGGGAAACATTGGAAATTTTAGACTTGACTTTTACCTGTACACCAAGCCGGCATTTCTCCGGCAGAAGGTTAAATGACCGCAATAAAACGCTGTGGTGTTCCTGGGTGATTACCGGCAAAAAGACAAACCTATTCTTTAGCGGTGACGGCGCTTATGGTCCGCACTTTAAATTAATTGGCGATAAACACGGACCGTTTGACATTACCTTTCTGGAATGCGGTCAGGCGAACGACTTTTTTGGACAAATCCATATGGTCCCGGAAAAGGCGGTACAAGCGCAGATCGACCTTAAAGGACAACTTATGGTGCCAATTCATTGGGGTATGTTCAGCCAGTCCAATCCGAACTGGACCGGTCAGATAGAACGGCTAATGCTGGAAGCGCGGAAAAAGGGCGTGCCGGTGGCTACGCCAAGGATTGGCGAAATCGTTACGATTGGCGACGACAACTACCCAAACCGTCAATGGTGGAGAGACTATAGGTAATTTGTTTTTAGTTAAACATTGACAATAAATGAACGTTCATTTATTATTAAACATATGAGATATAAAGACGCTGACAAAAAAGAAAGAATTATCATAGCGGCAATACAGCTTATCAATGAAGTTGGTTTAGCGGAAACTTCCATGTCAAAGATTGCTAAAAACGCAGGGGTTTCTGCGGGGACTATTTATGTCTATTTTGAGAATAAAGAGGATATGATCAAAAAGCTTTTTTTGACAGTCAAAACAGACATGCAGCAGAAAATTTTCCGTGGAATTGACGGCTCTTTACCAATAGAAGTTCAATTTAAACAGATATTGAAAAATTATATGGATTACGTTGTAAAAAATAAGGACTATTTTCTCTTTTTTGAACAGTATATTAACTCACCCCTTATTCAGAAACTCTGTAAGGAAGAAACTCAAATCATAGCTAAGCCACTGATAGAATTTTTTGAAAGGGGAAAAGAACAGGGTATTTTTAAACAGATTGATACCAATCTAATATTTATTTATGCTTTTAGTCCGTTAATGCAAATCGCTAAAAAACATTTCAATGGCGAATTTGAATTTACGGAACAAAAGGTTGATGAAATAATTCAGATGAGTTGGGATTCGATAAAGGCATAAGTAGTTTTCTACTTAAATAAATGAGCATTTAATTATTATTCGGAACATAACGAAAAATACCAGGAGGAATGAAAATGAGAATAATGGCATTTATGGGGAGTCCAAGAAAGAATGGCAATACTGCGAAAATAGTAAACGCTATTTGTAAAGGCGCGAAGGAAAGCGGTCATGACGTTGAGGTTTACAATTTATCGGAAATGGATAATAAGGGATGTATAGCGTGTGATGCATGTCAGGCAAAAAAGGTTGATTTTTGTTCCATTGACGACAAGCTGACAACTCTTTTACCTAAAATAGCAGAGGCAGACTGCATTATTGTGGGGACGCCGGTATATTGCATCCAGGTTAGCGGGTATACCAAAAATTTCATCGACAGAATGCGGGTGTTTTTAGAACCGGATCTCACGATAAAACACTTGCCGGGAAAAAGGTACATAACCGTAACCTGCAGCGGCGCGCCGGCAGCCGCCTTCAGCAATGTGACGGAATATTTAAACCAAGTGTTCGGTTTCTTTAAAATGGAGAACGCAGGCAATCTTATTGTCGGTAATGTAAGGGAAAAAGACGACATTATGGAGCAGCCCGGGATTTTAAAACAAGCGGAAGAAATGGGCCGGAAATTAAGTTAGTTTAATCAACTGGCTGTAAACATATTGATGGACACACATTAAAAGTACCCTCACTCTAAATGGTGAAGGTACTTTTGCTTTTTGCTTTTCCCGGGAAGGTTCTTTTTGAACAAAAGCAATGCCAAGCTTTGATAAATTCGATATAATGTATCTGTAAGAGCCTCTAAAATGGGTAAACGGATGGATTGAGCTTATGAACTATAATTGCACCATTGACGCCGTAACCGGACTTTTTGGGGGATAGATTTGTCAGGCGGAATGATTTTGTAAAAGCAAAATAGTTTATAAGAACGTTCGGGGAGGAGTATTTTTTTGCCGCAAGTAATACAGTTTATTAATGAACTTAAATCGTATACTGCACCGGAAGTATATAATCCGTGGGTAGATTTTGATGGGAAGTTTGATATTGGGGAAATGGCGCCAGGCATTCGCTGTGATCAGTTAGAAAAATATCTGCGGCTCCGGCTTGACGAGGCTAAATATATTTTTGTTGCCGAGGCCCTGGGTTATCAAGGCGGTCATTTTTCAGGCATCGCCATGACGTCGGAACGAATTTTATTAGGATATCATCCAATCGTCCATTCTTCGATGGTCATAGGAGGCAACGGTCAGCGCACGAGTAATGCAGGACATCCTAATATAAAAAAGAAATGCAGGGAAGAAGGCTATAATGAACCGACAGCGACGATCGTTTGGGAATCGATCCTTAAAAATTCTAAATCTCCCATGGACGTTATTTTATGGAACATATTTCCTTTTCATCCTTTTAAAAAGGGGAATCTATTGACGAATCGAACGCCTTCCTTAGCGGAACTGGAAGCGGGAGCGGCCTATTTACGAAGCTTGCAGAACATAATTCCCAATGCCCAAATAATATCCATCGGTGCAAAATCAGATAAAACGTTAGCTGAATTTGGAATTCAACATGCTAGCGTACCTCATCCGGCTAACGGCGGGGCCAATGATTTTCGTGCCCGGATAGCGGATTTATTGTAAAAATGACTAATACATAAAGGTATATCAAAATGAAATATTAATTTATTAAAGGGGATGATACTTTTGAATAAAATTAATTTGTCTCAGAAATTTAGTCTGTTTAACGATTTCTGGAGCCCTAAAATCGTTGGAGAATTAAACGATTCCTACATTAAATTAGCAAAACTAAAAGGGGAGTTTGACTGGCATCATCACGAAAATGAGGACGAATTGTTTTTGGTAGTAAAGGGTCAGTTATTGATCAAATTCAGAGATACCGAGATTTCGCTGGAAGAGGGCGAATTAATTGTTATTCCCAAAGGAGTTGATCATCTTCCCATAGCGACCGATGAAGTGCATGTTATTTTGATTGAACCAAAAGGAACCTTAAATACAGGCAATGTCATAACTGAAAAGACTAAGCAAACATTAGAGGCAATTTAGGGATATTTTTGCACTTAATTCCCGAATATCTTCCTAATACTATAAATTTCCATTCTATTGTGATATTATAATGTAAAGAAGTGATTGCCTTGAAATGTATAAGTAATAAAAAAACAAGTGGTTTGTCCTATCATTCTTAGGACAGGCCGATTACCTGCTGGTAAGTTTAGTCCAATAAGATCTTCCGATAGAGCTGGTTGTTTTGGTTGAATCCACTGAACCAAATTACTGGAGAAAGGAGGGTTTGCATGAGCATTACATCCGTTAATAATAATACCAATCCATTATATCCACTTCAACCGTTTCAACAAGGACAAACCCAAGCTGCAAGTACTGCTTCGGGCGTAGGCGCAGCCGCTGCTTTAGATTTGAGCAATTCCTCCAATAGTAATGTAACGAAAGCAGGCTCAGATTCTCAAGCTGGCGGCTTATCTACTAATCAATGTCCACTAGGTTACCCCGTCTGCACGAACTGCGGTCAATGCGGTAAAATAACGGCAATCAGCGGCGCCGTAGCTCAAAGTAATGCAACTAACCCAATTAGTGCCAACAACAATACAAATTACCAAACGCTTCAAGCTGCAAACGCTTACGAAAAAACTAGTATTTACATTTGATACATATTTTTTGGTAAAACGAAAATGCCCTGCCTTAACGGCAGGGCATTATTTATGTATGCAGGAGAGGTGACGGTTCTCCTGTCTTAACAAGAAAAATAGCAGCGATTGCTAATATTAGCGTCAGGTACATTAGACAAGAGAACCGGCACCATGTATTTTTGTCTTTTCAAATGAGGGCTTTTTATCAGGCGGGCGGGATGCTCTGCGGAAAATGGAAGACATTCTCCGGATCATATTTGGCCTTCACTCGGGTAAGCTGTTCGAAATTGCAGCCGTAGTAGGCAATGGGCCAGTTTTTGATAGCAAGATTGGGTGAATTGACGTAAACGCCACAGGTGTAGGGGAGCATCGCCATGCGGAAGTCTTCTTCCCAGCGGATGCCTGCAGACGCATCGTCTGGGGTGTCCCAGGTAGCCCAGAGGGCGATTTTGGACCAGGCTTGCCGGTAGAAATAGGCAGTGGCGTGACTGGGTACCTTAGCTATCGCTCCGCCCAATCCATGAAACAAGACGGTGACCGAGGAGGTGGGTGGATTGTCGATGAAGCGCCGGACTGTGCTGATGGCAGCCTCGGGTAACTTACTATGGATGAAGCAATCGGTACTTTTGAAGGGGGAGGGAGTTGTCGGCTGGGATGCCGATAACCGGTCAACCGCCTCGAGCCAGGGCATTTCTTCGATGGTTATCTTTCGTGGTGAACCGGTTTGCAGCAAAGGCTGCAGCAGGCGGCGCAGTTCGGTTGCCGGACCGAGAAAGACTCCCTGCATAACCACTGGGAAAAAATCCGGCGACTGTTTGCCTGCGAAATTGGACTGCACGGGCTGCAGGCTTGAAGTTATAAAGAGGGTGGGGGTGAGCCGCTCGTCGGCCCCGGGGAAGGTATAGCGCTGCCATATCCGCAACACCTTCTCAAGGTCGCCCAGATCCCAGTTTATTTCAGCGAAACCAACGGTATCAATGCGGCGGGCCTGGAAGCGGAAAGAAGTGCAGATGCCGAAGTTGCCGCCGCCGCTCCCGCGGTAAGCCCAGAACAGGTCGGAGTTGTGGTCGGCGCTGGCTTGGAGAACGCAGCCGTTGGCGTCAACCATTTCCAATTCCAGCAAATGGTCAAGGGTCAGACCCCACGGCCGGGCCAACATGCTGTGGCCGCCGCCAAGAGTCACTCCGGCGATGCCAGGGGTGGGGCAGACCCCTCCCGGCACTACGAACCCTTCAGACCCAAGAATGTGATGCAAGTCAATATTGCTTGTACCGGTTTGAACGGTGGTGACGCCGTGCCTGTCGTCCACTTTCACCTGCTTCATCCGGCTGACATCGATGACAATACCGCCGTCAACAGCCGATAAGCCTTCGTAGCTATGGCGGCCGGAGCGCATGCGGATGGGGACATTCCAATGACGCGCCCAGCGTACGGCGTTGACGACGTCCTGGGTATCCTGCACGAAGACGATAACCAGCGGGAACTTATTGAAAAGAGTGTTCCACTCCTGGCGGGCCGCGTCGTAGTGCACGTCATCCGGCCAAACGATAAGGCCCGTCAGTTGAGGTTCCCTGTAGCGCCCCATATAAATTACGCTCCTATCTTAAAACATTAATACGGTCTTTTTTCGCTGCGTTTCCATAGATTAAAGGCGTCTAGCGAATTGCCTGTTGTGCACTGATAAACTTTGATTCTTCTTTCTTTATAAGGCAGACAAATATCATCATATAGCGGCTGATCGGAGAAGTTGACACCCTGCTGGGCGGCGTCGTATCTGGTAGCGGCAAAATACAGCACCGGTATTCTGGCCCAGTAAATGGCTGAATAGCACATTGGGCACGGCTCGGCAGCGCTGTAGATTTCACAGTGAGAGGTTAAACTTTTTTGCGTCAGGCGTGATTGTTCCTTAGTGATTCTGCTGAGATTGAGGACACCAAGCGCTTTGCAGGCATCACGCACTACGCTCAACTCGGCGTGGGCGGTTGGATCGCTTTCCTGCGGCACATGGTTGTGCTGGATCCAATAACGGATTACTTCATTGGTTTCATCATCAATTTGAACGATAACGCCAGCAAAAGGTCCCCCGCCACATTGTACGGACTTCACCGCTTCTTCACAGGCCAAGTTCATCCATTTGTTTGTCTGTACTTCTATGCCGTCATAAATAATGGTTTTGATGTTGGATGTCTGCACGGGAAAATATTTGCATATTTCTTTGTCTTTGAGGGTACATTCGGGGACATAGCCGTCCCAGGGTTGAATATATTCACCGTACTTCGGTTTGATCAACGGCGGAGGAGGAGCCTTATATATCTGGCCTTTGCCGGGAAATGGCTCTGTTATTGTGCAATCTGGATTGATGTTTTTAGGTTTGTGCTCCGGCATGCAGTCGTCGTTGCAGCTTTCTTCTTCCATAAACTCATCGAGGTCTAGGTCTAGATCGTAACCGGGGCCGCAATAATGAGCGGGATTGTACTCATGACCGCAATAGGGGCATATTTCTTTGTGATTTGGATTGAGGTTATGGCAACACTTATTCTCATATGGCCTTGAATTCCACTTTGCCATCAGATAGCCTCCCAATAAAGTATTTTGATATATTCTATGTAACGAAATAGAATTATGCTAATGTGTTATGTAGAGGGAGATCCCGGTTTGCGCCGGAGGATCGGGCACCTGGTGGCTTTGGCTGCCAGGTTTTTATTTATGGTGGATGATGGATTATCTGGAAGGAAATGTAATGGTCGTTGTGGAAAAAATTACAAATGGAATGGATATTCCGACTTGTGACACACCCAATAGAGTATATAAGGCTTTGACCGCTAATGCGGTTAAAAATATACCCGCAAGGGAAGCAAAAAATAGGAGGTCAACAACTATGCCTATGCATAAGTATTTATTAAAGAAGGATACCCTGGATTTACGAGATCACATTTTTTATTCGGCAAAATATAAGCTTGTTGAGCATTTGCCGACTAAGGTAGATTTGCGGGCGAGCTGCAGTCCGATTGTCGATCAGGGAGAACTGGGTTCCTGCACGGCGAATGCCATTGCATCCGGACTGCGTGAATACCTGGAGTTAAAAGCCGGCCAGTCTTTGACAACATTGTCCAGACTCTTTCTCTACTATGAAGAGCGGTTGCTGGAAGGTACGGTCAACGAAGATTCCGGCGCAGAGATCAGGGACGGCATGAAGGTGCTAAACCAAATTGGCGTATGTCCGGAAGCAGACTGGCCGTATGACATTTCTACATTTACGAATCCGCCAAACAACAAGGATGTTGCCGACGCTGCCGCATTCAAAGTCAGCGAGTATCACCGTATTGCTTCTCTAACCCAGTTAAAAGCAGCACTTGCTGAAGGATTACCGGTAGTTATCGGTATCGAGGTGTACGCGTCGTTTGAAAGCGACGAAGTGGCCAAAACGGGGATTGTTCCTATTCCGGACAAGAGCAAAGAACAGTATCTTGGCGGTCATGCTGTTCTTGTCGTGGGCTACGATGATAGCAGAAATATGTTAATTGTCCGCAATAGTTGGGGCGACAGTTGGGGGGATAAGGGTTATTGTTACCTGCCTTATGACTACTTTAACCAATATTCGTCCGATTGCTGGACTAGTCAAGGTTAACTGAACTTCCAAAAGAAGAAACAATAATAAAAGAAGCGGTTTTGGCTAATAGCCAAGCCGCTTTAATTATTTAAAAATAAGAGATGTTTGTTTTTCCTGTTTTATGCTTTTTTTATAATTTATTCATATTATATTCATAATTTATTGGTATAATAATCTAGATATCAATATAGCAAAATGGGGGAAGCTATGTTGATGTTATAGTAGCATCACTATGTAGTCCTTGCAGAATACCCTTTACTTCGGTAGAGGGCATTTTGCTTTAGTCAGCTTCATGCCGGTTTCTATGCTTCAAGTAACTTGCTTATTTAAATTTGATTTTGAGCTTAAGCAGATCTATTGGCTTATCGATATACTGTATGTACTAAGAAGGGCAAGTTGGGAGGTGATATTTTGGAACGTAAAATAAAGCCGGTGCAGCCAATAAAAAAAACACGGGCAGTTCGCGAAGTCCAGCCTGTAAGGTTACATCACAGACCGAGATACAAATCAAGGTTAAATGCCGATCTATTTGAAAAAAAAATTACAATAGAAAAACCGGAAGCTGAAACCGGCAGTATAAATCATGCTCATTATGTTCCAGAAGGCGTGGGTGAGCACATCGATTTCAAAACGTAAAGTCGAAAAAGTAGTTAGATGATAAATTGACACACAGCTGCCATTGTTTACTTATAAAATTAAATAATAAAATCAACAAGGATGTGTTCATAGAATGAAGAAAAAAGTAGTAACCATTGCTTTAGTCGGTCTTTTTCTGATTGCATTAACAGGGAGTGTTTTTGCCTGGCCCTCCGAACTCAATGGCAGGCCGGAAGCCTTTCATCCCGGTCAAGTAATAGGCTATTTCATTTGGCATGATGGTAGTGGTATACATATTAGGACAACTACCAAGGGGCAATCCCATATATTCAGCGGTGCCGTTCATACGAACGGTAGATTTGTAGATGTACACGGTGTGCGCCTTGAGAATGTTGACGCCTATACAGTGGGGCATGAAAGACATCAAATGGATTTCCGCTTTGAGACAGCTGGGGGAGTAGATGGAATCGATTTTAAAGTAGATGGCGGAGAAAAAGTAGTATTTGATCTGTTTATAGATGGACATAAAATTTCTCCTGACGTGATCTATGGTGGAGCAGGAAGCTGGCATCCCGACCATAGTAGATTTGAAATTATTAGATAATGAAATTCCCGGAGCTTGCCGGCATCTTCAAAATCTATATATTTATCGTAGAGTGCTGAAAGGATCAGCACTTTTTCTTTTTTGTGGGGGTTTTTGGCGGTGGCAATATCCTTGTAACTAATAATACTGAATACTCGATACTCAGCATATTTCTAAACATACAGTCAGAATGCAAAGGATATTAAGGAAAGGAAAGGTTGTTAAAGCAACCTGGATTCAGATTATGGATATCATCTTAAGAATGTCCTCTTTTGTAACCGATATCATCCTGCCCATATTTATTGGATATAACCTTCAGAAATGGAAGAAGGTTATGCCGGAGATATTATTTGATCAAATGATATTCGTAAACCTATTTGTTTTATCCACATTTCTAAACGTACTAAGCTTTTGGAAAATCCAATTAAATCCGGAATTAATATGGATACCAATTTTAGGGCTTCTTATTCATTTTATCCCCGGTGCATTTGCCTATCTAACAGTGAAATCCATTTATAAAAATCCGTTAGAACAAGGCAGTTATATTTTATCAACTTTGTTATCAAATATTGGGGTGATCGGAGCAATCTCAGTATATATTTTATTTCAGGAAAAAGGGTATGCGCTCTCACAATTGGTAATGCTCCCTTCACATATTATCCTTTATATGTTTTGTTTTCCAATGGCTCAATATTATTACCAAGCCAGTAAGAATAGGGCGTCACGAGTTTCCCTTAAAGATGTTATCTTTAACCCGAAACAAATTCCGGTTTTAGGGATTTTATTTGGTCTTTTGCTCAATGTATTTAAGTATCATCGCCTTGCAATATTTGGAGACCTATTTAATTACACTATTCATATCCGATCCTGGTTATATATGCTTCCCATAGGGTATACGATAAATTTCTGTCAAATGAGGAAATATTGGACTAATACATGGAAGTTGTCGTATATCAAATTTTTAGCTACGCCCATTACCGTTTATCTCATAGCAATGAGATTGATATCGGACCCTGAAGTCTTGAAGACTTTGATAATCCTATCGTGTTCTCCGACGGCAATAAATGCAGTAGTTACAGCGAAAATACATAAGCTAAATGTTAACCTAGCCATGGCGGCCTTTATTTCAACGACTATTATTTATTTAGTCATTGTTTATCCTAGTTTGCTTCTTATAATCTACTAAGGATGCTTCGATGAAGTATCTTGAACATGAGTGATAGCGCCTTTAATCAAGAATTTGCGGTCCACCGCCAAATTATTATAAAACCCGGTGAAAATCAGCTCCGCCGGTTTTGAGTGATAACGCCGCTTCGGTAAGAATTTCACTGCCCACTATACTTTTTTCTTCGTTATGCAAAATTTGTCGAAAACAGAAGATTTCCAGAGAGGAAATAACTACCCGGTATCGAATTTTCAACTATATCTCAACAATGATTGTTCATTTACCGTGAGGGATAGGGGAACCGCTACTGCCGCCGGATTACATATACTCATATATGAAGAAAGGAGAGCACCTGGATGAAATTAGTTCAAAAAACCATCGTTCTCAGTCTGGTTGCCATACTCTGTCTGGGCTTGTCAACAACTTATGCCACTAGCACTAAAAGTATTAATTTTAAAGGAACTATAAGGCATGTTATGGTAGAGGGAGATTTCTGGGGTATTATTTCAGAAGATGGCAAAAAATATGAACCTACCAATTTGAAGGAAGAATTCAAACAAGATGGTTTACCTGTTCAAGTTAAAGCTACAGTCACCAACCGTTTTAATATCCACATGTGGGGGAAAACCATCGAGATAATTAAAATTAACAGGATTAAAAATTCGCAATGATCTATATGGCCCCTTGCAGAAAGAGTCTACAACCCATGGATTGGTTGTAGACTCTTAATTGTTTTTATCATCATTTGACCTGATACCATTTCTTCCCTACTTGTTTTTTGACAAGAACTTACAACTTAACGCCATTAGAAGGATTTTTCATGATTGCAGCGAAATGGCCTATGATTGACTGAAATAATTCACGTTGAGCTAATAAACTGGAGTACCAATTCTGACTAAGCTGTATGACATAGGGCACCTGCCAGATAACTGACACAACTTTTACTTTTATACCATTTAAAGACGGGAAGAGATACCTTAATGAATCGTTTAGAAATAGCAGTAGTTTGTTTGCTTTGTGTAGTGATCTTTGGAATTACCGGGTTTATGCTGATCGAACACTTGTCTTTAATTGATGCCGTCTATTTGACTGTCGTAACTGTATCTACGGTGGGATTCGGCGATATTGTTCCGGCGACGATATCCGGAAAAATTTTTACAGCGACTCTTATTGTTTTTGGCGTCGGCACGGCAGCATATACGTTCACTTTAATTTTTAGTCTGATTGTTGAGGGAAATATAAGAGACCATTTTGGGAGGCGCACGATGTTACGCGAAATAACTAATCTCAATCAGCATGTCATTGTTTGCGGCGCCGGAAGGGTCGGCAAAGAGGTCATAGCCGGCCTGCAAAAAAACGGGAAGCCCTGTGTTGTAATCGAATCCGACCCGGTAAAAGTTGAATCGTTGCTTGAAGACAAAATAATGGCCATATGTGGTGATGCGAAACTCGATAAAACCCTGCAGGGAGCGGGTGTCAAAAAGGCAAGCTTTCTGATCGCAGCGTTGTCAAATGATGCTGATAACGTTTATGTCACCCTGTCGGCAAAAAACCAAAATAGAGATATTGCTATTATTTCGAGAGCGGAGGATGAAGAAGCCGAAATAAAAATGCGGCAAGCCGGGGCGACAACCGTTATATCGCCCTCCATCTCGGGGGGCAGGCAGATGCTGGCGGCGATCAGGCACCCAATAGCGTATGACTTTCTTGAATATATGTTTTTTAACCAGGGAATTCACTATGATTTGGTAGAGGTTAGTATCGGCCCGGAATCAACACTGATAGGCAAAACACCCAATGAAGTGTGGAAAAAATATTTTCTTAAGTTACTTATTACTGCTATTAAGCGGGATGACCAGTTCTTGTCGGCGAATATCGACGACGAAAGGATAAGGTCTGGTGATCTTCTCATTGTAGTCGGGCGGATTGAAAGTATACAAATCCTGGAACAATTAGCGTGCTCTGCCGTATCAACTGACGATTTAAGCCTGGAAAGCGAAAAAAACGTCACCGGCTGATTTTAAAGCTTTCGCTTACAATCAACTTTTTCTGATGCTGGTGAATTTAAAGCAGACAAATTTATGGGTGTGAAACCCATATAATAGCATTGAATTGGACAAGCACTGAGTAGCCCCTCTGGAAAATTTTATTCCAGAGGGGCTATCATCTTAAATCGATTGTTTTACCGGCTCGATTCCCAGGCTGACGAGTAAATCCCAGAGCGGTTCCATCGCCTTATTTTTGTCGCGGTAAAAGGTACTGCCGCGTACGCGCCAAAATTTCCAGCCTACGCGCTCTAAGATCATTTGACGTTCAAGGTCGGCTTCCCACTGGTCCATACCGTGCCAGGTATCTCCGTCACATTCCACGGCAATCCGGGCATTCATCCCTTCGATAACCGTGTCAATCCGGTAAGGATGTGTGCCGACTTTAAATTCCGGAATCGCGCGGTACCCCCGTGCCACAATCATCTTATGGACTTCCCGGTGGAACTGACTGGAACCGTAGCGTTTAAAAGCTTCTTCCGCATCTTCCATGGCGCATTGAGTCCGTTTCGGATCAAGGCAATATTGCAGCAACCGGTACCGCATGCAGCCCGGATTCAATTGATTTAAATCAAGCGAATGGAAGAGCCACAACTGCTCTTTCGCCCGGCTGGCCGCAACATTAAACCGCTGCTCATCCGATCGCTTGCTCAATACCCCATTCTGCACATTGGGAGCGGCAACCATTGACAGAAACATGACATCACGCTCATCCCCCTGGAAAGAATAGGCGTCGCCGCAAATGAGCCGGCGCTCCATCATTTCACTTTCCCCGAGTTTTTCACGCAGACATTGTTCAATTTCATAGGCTTGGTCTTTACCCTGCAACGAAATGACACCCATCGTTTTATTGCTATAATCTTTATTGGCGCACAATTCTACAATATTATCTACCAGGGCAAGGGCTTCCGGTTTATTGACCGCCGAGGTTCCTTCCTCGCGATAGCCATCCTCTACCCGGACGGTTACTATGGGCGGGGTCAGTCTGTCTGTTGTGGGAACCTTCAGCGGTTCAATGGCTCCACCGTAAAATTGGTCATTGCTAAATTGGATAATTTCCGGAACACACCGGAAATGTTCTTTCAGCATAATTTGTTGTCCGGGAAATACCCGCAGACAAGTATCATACAAGCTATCCTGCAGCGTAAAACGTTCCCGCTGCGGAACCTGAATTAAATGACGGTCAATCAGTTTATAAACTTCCGTCTGGTCTCTTCCGACCCCTTCCGGGCTGATCTGGCGGTCATCGCCGACAATGACAGCCCGTTCAGCCCGGAACAAGGCGGTAAGCGCAAACAAATCACATTGGCTGCTTTCGTCTACAATTACAACATCAAAGCGGTCATTGGAAAGCTGGAGATTTTCAATAACCCGGTTTAACGGCATAATCCACACCGGAACAGCACCCCGGCAGATAGCCATTTCCTTTTTGGCATCCGCCTGATGCCTGGCGGCGTATTTGCCGGTACCTTTGCCGATTCTCCGGATTGTCTGGACCCAGGACCGCAGGCTTCTCCTTTGTATATCCGTAGTCCGCCGGTTTTGTTCCAGCCAGGTTGATTTAGAAACGAGGGTTTGAATGATTCCGGCTTCTCCGTCCCGGGCGCGATGTAACTGTTCATACAGTTCTTCCAGGTTATACCGCTGAAAATGTTTTTTCAGCCAGGCTTGCGCCCGTTTCCATTCCCAGGCTTCCCGCCAGGCAGCCGGTGGCTCAATGGGGCCATCCGTACTTCTTGCTTCGGCTTCGATTTGCGCCAGCCAGCGCGGAGCGCAGGCTGACAGTTTATCCTTTAAGGATAGCAATTCCTTGACTTGGGGTTCCAGCGACTGCAAGCGCTTTAAATGAATCAAGGTTTCACGCCATTTGCTGCCGTTGCCAAGACGATACGCTTCATACAAAGTTCCCCAGGAAGCGTGGGCCGTTTCTACTGCGAGTCCCTTCTTTAGAGTGAGGGAAAAGGACTCAAACTGCTGGTTTAACTTTTTATATTCCAGCAATTCTTGATAGGCAATCAGGCCGTCTTTAAAGGCGAAGAGCCATTCCGGATTGATCCAGTCCAGCACGCCATAGGGCTTAATATCCCCGGTAATCCGGTTCAAAGTCTGTAAATGTTCGGACTTCCAGGTAAAGGAAACTTCAATCAGTTCAATATATTTATCCAGGATGGGCAGCAGCCGCGACTCATCCGGAGTAACAGCCGGAGCATCGATAATTTTAGTACTATTAGTCCACTTTAACGCCAGCCGTTGTTTCGCCGCCAAAATATGGAGGTGGGTTATCAGCGCCGCCACATCCTCGGCCGTGCGAAGCATAGAACCGTTTATTTTAAACTGTTCCAAAATATATAAAGTTTTTCGGCCGCTAAACATCTTGAAGGCAAAACCCGGTTTGCCGTTTTTTCTAAGTTCCGTGAGTAAAAGCTCAGCGTCTTCTTTTACCTTACGGATATCGAAATGAGCAGGCGCTTCGAACGAAAACTCGCTAATCTGATTCTCAAAATTGCGGATCTCCTGTATTTTTTCCCGGCAATCCGTGACCAGGGTTTGCCAGTATTCACTCCGGTTGTGGCCGTGAACGATGTCGTCCAATATCTTAACCAGCCATTCCTCCGATTGCAATGAAAGTGCTTGGATTGCTTTTTCCGTACTAGCCAAGTATTCCGTGATTTTACGGTCCGCGTTGGGCGAGAACGTCCAGCCTTTGATTTTTTCTTCCCGCAGCCGGTTCCCCTCTTTAAATTCCTGCAACCGGCTGGTTAAATCAACCACTTCTTCCGCCGCCGGGAGAGCCTCCCAGGCCGGACGGGACTGCAGAACCTGGTCAATCTCCGTTGGCGCTAATTCTCCGAGTAACTGGAATAGCCGGACCAGTTCCCTGTCGGAAAGCGGAATCTCAGAGGTTTCGGCGATGTCATCCGGTAACCAGCCATAGTCCTCCTGATGGGTTGCCGTCCAATCCGCCAATTGCAGCGGGGAAAATTCCTGCCCGGCAAAGGCCGCCGTAATGTGTTCCGCTTCCGTGGCCCGGCCGAGCTCCGTTTTTAATTTGGCCAGGTTCCGTTTACAGTCAAAGAGATCCTGCCGTAATTGTTCAATCTCGGAGGTTAGAACCTCTATATTCATTAAGTCTAACCCTTCCGATATTTTGGAAACGGCAAGATCCAGTTCTTGTACCGACCGTGCATCGCCGCCGGTTACGCTGACACAGAGAGGGGCGATTTCCGGCAATTTTAGCCGGATCATATCTCCCAGGACCCGTAAAGCCCGTTCCGTTTGGCTGGTAACGAGGACCCGTTTCCCATGAGCCAACAGATGCGCGATCAGGTTGACAATGGTGTGGCTTTTTCCCGTTCCCGGAGGGCCTTGGACGACGACCCCAATATTCCTGCTTAACCGGCGAATAATTTCCTTTTGTTCATTATTGGCGGGCAAGGGAAATAAAAGCTCTTTCCCAAGAGCGCTCCATTCCGGCTGGCCGGCTGCCTGCCCGTCATTCCCAGCCGCACTTTCTGTTACAGCCAGAGAGACTAAGGATTGTATTGTCTCAGGCACAAACTGGCCGTTCCGGATGGGCTCAATGATCCCATTCAGTTCGTTTTGCCACTGTCTGCCGGAACGGCTGCGGATAAATAGCACCGGAGCGTTATAAATGACCGGTGTATTTTCAACGTTTACATTACGTCCGGATTGTACGCTGTATTCCACGTTTCCATTGGGGGAAAGAGCGTGAATCAGTTCCTCAAAGAAAGGGACCGTGACCGCTTCATCCCAGGGATGGATGCCATTCTCCTGAATAAACCGTTCGGCTGATATTAAATGAGCAGAATTAGGCAATTCAATATTGCTCAGCATGTCCAGTTCTAAAATGGTGCCGTTACTCGTGGGGAGGAGCTTAAAAACCCCGTTTTTAGAATCAAATAACAGTTCCATACGAGTAGTGAGAACAGGACGGGAGATCTTTAGGTTGTCGGTGTACCAGGTCAACAGGCCATGGCCCCAAACAAGTTCCGTGGCGTCTCCTTCCCGTTGGAGCCTTTGATAAAGAGCGAAGAAAGCCCCGTAGATTTGCTGGACTTTTAATTTGGGCAGCGTAATGTCCGCCCAAGGCTGCCATACCTCATTCAGCCATTGATGCCACAGCGCCACCCGGTGAGGGTCCGCAGCAAAGAAAATTTCATTCTTATCTTGTAAAACTTTTTCCTTATTGCGGGCACTCAATAAGTCCATTTCCAGTTTGGAACGGTTGTCAGCCTCCTCTATGCCGGTGATTTGTTTTTCCAATTCGGCAATTCGTCGAGCTAGTATAGTTAATTGTTCTTTCTCTTCCGGCGTTAGTTTGGATATCGTCTCATGGACTTGCGGGGGACGGTCCGGTTCGGTCCCTTTATCGATGACCCATTCCTGAAGCTCATCCGGGGGTTTGGGGGAAGGATCAATGGTTTGCTTATAAACCTCCAGCCAGGCATCCGGGTCCTTGGTATCGCCGTAAAAAGGACAGCCATCATGAAGCGGGAATTCACTTTGCCACCAGTATTTATCCTTGTAACCCGGTATATTCCTGACTACCGGAACCGTTAAATTCTTTAAGGCCAATAAATATTCAAAAATCTGGATCGGACTCGACTGCATATCGTTGCACCTCATAAGTATAGTTACTAAGTTTATTGTCTTCCAAGCCGGATACTATTTCCCTCTATCATAGCAAAATCCTGCCCCGATATGTATAATTTGGCAGGATTTTTTTCAACCCCGTCACCGCCACACCTCCCACGGTGCGGCAGTTGCAGTTATTGAAGATTCGGGGGTAAAAGCCCGAATGGCAAAAAATACTTTTACAAATTGTATAAACAGGGTATAATGAACATAGGATAAAACATCAAACGCCCCTGCTAGGAACAGGAGCGTTTGACTTAGGAATAGGGAGGTTACTTGAACCAGAAAGTGATTGCAACTGGTCTAAGTAAAATTATCGTTATGGCGATAATTAACCAGACAATCACTCGTGGAGAAATCCACACAGAAACCACCTCCTTATTCGGTTTTGGGACGAGTGGTCGCTCGTCCTTTTAACATTATAGCATGAGAACTGGAAAAAACGTCCTAATTGCAGGGCGTTTTTTAAGATTATCTGGTCATAGGCTGTCGCCTGTAAACGGTAAATAAAAAGTGATAACCCTCGGTTCAAGCCGAGGGTTTTGTTATTGAGGAGTTTTAGTGGCCTAAAAATTAACTTTGAAAGGAATTTGATGATGAAAAAACGTATTTTAACTGGCGGCAGAACTACTGGAAAACTCCATTTAGGGCATTTTGTGGGCAGCTTGCAAAACCGTGTAAAGTTACAGGATGAAATGAGACCTTTATTCTTCTTGCGGATATGATGATTTGACATATGTATTTTAGATTATACTCGTCAACATTAAACGCTTTATGATATCTGCTTACCATACAAATATCGGGATTCCCTCGATCCGCTACAGGAATTCTATTCTTATCGGTAAGTGCTGATAATAACCCTTCTTTGATTCCTGGGATTCGTTCTAATGCAGATGTGGCAATATATAGTCTTTGACAATACTGAACTTGTTCAGTATGATGGGATACATAAGAGGTGTTGGTAATGTAAAAGAGTATGGTATTTCAATTCTTACACGGAAAGTTATGATTAGGAGGAATCACGGATGAAAAAGGTAATAGCGCTGACTATTATATTTATTTTTGCAATGTCATCGTTGGGAATGTGTGCGGTGCCCGACCCCGGTGCCGGTATAGGTAGTGTTCAAGTCGGCTACAACTATTATAATCTGGATAAGTCGGCTGGCGGAACTAGCGGATTTAACGAAATCTATGGCAGCGTTGGCCTTGGACTCGGATACGGGGCTTTTATAAGTCACGCCCAGTCGAGTGAGACATCTTATACCGATTACGGTTTGAAAAGTTCGCTGCTGCCGAATATAGCGCTTTTGGTTGGTGAAAGGCATATGGCAACAGATAATGCAGCCAGTGATAACAATCTGTTTTATGGCGTAGCAGTGAATCAACCCCTTTTTGCCGGAATCGGTGTATACGGGACCTATCAGAATGGAAGACATTTCGACGATACGGTTATTGGTCTTACATATGATTTAAACAAAAACAGCCAGTTTGATTTGAGTTGGAAAAAATATGAAGATAATAACCACGCGACATTCAAAGGCATTGGGGCAGGTATAAATTTTAAGTTTTAAAGAGTTACTCTTGAGATAGAAACATAGGTGGCTATACTGGTTGCCAAATAATCCTCCGGCCTAGCCGGGGGATTTTTCTTGAATGGGCTTAGCTTTGTACCACTGCCGCACCTAAATAACCCGCTGAAAGGAAAATGGTTGCTGTCTTTGTTTCCGGTGGCTTCGGCTGCAGGTCTGCTTAATATTTTGCCTTATCTCATTCTTTGTAAAACTCTTTTATTGATTGAAATCGCATTTCTCTTTCCGGTAAAGTTGCTTTTTGGTAATTTCATACAGTTCTTTTGAACCTTTCCATTTTTTAAATGAACGATCATATTCCCCGCCGATTAATCCGAATAACAATACTCCCATTGCCTTTTTTGTTTATTAATAGGTTCCCTTGCTTTTTGGGAGAGGGTATAGGTATAATAAGAAAAATGAAACAAGCAAGAGCTGTAGGTATAGAGTGGAAGCCTAGTTGAACTCGTTTTAATGAAGCGGAAATGTTGGGAGTTTATTGTTTGCCGGATTATTTATAATAGCTGTGGAGGAAAGTATGAAAAGAAAAGAACGCATATATGGAGAAATTAAAAATTTATCAAAGTTAATTGATAAAGATTCACTCTATAATGATGCAGAAATTGGATATTCTGCCGAAACAGTTAGTGCTAATCTGAGCATAGCAAGGAATACGGTAAGTCAGGAATTAAACTTGCTTCATAAAGAAGGTAAATTAGTCAAAATTAAAAGCAGACCGGTTCTTTTTGTTGATAAGAATCAACTTGAGACTTTGCTGGATATCTCTATAGATAAAGAACATTGGGAAATCAAAAGTTTTGAAGAATTAAAACAATACTATTATTGGGAAAAGCATTCTCCGCCGGAGCAGGATGGTATTTTTCAAGATCCATTTCAAATGTTGATTGGTCATGATAACAGTCTTAAAGATGCTATAAACAAGGCGAAATCAGCCGTGTTATATCCTCCCAGCGGGTTACATGTACTGCTAAGTGGTGAATCGGGAGTGGGTAAGACCTTTTTTGCCGAGTTGATGCATAAGTTTTATGAACTACACCGGAAGCAAGAAGGTCCCATTCCATTTGTCTATTTTAATTGCTCTGAATATTACAATAATGTTGAATTGCTTACGGGGCAGCTGTTTGGATACATTAAAGGGGCTTTTACCGGAGCTGCTCAGGATAAAGTGGGTATGATAAAAAAAGCGGACGGAGGCTTTCTCTTTCTGGATGAAATCCATAGGCTCCCCGCGGAAGGACAAGAAAAACTTTTTTCTCTATTGGACAAGGGGACTTTTCGTAAGTTGGGTTCGGGTATAGAGGAACAAGCCACTGTAAGATTAATTGGTGCAACTACGTGTGATATTAATTCGACATTACTAAAAACATTTCTTAGAAGGATCCAGGTGGCTATCAGCATCCCTTCGTTAAAAGATAGAACTTTGCAGGAAAGATTGGAGATAATAATATTCTTTTTACAGCAGGAAAGTGCTAAAACAAAATTGGGTATAAAATTATCATATGCTTTTGCATACTATCTTATGACTCATAATTTTGAGGGCAATATAGGTGCATTAAAAAGTGAAATTCAGTATAAGTGTGCGCAAGCATTTTTGAATGTTATGACAAAAGGATATAAGAATATTATTTTGGACGACACATTTGTGACAGAAAATATTCACATGAATGAGGTAAAGATAAAAACAATATTGGAATCAATATTCAACAAGAACGATACTATTATTATTACGCCGGAAAGTGAAGGATTTTTATTACAGGAATATAATAGCAAGGATAATGAAGCGGATGAGATGAATTTTTACTCCTTGCTAATAAAGGAATATGATGCTCTTAAGAATCGATTTTCTTATGCAGAAAGCCGGGCTCTATTGGAAAATAAAATTTCGACTTTGTTTCAGTATACTTTTTATAATAAGTCGATGAGTTGCAGTGTGAATCATTGTAGCCGCCGGAATCTAGAAGTGCCAATGACAGGAAAAATTGATAAACTTATAAAAAAACTGGAAGAAATAACAGGTAAAATCTTAGATGAAAGTACAAGAAATAATTTCTATCTTCATATATATACATTTGTAACCTATATGAAAAAAGGAATTAATCCGCCCATATATAATGCTCCTTTTATCATAGAGCATTATAAAAAAGAGTATGAAAAAGCGCAGCAAATATGTGATTATATGTCTAAATTTTTAAATATTCCATGCCCCAAAAGTGAACTTATTTTTATGACTTTATTTTTGAATGCTTTGTATGACAGTAATTTGGGTGAGGCAAAAGATCTTAGTTGCGGTATAGTAATTATCGCTCATGGTAAAATGACAGCTACAAGTATGGCTGATTTTGCCAATGCATTATTCAAGACAGATATGGTAGAAGCAATTGATATGCCCATTGAGCAATCAATTAGTGATACATTAGAGGAATTATTACAATTAGTCCGGCAAAAAAGCTACAAAGAGCTAATTATTTTAGTTGATATGGGGTCGTTGACTACCTTCGGAGAAATTGTAAAACGTCAATTCGGAATTGAAACTTTGGTGGTTAAAAATATCACAACAGAAATTCTGTTAGAGATTACGAAAACTTTACTCTATAATCCTAAACCTCTTAAAGACATGCTGCTTTACTTTGAACAGTTATCAAAGCAGTATACTTTGTTGGTGCAAACGGTGAAGTTAACCGAAAAAAAATCCAAGGTGTTAATTACTTCCTGCGTTACGGGAATAGGAACGGCCCAAAAAATTAAGACATTGGTTGAAAATACGTTTAAGGATTTGCTGCCGCAGGACTTTCGGATTGAAGCGAAGGAATACCATCTGATTAATACGCAAGAAAAATTGTTGGGTCAAGTTAAAGAAGATGAGGAAATTATTGGCGTAATAGGAACTTTTAATATTAATTTACTGGACATCCCGTTTATTTCGTTAGAGGAACTATTCTCTAAGGATGGGATTGATTTGCTTGTTGATATAATTGGTATTCGAAATCAACTGGATAATGCTGATAATCGACTGGAGGATATTACAAGGAATTTTGTAGGTTCCATTACCTTGCAAAGTTTGATTGATTATCTCACAATTCTAAACCCCGAAAAGATACTAACCGAAATGGAGGAAGTATTGTCGATATTATGTAATAAACTAAAACTGCGGGTTTCGAAACAAGTGCGGTTACGTTTTTTAATACATTGCTGCTGCATGGTCGAACGGATTATCATAAATAAAAAACCATTAGAATATAAAGCAAAAATACAGCATCAAAATTATAATGAAATACTATCTGTCATAAAACTGTCATTTGCGACAATCGAAAATAATTATGGAATCGAGCTATCTAAAGGGGAATTAAACTGTATATATGAGATTTTACAGCAATAACACCTTCGGGTGTTTTTTTTATGACACAAGTTGGCATGATATTTGCGATTATTGTTAGTTGACAGAAGGGAGGTGTTTTATGGGAAGCCCAAAAGCAGAAATTTTGTTACTTACCCATGGCGGATGGGGTGAGAAACTAATTGACAGTCTAAAGATGATATGGGGAAGTACGGCTAGAGTATCGGAGATTCCTTTAATGCCTCATTATACTTTCGAGGAATATTTCGAAAAAGTGGCGGACAAGGTGGCGCAAATGGCGGATCACTCACTGATTATTACTGATTTGTTCGGCGGTACAACTTCTAATGTTTCCGCGAAGTTAAGCCAGAAATATAATATTCATATTTTATCCGGCTTAAATGCTCCTATGTTATTGGAAGCGATGAGCTCAATTGATAGTTTGGATGATCCACAAACGTTACGGCAAATTGTTACAGTGAGTCAACAGGGGTGTAAGGATGTGGTTGGTGAAATCCGGGCAAGTTTTGAAAAGAGCGCTATTCGTTAAAGAAGGAGGAGAAATATGGCAACGATTGCTTTATGTAGAGTGGATAGCCGATTAATTCACGGGCAAGTTTTAACAAAATGGTTAGGGCAGTCAGATGCAAATCGCATTATTGTCGCAAGTGACATGCTCATACAGGATCCTTTTATGAAAAATATTTATATGATGGCGGCGCCGCCTGGGGTAGAGATTGATTGTTATGGTATAGAGGAAGCTTGCGAGCATTGGAAAAATAGCCAGTTTGGCAAAGGAAATGTGCTGATTCTTTTTGGCGATTTAAAATCACTTTTAGCAGCTTGGAACAAGGGTTTTGAAATAAAGAAAGTTCAAATAGGCGGACTGGGAGGAGGACCTAAACGGAAAGTGGTATTTCAGAATATCACTTTAGATGCTGCCGATGTGGAAATATTAAAAGAACTGGCAGCGAAAGGAGTGGAAATATACTTTCAGACAATACCGGAGGATACGCCGCAGACTTTAGGCCAAATTCTCAAGAAATATTAAGAAGAAAGAAGGGGTAAAAATGGATTCATTGACAGTTGCCATTTGTATGGGACTCTATTATTGGTTTGCCAGATTGCGTTTTGGGTATACCTTCTCCGGTATGCTGTTGCAGCCTGTATGTGTTGCAATCGTAGTAGGCTTGTTATTAGGCGATATGAGCAAAGCCATGATTATAGGAGCGGGCATACAGCTGGTTTATCTGGGTGTTACTTCGACCCCTGGCGGCAATGTGCCGTCCGATCCTGCGCTAGCCTCTTGTATCGCTATCCCCATTGCGGTAAAAACAGGAATGGAGCCAAGTTTAGCCATTGCCCTGGCGGTGCCTTTTGGCGTAATCGGCGTATTTGTTGATCAACTCAGACGTACCATAAATGCCGCCTGGGTACATATGGCCGATCGATATGCAGAAAACGGTAACACGGGCGGAATTTATCGCTGCGCTTTTCTTTATCCGGCCTTAGCCGGTTTTGTCATTCGGTTTCCTATCGTATTTGCGACGACGTATTATGGCGACTCGGTTGTAAATAGTTTTTTAGCGCTGATGCCCAAATGGCTTACTCATTCCTTCGAAATCATGGGCGGATTTTTACCGGCATTGGGCTTTGCCATTACGATTCTGGTAATTGGTAAAAAGCATTTAATCCCTTTCTTCATTCTAGGTTTCTTCGCGGTAAAATTCCTTAATATCAGTGTAATGGCGGCAGCGGTTTTTGGCACTTGTATCGCTTTATTGTATAGAGATAATTCCTCAAAAGATGGAGGTGCAAAAGCATAATGGTGATTGATAACGCTTCAAAGATTACGAAAAGTGATATTACAAAAGTATGGCTAACCTATTATATGGGCGCTGAATTGTCAAATTCCTATGAACGGCTGCAAAGTTTAATATTTTGCGCCAGTATGATTCCCGTACTTAAAAAATTATATACGACAAAGGACGCGCTTAGTGAAGCTTTAACCCGCCATTTGAATTTCTTTAACACCGAAGGGGTTGCCGGTACCATTATTCATGGTATAACAATTGCCATGGAGGAAGAAAAGGCCAAGGAAGACAATCTGCCTGAAGTGGCTATTACAGGAATAAAAACCGGTCTTATGGGACCGATTGCGGGTATCGGTGATGCGATTATCTGGGGCGCAGTCATGCCCTTGCTTATTGCATTGTTTCTGCCTCTGGCTATGAATGGAAACCCTATGGGGGGGATTTTGCCACTCGTCGCCTATACGGGAATTACTTTAGTAGTAAGCTATATCCTGTGCCATAGAGGATATTCATTAGGTAAAGAATCCATTATAGGATTTTTGCAGGACGGCAGAATCAAGGAGCTAATCAATGGAGCCAGTGTTTTAGGGTTATTTATGATGGGAGCCTTGTCGGCAAGCTATGTAAAAATAGTAACGCCGTTTAAATTAGGTATCCTAGAGGGGCAGCCACTGCCTTTGCAAGAAATATTAGATTCTGTTGTTCCAGGATTATTGCCAATTGTAGCTGTTTTTGGCATCTACATATACCTGAAGAAAAAGGGACCCCGCTACAATATCATTTTAACAACGATTATTGCGATTAGTGTGATTTGTTCCGTGACGGGGCTTTTATAGCGAATGGGGTGCTGAAATTATAGTAACATCCTGGTTTTATAATCTGGAGTTCATCAGCTATCTTAACTAAATAAGTGCAGCCAGTGGATTTCGCGGCCGCAAAAGGCTTAGCGTTATCTGCTGGCTATACTTGTTCGGTGTCGGCCAGATTTGCGGATGTTGTGGAGGGAATGGAATGAGTATTTATCAGAAATTTGGTGTCCGGAAAGTGATTAATGGCAGTGGAAAAATGACTATCCTGGGCGCCAGTGCGGTTCAGCCTGAAATCGCCGAGGCCTTGGGGGCGGCGGCTATGGATTATGTAGTCATGGAAGAATTGATGGTAGCCGCGGGTCAAAAAATTGCCATTGCCACCGGGACTGAGGATGGCTGCCCTACTGCCGGGGCAGCTCCCGGGATAGCAATTGCGGTGGCAGCTGTTATAGCGGGTACAGATTTGAGCAAAATCGAAAGATTGCCCAATAGTGACGGATTAAAAAACGAAATTATTTTGCAAAAAGGACACGTCGTAAATTTTGGCGCCCCGGTTGCACAAATGATTACTTTAGGCGGCGGCAGGGTTATCGAAGCCGGCCAGGCGAATCATGTGGAAGCGTGCCATATTAAAGAGGCGATTACTGAAAAAACAGCTGCCCTATTTTATGTTAAATCCCATCATGCAGTGCAAAAGGGCATGCAATCCATTGAAACAATGGCGGCCATTGCCAAGAAATATAACTTGCCTTTTATTATCGATGCCGCTGCTGAAGGCGATTTGAAAAAATATGCGGCGGCCGGTGCGGATATTGTTATCTACAGTGGAGGTAAGGCTCTGGGAGGCCCCACTTCCGGCTTTATCTGCGGCCGGGCTAATTTTATGAAGGCCTGCCGTAAGCAGTATAAGGGGATTGGCCGGGCAATGAAAGTGGGGAAGGAAGGGATAATCGGCCTTTTGACTGCGCTGAAACTATATGAATGCCAAGTGGATGATTCTAAATTGCAGATTGAGCGTATGACCTGGCTAATCAATCAGTTTGACAAGACTTCCGGAATCAAGGGAGAAATTGTTCAGGATGAGGCTGGCCGGGCAATTTACCGTGCCAATTTGACCATAAATCCTGAAATAACCAGCAAAGATGCCTACCAAATTATTAAAGAACTGGAAGAGGGAAATCCGGCTATCTATACCCGTAACTACTATGCTAATTTAGGAATTATCAGCATAGACCCGCGTCCGCTCCTAAAACGGCAGGAGGAAGTAATTGCCATGCGCATTAAAGAAATCATAAAGGAGAAATAAGATGTCTAATCCTATCTGTTTAAATGTGTTAGCCAAAGATTTGGAAAATGCGAAACAAATTACGGAAGCCACTAAAGGGAATGTATATATTGGGATTATGGTAAAAAATTTTGCCGACGTTGAGGCGGCAGTGACGCAAGTAAATAGTTACCAAGAGGCCGGGATTCCGGTATCCGTAGGCTTAGGCGCCGGTGACCCGAAAGAGTGGCGTAGAGTGATTGACGTTGCGGTAAAAACAAAGCCGGTACACGTTAACCAGATATTTCCCGCGGCAGGATATACACTGGGGGCTTTGGAACGCGCAGGCAGCAGCCGTACACTAGTTAATGCGCTGGTTGCACCTGCCGGTAGTCCGGGGAAAGTAAGTATTTTGACCGGGCCTCTTAGCAAAGAGTATAAAGATGTAATTTCTTGTGAGGCTGCGGCGGCTTTGATGCAGGAAATCGGTGTAAAATCAGTTAAGTTCTATCCGATTGAAGGGTGCAAACGTCTTGATGAGGTGGCAGCTATGGTTAAGGCGGCTGTGAAGTATGGCATTACCATTTTTGAGCCAACTGGTGGTATAGACGCTAAATCCGTGTTTCCTGTTGTGAAGACTTGCTTGGAAAATGGTGTACAATTTGTAATTCCTCATATTTACACTGCTTTTGTTGACAAAGAGACAAGGGTTACCAATGCTGAGGCTGTCGCTGCATTGACCAATGCATTGCTACTGTAAATATATGAGACGGTAACACTATATTGGATAAGGCTGATAAAAATACCCTATAGAATGGACGATGCGAGAGTCCATTTTATAGGGTATTTTTTACTTCGGTGTCAAGGATACGGCGGACAAAAGGTCCTCTTGACAGTTCCCCCACTTTTGCCGGAAACAATTTGGAGATATGCCATAGCTTCGTTTGAAGAGACGGATAAAATGCTCCGGATTCAGATAACCGATTTCTTCGCTGATCCGGCTGATAGAAACATTTGTGTTCTTTAACAGCGACTCTGCATGCTCTAGGCGCAGCTTTTGCAGAATCTGCGTGTAGGTATAACCCGTAACTTTTTTAATATATGCCGAGGTATACGGTGCCGTAAAGTGAAATTCCCTTGCCATATCTTCCAGCGTGATATCCTTATAATGCTGTTTCATATAATAAATGAACGCAAGTCCCCGGATATTCTCCTTATTTACCGCCGCCGGCAAAATGATGTTATGTTCATATCCCCGGAGAATTTTCGCAAAATAAATCATCAACATATTGTTCAGGATACGTTCGGAATATCTCTTATTCTCCAACTGTTCAATGTACATCTCTAAAAGATTTCGCTTTATCTCTAAATCATAACCTGTGTGGAAAACAATGTATTCGCAAATATGTTTTGTATAAAGACTAGTGAGGAAAAATGAAGAAAGAATATTGTCGTTGCGCAGAAAACTGAAAAAAACTTCTTTAAAGGTGCTGCGCCGGATGAGGATATTTATGATGAGGCTGTCGTCATCGAAACAAGCGATCGTATGTTTTACTCCCGGGGACAGCAGACAAACATCGCCCGTTTCCATGAAGACCTGTTGTCCTTGGATGGATTGCCTGCATGTTCCCTTCAGTACATAAATAACCTCAAAAAAGATATGACTGTGCAGAAATTCCGGTGTGTAGCGGTCATGTTTTTTTAAAAAAATGCATTGGGGACTATCTATGCAGAAAAAAGATTCATCCCCGAATTGTTCCGGCTGGAAGGAGTATGCAATTTCCGGGACAATGAGGTTGTTTTGCCGGATGAATTCGGGATTTAGACTCTGGATGTAAGTGGCGTATTCCTTCTCATGCCTCTTCGCCAGATAGTATTGGCGATAAAAAATCTCATCCGGATTCAAAGCCTGAAGATATTCTTCGATGCTTTCCAGTTTCATTTGTACCACCTCGGTGTTTCCACTTGCGATTTAGAATAGATATTAAAATAAATCAATTAAACTAATTAATTTTATTCCTATTTCTTATTTCTGAATTTACTTATAATTATAACAAATAAAAGGTCTAAGCTTAGCACCTCAATCAGCAAATTTTTTCTATCATTTGCTGGTTGATACTACATTTACTCAAACCGAAAAGCTTCTGTATTCTGCAGGCAGAAAGCTTATTAAATGGACTACTTAAAATAATAGATTAAAGGAAGGATGGCAACATATGAAACTGAATAATACTATGTCACCTTGGAAAAAAACAATTATTGCCGGGTTAATAAGTTATATCGACGCCGGTTCTATTGTTGCTGGTGCAGCAGGGCTCAGTATGTGGCAGGCATATTTGGGAATGGATAGCCTACAGATGGGCATTTTGGCGGCTCTGTCTTCAAATACAGGCGGCGCTGCGTTGGGAGCGCTCATTGGTGGCGAAATCTGCGATAAATATGGGAGAAAGTTCGTATACAATTATGCCTTACTGGTCTATATGCTAGGTGTTGCTCTTATCGTTTTCGCTACGAATTATCCGATGTTTCTGTTCGGTTATTTGATTATTGGCCTTGCGGTAGGTGCTGACATTGTTGCATCATGGACCTTTATTGCGGAAGAAGCACCGTCGGAGAACAGGGCAAAGCACTGTGGTTCTGCACAGTTTGCCTGGATGCTTGGACCGGCGCTCGTTCTTTCAGCTTCTATTCCGCTGAATGCGGCCTTCGGCTTGCTGGGCAACCGCATTATTTTTGCACATCTCATTGTCGTTGCCGCTTTTGTCTGGTATCAGCGTTTAAAGATGCCGGAATCCAGTGAATGGAAAAATGCCAAGGAAAAAGAGAATCAACTTATTGCTGAAGGCAAGCTGAAGAAAATTACTTATACAACAATTCTAAAGGGCACCAGTTTGAAAACTGTTTTATTCCTCTGCGGTATTTACGCAATCTGGAACATTCCGGCAAGTACTTCCGGTTTCTTCATGCCATACATTTATGAGCATGTCGGCAATCTCAGCAACACAATGGCGTTGACATTGCAGTCTATTAACTTTGTTTTCTGCGTGTTGACGGCTATATTATTTATGCAGTATGCCGATAAAATGAACCGAAGAACGCTTTATCGAGTTTTTGGCTCGGTCTGCATGATTTCCTGGATCATATGGACCTTGCCGGCTGATATGCTGCAGCCATGGATGCTCTGGGCATTTACTCTTGTTTCCTCTTTCTCCATGCAACAGCAATTCTATCAGCTTTGGAGTTCCGAGCTTTTTCCGGTACGCTATCGTGCAACGGCACAGGGTTTTACGTTCTTCGTTGCCCGTGCTATTGCAGCTGTCTGGGGATTTATTGTACCGCTCATCATGAATTTCCTCGGTTTCCGGACTGCTGCAGTTATGCTGGTAATCTTTGGATTTATAAGCTGGATTATTGGTGCAATTTGGGCTCCGGATGACAGAGGGAAGACATTGGAACAGATTACGAAGGAACGCTATGGTGACGCGCTCGATGATATGGAAATAAATCCAACAGACCATAATGATATAACAATAAACGGATAAGTAGCTGTTAAACTACGTTTAATAATTTCTTAAAGGGGATTTCGCAAATGTTTAAGGTTATACAGGTAAAAATGAATTATATGGATGAAGCTGCCGGCGTGGTAAAAATGCCTGTGCTTTCGTGGCAGCTTTCCAGTGATAAAAGGAATATCAGCCAGAAGGCGTATAAGCTGCAACTTGCCGAAGATGAGACATTTTTTTCTGTTTTATACGACAGCGGTGTTGTAGATTCCGGCGAATCGTTACAGGCTGATATTGAAAATTTTGTACTGCAGACGGCTGCCCGGTATTTCGTTCGTGTTAAAGTGCAGGATAATGAAAATTCATGGAGTGAGTGGTCGCTTCCGGTATCCTTTGTGAGCGGTCTCGTAGACAATAATTGGCGGGGAATTTTCATCTCTGCCGAAACAGAGGCGGATGCTGATCAATCAAAGGGAACGTATCTAAGAAAGGACATTTATATCGGTAAAAAAGTCAAGGAAGCCTATGCCTATACGACGGCTCTGGGGCTATATCATTTCTTTATCAACGGCCAAAAAGTCGGCGCAGATCAGATGACGCCGGGATGGACGTCTTATCAGGAGCGTCTCTTATATCAGACGTATGATGTGACTAGGCTGTTGCAGGAAGGTGCAAACACATTAGGCACCCATTTGGGGGCCGGCTGGTATAAGGGGCTGATGGGCTTTAACCACATAAGAAATATTTACGGCAAGGTCACGGCATTCTTGGCGCAGGTTCATGTAAAATATGAAGACGGTACGGAAGACATCTTCGTTACGGATGAAAGCTGGCAGGGCTCGGATAGTCCGGTCATTTTCTCAGAAATCTATGACGGTGAGATATATGACGCAACGCTTGAGCAGGACGGCTGGAGTTGTGCCGGTTTCGATTGCAGCTTATGGCATGGCGTGAATATCGTTGAGTACGAGAAAGTACTCCTGCAGCCGCAGTATGCTTCAAGACCTGGTGTCAATGACAGAATACCGGCAAAACGCATCTTTACGACGCCGAAGGGCGAGACAGTAGTCGATTTTGGCCAAAATATGACAGGATGGATCGAGTTTTCGGTTGACGGCAAAAGAGGCGATAAGGTTCAGTTGAAATGTTTTGAAGTCCTAGATTCAAACGGCAATGCATATTTCGCCAATCTGCGCGCCGCCAAGGAGACGGTTATCTATATCTGCAAAGGCGATGGTAAGGAAGTCTTCCATCCGAGCTTTACGTTCCAGGGCTTTCAGTTCGCCCAGATCGTTGAATATCCGGGCGCGCCGCAACTGGAGAATTTTATTGCTTATACAGTTCACTCTGTGATGGAATCCACAGGTTCTTTCGAATGCTCCAATCAGGATATCACTCAGCTGCAGCATAATATTCTGTGGGGACTCAAGGGTAATTTTCTTGATGTTCCTACGGATTGTCCGCAGCGCGATGAGCGCCTTGGCTGGACGGGTGATGCACAGATTTTCTGCCGTACGGCCTGCTTTCTGAAGAATACGTACGCCTTTTATGAAAAATGGCTTAAGGATGTTGCCGCCGACCAAACTGAAGAGGGCGGCGTGCCGCATGTCGTACCTGATCTTTTGACAGGGGATTTTAAGGGGGATTGGCTGCTGCGCCAGGGAACGCATTCAGCCGCAGCCTGGGCTGACGCTGCAGTGGTTGTGCCATGGACTGTATACCTGACCTACGGTGACAAAAACATTATCCGTCAGCAGTATGTTTCCATGAAAAAATGGGTCGATTTCATGCATAGCCATGCTGAAAACGGTATCTGGAAATTCAAGCTGCAATTCGGCGACTGGGTTGCGCTCGATGCTGAAGAGGGAAGCTATTTCGGCGCGACGCCGAATGAACTTGTCTGCTCCGCTTATTATGCTTATTCTACATTGCTTTTTGCGAAAATGGCCAAGGCCATTGGCAAGGATGGAGATTATGAAGTCTATCTTGCACGCTATAATGGGATAAAGAGAGACTATCAGCAGAACTTCTTTGACAACGAAGGCAACTTAAAAGCGCAGACACAGACAGCGCATGTGGTTTCACTGTATTTCGATTTAGTCAGAGAGAAATACAAAGCAAAAATTGCAGCGAATCTTGTAAAGCTCATCCAAAAGGAAAACGGACACCTCGTAACGGGCTTTGTCGGTACGCCTTATATTTGTCATGCCTTAAGTCAGAACGGCTATGTAAAAGAAGCGTATGACCTTTTACTGAAAGACGATTTTCCTTCTTGGCTCTATCAGGTTAAACGCGGCGCTACGACAATCTGGGAGCATTGGGACGGATTGAAGCCGGACGGCACGATGTGGAGCGCGGACATGAATTCTTTTAACCATTATGCTTACGGCGCAATCGGCGAATGGCTCTATCGCGCTGCTGCCGGAATTGAAATCGACGAAAACGCACCGGGGTATAAACATATCCTCCTCAAGCCGTTATTTGGTGGTGGGTTGTCTTATGTCAAAGCCGCTTATCAGAGCGTTTACGGCGAAGTAGGTATACATTGGCAGCTCAATGGTAAAAAAGGTTCTATCAAAATAAATGTTCCGGTAAATACGACTGCAACGTTGTACCTTGCTGATGTTGATAACATTACGGATTCCGAGGGTCTTGCGTTTGAAAAATATGATAGAAGTTATAAGGCAAGCACGGGCTCAGGCGAATATACAATAAATTTTACTTTGGCATAGCAGGAAGTATACTCTTTCCCAAGATGGGCAGTAGCTTTAAAGTTGCCATCAGGCTGTTAGCGAGGTTTTGTAGATTTGCTTTGTAATTTCAACGAAGCCTTTTATTTCATTCCGTTCATTGTTTTTATGCCATGCAATTCCATAAGAAATTAAATCTTTTACATCCAGTGGAATAATAGAAAGCTCCGGATCTTCCGGACATACAAAGTCAGGCATCACACCGCTATGCCAAGTCTTCCCTTAATCATGGTATAGCCGACTAAGGCGCTGTCACCAAAATAAACAGTGGAAGCAGGACATTTTATCTGGATATCCTTTTGGACCCGTGCCATTTCGGATGGACATTTTAAAGGATCTAATAGAATCAGAGGCTGATTCTGCAATTCAATCATTTGGATAACGGTTTTGTGAGCTAATGGATGGTCTTTAGGCAAGACGCAGACGAATCTTCCCGTAAAAAGTTCGGCATACTCAGCCTCTGATAAATCTTCAATACTTTCTTTGACAGCAAAAATTAAATCAAAATTATAATTCGTAAATAGATTTCTTTTTTCTTTATAATCAGCTATTTTTAAGTAAAGATGTACGTGGGGAAACTTTTCCTTGTAGATACTTAGTATATTGGGAAGGCGATTTACCTCTACATTTCCGTCATACCCGATTAATAAATTAGATTCAAAGGCTCGGGCGTAGTTCTTTGCCTTGACGATTGCGATGTTTGTTCTTGTTAAAATATCTTTCATATCAGTATAGAAGGAAACTCCTGCCGGAGTCAGTTCAACTTTTCTTTTGGTTCTAATAAATAATTTTAATCTAAGCTCATCTTCCAGCGTGTTAATTTGATGGGTCACAGTAGGTTGGGTGATATATAAAAGCTCTGCAGTTCTGGAAAAATTTAGAGTTTCAGCTAGATGAACGAAACACTCGATTTGTTTGACATGCATGTAGACTGACCTCCCGTACTTATAGAAATTGTTTATTAATAATAACATATTTCAATTTCATTCCCAAGCAGTAAAACGGTAAAATGTTAATAAATAAAGGGTAACGTATTAGATTATCCATTTATTTTAGTTGGGAATAAACAGGAGGGGAAAATATGCGTTATATTGTTACCGGCGCAGATGGACAATTAGGTGGAAGAGTAGCAACGAATATGCTTAACGAGGTACCCGGAGAAGAATTAATATTTACCTGCCCAGTTTTAAATCGATTGCCAAAAAAGAAGATAGAAGATTGGAAAAACCAAGGCGTTACGGTGAAAGAAGCAAACTATGATAACAAGGAGCAAATGATAGAAGCCTTCCAAGGCGGAGACCGTATTTATATTGTATCCGGTATAAAAAATGGACCGGAACGGGTTCAACAACATAAAAATGTAATTGATGCGGCTATTGCAGCCGGTGTAGGCCATATTACGTATACTTCATTCCTAGGCGCTAATCGGGAAGGATATTATCAATATGTATTACCGGATCATACCGCCACAGAAAAATATTTACATGAGACTGGCGTAAACTTTAATATTATGAGAAACAACCTTTATATGGAAAATTACTTAACTAATTCCGTTATGTTAGCCAACTTGAGTGACAACCAATGGATTACTGCCGCAGGCGAAGGAAAAGCAACATTTATTGCAAAAGATGACAGTGGGCGTGTTGCCGCTGCGTTGTTATTAGGTAAAGGCGAACACAATAAAGACTATGATGTAACAGGCGGTGAATTAATTAGTCAGCGTGAAATTTGCGCTATAATTGCTGAGACTTCAGGTATTAATTATGAATACGTGACAGCTACAAATGAAGAATTCTATAAGTATTTAGATTCAATATATATTCCTCGTGAAACAAGCGGCGATTATTCAAAATCACCGGTGCCCTGGTGCAGTAATGACATGGTAACAAACGAAGCCGGTATTAGAGACGGCCTAATGGCAATTGAAACAGATACAGTTGAAAAATTGACTGGTAGAAAACCATTACGGGTTCGTGACTTAGTAGAGAAATATAGCTTTGTATGGAAAGAAAAAATAACTAGCTATTGGGGACTGTCAAGATAAATACTCAGTAATAGCTAAATTTGCCCAATGAAATCTTCAGAAGAATTGGGAAAGCCAGGAGGCCACTAACCAGTGACAATCCTGGCTTTGGTCGACGCCCCATCTCCTTGACACCCTCTAGTGCTTTACAATTGCCCTAATAAGTAGTATAATTAAAAAGCTCAGTACATATGCTAATGCGGTTAACCATTTATCCTTCTCAATCTAGCCAGTGAGGGAAGTTTCGATGCGTAATTTCACATTCACTATTCTGGGTAGAAAAATTGAGGAGGATTCTATATGAATCAAGACAAAAATTTAACCTGCCGCGATTGTGGCGCCGAGTTCGTTTTTACTGCTTCGGAACAAGACTTTTTCGCCGAGAAAGGATTCACCAACGAACCTAGCCGCTGCCCCGATTGCAGAGCAGCTCGCAAGCAACAAAACAATGGCGGTTTTCGCCGTAATAACAACAACCAGCAGCGCGAAATGCATGCTGCAACCTGCGCCGCCTGTGGTGCACAGACCCAAGTCCCGTTTCTCCCTAGTGGTGACCGTCCCGTTTACTGCAGAGACTGCTTCAGTCAAAATAATAGACGCTACTAGAAATGTAACTCCCCTGCCTTCGGCAGGGGAGTTTTCGATTTGATGTATAAGTTTACAACTACCTTCTATGTTACTTCTCTTTATCCTTACGATTAAATATTGTATTCTTTGCCGCCTGTTGGGCAGTAGCGAACTTAGAACTCTTAGTGGCCTTTTGGATATTCTTGTAACTGGTTTTAGGTGAACCTTTTCCCATATTATCAACCTACCTCTATCAAAAGAATTTTCGTTTGAGTGACAACGTACCCCCGAACCGATATTATTATTATACCACTAGGAAGGCAGGAGTTCATCCGGCACCCAGCTTAATGTACTTATTATTGCCATTAAATCATAATCCTACCGGATATTTGTTTAAAATACACTTTAAGCCAAAATAAGCGCAGGCATTAGGCACATAAAAAAGCCGTAAGCCTTTAGCATCGCCACCTTGCCAAATCTTATATGACGCTTAGGTCGCACCCCTGCGTTGCCTTATCCACAAATTCTGGCAGGTTGTTCCATCTACACACTTCCCGGCACACTTCCACCATATGCATGAGTTACTGCCGTATCCCATTCTTTGTAAAACTCTTTGATTGATTGAAATCGCATTTCTCTTTCCGGTAAAGTTGCTTTTTTTGCAATTTCATACAGTTCCTTTGAAACTTCCCATTTTTTAAATGAACGATCATATTCTCCGCCGATTAATCCGAATAACAATACTCCCATTGCATTTACATTAGTTATTGAATCTATTGGAGCACCTAAAATATACTCTTCCGGTGACTTAAATCTTCTTGATCCCACAAAGTATCCACCCATATCATTCATGGTTGGTTTCTTCCTGAAAAAATCTATATCGCAAATCTTGGTTGTATCAGTATTAAAATCATATAGAATACTCCCGTCATAGAAATCGACAGCAACATAATTCTGTTGTTCAACAAACAATAAAAATTGAAATATTGCATCTATGGATTTTAACCGGGTTTCTACACTTAGCCTTTTGTATTTGTAGTACGGTGAAGCAGGATGAGTATACCTGTCCCATTTATCAAATGTCCAGTGTGCAAACAGGCTCTCTCCGTCAAACCAATCAAATACAGCAGCTACGCCATTATCTGTATCTATTTTTTTTACAAAATTAACCACGTTCGCATGCCTTAAGTCCTCATATATATGTACGGCTTTATTAAGACTATGAATTGCAGTTTGCGTACTCCCTTTATATTCTGTTGTTTGCGCTCCCGCATATTTTACAAAATATTTATTATCACCATTTTTTACGCCAAAGGAAACATTTCCCGAATCTTGTTGATCAAAAACACAAAAGACATCGCCAATTTCTTTAAGCCATGAGAAATCTTGTATCTGTTTTAATTGAAAGGACACATTATCAAGATAAATTACTGCCATATTATTTCCTTTCTTAGTTAATATAGCTTTACCACCGCCCACAATCGGTGGATTATAACAATTTTACCGGCACTCACTACTCATATCCCAATAAAGTTTCTCTACTACAGTTTTACTTATTCTTACTAAAAACAGGAAATTCCTGCCAACAATCATGACAATAGATTAACTTGGCCTTGGCGAAAAAAACATACGTTTTCATGGTACAATAATTGCTACATTACAGTTGATTATTTATAGTCATATAATGACAATTATAATATATTAATACGGTTTTCATGGTCTGGAGAGTATTTAACATGGTTTATGGCTATCTCCGTGTTTCTACAGGTAAAAATGTAGATAAAATGATATAAAAAGGGAGATATCAAGGTTGAGTGATTTATTAGATCAATATGGGTTTCTGGTATATTCTAAGGGTAATTTATATAGTCAAAATGAGGAATATACAATTGCTCGGATTATTTCGCAACACAGACAGTGGTATGAAATTGTTACAGAAAAGAATATAATGTTTTCCCGGGTATCAGGTAAGTTTGCTTACAAGCAGAAATTAGAAAGCGGATACCCCGTTGTTGGAGATTACGTATTGGTTTCTTTATCCCAGCATGACGATATGGCAATAATAGAAAAGTTGCTTCCTAGAAGAACACTATTCTATCGTAAGGATAATTGGTCTAAAGATGGAATACAGGTACTGGCATCAAATTTTCAAACCATTTTTATTTGCACATCTTTGGATTCGAATTTTAATCCTGCAAGAATTGAGCGGTATATGATATTGGCAAAAGAGAGTGGTGCCAATATCTCTATTGTTTTAACAAAATCGGATTTATGTGATGATATTGAGAGTGAAATATTATTATGTCAACAAAGGTTTCCAGATGTTGCGATACATGCGATATCTGTACATTCAGGCGAGGGACTTGATGAGTTGAATCTTTATTTTGAGAAAGGAAAAACAGCGCTTTTTTTAGGTTCTTCCGGGGTGGGAAAATCAAGTTTAGCGAATGCACTAATCGGTAGGGATACGATGCAAGTAGGAGAGACTCGGAAAGACGGTAAAGGCAAGCATACAACAGTACATAGACAGATTATTAAATTACCAAACGGAGGATTATTAATCGATACACCAGGTTTAAGAGAGGTAGGAATTGTATGTGCGACCGAAGGTATTTCCGATGTCTTCGGAGATATTGAGGCATTGGAGAGCCTATGCAAATATAGAGATTGTAAACATCAGAATGAGAGAGGATGCGCTGTAAGAGCTGCTATAGAAAATGGAGAATTAGATATTGAACGATATCAAAATTATGTGAAATATAAAATGGAAAATTTACTTGTAACAGATAAAGTACAATATTTATTAGCTAAATGGAAACGGTCAAAAGAAAAATCCGTAAATTTACGAAAAACGCGTAACTTTTTAAAGAAAAAATAAGCCTAAGATAAAAAAGCATTATTACTACTCTTTTTATAGTTTGGTTTTTAATAAAATGAGTCAAAGAACCGTCCCTTGACTCTTTTTACGTATTCGTTAAATAATGCGAACAACAGATTATTTTGTAACTGCAAAACAATCGGAGGGGCACATGTTAAACGAGTTAGTCTCTGAATTAAATATCCGTGGTGTTAATTTTGTCAAGGTAGTTGATATATCAATGCTTTCGGCAAACGAAAATCGGGGGTATGGCGTTGCTCTTTTAATAGGAGTAATTCTAGGCCCCAGTTATATTTATCGTCTGTCTACGGAAAATATATTAGATTATTCGGAATTCCATGAAAAGGAAGGTAACGCTGATAAGCTCGCAGAATGGGCGGCTAATTTTATCACTGCACATGGATATAAAGCCTATGCGCAGTCAGAGAAAAATCACCTTTTGCATGGGTCTTATGATGAGACTACAAAAACTACTTCACTTCCACATAAAACAATTGCCGTATTGGCAGGATTGGGCTGGATTGGAAAAAGCAATTTGTTAATTACCCAGGAATATGGGAGTGCGTTATGTATGTCTACCGTATTGACAAACGCACCATTACCTACCGAAAATAGACCAATAGTAATATCAAAATGTGGAGAATGTACTGTCTGTCAAAATATTTGCCCAGAAAAATGTATTCGTGGATTAACATGGAGTGTAGGGATGAATAGGGATTTACTGGTTGATGTATATCACTGCAGATGTTGTTTAAAATGTTTAGCTAATTGTCCATGGACACAGAAGTATATGCAAAAGTATATGAAAAAATAGTTTACATAAATGGCTAAAACATACAGTTGTAATCATAGATATTACCTTTTGGGACAATATCTATGGAAATATTAGGAATGCTCCGGTATAATTTTCGTTATATAAAAATAATGGAGGAATCAATGTGCTTTTTTATATCGGAGTAGTATTAACATTAATTATGCTTTCGCTACTTCCTAATACTTCATTTAAAGGTAATAGAAAAATCACTACTTTATTTATAATTACTTATTCCTTAATGTATTTTTATATTCTTCAATATGGCTTAACACTAACGATTCATCCTTTTTCGGCGGCAGCCATTTTAATGCTATATTTAGCATCCTCTCAAATTTATATTAATCATACCTTAGGATTAAAAAACTTTTTAAAAATAGTATTGTTTATAGCAGTACCAATCGCATTAAGCTTTATATTTTCGACCGGTAAAAACCAATTCCATTTTATCGATATATTTATTATTGCTTTGATAATTGCAATGAATCAATTTCGTTTAATCAAGGTGCCTTTGCTGTATCAAGCGAATACTATCGAGTTCTATGGGCTATCTTTAACCTTTCATCTTCTAATCCTGTATATTTTCTTGGGGTATAGGAGAATTGATATCAACATAACTTCTCTCGGTACAGTAAACGTATGGATAGTAACCTTGGGACTAACTTTTTTATGCTGTCTTTTTGCCGCTCTTATAGGATACAAATTAAAATATCTTTCTTTTAATTTAAAAGAAATCAGAGCAAGAAATCTTTTCATTTTAATAATCTTTAATTTTTTCCATGTAGCTATTGCAGAAGAAATTATTTTTCGGGGATTTGTCTTTAACTATCTGCGGCAGTTTATCGGGGGAGAGTGGATTCCTCTTATTTTGGCAACGCTTTTGTTCGGGTGCCACCACATTAGCTTTGGTGGAAAAAAGCTGTTTGTGCTTTCTTCGATAGCTGGCTTTTTTTATGGTTTGACTTATCTTCTTACAAAAAATATATTTGCAGCTGCATTTGTTCATACTATTACTAATATCATTTGGCGGTCTTTTTTTGTTATAAGAACTGACTTAAACTCTTTGGGAAAACCGGCAATTGTAAAGTTGGTCTAACATAAAGGGTGGTTTTCAGTTTGAATCGACTATTAGCGAAAGTCATTGATGAATATGCATTATATCAACTGCATAGACAAAAAAGTGTTACTTCGCAATTTAAAGCCCTTGAATCAATATCGATGCCGGAAAATCCTACACTTTTTTATTTTGAGCCTAAAACACCAAATTTGATTTTTGAAGATATGAGTAACAGCGGTAATTATCAAACAGGCAGTTTTAAATACAAAAGTGAAGTCGAGAATGCTAAGTGCAACGAATACGCGACAGGTACGTTTTTTCAAAACAAGCAAAATACTTCACTGAATGTCATTTTAGTACATGGCTGGCGTCAGGATACTGAGAGAATTAAGGCAATTTACTTAAACCCGTTTATGAATCATGGTTATGACATGTATTTTGTTACTTTACCCCATCATACAGAACGACAGGACAGTACTTTGTCTTATAACGGGGAATTCATGATTAGCGCCAATATCGAGAGAACTTTATCTTCGGTAAGACAAGCTGTTGTTGACTTGAGAGCATTAATTAGCTGGCTGAGAGCCAATAGGCCGGCTCCGGTTGTATTAGTCGGAATAAGCCTTGGAGGATTAATTGTCAATCTTGCGGCCACATCTGAAAAAAATATCGACGGAGCGATTACTGTCTTTTCTCCAAACAGTCTTTCTCATGCCATTTGGCACAACGTTCCAGGAAAGTACATCAAGAGGGACTTTGAGGAAAGCGATTATACATATGACCAGTTAAAAACACAATGGGCCATGTTGAATACCGGTAATTTTGATATTATGATGCCCAAAGAAAAAGTGCTGATCCTTTCAGCACTCCACGATAGGTATATCGATTTTAAAGATGCAAGCAGGTTATGGGAAAAGTGGGATAAACCGGAGCGGAAGCTCTATCACTGCGGCCATGCGGGGATAGTTCTATATAAAAAGAGTATAGCCGAAGATTCAGTGGAGTTTATAGAAAGAAAAGTAATGGAGGGTGCGAAAATGAGATGATTTTTGTTACGATAGCCTTATGGCTTATGACCGTAATTCTTGTTGTACAAATCGCGAAAGGTCCGTGGGCCATGCTCATGTTTGGCGTTGTTTCTACAGGTATTTTGACGGAAAAATGGGAGAAGCGAATGGCTTTGATCGTCTTAATTCCGGAACTAATAACGCTATATTTTTTTCCAACACATAATCACTATATGACGACTGCCAAAGAAATACAGGATAAGAAGGAAGCAGACGAAGCAAGAGGAAAACGCCGTCTGCGGCGTTGAGTATTCTTGACGGGGTGCATTTTAGCGGATATAGTAAATAGAAAGAGATAGCTGATGTTTGGTCGCGTCGGCTCTTCTCGGAATTGCAAATTTGTTTGAAGAAGGCCGCTGCAACCGCTAAGCGGTTTTTTTCATGCCGTTATTTAAGGACCACTCCCTACTCAGGGAGTAGAAAAACCGACACCATCAACTATCTCGGGAAGTGGTATATCATAATTTAAGCAGCTTAGAGGATAGGCTGCTTTTTCTTATGCCTATTTTCAAAATGGATATTGTTATAAAGGCTAGCAAATCGCCGGATTTGCTAGCCTTATAGCTTAAGGATTTTAGTTTTCTTTGCTTCCTCTATCATTTCTGATAAAATATTATTTTCTCTCGAATCGCAAACAAATTGAATATGAACCGTATTAATAACTTCATCAATACGATAAAGCATTACGGCATGAAATTTAGGATTAAACGTAAATAAATGATAATCAAGGTCTGCCAGTTCCGGATGTGTGTCCCATGGAATACGGTATAACTGGGCTCTGTCCTGTAGAGTTATAGCTTTATCCCAAAAGGAGTTATGAATTTTTTCGGCGATTGACGGATTTTGTTTCTCAAAAAGCCACCAATCCGTCAATCGTTCCAAGTCGGCTTCCGCGCGGGGTGTAATATTAACCGTGTACTTTTTGCGTTGTCGAATTGAAGGCATCTAATTTCTCCTGAAACTTTTTATTTGATTTCTTCATAGCAACTTCTAAAGGCTGTGATTTACCTTGACGAATTTGCGCTTCAGATATCAGAAGGCTTTCATACATTGACAGCTTTGCCAACAAATTTTTATAAGTATCGCTTCCCATAATTACCATATGCTCTTTGGAATTTTTAGCTAACTGAATAATTTGACCTTCTTCAATAGCAAGCCGCTCAATCTCGGTCATGTTTCTTGATAAATCGGAGATAGGACGAATGGAGAACATATAAATTCACCTACTTTTTTAAGTTATTATAATTAATATACCCTGATCGCAGAAATAAATCAAGAAAATATAACGAAAATTTTCGTAAAATAATTTTTGGTACCATGCCGTTCCGTAATCATCCTATTGTCCAACATCTATGGAAAACAGGATGGAAAAACACAGATGGCAGCGCCAGCGGGCTGCTTAAACGGTGTATCTGTTCAGCTGCGCTGTAGTAACCATTATGACAAATCCTGCCTCAATACATGTGATTTTGGCAGGATTTTTGTCTTTTGTGGGAAATAAAGTTGCTAATAGGTTTTGAAATAGAGAAGATACTCACGATTCTTCGACGATATAAAACCGGATTGAAAAAATATTGGAGCCGGTAATATGCTTTCTAGAATATAAGAATGTCGATTACTTCGGCTCTATGATGAAGCAATTCAAGTTGTTCGGGTTATTAAGGCATAAAAAAGGGCCATGAAGGCAATTGGGTGTATGGGTTAACAATGGAGGGTGGATTATGGAAAAATCTGTGCTGGTTGTAGGGGAAAGAATATATGAGTATTACGAATACCCCAACGAAGTAGAATTTGAAAAAGTCATTGTTGAGTCGGCAAGGCAGATCTTTGGCTCCAAGTCAATCTATATCGATATTAAAAAACGTATTGGTGATGAGATTCTTTCCATACCGGACGGGTATTTGCTGGACTTTTCCTTCGAGTCCCAGCCTAAGTTATATATATTGGAAAACGAATTGGTAAAGCACGACCCGTATAAGCACATTGGCCAACAGCTTCTGAAGTTCGCAATTTCGTATAAAGTGAGTGGAAGAAAGATCAAAGACTTTCTACTGCAGTCGATATTGAGCGATTCTCAGAAGAAAGGCTTGGTCGATTCAGTTATTGAAAAAACGAACTATCGTAATATTGATAATTTGCTTGAGGATATAATTTTCGAAAAAGAAGTCTCAGCCATCATTGTGATTGACGAACAAAGTACTGCTTTGGAGAGTGTACTTAGTCAGCTTACCATGAAAACAGATGTCATCGAATTTCAGACGTTTAAGAGCCAGGGGGATATGATTCACAAATTTGTTCCGTTCCAACAAGACATTAAGGAGATTACATTGCAAGAAGGTATTCGTAGCGATGAGCTTGATACAATTGTTGTCCCGGCCAACGAGGAGGGTTTTGCCGATGTTTTTCTTGGAGAGGACCGTTGGTATGCAATACGGATTTCCAGCGCAATGATTGATCGGATAAAGTATATCGCTGCCTATCAGACTGCTCCATTATCGGCTATAACTTACTACGCAGAGGTTGCCAATATAGCGCGATATAAGGATACTGGCAAATATCAGGTATGGTTCAAGTCCAAAGCGAAGCCAATTGGACCTATACGCCTTGGTGGGAAAAAACAAGGAGCGGCTCCACAGTCACCGAGGTATACCACATTTAGCCGACTCCTGGGAGCCCAAACGCTGGCGGATGTATTTTAATTGTAGATATTCCGGATGGAAATATTGAGATCAATTGATGAATTTGATTTTCCGATGGAACTGGCTGGAACCATAGCGTTTTGATAAAATAAAAATATTGACAAACTGTCTCGCGACACCTAACAATGTAAAATCCTGCAAGATGATCATTCTGCAGGATTTTTTTTGAAAGGTAAATAGGGCCTACATTGACAAAAGGGAACATTCTTCTGTTGCATCAGGAGGATTTGTTCCAATAAAAGTCAAATACTTAAAAACTATATGATATTAGTGAAAAAATTGTTACATTTATTCAAATTAGTCAATAGCGAGAGGGATTGAAGCAATGCTGACAGGAGAAGTACGCAATAAAGTTGATAAAATATGGACGGATATGTGGGCTGGGGGGATTACCAATCCTTTGACGGTTATTGAGCAGCTCACTTATTTAATGTTTATTCGGTCCCTTGACGAAAAAGAGCTGGAAACAGAAAGCTTTGAGGCCGTTAGTGGCGAAGCAATGCCTAAGATATTTCCGCAGGATGCAAATGGACAGGCAATGCGCTGGAGTAAGTTCAAAAATAAAGATCCCCGGGAAATTTATGAGATTGTCGGAACAAAAGTGTTTCCTTTCATTAAAGCAATGAATGGCGAAAATAGCTCTGCCTTTTCCCGGTATATGCAAGATGCCATGTTTTTAATTCCGACGCCCCAGGTACTGCAGAAAATCGTCACAGGCCTGGATGAACTTTATGAGCATGATATAAAAGACCTGGATATGCAAGGCGATTTATATGAATACATGTTGGGCAAGTTGGCTACAGCCGGACAAAATGGTCAATTTAGAACCCCGAAACACATCCGCGATATGATGGTGCGGTTAGTGAATCCTGCGCCGGATGACAAAATTGCCGATCCGGCCTGCGGTACGGCGGGTTTTCTGGTATCAGCGGCGGAATATGTGCGAACCAAGTATGAAGCTGAAATGACGGCTGATCAATGGGAGCATTTTGCCGGCGATATGTTTTCCGGCTACGATACCGACCGTACCATGCTGCGTATTTCGGCTATGAACCTAATGCTTCACTCTATTACGCATCCTCATGTGGACTATGTGGACAGCGTTTCCAAAACAAACACTATCTTTTCGGAATTTGACGTGATTTTAGCCAATCCGCCTTTTACCGGAACCGTGGATGCCGAAAGCATTCATGATAATTTAAAGGCTGTGTGCGATACCAAAAAAACAGAATTATTGTTTGTGGCGCTCTTTCTCAGAATGCTGAAAATGGGCGGGCGCTGTGCTTGTATTGTACCGGACGGAGTCCTGTTTGGCACAACCAAGGCGCATAAGGCATTACGCAAAGAATTGGTGGAAAACCATCAACTGCGGGCCGTTATTTCCATGCCGTCCGGTGTGTTCAAACCCTATGCCGGTGTCTCGACGGCGGTATTGGTGTTTACCAAAACCGGAGCGGGCGGCACGGATAAGGTATGGTTTTATGATATGAAGTCCGATGGATTCTCTCTGGATGATAAGCGTACTAACTTAGGTAACGAGGGCGATATTCCCGATATTATTACCCGTTTTAATAACCTTGCCGGGGAAGCTCATAGAAAGCCGACCGAACAAAGCTTCCTGGTGGATAAAGCGGCTATTGAAAAGAATGATTATGATCTTTCCATTAACCGCTATAAAGAAATAGAATACGAAAAAATTGAATATGATCCACCCTATGCGATTATGACTCGCCTGGATGAACTCAGTCTTGAGATAAGCTCTAAGATGGAAGAACTGAGGGGGCTTATCGGTGAGTAAGTGGGAAAAGGTTAGATTAGGTAGTATAGGTGATTTTCAAAGCGGGGGAACTCCAACAAGACAAGAATCAAAGTATTTTAAAGGAAATGTGCCTTGGATAACCACAATATCACTTGGAAAGACATATGTTAACAAAGAAGACGCGGTAGAGCTTATTACTGATGAAGCAATTAAGAATAGTGCTACTAAAAGAATAAAAAAAAATTCACTTATGATAGGAATCCGCGTAGGGGTTGGTAAAGTTTCAATTAACAGTGTAGAAATGTGTACTAGTCAAGATATTCTATCCATTACGAATATAGATGAGAAACTATTTTCTAAAGAATATTTAGTCTATTGTATAAAAAGCTTTTTCCATTTTTTGAATACCCAGAAAAGAGGAGCAACTATTCAAGGTATTACAAGTGGCGTATTAAAGGGTCTTTCAATTCCTTGTCCGCCCTTTGATATCCAAAAACAAATTGCCCAAACCCTTGACGTAGCAGCCAGACTAATAGCCCTTCGTAAAAAACAGTTGGAAGAACTAGACAACCTGATTAAATCCACTTTTTATGATATGTTTGGTGACCCAATGGTTAATGAAAAAGGGTGGGAAATCGTACATATTAAAGAATTATCTAAGAAGATTCAATATGGTACAAGTTCAAAAGCAGATGAATCGAAAAGAGAGTATCCAATATTAAGAATGAATAATATTACATACAGTGGAAGTATGAATTTGTCAAACTTGAAATACATTGATTTAGAAGAGCAGGATAAAGAAAAATACTTAGTTTATAAGGGGGACCTGCTTTTCAATAGAACTAATAGCAAAGAGTTGGTAGGTAAAACAGCTGTCTTTAAAGAAGAGCAACCCATGGCTTTTGCTGGATATTTAGTTAAGCTTATACCAAATGAAAAAGCTAATTCAGAATTTATCTCAAGTTATTTAAATTCTTCTTATGGCAAGAAGCTTCTTCTATCTATGGCAAAAAACATTATTGGTATGGCTAATATTAATGCCAAAGAATTTGGAAATATCTCCATATACCTTCCTCCCCTCCCCCTCCAAACCCAATTCGCCTCAATCGTCACCAAAATTGAAGAACAAAAAGCCCTTGTACAAAAAGCCATCGATGAAAGCCAATATCTGTTTGATAGCTTAATGAGCGAGTACTTCGAATAATATGAGGTGATCCATATGCCTGCAAATTTTGATTTTTTACAAGGACAAGCTGAATACCAGTTATTTGCGCCTGCGGCCATGGAAGCGGAGGAGGTATTGATGACCTCGCCGGCTATGGCGGCGGTGGGAGCCAGAAAAGCACTGGAGTTAGCCGTAAAATGGGTTTACTCAGCCGACAACACCATTTCTATGCCTTATAAAGACAATTTGCAGGCCCTCATTCATGAACCTTCGTTCCGTTTTGCCCTGGATCATAAGACCTGGGGCAAATTGTCTTATATTATTAAACTTGGCAATCTGGCGGTACATACCGAAAAAGCGGTCAGTCGTAACGATGCAGTGTTGTCGATGCGTGGATTGTTTGAATTTATTCAGTGGCTGGATTACTGCTACGGCGCAAACTACGCAGAACGCCATTTTGACGAAGCTGCGATACCCCGGGAAAAAGTGGCGGTTGACGACAGTCTTATTAAGCAAAAGGATTCCCAAATTGAAAAACTGCTGGCACAGATTGCCGAAATGAGCACCGCGTTGACCGCACAAAAAGAGCAGCATAAAGAGGAACGGGAATTTAAACCGGAGGATCTGTCCGAATTTCAAACCCGCAAACGCTATATTGATGTGGATTTAAAACTATTAGGCTGGGTATTTGGCGATGATGTCAAAGAAGAAGTAGAACTTGCCGGTATGCCGAATCAACAGGGAAAAGGGTTTGCCGACTATGTGCTATACGGCAAAGACGGTCTGCCCCTGGCAGTAATTGAAGCCAAACGGACCTCGAAAGATCCGAAGCTCGGTACCCACCAGGCTAAGTTATACGCTGATTGTCTGGAACGGATGACGGGCCGGCGGCCCATTCTGTTTATGACGAATGGCTTTGAATCCTACCTCTGGGATGATGTCACTTCACCCCAAAGAAAAGTTAGCGGCATGTTTGCCAAATCAGACCTGGAAAAACTGATGAGCCGGCGAACAGAGCGCAAAAAATTAGAGGCAGTCAAGATTCAGGACCGTATCACCGACCGGTATTATCAAAAGGAAGCCATCCGCGCCGTTTGTGAAAATATTACGACCGGACACAGAAAATCCCTTTTGGTTATGGCAACGGGAACGGGCAAGACGAGAACCGCATCCAGCCTCACCGATGTATTGTCACGGGGCGGGTACATTACCAATACCCTTTTTTTGGCAGACCGAACCGCCTTGGTGAAGCAGGCCAAGGATGATTTCAAAACCTATTTGCCGGATATGTCTCTTGGCAATTTGCTAAATGGCAAGGAGGATAAAAACGCCCGCATTGTTTTTTCTACTTACCCGACTATGCTTAATGCCATTGATACCGCCAAGAGCGAGGATGGGAAAAAGCTCTTTACACCGGCCCATTTTGACTTGATTATTATTGACGAAGCCCATCGGAGCATCTTCAAAAAATATCGTGCCATTTTCGAGTATTTTGATGCATACCTGGTGGGACTGACGGCAACCCCGAAAACCGAAGTCGACCGGAACACCTATGACTTTTTCGAAATGGAACGGGGTGTGCCGACCTATGCCTATGACTATGATACGGCTGTAAAAAAAGACAAGGTACTGGTACCTTACCATAATATCGAAGTACGGACAAAGTTTCTGGAGCAGGGAATTACCTATGACGAGCTTTCGGCGGAAGATAAAGACCGGTATGAAGAAGATTTTACCGATGAGGACGGCGACATGCCGGACTTTATTCCTTCCCCGGCAATGAATGAGTTTATCTTCAACCAGCATACCGTGGATTATGTGCTCGAACACTTGATGAATCAAGGCATTAAAGTAGCAGGCGGCGATAAATTGGGGAAAACCATCCTCTTTGCTGCAAATCACAAACATGCTCTGTATATTGAGGAACGCTTTAACAAGCTGTATCCACAGCATAACGGACAATTTGCCCAGATCATTGACAATAAAATAACGTATGCTCTGGACCGGATCACTAATTTTAAAGTGACCGACAAGTATCCGCAAATCGCGGTTTCGGTAGATATGATGGACACCGGCATCGATGTGAGGGAAATTGTGAACCTGGTATTCTTTAAGAAAGTACGCTCAAAAACAAAATTCTGGCAGATGATCGGACGGGGAACCCGGCTTTGCGAGAATCTGTTTGGTCCGGGCAGGGTTAAACAGTGTTTTTATATCTTTGATTATTTGGGCAACTTTGAGTTTTTCCGCCAGGCACCGCAAGGGATTGAGTCTTCTGAGACCGAAAGCGTTACCGAAGCGATTTTCAGCAAAAGGATTCGGCTAATTGCCCATTTGCAGCAAGCCACGTTTGACGCTGCAGACTATCAAAACTGGCGAAATGAGCTAATTGAAGGGATTATTTTCCAGATTCAGGCGCTGAATCCCGAGCTGGTTTCGGTAAAATTGCAGTTGCAACATGTTGAACGGTACAAAGAAAAAGCCACCTTTGTTTGTCTGGAAGAGAGTGACAAGCATAATCTAATCCAGTATCTGGCCCCCTTGGTTTATATGGAGGATAAAGATGAATATGCTAAGGGCTTTGATAATTTGATGTATGGTCTCATGCTTGCCCAGATTGAAGCACTGCCATATTTTAAAAGGAACAAGCGGCAATTAATCAATATCGGTATAAACCTGGCTAAACGAATCAGTATCCCCCAGGTGAAAGAAAAAATCGAGCTGATCAATACCATTCAAACCGATGAATTCTGGCAGAATGCCGGTATTTTATCCTTCGAGGCGGTACGCGTTGCTCTGCGGGACTTAATTAAATTTATTGTCGATACGGGTGGACAAAATGTAATCTATACGAATTTAACCGACCAGGTAATGGGAGTCAGAGAAGGGGACCCATTAGGTGCGCCCTATGATTTTGAAGACTATAAACTGAAAGTTAACCGGTATATTGAAGACAATAAAGATAACCTTGCTATCTATAAACTTCGCAACAATATACCCCTAACCGCAGCGGATTATAAAAATTTGGAGCACATTCTGACCGATGACCTTGGCAGCAAAACCGATTATGAGCGGGAATTCGGCAATACGCCGTTTGGCCTATTGGTGCGCAAAATTGGTAAGCTGGAACAGGATGCTGCAATGAAAGTATTTTCCGAATTCATTAATGATCAGTCCCTGAGCCAATCGCAAATTGTTTTCGTGAAAAAGATTGTAGACTATATTGTGCAAAACGGCTATGTGGAAAATACGGTGGACCTGATGAAACCGCCATTCGATAAACCCGTTAGCTTTATGAAGCTGTTTGATAAAACCAAACAGCAGCGAATTATGGAGTTGGTCTCAGAAGTGAAAGAAAATGCAATACGGGTTATGGGGTAGAAATGAATTCAAAAATTTGGATAGGAATCGCCTGCATATCGCACCTTATAAATATAGTTTCTTAATTTAAGCCTTCAAAGCCGGATACTATTTCCCACTATCATAGCAAAATCCTGCCTCAATATGTATAATTTGGCAGGATTTTTGTATTTTATAGGAAATAAGTTTGTAATGGGTTTGTAGATAAAGAAAGATGGTCACGATTCTAGTAGTAGGGCAGTAAGGCTGCCTTTTAAACATATAAATGTCGATAACTTCGTCCATCCCGTACACTATAAGTCTTTGTGGCAATTGGCTGATCGTTTTAAAATCGGTTCTGCCATTCAAAATAGTTTCCCGAAAAAGTGAATAAACCGCTATCACCATGTTCTCTGCGGCTGAACGTGAAGCAGAGCCAAACATTGGCAGATAAGAAAAAGTTTTTATTTGACGGCAAGAATTAGAAAGGAGTAATCATGGCAGCTAAAAAGCCGATTATCGCTTTGATGTATGATTTTGATAAAACGCTTTGCACAAAAGATATGCAGGAATACACATTTATTCCACATATCGGCATGAGTTCCAATGATTTTTGGAGGGAATCTAATGGACTTGCAAAAGAGCAACATATGGACGGAATTCTTGCCTATATGTATACCATGATTCGCAAAGCCGACGCAGCAAATAAGTCCATACGAAGAGAAGATTTCGTACAAATGGGTAAGGATATTGAATTTTTTCCTGGTGTTCAGGAGTGGTTTGCACAAATAAATAACTATGGTAAAACGAAGGGAGTCAAAGTTGAGCATTATATTATTTCTTCCGGTTTAAGAGAAATCATAGAAGGGTCCAGCATCAAAAAAGTATTTAAGGAAATTTATGCTTCTGAGTTCCATTATAATGGAAGTGGAGTTGCTGATTGGCCCAAACTTGCGGTTAATTATACAGCTAAAACCCAGTTCTTATTCCGAATTAACAAGGGTGTTTTAGATATTTCTGAAGATGGGGCATTAAACCAGTATGTACCGGGAGATGAGCGACGGGTGCCTTTTAGAAACATGATATATTTTGGGGATGGATTAACCGATGTTCCTTGTATGAAATTGGTTCGAGCTAATGGCGGACAATCTATTGCGGTATATCAAAAAAAGGCTAAGGTCGAAGATTTACTTCTTCATAAACGAGTAAATTATATCGCTCCTGTTGACTATTCAGAAGGTAGTGAGCTTGACGCATTAGTGAAAGAGATTATTTGCCAGATGGCGGCTACCGATGCACTAGTTCAGAAAAGTCACAAGCAACTAAAAAAAATAAAGGGATACAATAATCCCTCTAATATTCTATGAAAAATGCTTCTTCTCGACCTTGAGAGGGACAAATTCATTGTTCCAGAAGGGTGGATCTGTTATATTAGCGTGAGGTGATATAATCCCAAGACAAGTGAGAAAGAAAAGTAAGACAGGAATTATCTATCATGTGCAGGGGAATCAATAAGCGGAGCATATTTGAAAACTGGATATCAAAAAGGGTGATCGTGAGAATATAATGGGACGGTAACCTGTCCACGCGTCCTTTTTTTTTACCTGAACGGAGAGAGCAGTTGCCAGATCAGCGTTATTTGGAATGCATAACGAAAATGTTTACCTGGGATGAATTGGGGTATTGCCTTATGTAAGAATGTTACTAATAATTAGAAGTAAGTCGAGCAGAAAACACTTGGTTTTACGATTAAATAAAATAGAACGAAATGTATTTATCAAAAAGTTAAAAAAACAGTACCACCGTCCTTTGTTTCCTGGGAAAGATGACGCTGAAAACAGACGATGATGACGAGCGGACAACTGAAGTCAAATTGTTGAGGAAATCCGGAAGACAGCAAGTAGCCGAACGTGACGATGATTGCCTTCAACGCCACACCGACGCCTGGCAAGATTCAGCTTTTCGGAACACTTAACGCGGCGGTGAACTACGATCTCTATCTGTTGCTTGAATTGTACCAAACACGCTCCTAATGGAGCAATATTTTATACAACTTTATTATACGAGGTGGTGATGACTTGAAGCTGTTTGACGTAGTTCCAGGTAATTTCTTTTCGATTTTATCTTCTAGAAATCGAGAAATCTATTTTGATGCGTTGATGATTCTACATGAAATGTTCAAGTTTGAGTTGAACATACGTGTGGACGACTTTATTGCATCTTTGATTTCAATCTTAGAGGATAGAGCCTTTGAATTAGAGGAAGATGATGAGATGCAGGAAAACGGACTCACCTTAAGCGGGAAAGCCAGATTAATTTTAGATCGCTTTACCAAAACAGGATGGGTTGATAAAGAGTTTTTGGATGGTTCTTTTATTGAAATTATTACACCGCGCAGCTATGCAATTCCTGTCATGAAACTACTTAGCGAGTTGGGCAACAATGCCTTGCAAGAATATAACTCCTTGGTTTTTGCAACCTTTTCCGGATTAAAACAAGCCAAGACGGAGAATGAATCGCATATGTATGAGGCTGTTTTATCCGCAAAAGCCAACACAGAACAATTACAATATGCTTTGCGCTCGCTCTATCATGGAATACGGGGCTTTCTTCGAGGCATTGTGGAACAGCAAGATGTCAATCTACTCCTGCAGGATCACTTTGGTGAGTACAAAAGAATGTCGGATCGTATCTACCACCCCATTAAGACGATGGACTCCGTCCATCGGTATATGGTTCCGATTCAGAGCTTACTAACTGATATCTTGGCGGATGAAACGCTGCTGCAAACGATGCGTGATCGCGCCATGAGCATAAAAAAGTATGAGGATGAAACGGAAGCCGACACGGAAATCGTCAAAGCGATTGATTACATTCTGGATGCATATCAGGCAGTCGGCGACCTTGTTAGCGAGATAGATCGAAAACACAGCATATATACCAAAAGTTCTATTGAAAAAATCCAATACCTGATGACCGCAGACCAATCCATTAAAGGCAAGCTTGCAGATCTGTTAAAAACATACGCAAGCATGACAGAAGGAAAACGCGATCGGCTTGCCGGGATTATGGAGAAAAATATTCGGATTAGCAGACAGGAGTTTTTTGACGCCTGGTCTTTATACCATAAAAACATTAAAAGCCGGCGCATTGACAGAGCTCCGCTCACCATAGAGCAGGATGATTCATTTGCCGATCTCGCAGAAGGATACTTGCTGGAGCAAATAAAAAACGGATACCCTGCCGCGAGGGTGCGCGCTTTTGTTGAAGGTTTTTTTGCAACGGGTGCCAGTCGGGTGGATGCAAAGGATATCCCCATAACCGATGATGCCGATTTTATTTTGCTCATTTTGGCTGTAATCCGGCAAAATGATAGAGGGATGCCGTATATCGTTGAGATGAGGGAAGGACGCGTCCGGCGGAACGGATATTTAATCTCTGATATGACAATCGCCAAAAAGGAGGTTGAAAAGCATGTGGAGTGAGACTTTCGAAGCCCTGTCCAATTATGATAAGGGTGAATTTCGCAGGCTTGCCAACTACCTCCTGTCGCACACATACCTTGTCCGCGATGTGTATAAACCAGATAAACAATGGACTGAACCAAACGGAGATTATCGAATGGTCAATCGGCTATTTGATTGTATGGGCGAGTACTTTTCTGCGTCTGGTTGGAAGCTGGAAAAGGATGATAACTATGGCGTTATCTCGCTTGCCAACGAATATGATCACAACCGATTACGTATAGACCGTTTTACAACGCTGTTCCTTTACACCTGCCGCTTGATCTATGAAGAAGGACGGGAGCAGGGGGACAACTTGCACATTGTACGAACTGATACGGGCGCTATTGTGGAAAAAATGAGGATGCTGGGGCTTCTCAATAAAGGCAAAACAACACAAAAGGAGCGGCTTGAAGCGCAACGCGCCCTTTCCCATTTTAATATTATCCAAAAAACTGAAACCACAGCTTGGAGCGCCGACGGAAACGGTGTGTTAATTTTTCCGTCCATCCTGTCCATGATCCCGAACCAAGGGATCAATGATATGATGCTGGAATTAGAAGAGTTGCGAGCGGATGATGCCGATATGGATATGGCAGTAGAAGCCGGAGAACAGGAGGATTCGGAATGAAAATCTTACGCAAACTCCTGCTGATTCATTGGCATTACTTTAATCATGAATTGATCGAATTTGGCCAGCTAAATTTTCTCACAGGAAAAAATGCTTCGGGAAAATCAACCATTATTGATGCCTTGCAATTGATATTGTTGGGCGATACAAGCGGCAGTTTTTTTAATAAGGCTGCAAGCGGCCGTGGAAATCGTACCTTAAAAGGCTATCTCATGGGCGAATTGGGCGATGATGAGGATTCTGGGTTTCGCTATCTTCGAAGCGGAAGATTTACAAGCTATATTGTGTTGGAGTTCTATGATAAAGAAAAGAAAAAGGCTTTTACTGTAGGCTGCTGCTTTGATACATATTCAGAAAACGACACACAAAAGTTGTTCTTCCTTTATAATGGCGAGATGCATAATCATGGATTCCTGCGTGGAAATACGCCAATGGATATTACTGCATTGCGGACTTTTCTCAAAGAGCGTTATATTGGTCATTATGAGACAACCGATGTGGGGAGAGATTTCCGAACAAAACTATACGGCAAGCTTGGCGGTTTACGTGATCGCTTTGCAAGTCTTCTGAAAAAAGCGGTATCTTTCAATCCGAGTGTGGATATTCAGCAGTTCATTTCTGACTTTGTATGTGATACACAGCAAGCTGTTGATGTGAGCCATATGCAAGAAAACATCAGAAGCTATAAGCGGCTGGAAGCGGAAGCCGCTGTTCTCAAAGAGAGAATTGCGTTGTTGGATGAAATTGTGAGCGTACATCAAAGTTATACCACGCAGAGAAGCAATGAACGACTGTATTCCTATTTAATTGATCGTGCATCCGCAGATATGAAAAGTGCCGAATTGGGTTCAGCTTTGGCAGACGCTAAAAAAGTCGCGGGGCAACTTGCTGAATTGAAAACCAAAATAGCGGATGCGGATATTCGTCTTGGAAAACTCCGTGAGCAACGAGACACATTAAATGCCCAATTATTAAATGACAGTGCTGCGCAAGCATTAGATACAATTGACCGGCAGATTGCTGAAAAAGAGGTCCAAATCAGTACGCTTCAAATTGAATATGAAAAGACGCTGGGTATCCTTTCGTCATGTATTTCTGCATGGCGAAAACACACCGAGGCAATGCTCCAAAAAGTCGAAGCGGCAAAAACAAGCTTAATGCAACTGGGCGTTGCATCCCGCATCAGTGACATTTGCGTGGAAGGGCGCACCTTTCTCGAAAGTAGCGGATCCTTGTTAAAGATGGATGCGGCTGCCGTGGTGCAGGTTGGAGAAGCCGGGCTGGCTGATTATTCCGCTGCCGCTGATAATCTTAAAAGGCACTCCATCGAATTAGCGGCCCACTTGCGGGATACGCAAGAAACTCTGGCAAAGCAACGATCAGAACTCATGGCCGAGCAGCAATCACTTGAAAGGGGAATTTATCGTTTTCCGCCGGATGCGCTTGATTTAAAAGCAGCGGTGATTTCTCGCCTGCGCATAATTGCCAAGCAGGATGTCAATGTACGCATTGTTGCAGAAGTCGCCGAAATCAAAAATGACCGCTGGCGCAATGCCATTGAAGGATATCTCAATACTCAAAAGTTTTATCTCATTGTGCCGCAGGAATATTTTACTGCGGCTCTGCGTGTCTATGATTCAATTAAACGCCAACAAGCTATCTATGGCACAGGAATTGTCGATATTGAAAAACTAAAACGATTAAATCCTATGGCAGACACCGGGAGCCTGGCAGAAGAAATTGAAACAGACGACTCTGATGTAAAAATTTTCTTAAACTACACCCTAGGGCGAGTTCAAAAGTGCGAAAACGTGGGAGAACTGCGAAGTTTTCGCACCTCAGTGACTGACGAAGGAATGCTGTATCAAAACTTTGTTGTCAGGGCAATGAATCCGGAACGCTGGGCAAAGCCGGCCATTGGGCAAGGCGCTATTCAAAGAAGGCTTGACGCCGTTAAACGAGAGATTAACTTATTGACTGAGCGAGTCGCGGTTTGCGCTGGCATAAAAATAGGACTTGATTATACCGGCGGACTGACTTTACTGAGTAATACTGAAATAGAGTATGCTGTTTCCGCTGCCAGGAACGTATCTTCCATCCCGGCACTCGAAGCGGATTTGTCTACGCTGCGAAAAAGCCGTGAAGCAATTGACACAAGCGCCGTAGATTCTTTGAAAAACCGTATTGCGGCGCTGGATAGAAGTGTCTTAGAACAAGATCAACTGTTGCGTCAAGATTCGGAATACAGCGGAAAGCTTGAAGAAACGCTGCGCCGCTTACAGGATGAAACAATTCCCAAGCTTACAGAGGAACTGAAAGAGAAGGAAACAGCTATTGCAGCCGGGTACAGTGCGGATTGGATCCGGGAAACTGGCTCTCCCAGATATGAACGGGAATTATCGTCAAGAAGAAAAGCCGATCATATCGCCGACGCTTTTCCAAGGGAACGAAGCAGAGCCAAAAACGCAAAAGAGGTTGCATGGGAACAAATACTGGAACTGAGACGCTTATACAATGAAAAATACAAAATGGGCTTTGACGTCAAGGCGGAAAGCAATGACGTCTATGACGATGCATGGCTTGAGCTCACCGATAACAAGCTGCCTGACTATTTGACCAGAATCACAGATGCACGCTCAAAAGCATTTGAACAATTCCAAGAAGATTTTCTGAGCCGCTTACAAAACAATATCAACAATGCCAGGCGCCAAATTGACGAATTAAACGGCGCGCTGAGGGGAGCCTCTTTCGGTGAGGATACATACCGGTTTCGCATGATTCCAAAGCCGGAGTACAAGCGTTATTATGACATGATTGTCGATGAAATGCTTTTGCAGGGCGGATATAATCTGCTTTCAGGACAATTTAACGCGAAGTATAAAGAGGAAATCGAGGATTTGTTTGCAATCATAACTAATGAAGACGGAGCGGGCGGTCCACAGGGAAGCATGGAATACGAAAAACGGGTTCATGAGTTTACCGATTATCGTACTTATTTGGTCTTTGACCTTGAGGTTGTGGGACCGGATGACGTGGCCCAGCGCTTATCCAAAACACTCGGCAAAAAATCCGGCGGTGAGACACAGACGCCTTTTTATATCGCTGTCCTGGCCTCTTTCGCTCAACTATACCGCGCAGGACGAGAAAAAAGCTATAGGACAGCCCGTCTTATTATTTTCGACGAAGCCTTTTCTAAAATGGATGGCGAACGAATCGTCAGGAGCATAGAATTGCTGCGGAAGTTTGATTTTCAAGTCGTTTTATCTGCCCCGCCTGATAAGATTGGCGATATCGCGACGCTTGTAGATAGGAATCTTTGTGTTTTAAGGGACGGAAAGCACACTTGCATCCGGAGTTTTGATCCAAAGCAAGTCGAGGAAATTATCTATGAGTAGTATTATTCAGAAAAAAATACTATCGGCGTTACTGGACAAATATGAGCGCAGCAGTTTCTTCAGAGACGAAAAGCAACCGACACGCAGAATACTGTTGAAATTCTACGATGGCGGAAAAAGTGATTTTCCTTATTACGATATTGAGCAGAGCGAGCGGCGCATTTCTGTAAATCAGGCGGTAACAGAGTTATCCGAACTGAACTTGATATCCTTTGAGTGGATGAAAGGTGAACGAGATCACATCATTGCGAAGGTTTGGCTGAACACAGATAAAATGGAATTTGCTTATAAAGTTGCCGGGCGCAAATCGAAGAGAGATGTTGTCGATGAAATCTGCCTGGAGATTCTGGATATGCATGAACAGGTAGCTTCTCTGTGGTTCAAGAATTTTTTCCATGATGCTTACACTGTGATTTCCCAAAAACGCAGCATTGTCAGTTCTATTCCTACCGACGCAACGGAACGAAATCACTTATTCAAAGCTATATGTACGATAGATAAGATGACTGGCCCGGAAATTACCGAAAGAGTATTCTCTCTACAGTGTTTTGGAGATTCAAAGAAATTTGAGAAGGCAACAAGATCCCGTATCATAAGTATTTTAAGAAAATATCTGGAGTGTGATGATGATACCCGCGATGAGGATATACTTCGGCAGGTCGGGATCGTCAAATATCCTGAGCAATTTGAATTCTGCGGAAAGGTCAGTTTGATGATTGAAGATGAAGTGGTTGACTTTGCTCCTCTTCGTTTTGGCGGCAGCCTCAGTATATCCGACTTATTAAGGGGAAATTTGGTGATATCACCGTATGTAAAACGGATATTGAGCATTGAAAACCGAGCAAATTACATTGAATATATACAAAAAAGCATGGCGGATGATGAACTTGTTCTTTACCACGCGGGACAGTATAGCCCATCTAAAAAACATTTTTTTCTCGTTATCAGCGAAAAGATGCCGGAAGGCTGTATTTGGGCACATTGGGGTGATATCGATTACGGAGGATTTAGCATGTTAGCACGTTTAAGACGGGAAATTCGGAAAGAAATCAAGCCTTTTCGGATGAATACCTCCGAACTAATAAAGTATAAGCACCTGACTGCCCCGATAACAGAGCAATATGCTGAAAAACTAAAGCTATTGACCGCCAAGCATGAATTGTTGGATTGTTATGATTGTATTAAATATTTAATTGCAAATAAAGTTCGCTTGGAGCAAGAATCTATGCTGGTTGAATTAGAAAATTAATTATCATTTATCATAAATAAGACTGTATTTGCATATGCTTATTGAGATTGTGTGTAAGGGGCAATAAGCATGGATACTGAACAAGAGAATAAAAACAGAAATATCATGGCTTTATTGTGTAGCGAAACCTGGTCAAATAGTGCTTGCTGTGGCTATGTACTATTTGCCGCCAAGTCATTAGGTTATTCTAAAGAGCAGATAAGCGAGCTTATATCCTCAATTAATGATGCGTTCGGGAATCACTCGGTTGAGGAAGCGAAACGCAAGTATGAACATAGTTCTGGAACCTTTTAGACACCGTGAATTTATAGAGAGTTTTTACTGGTGTTCGGGAGTGGTTTGCACAAATAAATAACTATGGTAAAACGAAGGAAGTTAAAGTTGAGCATTATATTATCTCTTCTGGTTTAAGAGAAATCATAGAAGGGTCCAGCATCAAAAGGGTATTTAAGGAAATTTATGTTTCTGAGTTCCATTATAATGGAAGTGGAGTTGCTGATTGGCCTAAACTTGCGGTTAATTATACAGCTAAGAAGACGGGGGGGGGGGGGGCGGTGGTTGTGTCTACCTAAGACATAACCACCGTCCCTTAGTCTTTTTTTGCTGGAATCCATTTTTCTATGCAAATATGCTTAACTACGAGTGACATTTTCACAAGTTATTGACAGATAGTTTAAAAAATATGTTAACTTAGTGGCGGGGAAGGGGCTTTTCTAGAAAGAAAAACAACGAGAATATCTGCCTCTAATGGTCAATTAGCTTGCAAATTTTTTTATCATAGTAAAATCTCGAATATGTATGAATTTGGCAGGAGTTTTGGCTTTTAATGGGAAATAAAATTATAATAGGGAGTTTGAAATAAAAAAAAATAGTTACGATTTTCCAGGGCAATACAAAATACGATTAATAGAATTATTGGGCGGTAGAATTGTCGGCAACTTCGTCTCTTGTAAGTAATAGGAGGGATATGCTGTGCGATTAAGTTCGTTATATAGTTACTACAGAAAGTTTTTTAACTATCCTTCGAATAGTAGTGCAGCGCGAAGTAGACTTTACGCTTTCGCTATTCAGGATACTACTGAGGTCTTAACACAGGCATATGAAAACCGTAGCAAAAAACCTATAGAGGATTATCGTACTAGAGAGAAAAAAAGCGGTATTGCATTGCGATTTTTGGAACATGCAGAGGAATTAGCATGTAGTCGATGTTCTATTCCATTACAGGATTTGGAATTTATTCAAGGCATTATTACTATTAATGAAAAATTTTTGTCGAGTACACGGCGTGGAATTGAAATACCATTTCCGTATTTATTAGACAATAATAATAGTGATGCAGTTATCTTAACATTTGGACAACCTAATAATATGCTTGGGGAAGTTGAGGTATTGGTCGGATTAATTAATGAATTTGCTTTCGACGGTAGCTGGCCTAATGAATTAGAAACTATAAGCTATTGGGATTTAAGTTCCGGCGAAGAAAAGACTCTTAAGTTGAGCGGTGTAAAACCGGTTTCCCGTATACCTTTATTAGAGGTCCTGAACCGATTCTAATTCATTCCTTTTTGAATAGTACAAATGGAAAGTGAATTATTTAGGGCTTTTTGGATACTAACATGAAAGTGTCGATACCCCGTCCTTGCGATATTTTCTCGTATATTTTTTATCGAGTTTTATATTTATTTAGAGTTGAAGAACAATGAAAATGTCGTCTTATTGTGAAAGACAGTATTTTATATAAGAGACAGGATTGAACCAGCAAAATTAATTAATAAAAATTATTGAATAGATAACTGGCTCATTTTGGCCAGTTTATTTTGTATTCAGAACTGTCAGTTTCAAATAATTCTCTTAGCCATAATAAAGCTAATAATAGCAAAGCAAAAAATGCCCAATTATATAAAAAAGGCGGTAAATGGCTTACCATAAGCTGCATACTCGATTCTGTTTTTGTAAAATGCAAGTCAAGGAGCAATAAGAGCATAAACTTAAAGGTAATGCTTAAGAAATTCTGTTTCTTACTCGCAAGTTTATTATAACGTATTTGATGTTCATTAAATATTTTAAGTTTGAAATCACTTTCTTCCTTTAGTGCCTCATCACGCAAGGTAAAAATACTCTTAGAATCTTTATCATAAGTATTGTAGTTATTGCATTTAAAAAAATCTTTAATGCTTTCAACCGTCGGACTAAAGAGTTGCAAAAGGAAATATTCAAAAAGTGCAAAGAAGATATTGGCTAATAATGTAAAAAGTATATAGGTTGCCACGAAAACAACAATAATTCCAATTGTAAGTTGTGACCATTCAAAAGTCAGAAGGTTTTTTTGAAAAGTAAGATTAAGCCCAAAATCAATTGCTAATATAAAGTTGAGTATGTAAAATGCATCAGGGTAGTTATGGATATCTCGAACCATTTTAAATGTTTTCTCATTTAGCGCTTCTATTTTATATCATCCTTTCGCCTAGAAATCTCATTGACCGTATAATAATATATGGAAATTTATTCTGTCAATATTTTCATTCACACGTGATCGTTTCGCATTAGGCAGAGCAATCTAATTAGCAAACTACACGGCGGAAAGTTAGTGTGTTTAGCTACCTAGAGTAAAGGGCTTAGTGCTGAAATGGGAGAAGTATAATATAAAATGTAGTATTTGGTAAAAATAAATGGTTTTGCCTATTAATGCGCAGAAGATTTTTTGGTAGAATAAGATATATAACTGGAGGTGAGTGCCGTGGCGACCGCAGAGCAATTGAAAATGCTGATTAAATCACATTTTGAGCAAAATGACGAACGATTCCGTACCATTGTCCTACAACTAGCGGCACATGAGGCTAATCAAGGACATAGTGCACTCGCCCGCGACATCCGGGATTTAATTGATAAATCAAGAAACGGAAAAGTCGTTCCGCTGAATAAAGAGCTGAACGAGTTATTGTATAACGCCACCTCAGATTATCGGCTTTCCAATTTGGTCGTTTCGGAAGAACTACGCACGCGGATTGAACGTATCCTGCAAGAATTTAAACAGCGAGAACGTTTGCATAAACATGGCCTAGGCAATCGCCGCAAGATTCTTTTAGCAGGGCCTCCAGGGACGGGTAAGACTATGACGGCTACTGTTTTGGCAGGCGAGCTGCAATTACCATTTTGTACGATTCTCGTGGATAAGCTAGTCACGAAATATATGGGGGAAACGAGTGCAAAACTCAGGCAGATTTTCGATGCGATTCGAGAATTTCCGGGTGTGTATCTATTTGATGAGTTTGATGCGATTGGTTCGGAACGCACACTAGATAATGACGTTGGCGAAATGCGACGGGTACTGAATACCTTTTTGCAATTTATTGAGCAAGACCGCTCAGACAGTCTGATTGTGGCGGCAACTAACAGCATTAAGCTATTGGATCAGGCTCTCTTCCGCCGGTTTGACGATGTTCTGTATTATGACTATCCGACTCAAAATGAAATTGTACAATTGATTGAAAATCGTCTAAGTGGATTTGGTGATTTTTCAACGGTAGATGTTTTGGAGATAGCGAAATTTTCGAAGACGCTAAGTCATGCCGATATAACCAAAGCTTGTGATGATGCAATTAAAGAAGCCATTCTTAGTGATCAAACGACCGTGACACTGGATCTGCTGCGCAAAATGATTACAGAGCGGCACTCGGTCTATGATTGGGGCGAAAAATAAAGATGCCAGAACGTTATGACAATCTATTTTTAAGCGACACCGTAAGCCGTGTCAATTATACCAATCCTCAACAAAATGGACCGCGTTTTAAAACGCCTAATCGTGATGCAGGACAGCACGGTGCCAATATTCGGCGACAGCTCGACGTGGCTTGGCAGCGGTACCAGGACGAGGTAAGTAATCGGCAAGCGGTTGCCGTACCCACCCGCGAAGGAATGTACCTGGAGTTTGAAAGTGCACCAGGTTTTGATTTAAAGATTAAAAGCCTGGAGGATTTACGGGCCGGCGTACGACTGCTAAATGTTCGAACAATAACACTAGGGGAACATACGGTTCAACGGGCTACTATTTTTGTGCCGTATGATAAACGAGCTCACTTTCTCAATAAAACAGTGGCCTATATGGAAAGCGGAAAAAATAAATCCTTACTGGCTAGTATTGAAGAGGTCAGGCAGGCCGTGCTGGAATCCTTTTGGCAAGGGGATGCAGCCTGGATGCCAACAGCAGAAGTACCTGTGTGGTGTGAAATATGGTTGTCTAGCGATAAACCCGAAGTATTGGTGGCATTTCAAGAAGTATCTGCAGCCATGGGAATACAGCTCAAAGATGAAAGCATCTATTTTCCCGAAAGAACGGTCATTTTGGCGCATGTTTATCGTAATCATCTGCTGGAATTGGTGCAAAGGAGTCCTTATATTGCTGAATTCAGACGAGCGCCGGAAACAGCCCGCTTTTTCGTTGAACAATCTAATCGCGGGCAAAGGGAATGGGTAGATGATCTGCTTGCCCGGTTACAAGTCCTGACGGATAGCCAGGTATCGGTATGTGTGTTGGATACCGGTGTAAACAATGGACATACATTACTGGAACCGCTAATGGAGGATGACGACCGGCATGCGTTTAAGCCAGAGTGGGGAACGCATGATGATGCCGGCCATGGAACAGAAATGGCCGGCATAGCGGCCTATGGTGATTTGCAAGAAGCTGTCACGGCAAATACGCCGATTCAGATAACCCATAAGCTGGAATCCGTTAAAATATTACCGCCTGTCGGAGACAACAATCCCGAATTGTATGGAGCGATCACATCGCAGGGGATTAGTAAAGCAGAGATACAGCGTCCGGAATACCAACGCATTCTTTGCATGGCTGTGACTACGGATGCGTATTCCGTAAATGACGGGCGTCCTGATTCCTGGTCAGGTGCTATCGATGAAATTGCATCTGGCTATTTGGATGATAAACAACGGCTATTCTTTGTATCAGCTGGAAACGTCAGAGATCGTGAAGACTATTTAAACTACCCGGCAAGCAATATATCCTGCCGGGTCGAAAGTCCGGGACAAGCTTGGAATGCGGTAACTGTAGGAGCGTATACGGCAAAGGATACAATTACAGAACCAGATCTGCAGAACACCCAACAGGTTGCACCTAGAGGGGGATTATCTCCTTTCAGCACAACTTCTTGTGTTTGGGAACAGAATAAATGGCCCATTAAACCGGAGATTTTACTGGAGGGTGGCAACTTAATTCGGGATAAATTAGGTTGTTTCACTTGTGACGATCTTTCGGTTTTGACGACTTATTATAGACCGGCAGAACGGTTATTTACTTGCTTTGGACAAACTAGTGCAGCTACTGCTCAAGCCGCTTGGATGGCGGCTCAGCTTCAGGCGGCATACCCTAGCGCCTGGCCGGAGACTGTTCGCGGCTTGATGATTCATTCTGCTGACTGGACATTTCAAATGCGACAACAATTCCTGCCAGCAAACCCAAGCAAAGGAGAGTATCATCGTCTATTACGAACATGCGGCTACGGCGTGCCAGACTTGGCAAAGGCCCGCTGGTGTGCTCAAAACAGTGTTAATTTAATTATACAGGGAAGCCTTCAACCCTATGACCGTGATGAAAGAGGTAGATATGTCACAAAAGATATGCATATCCATCAATTACCCTGGCCGCGAGAAGTATTATTGGCTTTAGGTGCGCAGACGGTACGAATGCGCGTGACATTATCGTATTTTATTGAACCAAGCCCGGGGGAAGTTGGCTGGAAAGATCGTTATCGTTACGCTTCCTGCGCATTGCGGTTTGATGTAAATAATGTAAATGAAGATATGGATAATTTTAACCGGCGGCTGAATGCGGCGGCCCGTGATGAGAGTGAGTTCGATAATGATAGTGGCAGCGACCGCTGGCTCATTGGTAAAAATACCAGGCATCGTGGATCAGTGCATTCGGACATTTGGGAAGGTACCGCGGCTGAACTGGCAACAAGCAATCTGATTGGAATATATCCTGCCATTGGCTGGTGGCGGGAGCGACATGGGCTTGGACGGTGGAATAAAGAGATTCGGTATTCCTTAATTGTTTCTTTAAGTACCGAAGCAGAAACAGTGGATTTGTATACACCAATCGTTAATATGATAAGGACCAGAGTACCAATTGAGATTACAAGATAACTAGTATTGTTAGGCCTATCGTTTCGTTTTTAAAGGAGTGGTGGAATAGAATGTGTGAGGAGGCATTGGGAGTTGGGGTTAGCAGATTGGTTTGAGACATTTAACTCTGATCTACGGATGATAAAAACGACGACAGATGCAATTTCTCATAGATATAAAACTATGACTTCACGGATAAATCTGGATTTTTGGAATATCAATTCTGACACACAAAATAGTTTATACGTCGGGTCCTATGGTAGAGGAACGGCAATACATATTAGCGATATTGATGTGTTATTTGTATTACCAGTGGAAAAGTATCATCAATACAATAAGTATACTATCGGTGGCCAGTCGGCACTACTTCAAGAGGTAAAAAACTCAATTGCTAAAACCTATTCGACAACGCATATGAGAGCAGACGGTCAGGTTATTGTATTAGAATTTACTGATGGGGTTCGTTTTGAGATAGTTCCATGTTTTTTAAATCAGGATAACTCATCTTGCACTTATCCAGATACGAATAATGGCGGAAGTTGGAAGGTTACAAAACCAAGAGCTGAGATTGCTGAAATAAACAGTGCAAACAATTTATGGAATAAGAACTTAAAACGGCTATGTAGAATGGCAAGGGCATGGAAAGATACATGGGATGTACCGATGGGCGGTTTACTGATTGATACACTGGCATATAACTTTATGAAGACCTGGGAACATCGTACCGATTCGTATTTATATTACGATTGGATGAGTAGGGATTTTTTTAAGTATCTGAGTGAACAAAATAAGAGTCAGAACTATTGGCTGGCATTAGGGAGTAATCAGCAAGTCAATAGGAAGGGACCGTTTGAGTACAAGGCTCTTCAATGTTATAATCTTTCGCTCACTGCTATTAATTATGAAAAAGACTATGAGTGGTCTGCAAAGCAGAAATGGAGAGAAATTTATGGAACAAAATTCCCTTCATGAGCAGCAGGAGTTGCTTGAAGCTCAAATTAGAGAGTGCTTTGGACGCGTCACCTATAGTCACAAAACTCATGAAAAATGTGCCGATATTTTGTTGAGTTCCAATGCTTGTATAAAGCTATGGCAGATGATTCTCTCGGCTGTAACAACAGGTACTTTTTTGGCTACTGTCATTTGGGATGGTAAAATAGCTGCCGTTATTGGCACAATTCTATCAACGGTTTTGTTGGTTTTAAATGCCTACACTAAGAAATATGATCTTGCTGGGCTTGCAGAAAAACATAAGGCAGCTGCTTCGAGTTTATGGGATATAAGGGAATCTTACCTTTCATTGCTTACAGATTTTAGGTTTATGCCCATAGGAGATGCCATTAACAAAAGGGATGAATTACAAAAAAAATTAGGCAACATATATAAAGGATGCCCGCGAACAAACTCAAAGGCTTACGAGGCGGCACAAAAAGCTTTAAAAGAGAGTGAGGAGCTAACATTCTCCGATGAAGAAATTGATAAGTTACTGCCTACACGAATAAGAAAGTGCCAATAGCTTAGAAACAAGAGAAGAATCTTGTTGTAATGCAATTTCTGATATTGATTTGGTTATGCTTATAGATTGTTGTCATAAGAAGCTTTGGAGGATTTCCAAGGCTTTTCTTGCTTATTCTCAATTAGGCTGAAGCTCGATAGTGAGTAAATATTTGTTTGCGGTAGAAACTTATTATTTTGTTTTCATAGGAATAGGCTTTTATACAGATGTGGTATACCTTAAAAATCAAAGGAGTGTAATGCATCATGTCAGACGATAAACAACGGGAGGAAGATATAAAGAATGTTCTACTTGATCAATCTCAGAGAGCAATAGCCTTACGCTCCAAAGATAGAGAATTTCATGGTCTCGAACGGGAATTTTTGTATTGTCAGACACAGATGCTTATTGATTACAATAAATCGAAAGACATTAAGCACCCACGAGATGTAGGAAGTGCTCGCGAAGAAATACTCCGGAAATTTCTTATGAGTAGTGGATATTTACCGAATCGATATGGCATTTCGCGAACTAGTGCTCGTGTTGCATCGACAACCGGTCATATGAGTAACGAAATGGACATTCTCCTATATGATCCTTTTGATTCAATTTGCCTGATGCAGCGGGAGGAAATTTATGAAGTATTTCCCGTTGAAAGTGTATATGGTGTAATTCAAGTGAAATCCCGGCTAAATAAACATGAGATCAAAGATGGATTGGCCAATCTTGCATCTTTTAAACGGTTAGATCGAGCTCATTATGAGCCGACTGGTTGGGTTATTTATGATGAACGAAAATCTAATCGTGGCTTCGGAATTTTGTTTGCATATGACAGTGATCTTGAGTGGCAAGACATTATTCGGGAAATAGAGGCGTTTGCTAAGCAAAATCCAAACCATGTCTGGTGTAATGGTGTCTTTATTTTGAATAAAGGATTTTTTCTTCACGGTGAAGAACATCGAGGCAAATATTTTAATGTTGATATTGAGAATATCAAAGATTTCCATATGTTTGGTTTTCCTGATAGAGAGAGTCAATGCTTATACCATTTTTATAGCATATTGGTCAAATTATTACGTAACACGAGCATTCAACCACTGGAAGTAGATTCTTATTTCCGCTTACCGCTTATTGCCGACGATCATTCATATGATTTCTATTTGGGAAGTTTGGCTGAAGTTGGCACATGCAAAAGGCATGGCGACTATCAGCGTAAGATTGACCCTAACCAACTTACTAAGCTTGTCGATTGGTGCCATAAAGCCGAACCCATTAATTGGATTAAAGCGACAGACATTGCCTATGGAAAATCTGGTGATCGTACGGAGGCATATAACCGTCAACCCGGCGACGTAAGAATCTATAATCCTGAAAATTTGCCTTTGAGCGACATAATGATTGGGGAATCGATGCTGGGGGGGAAGGTTGTTCAAGGACTTGCTTTTGACATAATTCGAAGTGCAGGAATGATTATGTATGTTCCTTACTACTATTCGGAAAAAGAAAGGATTATAAGTGGTTGTCCTAAGTGCAAATTAGTAAGCGCCAAAGTAAGCCCATATGGAAGTAAAAACTAAGCAAATTACTTCAAAAAAACACGGCACTAAGCCGTGTTTTTTTATACATCCTGTTGTAAGTCGGCAACATTCTTCCGGAGTTCTTCCAGGCAAGCGTTGGTTATGCGGACGAGTTCGGAAATCATATTGGAGATTTGATCAATTATCGAGTCTATCCCGTATTCTGTGTAAACCTCCAAGTTGGTGTAAAATAAAAATACAAACTTGGAGGTTTACTTATGGTTAAAAGAAAAATTAGCCCCGAAAGAAGAGAACGGCGAAAAAAATTATTGGAAATGCTACAGGATGCCGGAATTAATGACGTAGCCGGAGTACAAGAGCTATTCAAGGAAATGGTAAGCTCTGTCCTTGAAAACGGCTTGGAAGGTGAAATGGAAGACGAACTAGGCTACAGCAAATACGACTATCGCAACAAAGAAACGGATAATAGTCGTAACGGATACAGTGAAAAAACATTGAAAACTAGCCTCGGTGATCTGGAAATTGCTGTCCCTCGCGACCGCAAAGGGGATTTCGAGCCGCAAATCGTGAAGAAAAATCAAACCACCCTCAGCGGTGATATTGAAGAAAAAATCTTATCCATGTATGCCAAAGGCATGACAACCAGTGACATTGAAGGACATATCCGCGATATTTACGGGTTAGAAGTATCCGATAGTACCATCAGCCGGGTTACGGATAAAATCCTACCCGTCGTGAAGGAATGGCAGATGCGGCCTTTGGAAAGTGTTTACGCCGTAGTATTCATGGACGCTATCCACTTTCACGTCCGTAGCGAAGGCCAAATCGTAAAGAAAGCGGTTTACATTGCCATTGGGATAAAAATGGACGGAGTCCGGGATGTTCTAGGTATGTGGGTCGGCGAAAATGAAAGCGCCAAATTCTGGCTTGGAGTCCCCAATAGCTTGAAAAATCGTGGCGTAGAAGATATTCTAATTGCCTGTGTGGATGGCCTCACGGGCTTTGCAAACGCAATTGAAGCAGTATTCACCAAAACAGAAATCCAGCAGTGCGTAATCCATCAGATCCGTAATTCAACGAGGTTCGTTTCCTATAAGGATATTAAAGAACTGATGGCCGACTTAAAAAAGGTTTACGCCGCCATAGACGAGCAGACGGCATTATACCAACTTGACTCCTTCGATGAAAAATGGAGCAAAAAATACCCGAAGATCGCTTTGTCATGGCGGACCAACTGGGCAAATTTATCCACCTATTTTAAATACCCGCAGGAAGTCAGAACCTTGATTTATACCACCAATGCAATTGAAAGCTTTAACCGACAGCTTCGTAAGGTAACGAAATCCAAATCTGTATTTCCGACGGACGAAAGCCTGTTAAAAATGCTGTACCTGGCCATGATGGACATTACAAAAAAATGGACGGGCCGTCGCCAGGACTGGGGTAAGATCTATTCCCAACTGGAAATATTTTTTGCTGACAGGCTCGATTAGCTTGACAGTTAGAACCTTTTCGATATAATGCTAGCAAGGGCAAACCAACCATATCGGCTGATTTGCCCCCTGAAAATTTTTGTTGTTTTGCGCCAATCTTGAGTTTACACAGATTGTGGGATACACTCCAATTATCGCTCATTTTATAAGTTATCCTTAGCCTCTTCTTCCTCAACCATTTTGATGTAACGTATTACGCGCTTCAAGGTTTGAGGGGAGAGGCTTTTTAATTGCCTAAAAAAGCGCTGAAGATCTTCACGCTCTTCAAGTTCCTTCCGAAATTCAAGTAACTCTGCATCATCAGAGGTTACTGAACGAATGGTTACATTGGCAGCTTCGGTGGGATTATCAGCGAAAAACTCAGCCATAGTCACATCTAAGGCAGAGCAGATACGTTCAAGCGAATCTAATGATGGTTTTGCTTCATTGCGCTCTATTTTATATATCATTGTTTGGTCTAAGTCTACCATACGTCCTAATGCATTGGCAGATAAGTATTTACTATTGCGCAATTCTCTTAATCGTTTTCCGTAATCCATAGTTACAACTACCTGCCTTTCAGAATTAAATTCTAGTTTAATTATATTATGGTTTAGATAAAACAAAAAAAGTTAGAATGAATTTCTAAAATGATTATTGACATTTAGAATTTAATTCTATAAAATTAAATTAAAAGGTGATGAAAAAATGAATAATACAGTGAATTAAATTCTGAAATTGAGAGTTGAAAGAGATATGAGCGAAACCCATCTTGCTGATATTGTCGGAGTTCATTTTACGATGATTAGCAAATATGCGAAAAGTTTAGGGTAAATGGAAATTATTTAAAGATTAATTTGGGTTTTTCCCAGTTTACCAAAGCGGAAATTTTGGACAAGAACTGGCATCCTTGGGTCCAGACTGTTTCGCTTTTGTAATAAATAGATCAAACAAGCAAGGCGACCATCGCAAGCGGCGTGATTATCACACCGGCATACTGGGACTGCCTGCGTTAGGAAAGGAGCTGTTTTTTTATCTGCTTGTCCACAAATCAATCGAAGTGAGGTGAGAGGAAAAAGCAAGCAGCATTGCAAGCCGCCAAGCACTGATGCTGCTGGTTTTGTGCGCCCATTTTGCCGTAAACAAAGGGTGCGCGGAAGAAATTGTAAACAACTTTATTATAGCCTATCCGGCTATAAACGTAAACCGTTGTATTTAGGAGAATGCAATACGAAAGTCCGGGGCGGCGGCAGAGTGCCCGTAGGCTGTCTCGGCAAACGGACGGCTGCGGCCGGTGCCTTCGCGCCGGCCGGGGGCCGGACGTAGGGATTCGAAGGAAGAGGAGGAATTACCGGATGAAAATTGTGGGTATTACAGCGTGTCCTACCGGAATTGCCCATACCTATATGGCGGCGGAAGCCTTGGAGAAAGCGGGAAGAGAGCTGGGGCATGAGATCAAGATCGAAACGCAGGGGGTGGAAATAGGGAATATACTGACCCCGCAGGAAATTCAGGCCGCCGACATTGTGATCATCGCCGCTTCGAAGCATGTGGAGTTAGACCGGTTTGACGGCAAGCGGGTGGTGGAGGTTTCGCTGGAGCAGGCGGTGAAAAATCCTAAAGGAATTTTGGCGAAGGCAATCGAAGGGAATACTGGCAGCTTATTTCAATTGGCGGCGGCGGCGAAAGAAAAGAAAAAGCAGCAGCAGACCGGCTTGTATAAGCATTTAATGAGTGGCGTCAATTTCATGCTGCCCTTCGTCATTGCCGGCGGCATTTTAATTGCGTTCAGCTTCATGTTCGGCATTCATGCCGGGGATCCGAAGGACCCCAGCTATAATCTGTGGGCCGCCGCGTTCAGCAAAATTGGCGGCGATGCCGCTTTCGGCATGATGGTGCCGATGCTGGCCGCCGGGATTGCCTATTCCATGGCCGGTAAACAGGGGATATGCCCCGGAATGGTAGCGGGGGTTCTGGCCAAAAGTATCGGAGCCGGTTTTTTAGGCGGCCTGCTCGGCGCGTTATTCGCCGGCTATTTGACGGCCTTCCTGATGCAAAAGATAAAAATGCCGAAATCGGTGGAAACCCTGAAAGGCCTTATTATTGTACCTTTAGTCGCCACGGGCGTTACCGGCTTTTTCATGCTTTTTGTCGTCGGTAAACCGGTGAAATATTTGCTCGATTCGCTGACGCTCTTTTTAAATTCGTTAGATACGGCGCAAGGGGTTCTGTTTGGCGCGCTGATTGGCATTATGATGGCCTCCGATATGGGCGGGCCGATTAATAAATCCATTTCTACCTTCTCCATTGCGTTGATGTCCACCGGGGTATACGCGCCCATCGCCGCCTGCATGGTGGCCGGCATGACACCGCCCTTGGGGTTGGCGTTAGCCACGGTATTGTTTAAAAAGAAATTTACCATGGAAGAACGGGAAGCGGGAAAGTCTTGCTGGGTGCTCGGGCTTTCGTACATTACGGAAGGGGCCATTCCTTTTGCCGTAGCGGACCCCTTGCGGGTGATTCCCGCCTTGATGGCCGGTTCCGCGGTAGCCGCCGCCATTTCGCTGGGGGCGAATTGCACCAGTCTGGCGCCGCACGGCGGGATTTGGATTTTGCCGATTCCGCATGTCATTGGCAATTTACCTATGTATGTGTTGGCGTTAGTGGCGGGAACCGTTATTACCTGCCTGAGTGTGGCAGGACTGAAGTGGAAGAATAATTATGAATAAGAAAAAGTAGAAGGGAGCGTTCAAGGATGCTGTACACGATGAAAGAGTTACTGGCGGTTGCCAGGGAGAATCAATTCGCAGTGCCGGCGTTTAATATCAGCAGTCATGAAATATTGCGGGCGGTGCTGGAGACTTGCAAGGAAACGGAATCTCCTGTAATCCTGGAGATTCATCCACTGGAAATTGAACACCTGACCGATCTCTATCTTGCCACGCTACGCCGGGCCGCCTGCGAGGCGGACTTTCCGGTGGTGATTCATCTCGACCATGGCGAAACGGTCGGGGATGTGATGCGGGCGATTCATAACGGCTATACTTCCGTTATGATCGATGCCTCGAAGAAACCGTATGAGGAGAATATCAAACAAGTCCGGGAAATTGTAAGAATGGCCCATGCGGTTCCTGTATCCGTGGAGGCGGAACTGGGTTCTATCGGCGTCATGAATTACAGCGCCGAGGGCGTGGAGCAGGTGGTCTATACTGATCCGGCCCAGGCCAAGGATTTTGTGGAAAAGACCGGCGTTGATACCCTGGCGGTGGCGATCGGCACCGCCCATGGCTTATACCCGAAGAATTTTGTGCCGAAGCTGGACCTGAAACGGTTGGCGGAAATCAGCCGGCTGGTCGACATTCCGCTGGTGTTGCACGGCGGCTCCGGCAATCCGGACCCGGAAATCAGCCAGGCCGTAGCCTTGGGCGTTTGCAAAGTGAACATTTCCAGCGACGTGAAGAGTGTCTTCTTTAACGAATGCCGGCGGGTTCTCGCGGAGAATCCCGGAATCTACGAACCGAATGAGATTTTCCCCCGTTGCATAGCGGCAGCCAAACAAGTGATTCAACATAAATTAGGGGTTTTAAACACCTTGGGTAAGCGGAATTTATACAGGTAGTTAGTTTATGGAACGAGTTGAGAAGTCCAAATGGCAATGATTAACATCCGGCTATTAATCGAATGGTTAGACACAATGGCAAAGGACATGGAAAAGCATCGTGGTGACCTATATTCGGTGGGGGCGGCAAAATCTTACCGGCTTGTACTTCAGATCTTAGAATCCGGTTTATTTGATATAAAGGATAGCGTAGACAGTGAAGCTCCTCCGGAAGAATCAGACAGTAAGAAAGAGTAAGAGACGGCGGTTGTGTCTGCCTAAGACATAACCACCGTCCCTTTTACTTTTTATGCTCTGCTTTAATTTTATCAATTATTTTTCCCCCGATTCCGATATTGTTTAATACGTATCCCTTAGCGTATAAAAAGGTTAAAATGTTGGATCGACCCCTGATACGGATACGAATTTGCGCTTAAACAATGAATCCGGCTTGCCTGAGAACGGAATATACTTCCGATTCCTTTTCCGTATTTACAGGCGAACACCATTTCCGATAGAACCAATCGAGGTAGTGTTGGTACCCCTTGTCCTGCCAATCGTGGATCATTCCCATATGCCTCTGTGGATCATCGTAAGTCGATACCAGCTCATCCAAGTCTGTTTTATCCGGTTCATGGTATTTTTCATAATGGATTATTCCCGTTCCGTTCAACCGGCCTTTCATATAACCTGGTTCTACCTGTGGATAGCCAAGAATAAGCGCAATCAGGGGAAAACAGTATTTCACCGGTAGATCGAACGCTCTATTCAGTTTTGTGATGTCACAACGGTGTATGCTGTTTGTAAAAAGGGAGTCAATCCCCAGTGATTTCGCGGCCAGCGCGGCGGTCTGAGCAGCCAGGATCGTATCCGTACTGCCCGTAATAAACCCGATAATGCCATCCGTATTGAACTCTTGCCCAAGATAAGCGGCGGTTTTGAGAATACGGTTGAAATCGATACAGAAGAGAAGCGCTTTACTGCCGCCATAGCAGAACTGATCCTTTATGGTCTGTCGGTCATTTATGACAATGACCGAATAGGATTGCCTGGCGGATGCATTTGCTGCACGAACACAGGCATCTGTTATGGTTTTCAGGTCTTCAGGAGAAATGTCCCTCTCTGAGAAATTGCCGTGGATGGAACGCAGTGAGTAGATTGTTTCCAGCGTGTTGTTCATTTTAAACCTCCAATTAATAATTAGAACTCTAATCAGATAAGTAAAAAATTTTACTTATCTTCCAGTTTCGCAATATACCGGTCAAGCTTGCTGATAAGCTGGTCAAATTGCTGCTTTTCCTCGATGGTAAAACACTCCAGCGGATCAACTTCCTCTACGGGAAGTTTTGACCCATTTTTAAGTGAGAGTAGTTTTTGATGTCCTTCCGGCGCCAAAAATACTTTGACCTGTTTTGAATTTTCGTGATCCTTTTCCTTCGTTACCCAGCCTTCCCTTTCCAGGTTTTTAATAACAACGGTTGCCGTTGGACGATCGCAGAACAGCATATCTGCAATCTGGGACGGATAGAGAAATTCACATTTTTCAAGCTGCCTTAGAACATACAACTGTTTCAGGGTTATTTTGTGGGAGTTCAGTTTCCTTTGAAGATACCTTCTCCAGGTGAGAAATACAACGCCCAGTTTGGACATGGTTGGTAGTTTATCATTCATTGATGTTGCTCTCCTATAATTAGAATTCTAACTATATTGTAGCATTGTATAAAAAATTTGCAAACGATAATTTAAAAGGGCCTTTTATTTTTATACACCAGAGTCTGTGATTTTTTTGTCAGAATCCTTACCGTTGTCCTAACAGGGACAAAATCAAGACGGCAGTAAGTATACTAAAATGGGATTAATATTGTGGCAATGTTTTGTCATTTTTGAATTCACTAAATAATGCTATAATGCGAATGTAAACAGGACAGGAGGAAATCCACATGAAGGAGCTACAGCATCGGCAAAAACAAATCCTGAAATACTTGTTGCAGATGGATGATTTTGAGCCTGTTAAAAACATTGCGGCGGCGCTGCAATGTTCCATTAAGACAATCCGGAATGACCTGGCAGTCATAGAAGAAAGCGGCGTGAGTCTGGAACGGATTTCCGGGCGGGGAGTCCGGCTTCTCCCGTCAGGACGCAATGCTATTGGGAATCGGATCGAGGAAAATAACGTTTTGTATGATTTATCCGTAGAAGATCGACGGATGAAAATACTTTTTGAGCTTTTTGAGGGAACCAAAGAGAAATTATCGATTCAGTATTTAGCCGGTAAATATTTTGTTAGTAAAACTTCGATTGTAAACGACTTTAAAGTGATTGAAGAAAAGTTGGCAAAGTATAATTTGCAGCTTAGAAAGAGTATTCAGGGAACCTATTTAACCGGCTCGGAAACGGATATTCGAAAAGCCATGGTTGATATGCTGAATACGCTAATCGGTTCCAAAAGCATGCCGCTGCAAGTGGAAAATACCCGGATTGATAAAGAAACGATTTTGGAATTAGAAGAGCATTTTGGCGAATTTAACGTAAGTCAAGTGAAAACAGTGATTGAGAAAGCGGAAACGCTTTTACATTATCGGATAACCGAACCCTACTATATTAATCTGATTACTCACTTATTAATTTTAATCCAGCGAACCAAACAGGGAAAAACGATTTATTCCCAAACCAAAGTGGAAAAAATGGAGGATCCGTCCTTTTACCGTGTTTCCCAGAAGATGGCAAGATGGCTGGAAAATGCATTGGCTATAAAGATAAATAAGGAAGAAGTATTTTATATTTACCGCTATCTCATGTCTTCCGGCGGGGTGATCGTACAGGAATCTTATGCCGACAAATTAAATGAGGTGGACGATTTTTTACATCGAATGGCCAAGGAAATGATTGACTTGTCCGCCCAAATCTCACAATTTAATTTTCTGTTTACTCCCCTGCTGTTCAATAGCCTGCTTCTTCATTTAAAGCCAATGATAAATCGGATTGAGTACAACATTGAAATAAAGAATCCCTTGCTAAATGAAATAAAAGAGGAATTTCCCGAGGTCATGCTGTTGCTAAGGCTGGTGATTCTGAAGATAAGAGTCCGGTACAATTTGCCGCCAATTAGTGAAGACGAGATTAGTTATATCGCGGTTTATTTTCAATCCGCTATCGAGGAATCGATAGACCGGCAAAATGTTATGATTATCTGCTCTACGGGAGTCGGAACCTCCCATTTACTGGCCAAACGGGTAAAGAATCAATTCCCGGAGTGGAAGATCGTAGATATTGTTTCCGCGAAAGAGATGGAAAGGAAGACGGATTGGGAGGATATTGATTTAGTTTTATCAACGGTAAAGTTAACGAAGCCGGTAAACAAACCCGTAGCCTATGTCAGCGCCTTATTTAATAAAGCGGATGTAAGCCGGATCCGGGAATCGTTGCTGCCGGGGTATCAACCGGTTACAGAAAGGATCGAAGAGGACCCGGAGATCTCTTTGGCAACCGATGGCCGGTATCTTGACAGTACGCAGGCCCAATGCTGGGAGCGAATTGTGCTAAATAACGCAGAGCTTTGCATATATAGCAAGCCAGCTGGGCAGCAAGAGAACCGGCCGGTTATCCTGAAAAACATGGATGGCGGTAAAAAGAAAGTAACCGTGATCCTTGGCGGTGAGGCAGACTTGTCGGAGGATTTACTCAAAAGGGTATACCATTTTGTAATAAAAACAGAGCATAAATAAAATCGGAGAATCAGGGGGCTTAAACATGGATTTGCTGACAGTGATTGATGAAAGCCGGATTAATCTGGAGTTGGACGCAGCGAATAAGGCGGAAGCGATCAATGCCTTGGTGGATATGCTGATGAAATCGGGTGTTTTATCCTCCAAGGAGAAGTTTATACAGGATGTGTATTTGCGGGAAGCCGAGGGAAAAACGGGAATAGGGGGTGGAATTGCAATTCCTCACGGTAAATCGAAAAGCGTATTGAAAACGTCTTTGGCAATCGGGAGAACGAAACGTCCAATATTCTGGGAATCCCTGGATGATCAGCCGGTCCGGTGCATTGTTTTATTTGCCGTGAGGGATGTGGACAGTACAACGATGCATGTAAAGCTATTAGGGGAATTTGCGGGTAAATTGGCGGACGAGCAGGTTGTTGAAAAATTGTTGACCAGTACCCAAACCAGCGAGATTATTGATATTTTTAGTGAAGACAAGTAAAAGGAGTGGTCAAGATGAATATTGTCGGCATTGCGGCTTGTACTTCCGGAATTGCACACACCTATATTGCCAAAGAAAAATTACTGAAAGCCGGGAAAGAGTTAAATCATACGATTCATATTGAAACGCAGGGGACCATCGGAACGCAGGATGAGTTAACCGCTAAGGATATCCAGGAAGCGGATATTGTGATTATTGCCGCGGATATTAAAGTGGGCGGCAAGGAACGTTTTCAGGGAAAACGGATCGTGGAAATCCCCACCGAGATTGCCATTAAATCTCCCAAAGCATTATTAAAGAAAATCCAGGAAGAATTAGAGAAATAAAAAATGAGTTGAATGGAGGTTCATTATGTTAAAAAAGTTGGAACTAAAGCGTCATGCTCTGACAGGAATATCGTACATGCTTCCTTTGGTCGTTGCCTCGGGGTTATTGATTGCGATCGGCAATATAGCCGGCGGCAATCCGGCCTTAATTTCGGATTACAAAAGTTATTATAATTTTTGGGAAGCGTCGGTTACCTTAGGGGTTTACGGGATGAGCTTAATTCCGGCGGTTATGTCGGCGGCCATTGCCTATTCGATTGCGGACAGGCCGGGGATTGCGCCCGGTTTATTAATGGGGATGATTGCCAATGCAATGGGGGCGGGTTTTCTTGGCGGTATGCTTGGCGGTTATTTATCGGGCTGGTGTGTGAATGTTCTCAAGAAGAACATAAAAGTTCCCATCTGGGCTCAGGGATTGATGCCGATGATGATTATTCCGTTATTGGCGTCGGTTATTGTCGGTTTTATCATGTTCTTTATTATCGGCAGGCCGATTGCCGCCGCTTCCTTTGCACTGAAAGATATGCTGGTTAATATGCAGGGCGGGTCCAAAGTGATCTTTGGGGCGATCATGGGAGCCATGGCGGCCTTTGATTTTGGCGGACCGGTTAATAAAGTGGCTTCTTTATTTGCCGACGGTCTGTTAATTGACAAAATCTACGGACCGGAAGCGATCAAAGTATGTGCCTCCATGATTCCGCCATTTGGGGTAACCTTGTCCTGGCTGATTAAAAGATCCAGATACAGTAAAAATGAAGCCGATAATATAAAAATTGCCTTTCCGATGGGGATTTGCATGATCACCGAAGGCGTTATCCCGATTGCCGCGATCGACCCGCTCCGGGTTATATTTTCCTGCTCCTTTGGCGCCGCCATCGGCGGAATTCTAATCATGCTGTTAAATGTAGGGTCGCCGGTTCCTTCGGGGGGAATGTTTATTGTTCCGGCCATGCAAAACCCGCTAGGCTTTTTAATTGCGCTGGGTACCGGCAGTCTTGTCACCGCCTTATTGCTGGTGTTCTTAAAGAAAGACGCCGTCGAAGACGCAGCGGAAGTGGATGAGGAGGAAGAGATGGATTTATCGGGCATTAGTATAAAATAATGGGAGAGTATGCGCTATGTACGTTTCTATGAAAGAAATGTTAAGTAAGGCAAATGCCGGGTTTTATGCGGTAATGGCAATCAACTGCTTCAATTTGGAGACTGCGAGAACCGTAATCCGGGCGGCGGAAAAGGAAAATGCGCCGATTATTATTAATCTGTATCAGGATCATTTGCTTGCTCATTGTGACAGCCAGTTAATAACGCCGATCGTTAAAACGCTGGCAGGCAGGACTGATATAAAGGTCGCTTTAAATTATGACCATGGACAAGAGGTATTGTTTTTAAAAAAAGCAATCGACGACGGATTTTCTTCGGTGATGGTGGATGCTTCCCGCTTTGGGCTGGCCGGAAATATTGCGATGACGAAGGAAATTGTTGCGTATGCTTTTCCCAAGGGGGTAAGTGTGGAAGGAGAAATAGGCTGCATTGGCAGTACGGAGCAAGCCGGATTTACGGATGGATCCATGTACAGCGATCCCGAGGATGCGGTTACCTTTGCCAAGGAAGCAGGGATTGATGCGCTAGCCATTTCGATTGGCTCTTCCCATGGAAATTATCCGCAAGGTATGACCCCCGAGTTTGATTTTGACCGGCTGCGATACATAAAGAAGCAGACGCAGATGCCCTTGGTGCTCCATGGCGGTTCCGGCTCGGGGGAAAAGAATATTTTAACTGCCGTGAAAGAAGGCATCAATAAGATTAACGTCGGCTGCGATTTTATGAATGCAAATCTGCAGGCGGTAAAAAGCCGCCTGCAGCAGGATGAGAACCTAACCTATTATGATTTAGTCAGTCAGGTAGAGAAAGACAGCATGGAATTGGTTCGGTATTATATCCGGTTATCCGGTTCCAGCAACAAAAATTAGAGGAGATCGATGGATATGTTATTAAATATGAAAGAGTTATTGTCCGTAGCGCAGAGAAATCATTTTGCCGTACCTGCTTTTAATGTCAGCAGCAGTATGATTTTAAAAGGGGTTATGGAAGCCTGCAAGGAAAAAAAGGCCCCCGTAATTATTGCCATTCACCCGGATGAATTGTCGTTTGTGGAAGATAGTTTTATTGCCGGCGTGCGGGAGGAAGCCGCCAAAACCAACGTTCCCGTAGTCATTCATCTGGATCATGGCGGTAATTTTGCCCAAATTGTCAGAGCGATTCAATGCGGCTTTACTTCGGTAATGATTGACGCTTCCTTGCTTTCTTTTGAGGAAAATGTTGCGATTACCCAAAAAGTCATCGAAATGGCGCACGCAGTCAATGTTTCGGTCGAAGCGGAATTGGGCACAATTGGCACTACCGGCAACGGCGGGGAAAGCGGCAGTGAAAAGATTATCTATACGGACCCTGCTACCGTTAAAGAGTTTGTGGAAAAAACGGGAGTGGATACGCTGGCCATTGCGATTGGCACGTCCCATGGAATTTATCCTAAGGATAGGCAGCCCAAGTTGAGACTGGATTTGTTAAAGGAAATCCGGGAATGTGTGGCTATACCGCTGGTATTGCATGGCGGTTCGGCCAATTCGGATCAAGAAATCGCCGAATCAGTAAAATTAGGAATCTCTAAAATCAATATATCCAGCGATATCAAAGATGCATTTTATAAAAAATGCCGGGAGGTCTTGCAAGATCCGGCGATCCGTGAACCGAACGCAATCTACCCCCCGTGTATTGAAGCCATGAAAAAAGTAATCTATCACAAAATTGCTCTGTTTAACGATGGAGACAAAGCAAAGTATTACATTTAAGGGGAGAAAGACTAAGGGACGGTGGTTGTGTCCAGCTAGACACAACCACCGTCCCTTAGTCTTTTTTTGGCTGCCGGGCTTTTGTTTGTCACTTTTTTGTCACAAATTTGTTATAGACTTTTTAAAGAAAAATTTTCCATATATAGAATTTTAGTCCTATAAATTGTACTTGTTTTAGGGACCTTTATCCCATTTATTCTAATTTAAGGAGGAATTTGGCAGGTTATGAAGTAAAAGGAAAGTTACAGTTTTAACTTTCTTTTTTATGGGTGTTTAACTATATTAATCCATTTAAATATATTTGGTGAGATTCAAAAATTAGTTTTGAAAGAGGGAGAAAGGAGTTCACTATGACCCATGTATATGTGGATGAAAAAATCCGCCATATCGTCAATCAGCTGGAAGAACAGGAAGAAATCAACAGCCAGAGCATCTATGAAGGTGTGATTGTTAATGACGAAAAGTATGAGTTTGCCGAGCAGTCCTTTTTTGATGACAGGTTGAAAATTTATATACCGACTGTTTTTGAGGACATGCCGGCAGAATGGGCTCGCCTAAAATACCCTTCGGAAGACCGGCCCCAGGTTATCAAGACCGATCAGACCGGTGAAATCAATATTACTTTAAGCTATATTTCCAATGACATTGATGAGGAAGCAATTCCGGAGATAAAAGACCTCGTAAAAATGCTGCTGCGAAAACAGAACCCGTCATACTTGTTTGTTGGCGAAGGAGTAGAAAACGTCGCGGAAAAAACAGCCGCTTTTATGGAATTCAAGAGTCCCACCATGGGGGAGCCGTTGTACCAGTATCGCTTCTTTTTAGAAATGGAAAGAAGCGTAATCATGGGGATTTTTAGCTGCCCTTTTGCAGTGTACAAGGCCTGGCAGCCGATTGCGCGGCAAATTATGCAGTCGGTGCGAGTGATGCCGGCAGTTCCGCCGGCAGACCCGGAATTGTCCTGGAAAGGAGCGCAGGCGAATGGAATCCGCTAATCAGCAAGAGCAAACCATGCTGCCAAGTGAGGGAAAAGCGATCAATTGGCACCATCTGCACTTTTCGCCTTATCCGTTGCAGCATATTTTGGCGGTGGAAATTACCCAAGCCATAAATGAACATGCCCGCTTGTATATTCGCGGCACACTGCCCGATAACGGAATGGACCCCAGACGGGACTATGTCCAGACTACCACTGAAAACTCGCCCGTGACTCTGACCTATACGGATCATAGCGGGGCGGAAAAGTGCCTATTTAAAGGCCTGGTAACCAATATTCAGCAGCAGGTTGAAGGCGGGTTGAAATATCTGGAAATTGAAGCGGTCAGTTTTAGCTTTCAATTGGATGTAATCAGACAGAGCCGTTCCTTTCAACGGCAGCAGGAACCGTATCAATATATCTTTGACCGGATTAACGCCGGGGCGAGGGACTATGTGCCAAATCTGAACGGGAATGTACTGTTTGTGCCGGAAGGACGGGACAGGCAGACCACCGGCAAACTGATTCTCCAGTACGAGGAGACGGACTGGATGTTTTTGAAGAGACTGGCCTCCTTTTTTAACATCGGTCTGGTGCCGGATATTACCTTTGAATGTCCTAAAATATACTTTGGTTTACCGCCGCAGCCAGCCGGAAACCAGGATGATAATAAAGGGCAGGAGGGAGAAAATCAGGAAGGGCCGCAGATCAATGTATCTTCCTATAAAATTTACCGGGATACCAAACGATATGCCGAAGCCAGTAAAAATACCCGGAAAAACAGTGGTACGGCCTTAAGTGAGAATGATTTTACCTATTGTATCGTAGAATCTCTGGATGTGTTGCGTTTGGGGCAAAAAGTGAACTTCCTCAATCTTGATTTTTACGTAATGAATAGTCGTATCCGCATGGAAGAGGGAGCCGTAAACAATACTTATACCCTCGCCACCCAAAAAGGTTTGATGCAGGATGATCTGTATAATCCAAATCTGGCGGGAATTTCTCTGAAAGGTATTATAAAAGAAGTCAAAAATGACCAAGTGCGGGTATATATTTCTTCCATAGACCAGACCTGGGACGATGGCGCCACCTGGTTTTATCCCTATACGACCGTATACTCCTCGCCGGATGGCAGCGGCTGGTACTGTATGCCTGAAGTGGGGGACAATGTTCGCCTTTACTTCCCCAATCATAAAGAAGCGGAGGCCGTGGCCGTCAGTTCGGTGAACCTGACGCCTTCTAAGCGGGGCGCCAGAACGGACCCGGACAGTAAGATAATCAGTACGGTACACGGGAAACAATTGATATTGAATCCAGGCGGCATTGAGATTATCGCCAACGACCAGTTACTTATGACGTTGACCGATGATGGCGGCGTAAGCATCCGGAGCGATAAGAAAATTACGCTCGAAGCCGAAGAAGATATTGAAATTACGAGCAAGACCAGTAAAATCACCGTCAGTGCCATGGATGAAATCAGTATTCAGCAAGGGGCTGGTGAAATTAATATGAAACAGGACATCAACCTCTGCGGAGCCAAGGTGAACGTACAGCAATGAACCATGAAAAAATAGTACAGGATTTTATAAAAAACCAGACGGAAGGCTGGGCTGAGGAAGATTTTCCGGCAATGGAACAGGCATTGCTGGAAAATCGGGACCGGATTCTGGACAGCTTAACTTCAGCCCTCCGGACAGTCTGTTCGAAGGCGAATGAGTTGCAGGCAGCCGGGGAAAAAGGCCCGGCCGCTGTGATTGGCATTTCCTTCTTGCGGACCAATATTATGGATAACATCTGGCGCCACCGTGTGGACTTGTACGATGAAAGAGGCTTCCGGGACCCCGTTGAATGCTGTGCCGGCTATACGCTGGATTTTGTTTGGCAGTATCTGTGGAAACGGCTGGATAAAGTGGCGGTTGCCGCCGGGACGGGCCTTTATCGCAACAAAGTGCGCCCGGTGCATTTGGAATGGGTAAAGCAAAGAATGGCCGAAGAATACAATGTAGCGGCCACGGTAATTACCAAAGCGGCGATTCGGGATGCGATTCGGATTCCGGAATATAAGGCGTTGAAAAAAGCGCCGGACTTGAAGATTATTATGGGCGAATATGGAGATGCGGGTCTACTGCTGTATGCGGAACAGCCGGGGCAGGAGCCTGCATAAATATTGACTGTTGGATCAGAGAAAGAAAGGAAACACCGATGGAATATTTTCGTTTGCAACAGAATAAGGACTTTGTGAATGCTCCGGTCATTCCCAATGTGGAGCAGCCAATCGACCGGCGATACGTAACACCGGAAGAAGCGCATCGAATTGCCGAACTTACGGTGTGCCGGCTGGCTAACGAAAAGGATCCGGATTTTATTGATCTGCTTGACCGGCAGTTGTTTTTAGTATCCGAATCGCTTCAGGCAACATTCCAACTCTATGTACCCAGATTAATCTGGCGAAGAGTGCTGCTGATCAGTTCGGTGGCCAGTCGGCAAACTGTTTACTGGTTGCCTATTTTTAAAGCGGTGGACTGCCTGGCGGAAGAAAGCATTCAGACGCCGGATAAAACGGCGGTAAAGAAACTGGTCCTGAAACAGGCCGCGATTTGCAACTATCCATTATTTCGGGTTGCGCATAAATTGGAAACGATCATCGTCGCCCGGCTGGACGCGGCGGAGAGTATTCTGCGCCGTGATTTTCGCGGCATAAAATTACAGCGGGTGGAGTTGGTGTAGCCGGTCCTTCCGGTTCGCCGGACTACAGATTTCGTGTGATAACGGAGAAACGAGGGTGTGAGCTGAAAAAATGGCCAATGAAAAGTATATAGTGGAAGGGGCGAAGGTACGGTGTAATCAAGGCGGACAAATTACCGAATTGAAATTGCCCGACGACCACGGCCTTTATTTTCTTGATAGACCATTATTGAATGACCAGGATTGTATTGCGGGAGTCAATGTCCTGCCTTTCGGCACCTGCAAAATAAAGGAACATTGCCAGCCTTCCCTGGCGCCCTGTTGGCAGGGAACAAAGACGGATACCCGGATTGACGGTCGTCCTGCCCTAATAAAAGGGTCATTCTTAACCTGCTATGCCGGCGGCTGCATTACCATCGTCGAGGAAGGGCAGCCCGATGTGACGGCGGACATGGTTACGAACAGCAAAGTCGATATGGCGGCGTTGCTTGCCGGCCTTAACGGGGCGCAAATTACGATGGACAGCAACCAGGCTTACCAACCGATTTTTAACATCCATGATAACTCCCCGGCTGCGTGCTTCACCCGGGCCTTTTGGAAAGACGACAATGGTAACTTGCAATGGTCGAATAACGTCCCCGCTATTGCCGGCGGAATTGGCGCCGGAGGTGAAACGAAGTTCAAATATACCAGTCAGACCCAGGGAGAAAGGCTTTTAGGCGCCAACCGGTCCAGCGAATACGCTGATCTTACCCGCAGTCAGCGGCGAAAGATGTTTAAAGGGATCATGAAGGACTTAGAGCCCTATGAGAAAGCCGGCAAATTGGGCAAATTGGCCAATCCGTTAGCCTACGGAATTACTTTGGCGGGTGATGTCGGCAACAATTGGGATGATTTGAAACAGGGGCATATTACGAACCAATTTGCCGCCGAGACTGGAACTGATATGGGACTTGCGTGGGGGACCATTGAATTATCGACGATGGCTGGAACAGCGGTAGGCGGACCTTTTGGTTCGGCTGCAGGTTTTGTTGTAGGGGTAGTTATTACTGTTGCTACTGATGGTGTTACTATAAGGGGAAAGACGCTAAGAGCTTATTTGCACAATTGGGCCAAAGAAGGACTTGAAAGGATGGAGGAGCTTTGGAATAGCAATTAATTGTATTTGCTCTATTCAAAAATTGTAGATTCTTGTTGAGAGGAGAGCTAGATGGAAACGGAAGAATTGACTAGGGTACGTGAATATTTAGATATTATTGAAGAGGAAAAAAAGGTAGCGAAGGTCTGGGTTGGGTCATTTGCTTTTGGATTAATTGCCTGTGTGTTTAATTTTGATAATATAAACTTTAAGGTTGCTGCTTTCTTCATCGCTCTTGTTTCGGTAATGTTTTTGGTTTGGAGCCGGAAGGTGAAAAAGAATGGTAAAGATTTATTTCTTTTTTTGGGTGGTATATTTAGTTGGTGGTCATTATGCTTTGCCCTGGCGCCAATTGGTGTGAATCATTTTAATGTACTGCAGGGCGGAATCTTTTTGACACTAATCTTGCTGGTAGTGCCTGTTAACATCTACCTGGTAAAACGGAATGCACGGAAAATCCTCTGTGGCGACAGTCAACCAATTAGATTTCCGACGGCGGTTTATGGTGCTTTTGGCGTATTAGGCATGTTTGTGGGAAAGATTGCAGTACATAGTTTGAATCCGAGGGGCGTTGGTTTGTTAATCTTAGTATGTGGAACCTTTCTAGCCTGCGTTTTTCAATATTGTACAATCCGAAGCTTTTACAAACAGATTCTTCGCAAGCGATATCATATTGGTGCTATTTCCAATAAAGAAAGGGCCAAAGCAAATAGGCGGTGGAAATGATGACGGCTATTGGTTATGAGCAAATACAAATAATCAGTCCATGGGAGATCCAGTCAATTAACGATCTGGTGATAACGAGCAGGCTGAGTCAGCATACGGAATGCCGCTTTACGGCGATACTCAGCGAAGACGCCGGTAAAAAGGCCGGGCTTATGGAAAGCAGAAATGACCCGGTACAGGTGCTTGTGCACACTGAAAATACGCAAGTGATTTTTAAGGGGCGGCTTCAAGCCGTGGAGGTTTGCGTCCAAGGAGGCTTGTATAGGTTGAAAGCCTGCTTCCTGTCCGAAAGTTCGCTGCTGGATGAGGAGAAAAAAAGCCGTTCTTTTCAGGATACCAGCCTGACCTACGGTGATATTGTCCGTAAGGTCATGCAGGATTACAGCGGTAAGACCTTTGAACTGACGGCCCCGGGCGTGAAGATTGACACCCCGGTTATTCAATATGAAGAGACAGACTGGCAATTCATCCGGCGGATGGCCGCGTTAATGGGAACGGTACTGGCAGCCGACAGTATTGCGGCGGACCGGATTTTTTCTTTTGGCTATCCTCAAGGCGGGAGTAAAACCTTGCCGGCTGAGATTGCTTACAAAACCGGCAAGAATATTCGGGCCTTTTATGAGGATTTTGCTTACAATTCCCGGCTGCTTGCCAATGAGTATGCTTATTATGAGGTCGAAACTCAGGAAGCGTTGAATATAGGGGATAAAGTGACCTTTTTGGACTTTGAAATGTATGTGGGAGCGGTAACTATTGAATTAAAGCGGGGGCTACTGGTTTACCGCGCCAGGCTGGTGCGCAAGAGTACCCTTCGGCAAAACCCCATTTATAATAAAAAAATCCAGGGGATCAGCCTGGAAGGAACCGTGCTGGACGTAAAAGACCAGACCGTCAAAGTGCACTTGGCAATTGACCCGGAACAGAATCCCGACGAGGCCTTCTGGTACCCCTTTGCGCCGCCTACGACCGATATGATGTACCTGATGCCGCAATTGGGGACCCAGGTCAGTTTATACATACCCGGCGTAAAAGAACAGGATGCCGTCATCACCGGCTGCGTCCGGACCAATGGAGCCAGTTGTGAGCAGACCGGCGATCCTAACACCCGTTATTTGGCAACAGAGTACGGTCAGGAACTCAAAGTTGCACCGGGCGGCATTTATTTCACTGCCGGGCGCGAGGACCTTGTGCTTACGCTGGACGATCAGCAGGGGGTCCATATATCCAGCCATAAAGGAATTACCATGGAAGCAAAAGAAGAAATTGTTATCAAGTCAAATAAAAAAGTGGCGGTAAACGCACCCGGTCAAGTGCTCTTAAATACGCCGTCCAATTATATATCAATGGAAAACGAAATGTATTTTCGGGCGCCGAACGTGCATTTTAAGAAATAATCAGGAAATGCATATGCCGTTTGCGGTACACACAAAGAAAGAGTAGTTTTTTTGTTTTTCGATGGATTGTCATGGTAATTATAGCAATAGATATTTTTAGAATAGGAAAATCAATGTGGATGCCGGCTATATTTTTCCTATTTATATTTTCCCTTGAGGAATATTATGGGAGTGGTTGCCGTGATTAAAAGTATTTGTTCCCTTCTTTTAAAGCAAGGGGAGAAAATTAAATTGGGGTTTAAACGTTTTCCGGAAACGTTCATTTTGGCGGCCGTGAGTGCTTGTATTGCTATCTATTTAAACCATCATGTGTATGAAAAAGAGTTGATTCGTTATAGCTTAGTGCTGGTAATAGGCTGCCCTATTTTTCTTTCCATAAGGGTTTTCCTGGAAAGAAACCCTGAAGTCAAGAGACACGCGATAGCGGGACTTTATATATTATCGATTGCCGGATTAACGGCCTGCTACTTGATGCTGCAAGAACAAAATTATGTGTCTATGACAAGGTATTTCGTTTTAAATAGCTTCTTCTACGTTCTTTTTACTGTCATACCTTACTATCGCCGGGAGAAATATGAGCTTTATCTGGTCAACCTCACTTTGCAGTGTTTTATTGCTGTCTTGTATGCGATAATCTTATTCGCTGGGTTATCATTTATAGTTGTAACCCTAAAACTACTCTTTTCAATGGATGTAACCTGGAAGTGGTTTGCTGACATATGGTGTGTCACCGCTGTTTTCGGTTTTGTTTGTTTTTGTGCGGGGGTCCCCAAACCCGAAGCAGAGATGCAGTTAGAAGGATATCCGAGGTTTTTGCGGATCCTTATGATCTATATCGCTTTGCCTCTGGCGATAACGTATATGGTTATATTATATATTTACTTCATGAAGATACTTATTAATACCCAATGGCCGGAAGGAATGGTTGCAAATCTGGTAGTATGGTATTCGATTGTGTGTGCCGGACTATTGTTTTGTATCTGGCCTTTGCGAGAATTTATTCCTTGGATAGAGAAACTTATCCGATATTTTTCACGCGGCCTAATACCTTTACTGGTTATGATGTTTATAGCTATCGGCATAAGGATCAATGCCTATGGCGTTACGGAAAGTAGATATTATGTGGTGCTTCTCGGTATTTATCTGGCCGTATATATGATATATCTGGGTATATCAAGAAAACCGGAAAATCTTTTGGCAGTTATACTGGTTGCTGTGATTTCGCTTTTCTCTCTCTGGGGGCCATGGAGCTCGTTTAATGTAGCGATTCAGAGCCAAAATAACCGGTTGGAAAAGATACTCATCGATAATGGTATGCTGGACAACGGTACGATAAAAGCCAATCCAGCTCTATCTTTACAGACTATTGCGGAGATCCGTTCAAAAGTTATGTATTTTATGCGCTATCACAGTTTGAATGATATAAAATATGTTCCCCGAGGGTTTCAGCCGGGACAGATGAAAGAAGTTTTTGGATTTGCCATGTATGGTAATGTTGGCAGTGCGAGTGCGGAATTGTATAAGTTAGCCAGTCAACCGATACTTCATATTAAGGGATATGACTATTTAATAGAGGTAGAACCATACGTATCTAAAGTTTCTGATCCCAATTCCCCATATTCCGTCAACATTACTAACGGAAAATTGAGTATTAATAGGAAAGATAAGGTGATTTACGAGAACAATATTCGGGACATCGCTTATAAAATATATGAAATCCATAAAGGGGTAAATAATCTAACTCAAAACGAAATGACCTACATTGATGGTAATGAATCTGTGGAAGTGAAATTTATATTTAAGGAGTTTTCTTGTACGAAAGAAAGAGTGGTTTTCACGCCTGCGTTTTACCTTTTTATCAAGACCAAATAATAAAGGTAATCAAATAAACCCGAAAGTCCTTAGTTGGAAATTCGGGTTTGTTTTTATGGGATCGGAAAGTATAACTTTTCGAGTTGTTTCTAAATAACACATTCTTCTTAAGAAAGCCGAAAAGTAAAATACTTTCCTTCCACTTAAAGACCCTTTGGGTCTTTCTTGTATTATTGAAGATTTTAACTTAAAAAGAAGTATTTCCAAGTTAATGTAGAATTTGTTAAATAATTGTAGTTGAGGGGGCTTTACAATGAGAAGAAAGATTTTAATCTTACTGATTTTTACGATGATTATTGGATTTACTAACTTTCCGTATGTTTATGCGGATGATCGACTTTTATTGGTGGGCACATCGGATAAAGCTGATCTTTATTTTGATTCAGTGACACTAGCTATTACAAAAGATAATAATAATTCAACTTATTATGATGTATGGGTAAAAGTGACGTATAAGCAAGATATTCAACAGTTAAATGTTTATACTCATCAGCAAGAAGTTTTAGATTATAATGTGTGGCATATGATAATAGCCGTAACTAAGGATAGAAAAATGTATCAAATTCGAAGTACTACTGCTTACGGCAAAAGTGGCGCAGTGCTTTTTACGTCTACTAAAGCGAAACCTATGGCGGACGCTGCTGGGGGATCAATGGTTGACTACTTAGCTGATAGAATAACGGAATATATATCGAAAAATCATATTGAGCCAATGGTCGCGCCTGGGAGAAAATACATTCCATATAACAAACAGGAGTATTTTGATTTATTTGAAAATAAGGGTTATAAAATAAGTAAAATAGAGGAAGCCCAAGGGCCTAATGTATATGATGCGGCTTATAGCAGTGCTGCGACTACTTGCAGCTTTTTAGATAAAGCTTTTGATAAAGATGTCTATTTTGGTGTATTTGGGGAGGACAGTCAACACCTACAAGGGGCGTATGCAGCTTTTTATACTAATTATTTGCCTTCAAAAGAAAATTTGAATTTATTTTATTTGACTCTGCAAGTATTATTCCCTGATTGGGAGCAAGAACAATCCCGGAATTGGGTAGATCAGTCATTAGAAAAGATGAATCATAGCGATAAGTTTATGTTTATACACTTACATAAAGGTAATGATTATATAACGATTACGCGACAGGATATAAAGGAAAACGGGGGAATATTATATAAAATGACAATAAGCCAAAAGGATCCAGGGGTTGTTAATCCCATTCGGCCATATGATGAAACAGAGCGTAGTATATCCGTTTACGAAGAATGGAAACCATCGCTAATTTCGTTAAATGTTTAACTAATCTTATGGAAGTGTCAGGAGACGGGGTTGTAAGAATGCCACTGAAAGGTGAAACATTTGTCCTTTCGTTAAATTGAGGACTTAAAGGGATTAATCCTTGGTATTTGTTTTAAAAGTGCAAAATGGTGTAGGGAGGAATTTTATATGTTTCAAGATGGGAGAAGTAAAAAGATTGTGCTCGTTGCCCATTGTGTTCTTAATCAAAATTCTAAAATTGATGCTTGCGCTCATTATCCTGGTGTAATTCTAGAAGCGACAAAGGCATTATTGGATGGAGAAGCTGGAATAATACAACTGCCATGCCCTGAACTCCTTTGTTTGGGATTAGATAGAGAGGCCGATATAGAAGCGATTCGCACAGTTGAATCAGAAGATACAAGGGTTGCTAATCTTATGAAGAATGAGAATGTGAAATGTTTATGCCAGTCAATGGTTGACAATGTTGTATATCAGGTCGAGGAATATAGAAAACATGGTTTTCAAATCATTGGTCTATTAGGAATAAACGGTTCTCCAACTTGCGGTGTCGATACGACCTGGTCAGATGATAGAGAGTATGTAGGGCAAGGCGTATTTATTGAATTGCTAGAAAAAGCATTTCGGGATAAGGGCATATTTATTAACATGATAGGTATAAAAGCACGAGACCCGAAGCAGGCTGTTGTAGCAGTGGAAAAGCTAAATATAATCTTTTAGGATATATTTTCGGAATGGATAAAAAGCAGTATACAATCATCTCTTGGAGATACTTAGTTAAATAAAGAAGGTGGCAGAGATTTCCTCCTTAACGCAAAATCATTATGTATTTGAAGTTTCTCTGAAAAGAAATGATATTCCGTCCTATAAAGAATACCCCTTTTCTTTACCTGCGATATCAAACTTGCATGAAATAAAATTGCATCCTAAGGTAACGTTTTTTATCGGTGAAAACGGGGCCGGGAAATCTACCCTGGTTGAGGCGATTGCAATCGCCTTTGGTTTTAATCCGGAAGGCGGATCAAAACATTTTAGTTTTTCGACGCGAGAGTCCCATTCCGAATTATATAAGTATATTGTTCTGCGGAAGGGAGTTAAAAGGCCCAGAGATTCCTATTTCCTGCGTGCTGAGAGTTTCTATAATGTAGCAACCAATATTGAGGACCTGGGAGTAGGAGCGGTGTATGGGGAACGTTCTCTCCATGCCCAATCCCATGGAGAGTCTTTTATGTCGTTATTTCTTAACCGGTTTTTGGGAAAAGGGTTCTATATTCTGGATGAACCGGAAGCCGCGCTGTCTCCCATGCGGCAGCTTTCTTTAATCAGCCGCCTTCATGAATTGGTTTCAAATAATTCCCAGTTTATTATTGCTACTCATTCTCCTTTGCTTTTAGCCTATCCGGACTCCTATATCTATAATATTGATGATAACGGAATCAAGAAGGTCTCCTATGAACAAACAGATCATTTCATGATAACCAAAAGTTTTGTTAATAATTATAAGGGTATGCTGAATGAACTAACAAAAGACTGAGGGACGGTGGTTGTGTCCCGGACATAACCACCGTCCCTTAGTCTTTTGGCTTTAAACGGGTGAGCGTGTAAAGGGTTATATTTTTATGGAGTGGAATACTTATTTAAATTCAGTTTAAATAATAGGTATATATTTTTGGTAACGGTTAGGTAGGACACGAGTGTCGAGACGAGCAAAAGTGAGGAGTCACGATGGGGAAAATTTTAATCGTAGATGATGACTTGCATATTAGAGAATTGATAAAGGTATTTTTGAGCCATGAAGGTTTTGAGGTATATGAGGCTTCAGATGGTGTTGAAGCTCTGGCAAAGCTTGAGACAGTAAAAGTGGATATGGCCATTCTTGATATCATGATGCCCAACATGGACGGATGGCAGTTGTGTCGCGAACTGCGGGAGAGTTATGACATTCCTTTGCTTATGATAACGGCTAAAGGAGAAACAAGTCAAAAAATTAAAGGCTTCGAACTAGGAACGGATGATTACCTTGTTAAGCCTTTTGACCCTTTGGAATTGGTGGTTAGAGTAAAAGCATTATTGAAGCGATATCAAATTGTATCATCCCAGGTAGTTCAGATTGGGAAATTATCGATGAACCGCAAAACCTACGAAGTAACTGTTGGCAGCGAAAAATTAACCCTTCCCCTCAAGGAATTCGAATTGCTGTACAAATTAGCCGGCTATCCGGGGCGGACAATTTCCCGGGAGCAGTTGATCGAGGATATTTGGGGTTATGATTTTGAAGGAAATGAGCGGACGCTGGACGTCCATATTAACCGGTTGCGTGAACGTTTTCCGGCAGAACAGTGTGACTTTAAAATCAGGACGATCCGGGGCCTCGGTTATCGTCTGGAGGTGTAAACCATGGGCAAAGGAAAAATGAAATTTGTCTCCGGAGTCGTCCTGCTGCTGGTAGTATATGTAGGCTGCATTGCAGGGGCTTTTTTTTTAACTGCCCATGTATTTACCGTTACAATAGAGAGCCTATCTCCTGTATTGATTCAGATCATCAATTCACTTCTCGGCCTATTGGGGGCGATCCTGTTTTTTTCCTTATTCCAGATGAAGCATATGGCGCAAATCAAACAAGCCTTGGCCGCAATTACAGCGGCTCTTGAAAAAATTTCACGGGGGGATTTTACAACCCACTTACACTTAGGCTTTCGTGTAAGTGAAGAGGTCGAAGCTCTGATTAACAACATAAATAAGATGGCGTTGGAATTAAACCAGATGGAGAAGATGCGGCAAGAGTTCATTTCTAATGTTTCGCATGAGATTCAGTCGCCATTGACCTCAATCAGGGGTTTTGCTCAGGCCTTACACAATGACCAATTAAGTTCCGGGGATCGCCTGCGTTTTATAAGTATCATTGAAACCGAAAGCATACGGCTGTCGCAACTGAGTGACAGCATGCTTAAACTGGCTTCTCTCGAAGCGGAAAACAGCAAGATTACACCTGTCGCTTATCGTTTGGATAAACAGATAAAAAATATTATCCTGGCATGCGAACCCCAATGGACGCAGAAAAAAATAGAAATGGAAGGGTTCTTGGATCAGCTGGAGATAACAGCCGATGAAAGCCTAATGAGCCAGGTATGGATCAATCTCATCCATAATAGTATCAAATTTACGCCCGAGAGCGGGTCGATTCGAGTGGAACTGCACCGGCAAGGAGAAAATGCTGTCTGCCGAGTCTCCGATACCGGTATTGGCATGACGGAAGAAGACCGGCTTCATATATTTGAGCGCTTCTACAAAGCGGATAAAGCCAGGAATCGATCCCAACAGGGCAACGGATTGGGGCTTTCCATTGTTAAAAAGATCATTGATATGCACCAAGGCAATATTCATGTCGAGAGCATAGTGGGAGCAGGTACAACGTTTACCGTAATCCTGCCACTTTGTTAAGACGAAAATTAAAAAGTATAGTTTTGCGGAGAATTGGCGAGACTGTACTTTTGTTCTTTATGACTTTAGTTTACATTCAGTTTAAACTGGGATGTTACGATTGCAATAACACAAGAAAGGTGAATTATGTATTGGCAGACAAATTATTTTTTAACTAAATGATAGAAAGAAGAGGATAATTTATGAAACTCATAGCTTTGTGCGGTAGTGCAAGAAAACATGGCAATACCTCAAAAATGTTGCACCAAGTCATTGAAGGCGCAAAATCAGTGGGTGCTGAAACGGAATTTATAAATCTTTTTGATTTAACCTATAAGGACTGTATCGGTTGTTGTTCTTGTAAATTGAAAAATAGTAAATCTTACGGACATTGTGTGGTAGATGATGAACTTAAACCTTTACTGGGACGTATTGAGGAGTCAGACGTTATTGTGCTTGGTTCACCTATTTATTATGGGAATCTATCAGGGCAAATGCGTTCATTTACGGACAGATTACTTTTTCAATATCTTGATTACGGTGGTACGTCTACAGGCCCTAAACCAAAAAACTTTAAAACAGCTCTAATTGCAACAATGAATGTCAGTGATGAAATTTATGTTGAAAGAGGGTTTGAGGATACTTTAACTAGTTTTGCGGGAATTATGGGCCGTACATTGGGCAGTTGTGAACTGCTAACTTTAACAAATACCGTTCAATTTGACGATTATTCCAAGTACGTTTATCTGATGCCGGATAAAGAGGAAAAATCTAATCGTGTCGAAAAAATATCGGCCGAGGACTTGCAAAAAGCATTTGATTTAGGAGTCAGGCTTGTTAAAGCGTAATTCATTGACATTTGAAAAGGGTAGCCTGCCGTTGCTAAGGAGGAAAAAGGAAAAATGAAAATCATCGGATTTAGCGCAAGTCCGCGGAAAGAAGGCAATACCGCCTGGATCATAAACAAAATACTCGAAGGTGCGAAAGAACAGGGCGCCGAAACTCGCTCCTGGTATTTCAGCGATCTTGATATCAAACCGTGCCAGAGTTGTTATGGCTGCAAACAGGGAGAGCTGCGCTGTATTATCAAAGACGACATGCAGAAACTTTATGACGCGATGGAGCATGCCGATGCTCTTGTTCTCGGCTCGCCGACTTACATGGGGCAGATGAGCGCCCAGGCGAAGATATTCACCGACAGGCTGTTCGCACAATACCATCCGCGGTTCTCGCCGCAATTCAAGGAACAAAATGCCGGGAAAAAGCTGGTTCTTGTGTTTAATCAGGGTAATCCTGATGCCGGCATGTTTCAGCCGTATTATGATTACACGCAAAAAATGTTTCAGTTGCTGGAATTTGATGTGAAAGGCGTACATGTCGTTGCCGGTATGCGAAATGGACCGGCGCATGAAAGAAAAGATCTGCACACTGTCATGAAGGAAATCGGTTCAGCGTTGGTTTTGGAACGATTCCCGGAATAATGAGGATATGGCAATTGAAGTTGTAATGGGAACACAGGATACGGATCGGATTTGTTAAAGGGGAAAGAGCCAGCGGGCTGACCGCTGGCTCTTTCTTATAAATATAGAAAGTTCTTTTTACACGTGTTCCAAAACACTTTTCAAAAATTTCTGGGTGCGTTCATGCTTGGGAGAGTTAAATAAATCGTTTGGCGGAGCTTCTTCAATAATCACGCCGTCGCCCATGAAAATCACCCGGTCCGCCACTTCTTTGGCAAAGCCCATTTCATGGGTAACAATGACCATGGTCATGCCTTCCTGGGCCAGTTCTTTCATAACGTTCAGGACTTCCCCGACCATTTCCGGGTCGAGCGCCGATGTCGGTTCATCAAACAGCATGATTCTGGGATTCATCGCCAAGGCCCGCGCGATGGCGATCCGCTGTTTTTGACCGCCCGAAAGGGTGGACGGATAGACGTCGCGTTTTTCCTCCAGCCCAACCATCGCCAAAAGTTCCATGCCCCGTTTCTCGGCCTCCTGCTGGGTCATTTTGCCCAGTTGTACCGGCGCCAGGGTAATGTTCTGCATAACCGTATAATTGGGAAATAGATTAAACATCTGAAACACCATACCGATGTTTTCCCTAAAGGCATTAAGATCTTTCACGTGGATGACATCCGTGTCGAAGACCCGGATCGACCCGCCCTGCGCTTCTTCCAGGCGGTTCAGGCAGCGCAGCAGCGTGCTCTTGCCCGAGCCGGAAGGCCCGATAATACAAACGACTTCTCCTTCATTGACATGGAAGGATACATCTTTCAGCACTTCATTTTCGCCGAAGGATTTCACTAAATTATCGACTTTAATTATCATGGTGAAGTCTCCTTTCTACCCACTTCGCGAAGAGCGATAAGGCAACGATAACAATCAGATACATAATGGCCGCAAAGGAATAGACCTCAAAAGGCTTATAGTTGTTGGCGATGATAATCTGGGAATTCATCGTTAATTCTCTTACGCTAATGACTGAAAGGATGGAAGTATCTTTCAGGGTGGTGATAAACTGATTGATAATCGGTGGAATCATGATCTTGACTGCCTGCGGCAGAACGACCAGTTTTAATGTCCGGAAATATCCCAGCCCCAGGCTGCGCGACGCTTCTACCTGCCCCCGGTCAACGGCCTGTATGCCGCCGCGGAAAATTTCCGCCAGATAGGCGCTGGCATTGATCGTCAAAGTAATAATCGCCGCGAAGATCGGATTGAATTTGACATGCAGCAGCGCTCCGACGCCAAAAAAGAGAAATAAGGCAAAAATCATCACCGGTATGCCCCGGACCAGATAAACATAAAACTGATAGATCCATTGACATAGTTTGTATTTGGCCATTCCCATAACCGCTAAGATGAGACCGAGAAAGAAAGCAAACAGCAGCGAGGCTGCAGCAATGAATACGGTATTCTGCAAACCGCGAAATAGATCCGGCCAGCAGGAAATAAATAATTGGATATATTCGTGCATGATATCCTCCTCAAAAAAGAAGAGAACTGCTCTTTATGCCAGTTCTCTTCTTACTGCATAACTACTTAATTACTTGGAAATGTATTCGCCGACAATCTTATCATAAGTTCCATCGGCTTTAATTTTTTTCAGGCCTTCGTTGAATTTCTTCAAAAGCTCCTGATTTTCGCCTTTCTTAACAGCGAAGCCATACGAAGGCGGATCGATTACGGAAGGAACGGCGATTTTCAATTTGCTTTGTTCGCCAATTTTGATTTGGTAGTTAATTACCGGATAATCTTCCATGAGGAAGTCTGCATTCCCGTTAGCCACAGCGAGCATCATGCTGGGTGAATCGTCGAAATAAGTAATATGGAGGTGATATTTGTCTTTATTGTCTTCGGCAAATTTAGCACCGGTCGTGCCTTTTTTTACCGCGGCGGTTTTGCCGTTTAAATCAGCCAGGCTTTTAATGCTGGTATTGTCTTTACTTACGATAACAGCTAAACCGGATTTAAAATAACCGTCGGAAAAATCAACGGATTTTTTGCGCTCATCCGTAATGTTCATACCCGCAATCGCGCCGTCAATCTGGCCGGAAACCAGGCCGGGAATGATGCCGCTGAAATCCATAGGCTTTAATTCATAATTAATATTTTCCGCTTTGGCAATGGCCGCCAAAAGCTCTACATCAATGCCTTTGTATTTTCCGTTAACTTCCATGGAAAATGGCGCATACTTGGCGTCACAGGCAATGACGTATTTTTTGGTCTGTCCTTTGTCGCTGCTTGCTGTTTTGTCGGCCGTAACCGCTCCGCAGCCGGCCAGTGTCGCTGCAATAAGAATTAACAAAGAGGCGATAACTAGGATCTTTTTGGATACACTCTTCACTTGAACTCCCCCTAAAATTTGTCTAAGCTATTTTTGAGAAAAACAAAAAGACGCTTAAAAAAATAGATACTTTTTAAGCGTCTCAAACTGTTAACAAACAGCTCCCCGCTATCAAAAAACAACTTAATAGTACTAATATGTATCAGTATATTAAACAATTGTTTATGGACTAGATACATAGGGAGTTTTAGGTCTACAGTCCGATCCACTTAAAAAACAAATATTTTTAAGCGCCATTGCTTTTTTCTTTTATATTGTAGCATCACTTTCTAAAAAAGTATAGATATAAAGTAATGTATACAAAATTTGTTGTGGAAAAGGGGAACGGCGTAACTAGAAACCGGATCCTAAAAATACATACCAGCCTTTAAGATTTATGGTGGAGCCATCCGAACCGGAGGTTTTCCCGGCTTCCAGCCGTTCGCCCCGATAGCCTGCCGTTAGGGTCATCGTTTTGCCGATTTCACTCTTCACACCAGCATTATAATCAAGGTAACCGCCGTGTGTGCCAATAGATAAGGGGGTAACTGCCGCGAAGAAATTTATCCCTTTGCGATTTAAACTTTCCCAGGCAAAGCCTACATTTAGCGCATCGCTGGTGCCGTCCTTATTCCGGTCAAAATTCTGGGTTACATCCTGAATCCCGGTATGAATGGAATTGTGATTGTAACTGTAAATAATTGATATCTTACCGCCGGGAGTGATTTTGTCATTTTGAATGCCGAATTGATAATGCTTGACATCCATGCTGGAAGTAACCCGGTCTCCGGCTGAGTAATCTCTACCGTCAAAATTTAAGGAATGAGTTAAACTGCCGGTATTGTTGAAGGACGGATTTTCATATTTTATAAAGTATTTTGGTCCTTTATCTCCTTTGAAACCTAATTTTAAATCGGCAATGCTGGAATGACCCAAACCAAGATCATTTTTGACATCTATATTAACAGATGATTTTAACTCCCCGCTAACGTGCGGATTCCAATACTCTCCCTCAAGAGAAATTTCACCGCTGGCTGCCGCCGTTTCCGAAAATAAAGCGAAACAAATCGCCAACGCCAGAATAGAACGATTGATCTGATATTTCCGTAGCATAACTTCTTGCACCCTTTCTTTTGAAAATTCGCTGCTTCATCTATGTAAAGATCCGGCAGAGCAGGTCGACACTACTCTCTTGCTATTATTTCATTAAGCGCCGCATCGAATAGTTATAAGCGATTATCTGCCATGCTATTACTCCCAGAATGACGGCTGAATTGGAAACAGGCAATCCGCTGTAGGTGAAAATATTTTGTTTTTGTCCGGAAGTCTGCGGGGCATCCTGAGGCGGATTTTCCAGTAATGAAAAATTTAAACCGATGGAAATAACCCCGGTCTTCCCATGGACCGCATTTTCCGGTGGGATACGATAAACAGAAACTTGAAAGCACGAAAGGCAAAAGAAAAAAATCAGGATTGCCAACGTGGTAAGCATGGTTGTTTTGGCAGCCTTTCCGGTTAACATTACTTCCCGCTCATCGCGCTCTTTTATAAACGTGATTCGGGTCAGCACTTTTTCCCGGAACGTTCCGGAAAACATCAACCGGATACCCAAATAAACCGAAAGCAGCATCCACAATGCGAACATGAATCCGGCAAAATTATATAAATGTTCTAGGTAGCTATAAGCGGAGGCAATGATCCCGGAATCATGCAGATAGGAAAAGACAGCCAGAACAATAATAAGCGGCAACCCATATAAAAATACTTTTAATAAAAGGGAATCCAGTTTTTTCATTTATTTACTCTCCTCAACTGAAAAAATAGTATTAATATCTGTTTTGAAATAACGGGCAAGACGAAAAGCAAGCTCCAGCGACGGATTATATCCTCCCCCTTCAATTGCGATAATCGTTGCACGGGTTACGCCGATTTCTTTGGCAAGTTGTTCCTGGGTCATTCTGTGTTCTGCGCGGAGAACGTGCAAACGATTGGAGATTTTTAATTGCATGGTTGGTTTAGTCATTTTTATCCCCATTCTCAGTGAATTTCCATTTACAATTGTAGAATATATTTATCATAATGTCAAATTTATTTTACATTAAAAACAAAAGTAAGACGGGCCATATCAGCGAAAAAACCTGCTATGCCGGTGAAGATGTAAGCGGCTGCACCGGGAAATGGACAGGCGTTAAAAGGATTATTGCTTAATTATGCATGAGATTTTGCAAAAACATCTTGCAAAAAGTTCTACTTTTTCCGATTACCCTTCGTCTTTATACTAAACATGAGAGGTGGACACCATGACTGGCAAAGAAGTAGAGTTAATTTTGCTCTTAGCGTCACGCCAAGAATATACTACGTACCATGAACTGAAAACAATATTGCAAAGGTCCGAAAGAACAATCCGGTATTATTTAGAACAAGCCAATCAACTTTTACAGCAAAATCACTTACCGCAGATTGAGCAGGATCGCAAGCTTGGTGTTAAATTACAATTTACGGCTTCTCAAAAAGAGCAATTTTCTTATTTGCTTAAATCCGCGCAATATCATGCGGAGTATTATTCGGTGGAAGAGCGGGTACTCATGATTCTATTTTCGATTTTAGACGAAAAGACACCGTCCTTTGCCACTGCTTTTATTGAAGATTTGATTACCAGCAAAAGTTCTATCGATTCAGATATGAAGACCATTCGCAAACAGGCTCAGGAATATGGGGTGGCGGTCAAAAGCGTACCGAAAGAGGGTTTCAAGTTTCTTGGAGATGAATGGTCAATTCGTTTATTTATTAATAATGTCATTAATAAATATATCAATTTAGAAATGATGATGGATCATTGCAGCAGCCGTTCAATTTTTTCTAAGAAAGAAAAGATCGTCACGTCTTATTTGCAGGAAGAGATTCTTTTTAAAATTTATCAGTCTCTCCAACAAATTGCACGAACCGATGGGTTAGCTTTTAATGAAATGCACTGCCGGCAAATGTCTGTTATTTTTGCTATCTGGTATAAACGTTTTACCCAAGGTTATCTGGTAAATAGTACGAATAGTCTGCCACTTCGCTATGAGAAATTGCATTCCTATCATATAGTTATCCAGTTATTGCAAGAAGTCATGGGGATTAATGCCAGCGAAATCAGTGAATATGAACGGTATTATCTATGTTTTATTATTGATAGTTTCAATATCAGAAATCCGGCTGCTTTAAAAATCGACTGGGGTGGATTGCAATTGCTGACAATTCAGTTGATTAAAGAAATGGAAAAGATAACATCCATTCCTTTTCTCGACGATAAAGAGCTGTTTGAACGGCTATTCAACCATATCGAGCCTTTGGTTAACCGGAGTAAAAATGGGGTTAGCATCTTTAATCCTCTTAAAAATATGATTATGGAGCAATACAGCATTACGTATAATGCAGTTTGTAAAGCCGTCAGCATCGTAGAAGAATATTGCCGCCAGAAGATTTCAGAAGAAGAAATTGCCTATATCACACTCCACTTTAGTGCTTCCGAGGAAAAGCTTGCTCAGCATAATCCGGGAAAATACCGGGTTGTGGTTATTTGTGGCCATGGTGTGGCAACCGGTGAATTATTAGCGGAGAATCTAAAGAAATATTATCAGTTTGATGTCATTGGGGTTGTGAATGGTTACGATCTTCCTGCGATTAAGCGCCTGGGAGCAGATTTTGCCTTAAAAACAATTGATATCGAAATTAAAAATCTGCCTTCGCTTAAGATAGATCCGGTTTTGACAGAGTATGACCGGAAAAAAATTAAAAAATTCATCGAAAGTAATCCGGATATAAAAAAAACGGGGGGAGCCAATTTTGACGCAGTTAATTTTTTTAAAGACATTTGTAAAATTGCTGAAAAACACAGCATGAAAATAAAGATGGGAAATTTTATCGAAGAGCTTGAGGATCTATTTGAGAAAAACAAAATCATTCTTAACCGGCAGGGGGTTCAGCCAATGATCCAGGAAGTCGTTAAAGACCATCATATTTTATTGCAGCATACATCAAAAGATTGGGAGACCTGTATTAAAGATGCTGCGCAGCCATTACTTGAGGATCACTATATCAATCAGGACTATGTTGACGCGATGATTGGGGCAGTCAAAAAATATGGCCCCTATATCGTTGTCGCAAAAGGGGTTGCGCTTGCTCATGCGCGGCCGGAAGATGGCGCCGCTAAATTAGGATTGAGTATCATGACATTAAAAGAACCAATTTATTTTGGTCATGAGTCAAATGATCCTGTTAAATTAATTTTCTGTTTAGCGGCCATTGACAATTTTTCGCATTTGAAAGTCATGAAATCGATTGTAAATATTATTGCTGAAGAATGCAAAATTGATAAAATATCAAACCAGTATACTGTTGATGATTTAAAACGGGTATTGGTTGAGTTTGAGGAGGGCTTATAGATGATTAAAAAAGACTAGCGGTTTTACAAACGCCCGGGATGCCGTTGCATACTGGCGGAAAAGTTTCGAATTATTTAAAAAGAGGGGTAGAGATGAGGAAAAAAATTAAGATGTTAATGGTGTGCGGAGCAGGGCTGGGCAGCAGTTTTGCCTGTCAAATGAGTGTTGAAGATGTTTTGAATAAAATGGGGGTGGAAGCGGATTTGGATCATTGTGACATTTCGTCGGCGGTTTCCATGAATCCGGAAGTCATCATTACAGCCATGAATTTTAAAACCCAATTTGAACAGTTTACGATTCCGGATACAACGACAATCGTATATTTGAAAAATATTGTCAGTAAAGCAGAAATCGAAGAGAAACTGACTCCGTTATTACAGGACAAAGGTGTGCTATAGAGCTAACGATAAAAGAATGAGGGGGAATCGTTGTGTCAATTATCAATTTCATCATTACCAACATTTTGACGCAAGCGGCCATTACGATTGCTTTAATTGCAATGCTTGGCTTGATTTTGCAGAAAAAATCCATTGGGCAGACAATCGCAGGAACGTTTAAGACCCTGTTAGGATTCATGGTGTTATCTGCTGGCGCCGGCATCATCGTTGGCAGTTTGATTTATTTTGGCAAGATTTTTACGGAAGGATTTCATATGCAAGGTATCATACCTTCCATAGAAGCGATTAACGGGCAGGCCATGAATGAATTGGGGCTGGGCAGTCCGATTGCTTTTACTTTTCTGGCTATCTTTGTTGTTAATATTATCATTGCGCGTTATACGAAATGGAAATACATCTTTTTAACCGGTCAGGCGATTCTGTGGATGGCCACGATGTGTACGGTATTTGGTTATAGCGCAGGTTTTAGAGGGGTAACCCTGATTATTGTTGGCGGGGTTGTCGGGGGCATTTTTGCTGTAGCTATGCCGGCTATTGCCCAGCCTTTAGTCCGTAAGATAACCGGCAGTGATGATATTGCCCTGGGACATTTTTGCACCATCGGTTATTTATTTGAAGCAGGGATAGCCAAACTGGTTGGCAATCCGGAAGAATCGACTGAGGATATCAAGCTTCCTAAGGGATTTGAGTTTTTACAAGATACATATCTATCGGTTATGGTTGTTATGGTACCGCTATATTTAATCACTGCGTTTTTTGCCGGCCCTGAGTTTGGTGCGAAGTTAGCCGGACATACGGATTATTTGGTATATGCATTTTTGCAAGCGATTCAGTTTGTCGTTGGGGTTTATGTATTGCTGGCCGGTGTGCGGTTGATTTTAGCAGAAATTGTGCCTGCATTCCGCGGTATTGCCATGAAATTAGTGCCGGATGCTATACCGGCGCTGGATTGTCCGGTGCTGTTTCCCTATGCGCCGCATGCCGTTATCATTGGTTTCGTGAGTACTACGATTGGTACCGTTATTGCGATGTTTGTATTACCGATGTTTGGGTTAGCGATGATCTTGCCGGGTATGTTGACCAACTTTTTTGCCGGCGGCACGGCAGGGATTTTTGGCAATGCTACCGGTGGTAAACGGGGCGCGGTCATTGGCGGTGTTGCCCATGGATTTTTTATCACACTGCTGCCGGCGCTGTTGGTGACTATATTTAGTAACCTGGGATTTGCCAATGCAACGGCTACGGATGTGGATACGGTCACTGCCGCATTACTGTACGCTTGGATTATTACACCATTGATGAGTATATTCTAAGAAAAAGAGGGAATTTGCATGTTCTTCTTTAGGAAAAAAAATCAATCGACAGATGCGCCGGCAAATACAATAAAAAGGGCGGTTATTAGGCCGGAGCTGCGTGTTAAAATTGAACGGCTGAAAAATGAATTAGAGGTAGCAAACGGTGATTTGAGAACGAAGATATTAAATGAATTAGGCAGCAGCTTATTTGCACTGCAAGAAACAGATGCTGCTATCCAATATTATGAGTTGAGCATCCAAGAAAATCGTTCCTTGGGCAAAGCCTATACAGATTTACTAAAATTATACAATATCAAGAGAAAAGACGCTGCTCTAAGCAATGATGATAAACAGGTACAGCAATATTTGAATAAGATTGATGATTTAATGAAGCTTTCTAAGGATGTAATCCGCGGCTTAGATTGATGGGACTATAGCTTTTAGTCAGAATAACGTAGGAGGAAATATGGTATGTATGCGACTTTAAAAAAAGTAACAGATAAAGCGATCCGCTTGAATTTTACAGTTGGGGCATTTAATATGCATAATTTAGAAATGCTGCCGGCGATGATCCGGGCGGCAAAAGATATGGGATCGCCTATCATCATTCAGACGAGTGCAGGAACGGCCGAGTATATTGGCTATGGCGTGATTGCGAATGTATGTAAGTACTTGGCGGAGTATGAAAGTATTGAAGTGGTGCTGCACTTAGACCATGCCAATTATTTTGCCGATATACGAAAGGCAATTGATGCGGGCTATTCTTCGGTTATGTATGACGGCTCGTCCCTGCATTTTAAAGAAAATGTGCTGAGAACGCAGGAAGTTGTTGAGTACGCTCATGCGCGGGGTGTATCCGTGGAAGGCGAACTGGGAACCATTGGCGGAATGGAAGAGGGCGCTGCCGTGCAAGAGAGCCAAAAAGCTTATACCAACCCGGAAGATGCCAAACGCTTTGTTATGGAGACGGGGATTGACGCCTTAGCGGTTGCGGTCGGTACCAATCATGGCCAGTATAAGTCAAAGACAGAATTAAACATACCCTTACTAAAGGAAATCCATGAGACAGTGGACATTCCGCTGGTGATTCATGGCGGAACCGGTGTAAAGGATGAAGATATTCAGCAATGTACAAAATATGGCGTGCGCAAGTTTAATGTAGGAACAGAATTGCTAGTGGGGTGGACGAGAGAAGCGGCAAAGTTATTTTCGCAAACGAAAGAGAATACTTCATTGCGAAAAAATATTGTTCCTTGTAATGAAGCGGTTGCTAGTGTGATTAAAAATAAAATTGGCATTTTCCTAAACGCTTAAAAGACGATTAAACGGCACACAAGGAGTACTTGTAAATTGCAGAAAAATCTTATATTATTGGCTGGATATCCGGGTACAGGAAAAACATATTTGTGCAATACCATACTTAATTGGAGAGATTCTTTTGTTGTCGTATCACCGGACGATATCAAGGAGAGATTCTGGGATCAATTTGGATTTAACAATTTAGAAAAAAAAGAAGCGGTCATACAGCTTAGTTGGAATTATTACTACGCAGAAATGGAAAAAATCATGCGAGAAGGGTCATCCATTATTTCGGATTATCCTTTTAGTGAAAAACAGAAGTCAAGGATCGCACTTTTGTCTCAGCAATATGGCTATCAAATCATTACGATCCGATTGACTGGAAATTTAGACGTATTGTTTGAACGGCAGAAGAAAAGGGATATCGATCCGGACCGGCATCCAGGGCACATTCTTAATTGCTATCACTATGGAGATAAGGTAAAGAACCGGAGGGAAGCGGAAGGTTTGCTTGACTACAAGGAATTTATAGTACGGTGTCAAACCCGGGGGTATGGATCGTTTGAGTTAGGGCATTTAATTGAGATGGATATGACGGATTTTAGTGCTGTTGATTATTCTGAATTACTTCGGGAATTAGAAAGAATACTAAAATTTTGACAGACCCAATAAGAGCGAAAATTGACAGAGCAATCTATCAAATTTCGTTCTTATTTTTCTTTTCATCAATATGATAGATATTTTTTTTGGTATATGGAATTGAAATAGATTATACTAAGTTATGGTATTTTTTACTTTTTAAATATTAATAGTAAACTTTCTAATAGTTGTCAAGAATATTTTTCACATAAGATTGACACTGGTTCATGTAAATTATAGGAGCATGGTATGATGTTTCGCAAAGAGGTTATAAATCTGGCCTTTCCGGTTGTTATGGAGCAATTCTGTATATTAATTATGGGCTTTTTAAATTCAATTATTGCCAGCAGTTTGGGCAAGGAAGTTATTTCCGCAATCGGTATGATCGATTCTTTTAATATGGTAGTAATCTATTCTTTTTCCGGCCTGGCGGTAGGCGGAACCGTACTTGTAGCTCAATATTATGGAAAAAAAGAACTCTCTTTATCGAATGAAAGCGGGAAACAAATATTATATATGGGTACATTGATTTCCCTTCTTATTACGATAATAATTGGATATTATGAATATCCTATTTTGTCTTTTTTATATGGTGCAGCGGAACCAAGTGTAATGAATAATGCTATAGCATTTTGGCAAATAACAATATATACATATCCTTTCATTGCAATAGAGTTGATTGTTTCAGGAATATTCAGGGGGGCTGGTAATACTAAACTACCTATGCAAATTAATATAATTATGAACGGATTCAATGTTATTTTAAGTTATATTTTTATATATGGAATACATATCAATGAAACTTTTTTGGAGTTTCCTGGACTGGGCATTGCTGGAGCTGCAATCGGGATTGGCATTCCACGTGCAATAGGGGCCATAATGGCAATCGCGGCCTATATAAATGGGGTTGATTATCTGAAATTAAATCGGCCGTTATCATTTGTCCCCGATTTTTCTTTAATTAGAAAAATTTTTAGCGTTAGTATTCCAGCAACACTAGAAGCTTTGCTCTTTAACGGAGGTAAGATTATTACCCAGGTTTTTATTGTAAGTTTAGGGACGGAGGCAATTGCAGCGAATTATATAGCGATATATATATCTGCAATATTAAATATACCGGGAAATGCATTGGGTGTTGTTGCAACCATGATGGTTGCACAATACATGGGACAGAAAAATATTTTAAAGGCGAAAGAAATATTGGTGTATATATTAAAACTAGCTACCGTTTCTTTAACCGTATTTGCAATATCATGCATTCCGTTTTACAAGTATATTGTTCTCTTATATACAAAAGATTTAACTGTTATAAAAATGACTGTAGACTTACTAGTGACAAACTCTGTTTTTATGATAGTCTGGGCCTTATCATTTGTTTTACCTGCCGGTCTAAAAGGCGCTGGGGATGCTACGTATACTATGATTATTTCGCTGCTTGGAATGTGGTTATTCAGGATTTTTGGCGGGTATTTACTTGGTATAAGATTAGGACTTGGAATAGAAGGGGTATGGTTGGGAATGTTCATTGATTGGCTGGTACGGGGGGGATTGTATTTAAAACGATTCCGGGAAACAGCATGGTATAAGCATAATGTTTGTTGAAGAGGGAAGAGAGAACAGGTTCCGAAGGACGGACAAATGCGTATATGGTTAAAAGCGGCAGGATGGAGAAAATAGTTCTCCCACTGGTCTGGGAGAACGAATGCTTTAATTCGAGATTGACAAATCTTTCTCCTAATATATAATTAGTTATATATATAATTAATTATATATGGAGGTTTATGATGTCGTTAAAACATGCAATACTTGGCTTTTTAAATTATAAAAGCATGACAGGTTATCAACTGAAACAACGCTTTGACAAATCGGTTCGTTACTTTTGGAACGCCAGCTTAAGTCAAATTTATCCCACATTAAGTCAATTGAAAGAGGACGGTTTATTAACTTTAGAAGTTAAATACCAGGACTCTTCCCCGAATGCCAAAATCTATCATATTACCGATAAGGGAAGAGAAGAGTTGCGAAACTGGCTGATTGAACCGCTGGAACCACAACCGCATAGAAGTGCCTTTCTAATTAAAATTTTCTTTGGTGCAAATATTGATCAAAACTTGATTATTTCCCAACTCAATCAGCGTTTAGAACTAGCGGAAAGTAACCTGGCGAAATATCAGCAAATAAGGAATGAAATCACTGAAAATCACTCCTTGAAAAATAGCTTCACTTTGTTTGAAAGCTTGACGGTTGATTATGGAATAAAAAGCATGGAAGCCGTTATTGCCTGGTATAGGGAGTCTATAGAAAAGATCGAGTCTTTAAAACGAAAAGAAATGTAACCAAATAAAACTCATGAAACGAGGAGAAGGACCATGGAAAAAGCTGCTGATAAAAATTCTCAAAAACCGCCTCCGTCTTCTGCAAAGCTATTTAATAAAGAATTTATTGCAAGCGTTATCATTCCATTGATCATATTTTATATATTTAATTATAGGAAGATGGCTCTTGCAGGCACAATATTATCAGGATGCTGGTGTATTGGCGTTTTTTTATTTAATTTAATCCGGGAGCATAAAACAAATATACTGGCCTTATTATCAGGAATTTTTTTGGTAATCGGATTATTATGTACGATTCTTTGGCGAAACCCGAATATTTATTTTGTGGAACCAATATTTGAAGATGTATTGTATGCCGTAATTTTCTTTAGCTCCTTATTCTTCTCCAGGCCGTTAATTCAAGTATTCGTTGAAGATTCCCATATCGTAGCTTTCCCGGAAGAGTTTCGAAAAACTTCACAATATAAATCTGTGTGGAAAATACTTACGATTGCCTGGGGCGTTTTGAATGTATCCCAGGCTCTTTTAAGAGTTGCATTATTATATTCAGTGCCAATCGAACTTTACTATGCTATCAGCAAGATTTACGTCAATGTTTCCAGTCCGTTACTTTTACTTTTTTCTTATAAGTTTCCTAAATGGTATTGGAAAAGAATTGGTGTTAAAAGATAATCCCAAATTCCGATGCTTTAAAAATAACATAAGATTAACGCATTTTAACTTGTCATTGATTGACATATAAGATAAACGGTATTATTATAAACATTGCAATGAATAAAAATTAAGGGTGATTCCCTTTTATATTTTTCAACAGTTGGTATACCGGTATACCAACTACGTTTAGAAATGTGGCGTTTATCATTATGAATTCATAGGGGAGATGTTTTAAATGAAATGTGCGAAATGTATGCGGAAAAAATGTTATGTAGAAGGACAGAACTGCACAAAAATTACTGTTAACGATGTAAAAGAGGCTTATACAGGAAAGCTTTTGGATATTATGAAGGCGGCCGCCTGTACAGAGGGACGCTATTATAATAATCTGACCCGATTAGAAGAGACCAATGAATTTTGCAAGCTGATGGGGTTCAAGAAGATTGGTATAGCTTTTTGTATAGGTCTTAATAAAGAAGCGAAACTGATAGAAGAATACTTTGCCAAAACATTTGAAGTTTATTCGGTTTGTTGCAAGGTTTGCGGTGTAGCTAAGGAAAATCTAGGACTGGAGCAGATAAACGAAGGCGCGCGCGAAACGATGTGCAATCCGTTAATGCAGGCGCGGCTGCTGCAAGAAAAAGGGGTAGAGTTTTGTATTACTGTGGGTCTATGTGTGGGGCATGATGCATTATTTACAGGGGCTGCAGAGGTTCCGGTAACTTGCCTGGTGGCAAAAGACAGAGTTCTGGCCCATAATCCTCTTGGTGCGGTGTATTCTCGTTACTGGCGGAAAAAGCTTAAGATTACGTACGAGGATGAAGTGTAATTCATAATAATGTTATGTTACTTTACTGTCAAAATATAAAGTGTTAGCTGATTAGGATTTTAAGGCTAAAGAAAGCGCTAATAGTGTTTTCTTTAGCCTTTTTGTAATTTCTGGCTGGTAAAGGCAGCAGCATGGCTACGATGGCAACAAAGAGAAGATGCACATTTCGAAAAAATCGAAAAGTTGCTTCTTCGCGGTTGACAGGAAGAAAACAAATAATATATCATATATAATATATTATATATGATTGGAGGAAGCACAATGAAAATTACAAGTGTTGATATTATTGATGTTAAAAACGATCTGCAGTCAGCCGTGGCTAAGTGGAGACCAGTAGTAGTTAGAATTAACACAGATGAGGGGATTTGCGGATTCGGTGAAGTCGGCATGGCGTATGGTGTAGGAGCCTCAGCAGGATTTGGTATGGCTCAGGATTTGTCGAAAATTATTCTTGCTATGGACCCAATGAAAAATGAGGCCATTTGGGATAAGATGCAGAAAAAGACATTCTGGGGTCAAGGGGGCGGTACCGTTGTTTCTGCAGGCATGAGTGCTATTGATGTTGCATTGTGGGATATCAAGGGCAAAGCATTAAATGTTCCTGTTTATCAATTGCTTGGCGGCAAGACAAGAGATAAATTAAGAACATATGCCAGCCAACTTCAATTTGGTTGGAGTCTGTCTGCCAAAAAAGACATTCTTACAACTCCTCAACAGTATGCGGAAGTAGCGGTAAAGGCGGTAGAGGATGGCTATGACTGTATAAAAGTCGACGTCAATGAAATCGACGAAGAGGGTTATGCAAAACGTCGTAATCTTTATGGACCGCTTTCCAAAAGCGTATTAGATGTAGGCTATAAGAGACTGAAAGCCATTCGGGAAGCGGTTGGGGATAAAGTGGATATTATCGTTGAAGCCCATGCGTTGACAGATACTACTTCTGCCATTAAATTCGGTAAAATGATTGAAGAGTTAGATATCTATTTCTATGAAGAGCCGATTCAGCCCTTAAATTTTAAGCAGATGAAAAAAGTTGCTGATAATGTCGATATTCCGATTGCTGCGGGAGAACGGATATATACCAGATGGGGTTTTAGACCGTTCTTGGAGGATGGCTCTATAGCAGTAATCCAACCTGATCTTGGTACATGCGGCGGCTTTACGGAAGCAAAGAAAATTTGCGATATGGCGCATATTTACGATTGTACCTGCCAAATCCATGTTTGCGGCGGCCCTATCATGACAGCGGCGTCGCTGCAACTGGAATGCGCCATTCCAAATTTCGCGATTCATGAACTCCACAGATATGGGTTGCTCAAAGGTAACATCAATACCTGCAAATATAACTATTTGCCGAAAGATGGTTTCTATGAGGTACCGGATCTTCCCGGCATCGGGCAAGAGTTGACAGACAAGTCGATTGCTGAGTCGGATAAGGTGACAATAAAATAAGAGAAGAGTGAAAAATGAACAGTCAAGAAAAGATTGCAAATTTCATTGAGAAAATGGAGGATATTTCTATTCCTGAAGAGATTCTTCATGATATTAAGTATCGTGTTGTAGATTGGCTGGGATGTGCTGTTATTGGGAAAAGTTATCCGCAGTCTCACATTGCCGGACAATTTGTTGAAGAATGCAATCAGCAGGAAGAGGTACTGGTCATAGGCAGTAAAGAAAAGGTTTCTTTACTGGACGGCATATTTTTAAATGGAATTATGGGACATGTCGCAGAATTGGATGATGGCCATAGAGTGGCAATTGGACACCCCGGTTCCGTTACCGTACCTGTGGCTTTGGGATTTGGAGAAAGATACGGTTGCTCTGAAATGGATTTTTTAAAAGCAGTTCTCGTTGGCTATGAAGTGTTTATTCGTCTTGGCTGTGTGGTTAATCCATCGCATTATCATTATTGGCATACGACGGGTACTTGCGGTACTTTTGCCGCTGCCGCAACGGCGGCGTATTTACTCAAATTAAACCATAAGCAAATTGTAAATGCGTTGGGTATTGCAGGGACAATGGCGTCTGGTTTACAGCAAACATTTGGCACTTATGCCAAATCCTTAAATATCGGACAGGCGTGCCGCAACGGCGGTTTGGCTGCATTGCTTGCCCAAAGAGGGTTTACAGGCCCTGCCGATATTATTATGGGGCCGAAAGGATTTGTCAGAGCGACAAGTGTTGATGCAACCGAAGAGCCTTTAAACGAAATCAATCAAATGCGTTTCCTGGCCAATACGGCCTTTTACAAGATTTATGCTTCGTGCGGACACACAAACTCGCCGCTTGATGCAGTATTTCACATTTTGAACAACCGTAGAATTATAGCAGAAGAAGTCCGGAAAATTTCGGTAGAAACTTATAAAACCAGCGTCGAAATTACGGGGAGGCTTGCCTGCGAGACGGAAGATCAAGCTAAATTTTCCTTGCCGTATTGTATTGCAATAGCCATTCTATATGGCAAGGTATCCTTAAATGAATTCAAACCGGAAATTTTGCATAGCAAGGAAGTTCTTGCCTTAGCAGAAAAAGTAAGTGTTGCGGAGAGCCCGGCGGCAACAGCTGCATTCCCGGAACGTCAGGCAAAAGTCAGTATCTATTTAACAAATGGCGAATGTATTTGCAAAGAGATATTACATTCGAATGATACGCCGGATTACAACCAAATTGAAAGTAAATTTTTGGAGGCCATTAGATACTCAGGTTATGGAGAAACATTTGCCAAGAGTTTTTTGACAACTATTTTAGCATTGGACCATGAAGATAGTCTTGACAATTTACAGGACCCAATACGGAGGATTTAATAGAGGAGAGATTGCGATGTTATCTTTAGTAATTGCTCTAATAGTGACGCTTGGGGTAGGCTATATGCTGTATAAAAAATATAAGCCGCAGGGTGTCTTGTTTGCCGCCGGTATCATTCTGTTGTTTTGCGCAGCAATTTTTGGGACAAGCAATATTGTTACTGCGAAGCAATCTACCGGTACTGTATGGCTGGATATTTTTGTAGCTGCCAAATTATTGTTCAGTTCGCGCTTGGCAGGACTAGGTTTAACAATTATGTCTATTGGCGGCTTTGTGCGTTACATGGAAAATTGCGGCGCAAACAAAGCGCTTGTTGAAATGGCTGCTTTTCCGTTAAAACATGTAAAATCACCCATGTTAATTATGGTTGTTGCGTATATCATCGGGCAAATTATTGACTTATTTATACCGAGCCATGCAGGGCTTGGACTTTTACTTATGCTTACCATTTATCCCATTATGGTAGCCGGCGGTTTAAGTAAACTTACTGCGGTTACAATTATTGCAACCTCAAAATTTACAGATATCGGTCCGCTGTCATCCAATGCAATTTTGGCTGCAACGACAGCTGGGTTAGATCCTGTTACTTACTTTATTAAATATCAGCTTTATGCAGTGCTTCCTGCAATTGTTGTTGTCGGTGCGGCGCATTATTTTGCCCAGCCTTGGTGGGAGAAGCGGGAAAAGAAATTTAATATAAATGTATTTACTGAAGCGGATGAAAGTGAAAATCAATTAGACTCAAATAAGAAAGTTCCGGCGATTTATGCGGTATTACCGATGCTGCCCTTGTTTCTTGTGGTTATTTTTAGTCCCTTTTTTCATACAGGTATCAAACTCGATGTTGTATCTGCGATGATTTTATCGACAATTGTCGCAATGGTCTTTGAATTTATTTTTACGCATAACGCGCATTTGGTTTTGAATGACATTATGAAGTTCTTTGAAGGTATGGCAAAGCAATTTAGAGTCGTTGTATCTTTAATCATTTCCGCAGAACTTTATGGGCTAGGCCTGGTTAAGATAGGCGCCATTGATTCCTTAATCGCCCTTGCTACCGGCTGTAGCTTCAGTACGCATATCATTGTATTGGTTATTGGACTGATTATGGTAATGTGTGCCTTCATCATGGGGTCTGGAAATGCAGCTTTTTTCGCATTTGCAAGTTTTGCTCCGAAGATTGCCGGCGTCTTGCATGTTGATTCCGTGCTTATTTTGTTGCCTATGGAATTATCGGCAGGTTTTGGTCGCTGCATGTCACCGATTACGGCTGCTATAGTAGCAATAGCAAGTATTGCCGGTGTATCACCGTTCCATGTGGCAAAACGCTGCGCAATTCCGGTCATTTTAGGCTTTATAGTACATATGCTTGCGATTTATTATTACTTCTTATAATAATGAATCTTTTCATTTTATAGAAAGAGGTAAACCAATGAAAATCTTTCCGTTACATGGCATAGGAAATTTTACTTTAAGGCAAAAGCTCAGCGTCTTTTTTGTGGTAATTGCGGCTATTCCACTTATTTTGACGACAATAGTCATATCCTATCTCAGTCATGCGACTATGATTGAGTCTGTTTATACTAACAGCGAAAAAGCATCGGCAGGGCTGGCAGGTGACATTAATGCTACGCTTGCTGCTAATATTCAGCTGCTGCAGGCTATGGCAGATACCGAAGAGATAAAATCAATGAATACGGAAAAACAGATTTTATTTATGAAGGAGATAGGAAAAAGAACTTCCAGTATTAGCACCTTTATTATAAGTGATGCAAACGGAATGCAGACAGTAAGGACTCAAGGAAAAAATACGGAAAACAGCAAGCGGGATTATTTTGTAAAACTGCTGCATGGGGCTGATTTCTCCATTTCCGATGTGCAAATTGGGCATAGTACCGGTAAGGCCTCTTTGGTGCTTGCGGTGCCAATCCGGGACAACCGGCAGAATGTTATTGGAGCCTTATTAGGAGTTGTAGATTTTGAAAAACTAAGCCAAAAAGTCCTGGACACACGGTATGGCAAATCAGGATATGCCTTTTTGGTTGACAGGAAGGGCAAGATTATTGTCCATCCTAATCAGGAGCTAATGCAAAAAATGGTGGATGTGAGTAATCTTGCCCCGGTGCAGGCAGTGCTCAGCGGCAAGAGCGGCGCTGTGTCGTATGAGACGAAGGACGGCGAGAAACTGTCAGGCTTTTGCAATGTTCCGCTTAGCGGCTGGGGTGTTGTGGTGCAACAGCCAAAAAGTGAAGCGGTGGCGGAAGCAACCAAGGTTACCCTTGTAGGCATTGGATTTACCTTGCTGGCTATTATACTGGCAGCATTCGCAGGAGTTTTTGTCGCAACATTTATTACCCGGCCGATAGGAAAACTGGTGGATGTCACTCATAAATTTGCGCAAGGTGATTTGACGGCTACGGTTGACATACAGCGCGAGGATGAGATGGGGCAGTTGGCCGCAGCTTTCAATGCTATGGCCGGGCACTTAAAAAACTTGATTCAAGGTGTAATTGAACATGCTAACCAGGTGGCGGCGGCCTCCCAGGAACTGTCTGCCTCTGCAGGTGAGGCAGAGCGGGCTACAAACCAGGTTGCTGTTACCATGACTGATTTTGCGCAAGGGTCGCAGCAGCAAATGGGAAAACTGGAAAAGAGCTTACAAGAAGTGAATGAAATGACCGATATTTCTAACAGCGTTGCCCAAAGAGCTGACAATGCATCTGCCTTATCGGAAGATATGAGCAAGGATGCCAGAACAGGCGATAGTGCAGTTATTAATGCTGTGGAGAAAATTAACGAAATTAAAAATGCTACTGGTTTGACTTCTAGTGCTATCAAGACGCTGGAAGACAGGAGCAGGCAAATAAGCGAAATTTTAAATGTTATTAGCGGTATTGCCGGCCAAACAAATTTATTGGCGCTGAATGCTGCTATTGAGGCTGCACGGGCAGGCGAACAGGGACGCGGCTTTGCAGTGGTTGCCGAAGAAGTACGGAAACTGGCCGAGCAATCGCAGCAGGCGACGGAAGAAATCAGCTCGATTATCGGGAAAATCAAGCAGCAGACAAATGAAGCCGTTACGGCAATGGATACCGGCAATGTCAAAGTTAATGAAGGCGTTGAAGTTGTCAATCAAGTAAAGCAGGTTTTGATGAATATTATGGAGCAAATTAATAACAATGCAAATTTGATCAGCGGGATGAATACGGCCAGCAAACAGCAAATCGAAGTCATGCAAAAGATGCTTGCCGGTACGCAGCAGGTGGCGGATATTGCCAGGAAGTCCAGTGCGGGCGCTGAAACAGCGGCTGCGGCTACAGAGGAAATCACTGCGTCGATGGAAGGGATAGCCGGTTCCGCGAATGCGCTGGCTAAAACGGCTGCTGAACTGCAAATGATGGTTTCTAAGTTTAAAATTTAATCGAGCTATTTTAAATACTTGCCAAAGCAGTCATTATATGGATGGACAGTTGACAAGTTTGATGTCTGGTGTCTAAATTTATCGCTACTCTGAAATAGATTTCGTTTAGCAAAGAAGTCCAAGACTAGTAAACGGTATTGGGCTTCTTTCGTTTTTGGAGGGATGTTTATGACAAAGCGGATTTTAATTACAGCACTTTCTTTTCGCAGATCAAAGAAGGCGCTGGCTATGTTGGACAAGTTAGGCTATGAGGTCATGCTGTATCCGAATACCAATCCTGTTAAGGAGGTTGAACTGCTTAGCTGCATCAAAGGAGTGTCGGCGCTGATTATCGGCAATGACCAGGTTACTGAGCAAGTGATCGCTGCCGGAATGCCTGATTTAAAGGTTATAACCAAATGCGGCGCGGGTTATAATACCGTTGATGTAACAGCCGCAAAGCGCTTTCATGTGCCTGTTACCTATACTCCTGGCGCCAATACCCATTCGGTTGCCGATTTAACTATAGGATTGATATTAGCTCTCGTTCGGAATATCGCCCAATTGGATCAGGCTATGCATGCTGGGAAATGGGACCAGCGCGTTGGTCAGGAATTGAGCGGCAAGACGCTCGGTATAATCGGAACCGGACATATTGGAGGTCAAGTTATTAAACGGGCCAGCGGGTTTGATATGAAGATTGCGGCGCATAGTTCATCGATTCGCCAAGATCTCGTAGAGAAGTACGGCGTGGTTTATTGGCCATTGTCTGAGGTTATTACCAAGGCGGATATAGTATCCCTTCACGTTCCGGCAACAGCAGAAACAAGGCATATGATCAATATGGCGGTTTTACAAAAAATGAAGCGGACAGCGTGTTTAATTAATACGGCCAGGGGAGATTTAGTGAATGAAGAGGATTTATGTGCGGCACTGGAACAAAAAATGATTGCCGGCGCCGCTTTGGACGTTTTTTCCATTGAACCGTTGCCGGAGAGTAAGTTATGTAAGTTAGACAATGTCATTCTTACCCCGCATGTTGGTGCAACAACCATGGAAGCCGCGGAAAGGGTCAGCATAATGGCAGCGGAGGATGTAATCAGCGTGTTAACTGGGAAAGCTCCCCGCTATTTGGTTTGGTAGCTTTAGGTATAGGTTTTCGGCGGTAGTGTTTTATTGTGTTATCAAATTTGCGTTGATATTTTATCAAATATAATATATTATATATTTTGTATTTGATATATTGAAAAGTAGGTGTCATTTTTAAATAAATTGGTTTGAGGTGT
>NZ_UPPP01000061.1 GCF_900476375.1 Allolucifera butyrica | reverse complement strand
ATATACCCTTTGGGAGATTCACCTCTTAAAAATCCGGTGGCGATCGCTGTGGGGATCCACCTGTTCCCATACCGAACACAGTAGTTAAGCCCACAAACGCCGAAAGTACTTGGCTGGAAACGGCCTGGAAGGATAGGAAGTTGCCGGTTCGCAAAAACGCTTATCATTTTGATAAGCGTTTTTGTATTATAAGGATCTGTGGCGATAACTCGGGGAAGGATGGATGCTGGCGCATCCTTTGAAAATATCCTGTATGTCGCAGACTAACTGCCTTGAGTTTGCTTAAAAGTATTTACATATTGCTCCCGTTAAGACGGATGACCTGTTCCCATATCGAACACAGTAGTTAAGCCCTTAAACGCCGAAAGTCAGCCGTCTTACAGCCAGAGACACCAATAATAGAGATTACATGAAATAGAAAGTAGAGTATCAGTGACACACAGGCTCTATTCAAAGACACGGAGTGTCCTCCATTGGCTGGAAACGGCCTGGGAGGATAGGACGCTGCTGATTGTGAAAACGCTTATCATTTTGATAAGCGTTTTTGTATTATATAAGGTTTATGGTGATAACTCGGAAGGATGGATGCTGGCGCATCCTTTGAAAATATCCTGTGTGTCTGCTTATAATTTGTCTAGAGACATTGAGATAGTGATTTTCATTAAGACGGATGGCCCTAGATAATGGTAAAAATTGATTAGAAATCATTATTGCTTGCAGGAACTATTTGCGGTAGAATAGGACATGAAAACAATAAAAGTGAAAAAAATCACACTTGATTTGAGGTGAAACAGTGACAAAAATATCAATATGCGTTGGCAGCGCATGCCATTTGCGCGGTGCTCACGGAGTTTTGAGCGCTTTTAACACATTGATGGAAAAATATCAGGTTCAAGGCAGTATTGATATAGAGGGGAATTTTTGCCAGGGTCGTTGTACGGAAGGTGTAGTTATAAAGATTAATGATGAAGTGATTACAAATGTGGCCAAAGAAAAAGTTCATGATATTTTTGTGAATAAAGTATTGGGGTGTGAAGTCAATGAAGACCATTGTAACCCAAAAAGTAAATTGTAAGGACTGTCATCGTTGTGTACGTTCATGCCCGGTTAAAGCCATAGGCATTGAAAGAGGGCATGCCCGGCTGGTAGAAGACAAGTGCATATTGTGTGGTAAATGTGTGGTAGAATGTCCCCAGCATGCTAAACAGGTTGAAACCCAGTTAGACAGGGTAAAGGGAGCGATTAAGGAAGGGCGAAAAGTCATCATGAGCCTGGCCCCGTCATTTATAGGAAACTTTATGGAATATAGACCGGAGCAGTTGTTGGCCCAAATACGCAGTTTAGGGGTAGCCGTAATTGAAGAAACAGCAATTGGGGCCGAAGTCGTCTCGCGATATTACAGGTCGTTTTTGAACGTAGGTAATAAAACAGTAATATCGGCCTGTTGTCCAGTTGTTGTGAATTTGATAGAAAAGTATTATCCTCAATTAGTGGACAATCTGGCGCCGGTTGTTTCACCTATGGCAGCGCACGGCAAATTAATAAAACAACGTCATGGGGCCGACGCCTTTGTAGTATTTGCAGGACCTTGCATAGCCAAAATTGCCGAGCGGGATAAGCATGGTGCCGATATGGATGCTGTCATTACGTTTGAACAGTTGCGGGAGTGGCTGAAAGAGGCGAAAGCTGAGGTGCCCTTTGAACCGGTCTTAGATGAAGCATGGGACCGGTCCCGGTACTTTCCAGTACCTGGAGGAATATTGAAGTCTTTTATGCACCACGATGAAACGGATACGGACGTTATCGCGGTCGATGGAATTGAAAAATGCATGGAGGTATTTAACGGCTTATCGCAGCAGGAAATAGCCCCGCGTTTTATTGAGGCTCTGGCATGTGCCGGAGGATGTGTTGCCGGCCCGGTCAGTGGCAGTTTCTCTTGTGTACCCGCTAAGAAAGCTAAAGTAGTTGAATTTGCTAAACGAAGTAGGGCCAGTGCTCCTCATGTGATTCCCAGAGAATGTGAATTTCATTTTACCCATGAGAATAAACGGGTCGTGGCACCTGAGCCTGACGAGGCTCAAATCCGGGCCATATTGAACCAAACGGGAAAATTTACTGTAGCCGATGAAAAAAATTGCGGGGCCTGTGGTTATAACTCCTGCCGGGAAAAAGCCATTGCCGTTTATCAAGGTCTGGCGGAAACGGAAATGTGTGTGCCGTATATGCGCTCCAAAGCAGAATCTTTTGCCAATATTATTGTTGATAATTCGTTGAATGCGATTATTGTTGTGAATGATAAAATGACAATTCAAGAATTTAATCCGGCTGCAGAACGTATGTTTAACAAACGCAAAGAAATGGTGAAGGGGACCAGTTTAACCGAAGTTATCGACTGTGCGGATTTTTTAACGGTAGCAATTGCCGGCAGGAAGATTGTCGGCAAACGGGTTGAATATCCGGCTTACGGCTTGGTGACGGAACAAATGATAGTTCCTGTCTATGAGCACGGTCTTGTTTTAGGGGTTCTTACGGATGTAACAGATTACGAAAAGAAGGCAAAAGAAATACAACATATGAAATTGGAGACGGTGGAAAAGGCTACGGAGATTATTAACAAACAAATGCATGTAGCCCAGGAGATAGCCGGTCTTTTGGGAGAAACAACGGCAGAAACCAAATCGGCATTATTAGAACTGATTTGGCTGATAAAAGGTAAGGGGGATCAGTAATGCACCAGCTTCATGCAGAGGTCGGTGTGGCGCAATTGTCTAAAATCGGTGAAGAACTGTGTGGCGATAACGTAGATTTGATACGAACGCCCACAGACACCATCATGGTATTGTCTGACGGTTTGGGAAGCGGCGTTAAAGCGAATATATTAGCGACTTTAACAACGAAAATAGCCTCCTCCATGCTGAAACGGGGAATTCCGCTAGAAGATGTTGTCAATACTATAGCGGAGACCCTACCGGTGTGTCGTCAGCGAAAGATTGCCTATTCGACAATGCATATTATTACGTTTAATAACCAGGGTTTAGTTACCGTCGTTGAGTTTGATTGCCCAACTTCTTTCTTAGTACGCAGCGGCCAAGTGGTCCCGTTTCCTTTGCAGGAGAAGGTAGTGGGAGGAAAGATAATAAAAGAAGGACAACTTTTATTGCAGGAAAATGATATAATTATTGCCGTGAGTGATGGCGTAATTCATGCCGGGATTGGGGGACTGCTAAAATTGGGCTGGGGCTGGCAAGGGGTTGCGCAGCAACTCGCAATCGAAAGCACTGGCAACCCGGAAGCCGAAACGATTTGCCGTCAATTGATCCGGTGTTGTGAAGGGTATTACCTCGGCAGGCCCGGAGATGACACCACAGTAGTTGCCGTAAAGATCCGGCAGCCACGGCATTTAACGTTACTGGCAGGCGCGCCGGCTAGCCGGAGCAATGATGAGAAAGTAGTGAAACGATTTTTAAGGCAACAGGGAAAAAAGATCATTGCCGGCGGGACGACGGCCAACATAGTGAGCCGTATTACCGGGCGACCGTTGACGGTGGATTTGGCCTACTACGATTCTCAAATACCGCCGATTGGTCATATTGAAGGCATTGACCTGGTAACCGAGGGAGTGTTAACGCTGAATGCAGCAGTGGAGCGTTTAGGCAATACGGAAATGCTGGCTAATCAATCACGCCAGGATGGGGCAACTTTGCTGGCTCGAAAATTATTGGAAGCCGATAAAATAGAAATTTTTGCCGGTGGCGCCGTAAATCCGGCCCATCAAAATCCTAATTTTCCAATCCAGATCAATGTAAAGGCGCAAGTCCTAAGTAAATTGCAGGCCGTGCTGGAGTTCCGGGGGAAACAGGTCGGCATAGAATGGTTCTAATTATGGGAGGGAATAGATTGCAGACATTAGTGATTGAAGTTTGTATGGGAACGTCCTGTTACTTGCTGGGGGCGCAGGATTTAATGGAAGCCATAGAAGAATTACCCCCGGAAAAACGCACCCGCATTGAACTTAAAGGCATCAGTTGCTTAAAAAACTGTGGTAAGGGACCCAATATAAGAATTAACGGCATTGTACTTACTAATGTTACACCAGAGCAGTTATTGCAAATTGTCGATGATAATTTGCAATAATGAAGGAGGATTATTCATGTCACAAGTCACAGAAGTAGTAAAAATTCGTCGCAAAGTATTGTCTGAACTTGCCAGATTAACCTTTGCAGGAACATTGCAGGAAAATATCGGTGAGATTCTAAATACGGTAGTAACGGAGGATGGGCCCCGCTACCGGTGCTGCGTCCACAAAGAGCGGGCCGTCTTAAAAGACCGGATCAATCTGGCCTTGAGCCAGCCGATGTTTACTAAACTGGACCAGGCTGCCGAAAGTGCGCTAAAAGGACAAATCCATGATATGCCGGCAATTAACATTATGCCGGAAGCCTGTGATAAATGTCCGATTGATAAATTTATCGTTACGGATGCATGCCGGAATTGTTTGGCGCACCATTGTATAGCCAGTTGTCCGAAAAAAGCAATTATGGTAGTACAGAACCGGGCATACATTGATAAAAATAAATGTGTTGAATGCGGATTGTGCAAAAAGTCATGTCCTTACGGCGCAATTATCGAAGTCAGCCGTCCTTGCGAACGGGCTTGTGACCTTGCCGCAATCAAGGCGGGGAACGACCGCCGGGCGGTAATCGATTACGGTTTGTGCGTTCAATGCGGAGCTTGTAAAATGGCCTGTCCGTTTGGCGCCATTAGTGATCAGTCCGTGCTGGTGCAGGTTATTCAACAATTAAAAAGTACCAAAAGAGTATATGCATTATTGGCACCTGCTTTTATTGGCCAATTTGGTCTGAAGGTCAGACCAAAACAAGTAGTCAGTGCGCTGAAAAAATTGGGCTTTTATAATGTCGAAGAAGTCTCCTTTGGTGCAGATATCGTGGCGATTGAAGAAACCAAAGAATTTGTCCAGACCGTACCGGAACAAAGAGCTTTTATGACTACGTCGTGTTGTCCTGCTTTTGTCGATATGGTGGAAAAACATTTACCGGATAGTAAGGAGGCGGTTTCTTCCACAATTTCACCCATGGTTGCCAGCGGCAAAGTGATTCAGGAGAAGGATCCGGAAGCCGTTATTGTTTTTATTGGACCATGCATCGCCAAAAAGGCGGAGGCCAAGAAATATACGGATATCATTCATTATGTATTAACCTTTGAAGAATTAGCGGCGATGATGGTAGGTGCAGGAATTAATATTGCTGAAATAGAGGAAGAAAATTCGTATCAAAGTGCAGCCTCCCGTGACGGCAATATTTTTGCCAGGGCCGGCGGGGTTATGCAGGCAGTGATAGATGCCGCCGCAGCCATGCAGGCGGAAGATAAAATAAAGCCGCAGCATTGTGAAGGATTGGCTAATTGCAAAGCGATTTTGCAAAAAATGCAAACCGGCCAAGAGAGCATTAATTTTCTGGAAGGCATGGGATGTGCCGGAGGGTGCGTTGGGGGCCCCGGTACATTGACCGATTTGCGGGTAACAACCAGATTGGTAGAGAATTTTGCAGCCTCTGCCGGAATGAATAATGCCTTGGAGAATACCGGTGCAATGGAAAAAGTAGCAAAAACCAATCATTGGCACAGAAAATAATAATTAGTTAATTTTTTATATTTAACGAAATCTTTTTGTTGTATATTTGCCGTCAATTTGAGATAATAAAATAGACGGAAGGACTTGGCCTGGTCCAGGTCCTTTTATTTTGCAGGAAAGTCAGGAATTTAAAGCTTTTTCTTGCCGTGTCGGTAAGACTTGGCGCCATGCCAGGTCTTATTTTACAAAAAGGAATACGTGATGTACTGGAGGAGTTAGGTAGATGATTGGATGCACAAAATTACTATGCGGTACGGCTACTGTTTCGGATATTATTAAGTATGGCCGGAAATCTTATAATTTGCCCCCTCAGATGCTGCAATTTTCTTCGGATGCGACCCCGGTTGTAGTTTGGAATATAACCAACCGGTGCAATTTGTCCTGTCAGCATTGCTATATTGAAGCGGAAGACCGGGCCTATGAGGGAGAACTTTCTACGCAGGAAGCGAAAGATTTTATTGATGATTTGGCCCAAATGAAAGTTCCGGTGCTGTTGTTTTCCGGCGGGGAACCGCTGGTACGCGCCGATGTGTTCGAATTGGGCGCTTATGCAAAAGAAAAAGGAATTCGCCCGGTATTGTCGACGAACGGAACTTTGATTAATCCTGCTGTTGCTCAACAAATATATGATGCCGGCTTTCAATATGTTGGCGTCAGCATAGACGGGAATGAACCCGTTCATGATGAATTCCGCGGGCGCAAGGGCGCCTTTGCCCAAACCTTGACGGGAATACGAAATTCAATGGCCGCCGGTAATAAAACAGGTATCCGGTTTACCGTCAACCGTCTCAATTATCATACTTTGCCTGATGTTCTGGATTTAGTAGCGGCAGAGAAGATTCCCCGTTTTTGCATGTACCATCTGGTCTATGCCGGACGGGGTAAAGAAATGGCTGCGCTAGATACGACGAAGGAGCAAAAAGTTCAGACGATTGAACTTTTGATGGCAAGAACGCTTGATTTTCATCAACGGGGTATTGAGGTGGAAATTCTGACAACGGATAATCATGCCGACGGTATTTACATTATGCAATACTTTGAAAAAAATCAACCCGAGCGGGTAGAGGAAGTAAAAAGTTTGCTTACCATGCACGGCGGTTGCTCGGCGGGCCAGAAAATGGCAAACGTCGATCCCCGGGGAAATGTTCATGCCTGTCAATTTTGGGGGCACCACACTTTGGGGAATGTCCGGGAAAAACGGTTCAGTGAAATTTGGCAGCAGACCGATGATGAATTTTTGACGAAACTCCGGGCTAAAAATGTTTATTTAGAAGGACGATGCGGTGAGTGCCGCTATAAAAGTTTATGCGGCGGCTGCCGCATTCGGGCGGAGGCTCTTTCCGGTAATCTGTGGGGGGAAGACCCGGCTTGTTACTTAGCCGATTGGAAGGAGTGATTTTGTGATCATATCATGGAATACAACCCAGGCATGTAATATTCGCTGTATTCATTGCTACCGGAACGCCGGAACGGAACGAAGCGACGAATTGAATACGGACGAAGGAAAAAAATTAATTTCGGAAATTGCCCGTGCCGGATTTAAAATTCTTATCTTAAGCGGCGGGGAACCTTTATTGCGACCGGATATTTATGAGCTGGTGCGACACGCCCGCAGCGCAGGCATCCGGCCTGTTTTAGGCACAAACGGTATTTTAATTACCCCCGAGGTTGCCGGTAAATTAAAAGAGGCCGGTTTGGCCGTGGCAGGCATTAGCCTGGACAGCAAAACGCCGGAACGTCATGACTGGTTCCGCCAGTCCCAAGGGGCCTGGGAAGCAACGATGCGAGGGATCAAGGCTTGCCGTGATGCCGGGCTTCCTTTTCAGATTCATACCACTGCCATGAACTGGAATGAACCGGAAATTACGGATGTTACCGATTTGGCGGTTGCTGCCGGTGCCATTGCCCACCATATTTTTTTCCTGGTGCCGACGGGAAGAGGCAAGGATATTGAAGAGACTACGCTAAAAACGGAACAATATGAATCGCTGCTTACGCGGATTATGGCCAAGCAGTCTGAGGTTCCGCTGGAAATAAAGCCGACTTGCGCTCCGCAATTCATGAGAATAGCCAAGCAACATGCCGTGCCGCTGCGGTTTACGAAAGGCTGTCTTGCCGGTACGGCATATTGTGTGGTAATTCCGAACGGGGATGTCCATCCTTGTCCCTATTTACCGCTTAAGGTAGGAAATGTTCGTGAGAGTGCTTTCGATACGATATGGCAAGAAAGTGATCTTTTTCATCAACTGCGTACCGAACCTTTAAAAGGAGGCTGCGGGAAATGCGGCTATGACGATATTTGCGGCGGTTGCCGGGCCCGGGCTTATTATTATTATGGGGATTATATGGCAGAGGAACCCTGGTGTTCCTACGGCCGTTAAATTATTAGCTCGTTTTTTGCCGGTAAGAGTGGATATTCAGGGGGTATTATTCATATAAATAAAAGGAGGTACCTTTATTGTGGATGAGATTCAAAAAATGTTGGCATTAAAAACATGGGCAGTAGTTGGCGCGACAAATAACCAGGAAAAGTTCGGGTACAAAATTTTTAAGTTTATGAAAGAGGCCGGATTTACTGTTTATCCGGTAAATCCGGGCGTCTCCGAGGTGCTGGGTGAAACATGTTATCCTGCCCTACAGGATTTGCCGGTTAAGCCGGATGCTGTCGACTTCGTTGTGCCGGCCAGTGTTGGCGAAAAAGTTATGAGAGATTGTGCCGCTTTGGGAATTAAGAATGTCTGGCTGCAACCGGGAGCAGACGCTCCGGGGGTGGTAAAAGCGGCCCAGGAACTCGGTTTGACTGCAGTCAGGGCGTGTATCATGGTGGAATCCCGCAAAGCAGGAATCGGAGTTTAAGAAATAAGAGGAGGTCGTTTCTTAGTGGCTAAAGTTGCAAGTGTCAACGAGAAAAATTTTCGGGAAGAAGTTCAGGAAGCTGCAGTGCCGGTTTTAGTTGACTTCTGGGCGCCCTGGTGCGGGTATTGCACCAGGCTGTCACCGGTAATGGACGAGTTGGCCGGCACTATGGAAGGGAAGATAAAAATTGTCAAGGTAAATGTTGATGAAAACCGGTCGTTAGCCCAGAAATATGGCGTAATGAGCTTGCCAACGATGATTGTTTTTAAAAATGGGGAACAAGCGGAGAAATTAATGGGTTATATGCCCAAGGCCAATATTATGGCTAAGATTCAACCGCTGCTTTAACAAATGGAAATACGTATATCAGGTGGTTTTTCCTGATATACGTATTTTTTTAATGTTTCCCCTCGCCCTGAGCCCTGCGCCACGAACCAAAAGACCGCATAGCAGTTTTTCTTATCCGGCATTCATAATTGTATTAGATGCTGAATAGGAAATAGCAATGAAGTTGATCCGGCTATGAAACGGGGGACTGTTATGCCACAGTTGCCGAAAATTGTGCTGGTAGGACCGCCGAATGTAGGCAAGAGCGCTCTATTTAATGTTTTAACGGGGACCTATGTGACCGTATCCAATTATCCGGGTACAACCGTTGATATTTCCCAGGGAAAGTGCCGAATACAAAACAGAACGTTTGAACTGATTGATACTCCGGGGACGTATTCCCTGTTACCCTTGAGCGATGAGGAAAAAGTGACCAGACAATTTTTATTTTCAGAAAAACCGGCTATGGTAGTGCAGGTTATTGATGCTAAAAATATCCGCCGTATGCTTGCCATGACTCTCGCCCTGATCGATGCCGGGTTACCGGTCGTTTTAGATTTGAATATTATGGATGAAGCGCAGCAAGCCGGGGTGCTGATCAATATCCCGATATTGGAGGATATATTGGGGATTCCTGTTGTTGCAACTTCGGCACTAAAAAGGTGGGGGCTGGATGACCTGAAAAAGGCAATTGTTCGTCATCAATACAAAACCCCGCTTGCTTTGAAATTTAGCGACCAAATTGAAAATGCCATTGAATTGATTGATTCCTTATTAACGGCAGAATATGGGGTGTCGAAGCGGATGATCGCCTTGCTGCTTTTACAGCAAGACGGCGAAATGCTCCCCCGGATAACGGCGGAGAAAAATTATGAACAAATTGCAAAGTGTGTTAATGATTTGGTCGGACAATTCAGCTATAGTTTGGATTATGTGCTTGCTATGGAACGGCAGGAAATGGTAGATAAAATTTTGCAAACAACAGTCAGAGAAGGTAGAGTCCACTCGCACGGTTTCAGGGAAACGATAGGGGACTGGACCAGAAACCCATGGACCGGGATACCAGTTTTATGTCTTGTGCTATATTATGGATTGTATCAGTTTGTGGGTAATTTTGGCGCCGGTTTCCTGGTTGATTATATTGATACCAATATTTTCGGGCAGTATTTAAGTCCGTTTATCGAATCTATCGTAACGCAATATGTTCCATTCCATTGGGCACAATCATTGCTTATCGGTGAATATGGCATATTTACACTGGGGTTTCGTTATGCCGTCGCTATTATTTTACCGATTGTGGGAACATTTTTCTTTATGTTTGCCATATTAGAAGATTGCGGCTATCTTCCCCGCCTGGCAATGCTTATGGACCGTATCTTTCAATATATTGGTCTCAACGGTCGCGCGGTCATACCCTTAACCCTCGGTCTGGGCTGCGGGACTATGGCGACGGTTGTAACCCGAACTTTAGAGACCAAACGGGAAAGACTGTTGGCAACCTTTTTGCTAACTTTAACCATTCCCTGCTCGGCTCAATTAGGGCTGGTATTAGCGCTTCTTTCCCGTAATTCTCTGACTCTTGTCTTGTGGGCAGCGTATATTTTGGGCATCTTTGTCATCGCCGGCCTGCTGGGTGAGCGGCTTTTGCCGGGAGAACGCAGCCCGTTCTATCTGGAAATTCCGCCCCTCAGAATTCCGGTAATGTCGAATGTATTTATGAAAGCCTATACCCGTATGATGTGGTATTTTGTGGAAATTACGCCTGTTTTTATTTTGACCAGTATTTTTCTATGGCTGGGAGAACGAAGCGGTATTTTACAAGGCATGATTTATTATCTGCAGCCATTCATGTCTTTTTTGGGATTGCCGCCGGAAACAGCACAAGTGTTTCTGTTTGGTTTTTTCCGCCGCGATTACGGGGCCGCCGGATTATATGATATGTCGCTGAACGGAATGCTAAATGATTACCAGCTCTTAGTCGCAGCGACGACATTGACCCTTTTTGTGCCTTGCATTGCACAGTTGGTTGTTTTATTGAAGGAACGGGGATTCTCAGTGGCGATGCTAATACTGCTTTGCGTCATTTTAACCGCTTTCTTTTCCGGCTGGATGATGAATCAAATCATATCACTGCTTGGACTAATTTAGCAGGGGGGGATGATTGGTATTGGCGATGAAAAGTCCATTAAAAGTCTAAAGCCGGGGGACATGGCTACGGTCCTGGTGATTCAGTGTAAAGAGAAAAGCCAGTTGCGCAAATTGGCTGCGTTTGGCATCTTGCCGGGGGTGAAGGTCAGAGTTTTGCAGACCTATCCGTGCTATGTGCTGGGAATGGGGAATAGCGAAGTTGCGCTTGACCATATCATCGTAGAAAAAATAATAGTTACAAAAAAATAACGACAGGCTTTGAACTCAAAGCCTGTCGGTTAGCCTTATTCGTTACAACCGCAGCCGCAACTGTTGTTATTTTGAACCGCCTTATTTAAGGCGGCGATCAAGGCGTCGATGTCAATCTCGTGGGCCGCGGCACCCTGCTCGATATTTTCAAAACGGGCTGCTGCACAACCCAGACAACCCATACCATGATTGCGAAATATTTCTACGGTTTGCGGATACTTTTGCACGACTTCGACGATACTCATTTCTTTTGTAATAACAGACACGAAATATAACCCCCTTCTTATGGAAAATAATTCTTAACCAAAAATATTATAGCATACTTTATAGTACCTGTCATGATTGTTTGGCTTAATTTTGTTTCGATAAATGGGAAGAGCCCGTAATGATCTACGCTACAGCCAAAGCTGATCATTACATACCTATACGCAATCTTTCGACTACGCACAAGCATTACACAACCAACCATGACCTTTGCTCGACTACCAAAGATACCTACGGAACCTACTGCAATCTTTCGACTGCAATAGACCCCTGTTAGATTCCCGAAATAATCTACAGCACCCTTGGCAGTCTTAGCTCGACTGTTACATATCTCTTTTGACCACACGACAACAGTTGGGCTGCCGTACAGCCTTACAAGACACATAACAATCTTCCCGCCGACTAATACCAAACCGGACCGATCCAGTATTAATCTTTGGCCGACTACTAGCGAACCCCTTAAGAGATCCGCTAATAATCTTGGCTCGACCATTACGAACCCTACGTTTTATAGTATGGACAAAGTTGAGATAAATATACGCTATAGGACTTAGGTCACATTTTTAATTTTTTCTTAGAAAATCCTTTCAAAATGGAAGGGTTTTTTTTATTTTTCCCGAATTTAATCAAGAAAGTGGTGGATTGTGGTATAAAGTGGTGGAATTTTAGGTGGTGAAGAGTCGTGTTTATGGGCGAGTACTACCATACGGTCGATAACAAAGGACGACTCATATTGCCGGCCAAATTTCGCGATGACTTGGGTGAACTCTTTATTGCCACAAAAGGATTGGATAATTGTTTGTTTGTATACGGCCGGGAAGAGTGGGCTATCCTAGAAAATAAACTAAAACAATTACCGTTAGCCAAACCCGAAGCCAGAGCCTTCGTAAGATTCTTTTTTGCCGGAGCGGCAGAAATGGAATGTGATAAACAGGGACGTATTTTATTGCCGAATAATTTACGGGAATACGCCAAAATCGATAAAGATGTAGTTGTGCTTGGTGTATCAAACCGGATTGAAATCTGGGATAAAAGTACTTGGGAAAACTATAATAATGAGTTGGCTCCCACCGTAACGCAGATTGCGGAGAATTTAGTCGACTTTGGAATATGATGAAATGAGAGTGATTGACGTGGAGTTTCGCCATACCAGTGTTTTACTGCAAGAAAGTGTGGCGGCTTTGATTACGGACGGAACGGGAACCTACGTAGATTGTACGCTTGGCGGCGGCGGACATTCGCTGGCCATTGCCGCCCGGCTGGAAGCGGCGGGGCATCTGATCGGGATTGACCAGGATCCGGCGGCTATTGTGGCCGGAAAAGATAAACTGGCGGCCGTCACCTGTAAAGTGGATATTGTGCAAAATAATTTCCGGAATTTATCCGGAATTTTAGATGAATTATCCGTGGATATTGTGGACGGGGTTCTTTTTGACCTGGGAGTTTCTTCTTATCAATTGGATACAGCTGACCGGGGGTTCTCCTATATGCAGGATGCTCCGCTTGATATGAGAATGGACCCGGGACAAGTTTTTTCCGCCTATGATATTGTGAATGAATATCCGGAGGAGAAGCTGGCCCGCATTATTGCCGAATATGGGGAGGAACGCTGGGCGAAGCGAATTGCCCTGTTTATTGTCCGGGAACGGACGCACGCGCCGGTCCAAACGACAGGCTCATTAGTTGAAATCATAAAAAAGGCTGTTCCTGCCGCTGCCAGACGGGAGGGACCTCATCCGGCAAAACGTACTTTTCAGGCCTTGCGTATTGAAGTCAACGATGAACTGGGAATTTTGCAAACTGCTTTTGAAACAGCCGTTAACCGGTTAAAACCGGGCGGGAGAATTTGTATTATTACGTTCCATTCGCTAGAAGACCGGATCGCTAAACAGACGCTGGCAAAAATGGCAAAAGGTTGCAGCTGTCCACCTCAATTGCCGGTTTGTGTTTGCGGCCAAAAACCAAAAATTAAGCTGTACGGAAAGGCCATAGCACCGTCAGCTCAGGAGATTGAAATGAATCCAAGGGCTCGCAGCGCCAAATTACGGATAGCGGAAAAGATATAACCATGGAGCAATTTGTTCTAATATCCAGGGAGGGTAAATAGTATGTTAGTAAGCAAAAGGCAAGATTGGGACCAATATGCCGAACAGCCTGTGTCGATTCCGGCCCCTGCGCCGCGTCTGAATGTGGGACTCAGGAATAAGTGTTTTATTGTGGTATTTATTGGCGCCATTATGGCAATGGTTATCACCGCCCGCAGTGAAGCCATTATAAGAGCCGGTTATGACCTGGTGCAGGTCAAGGCCCAAGTTGCCGGGCTGGAAAAACAAAATGAATTGCTTCGTCTGGATATTGCCAAACTGAAATCCCCACAACGGATTCAAGCCATTGCTACTAAAGAACTGGGAATGGTTGTTCCGACCAACGTTTACTGCGCAGCAGCCAAGCCGCAAAAAAATTCTGCTGCCGGCATAAATGTTGCCGAAAAGGAACAATCAGTGACCAGTCAGGTTGCAAACATGGTAAAAACGGCAAGAGCGGAGGCGAGCAAGCAACATTAATAAATTAAATGGAGGAGTAATAAGTGGCATCTGCTTCACATGTTACCATCCGGAAAAGAGTGGCCTTTCTTTTTCTGTTTGTTGCGGTAATTATGTTGGGACTCAGTTGCCGGCTGATGTATCTCCAATTATTTAAAAGCTCTTGGCTATCGGAAAATGCTACGGATCAGCGTATCCGCGAAATTCCCGTTGAAGCCAAACGGGGTTTCATCTATGACCGGAACGGTAAGGAACTGGCTATCAGCGTCAGTACCGAGTCGGTTTATGCAATCCCCGCCGAAATACATAATCCCGATGAAACAGCAGCCAAATTGGCTGCTATTTTGGCATTGGATAGCAATCGCCTGGCGGCCAATTTAAAAAAGCACCAAGCCTTTATCTGGATTAAGCGCAAGGTGGATGAAAAAACTGCCCGGGCGGTAAAAGTATTAGATTTGCCCGGTATTGGCCTGACCGAGGAAAGTCGGCGCTATTATCCGCATGATAACTTGGCCGCTCATTTGCTTGGCTTTACCGGTATTGACAGTCAAGGTCTGGACGGGGTGGAGATCACTTTTGACAGTTATCTGAAAGGGCATCCCGGCAGTATTGTGGTGGAATATGATGCCCGGGGACAGGAAATACCTTATGCGACCCATCGTTTTATTCCTCCCACAGCGGGAAATAATTTGTATTTGACGATTGATATAGTAATTCAACAAATTGTTGAGCGGGAATTGGACCGAGTTATGAAGGAAACGCAGGCCAAAGGCGCCACAATTATCCTGATGCAGCCCAAAACGGGCGAGATTTTGGCGCTGGCCAGCCGGCCGGATTATGACCCGAATCATTTTGCCGAATACCCCCCTAAACTTTGGCGCAACATTGCTGTTTCCAATGCTTATGAACCGGGTTCAACCTTTAAAATCATTACGGCTGCGGCCGCTCTCAATGAAGGTGTAGTGCATTTAGAGGACCGTTTTTTTGACCCTGGCTCGGTGGAAGTCCAGGGGCGTACCATTCATTGCTGGAAAGCCGGCGGTCATGGCAGCCAAAGTTTTGTCCAGGTAGTCGAGAACTCTTGTAATGTCGGATTTGTACATGTCGGGTTGCGTTTAGGCAACGACCTTTTTTATAAATATATTGACGCTTTCGGGTTAGGAAGGCCAACCGGTATTGACCTTCCGGGAGAAGCGAAAGGAATTTTAATTCCTAAATCAAAACTGAAGCCGATTAATATTGCGACAATGGCTATGGGGCAGAGCATTGCTGTTACGCCAATTCAATTAATTACCGCCGTGAGTGCGGTGGCTGACAACGGAGAATTGCTGCGGCCGCAAATTGTCCGGGAAATTAAAGACCGCAACGGTCAGATCATTAGAGATTTTAAACCGGATAAAATAAAACAAGTAATTAATCCAGCAATTTCCAAGGAATTAAGAGGAATTTTGGCGAAAGTTGTGGAAGAAGGTACGGGGAAAAATGCGGCTATAGAAGGTTATCAAATTGCCGGCAAGACGGGAACAGCGCAAAAGGTAGGTGCCGGCGGCTATCTGCCTGATAAATATGTGGCGTCGTTTGTTGGGTTTGTCCCGGCCGATGATCCGCAAGTTGCGATGCTGGTGATCATTGATGAGCCCGTAGGAATGTATTATGGCGGACAAATTGCCGCTCCGGTGTTTAGTGCCGTAATGAAAGACGTGCTGCAATATTTGAAAATTGCTCCGGTCAGCAGTTCGGTCAATTCATCGAAGGAAAGTCAGGTAACGCACGTCGTAACGCCTAATGTGATTAATATGACGGTTCCGGATGCGCTGAAAGAATTGCAAAAAAATGGCTTACAGGGCAGAGTGGAAGAAACCGGCGAACGCGTCGCTGATCAAATCCCTAAACCAGGCAGCCGGATTCCGCCGGGTTCGACCATATTGTTGCATACACTGGTTTCCCGTTATCTGCCAAGTGAAGTAACAATCCCGGATTTGACAGGACTTTCCGTTCAGCAGGCAATGGATTTGCTTGCCGAGGTTGGTCTCGGTATCCGGCTTGAAGGAACGGGAACGAAAGTCAGCCGCCAGGAGCCGCCGCCGGAAGGTAAAGGATATACCGGGACGAACGTGACTGTTTATCTTGAATCTCAATAGCAAGTAGTGTATAAAGTTAGACCAATTTGGAAAATTTGGTAATAATACGAATGGAAATACTATAGGGGGAGCAAATATGGCTAAGAGTCTGAAGGAATTGGTAGCATTGCTGGCATCTGCGGATGTGAAAGGAGAATTAGACAGGACAATTGAAAAGATTACCTGTGATTCCCGTCAGGTTATACCTGGCTCTTTATTTATCTGCCTTACCGGCGCGAAGGTGGATGGGCATGATTATATTGCCCAGGCATGTCAAGCGGGAGCGGTTGCTGTCTTGGCCGAGAAAGAGGTCGCGGTTGAGGCTGGGGTTAGCGTGATTCGTGTTCCCAGCACCAGGGCCGCCATGCAAGTAGTGGGTCCGTACTTTTTTGATTATCCGGCGCGAAAGATGCGTCTGATCGGAGTTACGGGAACGAACGGAAAAACGACGACAACCTATTTGATCCGGCATATATTGCAGCAGGCCGGCTTTAAAGTCGGATTGATCGGGACCATTCAAACCATGATTGGCGAGCGCATCTTACCGGTGAAAAATACGACGCCGGATGTGGTCGATTTGCAAGGGATTCTGGCGGATATGGCCGCTAGCGGCATGGATTATGCCGTTATGGAAGTTTCCTCGCATGCGTTGTCCCTGGGCCGGGTGTCGGGCTGCGAGTTTGATACAGCTGTATTTACCAATATGACCCAGGACCATCTCGATTTTCATATAACTTTTGAGCATTACGCGGCTGCCAAATCATTGCTTTTCCAGTCCCTTGACCAAGGGGCCGTCAAGGAGGGCAAAACGGCAGTTATCAATATTGACGATCCCTCTTCCGGTGTAATGCTGCGGGCAGCACACTGCCGGACAATACGCTATGCCGTTAAGCAGCCGGCTGATTTGCGAGCCCAAGAGGTGGAAGTCCGGGATGACGGCGCAAGGTTCCGGTTGACTGGAGAATTCGGCGACTGGCCTTTCCATTTAAAAATTACCGGGGTTTTCAACATCTATAATGTAATGGCCGCCGTCGGAGCAACGCTGGCGGAGGGAGTTGACCTGCCGGTCATCCGGCTGGCGGTGGAGTCATTCCAAAGTGTTCCGGGCCGTTTTGAACTGGTCAAAGCCGGACAGCCGTTTACGGTAATCGTTGATTACGCCCATACGCCGGATGGATTGGAAAATATTCTCCGGACGGCGCAGCAGTTTGCCGAGAAAAAAATGATTGTCGTTTTTGGCTGCGGCGGCGACCGGGACAAAACCAAGCGCCCCATCATGGGAAGACTGGCAGCTCAGTATGCCGACGTCATCATTGCCACTTCGGATAATCCCCGGACGGAAGACCCGGAAACCATTCTGCAAGAAATTGAAATAGGTATCCGGGAAGGACTTACGGCAGGCAAACAGTACGAAAGTATTGTGAATCGCCGGGATGCAATTCACCGCGCCCTTCATCTGGCCCAAGACGGCGATATTGTGATTATTGCCGGGAAGGGACATGAAACGTATCAAATTCTAAAAGACAGGACAATCTCTTTTGATGACCGGGAAGTAGTCAGAGAGATCATCAAGGAGATGAAATAATATTATGGCGGAGTTTTCCCTAACAGAGGTTTGTTTGGCCACAGGCGGCCACCTGCGCGGCGAAGCCGCTGCTGCAGTTCATTTTAACGGTGTTTCCACCGATACCAGGACAATTAGACCGGGCGACTTATTTATTGCATTGACCGGCGAGAAATTTGACGGTCATAAATTCTTGGAACAGGCGCAAGAAAAAGGAGCGGCGGGTGTCATAGTCAGTAAAGTGATACCTTTTGCTGCCACCATTCCGGTAATTATGGTCTCGAATACGCTGACAGCTCTGCAGGATTTGGCCCGCCTGCATCGGCAGCGCTTTATGATGCCGGTAATTGCCATTACCGGCTCCAACGGTAAAACGACGACCAAAGATATGATTGCGGCCGTTTTAGCGAGCCGGTTTAATGTCCTCAAGACGCAGGCTAATTTTAATAATGAAATTGGCCTGCCGCAGACGTTATTAAATATGGACCCCAGTCATCAGGCTGCAGTTGTTGAGATGGGAATGCGCGGCCGGGGGGAAATACGGGAACTGGCCGCCATTGCTCTGCCAACGGGAGGAGTTATTACCAATGTGGGGGAGACCCATTTGGAACTGTTAGGTTCGATTGAAAATATTGCCCGGGCTAAATCGGAACTGGTGGAAGCAATTGAGCCTGCCGGCTTCGTAATTTTAAATGCAGACAATTCTTATGTTCATGCTATGAAAGAAAAAGCCAAATCGAGGGTTATACTATATGGCATAGAAGCGTCAGCCTCGGTTCGGGCAGTAGACTTACAGCCGGACAAAACGGGAACGTCTTTTCGCTGTCTCTGTCCTCAGGGTGATTTTGACATGTATGTGCCGGCAATTGGCAGGCATAATGTTTATAATGCGCTGGCGGCCATCGCAGTTGGACTGGAACTGAAGCTTAGTTTTGCTGAAATCCGCCGCGGCTTACAAAATTTTACTAGTGGTGCAATGCGGCAGGCGGTTCAGCAATTGGGCAGTTATACTGTGATTAACGATGCTTATAATGCCAGCCCCCTATCCATGGCGGCAGCCATTGATACGCTTGCCGGTATCGCTGAGGGGAGAACGGTAGCCGTTCTGGGGGATATGCTGGAATTAGGTCCGGTGGCTGTGGAAGCGCACCGGCAGGTTGGACGTAAATTGGCGGAAAAAGGAATTCAGGTTGTGGTGGCAGTGGGGGATTTATCCCGTCATATTGCTGAGAGTGCCAGGAATCATGGTGTTCCTGTGACAATACACTGCAGTAACCATCAGGAAGCCCAAGAGGCGTTGCGTAATACAGTAAAACAGGGAGATGTTATCTTAATCAAAGGATCGCGCGGCATGCATATGGAAAAAATATTGGAGTTTTTTAGGTGAATAGCAGGAGGTTATTATGCTGAATTTATTATATGCCGCCGGAACGGCTTTCGCTGTGGCCTTACTTGCCGGGCCGCTGCTTATTCCGGTTTTAAAACGGTTGAAATTCGGTCAGAGTATCCGTCAGGAAGGGCCGGAAAGACATTATGCTAAAGCGGGTACCCCTACCATGGGCGGGGTAATTATTTTGACGGCGCTCGCAATTCCGTCAATTCTTTTTGCCGGTAAAAGCCCGCAAGTATGGCTGGCGTTATTCGTAACCCTCGGACATGGCCTGATCGGTTTTTTGGATGATTTTATTAAAGTTGTTTTAAAACGGTCTTTGGGACTTAAAGCCCGACAAAAGCTGTTAGGACAAATTATTATGGCTTTAGCCCTGGCTTACATTGCCACAACCTATTTTTCCCGGGGAACGGATTTATGGATTCCTTTTTGGGGGATTCAGATTGACCTTGGCATAGGCTATTATATTTTAATATTTTTAGTACTTGTTGGGACGACCAATGCCGTGAATCTCACCGATGGGCTGGACGGATTGGCCGCCGGTACGACAACTTTGGCTGCCGCCGCCTATACGCTGATTGCCGTCAGTTTTGCCAAACCGGAATTGGCAGTTTTTTGTGCAGCCCTGGCCGGCGCCTGCCTGGGCTTTCTACGCTATAATGCTTATCCCGCCAAAATATTTATGGGAGACACCGGTTCGTTAGCCCTGGGTGGAGCCTTGGCGGCTGTGGCGGTTATGACCAAAACGGAATTATTATTAATTATTGTTGGCGGGGTGTTTGTGCTGGAAGCCTTATCCGTCATTATTCAGGTTATTTCATTTAAGTTAACAGGTCAACGTGTATTCCGTATGAGTCCGATTCATCATCATTTTGAATTGTCCGGCTGGTCCGAGACCAAGGTAGTGAAAGCATTCTGGCTTGCGGGGACGGTATTTGCCGCCCTGGCTTTGCTTATTTTAACTGCCAGCCATACAGGAGGTATGTAGGATGATTTTTAAAGAGAAACGTTTTGTAGTGCTGGGCGCCGGTGTCAGCGGAATTTCGGCGGCGAAAACATTACGGGAGTTGGGGGCCCGGGTGACATTAAGCGATAAAAAAAGGCCCGATATACTGACGCCGGCAATGAGTGCCCTGAAAGAGACCGGTGTGGTTTTGGCACTGGGACAACAGGATGAAACACTGTTGCAGGATATTGATTATCTGGTATTGTCGCCGGGAGTTTCCGTTTATAATCCACTGGTCCAGGCTGCACAGGCCCGGGGAATCTCCGTAGTCAGTGAAATTGAAGTTGCCTATCAATTGTGCCGCGCCCCTATGATTGCTATAACCGGTACGAATGGGAAGACTACGACTACCACCCTGGTTGGCGAAATGTTGCAACAGGCAGGCCGTCAGGTTGTAGTTGGCGGAAATATCGGCCTCGCTTTGTCGCAGGAGGTTAAGGCGGTCGACGAATCCGGCATCGTTGTCGCGGAGATTTCCAGCTTTCAATTGGAAGCAGTAGACCAATTTAAACCCCATATTGCGGCAGTTCTAAACATTACGCCGGACCATATTGACAGGCATGGTTCGATGGAAACCTATATCGCAATGAAGGAGCGGGTTTTTAGCCGGCAAATGCCGGAGGATTATGCGGTATTAAATTATGATGACGGGATTGTCCGGTCCATGGCAGAGAGAACGGCTTCTCAGGTCATGTTTTTCAGCCGTCAGGTTGAATTGCCGGAAGGGGTCTTTGTAAAAAATGAGAATCTGACAATTCGCTGGCGCGGGGCCGAGCACGAGGTCTGCTCACTGAATGAACTCAAAATAAGAGGAAATCATAATGTGGAGAATGCCTTGGCCGCTTGCGGCATATCGTATCTTGCCGGTCTAAAAACGGCGGTTATGGCTGCGGTGTTAAAAGCATTTCCCGGCGTCGAGCACCGGATTGAGCCGGTAGGTACGATTAACGGGGTAGAATATTATAATGATTCCAAAGCGACGAATCCGGAGTCGGCGATGAAAGCATTAGAAGCCTTTGCCGGACATATTATTCTTATAGCCGGAGGAAGAGATAAAAAAACCGATTTGGCTCCGTTCATGCATTTAATACAAGAAAAAGTTGATACCCTAATCCTGCTGGGTGAGGCAAAAGAGCGTTTTAGGGAAGCGGCAAAAAAGCAGGGTATCGGCGATATAAGAGAGTCGGCAACAATGGCAGAGGCGTTAGAGACGGCTCATTCCATAGCCCGTGCGCCGCAGGTTGTTTTACTGTCTCCGGCTTGTGCCAGCTATGATATGTTTCGCAATTATGAAGAGCGGGGCCGGGTCTTCAAGGAATTAATACGAGGATTGAGTTAGGAGGGAATTGCTTTGGCGGTCAGACCTAAGTCGCCGGATTTTATCATTTTTTTTACTGTGCTTGCCCTGCTGGGGCTTGGTGTTGTAATGGTATATAGTTCGAGCGCGGTCTCAGCCTATGTTAACTATCATGATAGTTACTATTTTCTAAAGCGCCAGTTGATTTGGGCATCTTTAGGCTTTTTGGCGATGATTTTCACCATGAATATAGATTATCACTTATGGAAAAGTTTAGCGAAGCCGACGCTGATCATTACATTAATTTTGCTTGTACTGGTTTTAATTCCCGGCCTGGGAAAGGTTGTGAACGGAGCCCGGCGGTGGCTTGGATTCGGTTCATTGTATTTACAGCCTTCGGAAATCGCGAAATTGAGCATGGCTTTGTTTTGTGCGGAAAGTATGGCCCGGAATCAGGAAAAGATAACCAGCTTTTTCAAGGGATTAGTTCCGCAATTATTGACGCTTTTAGTAGTGTTCGGTCTGATTTTAAAGGAACCGGATCTGGGAACGGCTCTTGCTATTGGTGGTACGGTATTTATTATGTTGTTTTCGGCCGGTGCGAGAATATCCCATTTGGCTTCGCTGGGGTTTACCGGCTGTATTGCTATAATTACGGCAATTGTTATGGAGCCGTATCGTCTGCGGCGCCTACTGGCATTTAGCGACCCCTGGGCAGACCCTTTGAATACCGGATATCACATAATTCAATCACTTTATGCCATTGGCTCCGGCGGTTTATTTGGGGTCGGTCTGGGACGCAGCCGGGAGAAATTTCTCTATTTACCGGAACCGCATACTGATTTTATATTTGCCATTTTAGGCGAGGAACTGGGGCTTATTGGTACGGTTACTGTTGTTCTGTTATTTTTTTTGTTTGCCTGGCGTGGGTACCGCATTGCGATTTCGGCACCGGATATTTACGGCAGCATGCTTGCTACAGGATTAACCACTATGATCATCTTGCAGGCACTGATGAACATAGCCGTTGTTACCGCCTCTATGCCGGTTACCGGCATTCCGCTGCCGTTTATCAGTTTTGGCGGTTCCGCGCTTATTTTTACATTGGCTGGAGTCGGCATACTGCTGAATATATCCCGTCATGTCAATTTTAAATAAGTATCTATCTGTTGAAACAAATTATAGGGGGCCTGTCGATGCGTATTATTATGGCGGGTGGCGGAACGGGCGGACACATTTATCCCGCGTTAACCATAGCCAAAGCGATAGCGAATCGAACTACATCTTGTGAAATACTATTTGTCGGCACAAGGAACGGCTTGGAGGCGGATATCATTCCGAAAGAGGGATATCCCCTGCAAACGATTGATGTTGGCGGTTTTGAGCGCCGGCTATCCTGGAAGAATTTGATGAACGTGTTAAAAACAATGGGGAGCCTATGGAAATCACGCCAAATTATACAGCAGTTTAAACCGGATATCGTGATCGGTACCGGCGGTTATGTTTGCGGACCGGTTCTCTTAGCGGCCAGTATCTTGGGAATTCCGACCATGATCCAGGAGCAAAACGTGTTTGCCGGGGTAACCAATAAAATTTTGTCCCGGTTTGTTGATTGTGTGGCTGTGGGATATCAGGAGGCTGTCAACTGCTTTGCCGCTCCCGATAAAGTGGTCTTTACCGGCAATCCGATTCGGCCGGAAGTAATGTCTGCCGTTCGGGACGACGCTTATGCAGCACTCGGTTTATCGCGGGATAAATTTACGATTTTAGTATCCGGCGGCAGCAGGGGAGCGCATACGATGAATCAGGCCATGCTGGAGGTACATCAGGTTTTTAAAGATAAAGAACAGATTCAGATATTGCATGTTACCGGTCAAAACGATTATAATTACATAGTTGGAAATCTTAAGCAACGTGGTATAGATGTTGCCAAAGCTGGAAATAGTATCATTAAATCTTATCTTTATAATATGCCCTACGCTTTGGCAGTCGCAGATCTGGCTATATTCAGGGCCGGTGCAATTGGCTTGGCGGAATTGACCGCCAGGGGGATTCCGTCCATTTTGATTCCCTATCCCTACGCTGCGGAAAATCATCAGGAATTTAACGCCCGGGTTTTAGAAAAAAACGGGGCTGCGGTTGTAATTCGCGATAAGGAGTTAACCGGTCAATTGCTGGCTGAGCGGATTGCCCAATTAACCGGCAACCGGGCACAACTCAAGACGATGGCTGAAGCCAGTAAACGGCTGGGGTGTCCGGAGGCTGCTGAAACATTAGCCAAGCTTGCTTTCCAATTATCCGGGAAATAAATTGTAACACCATAAATCCGGATTTCATACAATAAGGTATGCCGAAGGGTCCGCACGAAAGGGGAGAAATATTTTTGCTGAATCATATAAAAAAAATACACTTTATTGGCATTGGCGGCGCTGGCATGAGTGCTATAGCAAAAGTGCTATTAGAAAAAGGGTATAAAGTTTCCGGTTCAGATCTTTGTGAATCTAATATTACGCAACGGCTACAGAAACTTGGTGCCCGGATTTTTACCACCCATAGCAGCGATAACATTCGTGGAGCCGACGCGATAGTCATATCCACTGCCATTTCGGCAGAGAATCCGGAGCTGGTGGCCGCCCGGAACCAGGGGATGACCGTTTTTCACCGCTCGGATATCGTAGCCGAACTCATTGCCCATTCACGGGGAATTGCGGTGGCCGGCGCCCATGGCAAAACAACAACTACCTCAATGATTGCGGTTATGCTGGAGCATGCCGGGCTGGATCCAACTGTGGTGATCGGGGGCGAAGTGGATACATTTGGCGGAAATGCCAAATTGGGCGCGGGGCCATACGTAGTGGCGGAAGCCGATGAAAGTGACGGCTCGTTTTTAAAGCTATCTCCCCATATTGCCGTTGTCACGAATATTGAAAATGACCATATGGATCATTATGGTACGATGGAAAACATCTTGTCCGCTTTTGAACAGTTTTTACTCCGGTTAGAGCCTGAATCAGGCCTGGCTGTTTTATGTTTTGACAATAGTTATATACGTAATATTGCTACGAAACTGAACCGGAAATATCTTTCCTATGCCTTGGAGCAGGATGCCGATTATACGGCCCGTAATCTTCGAACGCAAGGCTCTTCCGTATTTTATGATGCGTATCATCATGAAAAACGGCTAGGAACCATTAAATTGAACGTACCTGGCCGGCATAATGTAGCCAATTCCTTGGCTACGGTAGCAGTTGGAATTCGTTTGGGAATTGATTTTGAGCAGATTGTGCAGGGTTTGTCCGTCTTTCAGGGGGCAAAACGGCGGTTTCAGACGAAAGGCCGGATCAACGGTGTTTGGATTGTAGATGATTATGCCCACCATCCAACGGAAATTGCCACGACCCTGCTTGCTGCCCGTCAAACGGAACCAAAACGTTTGATTTGTGCATTTCAGCCTCATCGATATACGCGCACTCAATTTCTGCGGCGGGAATTTGGCAAGGCATTTGAAAATGCGGACCTTTTAATTCTAACTGATATTTATTCTGCTGGCGAAAAGCCGATACCTAATGTGAGTGGCGAGCTGATTAAGGAGGAGGTAGAGAAACAAACTAACCAGCGAGTAACATATATTCCGGACCGCACGAAGATTGCTCGCTACCTTGCAGAAATTGTTGAACCGGGCGATTTGGTTATAACCATGGGAGCCGGCAATATTTACCTTGCAGGGGAAGAATTGGTGGAGAAACTGACCCAATAGAGAATATACAGGAGAATACTATGGTTTTAATATGCATAGAATGGCATATTTGATGATTTGCGTTGCTACGGGGTGATTGTACTTTTCTGGGAGGGGAGACGATGGAGAAATTTATCGTCAAAGGAGAAGTACAACTATGTGGCAGCATTAGAGTTAACGGAGCCAAAAATGCCGCACTGCCGATTATGGCGGCAACGCTTCTTTGTTCCGGTGTCAGTGTGCTGCATGATGTACCTTTCTTGCGTGATATTAAAGTTATGCAAGATATTCTAACGCTGCTGGGTGCGAAGATTACTAGAGAAAATAATGCCTTGGTTATTGATACAACTTATGTAAGCAAGGTGGAAGTGCCGGAACACCTTATGCGGGAAATGCGTGCTTCTGTATTTTTAATGGGACCGCTTTTGGGAAGATTTCGTAAAGTAAGACTGTCTTACCCGGGAGGTTGTGCAATTGGCCCCAGACCCATTAATCTACATATCAAGGCCTTAGAAAAAATTGGCGCGAAAGTTACGGAAAGTTTCGGTTTTATTGATGCAGAAGCGGTACAATTAACCGGGGGAGAAATTAATTTTGATTTTCCCAGTGTCGGGGCAACGGAAAATGCCATGATGGCGGCAGTCCGCGCCAATGGAACGACAATTATCCGCAATGCGGCCCGGGAACCGGAAATTTGTGACCTGCAGCGTTTTCTTAACGCCATGGGCGGCAAGATCACCGGAGCCGGCACGGATACGATTCGTATTGACGGTGTGGCGACGCTGTCTCCCGTCGAATACCGGATTATGCCTGACCGTATTGAGGCCGGCACTTTTTTACTCGCCGGCGCGATTACCCGCGGCGATGTTGTGGTTGATAATATTGAGCCCGAATATCTGTTTTCTTTAACGGATAAATTACAGGAAATCGGCTCACAGATTGAAACGGGTGCGAGTTATGTCCGGGTAAAAACAAAAGAACTGCGCGGTGTGGATATTAAGACCTTGCCGTATCCGGGCTTTCCTACGGACTTGCAGGCTCCTATGTTGTCTTTATTGACCATTGCAAAAGGAACCAGCATTATTACCGAAACGATTTTTGAAAACCGGTTTAAACATGTAGATGAATTGACTCGCATGGGGGCTAAAATTAAGGTTGAAGGAAGGACCGCTATTATTCGGGGGGTTCCCAGACTGACCGGGGCCATTGTTGCTGCTCCCGATTTAAGAGCCGGAGGGGGATTGGTTCTGGCGGCGATGGCTGCGGAAGGAATATCGGAGATAGAACATATTTTTCACATTGACCGGGGTTACGAAGGATTGGAGTGGAAATTGCAGAAGTTAGGAGCCCAGATTAGGAGGCAGAGTTCTAATTAATCCATCGTACCATCCCTGCTTCTTTTCTAGCTGCTGTGAGAGGAAATTGAATAAAAACTGGGCAGGCAGCATACATGCTGCTTTTTTTTTGGTATAATTATTGTATATTTAATTTTAAAAAAGACATTGTCTGCAGGAGTGATGAGAATGCGGGCGGCCGAACGGCTTCAATCTGCGCGGCAGGAACGCAGGTTATTGTCAACGCATTTTTTGGTGTTGATGGTCTTGGCTCTGGTCATTTTAATTGCTGTTTATGTATTTATTAATTCATCCTTTTTTGCGGTGGGTTCTGTTGTTGTGCAGGGAAATAAATATATAACGGCGGAGGATGTTTACCGGATTGCGGAAATTCCGGAACGAGTCAATATATTTCGCCTTGATACCGGTGAGATTCAAAGGCGATTACTGCAAGACCTGCGTATTGCGCAAGTAACTGTAAAGCGTAAATTTCCGGCAACGATTCTGATTCAGGTGAAAGAACGGCAACCCATTGCTTATCTTGCCAGTAGCTATGGTTTTATCGAAGTGGACAAGCAGGGAGTTGTACTGGCGGCTTTTAAGAATTTAAAACAGATGAACGTACCGGTTATAACAGGTACCCGTTTAGGCGATGTCTATGTTGGTGATACGGTGGATTCCGATTTAATAAAGAAGGTGCTGCAATATCTATCCTTATTGGATGAGCCCAGTCTTAACCAATTATCCGAGGTGAATGTAAAAGTCCCCCAGGAAGTGGTTGCCTATACACTAAATTCTGTTTGTATCCGTTTGGGTGGCAGCGATCGGCTGGCCGAGAAGGCAAAGTTAACCAATGATATTTTACGGGAAATCAATGAGAAAAAAATGGCAGTGGAATACATTGATTTAAATTATGCTTCACCATTTATTAAATTTAAATAGAGCCTGCTTAAAATGGGAAAAAAGGAAAGGAGAGCACATTTTGTCAGCTATAAAACAGGGACAGGTAGCACTTACGCTGGTATGCGTAATTTTAGGAATTATGTTGGCATTACAATTTCGTACGACCCAGGATATCCGTTCTTCTATTTCATTTCAACGCGTGGAGGATTTGTCGCAACGCCTGAGTCAGATGGAAAAGGAACGGGATGCTTTGCTGCGTCAAGTTCAAGAGCTTAGCCGCGCCGGCAAATCGGAAGCGGCTTCCAGCGAAATGGAACTGATTAAAATGGGAGCGGGTGTTGTTGCGTTAAAGGGACCGGGAGTTCTTGTGTCCATTGATGACAGTAAACGGCCTACGAAACCGGGGGAAAATCCCAACTTGTATTTAATTCATGATGATGATATTTTAAAGGTCATCAATGAGCTGCGGGCGGCTGGCGCGGAAGCCATATCCATTAATGACCAGAGACTGGTGGCTACTTCGGAAATCCGCTGCGCCGGCCCAACCCTGTCGGTAAATAATACGCGTTATTCGCCCCCATATGAGATCCGGGCTATCGGGGACCCCCAGACTTTGGAAAGTTCTTTGAAGATGCGCGGGGGAGTTGTTGAGACACTTCAATTTTGGGGAATTCAAGTTACGATTAAAAAACAGGATGTGGTAAACATTCCTGCATATAAAGGTACCTTTCGCTTTGATTATGCAAAGCCGGTTAAGGATGGTGAAAAATAAATGATTTTACCGGTTGCCGGTCTGATTGTCGGTCTTATTATTGGAATTTCTTTTCCGGTCAGTATTCCGGTTGAATATTCAAAGTTTATGTCTGTAGCGCTGTTGGCATCACTTGACTCCGTTTTCGGCGGTTTACGGGCCGGAATGGAGGAGAAATTTGACAATACCGTATTTATTACCGGCTTTTTCACCAACGCCTTGATGGCGGCGGCATTGGTTTATATTGGAGACCGATTAGACATTGACTTATATTATGTGGCATTACTGACTTTTGGTTTACGTATTTTTCAAAATCTGGCAAGTATCCGGCGTTATTTGTTAAAAAAGTAAGGTTATTATTGCCAAAATCAGGCTTTCGGGTTTCGAAAGCCTGATTTGTTAATGTTTTCTTAAAAATTTAGAATGATTTTATGTAACAAAAAAAGGGAAAATGACACTTCTGTTGAAACATATGGGAGAGAATTATTGTTTTGCTGTGAGGAGCGGCGCAAAAGTGCGAAATATTATCGGAGTTGACGTTGGTACATGTACAGTGACGGCGTTAGCAGGATCTGTTGATGGGAATGGAGCGGTTACGGTTCATGGGAGTGGAATAGCACCCACCGTTGGTTTTTCGCAAGGAACCCTGACAGATGTGACGGCATTGGCTGATTCGATTAAGCAGGCAGTCGATTGCGCGAGGGCAGCCGCTGATTTAAACTGTGAACAAGTTTATCTTGGTATTGGCGGCATAGCCTTGGGGGCCGCAAATGAATCTGGTCAGGTCGCACCTGCTTTTCCTGACAGGATTACGGCCGAGGATGTGCAGCGCGCCTGCCGGGCCGCAGCGATTGCTATTGATTCTCAAGAGTTTCAAATCCTTCATTTGATTCCCCGGCGTTTCTGGATAAACGACGAAGAGTTTGAAGACCCCTTACGCTGTAAAGGAAGTAGTCTGAAAGTTGATACACATATTGTCAGCATACCCAGGGAACGTATTGACCCTTTGCTGGCCGCTTTGCGGGCGGTTCATATTGAGGTTGCCTGTGTTGTGGCCAATATTGTCGTTCTTGCCGACGCCGTCAAAACTGCATTGGATACGGCGAATTACATGGTTATTGATATCGGGGGCGGCACAACGGATATAGCCTTGTTTCAGAACAAGAAGATTGCTATGTCGCTGTCATTGCCGCTAGGTGGGAATTATATTACCAATGATATTATGCAAGGGCTTGATGTTACCTGGAAACATGCCGAAGCAGTGAAACGGTATTATGCTGCCAAACTGGATTCCAGTTTATATGGCAAAGGGGTTATGCTTGATTGCAATGATTATGGCACAGTTGATAAACAGGTTCCATATGATTTTTTGTATGTAATTATTGAAAGCCGGGTAGAAGAAATTCTGTCAATAGTGTATGATTATGTTAAACCATACTTGATATCGTGCGGAGTTGATATAATCTATCTCACCGGCGGTTGTGCCCAAATGCCCAGTATACAAAACTCCCTTCAAAAAAAATTTAATCTAGGCGTTGCTGATATTGGGCCGGACTTGTTGGCGCAAGAATATCGGAGTCCGGGGAATACCGCCTGTTTTGGAGTATTTATGTATGCTGCAAATAATGAGCCTGTGAAAAAAGAGGAAACGATAAAGGACAGGAATTCTTTCGTAAGTAAGATCAAATCGTTTTTTAAATCTAAACAATTGTAGATGCATAAGGAGGAACATTATCCATGCTTGAATTTGATATGGATTTGGATCAATTTGCTTCCATTAAAGTGATTGGTGTCGGTGGAGGTGGAAATAATGCTGTTAACAGGATGATTTCCTCCGGGTTACAGGGTGTCGAGTTTATTGCTGTGAATACGGATGGACAAGCCTTGCTTTTATCGCAGGCTTCTAACCGGATTCAGATTGGTGAAAAGTTGACAAAAGGGTTAGGAGCCGGTGCGAATCCGGAAGTAGGGGAAAAGGCGGCCCAGGAAAGCCGGGAAGATATTATCAAAGCGTTGAAAGGCGCCGATATGGTTTTTGTAACGGCGGGAATGGGCGGTGGAACCGGAACGGGAGCTGCGCCGGTTGTGGCGGAATGCGCCAGAGAGGTCGGCGCATTAACGGTTGGCGTGGTTACCAAGCCATTTTCCTTTGAAGGCCGGCGCCGCCAGATTCAGGCGGAAAGCGGTATTGCCCGGCTGAAGGAAAAAGTGGATACACTCATTACGATTCCCAATGACCGCTTAATGGCTGTAGTGGATAAGCGTACCCCTATGATAGAGGCATTCCGGATCGTTGATGACGTATTGCGGCAAGGTGTACAAGGTATTTCCGACCTCATTGCGAAACCGGCGTTAATCAATCTCGATTTTGCCGATGTCAAGAATATCATGTCTGATGCCGGATCGGCATTAATGGGGATTGGATTTGGCAACGGTGACGACCGGGCGGTTGCGGCGGTGGAGGCGGCAATCAAAAGTCCGCTTTTAGATATGTCGGTTCAGGGTGCTAAAAGTGTTCTGCTGAACTTTACCGGCAGCTCCAACATTACAATTTTTGAAGTCAACGAGGCGGCGGCCATTATTGCCGATGCAGTTGATCCCGAAGCCAATATAATTTTTGGCGCGGATATTGACGACAGTTTTGACGATAAAGTACGTGTTACCGTTATTGCGACCGGTTTTGAGCCTAAACAAATAAAAACGAAAGCACCGAAAGTCGAAAATCCGACAATTGAACCGTTTAAAATGGAGGAAATTACCATTCCGACCTGGATGCGCCTTAAATAAAATAATTTTTGGCAAAACCAACCTGCAGTGCAGGTTGGTTTTTTTGTGTTTTTGCCAACTATAAATTTACAAATTTTTAAATTATTGTCTGTTATACTGGAATAGATTTTAGATGACTTCCATAAATTGTTATGAAAGTCAGCCATGTTAAATTTGATAAAATTTCCAGGTGGTATTGAATATGTACGTGTATGTAGATACCCTGCTTCTTCTAAATCTCATTATGAACAGTATTATTTTATTTATAACGGCGTGGGTTTCCAATATTGCTTATGTATGGTGGCGAATTTTACTCTCAGCGTTCTGCGGTGCAATCTATGTTTTGTTCGGCGTGTTGCCGCAGACGGCCGTTTTTTATTCCCCCCTTGCCAAGGTAGCTGTTTCGGTTGCTTTGGTTTTAATCGCTTTTTCGGTGAAAAGCTGGAAAGCACTAGCTTTTCTCGTAGGAGTTTTTTACATTATCTCCTTTGTTCTCGGCGGAGCGGTGGTTGGCTGGTTTTATTTTTGGCAATCTACCGGTCTTAATGCAAAGGAATTTGCATTAAATCAGGTTTCCTGGACGGATCTCGCCGGCGGCAGTATTATGGGTGTGCTATTTCTTCTGTTACTAGTGCGAAGAATGAAAGCCCGCATTGATCGCCGGCACTTGATTTTTCCGGTTATTCTTGAGTACGGCGGCAGAAAATCCGAGGCTCAAGCGATGCTTGACACGGGAAACCGTCTTTATACGACGGTGGGGAAAAGCCCGGTCGTTTTGGTCGAACAGAAAATAGCAGAGCCGGTGCTGGGGCCTTTGGCAGTAAAGTACTTGCATGATAATGACCCAGAAAATTGGCTGGCTAATTTAGACCAGTGTCTTGATTTACGGTGGCTGGAGCGGATTGAAATTATACCCTATCAGGCAGTTGGGGCCCGCAATTTGCTTTTGGGATTCCGGCTTGATTGGCTCCGGGTCATGACGGGAAACCGGGTAATAACCGTGAAGAACGTGGTTGTAGGGATTTATACGGGAATTTTATCTAGTGACGGGATGTATACCGTTTTATTGCATCCGGAGATTGTTCAAAATGTAAATAGCGAAAGGAAGGCAGATGTATGCGTATTACCTGGCCGGTTGTTAAATTAATAGTCAAACTTAGAATTGTAGCTCTTTTACAAAGGCTGCATATTTTAGACGCCGATGAAATTTTCTATGTTGGCAGTACCGAAGTTTTACCGCCTCCCTTGAGCAATGATGAAGAAGTCTTTCTCTTGGGCTGTTTGCAGAAAGGTGACAAGGCAGTGAAAAGTGTTTTTATCGAACGCAATTTGCGTCTTGTCGTATATATTGCCCGTAAATTTGAAAATACCGGTGTCGGTATTGAAGACTTGGTTAGTATTGGAACAATCGGCTTGATTAAGGCCGTCAACACCTTTGATCCAATTAAACGGATCAAGCTGGCTACCTATGCATCCCGGTGCATAGAAAATGAAATTCTGATGTATTTGCGGCGGAACAGCAAGACGCGGGCAGAAGTTTCTTTTGACGAGCCCCTTAACATTGATTGGGATGGCAATGAACTGCTGTTATCCGATGTATTGGGGACGGAAAATGATATTATCTATAAATCGGTGGAAGAAGAAGTTGATAAAACCCTGCTTTATACGGCGATGAATAAGTTGTCCGGACGGGAACGGAAGATTATGGAGCTCCGGTTCGGTCTCAATGATGAGGGCGTTGAGCGAACCCAAAAGGAAGTAGCGGACCTGATGGGAATTTCGCAGTCTTATATATCCAGGCTGGAAAAGCGGATTATTAAACGGCTGCGTAAAGAAATAACCCGTATGGAATAAGGCAAAGTGCCTAGAACAGGCGCTTTGCTTTTTTATTGGTGTATAAAACTAACGCGGCATGGTAATAATGCTCATAGGAAAATAGCGATGCTGGAAATGAATGGGAGGAATCAACATGATTGTGAATAAGGTTGAAATCTGTGGTGTAAATACGGCTAAACTCCCGGTGATTTCCGCTAGTAAAATGCGTGAGTTATTTGAGGTAATGCAAAAGGGGGAGAAAAGAGCCCGTGAGGAGCTGATTTACGGTAATTTGCGGTTGGTGCTTAGTGTAATCCAGCGTTTTAACAACCGGGGTGAATACGTGGATGATTTGTTTCAAGTAGGCTGTATTGGTCTAATGAAGGCCATTGATAATTTCGACTTATCCCAGAACGTAAAGTTTTCTACCTATGCGGTGCCGATGATTATCGGCGAAATTCGCCGCTATTTACGGGATAATAACCCGATACGGGTTAGCCGCTCCATGCGGGATGTAGCCTACAAGGCATTACAGGTAAGGGACTCGCTGGTAAGTAAGTATTCGCGTGAGCCGTCAATTAATGAAATTGCTCTGGAGTTGAAAATCCCGCGGGAAGAAGTAATCTTTGCGTTAGACGCCATACAAGAACCGATTTCGCTATTTGAGCCGATTTATCACGATGGCGGCGATCCTATTTTCGTTATGGATCAAATCAGTGACGAAAAAAATCTGGATCTGAGCTGGCTGGAAGGAGTTGCGATCAAGGAAGCTTTGCGCAAGTTGAGTGATAGGGAAAAACATATCTTAACATTGCGTTTCTTTGAGGGCAAAACACAAATGGAAGTGGCGGAGGAAATCGGTATTTCACAGGCGCAGGTGTCCCGATTGGAAAAGGCGGCGCTGGGGCATATGCGAAAGTATATATGATCCCACTTTCCGCAGTCCTCTGTCACTCGACAATAATTCTCCGGAGAAAGATCAACTTGATAAATTTTAAACGAAATATAAACTTGTTATTTACTTCGTGGCTATAAATTGGGAGAAATATTGTCGCTATAAATTCAGGGTGCGGAATGTGGGATATGATGGAGGAAATGCAGTGAGAATAAAATGGCAGCCAAAATGGGTTTTGCCGGTAGTTTTTCTGTTTATTGCCGTTGGCTGGGTTTTTTTGATGCAGGAAAACAGGAATGGAGTTACGATTGCCGACAATCGGGGTCAATTAATCCGGTTACATATTATTGCCAATAGCGACAGGAATGAGGACCAGAAGGTAAAATTACAGGTCCGGGATGCGATTGTGAATTATTTGACGCCGAGATTGAAAAATGTGACGGATATAGCAACAGCCCGCCGGATTGTACTGGAAAATAAAGCAGCTATTCTGGCGGCAGCGGACGAAGTGCTACAGCGCGACGGCAGGCCGTATCAGGCTAAGATGCAAATCGGCCTGTTTGACTTCCCCATTAAATCGTATGGTAATCTGGTTTTACCGGCAGGGCGGTATGAAGCGGTACGGGTTTTATTGGGGGACGGCGGCGGAAAAAACTGGTGGTGTGTTCTTTTCCCGCCATTATGTTTTATTGATACGGCGAATGCTACGGCAATACCGGTTGTGGCCGATAAGAAGAAGCATTTCGCAGTAAATTCAGACCAGCCGGAAAAGCTGGAATTCAAGTGGAAAATACTTGAATTATGGAATAAATAGAACCGTTTGATGTCACATTTAGCTCTTGTCCTTCATATAATGTAGGAAAAACGGGCGGTGAGGAGTGGGGAGCAAATGTTGAAAACCAGTGATCTGAACTGATCGGTTATACAAACGGCAACGACTGTTCTTTAAACCAGAATTCAAAATTGTCCCCGACCCGCACCGTGTGGATTTCATAGGGGAAATTAAGTAATATATTGCGTTTTTCGGCAAATGATTTTGCCTTGAGAAGATCGGCCGGTAAGATTGCCGGCTGTTTTATTTTGGCTTGGGCTATTGTTAAGCCCGATAAGGCAGCCAAAGTGGCTGACAATTCTTTATTTACATTGCGCAGCTCTTTTTCGGCTGTTTCGCTATCAATCAGGTTTTGGCGGTACCAGTGGGTTAAGGCGGTTTGTTGCCGTTTTAGCTCATTTTGCCGATTGATTAAGGACGCAATATCGGCTGTATAATCCGGGGTGTCTTTATGGCAGAGGTAATCGGCAAATAATTTTTCGGCCGCAGCAATTTGGACCAGGGTTTGCCAAACTGCCTCTTCGAGCGCCTTAACCGGGATTCGCCGGCAATGACACCGTTCTTTGCTGCCATAGGAGTTTGATTCCTTCGATACACACGAATAATAATAGTAAACTTTTTCCGGCATTGTTTTTCGCCAGCCGGGACGGGCATAGGCAATCATGGAACGGTTGCACAAAGCACAGTGGAGCAGACCGCGTAAAAGATAATCACTTTTAGTATTTCGCTTGGCCAGTTTTTTATTTTTTTGCCTTTGCTGCTGGACCTGTATCCACATTTCCTGGGAGACAATTGCCGGTATTTGAATGGGGATCCATAGCTCCGGCGGATTATTTTTAACTTCTCTCGTTTTTTGTCCCGTCTTTTTGACCCGCTGCTTAAAAAGAAAATGTTGCCCGTAATACATTTCTTTACTTAAGATACGATGAATGGTACAGGGGGTAAGCGGTTTATTGTTCCGTCCCGGAAGGCCCATACGGATTAACTCCGTGGCGATGCTTCCTGCTCCCAGTCCCTCATTTAAGCATAGATGATAAATCAGCCGGACCGTCTCGGCTTCTTTTTCATCGATGATATACATACTGTTTGCCCCATCCCAGGAATAACCGAACGGATGGGTATTTAAGACGATTTTGCCCTTAGCGGCCTTCGCCCGGCGTCCGCGAGACGTCCGTTCCCGGATTTTTTCCTTTTCATAGGCCGCAATCGCTCCTTTCATGCTGAAAAATAGCCTGCCTTCGGGTGAGGCGTCATAATCTCCGGTTACAAAATAAAGCTGGGCGCCGGCTTTTTCAATTTCGTCGGCTAAAATTAGCTGGACGGTCAAATTCCGGCTCATCCGGTCAGGGTCATAGATTACTACCGTCTGGATCATTCCCGACCGTAAATCATTTCTCAAGCGGTCAAGGTGGGGCCTTTCTATATATTCACCGCTATACCCATCATCAATGTATTCGGCAATATCGGTAAGTTCCATACTTAGTAAACGATTCCGGCAAGCTTGTCTTTGGTCGTCCAGGGAATAACCGGAGCGGGCCTGGTCCTCGGATGAGACCCGGCAGTATATGGCATGCATGACAAAGCTCCTTCCTGGAAATTCGTCAGGGTAAATATAATTAAATGTATATATCATAATAGTATGCCTTGACGAGGGGGATATGTCAGTAATTCAATAGGAAACACTAATTTATGAACTTATATTGGTAAGTGTACAAACTTATTTTGCATATCATCTTGGGGGGGAGGGTTTGCTGATGGCAAAGAAAAAATGTGAAGGTATTTTCCGGGGATTTATTGATAAGGCGGGTATTCATTATTCACCGGATCAACTGCCCGAGAGGGTAAAACAGGCCGTAGCAAAATCCATTATTCAGGCTGAGAAAAAAGAAGGTCTCTTAAGCTGGAAGAATAAGGAGAATGAAAAGTAGGTGGCAGATGCCACCTACTAATTAACTTTGTTTTTTATCGCTGTCTGTTTTAGTGGCTGTGGATACGGTTCCGGTCTTGGCATCCTTTTGCTCTTTTGCTTTCTTTCTGGCTTGGAACTGGTCGACATTCTTTCCACCCATAAGATCACCTCCTTACCGTTATTATCTCTGAATATGTTAACTTAAATTCAAGTTAACCCGGAGGCAGAAAAAATGGAAAATAAAAGAAGACCCCTTACTAAAAGTAAAGGGCTTACAGAAAAAGAGGTGTGTGACTAGAATTCTATATAAACGTTCAATGGAATAGCAGAATTAGTAGTAGGGGAAATTCTGTTATTATATTGAACGGATATTTTTGGTATGAACCTGATTCTATTTTAATCATAGATTGTGAAGAAAGTATGACAATAACTCCCGTCTTTCCAGGTTTTAAAGGTCGCGATATAGCAAGAAAACGCATCTTGTGGCGTTGAAACGGTTATTAACTGACTGATTAGTCACCTCGCGGCACACCACCTATCAGTTCTAAATTATATCCATAGATTTCCATGCTGTCAAGGATTGAACCTGTGATGTAAGTGGGGCGGAATGGTCAGGAGTGTAAGCTAACCGGTCGAAAAACCGGGATTTTTTATTTTGCATAACTCTACTTGTCTATCATAAAATGTAATGGAGGTGGGCCGGATGAAACGCAGCGTATTACCCAATGGGGATATTTGTGCATCAGACCTGAAATTGAAGGAAGTCATTAACGTTTTGGATGGAAAACGACTTGGCACAATTACTGACATAGAAATTGATATAGAAAGCGGTCGGCTGACAGCAATTGTCGTGCCGGGAACGGGGAGGTTTATGGGTTTTTTCGGCAGAAGCGAAGATGTGGTAATTCCCTGGGAAAAAATCAACAAGATTGGTTTGGATGTTATTTTGGTAGAAACTCCGGGAGTTTCGGAATTAAAACATATTGACCGATAAACATTGTGAGGCAGAAAACTCCAGCCCGTGCCGGGTTGGAGTTTTCTATTTAAATCTTCCCAATGAAAAAAATGTAATTTTTTGTTTGGATGGAAGGATTTATACAATATATGGAGTATATTAATATAGCTACTACAAGATGTAGATTTATTTTGGGCTGCTTCATAGCATAGCCAATACGGCAGTAATATAGCGGGAGGGACTCTATGCGTTGTCCATTTTGCGGTTTTTCTGAGAGCAAAGTCGTTGATTCTCGTAGTGCTGAGGAAAGCAATTCAATTCGACGCAGGCGGGAATGCCTGTCTTGTGCCCGTAGGTTTACAACTTACGAAATGATTGAGGATTTGCCGCTCGTGGTAATTAAAAAAGACGGACGAAGAGAAATTTTCGAAAGAAATAAGCTGCTGAATGGTCTGTTAAGAGCGTGCGAAAAGCGTCCCATACCTTTGGAGACGGTCGAAGAAATAGCCGGAAAAGTGGAAAGACAGATTCGTAATACGATGGAGCGGGAAGTTTCTTCCCGGCGCATTGGCGAAACGGTTATGGAGCTTCTAAAAGATATTGACCAAGTGGCTTACGTCCGTTTTGCGTCTGTATACCGTCAATTTGCCGATATTCATAACTTCATGCAGGAATTGGATTCCCTGATGAGGGCACAGAAAAAAAGTGAGGGATAATTTATGCTGACAAAAATTACCAAAAGGGATGGACGGGAAGTACCGTTTGATGCGGGCAAGATTACGGAGGCTATTTTTAGAGCGGCGCAAGCTGTTGGCGGCGCGGATAAAGAGATGGCTATGGAGTTGACCCTTGACGTTTTGAAATATCTAAAACAAAGCTATAACGGCGGGGTCGTCAACGTAGAAAATGTGCAGGATGCAGTGGAAAAAATTCTGATTGAACAGGGACATGCCAGAACGGCAAAAGCATACATATTGCACCGGGATAAACGCACCCGCATTCGGGATGCCAAATCGGATATTATGGATGCCGTTGCGGATATTCTCGTGGAAACAAGCCGGGAAAACGCCAATGTATCCAATTCGCCGTCGGCAAAAATGCTGCAAATAGCCAGCGCCGCCAGCAAGGCATATTATTTAAACCGGTTGATTCCCGAGCATATTGCTGCGGCACACGTTAAAGGCGACATACATATTCACGACCTGGACTTTTATGGCAAGACTCTGACTTGTGTTCAAATTCCACTGGGAAAACTATTGCAAGAAGGTTTTAATAACGGGCATGGCTATATTCGTTCGCCGAAACGTCCGGCGTCGGCGACGGCGCTGGCGGCGATTGTGCTGCAGAGTTCCCAGAACGATATGCATGGGGGACAATCCTTCGCTTTTTTTGATCGGGATATGGCGCCGTTTATGGCCAATGCCAGTGAAGAAGAAGTCTATCAGGCTATGGAAGCTTTAATTTATAATCTAAACAGTATGCATTCCCGGGCCGGAGCGCAAGTGCCATTTTCCAGTCTGAATGTGGGCGGGGATACGACACCGGCCGGCCGTATGGTGACCAAAAATATTCTTTTGGCCTATGAAAAGGGACTGGGCCGGGGCGAAAATCCTATTTTCCCCAATATTATTTTCCGTTTAAAAGAAGGTGTCAATTTTAAACCGGGCGATCCTAACTATGATCTGTTCAAGTTAGCAATCCGGGTAGCATCGCAGCGGTTGAATCCGACCTTTAGTTTTATGGATTCTTCGTTTAATAAAGCCTATGGAGACCAGGTCAGTTATATGGGGTGCCGGACCCGGGTTATGGCTAATAAACGGGGGCCTGAAGTAACGGATGGGCGTGGCAATCTTAGTTTTACCACGATTAATTTACCACGGCTGGCGATCAAGGCGGAACGGGACTTTATGAAATTTTACCAGGCTTTGGCGGATATGATTGATTTGACTTGCGAGCAGCTGTTTCACCGCTATCAGGTTCAGGCCAGGCTTAAAGTGAAGGACATGCCCTTTTTAATGGGACAAGGACTTTACTTAGATTCGGACAAGCTGTCGCCGGAGGACCGGATTGAGGAGGTCATCAAACATGGCACGTTGTCCGTCGGCTTTATTGGTTTGGCGGAAACATTAACCGCTCTGACCGGTTCCCATCATGGCGAAAGTGAAGAGTCCCAGGTTTTGGGGGAAGAAATTATTGCGTTTATGCGCAATAAAGTGGATAAAGCGGTGGAACGCTATAATTTGAATTATACCTTATTGGCGACGCCGGCGGAGGGCTTATCCGGCCGTTTTATAAGAATGGACCGCAAGGAGTATGGCATTATTCCCGGCGTAACGGACAAGGATTACTATACCAATTCATTCCACGTTCCCGTAAATTTTCCCATCAGCGCCTTTGAAAAAGTCCGGCTGGAGGGTGTGTATCACAAGTATACCAATGCCGGCCATATCAGTTATGTGGAATTTACGTCGCCGCCGGTTAATAATTTGAGCGCCGTGGAAGATATTCTCCGCCATATGAAGGAATGTGATTTTGGCTATGCGGGAATCAATTTTCCGGTCGACTTTTGCGACAAGTGCGGTTATTTAGGCGTGATTGACAGTGATGAGTGTCCGTCCTGCGGCACGACCGCCATTCGCCGCGTACGCCGTATCACCGGCTATTTAAGTACAGTGGACCGGTTCAATGACGCCAAACATTCAGAGCTGGTTGAGCGGGTAGCGCATAATTGATGACGGAGAAGGGATACCGATGAATTTGAGGATTGCTGGAATCACCAAAGAAAGCATTGTTGACGGACCCGGTCTCAGAGTGGTTGTTTTTACCCAGGGATGTCCACATCACTGCCGGGGGTGCCATAATCCGCAAACCCACGATCCTGCCGGAGGAACCCTAATAGATACCAGTGAGATTCTTTCCCAGCTTCGTGGGGCAAGATTAATTCGCGGCATTACATTTTCCGGCGGGGAACCGTTTCTCCAGGCCGAACCGCTGGCGCAGATCGCGGCGCAAGTGAAACGGGTTAACTACGATGTTGTAACATATACGGGGTTTGTATTCGAGAAATTACTAACCATGAGTTTACGGCGCAAAGGGATTTTGGATTTGCTGCAGCATACGGATCTTCTGGTGGATGGACCGTATCAAGAGGAACGGCGGGACTTGCGGCTGGCTTTCCGCGGGTCGGCCAACCAACGGCTGATTGATGTGCCGCGTTCTCTGGCGCAAAACAAGGTGCTTCTCTGGCAGGATCCTGCCGCAGTTCGCCTGGCCTGAAAGCTTATAGTTAATTTTATTAAGCTCACGTGGGTGCGTGAGCTGTTTTTTTTATATTAAGGAAGGAAAAGCTATAACCGGAGTCAAATGCCTAGTTTAGGAAGAAACCAATTTGGAGTGATGATTTTGTCCTGGTTTTTAAAAGAGCAGCAACAGCAGATATTGGCCCAAGAGCAGGGGGCTATGGTATATGCCCCCGGGTCGAGGCACGGCTTTGCTTTGGTCTATCCCAATACTTATCATGTAGGGATGTCCAATTTAGGATTTCATATAATTTATCAGCAAGTGAACTTGCGAGGAGATACGGCCTGCGAACGGTTTTTCTTACCGGACGCCAGAATGAGGCAGGAATATATCCGCACGAATACGCCATTACTAAGTCTGGAGACGCAGCGCCCGCTGTATGAATTTCCCCTGATCGGATTTGCCATATCCTTTGAGATGGATTACTTTCATATGCTTGACATACTTATGCAGGGAAAAGTTCCCCTGTTGGCCGCAGAGCGGGAGGATAAAGATCCATTGGTTATTATCGGCGGCCCTTGTGCAACATTTAATCCGGAGCCGGTTGCCGATTTTGTCGATATGTGCATTATCGGGGAAGGGGAAGAAGTAATTCAAGAACTGTTGGACCAGTATTATCAAGGACGTAGTCAGGCATTATCACGGGAGCAAATTCTGCGCAATCTGGCCCAAATTGACGGCGTATATGTGCCTCGGTTTTACCAGCCCGAATATGACCCGGAGGGAAGAATCCGTCAGTTTCATTTGCAGAGTGAAGTACCGGCGAAAATTAACCGGCGGTGGGTGAAGAAGATTGACGCCTATCCGGCACAAACTGTGGTTAGTACTGAACACACGGAATTTAAGGATATGTATTTAGTCGAATTAGCGCGCGGCTGCGGCCGGCACTGCCGGTTTTGTATGGCCGGCTACTGCTTCCGCCGGCCCCGCGTCCGTTCGCTTGACAAGGTTATGACCGCCGTGCGGGAAGCCAAACGTTTCAAGGGAAAGGTCGGGCTGATGGGAGCGGCCATATCCGATTATCCGGACATTGACACATTATGCCGCTTCATTTTGGAGCAGGATATGAAAATGTCCGTTGCTTCCTTGCGGGCCGATTCTCTGACCGAACCGCTGGTTAAGGCGTTGGCCGCCAGCGGGCAAAAAACAGTCACCCTGGCGCCCGAGGCAGGCAGTGAGCGAATGCGCCGGATTATTAACAAGGGCCTGTCCGACAGGCAACTGTATGATGCCGTTTCTCTGGCAATTCACGCCGGCATTCCCAATGTCCGGTTCTATATTATGGTTGGACTACCGTTCGAAGAGGAGGAAGACGTGGCAGCGATTATTGCTATGGCGGACCGGGTAAAAAAATATATGGAGCAGCTAGGCAGCAAAGGAAGGCTAACGCTGAGTATTAACCCGTTTATTCCTAAACCGTTTACCCCCTTTCAATGGGTGCCCATGGCTCCGCTGGATGTCGTGGAAGCCAGATTGCGGACAATTCAAAAGCAATGCCGCTCCTTAAAAGGAATTGAAATTCTTGTGGAATCACCCAGGGAAGCATATATTCAGGGTGTTCTGGCCCGGGGCGACCGGCGTTTGTCCGCTGTTTTGCTGTCGGCGCAGCAAAAAGGCGGCAGCAAAGGGTTCAAGGCGGCCATGAAAGAGCAGGGGCTGGAGGAATCGTTTTACTTGTACCGGGAACGGAAAACCGATGAGACATTGCCCTGGAGTTTGCTGAATATGGGATTGTCTCCTGACTATTTGCAGCAGGAGCTGGCGCGGGCCGGGCGGGAAGAGGCGACGGCGCCCTGCCAGGCCGGATGCAAACGCTGCGGGGTATGCAGCGATGAATAAAAAATTCTAAGAAAGAGTGTTGAAAATGCAAAAGTTTTTTTTACAGCAGGCCGACAATGGGGTGTGGTTCGGCATGTTTCCCCATTTACTCCGGAAAGGAATTGTCCATGGCATTTCGACCCGCTTGGGCGGAACCAGCTTGCCGCCGTACGCAACTTTAAATTTGGGACTCCATGTTGGGGATGATGCCGAACGCGTCCGGGAGAACCGGCAACGGTTCTGCCAGGCCCTGGAAATCGAAGCGGAGCGGGTTGTGAATGCCGAGCAGGTCCATGGCGACAAGGTGTTCCTGGTTACCGACCGGGAAACAGGGCGGGGAGCCCGGGACTATGCCGGGGCCATTAAGGGAGCCGATGCCCTGATTACCAATTCACCGAATGTGCCGTTAATGCTTTTTTTTGCCGATTGTGTTCCCGTCTTGATTGTCGATCCGATTCACCGCGCGGTGGGAATCAGCCACGCGGGGTGGAAAGGAACGGTTGCCAAAATCGCCCAGAAAACGGTCTTGGCCATGCAGCGGCATTTTGCCACCACCGCCGCCGATTGCCTGGTAGGAATCGGGCCGTCAATCGGCCCCTGCTGCTACGAAGTGGATGAGGTTGTCCTTAGTAAACTAAAAGAAAACTTTATCGCCTGGCGTGATCTGGTTGAACCGAGCGGCGAACGCTGGCGGCTCGACCTGTGGCAGGCGAATAGGCTGCAATTGGAAGAAATTGGCGTGCCGAGCGGGCAGATTGTAATTAGTGAAGTCTGCACCAACTGCAATACGGAATTGTTCTTTTCCCACCGGGGAGAAAAGGGCTGCACCGGGCGGATCGGGGCAGTCGTCATGTTGCAAATGGAATAACGATGAAATTTTACTTGTAATTTAAGCAGGTAGTTCGTTATAATAAAAGTGTCAGATTTTTGACATTAGCAAAGGCGCTTTCATCCGACAGGATGAAGAGCGCCTTTTTTGGAGGGGAAGACTATGCAGGAACTGACCGTCAAGGATGTGGTTGTATTTGATGTTGAAGTGGTTCCCGCCGGGATGCCCCGGCCGAATGTAAAAGAGTTGCTGGTCAAAGCAGGCGCTAAGGTACTGATTGTAAAGAATGCCGCCAATTGGGGCTATATTATGCCCGGCGAAGAACGGGCGGGGGAATGTGCCGGCGAAATGGCCCGCTATCCCTTGGAAATTTACGAGGAAAGTTTTTTGAACCGGAAAGTGGAGCCTGTTTTTGACTTGTTAATGGAAAAAGAGATCCTGATTTATAACGGACGGAAAGCGGTGGCGTTACATACCGGCAAGATATTTGCCCGGCAGCTGCAGTTGCGTTTCCGGGAACTGCAACTCAGGATGCAGGCTGTTTTGGACACGGTGGGTGAGGCGGTATGCCTGATTGACGGACGGAAGCAAGTCATAGCCTGGAATGAATGCGCGGAGCAGCTGTACGGTATTCGGGCCGGCGAGATTGTTGGCGCGCCGATTGAAAAATTTTTTTCCAACTTGTGGGTAACCCGGGTTATTCAGGATGGCCGGACGGTCAAAGCAAAATATCACCGGCCGCGTGCCGGCACCCATGTATTAATTAATGCTATGCCGATTTCTTTTGCGGGGATTACGGCCGGGGCCGTTTCATCGGAACGGGATATTACCGATGTGGTGCAGCTCAATCAGGAACTTTCCCGCACCAATCAGGAAGTGAAATCATTAAAAGAAGAGATTGATAAGATGAATGCTCAACCGGATGCATTTGCCGCCGTTTGCGGGCACAATCCGTTAATTATCAGCGCGGTCGACATAGCCAGAAAAGTAGCCGCAGCCAACGTTCCGATCCTGCTGCGCGGTGAGAGCGGCACCGGTAAGGAAGTATTTGCCCGGGCTATTCATGCCGCCAGCCGGCGTACGGGGAAATTCGTGGAAATTAATTGCGGCGCCATTCCGGCTAATTTGTTCGAGAGTGAATTGTTCGGCTATCGTCCGGGAGCGTTTACCGGTGCGGACCGGAAAGGGAAAGCGGGATTATTCGAAGTAGCCGACGGGGGAACCTTGTTCTTAGATGAAATTGGCGAGTTGCCGAAGGAAATGCAGGTAAAATTGTTGCGGGTGCTGCAGGACAACCGTTTTTATCATATCGGCGGCGATAAACCCATCCGGGTCAATGTGAGAATCATTGCCGCAACCCACCGTAATCTGGAAGAAATGATTGCAGCGCGGGAATTTCGCGACGACCTTTATTACCGGCTCAATGTAGTCAGCATTGTATTGCCGCCGCTGCGGGAACGGCGGGAGGATATTCCGGAATTGGTGCACCGGGGATTGGGCCATTTCGGAGCAATGCATGGAAAAAAAATTATGCGGGTGGAACCGGCGGTTATGACGGCTTTTCTGGATTATGACTGGCCGGGAAATGTGCGCGAACTGTATAATGTATTAGAGCGGCTGACCGTATTGGCGGAGGGGGACGTTCTTAAACCGGTTTATTTGCCGTCGGCTTTAACCGTCGTCCGTCTGCCGCAGAGGGACGGCAAACAACTGCAAACTACCGGTCTCACGGCCATGACGGCGATGATGGAAAAAGAGCTGATTGAGCGGATATTGACAGAGGTGCAGTATAATAAATCGCTGGCAGCTAAAAAACTGGGCATTCCCCGCAGTACTTTGTATTATAAAATGCAACAATTACAAATCAGCGACGGAAATTTGACGGTAGCGTCAAAAAACTGACGGTAATATGGGTAAAGAAATATCGTTGCATTCATTTTAAGCAGGTAGATACCCTGCTTTTTTTCATTGGCACGATTATTGCTTATATTTTAGGATGGGAGGTGCATTGGGAATGCGAATACAAAACCATCCAATATTACAGTTCGATAAACAAGAAAAAGTCCGGTTTCTGTTCAATGACCAAGAGCTGGAGGGGGTTCCGGGCGAACCCATCATAGCCGCCCTCCATGATGCCGGAATTAAAGTACTGCGCCATAGCCACCGCCTGGGGCGTCCCCGCGGGTTATTTTGCGCCATTGGCAACTGTTCATCCTGTTTGATGACAGTTGACGGCGTGCCCAATGTCCGGATCTGTGTCGAGCCTTTACGCGCCGGCATGAAGATTCAAACCCAGGAAGGGAAGGGAAAACTGGTATGACGGAGACGGAAATTGCCATAGTCGGTGCCGGGCCGGCCGGCTTAATGGCGGCTTCTTATGCCGCCGGCCTGGGAGCGAAAGTCTTGTTGCTGGAGCGGTCCGGTTATTTGGGCGGGCAGCTGATAAAGCAAACGCATAAATTTTTTGGCTCCAAAGCCGAATATGCCGGCGAACGCGGCATTGACATAGCACACCGCTTAGTCAGGAAAGCAAAAGGATATTCCAACATTACCATTTGGCAAAATGCCGCCGCCTTGGGATATTATGCCGACGGCGTTCTGACGGTGCAGCATGAGGGCCGGTTTGTTACCGTGAAACCGCGAAAAGTAATTATAGCCGCCGGAGCGGCGGAAAAAAGCCTGTCCTTTCCCAACAATGACTTGCCGGGAATTTACGGTGCCGGCGCGGTACAAACCTTAATGAACCTGTATGGCGTAGCGCCGGGAAAACGGATGTTGATGGTGGGAGCCGGCAATATCGGACTGATCGTTGCATACCAATTATTGCAGGCCGGCGTGGAGGTAGCGGGAATTGTGGAAGCGGCGCCGCAGATTGGCGGGTATTGGGTTCATGCCGCCAAAGTGCAGCGGGCGGGGGTACCTATTTATACTTCGCATACCGTGCAATGCGCCCATGGATATCCGGCCTTGGCAAGCGTGACCCTTCAGCAGCTGGATGCGAAATGGCAGCCCGTTGCCGGTACGGAAAAAGAAATTGCGGTAGACGGTTTGTGTCTGGCCGTTGGTTTGACACCTCTTGCCGAGTTGTTATGGCAGGCCGGCTGCAAGATGCAATATGTGCCGGAACTGGGCGGCCATGTGCCGTGGCGGAATCATAATCTGATGACTACCAACCGGGATATTTATGTGGCCGGAGATGTAGCCGGCATTGAAGAAGCTTCGGCGGCAATGGTGGAGGGCAAGGTGGCGGGACTTTCCGCGGCGTTTGCTTTAGGCTATCAAACGCATAGTTTGGCGGAAGAATATCATCAAGCCATAGAACAGTTAACCGGATTGAGGGCCGGGCCGGTGAGCGCCAAGATCCGGTCTGGGCTGGCGAAGGTTACATTGGAAGAGGTGATTTAAGTGTCGAATCAGGTGGGCTTGCCCAACGGCGAGCAAGTGCGCAGCGTACTCCCATCGCCGGAGAGGCTGGCCAAAGGGCCGGTGGCCATATTTGAATGTTTTCAGAACATCCCGTGCAATCCTTGTGCCGACGCTTGTCCGCGGGGAGCCATAAAGCCTTTTACCGACATCAATGACTGTCCGAAAGTAAATGACAGCCTATGTAACGGTTGCGGCATTTGTTTGACCGTTTGCCCCGGATTGTCTATCGTTGTTGTGGATTACAGCTATTCTCCCGACGAAGCATTGTTAAAAATCCCGTATGAATTTCTCCCATTGCCCGGCGCCGGGGATAAAGTAACTGCGTTAAACCGCACCGGACAGGCTGCCGGAACGGCCCGAGTCCTTAAAGTGCAGGAAAACCGGAACAAAACTGCCGTTATTTGGCTGGCGGTGCCCAAAGAATCGGTCATGGAGGTTCGTCATATACGGCCCGGGGAGGTAATGGAAGCATGAAGGACGATACAATCATATGCCGGTGTGAGGATGTAACCTTACGGGAAATCCGGGAAGCGATCCGGCAGGGATATCATACGATTGAAGAAATAAAACGTTTCTGCCGCTCCGGCATGGGGCCTTGCCAGGGCAGAACCTGCACACCGCTAATTGCGCAGGAAATAGCCAGAATTACCGGCAAACCGGTAGCCGAAATCGGTTTGCCTACGTTTCGGCCGCCAACAGCCCCGATTAAATTGGGAGCCTTGGCCGCCGGAGGTGATCCAAGTGATCAATAAAGCGGATGTTGTTATTATCGGCGGCGGCGTGGTCGGCTGCTCCATTGCCTATAATCTGGCCCGCCTTGGCGCCGGAAAAATTATTCTTTTGGAAAAGGGTTACTTAGCCAGTGGCGCCACGGGACGCTGCGGCGCCGGTATGCGAATGCAGTGGGGAACCAAAACCAATTGTCTTTTGGCCCGCGAAAGCGTGGCCATGCTTAAGCAGTTGCCGGAATTGCTGGCAGTGGAAGGCGACATTGAGTTTGAGCAGGGTGGTTATTTGCTGCTGGCCTATACGCCCCGAATGGCTGACCAGTTTAAAAAGAACTTAGCACTGCAAAATTCGTTGGGAATTCCCGCACGTTGGGTAACGCCGGAGGAAGCCAGGCAAATTGTACCCCACCTGAATACGGAAAATCTGCTGGGAGCCACCTTTTGTTCCCAGGATGGGCATTGCAATCCTTTTAAAGTGACGGCATTATATGCCAAAGCGGCCCGCAAGCTGGGAGTGGAGGTTAAAACCTATACGGAAATGACCGGAATCCGGCAATACCGTGACGGCGTTTTTTCCGTCCAAACCAGCCAGGGCAGTATTGAAACCGGAATTGTAGTGAACGCCGCCGGCGGCCAGGCAAAGCTGGTCGGGCGCATGGCGGGACTGGAATTGCCGATTTACCCGGAGCGGCATGAAATTTTAGTAACGGAACCGGTGGAACCGGTGCAAAAGGCGATGGTTATGTGCTTTCACCACAATCTATATTGCCAGCAGAGTCCCCATGGCAGTTTTATTATGGGGCTTGGTCACCCGGATGAACCGGAAACGTATAATATTCAATCGAGCTGGCAATTTTTGCCGGAAATGGCCCAACGGATAACTAAAATTCTGCCGCTGCTGGCGAGACTGAATGTAATCCGCCAATGGGCCGGACTTTATGATATGTGTCCGGACAGGCAGCCGATCCTGGGAGCAAACCGGGAAGTGGCCGGATTTTATACGGCAGCCGGCTTTAGCGGGCATGGCTTTATGATTTCGCCGATGACGGGAAAAATCATGGCGGAAATGATAATGGGCCAAACAACGTCTCTGCCGGTTCCTATGTTTGATGCCGGGCGCTTCGAACGGGGCGAATTATTTATTGAACCTTCCGTTGTTTAAGAAAGAATATAAATTAAGGAGGAATTTTACATGGTAATCCCCTATGCGAATGAACCGTTTACCAACTTCACTTTGCCGGAAAATAAAAAAGCCATGGAGGATGCGCTGAATCTGGTTGCCAAACAGAAAGGCGAACAGTATCCCCTGGTGATTGGCGGCGAAAAAATTACCACCGAAGCCAGAATTGTATCGATAAATCCTTCCAACACGCAAGAAATTGTCGGCAGCGTGGCGAAAGCGGATACGAATCTGGCGGAAAAGGCGGTCCAGGCGGCATTAAAAGCCTTTTCAACCTGGCAATACGTCGATCCGGCCGAACGCAGCCGTTATCTGTTCAAAGCAACCGCCCTTCTCCGGCGCAGAAAATTCGAGTTTTCCGCCTGGTTAGTGGAAGAGGCCGGCAAGACCTGGCCGGAAGCAGACGCCGATACGGCGGAAGCCATTGATTTCATGGAATACTATGGCCGCCAGATGCTGCAGTATCAAAAAGGCATGGCGGTAACCCCTTTGCCGGGAGAACAAAATGAATGCCACTATATTCCGCTGGGAGTTGGAGTAGTGATTCCGCCGTGGAATTTTCCGCTGGCCATACTCACCGGAATGATGGCAGCCGCCATTGTTGCCGGCAATACGGTCATTATGAAACCGGCCAGCACTACGCCGGTTATTGCGGCTAAATTAATGGCCTTGCTGGAAGAGGCCGGACTGCCGAAAGGCGTGGTGAATTATCTTCCCGGCAGCGGCGGTGTAATCGGTGATTATCTGGTCAGCCATCCCAAAGTGCGTTTTATTAATTTCACCGGCTCGAAAGAAGTGGGGCTGCGGATCAATAAGCTGGCGGCAGAAGTGGCGCCGGGACAAAAGTGGATTAAACGGGTAATTGCCGAGATGGGCGGCAAGGACGCAATCGTCGTCGACAAGGAAGCGGATATTGATGAGGCGGTCAGTGGAATTTTTGCCTCCGCTTTTGGCTTTCAGGGACAAAAGTGCTCCGCCTGCTCACGGGCCATTGTGGTAAAAGATGTTTACAACGCGGTTGTGGCCAAACTGGCGGCGAAAGCCCGGGCGGTGCAGGTTGGAAAGGCGAATGATCCATCTGTATTTATGGGACCGGTTATTGATGAGACGGCTTATAACAAGATTTTGGAGTACCTGGAAATCGGCAGGGCGGAAGGTAAAATCGCAGCCGGCGGCGGCAAAGCCGGTGAAGGCGGCTATTTTATTCAGCCCACGGTAATTGCGGAAGTAGCACCGGGAGCACGGGTTGCGCAGGAGGAAATCTTCGGACCGGTGGTCGCAGTGATTAAAGCCGATGATTTTGATCAGGCCCTGGCCATTGCGAATGATACCGAGTATGGATTAACCGGTTCGGTCTATTCTCTGAACCGGGAAAACCTGGAGAAAGCCCGGCGGGAGTTTTTTGTCGGCAATCTCTACTTTAACCGTAAATGCACCGGTGCTTTGGTTGGTGTTCATCCGTTTGGCGGTTTTAATATGTCGGGAACCGACTCCAAAGCGGGCGGAGCCGACTACCTGCTGCTTTTCATGCAGGCCAAGGCTGTGTCAGAAAAACTATAAACTAATTTTTCCCGGGAACCGTTTAAAAAGACGAGTGCTTTTTAGACGGTTCCTTGTTTATGGATCGAGCCTGCTTAAAAAGATGTGGATACTAGGCGCGGCGAGCATTCGAATGAGGCGTACTCAGGCGTACGTTGAGTGAGAACGCGCAGCCGTAACAACGATAGGTCCCACGTTTCGCACTCTGAAAATAATAACAGAGGACTGCGAAAAGTGGGATTGACGCGCTTTTTAAGCAGGCTCGGATCAGAAAGTATAACTTTTCGGATTATTTCTAAACATAAACGCATTTTTCTCAGACTCCCGAAAAGTAAAATACTTTCTTTCCACTTAAAGATCCTTTGGGTCTTTCTGGTCAAGAAAATAGATAGCAAGGCAATTTAATTAAGGGTATAATTAAATAAAAAGACGGACATCGGTAAAGGTACAGCCGGTAAACTGGGAAGGTGTCAGGCAAGAAGCAATGCAGGAAAATTTAAAATAAAGGGAGATGCCTATGCGTTTTGTTGTTGGTTTAAAATGTGTACATTGCGGCGAACAATACGCTCCGGAAGCTGTGGATTACTATTGTCCGCGGTGTGGCTACCACGATGGCATTCTGGATGTCATTTATGATTATGATGCGGTTCAGTCGGAATTGAACCCGCAAAGCATGCGCGGCAAAAAAGAACGTTCCATGTGGCGTTATCTGCCGCTTTTACCCATTGCGGACGAAGCCAACATTCAGCATTTGCAAGTGGGCTGGACACCGCTGTATCATGCGCCGCGGTTGTCGGCTTATTTGGGGGTGGCGCACTGCTGGGTTAAAGATGAGGGTCGCAATCCGACGGCGTCGTTTAAAGACCGGGCCAGTGCTGTCGGGGTTATAAAAGCGCTGGAAAAAAAGGCTTCCCGGATTACCTGCGCGTCAACCGGAAATGCCGCGTCTTCCCTGGCCGGCTTTGCGGCGGCGGCAGGTTTGCCGGCGACTATTTTTGTGCCCCGGCGGGCGCCGGAAGCTAAAATAGCTCAGCTTTTAATCTATGGCGCCCAGGTTTTTTCCGTGCAGGGCACCTACGATCAGGCCTGGGAGTTATGCATGCAGGCCAGTGAGCGGTTTGGCTGGTACAATCGTAATTGTGCGGTGAATCCCTATTTGATTGAGGGCAAAAAGACGGTATCTTTAGAGCTGGTTGAACAGTTCAATGAAATCGGCGCAGGACATTTTCCCGATTGGGTTGTTGTCTCCGTAGGTGACGGCTGTACTATCGGCGGGATATGGAAAGGACTGAAAGAAATGCACCGGCTGGGGTTCCTGTCCAAGCTGCCGAAAATACTGGGAGTGCAGGCGGCGGGCTGCCAGCCCTTTTTAACAGCCTGGCAGCAAGACAGTCCTTTGGTTCCTGTGGCGGCGGATACATTGGCCGATTCTATTGCCGTCGGTCATCCGCGCAATTTTTACAAGGGCATGCTGGCGGTCAAAGAATCCGGCGGCGCGTTTGTGGCCGTGACGGATAAGGCGATTCTTGAGGCCATGACTGCGTTGGCGCGAAACGCCGCTGTTTTTGGCGAACCGGCCGGTGTGGCGGGAATTGCCGGGATTAAGCAAGCCGTAGAAATGGGGATCATCGGCCCGGAGGAGAGCGTGGCGGCCATAGTAACCGGCAATGGGTTAAAGGATATTCAAAGCGCCGTTAAAGCGGCCGGCGCCCCCGTGGCTGTTGCTCCGGACATGGAAGCGGTGGCCGGGATAATAGGAGGTATACTATTATGAACAAGATTCCGTTTGGTCCGACCTATGATGAAATGCTTCACCCGGAAACAGTAAAGGCCGAGGTCCGGCAAAAGGCATTAAAGGCGCTGCAGGAAGACGAATTGGACCCGGTTAATTTATTTAATATTACCTGGAAAAACAACCGGGACGAAGTGCGGAAAATGGTGCTGCCTTCGGCTTTAACCGGAGTCGATGCGAATATTGTTGTTATGCTGGGCTGTGGTTTCCCTTCGGGCTCGCATAAAGTAGGGCCTGCCTACAGTACGTTGATTGAGGGGATGGTCGATAACGAAATCGTTCCCGGCGAACACACGATTCTGGGACCGTCTACGGGCAATTTCGGCATTGGAACGGCGTATATTTCAAAATTGCTGGGTTTCCGGGCCATCGTGATTATGCCCGACAATATGAGTAAAGAGCGGTATGAACGCATCCGCAAATATGGCGGGGAACTGGAATTGACACCTGGTTCGGAATCCGATGTGATTCTAACCCTGGAACGGACCCACGCCATGATGAAAGACCCGAAAAACAAAGCGCTGGCTCAATTTGAATTGTTTCCCAATTACCGTTTTCATCGTCATGTAACGGGCAATAGCGCGGTTGAAGCCGTAAAAGGCGTAGGAAATGGCCGGATTGCCGGTTTTACTTCCGCGCCGGGGTCGGCCGGTACGATCGCCGCCGGCGACCAGATTAAGAAAGTGTTTCCGGAAGCCAGGATTGCCGCGCTGGAACCCTATGAATGTTCGACCCTTGCCAATGGAGGGCGGGGACAGCACCGGATTGAGGGGATTGGCGACAAGATGTGCACGCTGATTCACAATGTGGGTACGACTGACTTCGTGATCCTGATAAAAGATGAGGAAACCATTCAGGGTTTGAAAATATTTCATGACGGAGCGGAAGCGCTGGTTCATATGGGGGTAGACCGGGAAATCGCCTTGAATCTGCAAAATTCATTTGGCCCTTCAGGCATTTGCAACATAATTGGTGCGATTAAACTGGCCAAATTCTTAAGGCTGGGTCCGGATGACAATGTAGTTACCGTTGCCACGGACGGATTTGACCGTTATCACTCTGTACTGGCCGACTTGAACGGCCGGTATTTGGAGACTACGGAGCAGGTGCTGCAGCGTTGGACCCGGAATATTTTTCTCGACGCCGGGGAGGATTCTGTTTTTGACTTCCGGCAGCAGGCCAGGAAAGAACAGCTTTACCGGCAAAAAGAAAATGACTGGCTTAAATTTGGCTATACCAAGCAATTTCTCGATTCGATGCGGGAGCAGACTTTCTGGGAACAGGAATATGCAAAAGTGCAAACGTACAATGAAAAAATTGCGGCCTTACGCTAAACCGGCGATTATGGCAGGGAAAATGGATTTTTTTCCTTGCCCTTTTTGTGGCTAGCTTATTTTGATATAAAAAATGCTTTTTTTAGTTTAAAAATACTTGTCAATTCCTGAAAATCGTAATACAATGTATAATCATAAAGAACAAAAGTTTTTTGAGCAATGATGCTTTTTGGAGAGTCTAAACGTTACACTTTCCAAAAAGCATTTTTTTATATATTTAAAAACGAAAGGAATTGGTGAGAAAATAACGGGAACGGAAGAGGTGAAAAGGAAAAAAGGGTGACTTTCCGTCATACTGGTATTAATTTTTTATTTCAAGGAGGATGTGCGATGAACCCCAAAATGTTAAAAATTTTGAGTGTCCTATTAGGCGTTGTTATGTTGGCCGGTTTATTGGCCGGGTGTGGTGGCGCCTCGGCCAGCAAGGATATTAAAATCGGTGTGGTTTATGAATTGACGGGAAATACGGCTTCTTTCGGCACCGCGGCCCTTAACGGCGCCAAACTTGCTTTTAAGGAAATTAATGCCAATGGCGGCGTGCTGGGTAAACAAATTAAACTTGTGATTGCCGACAACAAAGGGGAACCCGCTGAATCGACCAATGCAATGACCAAGGTCATAACCGAGGATAAAGTTATTGCGGTTACGGGCTTTACGACCAGTTCCAACGGAATTGCCGCCTCGACGGTGGCGGAAGCGAATAAAATTCCTTTTGTAGCAGCCGCTACCACGAATCCGAAAGTCACTTATGACGAAAATGCCAAAAAGGTAAAAGATTATACATTCCGTGTTTGCTTTATTGATCCGTTCCAGGGTACGGTGGGGGCAAATTTTGCCTTAAATACGCTGAATGCGAAGAAGGCCGTTGTTCTGATTGACAATTCCAGCGATTACAGCAAAGGGCTGGCACAATTCTTTAAAGCGGCCTTCACCAAAGGCGGCGGCACTATCTTAGATGAAGAGGCCTATTTACAAAAAGACCAGGATTTCAAAACCATTTTAACGAAAATAAAAGCGTTGAATCCGGACATGATTTATTTACCCGGTTATTACGAAGAAGTCGGTAAAATTATAAAACAGGCCCGGGAAATGGGAATTACCGTTCCCTTTGTGGGCGGTGACGGCTGGGATTCGCCGAAATTGGCTGAAATTGGCGGTGCAGCTGCCCTGAATAATACGTATTTTACCAATCATTATTCGGTGGAAGATACCAGCCCCCGGTCCAAAGCATTCGTGGATGCTTTCAAGAAAGAATACGGACAGCCTCCGGACGCAATGGCCGTGCTTGGTTATGATGCGGCGTATGTGCTTGTTGACGCTATTAAACGGGCCAACAGCACCGATCCCGCCAAGATTAGAGATGCGCTGGCCGCGACCAAGGATTTTAAGGCTGTTACCGGAGATATCACCATTAACGATACCCATGATGCCGTCAAGAGTGCGGTAATTTTGGAAATGAAAGACGGTAAACAAGTTTACAAAGCAACTGTAAAACCGTAGACATAAAAAAACTGCCTGGCAGCAGGCGGTTTTTTTTTTATGTTAAGGATACAATACAAGAGGAAAATAATGTTTATGGGCGAATATGCAATAATGGAGGGATTGCCATGTCCATTGCGGAAAATATTTTGCAAATTCAAACATCCATCGCGGCGGCCCGGGAACGAAGGCGCTCCTCGACAGGTGTCTGTGATAATGTCAAACTGGTTGCGGTTACGAAAAACCAGCCGTTGACTGCAATTGAGGCCGCTTTAGAGGCCGGCATATCTTCCATCGGTGAGAACCGGGTTCAGGAGGCAAAAGAGAAATATGCTGCCTTGGAGCAGAAGATAGAGTGGCATTTAATTGGCCATTTACAGACCAATAAAGTGCGGCAGGTTGTGCCTTTTATTGACCTCATTCATTCTGTGGACAATGAAAAGCTGGCAGCGGAAATTGACCGGGTGGCCTCAAAGTATGACAAGATTCAAGAGGTGCTTATCCAGGTTAATGTAGCGGGAGAAGAGACCAAGTATGGTATTGCGCCGGAAGGGATGATTTCTCTGGCAAAATCAATTTCGTTATTAAAGAATATGCGGTTGCGGGGTCTTATGACCATTGCCCCGTTTTTTCCTGATTCCGAAATGACCCGGCCGATATTTCGAACCATGTATCAGTTATTTTCTAAATTAAGGGCAGCGAATTTGCCCAATGTGCAGCCGGATTGGCTATCAATGGGAATGACGCAGGATTATGCAGTGGCTATCGAAGAGGGAGCCAATTTAGTCCGGGTCGGGACTGGTATATTTGGACCGCGTCAATAATAAAGGGGGTAGAAGAGCGTGAAGTTAATGGATAAAGTCTGGGGTAGTCTGGGGTTGTTTGAACCGGTCGACGGGGTTGAGGAAGAAAAGCACCCCCGGTTTGAAGAGCCGGAAGTCAAGGTCAAGAAAACAAATACCAATAATGTAGTCAGCCTGCCGACGAACCCAAAACAGATGAAAGTGATGATCGTGGAGCCATTTTCCTTTGATGACGCCCAACACGTAGCGGATCATTTGAAAAACCGCAAACCGGTGGTCGTGAATTTGGAAAGTACGGACAAAGATATTGCCAAACGCATTATTGACTTTATCAGCGGCACCACCTACGCGGTAAGCGGCAGCATTCAAAAGATTGGCAATCAAATCTTTCTGTGCGCTCCTAATAATGTAGATGTCGCGTATAGTCCCCAAGACGACAATATGGATAAGGTGTTCATGTCATGGAGCAGCAATAAGTAAAAATCCGGAGGAATTATGTTAGAGCACAAACAAATTGGTTTTATTGGTGGCGGCGCGATGGCGGAAGCCCTGATCAAGGGCATGCTGAAAGCAGGACTGGTGCAGCCCAACCAGATCACCGTCAGTGATGTCGTAGCGGACCGCCTGAGTTATTTGACGAATACCTATGATATTAGTCCCTGCGCCGATGCGCAGCAAACGGCGGGGAAAGTGGATATCCTCTTTTTAACGGTTAAGCCGCAGGTTATTAACAATGTTTTGGATACGATCGCTCCGGCTGTTTCGAAATCAACCATTGTAATTTCCATAGCCGCCGGTGTTACTATTGCCACGCTGCAAAACAAACTGCCGGCCGGCATTGCGATAGTCCGGGTTATGCCCAATACTCCCGTTGCTGTCGGCGCCGGTATGTCGGCCATATCTCTGGGGAAATATGCCAATCCCCAAACGGGTGAGTTAGCCGCCGCTATTTTTGCTTCCGTGGGGAGAGTGGTGACGGTAGAAGAATCAGTTATGGATGCGGTAACCGGTCTTTCCGGCAGTGGGCCTGCTTATGCCTTTGTTTTGATTGATGCTTTAACGGATGCAGGCGTACGGGTTGGTTTTTCCCGTCAGAATGCTTTGCTGCTGGCGGCGCAGACATTGTACGGGGCCGCAAAAATGGTTTTGGATACCGGCGAGCACCCGGCGAAATTGCGGGACATGGTAACCTCGCCGGGGGGAACGGCCATTGCCGGTGTGCATATGCTGGAACAAAAAGGTGTCCGCGCCGCGTTGATCGACGCGGTAGTAGCCGCAACCAACCGTTCGCGGGAGATGGGAAAACGCCAGCATGAGTGAAAAAGAAAAAATTCTGCGTTATTACCGCAGCAGCGGTGACGGGGAAATGGCGGCGCGGTTGCTGGATTCGGCAGAGAGTGCGCTGAAGAGCCGCAGATACAGAGTCAGTGATTTCATTGACCCTTTTGGCGCCGGGGTGGCGGAAACAATCAGCGCGCATTATGGCCAACTGGTTGTTACCCTTGATGGAGGGTATACCGGTGCGGAAAGAGTAAAAGCTGCTTTTGCCCATCAGGATTTTCTAGGTAAACCGGAGTTTGATCTGGCCGGCCTATCCATTGTCTGGGATACACGGTTTTATCAGCTTACACACCGGGATGTTCTGGGTGCGTTAATGGGACTGGGCATCAAACGGGATGTTCTCGGTGATATTATTATGACCGGGAACGGCTGTCAGGTTGTTTTGGATACATCCTTTGTGCCCTTTATTGCTCAAAACCTGCTTAAGGTGGGGAATGCGCCGGTTATAGTCCAAACGGTTGATTTGGCGGCCATTGCCCCGCATGAGGAAAAAATGAAGGAAATCCGGACAACCGTGGCGTCGTTGCGGCTGGATGTCGTGGCTGCCGCTGGGTTTGGCTTATCACGCACCAAAATGGCCAGTGAAATTTCGGCGGAAAAGATTAAAGTCAATTGGCAGACCGGAAAAAATAGCGCCCAGACCGTCAAAGCAGGGGATGTTATTTCCATGCGCGGACGTGGCCGGGTAGAAATATGCGAGATTATTGGACAAACTAAGAAAGGCCGTACTAGTATTCTGCTGAAGCGTTTTATGTAGGATAATTTATTTGGAGGTGTATATATGCTCACTCCGCTTGATATTCATAATAAAGAGTTTAAAAAAGGTTTCCGCGGTTACAATGAAGAAGAAGTCGACGATTTTTTAGATGCCATTATCAGAGACTATGAAAAGTTGTACCGCGATAATATCGAATTGAAAGAAACGGTAGAAAGGCTAAACAGCAAGCTGGACCATTATCAACATATGGAAAATACGTTGCATAGCACCCTGGTTATTGCCCAGGAAACAGCAGAAGAAGTGAAGCTGAATGCCAAGAAAGAAACGGAACTGATTATGAAAGAAGCGGAGATTCGGGCGCAAAAAATGGTGGAGGAAGCGATGGCCAAGGTGCGCCGGTTGACGGGCGAATACGAGGAATTGCAAAAGCAATCCCAGATTTATCGTACCCGGCTGCGTACCTTGCTGCAAGCCCAGATGGAAATGCTACAGCATGCGGAAGAGGATGAGAATTAAAATTGGCGGGGATTGCTTGGGATATCAGAGAGCTGCCGGATGGTCTTTCCTTTAAAGTAAAGGTGCAGCCGCGGGCAAGCCGGAGCCGGATAACAGGGATTGCGGACGGGGCTTTAAAGCTTGCTCTGACGTCACCGCCGGTAGATGGGGAAGCGAATGAGGCTTGTATCGCCTTTTTAGCCAAAGCATTTCACATACCGCTCAGGCAGGTTAGCATTTTGTCCGGTCAAAAAGGCCGTAACAAAATTCTTAAAATAACGGGATTATCAAAAGAAGCCGTTTTAAATGCGGTTGCCGATTTGACTAACAATGGTTGATTTTGTATAATGATTTTATCTTAAAATTTTATAGAATTCAGCAATGATGGAGCCAGTAGCCAGAAATGCGTTTTCCAGCGAGCCGGAGGGGGTGTAAGTCCGGCAGACGATTGTGGTGAAGATCTCTCCGGAGCAGCAAACTGAAGGTAGTAAAGTAAGTTTTGCCGTTTGACGGGCGTTATTCCGTTATAAAGTGGTTGTCGGCAATCAGTAGGGTGGTACCACGGGAATCTCTCTCGTCCCTTTGGGATAGGGGGATTTATTTTTTTGGAGGTGTTATTTTTGGATTACAGTAAAACCTTAAATTTGCCGCAGACGGATTTTCCCATGCGGGCTAATTTGCCGGAACGGGAACCGGAATTGCTGGCGTATTGGCAAGAAAACAAGACTTATGAAAAGAAGCAGGCCGCGGCCCAGGGAAGGCCAAAATTTGTTTTGCATGACGGTCCGCCATACGCGAACGGCAATATTCATATTGGTACGGCTTTGAATAAAATTTTAAAGGATATTATCATTAAATATAAGTTCTTGCGCGGTTTCGACACCCCTTATGTGCCCGGCTGGGATACGCATGGCCTGCCGATTGAGCATGCGGCCATCAAAATTTTAGGACTGAACCGTCATGAGCTGAATCCGCTGGATTTGCGGCGGGAATGCAAAAAGTATGCGTTGAAATGTCTGGATGCCCAGCGGGAAGATTTTAAGCGGCTTGGGGTGAGCGGTGACTGGGACCATCCCTACGTGACGCTCCATGCGCCCTATGAAGCCAAACAAATTGAAGTGTTTGGGGAAATGGCCAAGAAAGGCTATATTTATAAAGGACTTAAATCGGTGTATTGGTGTCCTTCCTGCGAAACGGCGCTGGCAGAGGCGGAAATTGAATATGCCGAGAAAAAATCGCATTCAATTTATGTTAAATTTCCGCTGGTTAACGATAAAGGAAATTTACCCGTTGGGGTCGATGCCGGCAATGTATATGCCGTAATCTGGACAACGACGCCCTGGACGATGCCGGCCAATGTAGCCATTGCCGTGAATCCGGAATTAGATTATATCTGGGCGGAATGTAACGGGGAAATTTATTTACTGGCGGCGGAATTGGCACAGCAGGTGGCAAAGGCGAACGGGATTGAAAGCTATACCGTATTGGCAACCATGAAAGGGGCCCAACTGGAAGGCATGGTATTTGCACATCCGTTCCTGGAACGGGAGTCGGTCGTTATTCTGGGTGAGCACGTTACTCTGGAACAAGGCACCGGCTGTGTTCATACCGCTCCCGGCCATGGCCAGGAAGACTTCGAGGTTGGTATGAAATACGGACTGCCCGTGATTAATCCGGTAGACCATTCCGGTCATTTTACGGCAGAAGGCGGAAATTTCCAGGGCCTGTTTGTAGGGGATGCCAATGTTCCCGTTATCAAAGAATTGGCGGAGCGGGGAATGCTGCTGGGCAAGGGCTCCGTTAAGCATCAGTATGCGCATTGCTGGCGGTGTAAAAATCCGATTATTTACCGGGCTACGGAACAATGGTTTGCATCCGTGGACGGGTTCAGGCAGGAGGCTCTGGGCGCCATTGCCGGGGTTGAATGGGTTCCGGCCTGGGGAGAAGACCGGATCCGCAATATGGTTGCCGACCGTCATGACTGGTGTATTTCCCGCCAGAGAGTCTGGGGTGTGCCCATTCCGATTTTTTATTGCAACCAATGTCAGGAACATATTGTTAACGATACGACAATCGCCGCCGTCAGGGATTTGTTTCAACAGGAGGGCTCCGATGCCTGGTGGGCGAAAAGTGCGGCGGAGATTTTACCGGCCGGCTTTACCTGTCCGCACTGCGGCCATGATTCGTTCCGTAAGGAAAGTGATATTATGGACGTTTGGTTCGACAGCGGTTCCAGCCATGCCGCCGTCCTGGAGCAGCGGGAAAATCTGACGTGGCCGGCGGATATGTATCTGGAAGGCAGTGACCAGCACCGGGGCTGGTTCCAGTCTTCGCTGCTTACTTCGGTCGCTACCAGGGGAAAAGCGCCGTATAAGACGGTTTTGACGCACGGCTTCGTCGTAGACGGGGAAGGGCGCAAAATGTCCAAATCCGTGGGAAACACAATCTATCCGCAGGAAGTTATTAAGAAATACGGCGCCGATGTATTGCGGTTATGGGTGGCATCGGCGGATTATAAAGCAGATATCCGCATTTCTAACGATATTCTGAAACAGTTGTCCGAAGTATACCGGAAAGTCCGCAATACCTTCCGCTATATCTTAGGCAACCTGCACGATTTTAATCCCGGGACGGATAAAGTTGCCTATGATTCCCTGCCGGAAATTGACCGGTGGGCTCTTTTGCGGCTGGAACAAGTCCGGGAACGCGTTACCAAAGCCTACGAAGACTATGAATTCCACTTGTTGTATCATACGGTGCACAATTATTGCGTTATCGATTTGAGCGCCGTTTATCTGGATATTCTGAAAGACCGGGTTTATACCGCCGTTCCTGATTCGCCGGAACGCAGAGCGGCGCAAACAGTAATGTACGAAGTGCTGAATACGCTGGTGATTATGCTGGCGCCGGTTTTGACTTTTACTACGGAGGAAGTATGGCAGTATATGCCTAAGAACGGGTCAATGCCGGAAAGTGTGCAACTGGCTGCCTGGCCGGCTGCCCATCCGGAATACTTGGATCCGGCTTTGGAAGCCAAATGGAGCCAGCTATTGTTGCTGCGGGGTGAAATCACCAAAGCGCTGGAGACGGCCCGGCGGGATAAAGTGATCGGTCATTCCCTGGATGCTGCGGTCGACCTTTACGCCGGTGAGGCCGAATATAAACAGTTGTCGGCCGTAGTCAATGATTTGGCCAATATTCTTATTGTTTCCCGGGTAAATCTCCTGCGGCAGGATGCTGCCGTACCGTCCGGCGCCTATCAGGCGGAAAATATGGCCTTGGCTGTTCATGTTTCTCCGGCCGGGGGCGCGAAGTGCGAACGCTGCTGGACTTACAGCGAAACGGTGGGCCAAGACCCGCACCATCAGACTTTATGTAAGCGGTGCGGCGATGTTGTTCAAAAGATGGGAATTTAACTCAATTAAACGGCACGGAGTTGGTGACAACTTCGTGTTTTTTTTTTCTGTACGGAGATACTAATTAACGGAGGCGGGTTCATGGAAAATGAAGGAGATAAAACAACCTTTATGGCGGTGCAGATGGAAAAACTGGTCCATCATCTGGAAACCATGCGGATAGCGGAGTATGTGGAATTAATGGAACGGCCGGCCAGGGTTATTTTCCTTAATTTTGTGGCCGGCATTTCACGGGGGTTGGGTATCGCTATCGGCGCTACCCTGATTTTCGCCATTATGCTCGAATTCTTAAGACGCCTGATTTTGCTGCACATACCGGGTATCGGCAATTTTATTGCTGAAGTTATGCATATTGTAGAGATGAAAAACGGAAAATTTTAAAGGAGGTATGATATATGACGAAAGATGTATTTGATTGTATGCGGGAATGCCACAGCGTTCGCTCTTTTCAGCCGGACCCGATACCGGACGCGACGCTGGGCCGGATTTTGGAGGCCGCCTCCTGGGCGCCAAGCGCCGGCAATTTGCAACCCTGGTATTTTTATGTTGTAATCAATAGCGAATTAAAACACCGTCTGGCGGAAGCGGCTTTCGAGCAGCAACAAATTGAAGCGGCGCCGGTCGCCATTGTTCTTATGGCCGATCCGGCCCGTTCCAACGAACGTTACGGTGAACGGGGCGCGCAATTGTATTGTATTCAGGATACTGCCGCCGCTGCTCAGAATATGTTGCTGGCGGCGGAAGGATTGGGTCTGGGAGCTTGCTGGGTCGGTGCCTTTGACGAACGGCGGGTGCAGGAACTGGTAGAAGCGCCGCCGAGGCTGAGAGCGGTAGCCATCCTTTGTATCGGCTATAGCGACGAGCCGGAGGATGAGTACAAAGAGCGGTTTAGTGTAGCGGAAGTGACCAAATTGCTTCACTAAGGAGGGGAAACTTTGGAGTCGCAAACAATACAGAATCTGAAAACAAGATTAATTCAGGAGCAGGAACGGCTCAATAAACAGATTGAACAACTGGAAGACACGGGGTTAGACGATAGCCTGGCCGACTCCACCAGTGAGTTGTCCCGCTATGATAATCACCCGGCCGATTTGGGAAGCGAAACCTTTGAGCGGAGCAAAGATTTTGCTTTGAGGGGAAATGAAAGACTGCTATTAAGCAAGGTAGAACGCGCTTTGGAAGACATTGCCGCCGGAACTTACGGATACTGTAAAAAATGCGGTAACCCGATTTCAGAGGACCGTTTGGAGGCCATTCCCTGGGCAGGTACCTGCCTGAGTTGTCAAGAGGAGGATGACCGGCCGGATCCGTTTCCACGGCCCCTGGAAGAAGAAATTTTGGAGACCCCTTTCTATCGCACGTTTCTTGACCGGGAGAATGAGCATCGGGAATCGGTCGGTTTCGACGGCGAGGATGCTTTGCAAGCCGTACTTCGTTGGGGCAGTTCCGACAGCCCCCAGGATATTCCGGGGTCCCATGATTATAAATCATTATATCCCGACAGCGAGGAACACGACGGGATTGTGGATCCGGCCGACCGGATCCCGACGCAGCCGCGCAGTAAGCGGTAGGAAGAATAGGAACCTAAACCGGGCTGGAAAAGTCGGCCCGGTTTACTTTGCAGGAATTTTCGCCGGTGCTATGGAAACTAAACGATGGAATTTTACGGAACAGAGGAAGGGACTGTGATTATCAAATGATACAACGGGGGGGAACGAAAATGGCGGAACGGACAGCAAAGGCCGTGTATATTCTAAAATTTGGCGTATTGGGCCTGGTTGTTGCGTCCTATTATTTGTTTCCCCCCGTGCATGATTTCGTTATTAACGGTGCCTCCTATTTAAAAGACCGGGACTTTGAAGGCTTGCGGCGGTTTATCCTGGCATACGGGATATGGGCCCCCCTTACGAGTATTCTCCTTATGTCCGTTCAATCGCTGCTTCCCTTTTTGCCGGGTATTTTCCTTACGATTACCAATGCCTGGATCTTCGGCTGGCAGTTTGGCTCTTTCTATTCCTGGCTGGGTGCCCTTTTGGGCGCTGTCCTGGATTTTGCTGTTGCCCGCTGGTACGGGCGTCCGGTTGTCCGAAAATTGGTCAGGGAGAAATATTTGGTTATTACGGACCGATTTTTTGTAAGATATGGCGTCATGGCTGTTTTAATAACCCGGTTGACACCGATTGTTCCATTTAAAGTAGTCAGCTATGGCGCCGGTTTAACAACGATTTCCACCGGGCAGTTTATCCTGGCAACAGGAATCGGACAAATACCGGCGATTATTGTGTATTCGATCCTGGGGCAGAATATCACCCATAGTATTTGCGCTGCCATAACAGCTACTTCCTTATTAATTTTATTTGCCGTTTTCGTTTATTTTTACCGGGATAGCATTGAGCACCTATTATTTTGTAAGAAAGACTCGTGAAATGGAAAGGATTGCATGATAATCCGGCCCGTTTGTGTTATAATAAAAGCAATCTGATTGGGAGGTGAAAGAATGTATAAAATCAGCAGTGAATGTATAAAATGTGGAGCTTGCGCATCGGTTTGTCCCGTAGGAGCGATTTCTGAAGGGGATACGCAATACAACATTAATGAAACCTGTATTGATTGTGGTTCCTGCGCCGCTGTCTGTCCCGTCGGAGCAATCAGTCCGGGAGAATAAGCAAGTCCAGAAAGACCTAAAAGGTCTTTAAAAAAGTCCAGGCTGCTGGACTTTTTTTATTTACAGGGTTATTGCGTCTTTACGTTTATGCTATTTTTGTATATTATGTAATTATTACGGAATATTGGCATAAAAATTAAAAAAGCAGGTGACATGATGAAAACAATCGCATTAATTGCGCACGACCGGAAAAAACAGGAGATGTTGAAATTTGCGCAGGACCACAGTGAGATTCTTATGCAATATAGTTTGGTTGCTACGGCTACTACCGGGAGAATCCTTAATGAGAATACCCAGCTAAAAGTGCAACCTTATCTTTCCGGTCCTATGGGCGGTGATCTGCAAATTGGCGCGAGGATTGCAGCCCAGGAGATTGACTTGGTGATTTTTTTACGGGACCCGCTTATGGCGCAGCCTCATGAACCGGATATTACGGCCCTGCTGCGGGTATGTGACGTACATAATATACCCGTAGCCACCAATGAAGGGTGTGCCCATTTGCTGCTTAAGGCGCTGGCGCAAATGAACGGATAGGAGCGAGTCTTTTTGCTGATATTATTGTTAACCTTTCTTGTTATTATTGTGGACCAGGCCGCGAAATATTATATTCAGGCGCATATGCTACCGGGAATGTCGATTCCGGTCATTCCGGGGATATTTCATATTACGTATGTGCTGAATCCTGGAGCTGCCTTTGGCATTATGGAGCATCAGACGGTTTTTTTCATTATAGCGGCATTGGGGTTATTGATTGCTGCTGTATACTTTTATCCCCGCATTCCAAGGCAAGGCTATCGACTGATGCGGTTTGGCGTTGGCCTGATGGCCGGAGGAGCTGTCGGCAATGTCATTGACCGGGTTAAGACGGGATATGTGGTGGATTTTTTTGATTTCCGGATCTGGCCGGTGTTTAATATGGCTGATATTGCAATCGTTACCGGTGTGATCTGCATTCTGGTCAATCTTGTTTTTATGCCGAATTTAAAAAAGGATGAAGTATCGTGACGACTCAGGTGCTTGTTGCGGGTATGGCGGATAAAGAGGAACGGCTCGACGTTTTTATTACGAAGCAAATGCAGGATGTTTCCCGCTCGCATATTCAGAAACTGATTCTTGCCGGCGATGTAACCGTGAATGATAAACCGGTCAAAGCCAATTATAAAGTTCAGCCGGAAGACAACGTTGCAGTGACGATGCCGGAGGCCAGACCAACGGAGATTAGACCGGAAACCATTCCGTTGAATATCTTGTATGAAGACGGCGACGTAATTGTTGTGAATAAAGCCCGGGGAATGGTGGTGCATCCGGCTGCCGGAAATTTCAGCGGTACCCTGGTTAATGCTTTATTAGAGCATTGCGGCGATTTATCCGGCATTAACGGGATGATTCGTCCCGGTATTGTACATCGTTTGGATAAAGACACTTCCGGGGTTATGGTGGCAGCCAAACATGATCTTGCCCATGCCCGGCTGGCGAAACAGATTAAAGACCGCTCCGCCAGCCGCCGTTACCAGGCAGTTGTTTTTGGCAATATTACGGAAGATCAGGGCATGATCAATGCGCCAATTGGGCGTCACACGGCGGACCGTAAAAAAATGGCTGTAACTTTTACGAATAGCAAAGAAGCCATTACTAAATTCCGGGTTTTGGAACGGTTTGGCGACTATACTTTGGTGGAATGCCGGTTATTGACCGGCCGTACGCATCAGATACGGGTTCATATGGCATATATTGGTCATCCCGTTGTCGGTGACCCCAAATATGGTCCGGTGAGAAATCCGTTTTGTATAAAAGGGCAGGCGCTGCATTCGGCGGAACTTCGGTTTACCCATCCCGTTTCGGGGGAACCGATGATTTTTACCGCGCCTTTACCGGATGATATGCAGGATATTCTGGTTGAGCTAAGAAATAAAAAATAAATATTGAGGGGGGATATCCGTGGTGCAACTGGCAGAAAAAGCGTTAATAATGGATGAACAGGGGATACGCCGGGCTTTAATTCGGGTAGCGCACGAGATTATTGAAAAAAATAAAGGCGTGAGCAAAGTGGTGCTGGTAGGCATCCGGACCCGCGGGGTTCCATTGGCGGAAAGACTGGCCCGGGAAATTGAAAAAATTGAAGGAATCGCTTTGCCTGTAGGTATTTTAGATATTACGTTGTACCGGGATGATTTATCAACTCTCAGTTATCAACCCATTGTCCATGAAACGCAAATTCCGGTGGATATCAATGGTAAAAAAATTATTTTAGTTGATGATGTGCTTTATACCGGGCGCACGGTACGGGCGGCTTTGGACGCGCTAATTGACCTTGGACGGCCCAAAACAATTCAGTTGGCTGTGCTGATCGACCGCGGCCACCGGGAACTGCCGATCCGGGCCGATTATGTAGGGAAAAATGTTCCCACTTCGCATAAAGAGATAGTGAGTGTGCAGCTTGCCGGCATTGACCGGGTTGACCTGGTGTTTATTAAAGAGATTGTCGAAGAGAACGGAAACGGTAGTATACAGGAGGAGTTATGCTGATACAGTTAGCCCGGCAGCGCGGCTTTTGCTATGGTGTAAAACGGGCGGTTGATATGGCCCTCAGTAATATTGATCCGTTAAAAGGAACTTGCACATTGGGTCCGATCATTCATAATCCCCAAATGGTGAACCACTTATCGGAGCGGGGCATCAAAGTGGCTGACCAGTTGACGGATGTTAGCGAGGGAGTCGTTATTTTCCGGTCTCACGGCGTGGGGCCGGAAATTTACCGGCAGGCCCGGGAAAAATCCCTGCAGGTGGTGGATGCCACCTGTCCGCATGTGAAAAAAGCGCAATTGACCGCTCATAAATTGATGACGGACGGCTATCAGGTCATTCTTGCCGGTGAAAGAAACCACCCCGAGGTTCAGAGTATTTACCAATGGACAGAACAAAAGGCAATTATCGTTGGAACTCCGGAAGAGGCAATGCAATTGTCTTTTTTTGCGAAAATCGGGGTTGTAGCGCAAACTACTTTTTCCGGAGCAATGTTTCAAAAGATTGTTGATATTCTTAAATCGAAATGTAATGAGCTGCAAATTGACCGGACGATTTGCACGGCAACCGATGAGCGGCAGCAGGCTGCGGTCGAATTGGCGCGCCAGGTTGAGGTCATGATTGTGGTGGGCGGCAAAAACAGTGCGAACACGGCACGATTGGCGGTTTTATGTTCTGAGGCCGGAGCCGGCGTGTTCCATGTTGAAACGGCAGCGGAACTGGAACCGTCCTGGTTTGAGGGTGTTCACAGCGTAGGTATTACCGCCGGCGCATCCACGCCGGAGTGGCTAATTGAGGAGGTATACAGAAAAATGCAGGAGTTTGACCAGACTTTAAACAGCGAAGTAAACACGTTGGAAACCGGAAGTATTGTAAAAGGAAAGGTAGTCGGGATCCGCAAGGATGAAATTTTTGTGGATATTGGTTATAAGGCGGAAGGGGTTATCCCTTTAACCGAGCTGGCCTATCCGGTTCCGGAACAAGCCGCCGACGTCGTTGCCGAAGGGCAAACAATTGACGTATATGTACTGGATGCGGATTCTGCCGAGGGGGCAGTCAAATTATCCAAAGTGAAGGCGGATAAGATTGTTGCCTGGGATAAACTGGAGCAGGCGCTGGAGGAAAAGTCTATCTTGCCGGTTCAGGTTGTAGAGGCTGTCAAAGGCGGATTGGCGGTATCCGTGTTCGGTATACGGGGATTTATTCCCGCGTCCCAGGTGGAACTGCGGTTTGTTGAGGACCTTGCCCCTTATGCCGGACAGACGATCGATGTTGTTCCGATCGAAATTGACCGGACCAAACAGCGGGTTGTACTATCCCGCAAGGTTCACTTGCTGGAGCAGGTCCGTCAGGCGGAAGAACGGGTTTATGCCGCGCTTAAGCCCGGGCAGACCGTTAAAGGAATTGTAAGCCGTCTGGCCAAATTTGGCGCCTTTGTAGATATTGGCGGCGTGGATGGACTGATTCATATATCGGATTTATCATGGCAGCGGGTAGCTTCTCCGGAGGAAGTTGTAAATGTGGGTGACGAGGTGGAGGTCGTTGTTTTAAAGGTTGATCCGCAAGCCAAACGGATTTCTCTTAGCCTGAAAGAAACCCGGCGTGATCCGTGGCTGGATGAAATTGACCAATTTAAAGTGGATGCGGTGGTACCGGGAAAAGTGTCTAAAACGGCCCGTTTTGGCGCCTTTGTAGAATTGAAGCCCGGTATTGAGGGCTTGATCCCCTTATCGGAGCTGGCCGAACGTCATGTTGCTAACGCTGAGGAAGTCGTCAAGGCCGGACAGCCGGTGAATGTAAAAATATTGAGCATCGATAAAGCGGCCAAACGGATTAGTCTTAGTTTGGTAAAGGCGCAGCAGGAAGCAGAAAGAAAAGAGTACCAGGGCTTTTTGGACAATCAGCGCAGCCTGGGTGTGACACTGGGAGATAAATTTGCTCATCTTTTTAAAGAAGGAGACTAAGGAGCTGGCACGGTGCGTCAATCACGCAAGTTAGATCATTTGAAATATTCCCTGACTCTGGAGGACGGTCCAACGCCTAATGGATTCAGCGATTTTACCCTGGTTCATCATGCTCTGCCCGATATTGCCAGTAATGAGGTTGATCTTAGAAGCCGGTGCGCCGGACTGCCCTTATCTCATCCCGTCATAATTAACGCGATTACCGGCGGCGCGGGAGACGTAACGGAGATTAACGGAATGCTGGCGGAATTGGCGCGTGCGACCCAGACTGCGATGGCCGTAGGGTCGCAGTTTGCGGCCGTTGAATGTCCCGCTGTCGAAGAGTCCTATAAAGTTGTACGGAAAAACAATCCCGATGGAATTATTTTCGCCAATATCGGCGCTCATGCTACCATTCAGGAGGCACGGCAGGTTGTGGCCATGATTGAGGCGGATGCAATTCAGGTTCATTTGAATGTAGCCCAGGAAATGGTTATGTTGGAAGGGGACCGGGATTTTTCGCACTACATCGAAAATATTGCCGCCATTGTCGCCGCCGTAAAGGTGCCGGTAATTGTGAAGGAAGTTGGCTGCGGGATCAGTAAGGAAGCGGCTGAGGAACTGGTCCGGGCGGGAGTGAAGACGATTGATGTCGGCGGGGCCGGCGGCACCAATTTTATGGCAATTGAATCGGCTCGCAGTCAAACCGGTTTAGACAGTGAACTGTTAACCTGGGGAATACCTACCGCAATCAGCGCGGTAGAAGTTGCTTCCATTTTGCCGGTGGGAGCGGACTTTATTATTTCCGGTGGTATTCGTACCCCGCTGGAAGCAGTCAAATCCCTGGCCTTAGGCGGCGCTGCCGTCGGTATGGCCACCCCCTTTATCAAAAGGCTGCAATCTTCCGGTTTGAAGAGCACCGTTCACTGGCTGGAAGATTTTTTAGCCGGAATGAAACGCTATATGGTTCTGGTCGGGGCCCGGACGATAGAGGATTTGAGACAGATTCCCGTTGTGATTACCGGTTACAGCCGGGACTGGCTTACAGCCCGTGAGATTCATATTGAACAATATGCAACGCGGGAAAAGCATGGCTTGTAGCCATGCTTTTTTCTTTCTTGTATGATTTTAATATTTGCCGGGCAATCTAAAATAGCGATTCAATTTAAATTAAAGTGCGAGGGGTGGAAAATAATGGGTATGCCGATAGGAATGATTGCACTATTAGTTGTCGGGGTGCTTGTCTATTTTGGAGTAACCCACCGGATACTAGACCGAATGAGAATGACGGATAAACAGGCACTATTATTTATTGGCGCCATAATTATCGGCAGTTTTATTGATATTCCGGTTATGCGCGCTCCGGTTGCCGTGAGTATCAATGTGGGCGGCGCGTTACTGCCGCTTTTATTGAGTGTATGGCTGATTTTCAAGGCCGATGAAACCGCGGAAAAAATCAGGGCCGTATTGGCGGCCGTTCTGGTAGCGGCTGCTGTATGGCTGGGCTCAAGATACTTGCCTTACGAGCCGGAGAATATGTTTATGGATCCTAAATTGATTTATGGCATAGCGGCCGGACTGATCGCCTATTTGGCAGGGCGGTCGCGAAGAAGCGCTTTTATCGGCGGCGTGCTGGGAATTGTTTTGAGTGATGTCGTTCACATGATAACATTGATTGGTTTGGGCGTGCCCGGTACAACCGCAATTGGAGGAGCCGGGGCATTCGATGTGGTAGTCATAGCCGGTGTTGTTGCCGTGATGATGGCGGAACTGGTAGGGGAGACAAGGGAAAAGTTACAAGGTGGGCCCGTTTTGGGAGCGCATCGTCCCGAGGGATTGTATGAATTTAGTGAAGAGCTTCATAAGAACCCCAAGAAAAAGGATAAAGAAACGGAAAATACTGAGGGGAGGGAGAAGAAACAATGAATAGGATATGGCGCGTAGTTGTTTTCGTATCCTTGCTGCTGCTGACTCTCCCTGCCGTAAGCTTAGCCCATGAACGCAGCGATGGCGGCTATTATAATATTGTTGACGAAAATGGCCGCGTAGTATTTGTGACAGGATGGGGCGTTCAGAACGGAGACCAGTTTTTGACAGCCGATAACAAACGATATGAAGTGACCAGTGTTCAGGGAGACCTGGCCCGGGCAAAATTTATCGGTAGTGTAAATTTGTCCCAATATATGGTAGACAAAGACTCAAAGCTGACTTTCTGGCAGAGAATCCTATCACCCAGTATTGCCCGGGCGCAAGGTGAAAAAGTCGCTATCTATCATACCCACTCCGATGAATCGTATATTCCGACCGATGGCAAACCAAGTATCTATGGTGCCGGCGGGGTATATAAAGTGGGGGATGCCTTTGCCAATGCCTTGCAGAAAGATGGGATCCAACCCATTCATTCTTATGCCAAACATGATCCCCATGATGATATGGCTTACGAACGGTCGCGCCGGACGGTGCTGCAGTTATTGAAACAAAAGCCGGACGCCATCTTTGATGTGCACCGAGATGCGACACCGCCGGAAGTATATAGAACAACGATTAACGGGCAAGATGTGACTAAGGTGCAATTAGTTGTCGGCAAATACGGACCGACCGGAAAACAAATCGAAGATTGGGCCTTGCATCTTAAAGCGGCCGCCGATAAAAAGCATCCCGGCCTTGTCAAGGGGATCTTTTTTGCCAAGGGTGGCGACTATAATCAGGATTTGTTTCCCCGTTCCATGCTGGTGGAAGTAGGATCGGACACCAACACCCGTGGGGAGGCGGAGCGCGGTATTGCCCTGTTTGCGGACGCTATCCCGGCCGTTTTAAGCGGAACCTCCCCCACTCCTGCCAATCAGGCGGGAACGGCGGGAGTAGGCACAGCGGCCTCGGGACCTTCGGGGGCCACGAAATCAATCGGCTGGATCCTGGGATTCCTGGTTGTCGGCACCATCGCCTTTTTGTTCTTGAGCACGGGCGGCATGAAAGAAGCCAAATCAAAATTGAAACATTTTGGAAAAACGGAATTTGCTAACTTCCTGGGCCCGGTAAAGCGAAAAAATAAAGCAAAAGAAAATAAGGAAGACCACGACCAGGAACCAAAGTGATCATTATTTATCAAGGAGCTCAATATTATTTACCCTGGCTGGCTTGCTGCGCTCATCTGGAAAATTTCTGTCTGAGTAGAATGGAAATGAGTCTGCACTCCTTAACCGGGACCAATCCACTAATGCCGGTTGGCACGGACCGGGACGGGAATCTGGTTTGCCTGCTTGTTTCCGGCCGGCATCGGCAGATGTATCAGCGGAACCTTAGCGATATTGCCACAATGTTTGCCGTGGAAGTAAAAATAATTGATGTGGATTGTCTATATTGGCAGGGCTTAAAAGGACATGCCTGGGGCAGGTGGTTGTCGTATATAAAATACTGCTACCTGCCGGCTTTCCTGCGTTGTTCCTTAAATTGGCCGGTCTATGACGTATTGCGGCAACAACTCGCATTACTCCGGAGGGAACCTGTTTGAAGATTATTTACTGCTGTTTTGCCGGGGCCCATGCGTCGGTCGTTGCGTCAGCCATTCATTGCGGTTTGTTGCCTGCCGGCTGTATTCCTACCCGGGACCATATCCTGGCTGTGCCTTATTATGACCGGACCGAGCCGGAACTGATCGGTAAAGTATACTTTATGGGCATGGATGACAAAGAGAATCAAATTTACTTCGCCGGGATGAAGAACGAACGGGCAAGAATGATGGCAGCTATTATGCTCTTGTTAGATGCAGCGGGGATTTGCCGGCAGACCTACATTTTACAGGATACGTTTCCGCTGATTAATTTTTCCACCAAGTTTGGCGGCTTATTATCGAAACGCATCTATTTGACGAGGCTGGGAAGAATTTTATCCGTCTGGGGAATTCAGCGTCAATATGAACAATTTGTCAAGCTGGTAGACAATGTAAAAAGGAGACGGGAGTGATGTTTTTTCTCATCACTCTTTTCTTATTTGCAGGAGAAATAAGCTGGAAAAAGGAATAAATTACTTGAGGTGAGTTTTTTGAAATTGCAAGGCGTCATAGCCAAAGTGGTACCCGGCAGCATCGCCGCTGAAACCGGTCTGGTCCCGGGGGATAAACTGCTTGCTGTTAATGAGCAGCCCCTGCAGGACATTATTGATCTGAGTTTTTCCCTGGCCGAGGAAGTAATCGAGTTATTAATCGAAAAAACAAACGGTGAGCAGGAAATTATCGAAATAGAGAAAGAGTACGATGAAGAACTGGGTATTGAATTTGAAAACGCAGTATTCGATCAAGTGCGTTGTTGTGCCAATCAATGCATTTTTTGTTTTGTTGACCAGATGCCGGCGCACCTTCGCGCCAGCTTATATGTAAAAGATGACGATTACCGGTTATCTTTTTTATATGGCAATTTTATTACCCTGACGAATTTGACGGAGCAAGATATAAACAGGATACAGCGGCTGCATTTATCGCCTTTATATGTTTCGGTTCATACGACGGATGGCCAATTGCGGGCTCAAATGGTGGGGTCAAAAAAAGCAGCCAACATCATGAGCCAGTTAACCCGGCTGGTGGAAAGCGGCATTGAACTGCACACCCAGATCGTTTTGTGTCCCGGAATGAATGACGGTGCCGTATTGGAGCAAACGGTCCGGGATTTATTTCAGTTTCAGCCGCATATTTTGTCGGTGGCTGTTGTACCGGTCGGTCTCACTCAATTTCGTGAAACTTGTTATCCCTTGCGTGTATTTACAGCGGAAGAAGCTGCCAATATAATAAAAAAGGCGGAACAATGGCAGCAGGAATATTATCGGCAGAGTGGGAGTTATTTTGTCTATTTGGCGGATGAATTTTATTTAGCTGCCGGTTATCCGGTTCCGGCCGATGAAAGATATGACGGGTTTCCCCAACTGGAAAATGGTGTCGGCCTCGTTCGCAAGTTTTTGGCGGAGTGGGGAAAAGACGGAGTGGGCAATGGTTCCTATACGGAGCCTGTTTATTTGGATGTGGTCTGCGGCATGTCGGCGGAGAAAATTCTCCGGCCCTTGCTGGAAGCAGTCAAGATACCCAATTTACATATTCGTTTGGTTCCTGTTGCTAATCAGTTCTTTGGGCCCCACATAACCGTAACCGGTTTACTGACCGGAAAGGATATCGCTCAATGCCTTTTGGCTCAGGACGGTTTGCGGACCGGTGTCATTATACCGGGCGTTGCCTTGCGAACCGGCGAGGATGTCTTTTTGGACGACATGACCCTCACCGAGTTGGAGACCCATTTAAAGGTTCCGGTACGCAAAGCTTATTTTGCCAAAGACTTACAATCCTTACTGAGGAGGTGGCAATAAATGCCGGAATTTGGTCTCATTCAAGTATATACCGGTAATGGGAAAGGAAAAACTACTGCTAGTCTGGGGTTGGCCCTTCGCGCCTGCGGACATGGTTTTCATGTATATATGGTTCAATTTATGAAGGCAGCCGGAGTTTACGGTGAAAATAAGGCTGGTTTACCCGGGCTGACGATCGTGCCGGCGGGACGCGCCAGTTTTGTCAATTTACAGGAGCCTGACCCGGTGGACCGGAAGCTGGCCCGCGAAGGCTGGGAGAAAGCCAAAAGGAAGATTGCGTCGGGTGACTGCCAAATTGTCATTTTGGATGAGATTAATGTCGCTCTTTCCTGTGGGCTGTTGGACGTCGATGAGGTTGTCGCCTTTTTAAGGGAGAAAAAATATCCCGTGGAAATTGTTCTTACCGGTAGAAACGCACCGTCCCCAATTATTGAAATTGCCGATTTGGTAACGGAAATGAAGGAAGTAAAACATCCCTTTCAGAACGGGGTGGACGCCCGGCAGGGAATAGAATATTGAAATGAATTTATAAGGGTGATATAGCATGAGTAAACCGATTGTTGCCATCGTAGGCCGGCCTAATGTAGGCAAATCAACATTATTTAACCGGATTGCCAAAAAAAGAGTTTCCATTGTGGAAGATATTCCCGGGGTTACCCGTGACCGGATTTACATGGAAGCGGAATGGACCGGCCATGAATTTACCATGATTGATACCGGTGGTATCGAACTGGAATCGTCGGACCGGATTACCTCCGCCATGCGGCAGCAGGCCCAACTGGCTATTAAGGAAGCGGACGTAGTTGTGTTTGTGGTTGATTGCAAGACCGGATTGACGGCCGCCGATGAAGATGTTGCCACGATCTTGCGCAATGCTGATAAACCGGTATTGCTGGTGGTAAATAAAGTAGACAGTATAAAAGACGAGAATGAGATTTACGAATTTTATAATCTGGGACTCGGCGATCCGCTGCCCGTTTCCGCCGTCAATGCCCTGAATATGGGGGATTTGCTGGACAAGATTGTCGATAACCTGCCGTCCGAGCCGCAAATCGCCGAGAATAGCGATGAAATCAAGGTAGCCGTTATCGGCCGGCCGAATGTGGGAAAATCGTCGCTGGTCAATGCGCTGATTGGAGAAGAACGGGTCATCGTCAGTGATATCCCCGGTACGACCCGGGATGCGATTGATACCCATTTTAACAAGGATGGCACCGATTTTGTCCTGATTGATACGGCGGGAATGCGGCGTAAAGCTAAAATTGATATGCCCGTGGAACGGTATAGTGTAATCCGCTCTTTACGGGCTGTGGATCGTTCGGATGTAGTGCTGATGGTCATTGATGCCGTAGACGGAATCACGGAGCAGGACAAAAAAATTGCCGGGTATGCCCATGAAGCCGGCAAGGCTGTGGTTATTGTCGTGAATAAATGGGATTTAGTTGAAAAAGACGGCAAAACCTCCCTGCGGTTTACCGAAACCATTCGCGGGGAACTGGCCTTCATGCAGTATGCACCGGTTTTGTTTGCCTCGGCATTAACCAAACAACGGGTGCACCGGGTTACGGAACTGGTCAAATATGTAGCCGAACAGCACGCCATGCGGGTGGCGACCAGTGTCTTAAACCAAGTCATTGAAGATGCGGTGGCAATTAATCCTCCTCCAACGGACAAGGGGAAACGGTTGAAGATTTATTTTGCCACGCAGCCCGATGTGAAACCGCCAACCTTTGTGTTTTTTGTGAATGAACCGGAAATTATGCATTTTTCTTATTTGCGGTTTTTGGAAAATAAGTTGCGGGAAGCTTTTGGGTTTGAGGGGACACCGTTAAAATTGGTTGTGCGCGGACGCAAGGAGGACGAATAACAGATTTATGAGTGGGGGAGAAGGAATGAATCTGCTTGCGGTGATTGGCTTGAGTTATTTAATTGGGTCCATTCCCAACGGTTTGCTGATCGGTAAAGGGTTGACGGGAGTCGATATTCGTCAGTTTGGCAGCAAAAACATCGGTGCGACCAATGCGTTCCGGGTATTGGGACCCTGGCCCGCCCTGGCCGTGTTCGTCTCGGATATGTTAAAAGGGGTGGCCGGTGTTTACTTGGGGTCGTGGCTGGTAGGAACGCCTTTGGCGCAGCTGCTGGGCGGAATTGCCGCCATTGCCGGTCATAATTGGTCTGTTTTTTTAGGCTTCAAAGGGGGACGAGGTGTATCCACCGGCCTGGGAGTCATTGCGATGCTGGTTCCCAAGGTGACTTTAATTATTTTCCTTGTTTGGGGGGTCATTGTTTTTACGACCCGTTATGTCTCGCTGGGTTCCGTTGTCGGCGCCGCTTTGCTGCCGGTCCTGGTCTGGCTGTTTCGTGAGCAGACGGAGTATTTATATTTCAGCATTATTGCCGCTCTCTTTGTCATTATCCGGCATAAAGCCAATATAGAACGTTTATTAAAAGGAACAGAATTAAAGATTAAAGCGGGCAGTATGGGCAATGCAAAAAAGGAGAAGTGATTGATCCATGAAAATTGGCGTAATTGGCGCCGGCAGTTGGGGAACGGCTATTGCAGGCATGCTTGGCCGGAAGTACCCAGTCGTATTGTGGGCGCGCAATTCCCAGTTAGTCGATGTGATGCGGCAAACCAGGCAAAATGCGGCGTATCTGCCGGATGTGCTGTTGCCGCAGACCGTTCGTATTACGGCGGACCTGTCGGAAGCCGTCCATAAAGCAGATTTGGTGGTAATTGCCACACCCTCTCACGCCGTTCGCCGGACGGCAGCGGCAATCGCCGCGGCAACGATTGATAAAGATACGATTTTTGTTAATGCCGCTAAAGGATTGGAACTGAATTCCCTAAAACGGATGTCGGAAGTACTCGCAGAAGAACTGCCTGTCTGGTCGGACCGGATTGCCGTTTTATCCGGTCCCAATCATGCCGAAGAAGTAGGCCTGCAATATCCCAGTACGACTGTGGTAGCCGCCCGGTCGCGCCAGGTGGCGGAAACAGTACAGGATATTTTCATGTTGCCTTATTTCCGGGTCTATACCAATCCGGATCTTATCGGTGTAGAATTGGGCGGCGCGTTGAAGAATATCATTGCCTTATGCGCCGGTGCCGCGGAAGGACTGGGATTTGGCGATAATACCAAAGCGGCATTGATGACGCGGGGGCTTGCCGAAATTACCCGTCTGGGGGTGGCCATGCAGGCCAGCCCGCTTACTTTCTCCGGACTCGCCGGGATTGGCGACTTAATCGTAACTTGCACAAGCTGCCACAGCCGCAACCGGCGGGCGGGAATTCTGCTTGCCCAGGGAAAAACCACGCAGGAAATTGAAACGGAAACCAAAATGGTTGTGGAAGGGATCCGGTCTACCCTTGCCGCTTATCAGCTTGCCCAGGGGCTGGGGGTGGAAATGCCGATAACGGAACAGGCCTATAAAGTATTGTATCAGGCCCATTCTCCCCGGGATGCCGTTCTCGACCTGATGTCCCGGGGCCGAACCCATGAAGTGGAAGAAGTTGTAATTGACCCTGTGAACTGGGAAAAAAAATAGACTGGCAGATTTTAGAGTATGGAGTTTCCATACTCTTTTTTACTTTGTAATATTCTGGGCTGCCTGTCATATATTTATAATGATTAATTGGGGTTTTCCTGCATTTTTGGCAATACCAGTCCTTCTCGCCGTAGGTACTCAAGATCAAGGGAGGGATGACTGAGGAGCTTTTGGGCTTTGTGCTCATAGTCTTACATAAATGCAATATGGGGAGGGAAAATGGATAAAATGGAAAAATTCGACCTGTTTAAAGATATTGCCGAACGTACGGGAGGTGATATCTATATTGGCGTCGTAGGTCCGGTGCGGACCGGAAAGTCTACCTTTATTAAAAGATTTATGGAAACCATGGTATTACCAAACATTAGTGACCCCTATGACAAAGAAAGAGCCAAGGATGAACTGCCGCAGAGTGCCGGCGGCAGGACAATCATGACGACCGAACCGAAATTTATTCCCAATGAAGCGGTCAAAATTGATATTAATGATAATGTATCGGTAAAAGTCAGAATGGTTGATTGTGTGGGATATACTGTGGAAGGCGCTTTGGGCTATGAAGAGGAAGCTGGTCCGCGGATGGTTTTAACCCCCTGGTTTGATGAGGAAATTCCTTTTGAAGAAGCAGCGGAAGTAGGAACCCGGAAAGTCATTGCGGAACATTCCACGATCGGTCTGGTAGTCACTACCGACGGTTCAGTGACCGAATTGCCCCGGGAAAAATACATAGCCGCCGAAGAGCGGGTTATTAATGAATTAAAGGAATTGCAGAAGCCATTTCTGGTAATCCTCAACACCAGCCAGCCAACAATTAAGGAAACGCGGGAATTAGTAGCCAAGCTGGAAAGCAAGTATGATATACCGGTTATTCCGGTAGACTGCGCGCAGTTGAATCAGGATGATATCTATGCTATTTTACAGGAAGTACTTTATGAGTTTCCGGTTAAAGAAGTTAATATTACCTTGCCCAAGTGGGTGGAAGAACTGGAAGAGCAGCAATGGCTCCGCCAGAAATTTGACGAGGCTGTACGGGAAGTGGTGCAATATGTGCGCCGGTTACGCGACATTGACAGAGCCATTGACGATTTGTCCGGATATGATTTTATCGCCGACGTGATCCTGCATGATATGGATTTGGGGTCCGGAATTGCGGTCATTGAAATTACCGCCCGTAACGACTTATTCTATCAGGTGCTGGAAGAACTGACCGGCTTTACCATTGAAGGGGAGCATCATCTTCTGCGTCTAATGAAAGATTTGTCGGTGGCGAAACGGGAATATGACAAAATGGCCGATGCCCTGGAGCAGGTTCGTCAGACCGGCTATGGAATTGTTCCGCCTCAATTGGATGAAATGGTGCTGGAAGAACCGGAAATTATCCGTACCGGCAACCGGTTTGGCGTGAAATTGCGGGCGTCCGCGCCTTCACTGCATGTGATCCGGACGGAGGTCCAGGCTGAAATATCGCCCATTATCGGCACTGAGAAACAAAGTGAAGACTTAATTCAATATTTAATGCGGGAATTCGAAGGCGAACCGGAAAAAATCTGGCGTACCAATTTATTTGGCAAGTCATTAAATTCGCTGGTCCGGGAAGGTATTCAGAACAAATTGGCAAGCATGCCCGAAAATGCCCAGGGCAAAATGCGGGATACATTGCAAAAAATCGTTAATGAAGGCAGCGGCGGTCTGATATGCATTATTTTTTAAAAAAAAAAGTCAGTCTGTATAGGCTGACTTATTTTTTTTATATTTTACTTGTATTCTATGTTAGGCTAATGATATAATGTCTACTGTGAAAAGATAATTATCCATAGGTGCAACACCGGGGGAGGAAAATAAAATGATAATGGGACAAAAGTCAATTTTTTATCTTGTCCGGGAAGAAATTCTGCCGGAAGCAATTAAAAAGACTATCAAAGTAAAGGAACTTTTAAAACGGGGAGAAGCCCGGACAATTAACGAAGCTGTGGAAAAAATGGAATTAAGCCGCAGCGCTTATTATAAATATAAAGATTATGTATTTCCCTTTTACGAAGCCAGCCAGGAGAAAATTGTTACGCTGGCCTTATTGCTCGAGCACAAGCCGGGGGTATTATCGAAAGTATTAAATACCATTGCGAATGAACGGGGCAGTGTGTTGACCATTAATCAGGGTATACCACTGCAGGGAGTGGCTAACGCTACCATCTCGATCGAAACAGCGAACCTGGCAATTGACCTGGAAGCCCTCTTAGATAAACTGCGGATGGTGGACGGGGTGAAACGGCTGGAAGTACTGGGACAAGCTTAACGGGAGGCACGCTTTATGAAAGAAGTAATCAATATCGGTCTGCTGGGTTTTGGTACGGTAGGAACGGGCATCGTAAAAATATTGACGGAAAACGCCGGCAGTATCGCGCAAAAAGTCGGCGCTCCGGTTGTAATAAAAAAGATATTGGTCCGCAATCCCAAAAAAGCGCGGGGAAGTAAGATTGATGCGGACATTGTAACGGACGCGGCCGAGGTGATTCATGACCCGGATATTGATATTATCGTGGAAGTCATGGGCGGAGAACAACCGGCTAAGGATTACATGCTGCAGGCATTAAATGCCGGTAAACACGTTGTCACGGCCAATAAGGACGTTGTGGCCAAATATGGACGGGAACTCTTTGCGGCGGCGGAAAAGAACCATGTGGATTTTCTGTTCGAAGGCAGCGTGGGCGGCGGTATTCCCATAATTACGCCCTTGAAACAGTGTCTGGCGGCCAATCAGATTACGGAAGTAATGGGAATCGTAAATGGTACTACCAATTATATGCTGACCAAAATGACCCGGGAACATCTGGATTTTGATAGCGTATTAAAGGAAGCCCAGGCCCAGGGATATGCGGAAGCAGACCCGACGGCCGATGTCGGTGGCTGGGATGCAGCCAGAAAAATTGCCATACTCGCTTCGATTGCCTTTGGAACCAGAGTTTCGCTGGAGGATGTATATGTAGAGGGCATTACGAATGTTTCTCTCGAAGATGTCGATTATGCGAAAGAGTTAGGTTATGTTATTAAACTGCTGGCAATTGCCAAACGGGACGACCAGGGAATTTCTGTCCGGGTTCATCCGGCGTTTATTCCGGCCACGCACCCTCTGGCAGCGGTGAACGATGTATATAATGCTATTTATGTTAAAGGCGATGCAGTGGGGGAAACGATGTTTTACGGCCGGGGCGCCGGTTCATTGCCCACGGCCAGTGCGGTTGTCGGTGATATTATTGATGAAGCAAGAGACCTGCAGAATCAGGTCAGCAGCCGGATCTTGTGCACTTGCTTTGAACAAACGCCGATTTATTCGGTGGAACATACAGAGTCGCCCTATTATATTCGCTTATTGGTGCAAGATAAACCCGGTGTGCTGGCTGCGATTGCCGGAGCGTTCGGCGCCCAGCAGGTAAGCTTGCATTCGGTAATTCAAAAACGGAAAGTGGATCATTATTCAGAAATTGTATTGATTACTTACCGGGTTTTGGATGCCAATCTCCGTTTGGCCATGAGCACCATTTCCGGCATGCATGTTGTCACTAAAATTCGCAGTGTAATCCGGGTTGAAGCGGAAGAAATTGATTAATCAGGGTACGTGGAGGGGAAATGGGAACTTTAGTTAAAGTGCGGGTCCCCGGAACGACAGCAAACTGCGGTCCAGGATTTGACAGTATCGGTATGGCTTGTACGATCTATAATGAATTGGAATTGACCCTGTCCGGACGAGAGAGACTAAGCATTGAAGTATGCGGCGAAGGGGCCGGAATGATTCCCTGTGATGAGCATAATATTGCCTTGCAAGCGATTCAGGCCGTGTTAACCCGGGTTGGGACAAAGGAGCGGGGAATTGTTCTGCGGATGGAGAATACTATTCCCCTGGCCCGCGGGCTCGGCAGCAGCGCGGCAGCGATTGTAGCCGGTCTGGTAGCCGCGAATGTGGCTACGGGCAATCAACTGTCCCGGGAAGAAATTTTCAATATGGCAACTCAAATCGAAGGGCATCCGGATAATGTAGCCCCCGCTCTCTATGGCGGAATTACGCTCAGCGTTGTCGAGGGGAAAAACGCTCATTGCCTGAATTTTACCCCGCCGGCGGAACTGAAGCTGGTTGTGGCTATACCGGCCTTTGGACTGTCAACGCAAGTGGCCCGCCAGGTTTTGCCGGATGCGGTATCCCTGGAAGATGCTGTTTTTAATATTAGCCGCGCCGCCCTATTGATTGGGGCTTTAACCCAGGGAAAACTGGATTTTTTGCAATATGCGCTGCCGGACCGCATCCATCAGCCTTATCGTGAAAAATTGATTCCGGGTATGGCCGCTGTTTTTCAAAGTGCTATCCAGGCCGGTGCGCTGGGGGCCGCTATCAGCGGGGCAGGGCCTTGTCTGGTGGCGTTTACCCGGCAAAATTGCGACACCATCGGGGAGGCTATGGTAGCAGCGTTTGAAAAACACGAAGTGGTGTCCCGGTATATAGTAATGGATATCGATTTGCGCGGTGCCGTTGTCATATAAAAATGCCGGTTTTGCCAATAAGAATAAGAAGGAACAGGTTCTCTCATACTAATGGGGAGAGCCTTTTTTGTTTTTTAATACGGTCAAATCGGCGTAAAAAGGTTGCAGCTTGTGTTTTCATTTTTTTAAGCTTAAAAAAGGGTAAGGAGGTTATTAAATGAGTGCGGAAACGAAACTTAAGGAACTTGGAATTTCTGTTCCGGAGGCGCCAAAACCGGTGGCTGCCTATGTTTCTGCCGTAAAAATCGGCGAATATGTATATACTTCCGGTCAAATTCCCTTTGAAAACGGGCAATTAAAATATAAGGGAAAAGTGGGTAAGGATTTGAATGTGGACCAAGGCTATGATGCGGCCAAAATTTGTGCGATAAACTGTCTGGCGGCGATAAAAAGTCTGATTGGTTCATTGGATAACATTGAAAAAGTAGTGAAAGTAGTTGGCTTTGTGAATAGCGCTCCGGGATTTATCGACCAGCCCAAAGTGATTAACGGCGCATCGGAGTTAGTGGGAAGTGTTTTTGGCCAAGCCGGCGAACATGCCCGGTCGGCGGTTGGCGTGGCGGAATTGCCTGTTAATGCGCCCGTGGAAGTAGAATTTATTGTGAAGGTAAAATAAGGGGGCCAAAGAATGCGCAAGTTCAAGTATAAGTTTCAAATGTATCGCAACTTGCAGGCGAATATTGCCAACATTTATAATGAGGCCCGCCGGGCTGCCGACGAATTGAATATTCCCCAGGAACTGCGCGGTCGGTTTGGTTTGACAGGTGCTATTTCCGGTTGTCCCGCACCGCTGCGGGACGATATTTTACATGCCGGCGAAGCGGGAGCTACGGAAGTCATTCCTTTGGCTAAATTAGTCGATGAAATTCGGGAATTGGTGAAAGATGTTTATGGCGATGATTTTGACGCGGCCCCTGCCTCCACTTGTGAGGCGGGTTTGTGGGTTACTTTTGACAGTCTGTTCAGTCCACCGATGATGGGGCGCGGCGACAATTACCGGTCCCGCTATATCGCACCCTACGAAAAACACATGCATCACCAAGGGGGATATGGACGGCCCTTTCCACCGCGGTTTAAAGATTTCTTAGCCGACAGAGGATCGACAGCGGGTGAACTCGGTTTTTATGGCAAGCGTCAGAACAATCTGGACACGGTCATTGTTCCTTTGGCCGGCGCCTGGTATGATGTCCATGGCATAAAATATCATCCTGTTCCATTATTGACAAATGTTGATCCGGAAGAATCCATCGAGATTTTGAGTCAGTATGCCGATATTCATGCCCCCTTTCTTGCCGGTATTACGTCTTTAGGCTATGAAACGCCCGGTTATGGCTACGGCGCGAAAGATGAAGAAGGGACACCGGTGCTGCAGAAATATTTATCGGAACTGGCCCATTCCTACGATTTGCCATATGTTATTGATAATGCCTGGGGCTTGCCGTTTGTTGGCGCCAGTCCGCTGAAAAACGGAGCCGATGTTATTGTCTACAGCATGGATAAGGCGACCGGAGCGGCAACGAGCGGACTGATTATCGGCCGGGAAGAATATATGGTTCCGATTCGCCGGGCCATGGGACTGCACGGTGACCGCTACGGAACAACCGCTTCCTATGGAAGAGCTGCCTATGTAACTTACGATCCCGGCAAGGAAGCTTTATTGACTCAAATTCAGGCGCTAAAAGTGCTGCGGGACCGTCCTCAAGTGCTTACCCAACCGGTTGATGACCTGGAGCGAATTATAAAAGAAGAATTCGCTCAGATTCAACTGCCCGACCATTTGAAGGATGGCATCCTGATATCCAAGTCGTACAACTCAACAGCGGTGGAAGTAAACTATGAAAAAACATGGCAAAACCGGGAAATGGGAATTCCCATTTTTTCGATTGAAGACATGTATGCCGGCACAAACCTCTTCCAGACCGGGCTGTCCCAAATGGGCGTCATTCCAACAGTGGCCTATGACGGCAACATCTATATATCTCCCGGCCTGGGCACCTGTGACAGCAAGGGACAGCTTATTGAAGAGAATACACGGTATGCAATTAAGGCATTGGTACGATTGATAGAAATTGTCTGCCGTTATGCCGGAATTACCGAATAGCTTCCAGACGGATTACATACGGGAAACAAGCCTGCAATGGTAATCGGAAGATATAGCTTGACATAGGAGCCAAAAAGAAGTAAAATAGTCTTTGTCAGTCGGGGCGTAGCTCAGTTTGGTAGAGCGCTACCTTGGGGTGGTAGAGGCCGCACGTTCAAGTCGTGTCGCTCCGACCAGTAAAATAAGTAATATCTAGAGTTCGCGGGAACGCGGACTCTTTTATTATGGTAACATTTCCTCGAGCTGTCCTTCAAAGGTGTTTTTAGTGGACAAATAGGATGAAATGTATATATAACGAAATTCAGTGAATATATTAATAGGGAAGAGGAGGAATAAAAGCCATGACTACCAGACTTCAAGAGGGTTATATGAAAAAAGGTCTCGTAAATTCTAGACCTACTACACCACGGCCTCAAAAGCCAAGGGCAAATGAAAATTCCAAAGGCCGCTAATAACTAGTGCGTTAAGGAGGCTATCTGGTACCTGGGATGGTAGAGGCCGCACGTTCAAATCGTGTCGCTCCGCCAGTTTGAAAATTAATAGATACAGTAGAATCAAGAGTCCGTGAAAATACGGACTCTTTTATTTTTGTCACTTTTTTGTCACAAATTTATTATAAGCTTTAAAAAGAAAAATTTTCCATTCCATATTATTGATTTAAGGGAATTTTATCCCATTTCAAATGAAGGAGGTTGCTATGTCATTGAAATACATGGACGAAGAAATTATAAAACTCATGGTGGAACAAGAAGAACGGGAAGAACTCGCAGCGAGGGAAGCCGCAGTCCGGGCGGAAACAACATCGCAAACCATTTATGACGGACAAGTCACCGTTTTGGGGGAAACAATCCAGTTTGCTCCCCGTGATTTGCTGGCGGGAACGATCCGGATGGTCTTACCGGAGGAATGGCAGGATATGCCGATGGAGCTGGTAAAGACCAAATATCCTTATGAATCCCGCCCGCAAGTAATTCTTACCGATTACACCACTACCGTCAACCTAACCATAAAACCATTGGCGCAACGGTTGCGCAACGAACAGGTAGCCGATTTTGCGGCGGCTTTAAAACTGCTGACGGGTAAAAGCATGAAAGCCTCCTTTCTAGAAGAAGGTTTTATCGAAAATAGAGAAAACCGCCTGCCGGTCGCCTGGTATGACTTTATCCTGCCGGCTGCCGATGAAGAGATCTATAACCTAATGGGCTGTATAGTATTAGATGGGCAGGCCGTACTGATTACCTTCAATTGCTTGGCGAAAGAGCAAGCACGCTGGAAGCCGGTTGCTCTGGAAATGATGGGCACATTACAGTTTGTATATCAGGAACAAAGGTAGAGGAGGCCGAAAGATACGATGGATATCAGCGCAACGGGCAGCATAAAAGAAGCTGTCGCCAACGCAGGGCAAGCCGCCGGTGGAGTCAAAACGCCGGCGGCTCTGGGGATCAACAACCTAGCCAATATTTCGCAATTTGTCAATGCCGCATCCAGCCTGGGCCTTTCGGGTGCCGGTAAAATCAGTTCCTTTATGAACGGAGCCGCCGGGGTAGGAGCCTTATCAGGCGGCAAATTAACGGCAGAAACGGCAGCAAGCTATATCGGCGGCGCGGTGCAAAGCGGTCTGGTAGAGTCCAATTTGGCCAAACCGGAACAAGCCATGGCTCTGGTCAATACCGGAAAAGTTTTGGGAATTACTTCCGCCAATATCTCCGACAAAATACCGGCAATCCTGGAGAAAGCGGAAAAAATGGGAATCAAGGCGGTCGAACCACAGAATGATGAGAATAACGGCAGCGGGTTGCCCGCTTCGGCAGGACCGGCCATAGCCGTCCACAAGCTTCGCTTTGTTCCCTTTGATTTCTCGGACATTTTGGATGTGCGCATTCGTCAGGAAATCAATGAACACGCTGCCTTAACCGTAAAAGGCGTGTTAAGAGCAACGGAGGATTACACTGTCCAGCATACCGGCGCAGGTACGGCGGCCGCTCTGTACAGTGTGGATGAAAACGGCCAGACCGAATGCCTGTTTCAGGGAATCATCCTTACGGTGGAGCAAAAGCAAACGACCGATTTAAAATATATCGAAGTGCAGGTCGTCAGCCCCAGCTATAACCTGGATGTAAAGAAAAACAGCCGTTCCTTTCAGCGTATGACCGCCACGTATGATGATGTTATTCAGGCGGTAGTCCGGGGAGAAGCCGAAGTCAACAACCGGGAGGGAAAAAAACAAACCGGAAAACTCATCGTGCAATATAAAGAAACGGATTGGGAATTTATGCGCCGTATGGCCTCACACTTCAATACCGGCCTTGTACCGGTCGTCACCTCCGACAAAGTCCAGATCTACTTTGGCGTACCCATTGGGCAGCAAGCCAAAACTATCACGACAGCCTCATACCGGGTAAAAAAGGAAATTGGAAAATTTCGTACCGCTCAGGCCAATGACGCGGTCCATTCTCAGCCAAGTTTAAGCGAGGCGGATTTTATCTGCTATCAGGTAGACAGTATTGACCGGTTTACGATTGGAGACTGTATTCAATTTTTGCAGCATACCTTGTACGTAAACTCCATCGAAGCGGCGTTGGAACAAGGCGTGCTTACCTATCATTATTTATTGGTCAGCAAAAACGGACTTTTTCAGAAAGACCGGTTTAATCCCCTGCTTGCCGGTGTATCCGTTATGGCGCAGGTAAAGGTCGTTACCAAAGACCAAATCAAAGCGTATCTGGTAGAAATTGATCCCGCATGGGATAGCGGGGCGGACTGGTATTTTCCTTACTCTACCGTGTTTTCCTCGCCGACGGGCAGTGGTTTTTATGCCATGCCGGAACCGGGCGATACGGTCCGCATTTATTTTCCCACCCATAAAGAAGAAGACGCGGTAGCGGCAAGCTCGGTCAACCGGGACGAATCCCTGCAAAGCCAACAAAGAACAGCCGGCGGCATCGGCGATAATCCGCCACCCCGGACCGACCCGGACAGAAAATCCTTCAGCAACAAATACGGTAAAGAAGTGCTCTTTACGCCGGAAGGAATCTATATTACCGGTCAGGCCGGAAAAATCTTCATTTATCTTACCGACGCCGACGGCATTACCATTGTCAGCGAAAAGGATATCCAGATCAAAAGCCAGGAAAGCATTCTTATTCATGCGGACAAAGACGTGGTTTTTCAAGGGGGCGAAAGCGTAAAAATCAATTGCGGGCCGGCGCTCATCCAAAGCGAGAAAAGCGGTCTGATTACAATCAAAGGGGAAGAAGTCAAGACCAACTAAACCCACATTCCGCACCCTGAATGTATGGCGACAATATTTCTCCCAATTATAGCCACGAAGTAAATAATTAAGTTTACATTCCGTTTAAAATTCATCAAGTTGATTTTTCTCTGGAGAATTATTGTCGATTGACAGAGGACTGCGGAAAATGGGACTGATGGAGGGTATCCGTTTCTATGAACCAATATGAAGCACTGCTGCATCTCTTGAAAAACGGCGCCGCCGAGCCATATTACCAAAACCTGGAGGCTTTGGACGCCTACTATCTATCGCATCTAGAAAAGCTGACCGAAGACTTCGTGCTGGTTTTCTGCCGCTTCTGCCGGAAAGTCCGTAAACAGCAAGAACAAGGCCGGAAAGGCAAAATTGCCTATATTCACTGTTCTTTCCTCTATACCTCGTTAATGGAGGGAAAAGGGGGCTATCGCCTGGATGCATTGGATGAAAACTGGTATCTCGATAAACAGGAATGCGCCGGTTCCTACGATGGCGCCTGGGCCTATTCCTTTCTCCATGAATTTTGCTGCCGGCTGAATGACGCCCGAAAAAAATATGCCGGCCGGATTACCGTTTATGACATTGACTTAATAAAAAGGACGGAAGCCGCCCGATATGGCGCCTATGTAGAAGCAATCGCCCGCCGGGGAATGAAAAAAGCGGTAACCTGTCCGGAATTCATCGCCATGGAAAAAGAAGACGTAGTCCACATAACCATTGGCGAATACAAAGACCAGTCCCGTGAGATATACCGTTATGATATTCGTCCCAAGGACTGGGAAGCCGTCCAAACCAGTCTGGCCCAACAGGAAAGGCGCTTTACCGGCGAAGTGTGGACCGCACTGGACTTTCCGGCCATGAATATGGACCAACTGGAATTACAATACGTTCGCTTTGCGAAAAGTACATTTCAACAAACCCAGCTTCGCTACAGCGAATTATGGGGAGCGGATTTTACCGGCGCCCGGATTTCTAAGTCCGATTTCTTCCACAGTGTCATGCCGGGAGCGGACTTTAGCCAGGCGGAAATTACCGGCAGCCGGTTTCACTATATTGACGGAGCCCAATGCAATCTAACCAGAGAACGATTCATCGGGATTCTGCCGGGCATCTCTTTTGCCCAGGCGACACTGCGCAACGTGAACTTTTATCACGCACAATTAAACCAGGCCAATTTTCGGGAAACCCGGTTCATTGATTGCGATTTTATGGATTGCTGTTTAACCGGCGCCGATTTTTCCCGGGCGGAATTTACTCACTGCCACTTCACCCGGGCGCAAATGGGGGCAGCGGTCTTTTCCCCGGACACGAACCTGGAATGTCTGGGGTTGGATCCGCGGCAAAGACAAGAAGTCATTCGGCGGGGGGTATAAGGCGATGGAATATTTTAGCTTAAAATCAGGCGAACACACCGGCAGACTTCGCCTGCCGGCTCCTGCCGTCCTGGCTAATAAGAAACTACTGACCAAAGAACAAGCCGGGCAACGGGATGACATGAACCTGGTGATGCAAGCCGGCGGCAGTACGGAACGATATGCCGACGTCATAACCAGTCCGGTTTGTCTCGTCAGCAATGAAATCAAAGAACTGTTCGCCAAATACGACAAAACCCTGATATTCAAGGCTTGCCGTATCATCCGGGAAAAAAGGCAGGACCAGGCTCTGTATTGGCTTTTAGGAGTCGAAGAACTCGACTGTCTGGCGGCGAGCGCCGTTTTTTACCCTGACAAAAGAATCAAACATCTGGTGCTTGACCCGGCAAAAATCGGCAATAAGCCAATCTTCAAACTGGCCGAAACCCTGGAAATGTTCCTTGTCGTCCGGCTGGACGTGGCGGAGAGCCTGCTAAGGCGTCTAACCTACGGCATTGAATTGAAACGGATCGCTACAGAAGGGGAGGAAATAGAAGATGAGCAAGGGCCTGTATGATATGGGGACCAATCTTTCGCCCGCCGGAGGCGGGGAATTCACCTATGTGGTTCGCGGCGCGCAAACCGCCTGCGACAAAGGCAGCAAACCAAGCAACCTGAATATTCCTTTTTCTCACGGCGTCTTTTTAAAAAATCAACCGCAATTAAACACAATGGACTATGTACCCAATGTAAACATCATGCCCTACGGAACCTGCAGCGTATTGGACGGGCCGTGCCAGCCCGCCACCAGTCCCTGGGCCGGCGGGAAAACGGACGTGCTGATTGAGACACAACCGGCCTTGCTCAACCGCTGCACAACCGCCTGCGCCGTCGGCGGAAAAATCAGAATTACCAATGACGGACAAGGCGGTTAGAGCGAGGGAGAAACCCGATTCTTGCACAATAGGGAGGGAGAACGCTGAAACAGCAAGAACAAGAAAAAATAAACCAGGCAGACTCCGGACAGGGCGGCCAAAACCCGACGAACCCAATTCCCGAGGCGTATACCTTTAGCGATATCACCTGTACTCTGCCGGTGGAGCTAAGCCGTATAACGGCCCTGGAAATTGTACATTCTCTCAATGAACATGGTAAAATATACATAAAGGGCATCGCCCCGGATACCTTGGAAGCGAAAGAGATTGAACAAGTCGCAGACAAAGCGAAAATCGAAATCCATCTTCCCGGGCAGCCGCAGCCGTTTTTTGCCGGGGTATGTATACGCATCGAACTGTGCTATCAAGCGGGCCTTAAAATCGTGGAAATCGAGGGACGTTCCTGGACCTATGAACTGGATATCGCCAAGAAATCCCGTTCTTATCAGCAACTGGGGATCAGCTACCAGGAATTGCTCAATGAGGTTCTGAAGGACTATCCTGCCAAAGCCTTTTTAATTACTCTGCCGGATAGCAAAAAATACGACCGGTTTGCCGTACAGTACTGGGAAACGGACTGGGATTTCCTCCGGCGAATTGCTGCCAGAGAGGGGACTGTACTGGTTCCCGAATACTGCGATAGCAGCCACCGGCCGCGCTTTTGGCTGGGACTGCCCAACCTTTCCGCCAAGTCGTTGACTCAAACAGCGGAACAGGCAAGCCGCAGCGAACTGGGCAACTATCTGAAAGTTGCCCTGAACGCCGATGACAGCGTGAAAGAAAAAGATTTTATCACCTATCAGGCAAAGGGGCACGAAATACTGCGGCTGGGAGATCTCGTCGACTATGGCGGCAAAAAATTGACCGTTGTCCATATTGTCAGCAAAGTCGACAAAGGTGTGCTAACCAGCGCCTATATGCTGGCTGGTTCGGAAAAAATGGCGCTGGCCAACCCGGAAAACCGTAACATTCAGGGGGTCTCCCTACCCGGCAAAGTACTGGACAGCCGGGGAATCAACTCCCAGGTCCACCTGGATATCGACGCCAGGCAGGAGAAATCCGCAGCGCTTTGGTTTCCTTATGCTTCGGATTTAGGCAACTTCCTCTACTGCATGCCCCATAACGGGGAAAGCGTCAACCTGTACTTTAAAGACGGCTATGAGGCCAATGCGATCCTCGTGACCAACGCCCGGAAAAACGGCGGTCAATGCCCCAAGACAGCGGACTATAACAACCGCTACTTCACCAACTATGAACGCAAAGAACTGTTCCTTTCCCCGGATACCGTATCCTTTACCGTCGATGAAAGCGCCGCTGAAAAAATAGCCATAAAACTTAACGATGCGGACGGAATCACCATCGAAAGTACTAAGCCCATTGTATTCGGGGCCAAACAGGGCCTCCGTCTGGAAGCGGCAAAGAACATCGACATCGAAGGGATGCTGGGAGTCTATGGCTTTTCCGGACCGGCCAGCATCATCCTGAAAGACAACAAAACTAACTTCTATGGCGGCAACGTACTTGTCGACGGCGCCAATAAATCCCCTTGCCCGCCGGTGGAACAACCGGCAGAGCCGAAAAAGAAATCTATTTTGGGCAAAATTGCCAGTGTAGGTGAAGCGGCCTGGGAGACTTTCAAAAAAGAGCCGCTAATCGACAAAGTCCAGACCGTGCTGGACATAGCCAGCTGCTGTCCGGTCATTGGTTCGGCCGCCAGTGTCGTCAATGGGGCTATCTCCATAGGCCGGGGCAACTACGGGGAAGCCGCCCTGAACTTTGCCTGTGCCGTACCGGGGGCCGCCTGGGCCAAAGCCGGAGCTAAGCTCGCCGAAGGGGTAAAGCTAGGGGCCACAGCGGCCAAAGAGGCATCGGTAGTGGCCAAAACAGCAATTAATGCTGCCGAAGATGCCGCCAGAATAGCGGCCAGAGGGGCGAAAATCGCCAAAACGGCGGCCGAAGAAGCCGGCCGCGTGGTCTTAGGCAAAGGCAAAACCATGGCATTAAAGGCCCTGGAGAAAATACCCAAGCCGAAGATTGTCTGGGAAGAATCCCTCGTCCTCTGCGCCGACGGCATGGGCCATGGAACTCCGTTTCGATTTCCAAGATTGCTGATTGAAGCTGGGGAAGGAAGCGGGAAGGCTGCGGAGAACATGGCAAAAAAATATGCTAAAGAGATTGAACAATCTCGGGCAGCGTATAAACGGGCGGCAGAAGTTGGAGAGCAGTATGAGGAGAAATTTGGTACAAAAACTTTTGCATCAAATGGAAAGAAAACTATGAGTGGATGGGATGGTAAAACTACGATAGCCCCAACAGAATGCACCCGAGTAGAACCTAGAGAAGTTATGGATTATAGTGAAGAGATAGGGCATAAATTAAAGAACTCTGGAAGTAACGATCACGGAATCCCAGGGCAGTTCCAAGCTTGTCATGCAGAAAAACAACTTTCTCTTCTAACGGATAGTCCTATTGGGGTAAATCGAAAAATGTGTACAGATTGTCAGGGATATTTTCAAAAACATGCTGCGTACACTGGTGAGGAAAAATTTGTGACAGATCCCGAAATGACAAGAATCTTTCATCCAAATGGAGAAGTTTCTAAGATATTATGGTAAAGGGGGATAAAACTGTTGTCCACAGAATTATTGGTGATGTTAGATGAAGCAAAGCGAGGCGTTTTTTCTCATCCAAAAGGTGAATTAGTTCTACCTATCAGAAGAAAGGTATGGAATAAATTTGGGGAATACGGAGCTAAAGATGCTGGAAAAGTAATTCAAACAATAGGCTTAAGAAGGCGAGCAGAGTTAGATATTCTATGTGTAAAACATGTTATGAATATATGGAATAGTGAACGACCTAATGATAATAGGTTGATAGAAATACTCAAAATGATAGATGACTATTTTAATAGTAATATTGGAAAAGATGCATTGCGGCATATAAAAAATAATTTTTGGACTGATTGTGAAGAGATGCTTTATGAAAATGAATCTTCGATGGCATGTTATGTAGGTTTTGCAACTATTGGTGCAGTATGCACTTCTTATCTTGATAAATCCCTTGTTAGTGATCATATTGATAGTAGAGTTCTCGATGATGAATTAGATCCTTTCAGTTGGGATGCATCATATTATGCTGCTATAGCATATGCGGGAGGAGCTTCTACCGAAGAAAATTCTAGTATTGATAAAAGAAGAGAATTCTGGCTTTGGTACTTAAATGAAGCTGTACCAAAGGCTTATGAGGCTTATAAAGATTAGAAAATTGTCTGTCGGGGGGACGGAGTTATCAACAACAAATTTAACTTATTTGTCGATAAACCCGTCCTCTATGAAAGACAAGGTAATCATGATTTCCGGTACGGATTAATTTAAATCTTCTTTATAAAAATACAATTCCCAAGAATCGAGGGAGAGATATGAAAAAAATATTATATTTGTTATGTCTTGGATTGATCGTGTGCGTAGTATGCAATTTTGCATTACCTGATGTTACCTATGCAGCGCCCGGCGGGATGATAGTAAAGGCGGCCACTAAAACCTGGTATGGAAAGGCAATTGTAATTATTCTAACAATAATCTTTTTGCCTCTACTTCTATATATTATGGTTAAAGAAAAAGTAGCGAGTAACAGGGCTAGCAAGGCTTTAACTGAATTAGCAAAAATAAACAACATCTTTCGCTGGACGGTATTAAATCAAAGAGCTTATGAAGTAATTACTCATGTATACTATGCCTGGAAAAAGAGCGATGTGAGTCAGGCAACAGAATGGATGACAGACTGGTACTGGCAAAATCAGAAAATTACGGTGTTGGATGAATGGGAAAGCGAAGGGTTGAGCAATTATTGTAAGTTAAATAAAATCCTCTCCGTTAAGCCGTTGTACGTAGAATATAACGAAAAAACAACCGGTGATGGAGAAGGCTCCCGGGTAGTATTGCTGGTCAAAGTTAAATTAATCGACTATCTTATAAATGATAAAACCGGAGAAGTGGTTGAAGGCGATAAGAAAAACAAAAATTTCGAGTCAGTGTGGACCTTGCTCCTTGAAGAAGGGCAATGGAAGCTTACCTTGATTGAAGAGGGAGCATTAAGCCTCCGATATGCGAAAATGAAAAGTGATATTGAAGGTGCAAACCAGCATTTAAAGGCAGGCGGGGACAGTACCTGTTCCAAAGCCGATTTAAATATTAAAACGGATTAAGTCTCAAATCGACTGAACAACAGAAATCTTAAAGGGGACGGGGTTAATGACACCTGTGTGTCGGCAACCCCCTCCCTTGACACTATTGTCTTTGACACTATTATCCCGGCTGCAACCTGACTGAAATGAAAGGAGTTGACGATTGGATTATTTTAGAGTAAACTTATATCCATAATAAATGAACGTTCATTCCTAAACGCTAAAATCATACAGAGCCTAAGCCTGATGATGCCACTATTAACGCGGGAGTAGAAGTTGTATGGGATGCAATCAAACGTTAATACTATTACAATTAAGGAGTGAATATTCATTCTCTACCGTTAAAATATTTCGGATAGGCCGGTTATTAGGATATTGGAAAAGTGTATGAAGGGAGGGAACATTTGAAGATGATGAATACCATTTATGGTATTCCGGTTGCTGCAGACTTGGAATTGCCTTATTCAGAAAAGGAAAAAATCGTCAAAGAACTTATGACTGAATGGGCTTGGAATGGGAGGCAGCTTGGTAAAGTGGAAATAATTAGCGACGAGCAATTCATTCATGTATGTGCTTATGAGAAACCGATAGTCAAAGTTTATAAGGAAATAATAAAAAAATATTAATTCTTGCTAAAATTATTTTGTGGAGGTCAGTATGACATATTTAGGTGAAAATATTCCGAAACTCGGTTTTGGATTTATGCGGCTGCCGATGATCGGTGAAGAAATTGATATGGAACAGACAAAAGAAATGGTCGATCTGTTTATGTCCAAAGGATTCAGTTATTTTGATTCCTCCTGGGGCTATATCGGCGGCAAATCCGAAGCGGCGATGAAAACTGCAATCGTTGACCGCTATCCGCGCGAGAGTTTTCAAATCGCGACAAAGTGCCCTGTATGGATTGTGAAAACGGAAGAAGAAGCCAAGAATATGTTCTGGACTTCACTGAAGCGCACCGGAGCAGGCTATATCGATTTTTATCTGCTTCATAACTTGGGCGAAAGCCGTACGAAAATTTTTGATGACTTCGGGATGTGGGATTATGTTCGGGAATTGAAGGAAAAAGGACTCATACGTCATATCGGCTTTTCCATTCATGACAAAGCAGATGCGATAGACAAAATCCTAACCGAGCATCCTGAGATGGAATTCGTCCAGTTCCAACTCAACTATGCCGATTGGGAAAGCTACTCCATCGAGGCGCGCAAGTGCTACGAGGTGGCTCTGAAACACAACAAACCCATCGTCGTTATGGAACCGCTCAAAGGAGGCGCTCTGGCAAACCCGGTTGACAGCGTTAAAAAAATATTCGAAGAAGCGAATCACCAAATGTCTGTTGCTTCTTGGGGAATCCGGTATGCGGCTTCGCTGGACAATATCGTCACTGTACTGAGCGGGATGTCATCCATCGAGCAGGTCAGAGACAATGTTTCCTATATGGAACATTTCCAACCACTTACTGAAGGCGAGAGAGCCGTTGTTGAGAAGGCGCGGCAGGCATTTAGTGAGATACCGTGCATTCCCTGCACTTCCTGCGAATATTGTGTTGAAGGCTGCCCGCAGAAAATACACATTGCCAATGTTTTTGCGGCGTATAACCGTAAAATGGTCTACGACGATTTTCTCCACGCAAAGCAATTTTATCAGTTTGCGGCCAGGCAGGGAGGAAAAGCTTCGGACTGCATCGCCTGCGGCAACTGCGAAAGAGTCTGTCCTCAACATATTAATATTATTGAGAACTTAAAAATTATAGCTGAGGAACTGGAAAAATAAAAAGGCATGATGTTACATCAAGTACATTCATGTCCATCTTACAGGGGACGGGGTTGCTGACACCTGTGTGTCGGCAACCCCGTCCTTTTAATTATGTAAAATGGTTTTCATACGGTCTGCCGTTCCCTGGACACGATTTCAACCCTAAACAGCCAATGTTTTCTTTTCACCCGACATGGTTTGGCAGACCGCCTGTGCATCGTCTAAACAGAATATCTCAAATTTGCCATCACCCACGGCGTACATCTTACCAAGAGCAGGCATGACCTCCAGAGCCTTCCGTTGTGTTTCCGCCGAAGTGCAGAACACCGCCTTGCCGCAGAGGCGAAGGGTATTATAGTTGGCAGCAACACAACAAATTTCCACATTGGGATTAAGCGTAAGCTGCTGATACATGTCTTTTTGATTGGAAGTACAAAAAGCCAGTTTTCCGTTATACTCCATTACAAACCCCATTGCCCGGACATGTGGCTGATCTCCGCTGGTTGTTGCGAGGTAAAATACCTTGTTTTCCTTTAAAAAATCCAGAACCTCTTTCACGCCGAATCACTCCTCAATAAATTTTCTTTTGTTTCTTGACTAGCTTATGGTATTATTCTATTATAAAATCAGTTTAATACAAGTACGCAGATTTAAATGATTAAGTATGAAAAACATACCTGGCGAAAGGAACTGTACATGAGTAAAGAAGTTATGGAGGAAACAACTGCCGGAGAGAATCTACTTTGCCCGATCCGCTATGCCATAGATATCGTAGGCGGTAAGTGGAAGCTGCCAATAATTTGTATGCTTGCCGGGGGATTGCCGACAAGGTACAGCAGTATTAAGCGTAAATTGACGGGGGTAACTAATATGATGTTGGCGCAGTCGTTAAAAGAATTGGAAGCAGCCGGTCTTGTCCATCGTGAACAGTACAATGAAATTCCCCCGAGAGTGGAATACACGCTGACAGAAAAGGGGAAAAGCATGATCCCCCCCTTGGTAAAGCTGGCCGAATGGGGCGCCGCCCATATTCGGGAGGATAAGACATGCGCGGCTTTCTGTGAAAGGTGTCAATCGATGAAATAGATGAACCATCCAACACATTTCCCATATCCGGTATACGTAAAGACATTAGATGTTGTTAGATTAAATTATTCTTATAAAGCCGAACAAGGGAAGCCGACTGGCTTCCCTTATTTTCGTCCGTCAAGGGGATGGGTTATTAGATCAACAAAATTAGTCATGGCTGCCGTTGGGGTTACATCTTTTCTTTGTATTAGCATTGTTGTGCAAATTTGTATATGAGGTGGCAACTCGTAGGCGGTTAGTACGCCTGACTGAAGCTTATCTTCTATAACAGACCTGGGTAATAAGGAAATTCCGATGCCAGCCGAGACGCCACCGATAATAGCATCTAGAGAACCAAATTCAAAACGCCTCAGGGGTATAATATTACTCTCCAATAAATATCGCTCAAGCAATGCCCGATAAGAGCAGCCCGGACGGAAAACCAATATCGTTCTATTTCTTATCATATCCAAAACATTTTGGGTATTTTCTTTTTTTTCGGCAACCAGGACCATCTCTTCTCTAAAAATTTCAATTTCTGTAATTTCGGGATGGTTAACAGGTGCTGCCACAAAGGAAAGGTCAAGTCCATAATTTAGAACTTGATTAATTAGGTATTCCGTAGGACCCGTCTGAAGGGACAACTCGACCATATCGTATAAGGAATGATATTTCTTGAGCAGTGAAGGCAGGCGAATCGCTGCAGTTGTTTCCATAGAGCCAAGTCGCAGCAATCCGCCAGGTATTTCACTTGAACTTAAGCGGTGGTGCAATTCTTCCACAAGTCGTGTAATCTTTAATCCCTGTTCTAAGAAAATTTGACCGGAGGGAGTGAGCTGCACTCCTTTTGCATTGCGATAAAATAAATTTACTTTTAAGTTTACTTCTAGCTTTCGTATGCGAGCAGTAATGCTGGATTGCGCATATCCCAGAGCTTCCGCCGCTTGGGTCATGGAACCATGTACTGCTACCTCACGGAATACTTTTATATCTTCCAAATCCATCTTTAACAGCTCCCATAGATAAATCCGATTGCCATCATAGAAACTAATCGCTTCTAATGGCGGCTCCTTTATAGTAACATGAAACTGTATTCTTGACTAGGTGGTGACGAAGTCGAAAAATGGTCGTAGTATTTCAACACTCATAGGTGGAATTTGTGCTTTAAGTTTAGCAATGGGAATTTCGCGATTTGGATTTACGCCAATTATTCCACTAATGCAGCGAGATATTGGTATATCGAATTGGGAAATTGCAGTCATGGCTTCGGCAAACTATTTAGGCTATTTTATTGGAGCCTATATTTCTCGAAAGCAATGGCTCGGCAGGCATATAAGAGCTTGGCTGGGGGCAGAACTAGTTACCAGTGTGATTTTGCTGGCAGCTATGCCGTTTACAGTAAATGATTACCTTTGGACTTTGCTGAGGCTGCTTTCCGGTTTTCTTAGCGCAATATTATTTGTCGTTGCCTCAAGCGTTACTTTAGGACAGGGGCGAAGTGATTGGGCTGGCTATCTTTACAGCGGAGTCGGCATTGGTATTGCGTTTACCGGCATATTTGTTCCGATGTTTGATAGCATAGGCGGCTGGACAGCCACCTGGCAGGGCTTAGCTCTAGGCGGAAGTGTACTGGGAATCGTCGCGTGGTACACTTTAGCGAAGGCGTCGCGCCATGATGTTGTGGAATTAAAACAGGTACAAAGCCGTGTTATGTTTGTGAGAAATTCTGAGTGGTATATTATTCTTGCCAGCTACGGACTGGAAGGTATTGGCTATATCATTACAGCCACATTTGTCGTGCAAATGATAAAATCAATGCCTGAGCTCAGTCATATTGCGAATCAAAGTTGGGTATTGATTGGCTTGTCGGCAGCCTTTTCAACATATCTCTGGTCACAAATAGCCCAGAAGACAGGTATAAAGACGAGCTTGATGCTGGCGTATGGGATGCAGGCCGTGGGAATTATTCTGCCGGTTATAATCCCAAATCAGATTAGTGCTTTAGCCGGAGGCGCTTTATTTGGCGGAACCTTTATGGGGATAACCAGCTTAACAATTACATTGGCTTCCCGAATGAAACCAGAATTTCAAATGCAGGCCATCGGGGAATTAACAGCAGTGTATGCCTTAGGCCAGATCATAGGACCGATTGTTGCGGCGTATCTTCAAAAAAGTTTCAATATCGTAGCGCCTAGTCTTTTTGCAGTTGTGATTTTAATCATTGCGTTGTTAGCGTTAATGGCATTGAAAACGAATAGGAAAGGTGGTGGTAATGATGCCATATGTAAACATAAGAATTACCAAAGAAGGAGCTACCCCTGAACAGAAGGCACTATTGATTCAGGGAGCAACGCAGCTTCTTGTGGATGTATTGGGAAAGAATCCTGTTACTACGGTTGTCGTAATTGACGAAGTGGATATTGATAATTGGGGTATGGGAGGAGAGACAATTACGGCTTTTAGACAAAAGTTCCTTAACAAATAGTTTTTAGCAGATAAACAAAAGGGGGAGTATTTAATGATCGATCCGAAAGTTATCGAGGCTTTTCATATGATGTGGGATAGATTCCCTGCAGCTGTTCGTTTAATACATAAGGACAGAACAGTGATAGCAGTCAATGTTGTTGCAAAGGAGATAGGATTTCAACCGGGAGTGCCATGTTATCAGGTGGGTACTCCCGAACAGCATAAAGGTTGTAGAGCGAATGAAGCATTGTCATCTAATAAGGGCGTATACCAGATTAATCCTGAAAAGAATGCCATTCGGTACTGGCTGCCTGTCAAGGATTTTCCTGATGTTTATATTCATTTTTCTCTTAAAATAAAGGAAGTTATAGGTGATTAATAAGGGGCCGCTGGATAAAAGGTAAAATTAAACTGAGTAATTGCAGAACAAGCCCCATAAAGTCGTGTTGATTTAATATTTAATATATAAAGGAATTCCGGGTTCTATTGAATGCATAGAACCCGGATAATTATGAAGAAATATGGAAAAGCTGCTTTTCGGAATTTCTGGCTTGCCAGTATACAATGGTTCTAAACGATTTAATTATCAAACTGGGATTCATTATCTGAAATCTATAGGGCTAGACGCAATGGAACTGCTTTTTGTCCGGAATGTTAACGTGACGGATCATAATAAAGATGCCATCCTCGAGGCAAAGCAAAAGGAAGACTTTTACCTTTCGGCCCACGCATCGCATTATATAAACCTAAATTCCGATGATATCATGATACAGAAGCAATCGGTAAAAAGAATCATTGATGCTGCAGAAGGGTTGACAAAGGTTGTAGGAAAGAGTTTGGTACTCCACCCAGGTTTCTACCTGAATGACTCAAAGGAAGAGACTTACGCTACTATCAAGAGTAACCTTGCGAGACTTCCCGATCTTGGGGTGGATTACAGGCTCGAGACGACTGGAAAGGGATCTCAGTTTGGAACGCTTACAGAACTGGTTTCGTTATGTAAGGAACTTTCTTTATGCAAGATTTGTATTGATTTTTCGCATATTCACGCGAGGTCAAACGGCGGTCTTAAAAATTACGATGACTTTGCCGGTATTATCAAGTATGTTCTCGATAATTTGGGCAGAGCCGCCATAGAAGATTTACACATCCATATGGGGGGAATAAAATACACTCCCAAAGGGGAAAAGAGTCATGCTCCATTGCTTGAAAGCGATTTTAACTATAGAGAATGTCTAAGGGCTATAAAGGACTTTAAAGTTCGGGGATGTATAATAGCGGAAGGACCTCTTTTGGAAAAAGACGCTTTGCTTCTAAAAGATACTTATGAAAAACTATAATGAGGAGTGCTCAGATATCTCATCCTATTTGATGGGTTGCGCACGATGAACGTCTACAAGATCGTTTGGGGAAGCCTGCTTGCGGCTGGACTGGCAATCGGAGCGAATTTCCTGTTGAGCAAAGCCGAACAGGCACTCTGCAAATCATAAACTTATAGTATTTCTGAAGGGAGAGTTTGCTGAATGAAGTCACTTGATAGAGAATTTTATAATAGAGATTCGCTGATCGTCGCAAAAGAGCTGCTAGGAAAGATTCTTGTCCATGAGATAGGAGGACAAATAATTTCCGCAAAGATCGTAGAGACTGAAGCATATATGGGTATCACAGATAAAGCCGCCCATTCCTATGGAGGGAAGCGAACACCAAGGGTGGAGGTCATGTACGGAGCTCCTGGCATTGCTTATATATTCGTTATTTACGGGATGCATTACTGCTTCAACGTAGTTACCAGAGAGGAAGGAAATCCCCAGGCTGTTCTTGTGAGAGCGGCTGAGCCGGTAGATGGGCTCGATTTGATGGCTCAAAACAGATTCAACAAATCATATGACGAGCTAAACAGGAGCCAGGCAACGGGGTTGACAAATGGACCTGGAAAGCTGTGTAAGGCATTATCAATAGATGGTAGATTGAATGGCGAAGATTTATGCAGCAGTTTTCTTTATGTCCTTGAGGGAGAAGACGAAAAGTTCGATATTGTATCGAGTAAACGCATTGGCGTCGATTACGCTGAAGAGGCAAAAGACTTTCTCTGGAGGTTCTATATAAAGAATAACAGGTTTGTGTCCAGTGTGTAATTATGCTTTTTCGATGGACAATGTCCGATTTCACCTTGCTATGTGGAGAAGGTTATGATCAAGTGACAATTTGGGGAAGCAAAATGAACATCCCTTTGCTTCTCTTTGACGGCGATAAAATGACCCTATATGGCAGTTGAAAATTGACCCCTCCCAAAAAAGGAGGGAAAAATATGGACAACCAGAAAGCGTTTCCCCATGAGCAAGGTCATGAGAGTGAAGGCTTAAAAGGTGTGAATATGGTGAAAACAACAATAACGACCACTTGGTATAGAAAGTGGTCGTTATTGTTGTTTTCCTGATAACTCTTTTAACTCAATAATCCATCTTTGGTACAGACTTTTTTAAAGCAGTTGTTAAGAAATTAATATATATCATAAGCTCTTCTGGTAAAAATACATCGTTTCGTTTTACCAAGCCCAGTTGAATCAGACTGCCTTCTTCTATGGGGATAGAAATAATATTAGGGTTCATGTAATTGTTCACGATACAGCCAGTTCCCAAATTATAGCCATCTGTATTTGCGAGGAGATTATTCATGGCACCTCGGTCTTTTAGATAGACCAGTTTCCCAATATTGTCCACATCGATAACTTCTTCAGCGAAATGAAGTAGTACATCGTCCTGCTGGTAAGTCAGATAAGGATAGTTTTCTAATTGTTCTAAAGTAATGGATTTGAGATGCGCCAGAGGATGTTCTTTTCGAAGAAAAACGTGCTGCTTCAGTGAAGTGAGGGGAGTAAATACTAGCGATTTTGAGCTGAAGTAACGCTCAAAAAAATTCTTGTTTAAATCAGTCACAGATAAAATTCCAAGAATACTTCTGCTTGCATACACGTCATCAATCACATCAGTTGTCTTTCCTTCCCGAATTGTTAGCTCATAATTCCGCTCGGCGAAATAATCCATTAGATTTGCAACAGCCTCGATAGCAAATCCGTAATGTTGAGAAGAAATAGAAAACCTTGTTAGGTCCGTTGCCTTCTGCTTATTAAAATGATAGACGACAGATTCCATTTGTTCCAGAAGCATTTTAGCGTAGAATAATAAATCCGTGCCATCTTTTGTAAAGATAACCCCTTTGTTCGTTCTATCTAAAATGGTAATTCCTAATTCACTTTCTAACTCCTGAACGGATTTGCTGATACTGGGCTGTGTCACATAAAGGGCAGAGGCAGCTTTACTAATAGAATTATGTTTGGCAATCTCTACAATATACCGAAATTGTTGAAGCGTCATGTCTACACCATTCCTCAAATCTATTCTGCTAAAAGCTTTGCCATAACTTGATTCTATAGCAAATGATTAATAAGGTCAATTTTACGTTTTGTAAGGCAGGGGTTAAAATATAGAAAAACATATTAATTGTGAAAGGAATTAAAAAAAATGATAAGGGAAGCAACTGAAAAAGATTTAATGGATATTTTAGAAATTTATAATGATGCTATATTGAACACAACCGCAGTCTATGATTATAAGGCTCATACGCTTGATGATAGAACACAATGGTATGAAAAAAAGAAGCAAGATGGGTATCCGTTGTTAGTATTTGAAAAAAGTGATAAAGTCATTGCATTTTCTACATTTGGCCCATTTAGAGCATGGCCGGCATATAAATACACAATAGAACATTCCGTATATGTTCATAAGGATTATAGGAATGAGGGTATTGCAACAAAATTAATGCAGGAAATAATAAAAATTGCTAATGCAAGAGAATATGCAACCCTTGTTGCTGGAATTGATGCAGCAAATGAAACTAGTATAAAAATGCATGAGAAAATGGGGTTTACATTTTCGGGTGTAATTAAAAAAGCAGGATATAAATTTAATGAATGGCTAGACCTTGCATTTTATCAATTGGATTTGAAAGGACCGAAGGTACCTTCGGAAGGATAGATTCATAACTTTGAAAGAGGAGATTTAATTGGATTTAATAATTAAATGTGTTATGGCTGTTATTCTTATGGGCATCGTGCATTATATATCAAAAACAGATAATTATTATATTGCTGGATTAGTATTAAGTTTTCCAGGCCTAAGTATTCTTGCTTATTATTTCATGTATATTGAACAGGGAGCTTCAAAGGTTCGTGAAACAATATACTTTGCTATAGTTTCGGCTATACCTTTTGTAATTTTTCTTTTAGTATTAAATTTTACCTTAAAAAATTATAATATATTTAAATCGATTTTAATATCAAGTGTGGTTTGGGGGTTTTTCGCATCAATCCTGATTATAACGTGGAAAAATTTCAGTTGATTTAAAAAGCAGCGTCCAGGCAGATTCCCATTGATCCTTCTAGACGCAAGAGGGATTAATCGTTGGAAAATATATCAGCTTTGAGATGATTATCGAAAAGACGAAGGAAGCGCATAATCAAAGCCGAAATTAAGGTGGAGATGTTGAAGATGAGAATTAGGCGAATGAATCTGTCAAGAGGACGGCCGACTAATATCATAAAGCTATGATGTAAAGAAAATATCAAGGTGTCTTGCTCAATAATTTATGGCTCAATTAAAGTGACAAACAATGGTAAAGATGATATTTTTTTGTTGATCTTTAACATAGTAATGCTTTATTATAAAATCATTAGAATATATAACCTTTATTGGATGTTATTGGTAAAATATTTGTTAATTGATTGAGAGTAACTATAATTAGTTGAGTGAAAGGTATATCAATTACCCGGAATTTTCAACTTCGGCTTTGATCTTTCTTTTTTTTGAAGCCGATGAGACAGCTCGAAAATTTTGAAAGTTAAAAGCTTTTTTATATTTTTACACGAAAATGGAGAATTGGAATTAGATGATATTGGGCAAACTTGCCGAAAGGCAAGGGCGCAAAGCCATGGGTCTAAGAGCCGTCAAGCTTACGATTGCCAGGTTGCGACTGAAAACCAGTCTATACCCGGTAATCGTTTTATTTTTTTATGATAAACCTTGATGGTATCTTTTATGTTGCTGTGATGAATAACAGTTTCAAGGCTTACAGGGCATTTTTGCTGTCCGAAAAAACGGTACGGCCGTTGCCGTTCTTGAATGGAACTACAGCGATTTTGTTGAGTAAAGCCCATATTTATTGAGATACCTTAGAAGGTTGGCTACATGGAAGGTAAGATGCGAGTAACAAGCTCCAACTGCGCCCCAAAGGCAGGCGCATTAAAAGAAGGGTTTTGATGGAACGATAGAGATTATAAGCAATTGGAACTTTTGTCTTATAAATTGATGGAGGGAAACAACAATGTTCTTATCGTCGTTTTTTTTTGGAAGGACTCTTCATTCGGCAATTGTTGCTTTCAACGAAGGCCGCTTTGCCGAAGCCGAAAATCTCGTAGAAGAAGCATTGGTTATTAATAACCATGATTTCGAAGCTAACTTTTTGAAGATGCGCATAGCCGTAATGCAACAAAAATATGAAAAGGCTATGGTATTGATAAATGTTTGCAAAAAGATCAAAATTGCTTCGAAACTGAATCAGTTGCTGGCACCTTGGGAGGAATACTGCTCTATTCATATTGGTCAACCACCGGAAGAGGGCTTGGATGTCATTAAATTAAATGAAAAAACAGACGAACTGCTTCGATTTTATCAACACAACCGTGAGTATAAGATTAGTGATTTGGTATGGATTACTGTATTGTTTATCGTTTTAACTTTTTCCATGAATTATTTGCTTGAAATACTTTTTCATATTAGCATGATTCGATCTAACGCAGCGTTATATATGTTTACTTTGTTATACCTTCCTATTGTTTCATACTACTATTTCCGTAAAGTCACCCTAATCCCTAATGTTTATATATTATTACGGTATGGTATTAATACACTTAGGGGGCTGTTTAAATCAAAAAGATTTATTAATTCTGTCCTGACAATTACTCTTGGATTAACGATGCTCTTCACGTCTGGACTTATAAAGCGTGATCTGCACACTAGGTTTTTAGAAATTGTTGCCATAGTATTAGCCGGCCCTATAGAAGAAGAGATATTAATAAGAGGTTTTTTATACGGATATTTGCGTAAATATGGGAAGGTTTTATCATGGAGCCTCGTGACAATCGTGTTTTGCTTGCTTCATGGCGAATCAGCCAGCAGCTGGCAAGCCATTGTATCTATCGCTTGCTTAAATGTATATGATCAAGAAAAGACTATTTTAGCTCCGATTATCATTCATATGTTAAATAATGGGGTGAATATCCTACTTGCTTTCTTATAAAATTGCAAAATCATATAATGTTTCATCTAAATTGAGATAAAAGAGAGGAGTGGCTCTTCTGCGTTGCGGTTACAGCCTGTCATATACTTTCTGGACTTGCCTGGTATTACTTTATGAGTGGTTTGGAAATGAACTGTCCAGAATGTTCGATTTTTGGTTTGTACCTTTTATCGTTATTTTGCCATTTATTGTATGGGTGGTAGTAATAATTACTTTGCTAATCAGAAATGCCCTTAACCGTAACTGGCGCAGAGTAGCTTCTATTATTGTTGCACCAATTATCGCTGTGTTCTTTTGGTGGGGGCTAGGTAAGCTGGGTGTTACGCCGGATTTGGTTTATTTAGAAATAAAAAAACCAGCATACATGAGGGAAATTTCCAGGTTTAAGGTTGACGGAGATAATCGTTTATTAAGCTGGGACTGGGGATCAACAGGCTTTGCAGTAACCGCGGACTGTGACTATACGCTATTTTATGATGAGAGTGATCAAATTATCTTATTACCGTCGGCCAGATCTGCTGACTGGAATAAAAGACTTGACAAGAATCAACGATTATTGTTAAAGGCTTATCCTAAATGGTATGCAGATCAACATCCTGCTCCACATGGAAATATAACGGTGGAGCATCTGGAAGGGCATTTTTATCTTGTTAAATATTGGACCTGGTAATAAGCAAATGATTCGATGGAAGCAAAGGGGCTTTCCTTTTGTTTCTTGCTTTAAAGAATGATTACAACCGCATATATCCGGAACCAAGAAGAGTAGATCTGCATATTAAAATGGTTTTCTGCATATTTTATAGCTGGTTAATGCAGAAAAATGTTTAAGAAACTTCAATCTCTCAAAAGGGGACGGGATTAATGACATCTGTGTGTCGACAACCCTGATCCTTGACACCGCTTATATTGTGAAACCAAACAGGCTTTTCTTTTTTACGTGAAGATTGACCTAATAAAATCAGAATATGCTATAATATTTTTAAGGTTGTTAGGGAACGGTTAGCACTCCCTTTTAAGAAAGGGGGTGATTATGATATCAACATTCGAGGCTATGTATCTTATGATAGCATTTGCAACGCTTGTTGTTTTAATCATAAAAAAGAAATAACCGCTCCCGCCTAGGTTCGGTTATTTCTTAATAACTATTCGCTTAGGCTAACCGTTCCCGGTTAGACAACCTGTGGGACTGGCGTGCTTGCAACACGTCGGTCCTTTTATTTATATTGTACTCATTTTGAAAAGAATATTCAAGTATCTACTACCTTACTGTTATTGGGGTTCCTAAAAAATCTTACAGGGACGGAGTTAATGACAACCTGAGGTGTCGGCAACCCTATTTCCAGTGTGGATAGATTAATTATTCAAACTTAAAAATATTAAATTTACATTCCAGTATGGGGTGATTAGGTTGATTAATCTTGAACATTATACCATTTTGGTAAGCGTCCTAATTATAATATGTAGTAGTAACTCTTGTTATTCTGTAACTTTTATTATACGTTGACATTTTTGCATGTCAATATTATTATTGGCATATAAACTAAAAAAAATTAATGGAGTTAATTATGAGAGGAGGTGATTATCTTGAGATTGATACTAGAACTAACTTTAACGAAGGAAGAGTTTATCTTAGATTACAGACCACTGTGTTTAAGTTATTTCAAAAATGCATTGTCAGAATATCAATCAGGTGCTTCATTTGAACGCTATTATGCTCCTTCTACAAATAAACCATTTACGTTTGCGGTTGGTTTGAATAGGGCTGCTTTTAATGGGGACAAGATAACAATATCCCATAAGCGAATTAAAATATTTTGGAGCACTGACGAGATTGAGACCGGTATAACATTTTATAATGCTCTTTTGCAGCAAAAATATAAGTGGTATCCATTGCCGATGGGGAATTCGATGAGGCTTGAGCACATTGCAATCGAAAAAGAAGTTATTATTTCAGCTAATGATATTGAAATCGCGTTTGCTTCGCCGCTTTGTGTGCGCAAGCATGATAAAGAGCGTAATTATGATCAATATTTCTCCTATGGCAAAGAAGGCTTTGATGAAATGCTGCGGCAGGTGCTGAAACGACAGTTAGTTGAGCAGGGAATTTTGCAGGATAACCTACTAAATGATTTTTCTCTTGAGGCCATTAGCTATAAGAAAACAGTAGTCAAACACCATGGGCAATACATTGAGGTAACTTTAGGAAATTTTTGGATGCATGGGGATATCAGGTTGTTAACACATTTCTACCTGGCAGGTATAGGTAGTAGACGATCTGGAGGATTTGGATACTTTAATGTCTTAAAGCAAGGAGGTGATTAATGTGGGACGGGAAGTAATAGTAACTTTAAATGATGCGCTTTATAACGCGGGAATTCTTGGTTTCTTAAGAATTTGTGAAAAAAGCGATTTGCCGATAAAACAAGCTGGGAATAGTATTAGCTTTGATAGTGATATATTGAGCGACTTCACTGCTTGCTATTTGCAAACCATGATGAATGTTTTTAGAGATGACACTATTTATACAGAAATTATGACACGCCATGCACGAATAATGGCACTGCAAATAAATAGTGAAGATGATAAGAAGCTTTTTGATGAGATTTTTAAATATATCGCTGACAAATTAAAACGGGCTTCCTATGAAGCTGGTTTTGAAATAATCAAAGTTCGCGGCGAAATATATGACTTTACGGCGGCGGTTAAGGAGATTAAAGAAGAAAAAGATTACGGTAACAAGATCAGCTTACTAAATGTTCTAATACAAAAGATGAAGCAGTATGAAGACATATTTCTTTTAAAAGATATTACATATACAAAAATTCAGCCATTTTGGACCAATGTTGCTTTTTTGAATAGTAAAAAGAATAAGGCTGAATTTAATGAGTGTTTTGAAGAGTCGTTCTCTCAACCTGCCTATAATTTTACTCCGAGAGAGGGAAAGAAGATACAGCTAACGTGTTGTCAATGCGATGTCCCTATAAGCAAGAATGATAGCTTCCCTATGGCATGGATTAATGACCTAGGAGTAGATGTGGCTAGAAAAACTTCCCATTATTGGAATTTTAAAGTAGATTCCTTTTTGTGCCCGGTCTGCAACTTGATCTATGCCTGCATTCCCCTGGGGTTCACCATGAAAGGCAGTGAGGGTGTTTTTGTTAATGATAACGAGAGTATAACCAAGTTAAAAGAAATGAATGTGGTGGCAGCAATTAAGCTAGAAGCGCATAAGGATGATCTGTTTTACCGAGTTATTGATAGGTTTATGCATATTAACCAAGACATTACAGTGCAGAAAGAGTTAAATAACATACAAATTGTGCGACGCAGCAATGGCCAATATGTCTTTAACATTCTTTCCAAGGAAAAATTACAGGTGCTTGATTACTGCAAGAGAGATTTTGAGAGTATTGTCGGTTTATCCTTTAAGATTCAGGACGAATACATCAATATTTACCGGAGGGTAATTCAGAGTGTTTTAGCGGGAGAAAACTTATATCCTTTACTTTACACATTTTTACACACTGGAATTGCTAAGTCGATGAAAATCTGGTTTGTTCGGTATTTAATCAAAATTCAAGCGGTGGCTATTTGTAAAGGAGATGAAAAAATGCGGGAAAAAGTAGTTTTTGCAGCAATGAAACGAGGGGAAGAGCTGCGGACAGTAATGCTGGGTGATAACCAGAACGAGAATAAAGTCCGCACCTTATCGTATAAGTTGTTAAATGCTTTAAAAGTACGCAACCCAAGTGAGTTTATGGATACATTGCTTAGGAACTATATTGGACTTGGCATGCAAGTGCCGGTTGGTTTCTTGGATGTTTTAAAAGAAGAAAATAAATTTTTAGATTTTGGCTATGCCTTTGTTACCGGACTTAATGGTGGCAGTAGCAAGAAAGAAGACGGGGAGGATACAAAATAATGAAAAAAGGTTTAACGCTTAGCCTGATTTTTGAAGCGCAAAGTGCAAATTATGGGGAAGGTTTCGGCAATATTACTGCTTTGAAACGCATTAGCCGTCAAGGGGGAGATGGTTATACATATATATCAAGACAGGCTTTACGTTACAATATGATTGAACAACTGGGGTGGGATAATACACCGGTGGAAGCGATGGGGTCAGGAGAAAAAAAGGTGATTCAGTATAAACCAGAAACCTCTATTGCTGATTATCCGGAAATTGACTTGTTTGGCTATATGAAAACTGATAAAGGAAGTGGAGCTAATACCCGTTCTGCAGTAGTGCGGTTAAGCAACGCCGTGTCATTGGAACCATATAATTCTGATTTGGATTTTTTGACCAATACGAGCATGGCTAAACGTATCGATGCGAGTAATTCTATTGCCCAGAGTGAAATTCATAAATCTTTTTATGCGTATACTATTACGATTGATTTGGACCGGGTGGGAATTGACAAAGATGTTCAGTGCGATAATGGGGAAAAAGTTAAGCGCGTGACAGCATTACTAAAAACCATTCAATTTTTATATCGTGATATCAAAGGCCGCCGGGAGAATTTGGCCCCAGTTTTTGCTGTTGGCGGTGTGTACGAGCGCAAGAGTCCGTTCTTTGAAAATCGCTTTAGACTCAATAAACAGGAATTATGTATTGCACCGATAAGTGAGACTATAGAAAGTATTGGAGAAAACACCTTAGTGGGATACATTAACGGTATATTTAAAAATGACGAGGAAATAAAAAAAGCTTTAAAACCTGTTGTTATATCCAATTTGTTTGATCAATTGTGCCGTGAAGTTGAGGCGGTGTATCAGTGAAGGCCATAAGATTGATGGCTTACCAGAATATGCCGTCGTACCGTAAACCAACTAGTTTTATTTTGAAAGAAAGCTATCCTCTACCGCCATATTCCAGCGTTATTGGGATGATTCATGCTGCCTGCGATTTTAAAAGTTATGTAGATATGGATGTAAGTGTTCAGGGCCGTTACTATTCTTCTACTAGTGAACTCTGTACTAAGTACGAGTTTGGTAACGGTACAAAATATGAAAGTGGCCGTCACAATGTTAAACTAAGTGCTGCAGATAAAGATTATGGCATGATTAGAGGAATGGGCAATGTAGAAGTTTTGGTAGATATGGAACTGTTAATTCATATAAAACCAAAGGACGAGGCAATGCTTGAAACAATTGCTCAGGGGTTAAGCTATCCTAATGTTTATCTGGCTCTAGGCCGGTGGGAGGATTTGATCCGGATTGATTCTGTTGATATCGTAGATATCAAGGACACCGAACTTGAGCGTAGAATCAAGTTATCTTATGATGCATATATCCCCAAGATTATAGAACAACAGTTTGATGAGTATGAAGTCAATTTTTCCGGTACTATTTATAAGTTAAACAAAAAATATGTTATTAATTCCAAAACGGGGATGCGTAAATGGGATGAACAGATTATTGCCAGATATGCTACACGGGGGTCTCAGATTAATTCAGGCGAGTATATGCTGATTGATGATGATAATTATCCGGTATTTTTGGCCTGAAAAATGTCTCTTTTAATCTATCCATAATGGAAAATAGAATTAAAGAAAGTTGGAGACAGTATGGAACACATATTTTTTGCGAAAAGTAATCCTCTGCAAACCATTGAAGAACATACTATATCTGCGTTGAATTTATATGAAAAATTAAAATTGCTATATCCTGACATTCTTAGCCAGAAGGATTGGGCGTTATTAGAGGATGCTATACTGTATCATGATTTAGGAAAAATGGATTTGAAATTTCAAAACAGGATACGTGAGGCTTTAAAAATTACAGTCCTTAGAGATGAATATCAGAATATTGAGCCAATCCCCCACAATGTATTAAGTTGTGCCTTTTTAGATAAGAGAATAATGAAGAAAAAGCATTCGAATATGGGATATGAGATATTGGTAAAGGCGATATATTATCATCATCACCGGGAGTTTTACCTGGATGAGGAAGCCGAGCGGTATATTGAAACAATTTTGCCAAAGTACAAAGAAGATTTTAAATGGAATTATGTAATCTTGCCAGACAGACTGGATACGGAGGTTTATACCCGAATACCTTTTGATAGTGGAAAGTCTTATTATAATGAAATGCTGCGTAAGTATTTTATTATTAAAGGTCTGTTAAATCGAATTGATTATGCCGCTAGTGCGGGGCTTGAGTCCATAGAGGAAAGCTGCCTGGAAGCCGGTATTGGCTTATCTGAGCGGGTGCGTGAAATGTTTAAGGCTAAGGGCCACAGCTTGCGTCCTGTTCAGCAGTATATGTTGGACAATAGGGAAAGAAATCTCGTGGTTATTGCTGCTACCGGCATAGGAAAAACTGAAGCGTCATTATTATGGCTTGGTGATTGTAAAGGTTTTTATACATTGCCCCTAAAAGTATCCATCGATGCAATTTTTAAGCGGATTCAAAAGGACATCAATTACACAAAAGTTGGCTTGTTGCATTCGGACGCAATTTCCTATCACCTGCAGGAACAAAATGATAAAGATATTGACGCTGCTCACAACGCCTATACATGCGCAAAGCTTTTGTCCAAGCCACTGACTATAACTACCATAGACCAATTATTTAAATTTGTCTTTAGATATAATGGCGGTGAGATGCCGCTGGCTACGCTTGCGTATTCCAGGCTTATTATTGATGAAATCCAGATGTATAGTCAGGATTTGGTGGCTATTATTTTAGTGGCAATTAAAGCTATCACAGACTTAGGTGGAGCTTTTGCTATTGTTACAGCGACATTTCCGCCAGTACTGTACAATTTTATGAAAAAGTTAGAAATTCCGGTTAAACCTCCGCAAAAAACATTTCATAGTGAATTTACCAAAAGGCACCGGATTAAATTGGTTATAGGAGCAGATTTCGATTATGATGAGCTACTGGAAATGGGGAGCAAGAAGAAGGTTTTGATTATTGCTAATACAGTCGCCAGAGCACAACGCATTTATCAAAATCTCAAGAATCAACAAGGCATCAGTGTAAAGTTGTTGCATAGTTCCTTTATAAAAATACATCGGAGTATATTAGAGGATGATATTATGCAATTTGCAACAAACTCAGCTGAAAAAAGGACACCTGACACCGGAATCTGGGTAAGTACACAAATTGTGGAGGCATCATTAGATATTGACTTTGATGTGTTGTTTACCGAAATGTGTTCAATTGATTCGCTGTTGCAACGGTTAGGACGGATTTATCGCAGCCGGATATATGATCTGGGTGAGGAACCGAATATTTATATCCTAGATGGGAAAAATGGGCGTGGCAAGGTTGTTGATCCTGAAATATATGATTTTTCTTTGAAGGCGGTACAAAAATATGATGGACAATTGTTGGAAGAAAGTGATGCTAACGATATTAAGCAAGAGATGATAAACATGGTTTATGATCCTGACAATAATCCTGAAATCTTAAAATCTAAATACTACCAGGGAATAGACGAAAGAATAAATATGCTAATGAATTTGCCAATGTATGAAATGGACAAGAAGGATGTACAGAAATTATTCAGAGCTATCGAAACGGTGACTGTAATTCCTGAGGCTATTTTTGACCAAATGAAGCAGCAGGGGTTAATTGCTCAGTGGCAAAGAGATTTGGAAAACAAAGAGATATCAAATAGTCAAAAACAATTAATTAAGAATGAAATCTTAAAGTATACAATTAATTTGTCGCACGTTGAACAGGATGGAGATGCTGTGAAATGGGATAATGAATTGATATACAAGAAAAGTAAAATTTATTTATACCGAGGTAAATACCTGTTTTATGAGATACAGCATACTGGGGATGGTCTCATTCGAGAACGAAGCCATAATAAATCATTGCAATTTGCTTCAGCAGAATTTCTTTAACTGGCGGGTGTGTTATGGAAAAACAGATTAATGGCACCATGATTTATTATTATATCGTCTGTAAACGTAAGCTATGGTATTTTTCTCATAGTATTTGTATGGAACAAGAAAATGAGAATGTAAAAATCGGTAAGATTTTAGATGAGGAAAGCTACCGACGCGAAGAAAAACATATTAACATTGATAACGTGATTAGTATTGATTATATCAAGCAAAAAGGTATTCTACATGAGGTGAAAAAAAGTAGAAAAATTGAAGATGCCGGCATATGGCAAGTCAAATATTACCTGTACTATTTGAAGCAGAAAGGACTAACGGATATTAAAGCTAAGATTGACTATCCGTTGCTGCGGCAGAATTTAGAGGTAGAATTATCTCTTGAGGATGAGACGGAAATACAACGCATGCTAGATGAAATAAACAATATTGTATCAGGAAAAATCCCAGCTATACCTGTAAAAATAAGTATATGTAAATCCTGCGCTTATTTCGATTTATGTTACATATAAGAGGTGTATAATGAAGAGAAGTTTTTATATTTATAGTGATGGTGACTTAAAACGCCATGATAACACGCTGCAATTCACTTCACTGGATGGTACAAAACGCGATATTCCAGTGGAAACTATAGGAGACATATACTTAATGTCGGAAATGTCCTTTAATACCAAGTTTGTTAGTTTGATAGCCCAATACGGAATCGTCATGCACTTTTTTAATTATTACAGTTTTTATACTGGTAGTTTTTATCCTAAGGAAAGTATGCCGGCTGGAGGCTTGCTGGTAAAACAAGTGCAACATTATGATGATGATGAAAAACGTATTGCTATAGCACGCCAAATTATTGAAGCCGCCGCTTATAATATTTACAGAAATTTACGTTATTATAACGAACGGGGTAAGGACCTAGATTTGCATATTAATGAAATAATGGCTTTACGTAAAAAGATACCATTCTGTAAAAATGTGACTGAGTTAATGGGTATTGAGGGTAATATACGAAAAAACTACTACCAATCTTGGAATCTGATCATTGACCAAGAAGTTAATTTTGAGCGACGTATAAAAAATCCTCCGGACAATATGATTAATACGTTGATATCATTTGCCAATAGTTTAGTGTATACAAGGGTATTGAGTGAGATATACCATACCCAGTTAAATCCAACAATAAGTTATTTACACGAGCCGGGCGTTCGGCGGTTTTCGCTAAGCCTTGATCTTGCCGAAATATTTAAGCCTCTATTAGGTGATAGGCTGATTTTTTCCTTGCTGAATAAAAAGCAAATTACAGAAAAGCATTTCACTAAGAATTTAAATTATCTGCATCTAAAAAAAGAAGCGTCGCAATTAATTGCAACTGAATTTGATAACCGCTTGAAACAGACAATTAAGCATCGAGAACTTAAAAAAGATGTTTCATATCAGTATTTAATTCGTCTTGAAGCTTATAAATTAATAAAGCATTTGCTAGGCGAGAAAGAATATGAAGGATTTAAAATATGGTGGTAGGTGAATGGTATGTATGTTATTCTGACATATGATATAAAACTTGATGAAACGGGGCCGCGGGTATTAAGGAGAGTTTTTAAATTGTGTAAAAAGTATCTAACTCATATCCAGAATTCAGTGTTTGAAGGGGAATTATCTGAATCACAGATTATGCAACTTAACAGTGAGCTTAAAAAATATATCAGAGATGATAAAGATTCAGTAATTATCTTTAAAAGTAGGCATGAGCGTTGGTTAGAAAAGGACTTTTGGGGAAAGTGTGATAATAAACTCTCTAATATATTTTGAGTATATTTTGAGCAGATAATTTTGTCGATGTGAGGTTGTGTAAAAATTACGCGACATCGACAATTCGTAGCAGTCCAGATAGTTCTCTGCTTTTTATCTTGTCGCTTAATATAAAATTAGTTTTTTTAAGATGTTTTTCTCATGGTCGACAGAATATCAACTATAAAGATTGATAAAATAAGCACATCGAGGGCTCGGGTCGAAATCTCACCATATTGGAATGTAAATAAAACTGTTTGATAAATTGTTGATGCACCGTCCTGGTCGAAATCTCACCATATTGGAATGTAAATGAGACCTAAAGCAATTCCTATCCCGATTTTGTCGGGTCGAAATCTCACCATATTGGAATGTAAATTTGGGCAAGGAACGTGCCAAGAAAGGTAAATGAAAGTCGAAATCTCACCATATTGGAATGTAAATTTCTGACCTGTTCTGACAAAAATCACTGTAAATAGTCGAAATCTCACCATATTGGAATGTAAATCTCCATCCGCTGCCCGATACGTGCCAGGCGCAGAAGTCGAAATCTCACCATATTGGAATGTAAATAACAATCCCTGATTTATCAGTGGCAAAAATGATGTCCGTCGAAATCTCACCATATTGGAATGTAAATATATTTCCCGTTCCAAGCAATATTCCCGGCTTTGCGGTCGAAATCTCACCATATTGGAATGTAAATTATCAACAGTGACGGCAGCCTGGGAAGCGCCTCAGTGTCGAAATCTCACCATATTGGAATGTAAATTCAAATCAGGCGATGAAAAACGATTTCGCCATAATGGTCGAAATCTCACCATATTGGAATGTAAATCTCGATGAGCAGCAGAAAAGTTTCTTGGAGGTTTTAGTCGAAATCTCACCATATTGGAATGTAAATCTGGATTGCAAGCTTTGTTTGGACGCTTGTCCTAGGTTGAAATCTCACCATATTGGAATGTAAATCGCTATAATCGTACCTACCGGCACACCGGAGTTACCGTTGAAATCTCACCATATTGGAATGTAAATTGAATAGGGGTTATCTCTATCTCTAGGATGTGATGGTTGAAATCTCACCATATTGGAATGTAAATATCAGTGACAGTCAGGGCCAGCGCGTGGCCGATCAGTTGAAATCTCGCCATATTGGAATGTAAAGCCAAGCCAAGAAAACGCTTATGAATGGGGAAGAAAAGGCTGAATCTTACCATATCGTAAATAACTGCCTCGCATCGTTCGCGGCTGACTGGGGCTTGCGTTGAAATCTCACCATATTGGAATGGAAGGAAGCAAAGAGACATTCTTTTTGTTTCTTTCTTCAAAGATGATAGAATAAAGGAAAACAGAAGAAATACATCCTGTTGCGGATTCAAGAGGAAAATCAAAAGCATCCCGGTGGCTTCGGCTGCCGGGATGCTTTGGGGGACCGAAAAGTATTTTTTGATTTATCTGCCAAGCCTTGCAATTCAGCTGAAATGCGCTATAATTAAAACTAGGTGGAAATTAAAAAGTCGCCGTGACCCGGAAGTGTTGGCGCACTTCCGAGGCATGAGCAGGTGTCACAGCACCTACACATAACAGTCAAGCTGTCCACGACGACATTTCTATTATACAATGCCGCCCGTTTGATTACAAGCGAGGCCCAGTGTGTAACGGGGATGTCTGCAGAGAGCAGGCTGTGCGACATACGCAGCAGAGGATGGAGCCCTATTATACAATTGTCAGCAGGAGGGCCGGCGTCGGTTACATAGTTTGAGTGCAGAACGCCTTTCTGTTGAATGCCGGATATGTTCCGGCTTATTGATAATAGGACTTAGCAGACGACGAAGCAAAGCGCATGTGTAGGGTGTAAAAACCTCGCATGCGTTTTTTAATTTCCCCCTGTAAAAAAGCTGGCGGCAGCGCTGCAGGGCTCATGCCGCAGCCTGAGTATAGGGGGTATAGGGTTTGTCCAGGGAAAAGAAAAGGAACAAATGGCGCGGAACCCCGGTTTTCAGAGCAATGACGGGCAAGGAGAACGATAGGGGGGATTGTTGTGTTGGAAAGTATTTTGAACCAGGCTTTTGAACAATACGTTTTTGACAGAGTGGACAATCTCCTCAGTATAGCCGGTGTTGCAAATGCTAAATATGCTAAAGCAATGAAAGAATCCGAATCTATACTACTACAGCTAATGGCAATTGCCCGTGAACAGGAAGCGCAGTATCCGGAACTGCTTCCCTTGGTTATGAAGTTTGAGACCGTCACTGTTTTTGAATCCAGTCTGGCGGCTGAAATTGCCTACCGGGCAGGGATACGGGATCGTTGCAGCGTACGTCAGGAGTTCGTTACTTTTATTCAGAAGAATGTTGATATAATGCAGGATTATCCTTGTTCGCCAAATTCTCATTTAGCAGCTAATAAATAAGGCGATCCCACGCCGCTTATTGAATTGGCAAAGCATGATCCTTATAACCTGGCATTTGGCTGCCAGGTTTTTTTGTTTGTCACTTTTTTGTCAAAGATTTGTTGTACTCTTTAAAAAGAAATAATTTCCATGCATCCCATATTTCGAATCCTGAACTTATAGCGACAATATTCTCCCAATTTACCAGCCGCAAAGTAAATAATGAATTTATATTTCGAATAATGTCGAATGAAAGAGGACTGCAAAAAGTGGAATACATTGAATTTTAGTCCTATAAATTGAACTTATTTTTAGGGACTTTTGTCCCATTTATTTGAAGTAAAGGAGGAATTTGGTTTATTGTGAAGTAATAGGAAGGTTGGCGGTTTGAACTTAAACTTTTATGGGAGAGTCACTTTATGAAATGGGCATCACTAGGATGGATTTTATTAGGTATTATATTAGCCGTTGCTATATGGCGGGGTTTTCCCCCGTTTCAAATTCGGAGTAACCAGTTTCCAGGAATATTGTCTAGTTCAATAACACCGGACCCGCAGCATGTAAAAATAGAAATATTTAAAGCGGAACGAAAGCTGATTTTATATCAAAACGAAAAACCGGTTGGTATTTTTAAAATTGCGCTAGGTTTCTCGCCTATTGGGGACAAAGAACGGGAAGGGGACGGAAAAACACCGGAAGGGGATTATGCCATCTGTTATGTGAATGATAAAACACCCTATTTATATTTTTATGGTCTCAATTATCCGCAAGGGAAGGATATCAAACGAGGCTTTAAACAAGGAAGAATTTCACAGCGGCAATACCAAGAATTGATAGATAACAATAAAAATAATGGGATACCTTTATGGAATACAGCGTTAGGTGGGGAAGTAGGCATTCATGGAGGTGGTAATCTATGGGATTGGACGAAAGGATGCATTGCGCTTAGCGACACGGATATATTGATTCTAAAAAAGTATCTAATGATTGGAACTCCTGTACATATTTTTCCATAGAAAAACTTTAGCAAACGAGGAAAGGAAGTGGTGTGATTGGGACAGCGAACATTAACGCTAGAGATGGGAGTTTTAACATTTCGTGATGGGGCTGGAAATGTTATCGCTACTTTTAAAGCCGCAACAGGAAAATGGGGAGCGACAGATCCTACGGTTGAAAATATAGGACCATGCCCTCCAGGTACATATACGTTATATCCTTCGGAAGTTACTGGAGGAACAGCGGTGTCCTTTGTGGAACGGAATCTTATCGCGCATGAAAATTGGGGTTTGTATAGGGCTCCACTTCATCCTAATGCCGGAACGGATACTTTTGGCAGAGATGGATTTTTCCTGCATGGAGGTTTAATGAGCCCTTTATTTTTTCATGGTTCGGCTGGCTGTATCAATGTAGGAACACCTTGGGATGCAGAATTATTTCCCTTAATCTTGCAATCTGGTGATCCCATTTTGGTTATAGTATCAAAATATCCAAATGAATGGTCCACAAAGCCGGCGTGGGACGTTTATATAGGTTAGAATCATATTAGAGTAAGAAGGTGTGTTAAAAATAGAAAAAACATTTCGATTTACCGTGATTGGTTTTATTTTCATGGCTATAGCCCAAGTAGATTTTATTAATGGGTCTTTTATTTTACGGGGTCCTTCTTCAGAAATGCGCTTTATATTCTTAACAATTGGTATTACTGTTTTATGTACGCTTGCAACACTATATTTTACCTTTAAAGAACGGCTTAAACTGTTTTTTAATTTAAGTATCGGCTTTGTAATTTTTCATACCGTGTGGTTTATGATGGGGCTAGTTGTAGAACGGCAAAACAGCATTCCAATGAAAGGTAGTATGCCTCTCTTTCACGAGGCATTTACATCATATATTAATGGTGATTTCATAATCATGCTTATAATGAATGTTATGTCACTGATATTAGCTTTTCTTTATTTTATTACAGTAATGATAGTGATTTTAATGATCAAAAAGTGCTATAAACAAATAATGACATATTGGCTTGCAAGAAAAGATTAGGCTTTATACGATTTAAAAAATGAATTTTTGGAGGTACTTATGGGATTCACACTTAGCGTTAAAGGGAAAGAAAATATTTATTTAGACGAATCTATGATTCAATCAGTACATGTGGAATTATGTACTCCAAGTGACTCAATGGCTAAATCAACGATAGTTAGTGCTACGTTATTTATAACGGGAAGATTAACTTCTGATGCAACGATGATTGAATCGGATGAACCGCTAAAACTATTTAAATGGGCGCAAATTCCAGCTCAAAGTGCAGATGCCTATAGCGATGTAACTGTTAAAGTAATTTCGGCCGGTCAAACTTTTAGAACAATTAACTTTCCAAATACTTTTGTTATTGATTATGGTGAAAGATATAATGATCACGCGGGGATTGGTGAATTTTCATTAGTGTTAAGGCAAAAAGTGGATAAGATAGATAAAATAACGGCTGATGGTGGTCAATGAGACCGGTCTGTGTCAAGGGGGCGGGTTTGCCGGCAGCAAGTTTGGCTTGTTTGCCGGTCAACCCGTCCTTATTTTTTTGCAGGGCCTTTGTCTGGACGGCAAAAGAACATCCAAATAACATTGCATAACAGAACGGCCTTGGGTAGCACAATAGGCGGTAGTAGTAATCGATTAAGCAGTATCACGACGCAGAGGAAGGATTCTGAAGATTCCGTGGCAAAGAAACAATAGTGTACTTTTGCGATGGGAGGAAGATCTTTACAACGATGGAATTGTTAGAGCAGGAGTTACAGAGGCTGATTTGCCAGGGAATCCAACAATCCAGGGAAATGAGGCGGTCTGTGCTGGTCAGTCATGTTGTGCCGGCGGGGGCCTTCAGCCCGCTTGATTCTTTTAGAAATGCTGTACGCAGGAATCAAGAAAGAATTGTTTACTGGTCCGATTCTACGTCGGGCATTACGTTAGCCGGCGCCGGCGAAGCGTATTCCATCAAGGTGGAGCATAACGGACCGGACCGTTTTGCCGAAGTCGAAGAAAAATGGCGGGCTATTGCCGCTAACAGTATGCAATCCTTCCAGCCGGAGATTCCTCAAACCGGCTTGCTATTAATGGGAGGCGGTGTCTTTGACCCCTTAAAAGCACGGTCTGAGCGATGGGAGCATTTTGCCAATGCGGAATTTCATGTTCCCCAAATACTGCTCACGCAGACTGAGGGTAAGTCCTGGCTTACCCTGAATTATTTGCTGCAAGGGAAGGAAGACTTCCGGGAAATCACTCAATATCTGATGGCTGCGTGTGAATGGTTTTTAGCGGAGCCAGGTAAGCCGCGCCCGATTGCTAAAAATTCATTTTCTGTTGAAGCGGAAAATCCCGACCGGTGGCTGCAATTGGTGGACGAGGTAGCGCAAAGGATACGCGAGGGAGAATGGAAGAAGGTTGTATTAGCCAGAGAACTTCGGCTTCACAGTGAAAATTCGATTGCGGTTGCGGAGGTTTTACAGCGCCTGCATGAGGATCAGCCGGAAAGTCATATCTTTGCTTTTGTTCACCAGGGGGATTGTTTGCTTGGCGCTTCGCCGGAGTGTCTGGTTCGCAGGGAAGAAGACTGTTTTTATTCTACCTGCCTGGCCGGTTCGATTCGACGCGGGAAAGACCAGCCGGAAGATCAGATGCTGGGTGAAGAGCTTCTCCAAGACCCTAAGAATCAGCAGGAACATCGCCTGGTGGTACAGATGATCAGCGATAAATTAAAGAAGTATTGCGAGGCATTGGAAATACCGGCGGCGCCATTCCTGGTAAAATTGAAAAATATTCAGCATTTATGTACTCCCCTTGTTGGCAAAGCCCGCCCGGGGACTTCACTTTTCCACGTTGCTGCCGATTTACATCCCACTCCCGCTTTGGGGGGATTTCCCCAGCAGGCAGCAATGAAAAAAATACGGGAGGAAGAACCGTTTGACCGGGGCTGGTATGGCGGTCCTTTGGGGTGGGCCGACGCCAGGGGCAATGGGAAGTTTATCGTCGCGATCCGCTGCGGCCTGATACGGGGAAAAGAGATTTCCTTATTTGCCGGTTGTGGTATTGTGGGAGATTCGGAACCGCTGAGTGAGTATGAAGAAACGATGCTAAAGCTTCAACCCATGCTGGCGGCTTTAGGAGGAAACTAAATGACCCAGGGAAAAGGAATTGCGAATTATATCGGCGCCTTCGTGGACGAATTAGTGCGGTGCGGCGTCAATCAGGCCGTAATCAGTCCGGGCTCGCGGTCCACGCCGCTGGCCTTATTGATGGCAGAGCATCCCGGCATGAAAGTGTGGATGCATATTGATGAGCGGTCCGCTGCCTTTTTCGCACTGGGAATGGCTAAAGCCCAAAGAAAACCGGTCGCGCTGGTCTGTTCGTCGGGTACCGCCGTGGCCAATTACCTGCCCGCGGTGGTGGAAGCGGCTCAGGCCCGGGTGCCGCTGCTGGCCTTGACGGCGGACCGGCCGCCGGAGTTAAGGGCGGTAGGAGCGCCGCAAACAATTGATCAAATTGGGATATTTGGCCATTTTGTCAAACTGTTTGTAGAGATGTCCGTGCCGGATGACTCGCCGGAATTACTGCAATATGCGCGCTCGGTAGCGGCCCGGGCTTCGGCAATGGCTCTGGCAGGCCCGAGCGGCCCGGTCCATTTAAATTTTCCCTTGCGGGAGCCGCTGTTACCGGACCTGAGTATCGATGGGATGTTCCGGGAAAGCGGCCGCGGCGGACAGGACTGTTATACCCGGATTTTGACGGGACCGCGGTACCTGGAGCCTGAGGCCGGCAAGTCGCTGGCGAAGCAATTGCAAGGTATGGAAAAAGGACTGATTATTTGCGGTCCGCATGATGACCCGGCGTTAGCCAGTGCGGTAGTTAGTCTGGCAGAACGGCTGCAATATCCGGTTTTAGCGGACCCCCTTTCCCAGGTGCGAAGCGGCGCCCACGACAAACGCTGGATTGTGGAAACCTACGATTCCTTTTTACGGGACCCGGACGTTGTGGACCGGCTTACGCCGGAAGTAGTGATCCGTTTCGGTGCTATGCCGGTATCCAAAGCCTTGCTTTTCTATTTAAAAGGACTGCCCTTATGCCGGCAAATCGTAGTTGATGAGGAACTGGGCTGGCGCGACCCCACGTTAATGGCGACGGATATGATTTATGCCGGGGTTGTCCCTTTCTGCCGGGAGCTGAATCATTGGCTGGATTCCTTGGCTGCCGGCAGCCCGCAGGAATCTTCCTGGGCGCAAAAATGGTTGGCAGTCAATGAACTTACCCGAAAAGAACTGTATAACCAGGGCAAGAGCGAAGCGTTGTTCGAGGGAAGAGTTTTTATCGAGTTGGGGGAAACCCTGCCTGCCGCCGCAACTTTATTTGTCGGCAATAGTATGCCCGTCCGCGATTTGGATACGTTCTTTTTTTGCAATGACCGGAATATCCGGATTTTGGCGAACCGCGGCGCGAATGGCATTGACGGCGTTGTTTCGACCGCTTTGGGAGTCGCCGCCAGTGACAATCCCTTAGTTCTGGTCATCGGAGATTTATCTTTTTATCATGATTTAAACGGCTTGCTGGCCGCCAAGCTGCACGGTTTGAATGCCACAGTGATTGTCATTAACAATGACGGCGGCGGAATTTTTTCTTTTTTGCCGCAGGCCCGGCTGCCGCAGCATTTTGAGAAACTGTTTGGAACACCCCTCGGCCTGGACTTCAAAGCAGTGGCCGAGATGTATCACGGAGAATTTTCGCGGGTCCGTTCCTGGGAAGAGTTCCGGCAAACTTTACAGCATTGTCTGGCCGCCAAGGGCTTAAAAATAATCGAGATCCCCACAAATCGCGCCGATAATGTGCAAAGGCACCGGGAAATTTGGCAGGCTGTTTCGCATATAGCCAGCCGGTCCTTTTCGGCTTCCTAAAGGGGGATGGCTTCTGTGCTGATGGACGTTAACGGCATCCAATTGAATGTAGAAATGGAGGGGGAAGGGCCGCCGCTCCTCTTATTGCATGGATTTACCGGCAGTATCCAAAGCTGGCGGCGGATTCTTCCCGCTTTACGCAACCGGTATAAGGTTGTTTTGGTCGACATGATCGGTCATGGCCTTTCGGAATCCCCGGTGGATTTCAGACGCTATTCCATGGAGCATGCCGTAGAGGATTTGCTGCAGCTTTTGGCTCAGTTAGGTCTGCCAAAAGTGAATCTGCTGGGTTATTCCATGGGAGGGCGGTGTGCGTTGCAATTTGCGGTGCAGGCGCCGGAACGGGTTCATACTTTAATTTTGGAAAGCAGTTCGCCGGGCATTGCCGCGGAACCGGAACGGGAAGCACGCCGGCGCTCGGATGAGGCCTTAGCCGGTTTTATTATCGAACAGGGCGTGGCAGCGTTTGTCGACCGCTGGACAAGCCTTGCACTGTTTGCGACCCAGCAGGCGCTGCCGGATTTTATAAAAAACGAAGTGCGGTGTCAGCGCCTGCAGAATCAAGCGCAAGGTCTGGCGAACAGCCTGCGTGGTATGGGCACCGGCGTTCAGCCGTCCTGGTGGGGCCGGCTGCAGGAAATTAGGGTCCCCACCCTACTGCTCGTCGGTGAGCACGATGCGAAGTTTCGGCGAATCGGACTTTCCATGGAAAAGATAATACCCGGTTCGACTTTGCAAATCATCCCTTCTGCCGGCCACACGGTTCATTTGGAGCAGCCGGCGGTCTTTACGGCTGCGGTAATGGATTTTTTGTCGCTCCATAATCCACATTCTTAAAGGAAAGGATTTGAAAAATATGATTACCTGGAAGTCGGAATACAGTTATGAGGATATTTTATATGAAACGTATGAGGGAATCGCTAAAATTACCATAAACAGGCCGGAAGTCCGCAATGCTTTCCGGCCCAAAACCGTTTTTGAATTAATTGATGCCTTTGCCCGGGCACGTGACGACGCGAAGATTGGCGTGATTATCTTAACCGGAGCGGGAGAGAAGGCGTTTTGTTCCGGCGGGGACCAGAAGGTCCGGGGGCACGGCGGATATGTCGGCGACGATCAGATTCCCCGCCTCAATGTCTTGGATTTACAGCGCTTGATCCGAGCCATTCCCAAACCGGTCATCGCGATGGTCGCCGGTTATGCCATTGGCGGCGGGCATGTTTTACATATTGTTTGTGACCTGACGATTGCGGCGGATAATGCGGTCTTTGGCCAAACCGGACCCAATGTGGGAAGCTTTGACGCCGGTTATGGCTCCGGTTATTTGGCGCGGATCGTCGGCCATAAAAAGGCCCGCGAGATTTGGTATTTGTGCCGCCAGTATAATGCGCAGCAAGCCTTGGAAATGGGCTTGGTAAATACGGTGGTTCCCCTGGAACGGCTGGAAGAAGAGACCGTAGAGTGGGCCCGGGAAATTCTGGCCAAGAGCCCCACGGCGATCCGCTTTTTAAAGGCCGCCTTCAATGCCGACACGGACGGGCTGGCCGGTATACAGCAATTGGCCGGCGATGCGACGCTGCTATTTTATACGACGGAGGAAGCCAAGGAAGGCCGCGATGCATTTAAGGAAAAACGCAACCCCGATTTTAAACAATTTCCCCGGTTTCCTTGATGGGTCAGGGGGACAAGGAACATGAATAACCGGGAAATGCCGAATTGGCTGGATAAACGGGCTTCTCTGACTCCCAAACGGGTCTGTCTGACCGACGGGGCGGTCGTTTGGACGTTTGAAGATTTGAATCAGTATGCGCAGGCGACAGCCCGTAAATTACACGGCAGGGAAATTGGCCGGGGAGACCGCGTGGCTGTTCTGCTGGGGAATAGTTTCCGGGTGCCACAAATCATTTACGCTTTGCAATATCTCGACGCCATAACGGTTTTGCTTAATAACCGTCTGGCCCCGGCCGAACTTGGCTGGCAGCTTAAGGATGCCGGCTGTAAGCTGTTGATTTATGATGATGAATTTTTGGGAACAGTAGCGGCGATAACGGCGGATATACCCCGGTTAGGCGTACTTTCTTATGCGGCGATGGAGCAGTTGCCGGGAGCGGATGTTTTACTGGAGCGAAGAATTGACCTGGATGCGGTTCATACCGTCATTTACACTTCGGGAACAACGGGACGCCCCAAGGGAGTCATGCTTACCAATGAAAATCACTGGTGGAGTGCCACCGGCTCGGTTCTCAACCTGGGGCTGCAAATGACGGATCAGTGGCTGATTTGCGTGCCTATGTTTCACATGAGCGGATTATCGATTATTTTACGAAGTGTCATTTACGGCATTCCCGTCCTGATTCAGCGGAAGTTTATACCGGCGGCGGTAAACGAAGCCATCCGCGACGAAGGCGTAACCATGGTTTCTGTTGTGAGTTCGATGTTGGCCCAAATGCTGGAAAATTTAGGACAGGACGGATACCCGGATTCTTTCCGCTGCATGCTGGTAGGCGGCGGCCCGGTTCCGGCAATTTTATTACAAGAATGTAGAAAGAAGCAAATCCCGGTATATCAGACCTATGGTCTGACGGAAACGGCTTCGCAGCTGGTTACTTTATCTCCTGAGTATATGGACAGCAAACTGGGGTCGGCCGGAAAAGCCCTGTTTCCTGCAGAAATAAAAATCGAAGGAGACGGCGGGGGGAGAAAGCCGGGGGAAGTGGGAGAAATCGTGGTGCGTGGTCCTACTGTCACACCGGGTTATTTAAATATTGCCAATGAAAAATTGGATATCTTCCGGGATGGCTGGTTTCATACGGGAGATTTGGGTTATATAGATGAAGAAGGGTTTCTTTATGTGCTGGACCGGCGCAGTGATCTTATCATCTCAGGCGGGGAAAACGTCTATCCGGCGGAAATTGAGGCGGTTTTAAACGCCCATCCTGCGATTGCTGAAGCGGGGGTTACCGGCGTCAAGCATGAGCAATGGGGACAGGTTCCGGTTGCTTTTATAAAAATAAACGAACAGTCGGCCGTGACGGAAGAAGAAGTCCGGCTGTTTTGCCGGGAAAGACTGGCGCATTACAAATGTCCCACCCGCGTTTATTTTGTGGAAAAATTGCCGCGCAATGCGGCCAACAAACTTTTGCGGCGAAAATTGGCGGAACTGATTCGGTAAGGTTCGACATTGTCTGAATCCTATTGTTACAAAGCTATTCTGCGTAAGCCAGCGGAGTGCTGTCAATAACTTGTGAAAATGTCACCCCCAAATAGGGATAATTATCGTGAGAAAATGTCACCTCGTAGTTAAGCATATTTGCATAGGAAAATGGATTCCAGCATTGCTAGAATGTCCTTGTCGGTATCTTCGAAGGAGACTTTATTAATCAAGGTATGGCCGTATTTGTAATAATGACTATCAGGCGGCCTCCATGTTGATTTTTGTTTGGACGAAGGGGCAACAGGCTCTTTTTTGACAGGCTTGATATACGGCAACACCGGATACAACTGCAGTTTCCATTCAACGGCAATGCCAATATGAGGGCTTACAAGAACACTAATTTTGGCCTTGGGTGGAAGAAGAGGTAAGCTAGGCTTCGTGAGAAAATGTCACCTCGTNGTTAAGCATATTTGCATAGGAAAATGGATTCCAGCATTGCTAGAATGTCCTTGTCGGTATCTTCGAAGGAGACTTTATTAATCAAGGTATGGCCGTATTTGTAATAATGACTATCAGGCGGCCTCCATGTTGATTTTTGTTTGGACGAAGGGGCAACAGGCTCTTTTTTGACAGGCTTGATATACGGCAACACCGGATACAACTGCAGTTTCCATTCAACGGCAATGCCAATATGAGGGCTTACAAGAACACTAATTTTGGCCTTGGGTGGAAGAAGAGGTAAGCTAGGCTTCGTGATTACCTTAAAGTGTTTATTATAAAATGAGAATACGCCGCCAGCGTCAACTGAACGAGTGAGTTTTACACAGAGCACCGTATCGATGTTAAGCTTTGAGGATACAGTGCGAAAAGCAGACACAGCATTCACAGGTTCAACGGCAAACATCTGGTTAAACAAAGGGATATACTTAAGCAGAAATTCGTTAGCCTGGTCGATGGTAGAAATACCAGCCAGCTTAAACTCAATTGGCAAACGACTCTGCAGAGTTTCCCAGAGACGCTCCACGCGGCCTTTAGCTTGGGGTGAGCGAGCAGGGATAATGGTAATGCCCAACTCATTCATAGCGCGGCCAAACTGAGTATCATTAATTACTTTGCCGGCAAGCTGATCCTCGACAGAGAGCCTGGTGGCAACCGTGGAAAGAAAAATAGCATGTCTGTCAGTATATAGGCTAACGGGAATGCCATGATTGAGGACAATCTGGCGTGTTACTTCCCAATACCCCATAAGACATTCATTTTTAGTCAGATATAACCCGACAATCTTGCCTGTTGCATCGTCAATGGCGCCATGCAGTGCATACTTATCCCCGGAGCCAAACCATTCAAAAGGAGTCGCATCCATTTGAATCAGAAGACCTTCTTGCAATTTACGTTTGCGGCGACGATGCGGCTTAAAACGGCGGCGTTTCTTAGGACTTTGAATTTTTGCCTTGGTTAAGAGTGAGTGTAGAGCAGAATAGCTAATCGTAATATTTTCGTGACGTGAAAGTAGTTCCTGAAAGTGTAGGAAGTTAGCATCCCGGTACAGCTCGGACTGTTTGAGAGAAATGATTTTAGCCGCGAGCTCGTCACCGAGTGCATGAGCAGGCTTGCAATTCGTGTTCTTGTGAATCAGAACCGCAGGCCCTTCCTGGATAAATCCTTTCTTTAATCTGATTACCTGGCGATTGCTTAAGCCTAGACTAGATGCAGCCTGTGCAAGGGTAAAATCTCCGTCAACAAGCTTTTGCAATATGGTGTACCTGTTTAGTTGTTTTTGGGACAATTGATAATGCACCTCGTTGTTCATAGTGACATTTTATCGCGATAATCTACAAGGTGACATTATCACAAGTTAAACACACGGAGGCTATGGAAGACATTGACTTTTAGGTAATGGTACTATATAATGATATTCGATAATCCTAAGATGCAGACCAGTAGGTTTGGTGCGAATTTCAGAAAACCGGCGGGGGATGCGAGCCGGTATCAAACCAAGCCGAAACTCACTGCGGAGGAGCAGTTATGACCTATTGTAATGACTGACGGTTAACCTCGTTATCGGTTGTTGAAAGTGGATGGCGTAGCCATCAATCAGGGTGGTAACGCGGGAATAACTCGTCCCTGGCCAGGTGCGCCAAGGGGCGTTTTTAATTCATATACTTTTGAGGAGGCTTATGCATACATGAACGAAAGGTATTTTCCCCGGGAAATTGAGGCCAAATGGCAAAAAGAATGGGCGGAGCAGGGGGCATTTGTTACGGAAATTGACCGTAAAATGCCCGAATATTATGTTCTGGAAATGTTTCCTTATCCTTCCGGTCATTTACATATGGGCCATGTTCGCAACTATTCGATCGGTGATGTCGTAGCACGGTTTAAAAGCATGCAAGGTTTTAATGTGCTGCATCCCATGGGGTGGGACGCTTTTGGCATGCCGGCGGAAAATGCCGCGATTAAGCATGGCATTCATCCGGCAACCTGGACCTGGGATAATATCGCGAATATGCGCCGCCAACAGCAGGAGCTGGGTTTGTCATACGACTGGAACCGGGAAGTAGCTACATGCCATCCTGATTATTACCGCTGGACGCAATGGCTGTTTCTATTGTTTTACGAGCGGGGCCTGGCATATAAAAAAAAGGCGGCGGTGAACTGGTGCAATGATTGCAATACAGTTTTAGCCAATGAACAGGTAGTTGACGGACACTGCTGGCGTTGTGATTCGGTGGTTGTAAAAAAAGAACTGGAACAGTGGTTCTTTAAAATTACCGAATATGCGGACAGGCTCTTAGCCGATTTAAATGAATTAAAGGGCTGGCCAGACCGGGTTAAAACCATGCAGGAAAATTGGATTGGGCGCAGTGAAGGAGCGGAGTTTAGTTTTTATGTTCCCGAATTGGACGAAAAGATTCCTGTCTATACAACCCGGCAGGATACTGTTTTCGGGGTAACCTATATTGTCCTGGCACCCGAGCATCCTCTGGTGGAGAAATTGACTGACCGTAAGCCGGCGGCTAAAGCCGTACGGGAATTTGTCAATCGAATTCGCAACTTGAGCGAAATCAACAGGACTTCAACAGATACGGAAAAAGAAGGGATGTTTACCGGTGCGTGCGCGGTCCATCCGTTCACGGGGGAACAAATCCCTATCTGGATAGCAAATTATGTACTTATGGAATACGGAACCGGCGCCGTAATGGGGGTTCCGGCCCATGACGAAAGGGATTGGCAATTTGCCACCAAATATAATCTCGCCAAGCGACTAGTCATTCAGCCGCCGGAGCATTCCCTGGAGATTACGGCCATGTCCGGCGCCTATGACGGACCGGGTTTTCTGATAAATTCCGGCGATTTTACCGGTATGGATAATGAGGCCGCCAAGGCGGCAATTGCCGCCTGGCTGGAAGAAAAAGAAATCGGCAAACGGCGGGTAAACTACCGTTTGCGGGATTGGCTGGTTTCCCGCCAACGGTATTGGGGAGCACCCATTCCGATTATTTATTGTCCGGTTTGCGGCACCGTGCCTGTCCCCAAAAAAGATTTGCCTGTGCTGCTGCCGGAAAAGGTAAGTTTTGAGGCGGGCGCTGTTTCTCCCCTGGCGCAGGCCGAGGAATTCGTAAAGTGCCGGTGTCCGCAATGCGGCGGAGAAGGCAGGCGGGAAACGGATACGATGGACACATTTATTTGTTCTTCGTGGTATTATTTCCGTTATACCAGTCCTCACAGCGCCAATGAGCCCTTTGATACGGTCAAGGCCAATCACTGGATGCCGGTTGACCAGTACATCGGGGGAATTGAGCACGCGATCCTGCATTTGCTTTATTCCCGTTTTTTTACCAAGGTTTTGAAAGACGCCGGGTTAATTAGTGTAAATGAACCGTTTAAAAACTTACTGACCCAGGGTATGGTTATCAAAGATGGCGCCAAAATGTCCAAATCCAAAGGAAATGTTGTATCGCCGGAGGAAATCATTGGTAAATACGGTGCCGATACGGCCCGCTTGTTCATTCTGTTTGCCGCACCGCCGGAGCGTGATCTGGAATGGAGTGACCAGGGAGTAGAGGGCGCGTACCGCTTTTTGGGCCGCCTCTGGCGAATTGTTTATTTTTATTCCGGGCTGGTTGCCGGTCAGACTGAGCAAGAGTATGATCCGGCCAGTCTTGGCAAAGAGGAAAAGGAATTACGCCGGGTTGTCCATTTGACAATTAAAAAAGTAACCGATGATATTGGCGAGCGGTTTAATTTTAATACCGCCATTAGTGCCATTATGGAATTGGTAAATGCCATATATGCATTCAGGGAACAGGTACCCCAACCCAACGGCGGTCTTATCCGGGAAGCGATAGCTGCCTTGCTGCGCTTGTTGGCGCCCTTTGCGCCTCATATCACGGAAGAGCTTTGGAGCTGTACCCTGGCTCAGGGCAGTGTGCATAAGCAGCCGTGGCCCGTTTTTGACCCGGAAGCGATTAAAACGGAAGAGGTTGAAGTCGTACTGCAAATCAACGGCAAGGTAAGGGACAAAATCGTTGTTCCTGTCGGTTTATTGCCGCAGGAACTGGAAGAAAAAGCGCTGGCGCAGGATAAAGTAAAAGCGTTAATCGCCGGTAAGCAAGTCGTTAAAGTAATTTGTGTGCCGCAAAAGCTGGTGAATATAGTTATCCGGTAAGTCCACTCTGACGGCACGTCTTCGGCCCACGGGAACATTTTTGTTTATTTCGACAAACTATATATTCCTACAAAAAATACCGGTTTGTTTTAGACAAACCGGTATTTTTCTGGAGGAAAATGGATGATGTTGCCGAAGTATTGCAAAAAGAAATATTGGGGTTGGGGTGATCGTATGGACCAAAACCGGCGAAAAGCGTATGGAATCCTGATATTGACCGGGTTGTTGCTGCTTGGTGGAAGCTTGTTCGGCTTTTGGCAAAAAAATTCAACGGAAAATTATGCAGTTACGGGACCGGCAAACCACAAGCCACCGGTTCAGACCAATACCGGGGAGGTTGTGGTTTATGTAAGCGGGGCAGTAAATAAACCGGGTGTTTTTAAGATAACAAGTGGCGCCAGAACGTTGGATGCCATTAATATGGCCGGCGGAATGGCTCCCGGAGCGGACAGCGGCAAAGTAAACATGGCTCAGCCGGTTAAGGACGGAATGCAGATTCACGTTCCGGGTGCGCTGGTCGCCCAAACAATAAATACAAATGCCGGAAATCAGAGTCGGAACGATGCAAGGATTAATATTAATACAGCGGAAAAGGCGGCATTGGATAATTTGCCGGGAATCGGCCCGTCCCTGGCGGAGCGGATTGTTAAGTACCGTCAAGCGAACGGAGCATTTGGTGAATTAACGGATTTAAAAAAAGTCCCCGGCATTGGCGACGCAAAATATAACCGGCTGAAAGATAAAATAACATTATAATATGTCGAATCCTTTGCTTGTTGTAACGGCCGCTTTTATTGCCGGTGCCGGGCTGGGACATTTTTATTATGGTCCGCTTTCTGTTATATATATGATTGACGGATTGTATCTTGTTTTTGGCATAGCATATTTTTTCCGCTGTCCGTGGCACCGGGTCCTTTACTTGTTGGCTGTTTTATTTTTTTTGGCCGGTATGACTCGTTATTTGACCGCCGGCATCATACCGGAATCCGACATTAGCCATTTCGCGGGGCAGGGGGTCACAATTGCCGGCACCGTAGCCGATGTGCCCCAAATTACGAATTTGCCTGACGGGACCCGGAGGCTGAAGTTTAAATTAACAGCGGAAACAGTCGGTAGTTACCATGGTAATCCCATGGTAAGCGGCGGAATTTTAGTGTATGTAGCACAAAAAAATAACGATTCTATGGTCGCCTACGGTCAAAAAGTCCTTGTAACCGGAATGGTGGTTCTGCCGCACGGCTATAATAATCCCGGCATGATTGATATGGTAAAATTATATCAGCGGCAGGGAATTACGGCCAGGATGGCGACATCGGCAAAACTGGTTAAAATAATTACTGTAACCGGACAATCGTCATGGCGCGACCATCTTGCAGTCTGGCATGAAAGAATAAAAAAAGAAATGCTGCAGGCAATGCCGCCGAAGGATGCCGCAATGCTTAACGGGATTCTCTTTGGAGGATACGAAGGGATTGACCGTCAGGTAGTGCGGGATTTTGCGACTACCGGCATTATTCACATTTTATCGGTTTCCGGTTCACACATTGCATTAGTTGCCGGGTTTATATACGGTCTGGGAAAACGATTTAAATGGCATAACCGCCTGATAGCTGCAGTTGCTTCCGCAGCGATCCTGTTTTATGCCATTTTTTCCGGTATGACACCGCCGGTAGTGCGGTCGGCTTTTATGGGGCTGGTATTATTGCTGGCAACGGTGCTGGGACGGGAAAAAGATGCGGCAACCGCCTTGGCTTTCAGTGCATTGGCTATGGTTGCCCGGCAACCGGGACTTATTGATGATATTAGTTTTCAGCTGTCATTTGGCTCAACAGCCGGTTTGATTTTTTTATATCCTCCAATAGCTGGGAAATTACCTAAACTGCCTGGCGGCATAACGGACATCTTGTCAGCTACCTTAGCGGCGCAGGCGGCGGTACTGCCTTTTCTGGCCTGGTATTTTAACAGCTTTTCTCTCAGTTCCTTTATTGCCAATATCCTTGTTGTACCACCGATTGAATTAATGGTATTATTAGGATTGCTGGGTATTCTGGCAGGTCTTTTGTTCAGTATGGCCGGCCATCTGGCCTTGATATGCTGCAGTTTGTTGATTGGTCTGGTTGTTCAAATCAATTCCTTCCTGGCAATGCTGCCGGCAAGCAAGATCTATATTCCGGCGCCCGGCATCCTGGCTGTCCTCGTCTACTATTTTCTTCTGGCCTGGTTATTTGGCTATCTGCCAAAGTATTTTCTGTCGCCGGCCCGGGTTTGGACGCGCTGGCCGGCGCGGGTTAGCGGTGTGGTACTTTTTTTGGCCATATCTTTTCTTTTTTACAGTTTTTATCCCCAGCCGGTGGTGGTGCACTTTATTGACGTAGGACAAGGCGACGCCACCTTGATTACAACGCCTCACGGCAGGGCGGTGCTGGTAGATACCGGCGGCAGTGCAGGCTCAGACAATGATTTTGATGTTGGCGAAAGAGTGACCCTGCCCTATCTTAAACACTATGGTATAAACTCACTCGATTATCTGGTGTTGACGCACGGACATCAGGATCATGCCGGGGGAGCCGCGTTTATTGTTAAATCGCTGCCGGTAAAAAATATTGTTTTGGCACGGGAGGACTATTCTCCCGCCGTGCAGGCAATAATGCGGCTGAAGGGCAGTAGTGCCGTAATTCCTGCTTACCGGGGCGAGCGAATTCTTCTCGACGGCGTACTGATTCAAGTTTTACATGCGGCAAGCAGTACCGGCCAGGTCCAGAGAAATGAGGTATCCAGTGTAGTACGGGTGAGTTATGGCAAGTACAGTTTTTTGCTGACCGGTGACCTGGAGAAGCAGGGAGAAGCAGCCATGCTTACAAACGGGGTCCCGCCAACAACGGTGTTGAAAGTCGGGCATCACGGTGCGAAAACGTCTACTTCCGAGGAATTTTTGCAGGCTCTCAAGCCTCAGTATGCCGTCATATCAGTGGGTTATAACAATCACTTTGGCCATCCCCACGCCGAGACGATACAAAAGCTGTTAAAGCATACTATTAAAATTTACCGTACCGACAGACAGGGAGCCGTTGTATTTTCCACCGACGGCGAAACGCTGGCGGTGAAAACTTTTACAAATTAAATGGAGGGTCCATGAACGTTACGGAAGCTTTGCTGGAAATAAAAAAAGGAAATATACAGCCGGTTTATTTTATTCACGGGGAAGAAGCCTATCTTATCCGGCAGTTGGAGCAAACGATCATCGAAACGCTTCTTTTACCGGATGAACGGGAATTAAATTTAACTGTTTTTGACCGGGACCCTTCTTCGCAGGAACTGATTGCATTAATTGAAACAGTGCCATTTTGGGGGGAGAAAAGGGTTATTGTCGTGCGTAACACGGCATTATTGAAAGCATCCAGTAAGACAATGCCGGAGGAAGAGGAAGAAAACAAACGAAACCACGAGTCTGGCGGCGATTTAATGGAAATTTTGCCGCGAATTCCGGCTTATAGTTATCTTGTATTTTCCACTTCCTCTAAAATCGACAAGCGGCGTAAACTTTATAAAGTAGTCAATCAACATGGGGCGGTTGTTAGCGCCGACCCGCTTAAAATTAAAGACGCCAGAATTTGGATCGGCCAAAAACTGCAGGAATTACAAAAAAAGATGACGCCCGAGGCAATGGAATACTTTTTGGAAATTATAAGTGTTATGCCGCAAATCTCTCTTGGTTTTTTAGAGCAGGAAATCATTAAACTGGATTTATTTACGGGAGAACGGCGGCTGATTAACCGGAGTGATTTGACAAGAGTGCTTTCGGCGATTCCCGAGGTTTCTATTTTTGCTTTAATTGAAACAATCAGCTCTAAACAAGTCGCCAAGGCAATTGAGTTATTGGCCGGACAAATCCGGATGGGTGAGCATCCGTTAAGAATAATCGCCCTGTTTTCACGCCAGATTCGGCTATTATGGCAGGCCAAACAATTAAAAGCGGCTGGATACTCTCCGGCTCAAATTGCGGAGCATTTGGCCGTACCGCCTTTTGTTGGTGAAAAGCTGGTCAGGCAAGGGAATGGATTTCAGGAGAAAAATCTTAAACAAGCCTTATGCCGTCTGGCAGCCGCGGACTGGGATATAAAGGCAGGAAAGGCCAATCCGGTCATGCTGGAAAAGATCGTGTTTGATTTATGCAATTAAAAAAAAAACCTGTCCACAAACGGGACAGGTTTTTTTTATTTTGCTAAACTGTTAATTTTGCGGGCCAGACGGGATTTTTTACGAGCCGCGGCATTTTTATGAATAACGCCCTTAGCGACGGCTTTGTCAATAACGCTGATAGTTTTGGTCAGAAGGTTTTTGGCTTCATCTGCATTTCCAGTTTCAACGGACTCAACAACTTTCCGCGTAGCGGTTTTGATTGCCGATCTAACGGGAAAATTGCGCGCACGCCGCTCAGCATCAGTTTTTACACTGCGCACTGAAGATTTAATATTTGGCAAGTGATTCACCTCCTTTGACCATATTACCTAAAATATTCTAGCATGTAAGCAGGGAAAAAGCAAGCAGCAAATATGTTACCGTATATTGCTTTTCCCCTACGGGCAAAATATAGCAAAGATAGTCAACAAATTTGAGGAGTGAAATCAATGGAGCAGTTTACCGGCAATCTTCGTACCGACCTGGCTGTTGAAGCAAAAGAAATGCTGACGCGACATGTGCGCGAGGATATTCCCGGCGTAATTATGGAAACAGCGGAAGATGAGGATATTGTCATTAACCGCGTTGATGTTACTACCCCGGAAGCAGAAAAGATGCTGGGAAAAGTTCAGGGGAAATATATCACAATTGAAGCACAGGGTTTGCGCTATAAAAATACGCCCTTGCAAAAAAAAGTTATGAACCATGTGGCGCAGGAACTTTCTTCGATGGTGCAAATTGCCCCGAATGCCACTATTTTAGTTGTTGGCTTGGGAAATTGGAATGTAACACCCGATGCATTAGGTCCGAGAACAGTCGATAAAATTGTCGTAACCCGCCATCTGCAAGAAATGCTTTCGCCGGAACTAAAAGGCGGTGTGCGTTCTGTATGTGCCATTGCACCGGGGGTATTGGGAATTACCGGTATGGAGACAGCGGAAATCATCCATGGTATTGTCGGGGTAATAAAACCTACCGTCGTAATTGCGATTGATGCCCTGGCGGCGGCATCCAGTCACCGTGTAATTACCACAGTGCAATTAGCCAATACGGGAATTCATCCGGGTTCCGGCGTGGGAAACAAACGGTTTGGATTAACGCGGGAATCATTAGGCGTTCCGGTTATTGCCATTGGAGTTCCCACGGTAGTCCATGCATCGACCATTGCTATGGATACACTTACCATATTACAGGAACGGGCTGCCTTTGCCCGCTATCTCAAGAGCATGGAAAATTTATCGGATGAGGAAAAAGGCACCATTGTCCGCCAGGTCTTGCCGGAAGCACTGGGAGACTTAATGGTAACGCCGAAAGAAGTTGACCGTTTAATCGAAGATATTGCCGGAGTGGTAGCGGGAGGAATTAATCAAGCTTTACATCCTCACATTGATTATATGAATATTCATCAATACCTGCACTAGACATAGTCATATCACTTTGTTGCCAAGCATATACATCGTATGTAAACAGAACGCGGGAGGCAGCAACGTGAGAAGAAAAAGACGATCTTATTATGCTAGACGAAAAACATCGATGCTGGTTTTTTCCCTGGTTTGTGTATTATTGATTATGATAGGGGCTCATGTTCAGCGGTCGGTATATGCAGTCACATTTGAGAAAACAAACCAAGAAGCGCCGGGAGCGTATTGGAGCCAACTGTGGCCGCACTGGCGGGATATATTGTTTTACGGGATACCGGGTTTAACGGCAGTTAAAGAAAAGGAAACATCCGTCAAAGTGTCCGGCACTAGTACCACTCAGTATTTATTGCGGGGAGCGGTACTTTTTTTTACCGGGATCGACATCCAGGACATTCATTCGTTTTTATATAGTGAATTACCACTGACTGCTGCCTTTAAATCCGGCAAGCCCACGGTAAATGTGAATAACATTCCTAATTTTCCTCAATTCGAACCGCAAACCCAAAAGTTTCTTGCTGACGGAAAACCGTTAGTGGGAATCTATCATACCCATACTTCCGAGTCGTATATTCCCAGTTCCGGTGTGGATCATGCGCCGGGTGGACAACGGGGCGACATTGTGAATGTAGGAGCGGAACTGGTTAAAGCACTGGAAGAAAACGGCATAAAGGCAGTGCAAAGCACTGCCATAAACGATTATCCCAGTTTTATGAAAGCGTATGATAAATCGGAAATTACGGCTAAAAAAATGCTGGCGGACTATCCGTCGCTGCAGATGATTTTTGATATTCACCGCGATGCGGACCAACGAAAAAATGTAATTGCCGTTGTCAACGGAATAACCGTTGCCCGGATTACAATCGTCGTTGCGACGGGTCATCAGGAACTGGTCCAGCCGCATTGGAAACAAAACTATGCTTTTGCTAAATTGATTGATGCAAAACTGAATGAAAAATTCCCCGGTTTATCACGGGGAATTCAAATGGTGGATTGGCGCTATAATCAGCATCTGCATCCACGGGCCCTGTTACTGGAAGTGGGCAGCCAGGAGACGTCTACGGAAGAAGCTTGTCAAAGCATGAAAATGCTGGCAGTGGTATTAAAAGAGATTATTACTGAAAATAAGTGAATCCGGGAAAGAGGCTTGTCTCGTAAGGTCTCTTTTCTTTTTATAATTAACGCGTTGGTGAACCATTTTTTATTCAAAGTATATAAGAGGAGCGGTTCTATGTTTCTTCACTCGGATTATTCAGAGAGTCAATTTATTTGGCGGGGAGTTATCGTCTTAATCACCATTATCTTATTGGGCGTAGTTGTTGCGGAAAAACAATTGAACGGCTTAACGCAAAGAGAGCAGGTAGTACAGTCTTTTAATCTAGCGCGGAATGAGCAAGGAACCTATACGGTTTATTTTCTTGGTTTTCATAAGAAATTAAGAGCTCTCTATGGATTTGGCAGGATAACCGGCAGCCGTCAGGCCATGTGTCTGGAAGCCGGGAATGATAAAATAACCATCCCCCTTGTGCTATATTTTGATTTAAAATTTATAACGGCGGCAGGTAACGTATGGTTTCAGCAGTTCGAGACGGAAGCCCTTAAGACGGGCAAATATTTTATGGCCTGTTTCCAGTCGCTCTACACTACGGGTATATTGTTTTATCATATGCTGGTCCATTTGGTTATCACCCCGTCATAACCGGAGTAAGCCGCGAAACACGCAGATTCCTTAATGCTTGCGGTGACGGGGCGGCAAATGATATAATTGGTAATATGATTTAGACTGATTTTCAGAGGGGAGCCCGTTATGAATATATCCCAGATTCGCAACTTTTCGATCATTGCGCACATCGACCATGGTAAATCAACGCTTGCCGACCGATTACTCGAATATACCGGTGCCCTCTCTGCCCGTGAGATGGAAGAGCAAGTCCTGGATCAAATGGACCTGGAACGGGAACGGGGAATTACTATCAAGGCTCAGGCCGTGCGCCTCGAATATAAGGCAAAAGACGGCAATACCTATATGCTCAATTTAATTGACACTCCCGGGCACGTTGATTTCACCTATGAAGTTTCCCGCAGTCTTGCGGCTTGTGAAGGAGCCCTGCTGGTTGTTGATGCAGCCCAGGGGATTGAGGCGCAAACGCTGGCCAATGTCTATCTGGCCTTGGAACATAATCTGGAAATTGTGCCGATTATTAATAAGATTGATTTGCCAAGTGCCGATCCGGAAAAGGTAAAACAAGAGATTGAAGAAGTAATCGGACTGGATGCCGCCGATGCCATTTTGGTGAGTGCCAAGACCGGCTTTGGTATTGAAGACGTCCTGGAAGCCATTGTTAGCAAAATACCGCCACCGTCCTCCGATGCGGCAAAACCGTTGCGGGCTTTGATTTTTGATTCTCATTTTGATCCCTATAAGGGAGTCATTGCCTACGTCAGAGTAATGGACGGAAAAATCACACCCGGGATGAGCATCAAAATGATGGCTACGGATAAGAATTTTGAGGTAACAGAGGTGGGTGTTTTCCGGCCTTATCTGGCAAATGTGAAGGAACTGGAACCCGGTCAGGTGGGTTTTGTTGCGGCGAGCATAAAAAATGTTAAGGATACCCGGGTGGGGGATACCATTACCGAAGCGGACCGGCCCGCCACAGAACCGTTGCCCGGTTACCGCAAGATTACCTCCATGGTGTATTGTGGTCTGTATCCCGTTGACAGTGCCGATTATGATGCCTTGCGGGATGCGCTGGATAAGCTGCAGTTAAATGATGCGTCGCTGACTTATGAACCGGAGACATCTATTGCCTTAGGATTTGGCTTCCGCTGCGGATTTTTGGGCCTTTTACACATGGATGTAATCCAGGAACGGTTGGAACGGGAATATAATCTTACCTTAATTACAACAGCACCCAATGTAATTTATAAAGTCTTCAAAACAGACAGTGAAGTTTTGTCCATTGATAATCCGTCCAAATTGCCGGCATCGCAGGAAATTGACCATATTGAAGAGCCTTACGTCAAGGCGACTGTTATTGTGCCCAATGATTATGTAGGTGCCGTTATGGAACTGTCCCAGGAAAAGCGGGGTGAGTTTAAAGATATGAAGTATCTTGACGTCACCCGGGTCATGATGACTTATCACTTGCCGCTAAGTGAAATTATTTATGATTATTTTGACCGGTTAAAATCATCTACCCGGGGATATGCGTCCCTGGATTATGCATTAATCGGTTATCAGGCGTCCGAACTGGTAAAACTGGATATTCTGTTAAACGGCGATCCGGTGGATGCGCTGTCGGTTATCGTTCATAGAGAGAAAGCATCCTACCGCGGCCGGCTCTTGGCGGAAAAACTGAAAGAAATTATACCACGGCAAATGTTTGAAATACCCATTCAGGCGGCTATCGGCAATAAGGTAATCGCCCGGGAGACCGTACGGGCAATGCGCAAGGACGTACTGGCTAAATGTTATGGCGGCGACATCACGCGCAAGCGTAAATTGCTGGAGAAACAGAAGGAAGGCAAACGCCGCATGAAACAGGTAGGCAGTGTGGAAGTTCCGCAGGAAGCGTTCATGGCTATTTTAAAAATGGATTAGGGTTCTGACTATGAAAATCGGACTCTATATCCATATTCCTTTTTGTGCGCAAAAATGCCTGTATTGTGATTTTACATCCTACGTATGTGACGAATCCGTATATGCCGATTATGTAGCCGCCTTGTGCCGGGAATGCGCTATGCAAGGCGGTCCTTTGGCAAATGCGGCGGTGGATTCTTTATACATTGGCGGCGGGACGCCGACGATTCTTCCCGGCCGGTTACTGGAGCAAACCGTAGCTTGTGTGAGAAAGAATTTTCGGCTGGATGAAGCGGCTGAGATCAGTATCGAAGCCAATCCCGGAACGGTTAATAAAGAAAAGCTGGCCCTGCTTCGCCGGCTTGGCATTAACCGCATCAGTTTCGGCGTGCAAACGTTTAATGACCGGTTGTTACAATTAGTCGGACGGATTCATTCCGCCCGGGAAGGTGAGCAGGCTGTTCTTGAAGCCCGTAAAGCCGGTTTTACTAATATCAGTATTGATTTAATGTATGGTCTGCCGGAGCAAACCGTTGCCGACCTGGAAAGCAGTATGCGGCGGGCAGCCAATATGGGCGTTCCCCATGTTTCAGTCTACGGACTGAAAGTGGAAGAGAAAACGGCAATGTCTGACGCGCTTCAGGCCGGCCGTCTGACATTGCCCGACGAAGATACGGATGACGCCATGTATGAAAAAGTTACGGGCCTTTTGCCGCAGTTAGGGTATGACTGGTATGAAATTTCCAATTTTGCGCTGCCTGGTTATGAATGCCGCCATAACTTGAAATATTGGCAATACAAACCGTATTTAGGGCTGGGGGTAGCGGCGCATTCCTTTCTTAAGGGGGTTAGAAGCGCGAATGTTGCCGGACTTGATGTCTATATGCGCCAACTAGCCCGCAACCAATTGCCGGTTCTGTTTGCCGAAACGGCAATTGAGAAAACAGCGTGGGCGGAATTTTCCTTTTTGGCGCTACGCACGCAAAGAGGACTTTATTTTGATGAATTTGCTGCTCAATTTCACATTGCGTTTATAGATTGCTTCGGTCCTGTGGTAGAGGATTTATCGCGTAAGGGGCTGATTGCGGTTACAAGCGCCGGAATCCGGCTAACTTTACTGGGACGAAAATATGGCAACGCCGTATTCCGTTCTTTTTTGCCATAGCGCAGCTACGTTAATGTGGCTGCGTAGTCTCCTAAAGCGGGGAAATGTCGTTCATCTCTTGACAGGCAAGTAAATGAGTGGTATTTTTTTATTAGATGTTAGCACTCTATCAAATAGAGTGCTAACAATGGGAGGTGGCAGAATTGGATGAGAGGAAAAAGAGAATTCTTCAGGCTATCATTGATGATTATATTTCCACCGCCGAGCCCGTTGGTTCCAGAACAATTGCCCGTAAATATGATTTAGGGGTAGGGGCCGCCACGATCCGCAATGAAATGGCAGACCTGGAACTATTGGGATATCTCGAACAGCCTCATACGTCTGCCGGTAGAATCCCTTCAGCCAGAGGGTATCGTTTTTACGTGGATGCCTTGATGGCGCCCTATCAAATCTCCGATAACGATATGACGCTGATAAAGAACTGGTATCAGTCCAAGGTGCGTAATATTGAGGAAGTGTTTCAGGAGACGGCCAAAATGTTATCCCGCATGACGCGCAATATTTCCCTGGTGCTGGCGCCTCAGGTTTCACAATGTACTACTTTCAAATATATGCAATTCTTACCTCTTGATGAAACACGCGCTATTATCGTGGTTGTGACGGACACAGGATTTGTTGAAAACAAGATCATTAACATTCCCGCAGGAACTTCCCTGAAAGATCTGCAAAAGATTGCCAATGGGATTAACAATCATTTGTCCGGTTTAACCTTCGACAGAATAAAATCCTCCGTTTTCCGGGAAATTCGCCGCGATATTATTCCGGACCGGATGATGTTTGATGCAACAATGGAAATACTAAAACAAACACTGGGCGAAAAAAATGAAAAACTTTACATGGGCGGTACGAGCCAGCTTCTAAGTCAGCCGGAATTTCAGGATGTGGATAAGATTAAAGAAATTTTAACCGTACTGGAAGAAGAACGTTTAATGTGTGACATCCTCCACATGCAGGATTCCGAAGGTGTGGTCGTAACAATCGGTCAGGAAAATAAGTACAGTGGAATTCGGGAATGCAGCGTGGTTCAGGCTATGTACCGGGTTGACGGAAAAATTGTCGGCAAGGTTGCCATTTTGGGACCGACGCGGATGGAATATGGAAAAATTATGGCGGTATTGGAATTTATGCACAGTCAGTTAGAAGAAATTTTGCAAAAATTCAAGCTGTGAATTTTGCAGACGGTTTTTGCCGTCTGCTACATATCGATACAGGAGGGCCAAATATGAATTTAAAACAAGCCGGCAGCGGCGCCGAGGTAGATGAGCGTCTGGCGGCGCTTTTGACGAATGCCAATGCCGTGCGCGCTATTACGGCCGCAGTCGAGGGAACGATCGGTCCCAAAGGCTTGGATACGATGCTGGTTGACCGTTTTGGGGAAGTAATTATTACGAATGATGGCGTCACGATATTAGATAAAATGGATGTGAATCATCCCGCCGCCAAAATGCTCATTAATATTGCGAAAGCTCAGCAGGCGGAAGTAGGTGACGGAACAACGACGGCAACGATTATGGCGGGCAGTCTGGTGGCCGAGGGAGTAAATCAAGTTTTGCGCGGCGTACCGGTAGCGCGGGTAATTGAAGGGGTCCGTTTCGGAATTGCCCGGGCTGTGGCGGCGGTTCGCGCCAGAAGCCGTAATGTGACCGATTTAGATGATTCTATTCTACGCAATGTGGCGATGATTGCCGGCCGTGAATATGAAGATATTGCGGAATTGGTGATTGCGGCAGCCCGTTTAATTGGGCTGGAGAAGTTAAATGAAAATAATTTTAAATTGTCGGAAACGGTTACTGCCGAAGAAGGCGCCGAAAACGAAGTTTTTTTGGGTGTCATCGTTGATAAGGAACGAATGAACAAAGAAATGCCGGAAACCGTTTCCCAAGCCAAAATACTGCTGATTGACGATGCGTTGGAGCCGGAGGAAATGGAAGATGAGGCATTAAGCACGGAAGCCGGTTTCAAAAAATATATTGAATTGCAGGATGAATTCAAAGAAAATGTCAATAAAATTGTTGCTATGGGCGTAAAGGTTGTGTTAGTTGACCGGGGAGTCCATGATACGGCGGAGGAAATTCTTACCGATGCCGGCGTATTCGTGGTACAACGGGTTGCGTCGAAGGAGCTGCGCCGGGTAGCCGAACATACCGGAGCCCGCATGATCAAGCGTACGGGTTTGAAAAAAAATATTGCCGACATTGAACGGTATCTTGGCTCAGCCGAAAAAGTATATGAAGACGAAAAGCTGGAACAGGTAAGAATACTCGGCGGCAAAGGAAAGCCCATGGCAACGATTCTCGTCGGGGCGGCAACGGCCGAAGTAGTCGGTGAACGGGAACGGATCGCGAAAGATGCGGCATCCAGCGTTCAGGCCGCCATCAAGGGGGGATATGTACCCGGCGGTGGTACCATTGAGATTGCTATCGCCCGTGAGGTTGCCAATGCGAGGGAAGAAATCAAGGGAATGGCGGCATACGGCGTGGACTGCGTTGCCAATGCATTAAAACAGCCCTTGTCGCAGATTGTGGAGAATGCCGGCTATAATCCGCTGGAGAAAGTGGAGGAAGTTCTCACGCTGCAGACAACCCAGGGAAGTGATTCGCTGGGAATCGATTGTGACTCCGGTGAGGTTACGGATATGCTGAGCCGGGGTGTGGTGGATCCGGCCCTGGTAAAACTTCATGCTATTAAGGCTGCCGGCGAGGTGGCTACGGCTATTCTGCGCATTGATACAATTATTAAGAAAAAAGAAGAGGGAAGTGCCGCGCCAAAGGAAAATGCCGGTAACGATGCGGGTATGCCCGATTTTTAAATTTAATGAGAGCAAGGGGTGATGAATAAAATGATAGAGAAAACGAAAGAAGCGGTACATAACAGCGCTTGTGAGGCGGAGGACAACAGCTCTGCCCCGAAGAATACGGAAGTTTGTTCCGAAGGGGACTCTGAAAAAATGGCGGCCATGCTGGCGGAAAAAGAGCAGTTGCTGGCGCAGTGTAATGAGCGGGTCCTGCGGCTGCAAGCCGATTTCGACAATTTCCGGCGTCGAACCAGGATGGAGAAAGAAGAATTGTCAGGAATTATAGCGCAGGGAGTAATTTGCGAATTGCTGCCGGTTTTGGACAATTTTGAGCGGGCCCTGGGCAGTGAAAATCAGGAAACAAGTACCCTGCGGACCGGTGTGGAAATGATTTATCGACAACTGATTGCCGCGCTGGAAAAAATGGACGTCAAAACCATTCAGGCCACGGGAGAACAATTTAACCCGCAAATGCATGAGGCGGTTATGCGCGTAGAAAATGCTGCGCAGCCTGACGGTTTGATTGTGGAAGAATTGCAAAAAGGGTATTGTTTTAAAGGAAAAGTTATAAGGGCCAGCATGGTGAAAGTGGTCTGCAACAGTTAATAATAGCTCATAAATATTCAAGGAGGAATGAGATCGATGGCAAAAGTAATTGGTATAGATCTTGGTACTACGAATTCAGTCGTAGCGGTAATGGAAGGGGGCGAACCGGTTGTTATCGCCAATGCGGAGGGCAGCCGTTTAACTCCTTCGGTAGTCGGTTTCTCAAAGACGGGTGAGCGTCTGGTCGGGCAGTTAGCCAAGCGTCAGGCTGTTTCCAATCCGGACCGGACGATTAGCTCGATCAAAAGACATATGGGTTCCGATTATAAAGTGCGTATTGATGATAAACAATATTCACCCCAGGAAATATCGGCGATGATCCTGCAAAAGCTGAAACAGGATGCAGAAAGTTATTTGGGAACGAAAGTTACCCAGGCAGTCATTACCGTGCCGGCCTATTTTACGGACAGCCAGCGTCAGGCAACAAAAGACGCCGGGACGATCGCCGGTCTGGAGGTTCTCCGGATTATTAACGAGCCTACGGCGGCTTCTTTAGCGTATGGTCTGGATAAGGGAGAAGACCATACGATCCTTGTATTTGACCTGGGTGGCGGTACGTTTGACGTTTCCATTCTGGAACTGGGTGACGGCGTTTTTGAAGTAAAAGCGACAAACGGTAATAACCGTTTAGGCGGCGATGATTTTGACGAGCGGGTTGCCCAATGGTTAATCAATGAGTTTAAACGGGAAAGCGGCATTGATTTGTCGGCCGACCGTATGGCAATGCAGCGCCTGAAAGAAGCGGCGGAAAAAGCAAAAATCGAACTGTCCGGGGTACTTACTACCAATATTAACTTGCCGTTTATTACCGCTGATGCCAGTGGTCCGAAGCATTTGGATTTGAATCTGTCACGGGCAAAATTCGAGGAATTGACGGCCGACCTTGTGGAAGCGACCATGGGACCGGCCCGCCAGGCCTTGTCTGATGCCGGATTAAGCCCCAATGATATCCATAAAGTCATTCTGGTCGGCGGTTCTACCCGCATTCCGGCCGTACAAGAGGCCATTAAGAAATTTTTGGGTAAAGAACCGTTTAAAGGCGTCAATCCGGATGAATGTGTGGCTGTAGGGGCGGCCATTCAAGCCGGTGTATTAGTTGGCGAAGTAAAAGATGTTCTGTTGTTGGATGTAACACCGTTATCCTTAGGCATTGAAACGCTGGGCGGCGTATTTACCAAAATTATCGAGCGCAATACGACCATCCCGACTGCCAAAAGTCAGGTTTTCTCTACTGCCGCCGACAATCAGCCTTCGGTGGATATTCATGTACTTCAGGGTGAACGGGAAATGGCCACTTACAACAAAACACTGGGCCGGTTTGAATTATCAGGTATTCCGCCGGCTCCCCGCGGTGTCCCCAGAATCGAGGTAACCTTTGATATTGATGCCAACGGAATTGTACATGTCTCGGCCAAGGATCTTGGTACGGGTAAAGAGCAAAAAATTACTATTACCTCTTCCGGTGGCATGAACAAAGATGATATTGACCGTCTGGTTAAAGAAGCGGAAGCCCATGCAACAGAAGACAAAAAGCGCAAAGAAGAGGTAGAAGTCAGAAATAATGCCGATTCTCTTGTCTATAATGCGGAAAAGACCCTTAAGGAGATGGGGGAAAAAGCGGATAAAGCCCTGACAGAGAAGGTGCAGCAAGGGATTGACAAGTTGAAAGAGGCTCTGAAGGGAACGGATACCGAAAAAATAAAAGCGGCTACGGAAGAATTAACCAAGCCATTGTATGAATTAACGGCGGCGGTATACAATCAAGCCGGCGGGCAGGATGCCGCCGGGGCCGGCTTTAATCCCGGCGAAGCGCAACAGCAGGCGCCGCAAGACGAAAAAGTAGTGGATGCGGAGTATAAGGTAGTGGACGATGACAAAAAATAAATAATTTGTAAAATATTGGTTTAGGATGGTGTGAAGTGAGTAAACAAGACTATTATGAAGTTCTGGGCGTACCGAAAACGGCTTCTGACGACGAACTAAAGAAGGCGTATCGCAAATTAGCCCGCAAGTACCATCCTGACGTCAACCGTGAGAATCCCAAAGAGGCAGAGGAAAAATTCAAGGAAATTAACGAAGCCTACGAAGTATTATCCAATTCTGAGCGCCGGACGCAGTATGATCAATTTGGTCATGCTGCGTTTGAAGGCGGTCAGGGAGGAAGCGCGGGAGGCTTCGGCGGTTTTAGCGGTTTCGGTGGCGGCGGCGGATTTTCTGATATTTTCGATATGTTTTTCGGCGGTCAAACCGGATTTGGCCGGCGAAATTCCGGTCCGGAAAAGGGCGCCGATTTGCGCTACGATATGGAGATAGCGTTTGAGCAGGCGGCTTTTGGCGTGGAAACGGAAATTCAAATACCACGGACCGAAGAGTGTGGTCATTGTCACGGGGCAGGGGCGGCGCCGGGAACGCATCCGGAAACCTGTCCCAAATGCCACGGCAGCGGACAAATACAGGTTACCCAAAATACTCCTTTTGGCCGGATGGTCAATGTAACAACTTGTGACCGCTGCAATGGTGAAGGCAAAATTATTCATACACCCTGTAAAGAATGTAACGGACGTGGTAAAATCAGGGTAAAACGTACAATCAAAGTTAAAATTCCCGCCGGTGTCGATAATGGTTCCCGTCTGCGGGTTGCTCACGAGGGAGAAGCAGGGTTGCGGGGCGGTCCGCCGGGTGACTTATATGTTTATATCTTTATAAAAGCCCATAAACTGTTTACACGGGAAGGCAATGACGTTATTTGCGAAGTTCCCATTAGTTTTGTTCAAGCCGCTCTGGGCGATGAAATTGAGGTGCCTACTCTGGATGGCAAAGTCAAATTCCGGGTGCCTGAGGGAACTCAGTCGGGTTCCGTTTTTCGCTTAAAAGAGAAGGGAATTCCTTTTCTGCGGAGTTCCGGGCGACGCGGCGACCAGCATGTTAAGGTCAAAGTTGTCACGCCGCAAAAATTAAATCAGCGACAAAGAGAACTTCTGGCGGAATTTGCTCAGTCGGGCGGTGAAAACATTAATCCGGAACAAAAAAATTTCTTTAAAAAAGTGAAGGATGTATTTGGAGTTTAGAATGGAAAATTCCGATCTCCGCAGATAAAAATGAAGGAGCGATTTGGGCGTGAAGTGGGCTGAAATTACTATTCAAACAAGCCATGAGGCCACCGAAGCGGTGGCCAATATTTTTCATGATTTAGGCGCAAGCGGGGTAGTGATTGAAGACCCTGAACTAATAAACTCTTATAAGCGGTCGGGCACCTGGGAATATTGTGATTTGCCGGATGAGTCGGATACGGACGTTGTTACAGTCAAGGCCTATTTACCGGTTGACGATTTACTGGATGACAAACTAAAGCGGTTTGAACAGAGGGTAGATGAATTGGCCAGTCATAACCTGGACAAGGGCCGCGGCGATATTAACTGGCGTGAAGTCAAGGAAGAGGATTGGGCTACAGCGTGGAAAGATTATTTTCATCCTGCCCTGGTGGGAGACCGGATCGTAATCAAGCCATCCTGGGAAGACTATCAACCGGGAGAGAAAGAAATTGTAATTGAGTTAGACCCGGGAATGGCATTTGGCACAGGAACACATCATACTACCCAATTGTGTATTCGTTCTTTGGAAGAATATGTCAAGCCGGGTGATGTTGTTTTTGATGTAGGGACCGGCTCGGGGATATTAGCGATTGCGGCAGCCAAACTGGGAGCAAACGAAGTATATGCTGTCGATTTCGATGCACTGGCTGTAACCGTGGCTAATGAAAACATACTGAAGAATGCGGCGCAAGACGTAGTTACGGTAGCGCAAGGCGACTTATTGAGCAAAGTTGACGGTAAGGCGGATCTAATTGTTGCCAATATTATTGCGGATATCATTATAAAAATGCTCAACGAGGTTCCGCTGCGTTTAAAACCCGGCGGCATTTTCATAGCCAGCGGCATTATTGCCGAGCGGGTAAGTGATGTAACAGCAGCTATGCTTACGCTTCACTTGGATATTGAAAAAGTAATGGAACAAGGTGGCTGGGCGGCGATTGTGGCACGACAGGGAGGCGTCTGATTTGCGCCGTTTTTTTCTTAAGCAGCCGTTAAAAAGTGAAATGGTTTTACAAGATGAAAACGTGCATTATATCAGTAATGTTCTGCGCATGCGCCAAGGGGATCCGATTCTGGTAGTCGGGATTGACGGCCAAACGGGACAGGCCGTTATCAGCCGTATTGACCGCGATTCCATCGTTCTTTCATTACGCAATATTGTAGCGGAAATGCAGGAGCCGCCGCTACAGGTCGTGTTAGCGCAAGGCCTTACTAAACATGATAAAATGGAGTACATTATTCAAAAGGCAGTGGAACTTGGCGTTCATGCCGTAATTCCCATGCTGACGGAACATTGCGTAGTCCGGTATGATGAAAAAAAAATGGCGGACCGTTGCTGCCGCTGGCAGAAAATTGCAACCGAGGCCGCCCAGCAGAGCCGTCGTTCCGGCGTTCCGGCGATTGGGCCAATCCGGTCTATGAGTGCTGTTCTAACCGAGTTTGAACGGAAAACGGAAATTTATATGCTGTATGAGGGGCGGACGCCGCAAGGAATTAAATCGGCATTACAGACCGCCGGAACCCGTTCCTTCCTTTTACTGGTTGGCCCGGAAGGCGGCTTTAGCTCCCGTGAAGTGTCCGATGCTGCTAACGCCGGTGCCCGGATCGTAACAATGGGACCGCGTATTTTACGCACGGAAACGGCGTCTTTGGCTGCTTTATCCGTTATTATGTATGAGTATGGAGATTTGGGAGGCTAAGAATGCCGAAAGTCGCGTTTTTGACATTAGGTTGTAAAGTAAATCAATATGAAACGGAAATTATGGAAGGGTTATTTAAACAGTACGGCTATCAGACGGCAGACTTTACTGAGTGCGCCGATGTATATGTAATCAACACCTGTTCCGTAACTCATTTGGGTGAACGAAAGTCCCGCCAGGCTATACGCCGGGCCGTACGCAGCAATCCGGCCGCCGTAATCGCCGTTACCGGCTGTTACGCTCAAATCTCTGCCGAACAAATTGCGGCAATTCCCGATGTAGACGTTATTATCGGTACCCGGGAACGTCAAAAGATCGTTCAGCTGGTCGAAGAGGCCCGCCGTTCCAGTCATCGCATTAATGCGGTACAAGACATTATGCAGGCCGATACATTCGAGGACATTCCCCTGTTCGACACTCCGGGAAAGACAAGAGCGTTTCTAAAAATCCAAGATGGCTGCACCAATTTCTGTACCTATTGTATTATTCCTTACGCCCGTGGACCGCTTAGGTCCCGGCCCTTGGCAAGTATTATCCGGGAAGCGGAAAAGTTGGCGGAAGCCGGTTTTCAGGAGATTGTTTTGACCGGCATTCATCTAGGTGCCTATGGACGGGATCTTGACGGCCAACTTACTTTGGCGGAAGCGGTCAAGGCGGTTTTGCGTGTTGACGGTTTGGCCAGACTGCGTCTCGGCTCGCTTGAATCGGTGGAAGTTCCTGCTGAAATTATCGATATTATGCAGCAGGATCCTCGTCTGTGTCCGCATTTACATTTACCGTTGCAAGCGGGAGACAATCGGATTTTGAAAGCGATGAACCGGCATTACTCTACCGAAGAGTACCGCCGGCTGGTCGCGGGACTACAAGAGCGGGTGCCGGATCTGGCTGTTTCCACCGATATTATTGTGGGCTTCCCCGGTGAAACGGACGAAATGTTTAACAACGCCCTGGCTTTTATTGACAATATGAATTTTTCCCGGATGCATATTTTCCCTTATTCACGGCGGACCGGCACGCCGGCAGCTGAATATCCCCTGCAAGTGCCGGAAGAAGTAAAAAAGAAGCGGGGCCGGCAAATGCAGGATTTAGCCCGGAAAAAAAAGGCTGAGTTTACCCAGCCTTTTATCGGCCGTACTATGGAAGTTTTATTTGAAACCCAGGTCAATGGGGTGATTGACGGTTTAACCCGTAATTATTTGCGGGTTTATGCAGCCAATCACAATACGGTTCAGCCAGGAATGATCCGAAATGTTCAATTGGAGAAACCATACCAGGATGGATTATGGGGAAATATTTCTTAGAAGAACAAGTGTTAGCTGCAGGATATTCCAAGAAAAAACAGAATAGTTTTCTTGGAGAGTGTACATTACTACCTCATGAGAGGAGGTGTTTTATGCCTGCCGATTGTATTTTTTGTAAAATTGCCGCGGGAGAAATCCCGGCAGAGGTGATATATCAAGACGACTATATAATGGCATTTCCCGACATTAGTCCCGTTGCCCCGGTACATATTCTCGTAATAACAAAAAAGCATATTGCCAACCTTCTGGAAACAACAGCGGCTGATCATACACTCCTTGGTCATGTCATGGCTACTCTCCCACGGATTGTTTCGTTAATGGGATTGGAAAAAGACGGATTCCGGGTCGTAGTGAACACGAAAGAACATGGAGGACAAACTGTTCCGCATCTTCATTGGCATATATTAGGCGGTCGGCCTATGAACTGGCCACCCGGCTAATATTGACAATATTTACTTTTCTCGTGTATAATAGATAGGTGTATATTAATACACTTCCCCGTAACGGTCCAAGTGGAGGGAGGGAGATCAGGTGGCAGAAATCAAAGTTGGTAAAAATGAAACATTGGATAGTGCGCTTCGCAGGTTCAAACGTTCTTGCCAAAAGGCCGGCGTCCTTTCCGAAGTCAGAAAACGTGAACATTATGATAAACCAAGTGTAAGACGTAAGAAAAAATCCGAAGCAGCCCGTAAACGGAAGTTCAATTAGTTTCGGAGGTATTCATACATGTCGCTGAAAGACAAATTGACTGAGGATATGAAACAGGCTATGAGGGACAAAGAGGCGGGCAAGTTTCGTCTTTCTGTCATCCGCATGGTTCGGGCCAGTATTAAAAATCTGGAAATTGACCGGAAAAGAGATTTAACGGAAGAGGAAGTAGTAGAAGTTTTAGCCAAAGAAGTTAAAATGCGCCGGGATGCAATGGAAGAGTTCAAAAAAGGAAATCGGCCGGACTTGGTTGATAATCTGGAACAGGAAATTGTCATTCTGATGCAATACCTTCCTCAACAAATGGATGAACCGGAGGTTCGCAGTTTAGTGGCGGAAGCAGTCAGTCAGACAAACGCCGCCGGACCAAAGGATATGGGTAAAGTAATGGCTGTATTAATGCCAAAAGTCAGGGGACGCGCCGATGGTAAATTAGTAAATGCTATTGTGCGCGAAATGTTAAATAAATAGAACGACAAAATCCGATACGGTTGTATCGGATTTTACTTTCTCCTGAGAAAGATAAGTTTGGTGAATTGTAAACGAAATATAAAAGCAGGCAGATTCCCTGCCTGCTTTTTTGTATTCTAGGAAAGTAAAAGAAAAGTACTTACTACGTATAAAGATAGAAAGATAAGCAAAAAAAAACAATTGGTTGTGAATAAATTCCGCCTGCTATAATAAAAACTAGAATGATTGCCTCAACTTTGCAGCAAAAGCAGCTTATTGACAATGAGCGAGATAGTAGGTTGATGATTACAAACATAGCTTTCCTAGAACTCTATTCAGACAATAACATACATATATCGACAAGTCAACACACTGGATTTATCCAGGCGCTAACCCGGACTGCAGCGAGAAAAGGAATTCTCCCAATAGAAACAGGAATGGTTATGATTTACAGCGAATAAAGTAATTTATGGTTGAAGATACGGAGGGGGAGGGGGAATGGTGATAATGATTCGAAAAGTAGCTACCCTGTTAGTTACTCTAGTGGTCCTTTCATTAGGACAAATGCCTTTGTCCTATGCGGCGGCCAAGGGACCGGTCATTGTCATTCACATAAACGGTGAAATTGACCAAGGTCAGGTTGCCTTGGTTAACAGGGCTTTAAGCGGGGCTAAAGAAAAAGGTGCCGGCACTGTACTGGTGGAAATTGACACGTTTGGCGGTTTAGTGGATTCTGCCGTTAAAATTCGTGATATGATCAGCGATAGTTCCTTGGATACCATATGCTATATAAAAAACCGGGCCTGGTCGGCCGGCGCCCTCATTGCCTTGGCGCACAAACATATTGCCATAGCTCCCGGCGGCAGTATTGGCGCCGCGGAACCGATCCCGGCAACGGAAAAAACAGTTGCGGCATTAAAAGCAGAATTTGCGGCAACGGCGAACAAAACGGGACGTAATCCCCTGGTAGCCGAGGCAATGGTCGATAAGTCGCTTGGTTTTCCCGGCTATGCCAAGCCGGGAGAAATTCTGGCCTTAACGGATTATCAGGCCGTTCAATTAAGTTACGCTGATCTGGTAGCCAGTGACAGGAATACGGTGCTTTCCCATTATGGATTGGATAAGACGGAACAAGTTGAATACCGGGAAGAGTTGGCCGACAAAATGGCAGGCTGGTTTTCCAATCCGGTTATTAAGACGATTCTTTTAGCGGTTATCTTCTTTACTTTTTTCGCCGAAGTCAAAACGGCAGGCACCGGTGTTGCCGCAATGGCCGGTTTAGTTGCAATGTTGATTCTTTTTGCCAGCCAATGGATGACCGGTGTTGGGGGCTGGCTGGAAATCCTATTATTTTTAGGGGGATTTTTGCTTATTTCAGTCGAACTTTTTGTTCCAGGATTTGGCTTTTTCGGGGTAGCCGGGGCGGGTTGCATACTGGTAAGTATATTTCTTATTCTCGGCGGCAATCAAGCGGCCCTGGCAATTTTGCTTGCCGGTTTTGTAATCGCTCTGATCGCTTTTTTACTTTTGTTAAAAAAACTGCCTTCCAGCCGGTTGTGGAAGAGTCTGGTACTGAAAGATTCGGAAACAACCGGCGCCGGTTTTGTCAGCGGACAAAACTATGAAGCCTATCTCGGAAAAACGGGAGTCGCTGTAACTCTTTTAAGACCGGCCGGAACAGTAGATATTGAAGGATTTTATTTTGATGCCGTATCGGAAGGAAAATATATTGAACCAGGCTCCCGGATAAAGGTGGTGAATGTTACAGGCAATAAAATTGTCGTTCGCTTGGTAGAATCGAATCAATAGGAGGAATGTAGATGACAGCTTTATTCAGTAGTTTATTTTTGTTAATCCTATTCATAGTAGGTCTTAGTATCTTTTTACACTTTGTGCCGCTGGGGCTGTGGATATCGGCCATGGCCGCCGGCGTTCACGTGGGAATTTTTACGCTGGTGGGAATGCGGCTGCGGCGTGTGCCGCCGGCCCAAATTGTTTTACCCCTGATTAAGGCCAACAAGGCGGGGCTGCAAGTCAATGTAAATCAACTGGAAGCCCATTATCTGGCCGGCGGAAACGTTGACAGGGTTGTCGATGCCTTAATTGCGGCGCACAGGGCGCAGATTCCGCTGCCTTTCGAACGTTCCGCCGCAATTGACTTAGCAGGGCGCAATGTCCTGGAAGCGGTACAAATGAGTGTCAATCCGAAAGTGATCGAGACGCCGGTTGTTCAGGCGGTTGCTAAAAACGGTATTGAATTACGGGTAAAGGCACGGGTAACGGTGAGGGCCAACATTGACCGTTTAGTGGGTGGTGCCGGTGAGGCTACGGTAATCGCCCGGGTAGGGGAAGGAATTGTAACTACGGTTGGTTCCTCTTCCGAGCATAAAGATGTTTTAGCCAATCCTGACCATATTTCCCGCACTGTACTGAGCAAAGGCCTTGATGCCGGCACTGCTTTCGAAATTCTTTCGATTGATATTGCTGATGTCGATGTGGGCCGCAATATTGGGGCGGCGCTGCTTACGGACCAGGCGGAAGCAGAAAAGCGGATCGCTCAGGCTAAGGCGGAGGAAAGACGGGCCATGGCCGTTGCCAAGGAACAGGAAATGAAGGCTTATACGCAGGAAATGCAGGCGAAGGTGGTGGAAGCGCAGGCAGAAGTGCCTCATGCCATGGCAGTGGCGCTGCAGGAGGGCCGTATGGGTGTAATGGATTATTATACGATGAATAATATATTGGCGGATACCCAAATGCGGGAAACCATTGCCAAAGTCGGTCCGGGATCCTCCACACCTAAAAATGACGAAATAAAGAATAGGTGATGCCTGATGGATTTAATATTCCTGCTGCTGTTATTGGCTTTTTTCTATTTGATTCCGGAACTGCTGCGGCGGCAAAAAAAGGGAGATTATAAATATCCTGAAATCCCGAAACCCGCTTTACCGGAGGAACCGGAAGAAAAAATAGACTTTGAGTTTCCCTGTGTAATGACTGTGCCGGTGAAAGAGGAAAAAAAGGAAGCTATGCCGCACATGGCGATTCCGGTTGACGGGGCTAGCGGGAATCCCGCGGACCAGCCGTTGCCTTTGGCTATGGACGGTCAGACTATCATGAACGGCATTATTTTCGCCGAAATTCTTCAACAGCCCCGTTCAAAACAGATATTGAAAAGCCGCTTTCCCCGGCGCCGCTAAGAAAATAAATGATTTTTTGCCGCTTGAAGTTGTCAAAAATTTAGCAATTTCAAAGCGGCATTTTTTTTCCGTTTTCGCTAACACTAAAATAACAAATTGAAAATTCGACGAAAAAAGGGGGGCAGACACATGTCACAATATAAAGGCCGGTTAACCTATGCAAAGGGAACGTATGTGGAATTTGTCGTTGCTCCTGCTGAAGATGTTGACTTTGGGGATATTTTGGTTATTGAAGGAAAAAATCAGGACCGATTTTATGTGCGGGCTTATGATTTTAAAGTAAAATCCCGCTGGTCAGGAATAAACGGGGTTGGTTATTTGATGAGCAAACTGGATGAAAATGGCCAGGTAGTCAACCAAGAAGAACTGGACTTTTATTTAGGCGGCAACCATACCGTAAAGATTGCCATGGCTGAACAATTATGCTATGCCGATGCCAGGGGACACCTCTTAAATCCAAAGACTTGCCCGGATTTCTTTTGTGAAGTCCGCGATCTGAGTACGAGTGATACGGCCCTGTTATCGGAAATTAAGGGTGACTTGGAAATTGGTTATTTGAAGAGCGGACGGGGTATTCTCAATCTGCCCGTAGGGCTTTATGGTTCCAAGGCAATTACCGAACATATCGGCATATTTGGTACCACCGGTTCAGGCAAAAGCAATCTTGTAAAGGTACTGGCCGGTTCGGTTCTGGATAATGGAAATTACGGCTTGCTGGTTTTTGATGTTCATAATGAATATTCGCAAGATCTGTCTGGGCATCGCAAGGCCAACGAACGCCTGATTATTTACGATGCGAAGCCGGAAGACGATTCGGTACGCAGACTTGCCTTTAATTATGCCGAAGTCGAACCGGAAGACATTGTTGCCTGTGCCACCTTTACGGAACCCCAACTGGATGCCCTTTACAAGTTGTTTTCTATTTGGCGGGCCAATTGGCTGCAGTATGTTCTTAAATATGACACGGCGGATATTATTGATGAGCTGGCCGGCAGCACCGGACAAAAATTCCAATCCCGTACGATCAGCAAGATTAAAAGCATTTGCTGGAATTTACAGCAGGAATTGAATATCCAGGAACAAGAAGCAGAATCCGTGGTAGGCGATATGTTAAAAGAAATTGAAACCGGAAAAGTTGTTCTGATTGAACTAAAACACATTTCACCGCTTGGCGAACAGGCATTATCCACATTATTGTCCAAAAAATTATTGCAGTACTATGCCGCTAAAACAGAAAAAGAGAGGCAAAAGGTGAAATCTACTTTGATCGTTTTAGAGGAAGCGCACCGTTTTCTGGGCAAAAAGGAACACCCCGGCGGCAGTGCATTTGCCCAATTAGTGAGTGAAGCGCGTAAATTTAATCTGGGACTCTGTGTCGTTGACCAGCAGCCCCGTTTGCTTGCCGACAAAGTTCTGTCCCAATTAAATACACTGTTTATTTTGGGACTGGCCTCCAAAGCAGATCGAAGTAAACTGGAAGCCATGTGCCGCAAAGACATTTTACAGCAGCGCAATGAAATAAAAAACCTGGACTGCGGCGAAATGATCGTCGCTACCAATTATATGCGGTTTGCCGCTCCCGTCAAAGTTCATAAATTTGAAGATTTCCTGGCTCGTATTAATAATGAGTACGAAAGTGCAAAAACCGGTATGCAGACTGAACCTATTTTACCGGTAAGTAATCTGACCATCCCAATGGTTGCAGGCACAGCATAACCATCAAAATCCAATTACCAATTTCCAATTACCAAAAGACCGCTCTAAGCGGTCTTTCTTTGTATTAAAGAAAAATATTAAGCATACCATTTATAGGAGGGGGAGTAGCATGCAAAGGAATAAAAAGAGAAAATTACAAGCTCTTGCGGGCTTTTTGGAAATTCCCGAAGATATTGTCCTTGATTTGCCACGAATTACTATGTTAGGCAATAAACAATTATTGATAGAAAATCATAAAGGAATTATCGAATATACATCCTCGTTGGTACGAGTCAAGTTAAGCCAGGGAGAATTAATTGTCAACGGAAGCGAACTGATGCTTGGCAATTTGCAAATAGAACAAATTTTAATTGAAGGTCTGATCGGAACGTTAAAATATGAGGTATAAGGGGTGCTCGCTATGCTTACCTATACTGTACTTAATTATATCAACGGTATTATCCGGATTCGCGTTAGCGGCACGATGCCGGAAAAGTTTATTAATTTATGCATGGCGCAAAATATTTTTTTATGGGGAATCATCAAGCTGGATGGAGACTTGTATGTAAATTTGCGGCTGCCGGATTTCTTGCGCATCAGACCCTTGGTAAAAAGAAGTCAAACTCAGGTTCGAGTCATTCATTATAAAGGCCTGCCGTTTATTTTAAAACGGATTAAGCACCGTAAAGCGTTACTGGCCGGAGCGTTATTATTTGCCGTTATTTTACAGGTTCTGTCCTCTTATGTCTGGTTCGTTGATATTAGCGGTGCGCACTCTCCGTTGGAGAATGAAATCCGCGAGGTTCTAATTGAAAATGGTTTGCACCCGGGTGTCAATAAAGACAAAATCAATAGTAAAGCATTAGAAAATACGCTGCTGTTAAAATTTCCCCAATTGGCCTGGACCGGCATTCATTTTACCGGAACCCGGGCTTTTGTCGAAGTTGTGGAAAAAACCATGCCACCGGCGGAAGATAAAAATCCTTCCAATATTATTGCCGATAAAGACGGTATTGTAACGGAAATCATTGCTATTTCCGGTCAACCTCTAGTGAAAAAAGGCGATACAGTAAAAAAAGGCGATCTTTTAATTAAAGGTGTTATGCCTGTATTGCCCCCGGCTACCGGTCCGGAGCATTCACCCGGGGTTACGCCGCCGGTGCCGGAACAATTAGTTAAGGCTAAGGGGATTGTAAAAGCAAGAGTATGGTATGAAGGCTACGGGGAAGGATATTTAAAACAGGAAGTCTTTGAGCCGACGGGAAACCAGACAGTTGCTATTATGCTGCGTCTTGGCAGCCGGCAATACATATTGAAGCAAGCGGCAAAAAATACTTACCGGTACTTTAATACGGAGGTAATTGAGAAAAAGCTTCCCTGGTGGAGGAATAGTAACTTTGCTGTCGAATCAAATATTATTGTATATCATGAATTAGCTCCGGTTTTACAGGAACAATCTGCTGAGGAAGCCCGTAACGAAGCAAAAGCGAAAGCAATGCGGGCTGTTCAGGCATTGGTATCAAAAAATGCCTATATTTTGTCGCGCCGTGTTGAAGTGATAAACACGCCGGAACCGAATCCTGTCCGGGTTAAGGCGAGCATTGAGGCGATAGAAGACATTGGCCAGAATGTTAGTATAACGCAGTAATATGAGGGGGCAAGCCTTTGTTGGAAAAACGGATAGGGTTTACCGATAATCAGGAAGCGGTAGCCGTTTTAGGTCGAAATGATGAAAATTTGCGGATTATTAGTGAACAATTCGCTGGCAAAATTACCGCCAGAGGCGATGAAATAATTATTAGGGGAGAGGACCGGGAAACTGAGAAAATCAGTGATTTGTTAGCGGAACTTCTTTTTTTATATCGGGAGGGAAATCGGATTACTTCCCATGATGTACGTTACAGTCTGCAAATGATTCAGGAAGGGCGGAAAGACAAGCTGCACCAGATGTTTGCCGATACGGTGCTGATAACGGCCAAAGGACGTTCGATTAAGCCGAAAACATTAGGGCAGCGGGTCTATTTGGAAGCAATACGAAACAATTATATTACCATTGGAATAGGACCGGCGGGAACCGGGAAAACTTATCTTGCTGTGGCAATGGCAGTATTTTCCTTAAAAAATAAGGAAGTGGAACGGATTATTTTAACCCGGCCGGCTGTGGAAGCCGGTGAAAAACTCGGTTTTTTACCAGGCGATTTACAGGAAAAGGTAGATCCCTATCTGCGTCCCTTATATGATGCTCTTGATGATATATTAGGCATGGATACTTTCCAGAAATTTATGTCCAAAAACATTATTGAAGTCGCCCCGTTGGCATATATGCGGGGACGGACTCTGGATGATTCTTTTATTATTCTGGATGAAGCACAAAATACTACGCCGGAACAAATGAAAATGTTTCTCACCAGGATGGGATTTGGTTCCAAAATGGTCGTTACCGGGGATATAACGCAAGTGGATTTGCCTCACGGAACTTGTTCAGGACTTCGTCAGGCGCGGCAAGTTTTAGCCGGCACACGCGGCATTGAAATCACCGTTCTTAATGAGACGGATGTTGTCAGACATGAAATTGTCGGCCGGATTATCAAGGCCTACGAACGTTTTGAACGAGGCGGCGACTGCCAAACCAGTCAGTAAATTCATCCCGCAATGGAGTTGAACATTTATGTCAGTAAACACCAAGTTGCGAAATATGTTTTTACAGCCAACCAGTATCTATGCCCGGCCCGTAACCAGGCGTATCGTATTATGGTTGATTTTTTTCACTTTGTTTATGATTGTATTGTCCGCAGAATTTATTCCCGATAAAGTCTATTTAACGGTAGGACAAGTAAGTGACCGGGATGTAATTTCCCCGCGGACGGTTTCGTATGTCGATACGGCCAAAACGAAAAAACTGGAGGAAGAGGTTCTTGCCAGCGTAGCCAGTGTCTATGATTTGGATGTTGGCGTTATAACCCGGGCCGAGGAAAGCGTATCGGCTATCTTCCACACGGCAAAAATTGTAATCAATGACAAACAGTTAGTTTCCACCGAACAAAAAACAGCCAAAATGAAAGAATTATTGACTGTTTCCTTACCGAATACGGTTTTAAACGGTTTGGTTAATCTTCAAGCCAATGATCTAGCCCAGGCGGAAGAAGATACCCGGGCTATTTTGCGTAAATACTTACAACGGGGCATCCGGGATGATGACCTCGATCTTGCCCGCAAGCGCATCGTAATGGATACGGAAGAAATGAATTTGGGGAAAAGTACGGAAGCGGTGGTAGCCGGGATTGCGCAGACACTGCTCCGTCCTAATTTTATATTAAATGTCCGGGAAACGGATAAACGGAAGCAAGCCGCTCTGGCAAGCGTTGACCCTGTGCGGGAAACTGTAAAAAAAGGGCAGGTTTTAGTCCGGCGCGGCGATGTTGTAACGGAAGAACAAATCCATGCCATTGAGGAGATTGGTTTATACAAAGGTCAAATCAGTGAAATCCGTATTTTTGGTTTAGCAATTTTTGTTCTTATCATCATGACAATGATGTTGGGATATTTGTATAAATTTGCCCAGCCTGTTTATGCCAACGACCTGCACCTGGTTTTATTGGGGCTCATCTTTCTCGCCATCTTACTGTTGGGAAAAACATTGCACTATTACTCGGATTTTGTGGCTCCCATTGCGGCCGGCGCCTTATTGGCGGCCATTCTTATTGATGTCCGCGTCGGGATACTGTCCGGTGTAATGCTGGCTTTATTATACGGGGTAATTGTCGAAGATGATTTGCGCGCCGTGGTTACTGTTTTAATCGGCAGTATGGCCGGCGTGTACAGCGTGTCCAAACTGTCACACGGCTATAGCCTTACCCGGACCGGACTATGTATTGCCGGTGTTAATTTAGTGGTTATTGCATCCACCGGCTTTATTGAGCAGGTAAATAGTCATCAGCTTATGATACAGTCGTCGCTGGGAGTACTTGGCGGGCTTGCCTCAGCCATACTTGCCACCGGCTTGCTGCCTTATCTGGAACATACATTCACTATTACAACGCCCATAAAACTGCTTGATTTAGCCAAACCGAACCATCCTCTCCAGCAACGGTTGCTGCTGGAAGCTCCCGGTACCTATCATCACAGCATATTAGTAGGCAATCTGGCTGAAACCGCGGCTGACCGAATCGGAGCCGATGCTGTTGCGGTAAGGGTGGGCGCCTATTATCACGATATCGGCAAAATAAAACGACCTTGTTTTTTTATTGAAAATCAGGTGGGCACTGAAAATCCGCATGATAAAATCGCTCCCTCCCTAAGTACGCTGATTGTCACCTCCCATATTAAGGACGGAGTGGATTATTGCAAAGAATATAAATTACCGCAGGTCATCCATGACATTATTCAGCAGCATCATGGCACTACCCTGGTTTCGTATTTTTACAAAAGAGCTTCGGAAACGGAGCATGGCGACTGTCTGGTGGAAGCGGATTTCCGTTATGAGGGACCAAGACCACAGACTAAGGAAGCAGCACTGGTTATGCTGGCTGATTCCTGTGAAGCGGCGGTACGCTCGATTGCCAAACCGAATGTGAACCGTATTGAAGCGACGGTGCGGAAAATCATTCGTGAACGTTTGCTTGACGGTCAGCTGGATGAATGTGACTTGACCTTGCAGGATCTTAATCTGGTGGGCGATGTGTTTATCCGGGTTTTATCCAGTATGTTTCATACTCGCATCGAATATCCCGATGCGAAAGATTTTGAGAGGAGAAAAACGAAGAGTGGAAATAGTAATAAGCAACCGGCAGGAAAAGATGAATTTCACGCCGCAAATGGAGCAAATGGTGAATGCGGTGTTAAAAAAGACAGCTGAAGTTTACGGGTTGGAAGAGGGTTCGGAAGTTAGCGTGATTCTTGTCGATGACGAATATATTAAAGAATTGAATGCTGCGTACCGGGGAAAAGACATGGCTACGGACGTATTATCCTTTGCTTTGAACGAGGGAGAAGAACCGGAAATTATTGACGGCCCGCAGGAAACGCTGTTGGGTGATATTGTAATTTCAATTGAGACGGCCCGGCGTCAGTCGGAGGAATATGGACACAGCCTGGAAAGAGAGCTGGCTTATCTTACCGTGCACGGAATGCTGCATCTTTTGGGATATGACCATGAGGAGGAAGCGGCGAAAGAAGAGATGAGGACGGAAGAAGAACACGTGTTGTCGTCACTGGGATTGGTCCGTGGTGTATGACCATGTTATTGCTCCGTTTCGGCAAGGCTTTTCAGCATGCTGCGGCAGGAATCATTTATGCGCTCCGTTCCCAGCGAAATATGACCGTTCATGTGACGGCGGCGGGAATTGTTTTAATTATGGCCTGGCGGCTTCATCTGGCCCGCAGTGAAGTACTGATGTTAGTGGTTGCGGTTACCCTGGTAATTATGGCGGAACTGTTTAATACCGCCATTGAATCCGTAGTAGACCTGATTTCGCCCGGCTATCATCCCCAGGCCAAAATCGCTAAAGATGTTGCGGCCGGCGCCGTGCTAATTGCTGCGATCATGGCCGTAATTATTGGCATAATATTGTTTGTCCCCCGACTTTGCTGAATTGTGTTCGGGACCCGTAAATAAGATAGACAAAACAGAGATATTGGAGATGGCTGTGAATGAATACGAATTCTGATTTTAAGTCCGGCTTTGTCGCTGTAATTGGCAGGCCGAATGTTGGTAAATCAACGCTGGTTAACTCTTTAATCGGGCAAAAAGTAGCGATTATGTCGGACAAACCGCAAACAACACGCAATAAGATTCTGTGCATTTTGACATTACCGGATGCGCAAATTCTTTTTATTGATACACCGGGAATTCACAAACCCAAGCATAAACTGGGGGAACTTATGCTGCGTGCCGCTGAAAATACCTTGAAGGAAGTGGATGTGGTATTGTTTGTTGTCGATGCCACGGCCAAAAAAGGCCCCGGGGAACAGTATATTTTAGACCGGCTGGCCAATATACACACCCCGGTTATTTTAGTAATTAATAAAATCGATCAAATCGCGAAAACGGAAATTCTGCCGATTATTGAACAGTATTCATCCCTATATTCCTTTCGCGGTATTGTACCGGTATCGGCATTAGAAAAAAATAATCTGGATGCGGCAGTCGCCGAAGTAAAAAAATATTTGCAGCCCGGACCGCAGTATTATCCGGAAGATATGATAACGGATCAGCCGGAACGGTTGTTAATCGCCGAACTGATCCGGGAAAAAGTACTTCATTTAACCAGAGAGGAAATACCCCATGCGATTGCGGTTGATATCGAAGAAATCGCAACCCGGGCCAATGAAAATTTATATATTCGGGCGACTATCTATGTGGAACGGGAGTCACAAAAGGGGATTGTGATCGGTGCGGGTGGCTCTTTGTTAAAAGAAATTGGTAAATTAGCCCGTCAGGATATCGAAAACTTGTTAGGCTCCAAGGCATATCTTGATTTATGGGTGAAAGTAAAAAAAGACTGGCGCAACCGGGATGGAATTTTGCACTCCTTTGGCTATGAGTAATCTTTCTGTCTTAATTCAACATAGTACCACATTTCGCCCCTGAACTTATGGAGACAATTATTGTCGAATGAAAAAGGACTGCGAAAAGTGGGATAGTAAGGATTTGGGTGATAACTACCGGCTGCCGGTAGTTATTTGTTTTATTGACCGGAAATCGCAGGAATGGTATGATTTGTAATAGAGGTGTATTATGAAAGCATTATCCAAGTATTTTATAAATGGACTCATTGTTATCACACCCATGGTTTTTACCGTATTTGTTGTGATGCAGATCTTTTCGGTAGCGGAAGGACTATTGGGGCGTCATTTACCCATCCATTTTCCCGGAGTGGGGCTTATTGCCGCAATTTTACTGATCTTGCTGGTTGGATGGTTGTCTTCCTTATGGATCCTGAAAAGTATATTAAACTATATTGACCGTCTGGTAGGATCCATTCCCGTAGTCAAATTTATTTACAACAGTGTCAAACAACTATCCGCCGCCGTATTTGAGTCACAGCAGTTATTTAAACATGCTGTGCTTGTTCCTTATCCCCATCCGGGAGTAAAAGCATTAGGATTTGTCTTGCCGACCTTAACCGAACCATTAGCTAAAAATTTTACCGAAGAATATGTTTGTGTATTTGTGCCAATGAGCTTGAATATGACGGCAGGGTTTAATATAATGGTACCTAAGCGGGACATAATACCTTTAGACGTAACTGGCGAAAGTGCATTGCAATATGTCCTGACCGCTGGAGCTGTTATGCCCCGTGGGAATGAGTGACCAAACTCCGAGGAGAGATGCTCTATCGATTCGCCACTTTACAGTTCTGTCAAATTATTAATCGCATTGTGTTTAGTATTATTAAATGGATTTTTTGTCATTGCTGAATTTTCCCTGGTCAAAATCAGAAAGACCCGTTTGGAAGAATTGGCCCATTTAGGGAATAAGCGGGCTGGATTGGCTTTAGAGGTAGTATCTTCGTTTGATACGTACCTGGGAGCAACTCAACTGGGAATTACGCTGGCATCCCTGGCTCTCGGCTGGTTGGGAGAGCCTGCTGTGGCTTCCCTGATAGAACCGTTGGCAAAACAGTATATACCGGGTTCCAGTTGGCTCCATGCCAGCATCAGTGTTGCCCTTGGCTTTATCCTGATTACTTTTATGCATATTGTGTTAGGAGAACTGGTTCCTAAATCAATGGCAATTCAACGTACCGAAAAACTGGCTTTACTGGTAGTATGGCCGCTTTACATTTTTCGTAAAATCGGGTTTCCCGTTATTGTCTTATTTAATCGGACAGCGCGGGGAATATTAGAGATTATGGGTATGAAAGCGGCGAATGAAGCGGAGCTGACTCATTCCGAAGAAGAGTTGCGTATGATTGTGAATGCCAGTCATCGCGGCGGGGTTCTCGATCAGGTGGAAAGCGAGCTCATTGATAATGTTTTTGATTTTGCCGACCGTCTAGCCCGTGAAGTGATGGTACCTCGCCAGGACATGGTCTGTTTATTCGTAGATGATTCTTTTGAGGAAAATATCCGGGTCGTTCGGGAAACCGGTCATACCCGTTATCCGCTGTGTGTTGAAGATAAAGACCATGTCGTGGGAATGATCCACATCCGTGACCTGATGGATTTGGAGTTAATGTGCGGCACCTCGGGAAAGGACCTTCGCAATATAATGCGGGAGATTCTGGTTGTTCCCGAAGGGTTGTCGGTAGCTAAATTGCTGCAATTTATGCGGCGCAAACGAACTCATCTTGCGGTCGTCGCCGATGAGTATGGCGGAACAGCCGGCTTGGTTGCCATGGAAGACGTTATTGAAGAAATTGTTGGCGATATTCAGGATGAACATGATAATGAGGAAACGGACATTGTGCACTTTCCTGACGATTCGTTTGAATTCGACGGACGGGTCCTTCTCGACGATGTTGCCGAGCTTTTAAATATCCGCCTTGAGGAGCATGAAGAGGATACCATTGGCGGTTACATTTTCGGTTTATTGGGGAGGCGGCCGGAGGTAAGCGACATTCTACAAATCGGCGATTACAATTTTGAGGTATTAAAAGTAAACGGATTTCGGGTTGTAAGGGTTAAGGCTACACCACTTCTTGATCAGCCACAGGAAACCGACAATGAGCAGTAATCTTGGCATGAATTCTATCATATGCGAAGGGATGATGTAGAGTGTTATTGCGCGATCTGATGTGGGAAATTTTCCAAAGCACCGGACATATTGGAGCTTATCTGGTATACAGAGAGTGTTTAGAAAGTGACATTCTTCACCCTGAAACGTTAAAACATAAAACTAATATTATTTGAGGTTCTTACAATGCAATATCAAACGGAAGCCATCCTGTTGTCAGTTCGCGATTGGGGAGATGCCGACAGGATGGTCACTTTGTTTTCCGGGCAATTCGGCAAGCTGCATGCCGTCGCGTATGGGGCTAAGCGGCCACGCAACCGACTTGCCGGCAGTTTGCAGGTCTTTTCCCATGTGGATGTTATGCTGGCCGCCGGCAAAACATACGAATCAATCAGACAGTGCGAAATAATCAACAGCAACCGGGCGCTGCGGGAAGACCTGAACTTCATGGCCTACGCTTCTTTTCTGGCGGAACTGGCCGCAGAACTATGGCCGGAAAGAGAACCGGAGCCGCGTGTCTTTGCCCTGTTAGCGGCGGCATTTTCCCTGATTCATGAACGGCATCCCCGGCTGGTTGCCTTAGCTGGAGCCTGGCAACTACTGGTGTTGGCCGGCTATTATGCTCATAGCCGGTGTTGCCGGATTTGTGGTAAAAAAGTAAGCTTTCCGGCAAACTTTATCGCCCGTAACGGCGGCTGCACCTGTCTGGAATGTTCCGGCGGCAAAACAATGCTTGAAATCGGGGAACCGGCTTTTTCGCTGATAGAGCGATTTCTGGAACTTGACTGGTCCAGCCCCGGCAGCTTTACAGTTCATAAATCAGCCTTACTGCAAGCAGAAATGCTGCTCCTTGGTTATTTGACGGAAGTGTTGGATAGGCCACTTAAATCAATCAATTTTTTAAAACATGTCGCCTTACTGGTGTAAACCCACATAAGAGATTGATGGATGAAAACGGCGAATCGGAGAAACACTAACTAAAAAACGGCCGGGAGGGACAATTATGGAAGGGATTACTCTGGATAAGATTGACCAATTGCGGGAACGCCTGGGGGTTTCTTATCGGGAAGCCAAAGAGGCATTGGAACAGGCAGGGGGAAATGTTATCGAAGCATTAATTGCACTGGAAAATAAGAAACAGGGCAACTGGACAGAAGAATTCTCCGTGCGGTCCGGTGAAGTAGTTGATAAGGTCAAAGAGTTAATCCGAAAGGGAAACGTTAACAAAATCCGCGTTAAGCAGGATGATAAAATATTAGTGGAAATTCCCGTCGGCTTAGGTGCGATTGGTGCGGTAATTCTTCCGTCATTGGCTGCTCTTGGTGTATTGGTGGCGGTATTTAAACGGTGCACTATCGAAGTTGTCCGGAGCGGCGATGCGGAAGAAATGCCTGATTCGGCCGAAACAGAAGTTGTACCGCCAGTGGAATTGGATCGCTGAATTCTGTTTGACAAAACGGAACTCTTTTGTTATATTTAAATAAAATTAACGCAATGCGGGAAACAGTAGCTTGTAACTACGGCAGCGATCCGGGAATAGTGTGAGCCCGGAAAGACAAGCGAAAGGCACTCCCAAGCCGCGAGAGGAAATTTTCCAGGAGTACGGCGTACTTTTGAAAAAAGTAAAGCTCGCCATATTTATAAGGTGGGTCAAATGGCCAATCAGGGTGGAACCGCGGGAATAGACTCTCGTCCCTGTAACTTTATTGTTACGGAGGATAGAGGGTTTTTTATTTTTATAAGTATTAATCAGGGGGCGATAATATGACCTTTCAGGAAGTCATTCTGACGCTGCAGAACTTCTGGGCCGAACAAAAATGCATCATTCAACAGCCTTATGATGTGGAAAAAGGGGCCGGAACAATGAATCCAGCCACTTTTTTGCGTGCTTTGGGACCGGAACCATGGAATGTGGCTTATGTTGAGCCGTCAAGACGTCCAACCGACGGCCGCTACGGTGATAATCCCAACCGTCTGTTTCAGCACCATCAGTATCAAGTGATCATGAAACCTTCACCAGCCAATATTCAGGAACTATATCTCGCCAGTCTGGCCCGTTTGGGCATTGATCCCGGTAAACATGATATCCGGTTTGTGGAAGACAACTGGGAGTCTCCTACCCTGGGAGCCTGGGGATTGGGTTGGGAAGTCTGGCTGGATGGTATGGAAATTACCCAATTTACTTATTTCCAGCAGGTAGGCAGTATCGATGTAAAGCCCGTATCGGTTGAAATTACGTATGGCCTGGAACGTTTAACCATGTATATACAAGGCAAGGAAAATGTATTTGATATTGAATGGGTTGACGGGATTACTTACGGTGATGTATTTCACCGGAATGAAGTGGAACAGTCTCATTACAACTTCGAAATTGCCGATACCCAATTATTATTCCAACTGTTTGATATGTATGAAAAAGAAGCGATCCGGGTTGTGAATGCGGGTTTTGTCCTGCCGGCGTATGATTATGTTTTGAAATGCTCCCATGCGTTTAATTTACTTGACGCCCGTGGTGCCATCAGTGTAAGCGAGCGAACGGCGTTTATCGGCAGAGTGCGAAATATGGCCAGGCTTTGTGCCCAGGGATATTTGGAGCAAAGAGAAAAGCTGGGATTCCCTCTCTTAAAGGAGGCAAAGAATCATGAGTAAAGATTTACTGTTGGAAATCGGCACCGAAGAAATTCCGGCAAAGTTTATGCCCGGTGCTTTGGCTCAACTAGAAAAAATAGCCCAAGAGAAACTAAGTGAACAGCGTATTTCTTACCGGGAGATTCAAACGGTGGGCACCCCGCGGCGGCTGTCCCTTATCGTGCGGGATATGGCGGAACAGCAGGCCGATAGAAAAAGTGAAAACAAGGGACCTTCCGTAAAAATTGCCTTTGATGCTGCCGGACAACCGACAAAAGCTGCACAAGGCTTTGCCAGGGGACAGGGCGTTGCTGTAGCGAACCTGGTAGAGAAAGACGGTTATGTATATGCAGTCGTTCAAGAAGTTGGACAGGCCGTCGCCGGCCTGTTGCCCAGCCTTTTACCGGAAATGATTCACAGCATCAGTTTTCCGAAAAATATGCGCTGGGGTGATTTGGACCTGCGTTTTGCCCGACCGATACGCTGGCTGCTTGCCCTTTATGGAAGCGAGGTCATTCCGTTCACCATCGCCGGTGTTTCTTCCGGCAATAAGACACGGGGGCACCGTTTCTTAAGTAAGGGTGATATTGTTGTAAATTCAGCCGATGATTATTTCGCTAAACTGGCCGCCAACCATGTCATGGTTGATCAAACGATTCGCCGACAGGTAATCCGCGAACAGATCGTAAAAATAGCAACCCAGCAGGGCGGTATTGCCAACATTGATGAGGATCTCTTAGAAGAAGTTATATACCTTGTAGAATATCCCACAGCATTGTGCGGCTCTTTTGAGGAGAAATATTTGGCACTGCCGCCGGAAGCGGTGATTACTCCCATGCGGGAACACCAGCGATATTTTCCGGTGTTCAGCCAGGACGGCAAGCTTTTGCCCGCTTTTATTACCGTACGGAACGGAGGAGCCGATTACATTGATATTGTGCGTCATGGTAATGAACGGGTATTGAAAGCGCGTTTGGCGGACGCTAAATTCTTTTTCGAAGAGGATAAAAAAGTTCCTTTGCGTGACCGGGTCGAACGTCTTAAAACCATAGTGTTCCAAGAAGGATTAGGTACACTGTATGATAAAACGCTTCGCCTGGAACAGCTCTCCGTATTCATTGCGCAAAATATGGGCGTTGCAGCCGATCTTTTGCCGCTCATTAAACAGGGCGCCCATTTAGCGAAAGCGGATTTAGTCACCGGCATGGTGTACGAATTTACCGAACTGCAGGGTGTAATGGGGCGCGAATATGCCCGTTTAAACGGCGAGAATGCGATTGTGGCCGACGCCATATTTGAACATTACCTGCCCCGGTTTGCGGGGGATGCCCTGCCGGAGCAGATTGCCGGCAGAATTATTAGTATTGCCGATAAACTAGACAATATTGTCGCGACCTTCAGCCGTGGATTAATTCCTTCCGGTTCACAGGATCCGTTTGCTTTGCGGCGCCAGGCGCTGGGAATCGCCAATATTATGATCCGGGCACAACTGCAGTTATCTTTGCCGGCATTGGTACAAAAGACTATGGATTTACTGCAGACTCATGATCCGGAACGGCGTGAGCGGTTATTGCAGGAGGTTACAGAATTTTTCCGGCTGCGGCTAAGAAACATTTTAGCTGATGAAGGTGTACGCTATGATGTTATTGACGCAGTCATAACGGCTGGAACAGATAATATCTACGACGCCTGGTGCAGAGCAAAGGCTATTGCGGCAATTACCGGTACCGATGCGCTCTCAAAGGCGGTACAGGCCTTTTCGCGGGCAGGCAATCTGGTAAAGAACTTTGCCGCTGCTGCCATAAATACCGATTTGTTTATGGATGAGGCGGAAAAAAAATTATATTTGGCTTATGAGGAAGCACGCACTAAAATTGATGCCTTAAGGGTCCGGCAGGACTATGAAGAGATTTTAACGGTTATGGCAGAAATGGCGGCTACGATTGACGCCTTTTTCGGGGCCGTAATGGTTATGGTTGAAGACCTAAATATCCGTAACAACCGCTTGGCATTGTTAAAAGCGATAACCGGACTTACCGCTTCCCTGGCCGATGTAAGTAAAATTATCATATAAGAAAAACCGTTGCGCGGTTTCCGGCTCATGGCGCAAGAATTGACAATCCCATCATATTCCAAAACAAAAACCCCGATGACGGGGTTTTTGTTTTAAGTATAAGTCTGCTTAAAATAGAGGATTTAGCATACGTTTAGCGTATACTACTTTTAGGTTAAACAAAACTGTCATGAACGCAACACGCAGTTGCTGCTGCACAGTTGGCTGTTTCCGTTTCAGCAACAAATATGGGAAAAGGGGGTAAGCATTATAGCTGCGCCAATTATTTATGTATTATCCGATTCAATCGGCGAAACAGCTGAAATGGTGGCCAGGGCTACCGCCAGCCAGTTCGACACCGAAAAACTGGATATTATTCGCATTCCATACATTCATTCGGTACAGCAAATCGAGGAAGTGGTAGAGGAGGCCGTCCGTCATACCTGCGTTATTTGTCATACCCTGGTGTCGCCTGACTTAAGGGACGCATTGACAGCACAAGCTTCGCAGCATAATATTCCTACGGTTGATATCATGGGGCCGATGATTTCCGGAGTGCAAAATATTGTGCAGTCGCCTCCCAGGTTAAAACCAGGTTTAATGCATAAATTAGACCAGGAATATTTTAAACGGGTGGAAGCGGTAGAATTTGCCGTAAAATATGATGACGGAAAAAATCCGTGGGGTCTATTGAAAGCCGACATGGTTATTATCGGCGTATCCCGTACTTCTAAAACTCCCTTAAGCATGTATTTGGCCCATAAAAAACTCAAAGTTGCCAACGTACCGTTAGTGCCGGAGATTCCACCGCCGGAGGAATTATTTGAGGTATCGCCGCAACGGGTCGTAGGTTTAATCATCGATCCCCAAAAACTGAATAGCATTCGTTCGGAGCGTTTAAGAATCATGGGTTTGGGACCGGATTCCAAATATGCCAATGTCGAACGGATTGAGGAAGAATTACACTATGCCAAATCAATTATGGACCGGATCCATTGTCCGGTCATCGACGTATCCAATAAGGCAATTGAAGAAACCGCCAATACGCTTCTGGAAATTGCTTATAAAAATTGCGTATTACAGAAAGGGCCCTAAGGGTCTTTTATATATAAAAAGAAACCTCCGGCAAATCCGGAGGTTGTCCATATTATAAAATGGTATTGGTTGCAACATTATAATTTACACTGTCGGCACTGTACGCGTTGCCGTTTTGCGACACCTGTACATGACCGCTAAACACGGCAATTTTATTTTGCCAGTTAAAGTCTACCTGATCCGCCGTGATTGTTAAGCCTGTACGGGTCAGCTTAACACCGCCGTCAATTTTGGCTTGGTCTTGAGCACCATAAACATAAACACTGTCACCCGTAAAGTTAATATCGTCCTGGGTTACGGTAACGCCGCCGGAACCCCATACTTCAAGGCCGGCAACATTGACTTTAGCCTGACCGGCGGTGATAATACGGTTGTTAACTTGAATATATACATTCCCATTGAGTACATACAAACCCGTATTGATGTCAAAATATGTATTGTCGGCTCGAATAACGGGTTTAGCGGCAAATCCGGTTGTAGTTAAAAGAACTAGTAAAAAAATAACAAGTAAAAAGATTCTACGTTTCATTTTTCACTCCGCCTTTCACGTCCATTATAACAGATTCAATAAAAAAGAGGTATGGAAATGCATGGGAGCCATGGTAACAGGAGGAGGTTCTATGAATATTCGTGAACGAATTGAACAGCAGGAATATAGTCTATTATCTCTCTATGCGGCAAAAAGTCAAGAGGCAAAACGAAATTACCGGGAAGAACCCTGTGAATTCCGTACCGCGTATCAGCGTGACCGGGACCGGATCATTCATAGCAAAGCATTCCGAAGGTTAAAGCATAAAACACAAGTTTATATAACACCGGGTGACCATTATCGCATGCGTATGACCCATAGTTTGGAAGTGGCGCAAATTTCCCGGACTATTGCCCGGGGCTTACTGTTAAATGAAGATTTAACGGAAGCAATTGCCCTTGGCCATGATGTCGGCCATACGCCTTTTGGCCATGCCGGCGAAGAGGCACTCCGGGAAATTGTCGGTCATTATAATCATAATGAACAGAGTTTGCGGGTTGTAGAATATCTGGAACACGAAGGCCGGGGCCTTAATCTAACCCTGGATGTTAAAGACGGTATCCTCAATCATACCGGGCCAAACCTGCCTTATACATTAGAAGGAAATATTGTCCGGATTGGTGACCGGATTGCTTATTTATGCCATGATTATGATGATGGAATACGGGCCGGGATGATTCGTCCTGACGATTTGCCTGACCGGGTAACGAAAGTGCTCGGCACCAAACCGTCAGCTATGATTACGTCAATGGTAAAAGACATGATTGAGTCCTCAAATGGGCATAATGAAATTAGCATGTCGCCGGAAGTTCAGCAGGCAATGCACGAATTGCGGGAATTTATGTTTGCTAAAATATATCGTTCTCCAGCCTTGGAATTTGATAGAAAAAAGGCTAAATTTGTGGTTGGTAAATTATTTGATTTTTTTATGAATAGCCCCGATGTTCTACCGCAAGAATTCCAGAACCGGGAACAAAAATGGGGACTGCAAACAACGGTCGTCGACTACATTGCCGGGCTGAGCGATTTATATGCCATTCAATTATTTAAAAAAATCTGTATTCCTTCAACCTGGGGTGGCTCAGACTAAATTCTTATAATGATCCAGAATGATTTGTCAAGAGGGAAAAGGATATTAAAAACTTTTATTGAATATCTTATAATCAGAAGCAAAAAAGAGAAAATGTAAGGGAGCAGGATTTGAGAAAAAAATGTAGAATACACATAAGCTTGGAGCGGATCATACGTATCAAAGCGGATTCGGAAACTAAGAAAGGGATACTTTTATAAACCGTATTTATATTTACATGCTTGTAGTGGTGAAAATATGAAAGATGTACAGTATGAAGACCTGATTGAACGATTGCGAGCCGAAGGGGATATTGTAAATATTATATCTGATTATGTACCGCTAAAAAAAAGAGGGAAAAATTTTTGGGGTTGCTGTCCATTTCATCATGAAAATACGCCTTCTTTTTCGGTTACGCCCGATAAAGGTTTTTTCTATTGTTTTGGCTGTCATACGGGAGGAAATATTTTTAGTTTTTTGATGAAAATTGAAAATGTCGGTTTTATGGAAGCCGTAAAAATACTGGCCAATAAAATGAATATTCCTTTGCCGGAAAAAGAAAAGTCCGCTTACGAAAGAGAAAGAGAAAAGGAAATCGCCAGTTTATTTCAGGCTAATGAACTGGCCCGCAATTTTTTCCATTCTTGTCTGACTAAGACCGATTATGGCATAAATGCCAGAAATTACTTAGCCCACCGTGGTATTACCGCCGAAATTGCCGTGAAATTTAGGCTGGGTTACGCTCCGGCTGCTTGGGATAAACTATCTAATGCCCTTTTAAAACGAAATCTGAAGGCCGATATTTTACTGAAAGCAGGATTAGCAGTACATAAAAACGGGGGAGAAGGTTTTTATGACCGCTTTCGTGACCGGATTATATTTCCCATATGTAATGCCAGAGGCAAGGTTGTCGGGTTTGGCGGCCGCATTATGGATCAGACCCAGCCCAAATATTTAAATTCGCCGGAAACGCCCATTTTTAACAAACGTCATATTTTGTATGGATTGGACATTGCCGGTGAACATATCCGTAGTTCCGGTCAGGCCATTGTGGTAGAGGGATATATGGATGCCATTACGGCTCACGCTCATGGAATGGCGAATGTCGTTGCTTCCCTGGGTACCGCGTTTACGGCGGAACAGGCAAAGCCGTTATTGCGTTACGGGGCGGAAATCATTTTTGCCTATGATAGTGATGCTGCCGGCCAAAATGCTACTTTGCGCGCTTTATCCATCGTGCGCGTTTTAGGCGCGAAAGTCCGGGTGGTGAAAATTCCCGATGGCAAAGATCCCGACGAATTTATCCGTAAGCATGGTATTGAAGAATTCCGCACTCTCGTAAAAAACGCGGCGACCCTTATCGATTACCAGCTTCAGCTGGCTCTGGAAACCATCGATCATACCACGCTGGAAGGAAAAGTAGCCGTTGTTGGCAAAATTGTACCGGTACTGGCGGATTCGAATAATGCGGTGGAAGTCAACGCTTATATTATCCGTCTTTCCCAGACCCTGGGAGTTGCCGAAAGTGCCATTCGCAGTGAATTGCGGAAATACTTAACAACGACTCAAAAGGATAAAAATGTAAAAACGGGTAAAAATATGGACATAATAACAATGCCTAAAGCTGTTGACACTGCCGCCGTACAAGCGGAACGTCAAATGATCCGTCTTATGTGTGACGACAGTGCTTTGATCCCGTACGTACAAGTCCAAATTGATGCTGATTCAATTGAAGATACATGGCGGCGTGAAATCGTACATTCTTTATTTAATGCCTTTGCGGCAGGAGGAAAGATTGAGCCGGTAATATTGGCGATGAATTTGAGTGAAAAAGCCAATGCCGAATTTTCCCATATTATGTTATTGGAGTTTCCGTGTACTGATGTAAGCAGAATGATTGATGATTGTATTAGGGCAGTTAAATTGTCGCACTTAAACTTATTGTATGAACAACATCGTTTGCGAGCCGATGAATTACAACGTATGGGGGATAGTAACTTTCTGCAGGAATTAGCGGAAAGTCAGCGAATTAAAGATGAAATTAGCAAATTATATAAACCGTAATAATCAGTTTCATGTCTTAAACGGGCCAACCAACGGAGGGGGGGAGATAGAATGACAGAGAAAAAAAATATTACAACGGATAATGTAAATGAACTCTTGCATACAGCCAAAAAACGTGGTGGGGTATTAACTTCCGGTGAATTTATGGACCGCTTGCAAAGTGAGGATTTATCACCGGATGAAATTGACGACATTTACGAGCTGTTTCAAAATAAAGGAATCGAAATAGTAGATGAAATTCCTGACGTTGATAATCTAGAAGGCCCGGATATTTCAGAAATAGAAGTAACGCAGGAAGAGGTAGACATCGATTTAACCATTCCTGAGGGTATTAGCATTGATGACCCGGTGCGCATGTATCTTAAGGAAATTGGCCGTGTACCCCTTTTAAGCGCCGAAGAAGAAATTCAGTTAGCCAAAAAAATGGAACTGGGGGATGATGAGGCTAAGCGCCGTTTGGCCGAGGCCAATCTGCGGCTAGTTGTCAGTATCGCCAAACGTTATGTTGGGCGGGGAATGCTATTTTTAGATTTGATTCAGGAAGGGAATCTTGGCTTAATTAAAGCGGTAGAAAAATTTGATTATAACAAAGGGTATAAATTCAGTACTTATGCCACTTGGTGGATTCGTCAAGCCATCACCCGCGCGATTGCCGACCAAGCCAGGACAATTCGTATACCCGTTCATATGGTAGAAACGATCAACAAACTAATCCGGGTTTCAAGACAGCTGTTACAGGAATTGGGGCATGAACCATCGCCGGAAGAAATAGCCGGTGAAATGGATATTAGTGTGGACCGGGTACGGGAAATCATGAAAATTGCACAAGAACCGGTATCGTTGGAAACTCCAATTGGAGAAGAAGAAGATTCGCATCTTGGTGATTTTATTGAGGATCAGGATGCTCCGGCTCCGGCGGAAGCCGCTTCCTTTATGCTTTTAAAGGAACAGTTGGAGGAAGTATTGGAGACGCTTACACCGCGGGAAGAAAAGGTGTTGCGGCTGCGTTTCGGATTGGACGATGGAAGGGCGCGTACCTTGGAAGAAGTGGGACAACACTTTGGGGTGACGCGGGAACGGATTCGTCAAATTGAGGCCAAAGCGCTGCGCAAGTTGAGACATCCCAGCCGGAGTAAAAAACTCAAAGATTTTCTGGAATAACACTTTTGATTCCAATTAAAAGTATTTAAAGAAATCACTTGACGTAATCCCTACATTATCGTATAATATTTCTTGTTGGTGACGTTCCTCGATAGCTCAATGGTAGAGCACTCGGCTGTTAACCGAGTGGTTGTAGGTTCGAGTCCTACTCGAGGAGCCAGCTTATCACAAGAGGTTTTAGACAGGCTTTCTTCGGAAAACCTGTTTTAAATATCTATAAGGGCCTATAGCTCAGCGGTAGAGCAGCCGGCTCATAACCGGCTGGTCCCTGGTTCGATCCCAGGTGGGCCCACCACCTTTTTTATTAGCATGGCCCGTTGGTCAAGTGGTTAAGACACCGCCCTTTCACGGCGGTATCAGGGGTTCGAATCCCCTACGGGTCACCATGTGGGCGATTAGCTCAGCCGGGAGAGCGCCTGCCTTACAAGCAGGATGTCGGCAGTTCGATCCTGTCATCGCCCACCAATTTTATAATATCTTTTCTAAGAGTTCGATGCAAAGCGGTAATTGCTTTGCGTTTTTTTGTGGGACCAGAAAGTAAAGACCCTTTGGGTCTTTCTTATGATATTATTGATATTATTGATATTATAGAGCAGCAGGATTTTTTTTTCGCTAAACGAATATTACTAGAGAATTGCGAGGGAATACTATTGAAAATCAGTGAGCGGTTAATGGCAATCGCCTCTTTTGTGCCACCAGGAGCGGCTGTGGCTGATATAGGCACAGACCATGCCTATTTGCCGGTTTATCTGATACAGCAAAAAATCGCCCCCCGCCTTGTCGCCGGCGATTTACATACCGGTCCGTTTCGGGCAGCGCAAAATATCGTAAAACAACATTCATTGACCGACCGGATTTCCTTGCGCCAGGGAGACGGCTTTACCATTATTTCTCCTTATGAAGTGGATGTCGCCGTCATTGCCGGCATGGGCGGCTCTACCATGCTGCATATACTGACAGCCCGGCCGGAAGTAGTTGCCTCTTTATCGCACTTGATTTTACAGCCAATGATTGGGGCCGGCGAGGTCCGTCAGTGGTTGGCTGCCAATGGCTGGAAGCTTACGCAGGAAACGCTGGTGAAGGAAGACGGAAGACTATACGAGATCCTTGTTGCCGAAAAAGGCTTAATGGACCCCATCGAGCCGGTATTATATGAGGTAGGGCCATTATTATGGCGCCGGCGTCATCCATTATTACGGGAACACATGGAGCTATTATTGGGGCAATGGGAAAAAGTCCTCACCCAAATGAACGGCAGTAAAGAAGCGGTTCTTACGGTTAAGTATTACGAATTGTTGAATAAAATTCAACAGATGGAGGCTTATTTAAAATGTCTGTAACTTGTCAGATGGTGATAGACGAAATGGAAAAATTAGCTCCTGCCTATTTGGCTGAAGACTGGGACCATGTAGGCTTGCTTGTGGGGGACCCGGCGCAGAAAGTTAAAAATATTCTGGTCGTTTTGGATGTTACTTTGCCGACGGTCCTTTATGCCGCCGAGCAGAAAGTAGATATGATAATTTCCCATCATCCCTTATTTTTTAAAGGTCTGGACAAGATTCGCACCGACAAAAACCTGGGGAATATATTGGCGGTCTTATTAAAAAATAATATTGCCGTTTATGCGGCGCATACCAACCTGGATATTGCGCCCGGCGGAGTCAATGATGTCCTGGCCGGATTAGTAGGCTTACAGGACATTTTAATTTTACAGGTGACCCGTGTTGAAAAATTTAATAAACTGGTTGTTTTTGTGCCCCGTCCCCATGCCGAACCGGTGAGAGCAGCGATATTAGATGCCGGTGCCGGACACATCGGCAAGTATAGCCATTGTTCGTTTACGGCGGCAGGAATGGGAACCTTTATGCCGCTCGCAGGAACAAGCCCTTATATTGGCCGGCAAAACAGATTGGAATCAGTGGAAGAAGTCCGGCTGGAAACAGTAGTACCGGCCTCAATCAGTACGAAGGTGATTCAGTGTTTAAAGGCGGTTCATCCGTATGAAGAAGTTGCTTATGATCTTTATCCCTTGACGAATCCGGTTGTATCCTTCGGTTTAGGCCGTACCGGCAGCCTGAAAAAACCTCAGTCATTGACTTCGTTTGCCTCGCAAGTAAAACAGGTATTGCAAATACCGGCGGTAAAAGTGGCGGGGGATGCAAATCAGCCAATTCAGAAGGTAGCTGTATGCGGCGGCAGCGGCGCAGAATTGATTCCTGCCGCAGCCAAAGCCGGTGCGAAGGTACTGGTAACCGGCGACGTAAAGTATCACCAGGCCCAAGAGGCGGTATCAATGGGATTGTCGGTTATAGACGCCGGACACTTTGCGACAGAATACCCCGTCCTTAGCCATGTTGTGAATTATTTAAAGCAGTCCGCCGCCAGCAATCAATGGGATTTGACGGTTCATTCCGGCGGCGCCAATCAGGATATTTTTCATTGGTATGATTGACAGGTAGTGTAATTCTGCCTGTCTTTCTATTTTATACTAATAAGTGAGGAGTTGGTGGTATGAAAGAGGATTTGCAGTTGCTTTGGCAGCTTCAGACTTTTGAACGGCAGGAAAATTTACTAAAGAGTAGGCACCAAAATATATGTTCGGAAGAAGTGAGACAATTATGGCAGGAAATTAAGCTGCTTATACAAAGCGTGGCTGCAGACCGCGAGAAATTGGTCTGTATGAAAAAAGTGTGCGCCCGACAAGAAACGGATCTGTCTCATATCATTCAACAATATCACCAGTTCGAAACACGTTTATATAGTGGTGAAATTACCAATTTAAAAGAAATGGAACAGCTTAAAACAAAATATGACGCGGCCAAACGGGATATTGCCATGCGGGAAGAGGAAGTATTTGAAGGAATGGATGAATCCGAAAAATTGATGCAGAAAATTATTCAGGATGAAAAACAAATTGAAGAGAAGAAAAAAGAACATTTGGTCAAGCAGCAGCAAATTTCACAGGAAATTGCTCTGATTGAAACGGAGGTCAGCCAATTGCAGTCTCAATATGATAACGTGGCGGCTCAGGTTGATCCGGTTGTTTTAAGCCGTTATAAAGCATTGCAGAGGAAAACCTCTTATCCCCTTGCCAAACTGGAAAATGGCGTATGCGGTGGTTGCAGGATGAGCGTTCCCGCCGTTCAACTGTCGATGACGCAGGATATTGTATATTGTGACAATTGCGGGCGCATACTGCTTATAGAATAAAAAACGGTTTAAGAACTTGATTAGTTGCTCCGACTGTGTTATAATTGCGAAAGATTTCATGCTATGAGTAGGAAAGATGATCGCGGATATCGACAGGATATTCGAGGAAAGTCCGAGCTCCGCAGGGCAGAGTGCTGGATAACGTCCAGCGAGGGTGACCTCAGGGAAAGTGCCACAGAAATGTAGACCGCCCGGTATAAAAACCGGGTAAGGATGGAACGGTGCGGTAAGAGCGCACCAGCAGCCAGGTGACTGGCTGGCTAGGTAAACCCCACTTGGAGCAAGACCAAATAGGGAAGGGATGAAGCGGCCCGCTGAGCCTTCCGGGTTGTGTCGCTAGAACCGTCAGGCAACTGCCGGTCCAGATAAATGATCATCACCGCATAGTTTTGCGGAACAGGACTCGGCTTATTGAATACTCATAGCTGGATTGTCTCCAAATCGTGGTTGGCGTTTCGGTCAACTGCGATTTTTTTTGCCGGAAAAAGTGTGAACCGCCTTGTAACTGTAAATTAAACATAGTGCGGATTGACTTTTTCCTCAAAACTTATTAAAATAGAATTACCCCCGGGGATGGGGTAGGGTATGTGATTAAAAAGTTTTTATTTGTTTTATACTATAAGAAAAACCGTTAACGGCTATTCAAAGTTTACTTTCTATACTTATAAAAAAAGAGACAGGGAGGCAAAAAAATGAGTGTAATTACGATTTCCAACCAGGAAGAATTTGATTCAAAGGTATTAAAGGCCGCTAAACCCGTTTTAGTCGATTTTTGGGCGCCTTGGTGCGGTCCGTGCAAAATGGTTGCCCCGGAAGTAGAGGCTGTGGCTCAAACCTATGAAGGCCAGGCTGTTGTAGCTAAAGTCAATGTGGATGAGCAGCAGCAAATTGCAAGCCAGTATGGCGTAATGAGCATTCCTACGCTGGTTGTCTTGAAAGACGGACAGGAAATCAACCGGATTGTCGGTTATCGTCCCCGTAAGGATATCGGCGCCGTAATTGAACGGGCCCTGTAAATAATAGTTTTGCCAAAAAGCCGCTAGTATGCTAAAATATTGCCTGATTGAGACGTTATGAAGGGGAGAAAGATATGTCAGGACACTCAAAATGGGCAAATATTAAACACAAAAAGGGAAAATTAGATGCATTACGGGGTAAAATTACGACTAAAATCAGCCGGGAAATTACGGTTGCGGCCCGTTTGGGCGGAGCAGACCCTACCGGCAACATGAAGTTAAAGCTGGCATTGGAAAAGGCCAGAGCCAATAATATTCCCAAGGAAAATATTCAGCGGGCTATCCAAAAAGGGTTAGGTGCCCTGGAAGGCAGTAATTACGAAGAAATTATTTATGAAGGCTACGGGCCCGGCGGTGTTGCCGTAATGATTGAGGTTATGACTGATAACCGGAACCGGACGGCGGCGGACTTACGGCATCTATTTTCCAAACACGGCGGTAATTTAGGCGAGACCGGGTGCGTATCCTGGATGTTTAAACAAAAGGGATTGTTTGTTGTCGATAAAGAGACCGGCGTCGAGGAAGAAGAATTAATGCTCCTTGCCCTGGAAGCAGGAGCGGAAGATTTCAAGACCGACGACGATGAATTTGAAATCATAACGGTGCCGGAGCAATTTGATGCGGTACAGAAAGTATTGGAAGAAAATAAAATCGTTACCGCCGTGGCTCAAGTTACCATGGTTCCGGAAACATCGGTTTCCCTCGCCGCTGAAGACACCGCAAAAATGATAAAACTTATCGATGCGCTGGAAGAACATGATGACGTGCAGGATGTATATGTTAACTTTGATATTCCTGATGATTTTGAAGATTAAACTCGCATTTTTGAATTAAACAGGCCGCCGGCCTGTTTTTTGTGGGATCAGAAAGTATAACTTTCGGGTTGTTTTTTAAATAACACATGCTTCCTAAAAAAGCTGAAAAGTAAAATACTTTCCTTCCATTTAAAGACCCTTTGGGTCTTTCTTATATGTTTATGGCAAGACGACATTTCTACCTGGTGGCCGCCCAAAATGAAAGGTTTCCCCGCGCCCTAAGTCCTGCGCCACGAGCCGAAAGATCGCGTCAGCGGTCTTTCTTGAATAAGTTTTGTATTTTTTGGTAATAATGTAGACAACACGAAAAAGGAGTGTTTTCGATGTTGTCTTATTTAAAAAAGCGCAAAACACAAATATTTTTAATCAGCAGTGCCGCTCTTATCATTACGGCGGCTACCTACTGCTATGTTCAGTATACCGCGAACAACGGCTTCAAGCCCCCTTTAACGCAGGATACCGAAGTAACCAGGAATGGGGGTATAAAAATCACCCCGGATACGGTATTGGTGCAGAAAATTGTCTATTTAAAATGCCACGACGTAGAGACTTTGCGCACCAAACCGGCGGACAACCTGATTGGCTTAAACTATGCTCAATTGCAAAAAGTTTATTCCGGCTGGACAATTGACAAATTTGACCCGCCGGAGGTGCAAATGACGCTGGAGGTGGACAGTTTTTGCCGCGAACATGCCAATAATATGTTTATTGGCATTAAAGACGGTTATGTAGCGGTTTTCTACGGAAAACCGGGTCCGAAAGCCATTGTCAAAGAAGTCACTAAGATTTCCGCGAATAAGCTGACCGACCAGGATTTAGACGAATTAAGACGGGGTATGATTGTAAAGTCCAAAGAAGACTTATTGCGAACTCTGGAAGGATTACAATCTCGTTAAAAGACTTGAATCGAAAGACCGCGTTAGCGGTTTTTCTTATGCCCAAATGGTAAAAGGAATAGTGTGCCAGAATGTCGAATGAATATGTATACAGAAGGAGGACGCTATCAATGCTGACATTGGGAATAGACCCCGGTACCGCAATTTGCGGGTATGGGTTTGTAAAAATAGAAGGAAGCCGTTTAAAAGCGCTTGACTACGGGGCGATTCAAACAACCCCGGCATTGGGGACCGCTGAACGGCTGGAAGTCATTTTCCGGGAAATTGACCAGCTTTTGAAACTTTATCGGCCGGACAAACTGGGGATTGAGCAGCTTTTCTTTAATAAAAACGTTACCACCGCAATGACGGTGGGACAGGCCCGAGGAGTCATCTTATTAGCGGCGGTCCAAAATTCCGTCCCAATTGTGGAATTTACGCCATTACAGGTTAAACAGTCCGTTGTCGGGTATGGGAAGGCTACGAAGGAACAAGTGATTTATATGACCCAAAAATTGCTGAATCTGACAACGAAGCCCAAACCGGATGATGTGGCTGATGCGTTGGCTGTTGCTATTTGCACGGCTCATGCCGGTGATATGAAAGCAGTATGGGAAGGTAAAGTATGATTGGCTATTTAAGAGGTACGGTATCTCATTTATTTGCTGACTATTGTTTTCTGGATGTACAGGGTGTGGGATACAGGGTTTTTATTCCCTATTCGACCCGGCAGAAATTATCCGCCGGTAATTCCGCCATGCTGTTTACATATCTTCACGTGCGGGAAGATGCCCTGTTATTATATGGTTTTTCGAGTCAGGAAGAGTATGATCTTTTCTTACAACTGTTATCTGTTTCCGGCATCGGTCCTAAAGTTGCCCTAAGTATCATGTCCGCCGCCAGTCCGCAGGAATTCCGGCGCGCTGTAAGCCAGAAAAATATTGCGCTTTTAACCAGGCTTCCCGGAATCGGTAAAAAAACGGCCGAAAGAATCATTGTGGAATTAAAAGATAAAATGAATCAGGAACTGGATGCATCTGACAACCCGGAATCCTTTATCCAAAATGGAACCGGTCATGATAACGGCAGACAGGAAGCCTTAATGGCCCTTATGGCTTTGGGCTACAGCCAGGCGGAATTAATGCCGGTAATTCGCAAGGTAACCGACGGAACGGAATCGGCGGAAGAAATCATAAAACGGGTGCTGAAGGAATTTGGCAGGAGGTAGCATGGAAGAACAACGTATCATTGCCGGCGGGGAACAGGACGCGGACGGCTGGCAGTACAGTCTGCGGCCTCGCCGGTTAATGGAATATATAGGACAGGATCAGGTCAAGCACAATCTTACGATTTTTATTCAGGCCGCCCTTGCCCGCAAGGAGGCTTTGGACCATGTCTTGTTATACGGTCCGCCGGGATTGGGAAAAACGACGATGGCGGGGATTATTGCCAACGAACTGGGCGTAAATTTCCGGATCACCTCCGGGCCGGCCATTGAAAGGCCCGGAGATTTAGCTGCTCTATTAACCAATCTTACGGAAAAAGATGTTCTGTTCATCGATGAAATACATCGTTTGTCCCGCAGCGTGGAAGAGATTTTATACTCCGCCATGGAGGATTATGCCCTGGATATCATTATCGGCAAAGGCCCCAGTGCCCGGTCAATCCGGCTGGACTTGCCCCGTTTCACGCTGATTGGAGCAACAACCCGCGCCGGGGCGCTGGCACCGCCGTTACGCGACCGTTTTGGAGTAATGTGCCGTTTAGAGTTTTATGAAACGGCACATCTGGTATGTATTGTCAAGAGAGCGGCTGAAATATTAAACATTCCGATTGAAGAACGGGGCGCTCAGGAAATAGCCCGCCGTTCCCGGGGTACGCCGCGTGTGGCCAACAGACTGTTAAAACGGGTACGGGATTATGCCCAGGTAGCCGGAGACGGTATCATTACCGACCGGATTGCCGACCAGGCCCTGGCATTGCTGGAGGTGGACCAGTGCGGCCTGGATAAAACAGACCGGTCCATGCTGGTGACAATTATCCAAAAATTCGACGGCGGTCCAGTGGGACTGGAAACACTGGCGGCGGCGATCAGTGAAGAAACCGACACCATAGAAGATGTATATGAACCGTTTCTGCTGCAATTGGGCTTTTTGAATCGTACTCCCCGGGGGCGGGTTGCAACCCGGGCTGCTTATGAACACCTAAAGATACCTTATAAAACGGCGGAGCAGGATAAAGACCAAGAGCGGTTATGGTAAAAAGGGGGGGATGTTGTGTCTAGTTTCGACTCGTTGGGAAAATTGATTATGTTTACGGGATTTATTTTGCTGCTCCTTGGCGCAATCATTCATTTTGGCGGTAAATTTTTTCCGTTAGGAAAACTTCCCGGCGACATCTCTTTTGTGAAAGGGAATGTAAGCTTTCACTTTCCGATTGTTACCTCGATTATTTTAAGCATCCTGTTAACAATTATTTTAAATATTCTGCGTTAAATGAAAGGATTCATGATGAAAGCAAAGCTTACTTTCTTTTTGCTTATTTTGGGGAGTATTTTTTTCTGTTTTAAACCGGGTTACGCCGCAGCGGATCATAGTCCCTTAATTCATGTAGGAATCTGGACACATCAGAGTAGTGTGATTGTCTCGGCGGACTGTAATTTTACGATTGTAGATACGGAGACTTCACAAATTGTAGGTAAATTTGCCGCCAAGCAGAAAGTCATTGTTGCGGAGAAACCGGCAGGAATCGTTTTGAACGGGGTGCCAGCCCATGCCCGTACGCTGCGGGTTAATGTTACGGATGAAAAAGGAATTACGGAAGTAAACCGGCGCGGTTACCGGGGCGTTATAGAGATTGATTCTCAGGGAACAGTCCAGGGTCTAACGGTGGTGAATACGCTTCCTCTTGAGGAATATTTATACGGTGTTATCGGCCGGGAAATTTCGACGGACTGGCCCCTGGAAGCCGTGAAGGCGCAAGCCGTGGCGGCGCGGACCTACGCTCTTTATAATCTAAGGGAACACGGCGCCGGCGGCATTGACGTTTATGCTACGACGGACAACCAGGTTTACGGCGGCACGGAGTGTGAGACAGCACGGGGAATTCAGGCCGTCAATGCGACCCAAGGACTGGTAATAACGTATCATGCTAAGCCGATCGCCGCTTATTTTCACAGCAGCGCCGGCGGCTATACGGAAAACAGTGAGAACGTCTGGGGCACGGCATTGCCTTATTTGCGGGGGGTGGAGGACTTTGATCAGGGAACTCCCCACTATAAATGGGAAAAACAATGGACTGCCGCCGACTTAAACAATGTGCTCCGCCGGGCCGGTTATAAGATAGGTGCACTGCAAGCCATCGAATTATCCCCGTTAACCTCTCCGCCGGTGAATGCGGCTGACCGCGGAGTATCCGGCCGGATTAAAAGTCTGCAGCTAATCGGGTCAGCCGGACGGGTTCAAATTCAGGGCACTAAATTACGCACTCTGCTGGGTTTGCCCAGCACGTTATTTGATATCAAGGTGGTTGTACCGGTCCAAAAGGCCATTGACTTACAGGTTACCGATACTTATGGCGATACGGAAGATAAAACAATTGAAATTAATTTACCGCCGGCGGCGGCGGCAACAGGAATCATGAATAATCCCGCCTTTCGCCGCATTACCGGCTCTCCCCGGGAAATGATTGTTTTCAGCGGCTTTGGCTGGGGTCATGGTGTCGGCATGTCACAATGGGGGGCAAAGGTTATGGCGGAAAAGGCACCGGCCGGCGCCGCCGCATATTTTGAGACGATATTGAAACACTATTACCATGGTGTGGAAATTGAAAAATTATATTAACCCACTTTCCGCAGTCCTCTGTCACTCGACAATAATTCTCCTGAGAAAGATCAGCTTGATAAATTTTCAAACGAAATATAAACTTGTTATTTACTTCGTGGCTATAAATTGGGAGAATTATTGTCGCCATAAGTTCAGGGTGCGGAATGTGGGTATTAAGGAGTTCCATACATGCAGTTATCGGATTTTGATTATTTCCTGCCACAGGATTTGATTGCCCAGCGCCCGTGCGAGCCGAGGGACCATTCCCGGCTGCTGGTGCTTGACCGGCAAACGGGACGGATTGAACACAAGTCCTTTTATAATCTGAAACAATATTTACTGCCGGGCGACACACTGGTATTTAATGATACAAGAGTAATCCCGGCCCGTCTGATTGGCTCGCGTTTAGATAGCGGCGGAAAGGTGGAAGTTTTTTTACTAAACCGCCATTCCGGCAATGAATGGGAAACTTTAGTGAAACCGGGCAAAAAGGCCCGTCCGGGAACTGTGGTTCAATTCAGCGAGGAATTATCCTGCGAAATATTGGCGGCAACAGACTATGGCGGGCGGATTGTCCGCTTTGTTTTTGAGGGAATTTTTGAAGAAATTTTAGACCGTTTGGGGGAAACGCCTCTACCGCCCTATATTAAAGAAAAATTAAGCGATAAAGAACGCTATCAGACCGTATATGCCCGGGAAAGAGGTTCCGCCGCGGCACCGACGGCGGGACTGCATTTTACCCGTGAGTTAATGCAGGAACTGGCGACGCAAGGTATCAATCTGGCTTTCATAACGTTACACGTGGGACTGGGAACCTTTCGCCCCGTAAAGGTAGCCGATATTGAACAGCATGTCATGCACAAGGAGTATTATTCGGTCTCGGCCCAAACCGCCGCTTTAATTAATGAAACCAGGCAAAAGGGCCGAAAAGTAATTGCTGTCGGCACAACGGCCGTCCGTACCCTGGAAACGGCGGGAAGCAGCGGAACGCTGGAAAGCAAATCAGGCTGGACGGATATATTCATTTATCCGGGCTATCCGTTTAAAATTGTCGACCGCATGATTACTAATTTTCATTTACCCCAATCAACCCTATTAATGCTGGTCAGTGCATTTGCCGGCCGCGATGCCGTTCTTGCCGCTTATGAGGAGGCAGTCAGACAAAAATACCGTTTTTTCAGTTTTGGCGATGCCATGCTGATTCTTTAGTTTCTTTCAATGTCGGAGAGGTGATACGATTGGCTGTTTCCTTTGAATTGATTAAGCAGTGTTCAAAAACGGGAGCGAGGGCGGGCAAATTATATACGCCCCACGGAGTGTTTGAAACCCCTATTTTTATGCCGGTAGGTACCCAGGCGACCGTAAAGGCGATGACGCCAGATGAGTTAAAAGCGATGGGGGCCGGTATTATTTTAAGTAATACTTATCATTTGTTTTTACGGCCGGGTCATGAACTGGTTGCCGAAGCAGGCGGCCTGCATGGTTTTATGCATTGGGACCGCGGTATTTTGACGGATAGCGGCGGCTTTCAGGTTTTTAGTCTGGGTTCGCTGCGTAAAATCAGTGAAGAAGGCGTCGCCTTCCGTTCCCATATTGACGGTTCCAAACAATTTCTGTCGCCGGAAAAAGCGACGGAAGTTCAAATGGCTCTGGGGGCAGATATTATCATGGCTTTTGATGAATGTGTTCCCTACCCTGCCGAGTATGACTATGCCCGGCAGTCAACAGAGCGTACTACCCGTTGGGCGGAACGGTGTAAAAGGGCGCACGCCCGGAAGGACCAGGCCCTTTTTGGAATCATTCAGGGCGGTATGTATAAAGAATTAAGGACGGCCAGTGTACGGGATCTGGTATCCCTGGATTTTCCGGGATATGCCATTGGCGGTCTCAGTGTGGGGGAGCCGAAACCGCTGATGTATGAGATGCTGGAGCATACAGTGCCACAGCTTCCGGCCCGCAAACCGCGCTATTTAATGGGTGTTGGCACGCCGGATTGTCTGGTGGAAGGGGTTATGTACGGTATCGATATGTTCGATTGTGTGTTTCCCACCCGCGTTGCCCGCAATGGCACGGCCATGACGGCAAGCGGCAGGCTGGTTGTGAAAAATGCGGAGTTTGCGCGCGATTTCCGTCCCCTGGATATGGATTGCGACTGCTATACATGCCGGAATTTTTCCCGGGCTTATATTCGCCATTTGCTAAAAAGCGAAGAAATTTTAGGCTTACGGCTGACGACAATTCATAATTTGCATTTTCTGTTGCGATTCATGGGTAAAATGCGGCAGGCAATTATGGAAGACCGCTTTCCGGCATTTAGACAGGAGTTTTGGGATAAATATCAGGGGCATTAAAGGATTTGGCAGGATCTATGTGGAATATATTGGAGAAACGACAGAATTAGGGGGTGAGCGAAATGCCAGGATTTCCGGCAGAAGTTACGCAAATCATTCAGGCATCATGGCCGCTTATTTTAATGGCGATCATATTCTATTTTTTATTGTATCGCCCGCAGCAAAAACAGCAAAAAAAACGGGCTGAAATGCTGAACGGCCTGAAAAAAGGGGACCGTATCGTCACGATCGGCGGTTTATTTGGTACCATAACGGCAATGACGGACAAAGCTGTAACCTTAAAAATAGCGGAGAAAGTAGAAGTAGACATTTCCCGCAGTGCGGTGAGCCACTATCAAAATGCAGCGAAAAATGCCTGACTTCAAGCAGACCAAAGCGCAGCTCCGTCAAGAACTGTTAAAGGTGCGCCGCAGTCTGGAAAGCAAAGACATTGAACGGTATAGCCAATTGATGGGCCGGCATTTATTTTCCTGGTTGGACTATCAACAGGCCAACCGGGTGATGATTTATTTATCTACGCCGGACGAACCGGGCACGGATGATATGATCCGGCATGCCCTGCAGCACGGCAAAACGGTTTGTGTGCCGATGATGCGGGCCGAGTACGGCCTTATGGATAGCGCAATCATCCATGATTTAGCTGATTTGCAACCGGGACGGCTGGGAATCCGGTCACCAAAACCGGAAAGAACGACAATCCTGGCTCCCGCCAAGATTGATCTGGCTATCATTCCGGGAGTAGCCTTCGATATTGCGGGAGGACGGCTTGGTATGGGGGCCGGTTATTACGACCGTTTTTTGTCCCTGGCAGGACAAGCTGTTTTTTTGGGAATGGCTTGGAGGTTTCAAATTAAGCCGACATTGCCGCAGGATACGCATGATGTAAAGATGCATTATTTACTGACAGAAGATGGGATATTAACTTGTAGGGGAGGCAAAATGTGACCGCCGGTTGCATTTTGCCTTCCCCTTGCGAAGTACAGGAAAAAATATTAGCCAAAATAATTTTTTTCCGCACTTTAAAGTTATGGTACAAAAGACAATCTGACATACTAGTAATGCTGTTTGCTATTGTCAAATGATTAAGCGAAGACAGCTTGACACGACCTATGTCAGGAGGAAACCCAATGATCACGGTAGATATGCTCAAAACCGACCATGAAGTAACAGTTTATCTTACCCGCAGCACGGAATATTTAGCTTCCTTGGGATTTACCGAGCATGGATTGCGCCATGCATCCATTGTTTCCGCTTTATCCCAGAAAGTTCTGGAAGAGTTGTCCTATCCGGAAAGAGACTGTGAATTGGCCGCCATCGCCGGCTATCTTCATGATATTGCCAATATGATTAACCGGTATAACCACGGTGGTACCGGCGCAGTTATGGCTTACACGATTTTATCCCGGCTGGGCATGCCGCCGGAAGAGATTGCGTTAACCGTTTCGGCAATCGGTAACCATGAAGAGGAACGGGGCCATGCTGTAAATCATGTAGCCGCCGCTTTAATTCTGGCAGATAAGTCGGACGTGCATCGCACACGGGTTACCAATCGGGACTTTGCTAAATTTGAAATCCATGACCGTGTCAATTATGCGGCAAAAAGCAGACAGCTGCTGATTGACGCTTCCCAGCGCACGGTAACACTCGAAATTGCTATTGATATGGATATCTGTCCCGTTATGGAGTATTTCGAGATTTTTTTGAGCCGTATGGTCATGTGCCGGCGGGCAGCAGACTTGCTAAAATGTCATTTTCATCTGGTAATTAATGACAATGAATTGTTGTAGTTTCCCGGATTCCGTTGACATTGTCATATTAACCCAGATATAATTAAATTCGTGCATAAAAGTATATGACAAGAGGATTGGGGGAGAAATCTTTGAGATTGGGGAATCTGACGAAGTTTTTAGTGGTGGTCGCAGCAATTTTTGTGCTTTCCGGTTATTACATTTCGCCCCTGGCTTATTCCATTAAACAGGGTCTTGACCTGCAGGGAGGCACCCATGTGGTGATGGAAGCGGTTGATACGCCGGAAGCCAAGGTTGATGAGGACGCCATGCAAAGAGCTGTCAAAATTATCGAACGCAGAGTCAATGAACTGGGGCTGACGGAGCCTCTCATTCAGCGCCAGGGCCCGCGAAGAATTATCGTGGAACTTCCAGGCGTGAAAGACCCCGAGAAAGCCATTGAACTGCTCGGTAAAACCGCTTATCTGGAATTTAAAGATGAAAGCGGTACAACGGTTTTAACGGGAAAAGATTTAAAAGACGCCAAAGCGGAAATTGACCAGTCCCACCGTAATCTGGTCGCTTTGGAATTCTCCGATGAAGGAGCAAAAAAATTCGCTGATTTAACCGCGAAAAATATTGGTAAGCATATTAGCATTTTATTGGATAAAAAAGTACTTACCAATCCGGTAGTGGAAGAAGCCATTCCGAATGGTAAGGCGGTCATCACCGGCAACCGTACGATTGAAGAAGCCCAACGGCTGGCTATTTTGCTTCGCTCCGGGGCGCTGCCGGTAAAACTGAACATTATGGAAACCAGAACAGTGGGTCCCACCTTAGGGCAGGACTCAAAGGCAAAAAGTATCGTTGCCTTTGAAATCGGCATCGTGGCCATTCTCTTATTTATGTTGCTGTTTTACCGCTTATCCGGTTTTGTTGCCAATGTTGCCCTTGTCTTGTATGTCATGATGCTCCTTATCGCCATGAAGATGCTCAATGCGACATTAACCTTGCCGGGGATTGCCGGTATCATTTTATCCATGGGCATGGCTGTGGACGCCAATGTGCTCATTTTCGAACGGTTTAAGGAAGAATACCGGGGCGGGAAAACCTTGCGCGCAGCGCTTGACGCCGGATTCTCCCGGGCATTTACCACAATTTTGGACTCCAATGTAACTACCTTGATCGCCGCGGCCGTATTATTTTTCCTGGGAACCGGTTCGGTCAAAGGATTTGCCATTACTTTAGGTCTTGGCATCATTTTAAGTATGTTTACGGCGATTACAATTACCAGATTTATGCTCAAAATGCTCATGAATGCCAATGTATTTTCCAATGGCAAATTTTTTGGGGCGTAGGGGGTGGATGAAATGAAGATGAAATTCGATATTATAGGAAAACGCTACTGGTGGTTTGCCCTTTCTGCGCTCATTATCATTCCCGGCTTAATTTCGATAGCGGTTCAGGGGTTCAACTTTGGTATTGATTTTACCGGCGGTACGATGCTGGATTTAAAATTTGCCAAACCGGTCGCCGTGGTGGAAGTCCGCGATGCCTTAAAAGACTATCATCTTGAAAATAGTACGATCCAGTTGGTTTCTACTGTTCAGGTCGAAAAGGCGCCGGAAGTATTTATCCGGACCCGGGTGCTGAATGAAGAGGAACAGCGGAACGTTCTTGCCGAATTGAAAACAAAACTGGGCGATTTCGACACGCTCCGGGCGGAAAAAGTCGGTGCCGTGATCGGCTCGGAATTAACCCGTAATGCCGTGATTGCCGTGATTATTTCCTGGCTGCTCATGATTGTATATATTACATACCGTTTCGAATTTAAGTTCGCAGTAGCCGGAATTGCGGCTCTTGTCCATGATATTTTAGTTGTAGTGGGACTCTTTTCTTTGTTGCGTAAAGAAATTGACGCCACTTTTGTTGCCGCCATTTTAACAATTATCGGTTATTCAATTAACGATACAATTGTTATTTTTGACCGCATCCGGGAAAATTTAAAGACCCACCGCAAATCGGAAAGCTTTCAGGAACTGGTTAACCGTAGTATATGGCAAACCATGACGCGTTCCATTTATACCGTGCTGACGGTGCTGTTTGCCACGGCCGCCCTGTTCTTTTTCGGCGGCGAAACAACGAAAAACTTTTCTCTGGCTTTACTTATCGGTTTTACCAGCGGCGCTTATTCTTCCATATTCAACGCCAGCCCGATCTGGGTTACCTGGAAGGAATATGCGGATCGGCAACGTCTCGATGCCAAAACTAAGGGTGCTAAGTAAGAAAAATGCTGATGCGTTTTTCGGTCCATGAGAGGGGCGCGAAAAGCTCAAAAACTACTTTCTAAATAGAAATAAAAAACGGGCTCTTGCCCGTTTTTTTATTTACCAGAAAAGCTTTAAAAGATTGCATTCTACAGATCGGGGATTCATCAATGTATTGAGTCCTACGGCATAAGTTCTTATGGAATCGTAGTCTCCTTTTCCAAAATCCAATTTCCAATTACCTAAATCGCGTTAAGCGGTTTTTCTACTATTCATGAATCACCATTACAAAGAACGGATAATATTATAGTAGCACAGTGAGGTGGCTGATTCATGTGGATGATCATACCAGCATTATCGTTAGCCCTGGCCCATATTGCCGGTGATAATATAGCCGTTGTACCGGACATGGCCGTTTTAACGGGAAACGGGATTTACCTAACTGTATTTATTGCCTACTTTGTATTAGGCTGCATTGTCACCGGTATCCTGGCCTGGATCGGGATGAAAACCGGTCTGGAATTACAGTTAATAATCCGGCGTTACTTTGGACGCTGCGGTAAAATAGTCTGGGCGGTTACGATCCTGGCAATCTGTATTCCCGCCAGTGCATTAACCGGGTGTTACTTTGCCGGCTGGATTCTGCATGAGTCCACTGGTATTGAACATTCCCTGGGGGGATTGATTTCCCTGCTTCTTTTTTCCTGGCTGGCTTCAGGCCGTTGGCCGGAAGTGCTGAAAACTTCCAATTACTTCGCCTTGTTACTAATACCGCTGATTTTTATTCTCGCCGTTATTCATGGGGTTTCTGTACCGTCAGGTCCGTGGTATGCCGGTCCAATCAATTGGTGGCTGGTGCTGGCATTAGTCGCTTATAATGCCGGCGGCATTCATTCCATTCTGGTTGTCGAAGCGGCGGCTCATTTGTATAAAAGAGGGAATAAAGCCATTTGGCTGACGGTCATTGCCAAAATTGCCGAAGGATTATTTACCTTTTTTGTAGCCGGACTGGTAATCGGCACCGGCGCCCAGGGGCCGCTCTCGTTAATGACGTTAGCGGATCAAAGCTTTTTGGCCGGCCTGGGCGGCTTATTTAATATTATTTTATTTTGTGTTTTACTGAATACGATGGTTCCGGCCATGATTGTAAATGCCAAACAAATCGGCATACTTACCAATTTTTCGTTTAGGGCTTCTTTAGGAATTGCGGCAATTGCAGTATGGCTGATAAGCCGCATTCATTTTGCGATAATTCTCTCTATCTTAAGTGCCGCCGCCTGTTTGATGATCTTGTTAATCGTTTACACAATGGCATATTTACATATGTATCGTCAAACTCAGCCAAAATAATAGCGTAAACTAATATTGAGCTGAAATTGCGGTGATTACTTTGCTCGTCAATTTTGCCGCCGCTGTCATTATGGCTGCAGGTACGGTTCTTACGCTATTTCCCCGTTTTCACGGTAATCTGTTTATTTTAGCCGGTGCCTTTATAGCTATCAACGGGAATGGAAAAATCATACCCCCGTATTTATTGCTGGAGCTGACAATTCTGGCGGCGGCGGCGGAAATTGGTTCGGTCTGTCTGCGGTGGTTCCTGACAAAAGATTATGATCTTGCCCCGTCAATATGTATCAATTCCGTAGTTGGTCACATAGCCGGTTTAGTAATTACAGGCGCAATACTGGGATTGGTCAGCGGAACCATATTATGGGAGATTTTTGTGGGAAAAACATTGTTGCCACGCTTTGATGTTATGACCAAAGTAATGGTCCGGTTAGCGATGGTCGCAGCGTTTCGATGGGTTTGCGGCTGGCTGATGGTGCTGATTATTTTCCGTTATCTAGCCACGGTTCAATAAAATTTAGATCGTTAGCGAATTTTTCAGTGCAGCCGGGAAACTGCACTTATTTTTGTATGTTTCCAAATTAAGGGGGTAAAATAAAAGAAAAATCGGGGGGAATGGGTGTGAATTTGTATGGTAATCTGACCAGACATAGTGGAAACCGGGACTTGTTCCGGTCGATTGAGATGTCTGTTATGGCTCTAAATAACGGTCACCCTTTTCATTTGCATGCGGAAGGTCTTCGAGGAACCGGCAAAACAACAATTATGCGGGCCGCCAGGGATTTACTGCCGCCAATTACCCGGATTGCCAATTGCCTGTACAATTGCCGGCCCGATAAGCCGCACTGTCCGGCCCACCGGCATTTATCATCCCGGGAAATCAGCGCCATCGGCACCGAAATCGTACCCTGTCCTTTTTTGGAAATCTCGCATGCCTCCAAGATTGGTACCGTTGTGGGCAGTGTAGACCTGCAGCGGCTGACCGATCCTGCCAGACCGGCGGCGGCTTTATTGCCCGGAATCATCCCGCAGGCTCACCGGGGAATTATATTCATTGACGAAATTAACCGCTTAGCCGACACCTCCCCCGAATTGGCCGATATATTACTGGATGTAATGGGAACGAAACCGGGCCGTATCCAAGTGGAGGAATCCGGCTTGCCGGTGATTGACTTAGCCGTAGAAGTAACGGTGTGGTCGGCTTCCAATCCCGATGAGGACCCGGGCCCTTTATCACAAATCAGGAAACAACTGGCGGACCGCTTTGATATGGTAATTACCATGGGGCGTCCCGAGGTTCCCCAGGATATTCTTAACATATTGGACAAGCAGACGCCTGGTAAAACCCGGATGGAAGAGACAGGAGCCTATACTAACCTGCAGAAAAATGTTGCTTCCGTACAAATTAGTGAAGATATTTATAATATTTTAGCGTCCATATACATTGATTTTAGCCTGGAAAGCATCCGGGCCGTGGAAGCGATGGAAATGGGGACAAAACTGGCCGCCCTTGCCGCAGGCCGGGAATTGGCAATGATTGATGACGTGGCCGCCGTTGTTCCTTTGGTATTAGGCCATCGAACCGATAATAATACAATTATGAGTATATTGAAATATCTGGAAAGGCTGAATGGAATTCATTCAGCGGAAAAGGCCGCTCCTGTTACTCCTGTTCCCAACAGCAGTGAATCCAGACCCGAGTCGTCCCCCTTTCAGGCCGAAAAAAAGTTTTGGTGGCGGGATATCTGGCAAAAAATGATAGCCAAACTCAATCTCAATTTAACGGGAGCGGGCAGTAATCAGTCAAACAGGACGGCAGCCCCCACGGGCGGCAGTACTGCCCGCTATAACAGTTCAGGCGGTATGACTGTTGCCGATCCATTAAAATCCGCTGTCGTTGCTCCGCCGCAACCGGCGATTCCCTTGAGCGGCCTGCCGGCGGAAGAATTTGTCAGCAGTGAGGAACATAAGACCCATGGATAGAAACATCTGGAGTATTGATGTCAATTTTTTAGCGCATGTTCTAAAACCGGCGCAACAAATTAGCGAGTATGCAGCGCAAAACCAAGGAGTAAGAATCGGCCAAAGTACGGTAGCCAGCCGTAAAGTTCATGCTTTCCGTCCGGAAAAACCGGAAGTTGTGCAAATATTGCAGCATGCCGATGCGGGACAAACTTTTTATCAACGGCGGGAGGCGGGACTGATTTTTCATCTGGATATCTTTCATGAATGCGCCCGGATCGATCATCACCAGGTAGCCGGCAGCATACGTGCCGCCGTTGAAATGTATAATTTTCAATATAAGATACAAAATGCACCGTTATTAAATTGTGAAACCGGCGTAAACCTAGACTGGATTGATGTGCAGACGGGAACCGGCGGCGGACGAATTACCGGAACCTTGGCATACGGGCAAAAAGCCTCCTTGCGCCGGGCCCATGAAAATCATGTACACGTGGCAACCTTGCTGCCGGAAGAACATTTGCCCTGCTTATTCTTTATTGTTCAGGCCGTCGAACAGATCGTGCTGGCTAATCATTTTGAACTGCGGCGCAATGAGAAAATCGAACATATGGCTGATGACGGCAATGGGCAGCTGGACTTATCCGCTTATGCCGATCACTCCGATTCCTTTTTGCAGGAAAAACAGGGGGGAAACGGTTCATATCTTGGGAAAGAACAACAATACCGGCAGGATGTTGTTGATTTAATGGACAACTTTGATACCCTGCCGGATTTGAAAGAGTTTATGGATAAAGTAGCGAAAAGTGCCAGTGCATCCCAATTATCGGTTTATCTCGAGGGAAGAAACGGGGATGCGGCAAGAGTGATTGAACAAATGAATGCAATGGGGATTATTGAGCCGGATCCCAAGCATCCTCAGCTTAGTCAGTATGGTAAAGAGTTTAATTTATATTTGAAATATCATCTGCCGGATATGGAAGCCTATCTGAAATCGGTTTTTCGGCGCATCAGGCCGGAATCGTCTCAAAGCGGACGCAGCAAATGGCTGCGAAAAAAGGAAACCGGCGGCAGCGGTCAATGGATACTGCAACCCCTTGACAATACCGGCACCAAAAGAGAATTGACCATTCCCGACACAATTACCGCCGCAGCCCGGCGAATGGCGGTCGAGGGTACATCCGGCCATTTTTCCATACGCGCAAACGATTTGACCTATTATTCACGACGTAAAAAGAAAAAAAATGACCTTTGCCTGCTCGTTGACGGCAGTGCCAGTATGGCCGGCCAAAGAATCCGGGCCGCCAAGTTTTTAGCCCGTCACATGCTGTTGTCAACTCCGGACCGGGTGTCTGTCATTGTTTTTCAGGACGAATGGGCTAAAATTCAAGTGCCGTTGACCCGTAATTACCGTGAAGTGGAGGATAGTTTGCGCAATATTGTTACGTTTGGTTCGACTCCGCTGGCCAAAGGATTAACGGTGTGCCTGCAATATTTGCAAGAAACGGTTGTCTATAATCCATCGATTATTCTTATTACGGATGGTGTGCCGACGCTGGGATGTGCTTCGCAGGATCCACTGGCCGACTCTCTGGCGGCGGCCAAAGAAATAAAGCGCGCGGGGTATGGTTTTGCCTGCATCGGCCTAAAGCCCCATAAAAACTACTTGGTTCAGCTGGCACAGGCTGCCGGCGGCAGTATTTACATTCTGGATGAATTGGAGAAACAGGTCCTGGTTAATGCGGCGTGGGCGGAAAGGGAAGAACGCTGTCAATAACAGGCCCTTTTTCTTTTATATGCAAAAGGATTATTCATTTTATTGCGAGAATATTAATACTATAGGAAAAAACTCCTATGGTGGTGTAAATAAATGCAATATATTTTTTCGGCATTTGTCTTTTCTTTGCTGGTAGCAATCTTTGCCGTGCAAAATTCACTTCCCGTAACTTTAACCTTTATGGCTTGGAGTTTCCAACTGTCGCTGGTTGTCATCATTCTGGGCGCGGCCACATTTGGTGCTTTAGTGATCCTCTGTCTCGCCATGCTGGTACAATTCCGTTTGCGGCGAAATCTGTCCAAAGTCCGGCAGCTTAACGGAAAATTAGAAGCAGAAACTACAGCTTTAAAAAGTAAATTGGAACAGTATGAGCAGAACGCAGAAAAGAAGGAAACAAAATCCTAAAATTTGCATAATACGGCAAGATTGGTTATAATTATTGGCGTTATGGAGGAATTATGGCCAGACTACAAAAATTATGGCGATTGGCTCCCGTCAGGGCCGAATTGCAAAAAAAACTTGCCGCTGCCTTGGAGATTTCGCCGGTGGTTGCACAAATTCTGATTAATCGCGGCATTGCCGACGAGCCGGCGGCGAAACGGTTTCTTTTTGCCGGCATGGAAGAGTTAGGGGATCCATTTCAGTTAAAAGATGTGCGGAAAGCAGTTGAGCGAATTGCCGCTGCGATGGCCCGCCAAGAGAAAATTACCGTTTACGGTGATTATGATGTAGACGGCATTTCGGCCAGCGCACTACTTTACCAGGTACTTCGCCGTCTGGGAGCTAATGTTGAATATTACATACCCGAGCGCCAAAGCGAAGGTTACGGATTGAACGAAGGCGCGTTGGAACATTTGCAGCAAACAGGGACCGGACTGGTCATTACAGTTGACTGCGGCATTAGCGGCAACGCGGAAGTACGCGCAGTGGCAGGCCGTTTGGATATTATTATCACCGACCATCATCAACCGCCGCCGGAATTGCCGCCGGCCTATGCTGTGATAAACCCGAAACAAAAGGATTGTCCTTATCCTGAAAAAAATTTAGCCGGAGTGGGTGTCGCTTTCAAATTGTGCCAGGCGTTGTGGCAATTTTTTTATGGTCAGGGCGCGATTTTGGCCGATTATTTTGATTTGGTCGCCTTAGGGACGGTAGCGGATATTGTGCCGCTGACCGGGGAAAACCGGATTCTGGTTCGGGTGGGTATTGAGCAGTTAAAATCGTCGCCCAATACCGGTTTAAAAGCGCTGCTGACGGTTTGTGATTTACGGCCGGACCAGCTTGATGCCGGTAAAATCGGATTTGTCCTTGCACCGCGTTTGAATGCGGCCGGACGTTTGCAGCATGCTGCCGTCGGGGTTGAACTGCTGATTACGGAAAATACCACTAAAGCACTGGAATTGGCCCACAATTTGAACGAGGAAAATGGTAAACGGCAAACCATCGAAAAAGAAATTTTGCAGCAGGCGGAAAGTTTATTAAGTAAGCAGGATATGGAGCAAGAAAAAGTAATTGTCCTTGCCGGCGAGAATTGGCATCCCGGTGTCATTGGCATTGTTGCTTCCCGGCTGGTTGATAAATATTACCGGCCCGTTGTCATGATCAGCAGCAAAGAAGGAATCGGCAAAGGCTCCTGCCGAAGTATTCCGGCTTTCGATATGGTCGCTGCTTTAGAACAGTGCCGCGACCTGCTGCTGCAGTTTGGCGGCCATCGTCAGGCTGCCGGACTCAGTGTAGAAGCGTCTAATATTCAGGCTTTGCACGACCGTTTAAATGCAATTGCGCAGCAATCACTCAGTGAGGCTGATTATGTTCCCGTGTTACATATTGACGCTCTGCTTACATTGCCGGAGATTAACAATGCTTTTATTGAGCAGTTAGCCTGCCTTGCTCCCTACGGCATGGGAAATCCGGGTCCTGTATTTGCCTGCAATCATCTTGTTCTTGCGGGGATACGGAAAATCGGCCAGGATGGCAAGCACCTTAAATTGCAAGTACGGACAGCCGGTACCGCCGGTGAAGCCGTAGCCTGGAATATGGGGGAAGCTGCAGAAGGTTTCTGCCTCAATGAAAAAATCAATCTGGCTTTTATTCCGGAAATTAATGAGTGGCAAGGCCAAAGCAACATTCAGCTTTGTGCCCGGGATATATGTAAAACCAGCGCACCTGACCGCGATATGGTCGGTCAGGTTTACCTGACTGTGAAAACGGCAGCCCGCCGGCAGAACCCGACTGTAATCAGCAATCAGCAAATTATAACGGCAGTTCAAACTCTATATAATACTAGAATCAGTGAGGCTTTAGTCGAAAAGTGCCTTTGCATTCTGGCGGAAATCGGTTTATTGCAAATGAATCTTAGCAATGGGAACCGGGCAATGATTCTCTGTCCCGCTCCCGTTCAAAAATTAGACTTGATGCAATCGCCAACTTTCCGGGAAGGTGTCCAATCGTTTCATTTCGAGGAGGATGTTTATGGATTATAAACAAAAAATCAGAGTCATTCCCGATTTTCCCGAACCCGGTATCCGGTTTATAGATATAACAACCTTGCTGAAAGATGGTGCCAATTTCCGGTCAGCAATTGATGATTTGGCAGCAAAGTTTAAAAACGAAAGGATTGATCTGGTTGTTGGACCCGAAGCACGGGGTTTTGTCGTCGGCACTCCGGTCGCCTATGCTCTGGGAGCCGGTTTTGTTCCGGTTAGAAAACCGGGGAAACTGCCGGCGCCAACCAGCCGTTTCTGCTATGACCTGGAATATGGCAAGGACGCCCTGGAAATCCATAAAGACGCTATCAAGCCGGGACAAAGAGTGTTGATTGTTGATGACCTGCTGGCAACGGGCGGCACGACCAGGGCGACAATAAAACTGGTTGAAGAACTGGACGGCGTGATTGCCGGCCTGGCTTTTATGATTGAGTTATCCTATTTAAACGGGCGTCAGACGTTGCCTGATTATAAGGTTGTATCATTGGTTCAATATTGACGGATCATTTGCCATTAAACGAGGTGGGCGTATGGGCAGCGGGGAGACCTTGTATGCAATTGAAGACATAATAAAAAAAATAAAAAAATATCAGCCAGATGCACCGATTGAGTTGGTTATGAAAGCGTATGAAGTTGCCAGCAAAGCCCATCGCGGTCAATTACGGGTTTCCGGTGATGAATTTATTCAGCATCCGTTAGGTGTCGCGAATGTATTAGCCGATTTGCAAATCGATATAATTACGATCAGTGCCGCTTTGTTGCACGACGTCGTCGAGGATACACCCATTTCCTTAGAAGAACTGGAAAAACAGTTTGGCAGGGAAATTGCCATGTTGGTGGACGGCGTAACTAAATTAAACCGGATTGAATATAAGTCCAAAGAAGAGCAGCAACTGGAAAATTACCGTAAAATGTTTCTGGCTATGGCTAAAGACATCCGCGTTGTTTTGATTAAATTGGCCGACCGTCTGCATAATATGCGGACCTTAAAATATATGATCCGGCAAAAACAAAAAGAGATTGCCCGGGAAACACTGGAAATTTTCGCTCCGTTGGCGCACCGGTTAGGAATTTCCAATATAAAATGGGAGTTGGAAGACCTTTCTTTTCGCTATTTGGAGCCGGAAAAATATTATGAACTGGTAGAAAAGGTAAAACAGAAGCGTAAAGAGCGGGAAGCGATTGTTAATGAGGCTATCCGGGTTTTATCCGAACGCCTGGCGGGTATGGGCATTCGCAGTGAAATCCAGGGCAGACCGAAACATTTTTACAGCATCTACAAAAAGATGCAGAAAGACCATAAAGACTTAAGCGAAATTTATGACCTTTCCGCCGTACGGGTTATTGTCGATACCGTAAAAGACTGTTACGGAACCCTGGGAATTGTTCACACTTTGTGGAAACCGCTGCCAGGCCGGTTTAAGGATTTCATTGCCATGCCCAAATCCAATATGTATCAGTCACTGCATACAACCGTAATTGGCATTCAGGGGCAGCCGCTGGAAATTCAGATTCGTACCTGGGAAATGCATCATACTTCGGAATTCGGCATTGCCGCCCATTGGCGTTATAAAGAAGGGGCAAAAGGGGCCGACAAAGAATTTGATCAAAAATTAGCGTGGCTGCGCCAGTTACAGGAATGGCAGCAGGATTTGCGGGACCCTCGCGAATTTATCGAAACTCTCAAATTGGATGTTTTCGCCGACGAAGTTTTTGTTTTTACTCCCAAAGGAGATGTTATTGATTTGCCGGCCGGATCCATCCCGATTGATTTTGCTTACCGGATTCATACCGATGTGGGACATCGCTGCGTTGGTGCCCGGGTTAACGGCAAGATGGTTCCGCTGGAGTATAAATTGACCAACGGCGACATTGTGGAAATTATTACTGCTAAACAAGGCAATGGTCCCAGCCGGGACTGGCTGAATATCGTCGGCTCTTCCGAGACGAAAAATAAAATCCGTCAATGGTTTAAAAAAGAAAAACGGGAAGAAAACATTGGTAAAGGGCGGGAACTGATCGAGCGGGAGAGTAAAAAGCTGGGCTATGACTGGCGCGAGCTGATAAAAGGAGACCGGCTGCTTGAAATAGCAAAAAAATTGAATATTACCAATGAAGAGGATTTACTGGCTGCGTTAGGGTATGGCGGTATTACCTTGCATGGCGTCATGACCAAACTCATTGAGGCCTATAAGAAAGAACTGAAAAGCACTACACCGCCTGACTTGTCGCAAATTCTATCGGAACTGAAGCCAAAACACAGTAAAAGTAAAGGAAGCCATGGGATTTTAGTGGAGGGAGAAACGGGGGTTATGGTTCGTCTGGCCCGTTGCTGCAATCCCGTTCCGGGTGATGTCATCGTGGGCTATATTACCCGCGGCCGGGGCGTGTCGGTTCACCGGGCCGATTGTACCAACATTTTAAACCATCCGGAAGAATATGAGCGAATGATTGAAGTAAACTGGGATATAGCCACAGATCATGTATATAAGGTGGTTGTTGAACTGACGGGCGCCGACCGTCCCAACTTGTTATCCGATATCCTGATGGTGGCCTCGGAAAGTAAAACCAATGTAAGCTCGGTCAATGCCAAAGTCCATAAAGACAAGACGGCGACGATCACCTTGAGTTTGGATATCAGCAATCTGAATCAGTTAGAACACATTATGACCAAAATGCGGCGGGTAAAAGATGTATACAACGTGCACCGGTCAGCCCCCAGTACGGGAGGTGCCTTATGAGAGCAGTAGTGCAAAGAACGGATCTGGCCGCTGTGACAGTGGATAACCGGCCGGTTGCTTCGGTGGGAAAGGGATTGACGGTTTTCCTGGGCGTTGGTAAAGAGGATACCGAGGCGGATGTAGCCTATTTGGCGGAAAAAATTGTAAATTTGCGCATTTTTCCCGATGAGGCGGGAAAAATGAATTTATCGCTGTTACAAATACAGGGAGAACTTTTGGTGGTTTCCCAATTTACCCTTTTCGGCGATTGCCGCAAAGGACGGAGGCCTGCTTTTGATACGGCGGCTTCGCCGCCTATGGCGGAAAAACTGTATGAACTATTTTTAGCTGCCTGCCGCCAATATGGCATAAATGTGGGATGTGGGCAATTTCAAACGGAAATGATTGTCCGGTTGGACAATCATGGTCCGGTTACGATACTTCTTGACAGTAAACGAGCTTTTTAGGAAGACGGTGGATATCATGAAGGTAATTCGCTTTGAAGTGGGCAATCTGGGTACAAATTGCTATATTGCCTATTGTGAGCAAACCCGGCAGGCGGCGGTTATTGACCCCGGCGGCAACGCGGCGCAGATTCTCGATATTCTCGCTGGCCAAAAACTGCAGGTAAAACTTATTATCAATACCCACGGACATGTGGATCACATTGCGGCCAACGGAGAAGTCCAAAACGCAACGGGAGCCGCCGTGCTGATTCATCCCCGGGATGCGGGCATGCTGACGAATCCGCAGCAGAATTTATCGTCTTTTATCGGCGGGGAAGTAGTCCTGAAACCGGCCGACCGGCTCATCAATGACGGCGATATCATTCCTGTCGGCAATACGGAGCTAACCGTCCTTCATACACCCGGGCATACCCCGGGCGGAATTTGCCTTAAGGGCGACGATCTGTTATTCAGTGGCGACACTTTATTTGCGGAATCAATCGGCAGAACCGATTTCCCCGGTGGTTCTTATCAACAGTTGATTACGGCCATTCAAGAAAAATTAATGGTTCTGCCCGATGGGATGAAGGTACTGCCCGGGCACGGCCCGGAAACGACAATTGGTTGGGAACGGACTCATAATCCGTTTATTCAGTAAAGGTTGGGTGGCGGTTTAGGTGAGTAAACCGGTTTCAGCTTGGCTGAAAATACTAATCTCGGGCTTGGGAATAATCCTTCTCAGTCAGGTTACATCTATTTATTTGCCAATTATTCTGGCGGTTATTGCGGCTTTTTTATTAAATCCCCTGGTATCTTTTCTGTCAAAACCCCATTCCTGGTCCGGCAGATTTATTTTACCGCGTTCTTTGGCGGTCCTGGCAACCTTTCTTTTGGCCGGTTGCTTACTGCTCCTGGTTCTGACATTTTTGTTTTTGCCTTTTATTAAAGAATTTAACCGGTTTGTTGTCGATTTACCAACATTAGGGCTAAAAATTCAAAATATCAGCACGGTTATTGAAAAACATACCAATAGCATGATGCATCTGCCGGAAAATGTAAAGGGGCTGACGGAACAGGCCTTATCCGCCGCCACCACTTACTCGGTCGGCCTATTGCGCCGTATTTTTGATTCCATCCTGCATTTTGCTTCGCAAATTGTTCAATTGCTTGTCGTTCCCGTTTTGACATACTATTTCTTGAAAGACTGGCAAAGTTTAAAAGACCATTTTGTAGCAGTTTTTCCTGCGAACCTTCAGAATAAGCTGCGGCTGATGATAGAAGAAATGGGGGTTGTGGTAAGCGGTTATATCCGCGGCCAAATACTGACCAGCATTGTCATTGGTTTTATTGTCTTTTTGGGTATGTATCTGATGGATGTCAATTATCCGCTCGTGTTGGGGCTCTTGGCCATGCTGACCGAAACAATACCGATTATCGGTCCCATTATCGGTTCGGTGCCGGCCATCTTATTGGCTTATCTGGTATCACCCGCCCTGGCCTTGAAGGTGATTGTTTTCTATCTGATTGTCCATCAAGTGGAAAATCATATTGTTTTGCCCAATATTATGGGGCATACAATTGAATTGCATCCCGTCTTAATTATTATCAGCCTCTTAGTCGGCGGGCAGTTTTTCGGTATTATCGGCATGATGCTGGCTGTACCGGTCATGGCTTTGTTACGGGTAATCATCCGACACTTGTGGTATTTTGGGGAAAGTAGGTGACCAATCCATGTCCATTAATATGACCGACCTGCGGGAAAAATTCCGGGAGCGCCAATATAAACTGACCCCGCAACGCCAGACAATTTTACAAATCTTTGTTGACCATCCGGACAAGCATTTAAGCGCCGAAGATGTTTATGACATTTTGCGACAGCATGCTTCCGATATTGGCCTGGCTACGGTGTATCGTACCCTTGAACTGCTAAGTGATCTTGACATACTGCAAAAAATGGAATTTGGCGATGGCTGCAACCGCTATGAATTGAACCAAAACAATACGCTGCATCACCATCATCATCTGATTTGCATTGCCTGCGGTCTGGTGAAAGAATTCGAAGATGATTTACTGGAAACCTTAGAAACCGTAATTGCCCGCAAAAGCAATTTTACAATTACCGACCATCAGGTGAAATTTTACGGCTATTGTCAGGAGTGCCAAAAGAAACGTGAAGGTTGAACAATATTTTTTATGTGGTGATGCACTTGCCTATTCCGGCGCAGTAAACCAGATTATGGTGTTGTTTGAGGTGCTTCCGGCAACCTGTCCGTTAGGGAGTGATGTGAACCCTGATCAGCCCGGAGGGTTTTTGCCCGAAAATGCGGTTCTGATTCGTAACCGTATCTTGCCGGAGAAGGATGCGCAAATCGCATTGCTTACGGAAGGATTTTTCCGGTGTGCCGCCCATAAGCCGGGCAGGGTGGTCCGGCAGGCAACGGCAGCCATTGTTCCCGGTGAGCACGACCGGGAAATGAAACGGCTGCTTATGCATAATGTGTTATATATTATGCGAAAAATCACCGGCACCGACCCCGGTCCCTGGGGTATATTGCGCGGGGTCCGCCCGACCAAAATCGTGCACCGTTTATTGGACAAAGGGCTCAGTAAACAACAAATTACCGAAAAGATGACGGCTGATTATGCCGTGAACGCGGCCAAGGCGGAATTGGTCACAAAAATTGCTCTCTATCAGCGTCCTTTTTTATTGCCGGCGGAAGGAAAGGCCTGTGTCAGCATCTATATAGGCATACCTTATTGTCCGTCCCGCTGCTTGTATTGCTCCTTTCCCGCCTATGTCCGTCCGGAAAATCCGCGAGAGCTGCTTGTGTTTCTGAATGCACTGGAACAGGATATCGACACGGTAATTAAACTGATTGAACGGTATGGCTTGCAGGTTGAAACGGTATATATCGGCGGTGGTACCCCTACGAGTTTGCCGCCGGCTTCTTTTGCCCGTGTCCTTGACCGGGTGTCCCGGTTAATAACCGCTGAAACAAAGGAGTTTACCGTGGAAGCAGGAAGACCCGACAGTATTGACGATGGCCACATTGAAGCCCTGTGCCGTTACGGGGTAACACGAGTAAGTGTAAATCCCCAGACTATGCAGCAAAAAACCTTAAATCGTATTGGACGCCGACATACCGTAGAGGATATAATTAAAGTGTTTGGCAAATTTAGAAAAGCCGGCATTCCGGTAATCAACATGGATGTAATCGCCGGGTTACCCGGTGAAGATGAACAGGATATGGAAGATACCATGCAAAAAATCAGCCAATTAGGACCGGAAAATCTTACAGTACATACGCTGGCTCTGAAGAAAGGTTCCCTGCTGAAGGCCAACCTTGCCGAGTATGATTTGCCTGATGAAAAAACGACCGCCCGGATGCTGTCGATTGCTGACGGTTATGCCTCAACCCTGGGCATGAATCCCTACTATATGTACCGTCAAAAATACATGACCGGCAATTTGGAAAATATCGGCTACTGTCAACAGGGAACCGAATGTTTGTATAATATTCAGATGATGGAAGAAAGACAGACTGTAATCGGCATCGGTCCGGCCGCTGCAACCAAAGCCGTAGACAGGTCAACCTGGCGTTTGGAAAGCCGGTATAACGCCAAGGACGTCTTGACATATATAAACCGGCTGCCTTCTTATCTTAATGAACGCAGCAAACTGTTAACCAGATTATTTGCACACCGGGAGGAGGAAACTTAAATTATGTTAACAACGGGACCGCGCGGGACAAAGGATATATTGCCGGACAGCAGTAAGTATTGGCGGTATGTGGAAGAGACCGCCCGGGAAGTATGCAGAATGAATGCTTACCAGGAAATTCGTACCCCCGTATTTGAGCATACGGAACTTTTCTTGCGCGGTATTGGTGAGACGACCGATATTGTCGAAAAAGAAATGTATACTTTTAATGACCGGGGAGGCCGCAGTATTACTTTGCGGCCGGAAAATACGGCAGCTGTTGTCCGGGCTTATTTAGAGCATAAGTTATATGCCGGTCAGCCGCCGCTGAAAGTGTTTTATATGGGACCTATGTTCCGTTATGACCGTCCGCAGGCAGGACGGTTCCGGCAGTTTCATCAGTTTGGCGTCGAAGCAATCGGTGCGGCCGATCCAGTTATCGATGCCGAAATTATTACTCTTGCCATGCAATTTTTTCAAAAACTGGGGTTAAGTGAGCTGAAACTTTTTCTCAATTCGGTAGGCTGCCCCAAGTGCCGTCCTGTATACCGCCAAAAACTGCAAGCGTTTTTGCGCGATAAATTAGCCCATTTGTGTAAAGACTGTCAATCACGGTTTGAACGGAATCCACTGCGCATTCTTGACTGCAAAAATGAGACCTGCGCCCAATTATCCGCCGGCGCACCGCAAATGACGGACTGTCTTTGTGAAGAGTGCAGCGGCCATTTTACTCAATTAAAAGAATTATTAACGGCGGCTGAAATCCAATACAGCTTAAATCCCCGTCTGGTTCGGGGGCTGGATTATTATACGAAGACCGCGTTTGAAATTCAATATGCCCCGTTGGGTGCGCAAAGTGCGGTATGCGGCGGCGGACGTTATGACGGTCTGGTAGAGGAATGTGGTGGACAACCGACTCCCGGCATTGGCTTTGCAATCGGTCTGGAACGGGTCATGCTGGCTTTGGAGAAGCAGAATTTGCTGCCGGAACCGGCGGAAAAACTGGATGTCTTTGTTGCCCCTCTGGGTACTCCGGCACAGCTCCTGGGATTTAAACTGCTAACAAGGTTGCGTCAAGACGGATTTACCGCCGATATGGACTTTATGAACCGCAGCCTGAAAGGACAAATGAAACAGGCCAATAAACTTTCGGCCCGGTTCGCCGCCATTATCGGCGAGGAGGAAGTAGCCGCCAATCAGGTCATGTTGAAAGATATGCATACGGGCGAACAGCAACGAATGACGCTACCTGAGGTTATGAAAACATTAAATATGGGAGTGGAATTTTAACATGGATACAATGGCAGGTTTAAAACGTACGCATTCCTGTGCGTCTCTAACTAAAGAGGACACCGGCAAGGAAGTGGTTTTATGCGGCTGGGTGGCGCGCCGTCGCGACCATGGGGGACTTATTTTCGTCGATTTTCGTGACCGTTCGGGGATCGTCCAGGTTGTATTTTCGCCCGATACGAATGAAGCGGCCTTTAAAAAAGCCGAAACTATCCGCAATGAGTATGTTCTGGCTGTGCGGGGAACAGTCCGGCAACGGTCGGCAGCAACGGTCAATCCTAACATGGTGACGGGAGAAATCGAGGTGTATTGCACGGAACTGCGGATTCTCAACAGTGCGAATACGCCGCCCTTTTATATTCAAGACAATCTTGAGGTGGATGAAACCGTTCGCCTGAAGTATCGCTACCTTGATTTACGCCGTCCCGAAATGCAGCAGAACCTGATTCTCAGACACAAAGTTACCAAGGCGATGCGGGATTTCTTCGACCGGAACGGATTTATAGAAGTAGAGACTCCTATGCTTACCAAAAGTTCGCCGGAGGGAGCGCGGGATTATTTAGTACCCAGCCGGGTCAATCCAGGCAAGTTTTACGCTTTGCCCCAATCACCGCAGATTTTCAAACAACTCCTCATGGTTGCCGGTATGGAGCGTTATTTTCAAATTGTCCGCTGTTTTCGCGATGAAGATTTAAGGGCCGACCGGCAGCCGGAATTTACTCAATTGGATATTGAAATGTCTTTCATTGAACGGGAAGACGTTTTGACACAGATGGAGGAAATGGTTGCTTATTTATTCCGGCAAGCCCTGGAGGTTGATATCGTTACCCCCATACCGCGTTTAACTTATGAAGAAGCCATGTCACGTTACGGCTCGGACAAGCCGGATATTCGTTTCGGCATGGAACTGATTAATATTTCCGACGCCATTCGGGGTTCCGAGTTTAAGGTATTTGAAACCATTCTGGCTAACAGCGGACAGGTAAAAGCCATTAATGTAAAAGGCTATGCCGATATTCCCCGGCGGGAGCTGGATGGCCTGGTCAATTATGTTGGCAATTTCGGCGTAAAAGGATTAGCCTGGATGTGTTATACGGCCGATGGTATCAAATCATCCATAACCAAGTTTTTTACCCCGGAAATCATTACCCGGATTACCGAGACAACTCAGGCCGAGGAAGGGGACCTGCTTTTAATTGTAGCGGGAGAGTCCAATGTCGTGGCCAATGCCCTGGGACAACTGCGATTGGAAATGGCCCGTCGCTTAAATCTTATTGATCCGGATAAACTGTCCTTTTTATGGGTTATTGATTTCCCGATGTTTGAATACGACACGGAGGAAAAGCGCTGGGTAGCCATGCATCATCCCTTTACTTCACCGCGGGACGAGGATGTGGCATTTTTGGCCAGTGACCCCGGACGGATTAAAGCCAAAGCGTATGATATGATTTTAAACGGCACGGAAATCGGCGGCGGCAGCCTTCGTATCTATAACCGGGAATTGCAGGAACAAATCTTTAAGACGATTGGCCTGACCCAGGAAGAAGCGAATGAAAAATTTGGCTATTTGCTGGAAGCATTTGAATTCGGAACTCCGCCGCATGGCGGCATTGCCTTCGGCCTGGACCGGCTGATCATGTTAATGGCCAAACGTTCTTCCATCCGCGACGTCATTGCCTTTCCCAAAACGCAAAGCGCCAGCGATGTGATGGCCCAGGCGCCGTCGGAAGTCGCGCCGCGCCAGCTGAAAGAATTGCACATAAAAACCGATGTCCTGGTAAAAAAATAATGGTAAAACATTCCACGGGCAGCTTACTTGCAAACCGGCTTTATCTTTGATAAGATAAAAGACGAAAAGTTAAGAATATTTGGTTTGCCCTGCTGTGTGCGTGGGATGCCAATTGTTTTGAGCCAACACATTTACGAAGGGAGCCCTGACTCTGATTGTGGCCTGTAAGCCCTGCTTTACTGAAGGGAAATAGAAAGCAATCAGGCGGGCACCCACCTGCCTGGGGCAGGTTCAAAACAACGGCAATAACGGCATGGTGGGGGTTTTATATTGATTTGGCGCTCGGCCAAATCTTTTTATTTTAGCATTTAGAATAAAACGGGTGATTACTGTGGATTTGTTTACCTTAGCTCATCAGCAGGATAGGGAGCGGGAAGCGCCGCTGGCCGTACGGATGAGGCCGGAAACACTGGCTGAATATGTGGGGCAGGATGACATCCTTGGCAAGGGAAAATTTTTACGCCGGATGATTGAAAATGATAATATTCCGTCCATTATTTTATTTGGGCCGCCCGGAACGGGAAAAACAACGTTAGCTCATATCATTGCCAACGCCACCAATGCTCAGTTTGAACGATTAAACGCCGTCTCTTCCGGAGTGGGCGATATTCGTAAAATTGTAGAGGGGGCAATGGAGCGATTGCGGCTCTACAATCGCCGTACCATTCTTTTTATTGATGAAATTCATCGCTTTAACAAGAGTCAGCAGGATGCTTTGCTGCCTCATGTGGAAAACGGCGTAGTAACGCTAATTGGCGCCACTACGGAGAATCCTTATTTCGAAGTAAATTCTCCTCTTTTGTCCCGCACCCGGATTATTCGCCTGCATCACCTGGAGCGGGAAGAGGTGATACAAATCTTAATCCAGGCTTTGAACGACCGGGAAAGAGGTCTGGGAAAACTGGAACTGCAATATGAAAAAAATTCATTGGCATGCATTGCCGATTTAGCCGGCGGCGACGCCAGGGTCGCTTTGAATCTCTTAGAACAGGCCGCCTATGCTGCCGGCAACGGCGGTCGAATCTCGGCGGAAATGATCACCGCCATTGCGGGTGAGAAACGCCAGCTTTATGATAAACACGGTGATAATCATTATGATGTGGTATCGGCGTTTATTAAAAGCATGCGCGGCTCCGACCCGGATGCGGCGCTGCATTATTTGGCCCGTATGCTGGAAGCCGGGGAAGATTTGAAGTTTATTGCCCGGCGGATTGTCATTTGCGCGGCGGAAGATGTGGGCAACGCGGATCCGCAGGCTCTGGTCCTGGCGATGTCGGCGGCGCAGGCAGTACAGTTTATCGGCCTGCCGGAAGCCAGAATCCCCTTAGCTCAGGCCGTTACCTATATTGCTGCCGCGCCGAAAAGCAACGCCGCCTATATGGCGATTGACCAGGCTTTCAAGGATGTAAGGGAAAATAAGTACGGCCTGGTGCCGGCTCATTTGCGGGATTCCCACTATAAAGGAGCCCGGCAGTTAGGCCACGGTGAAGGGTATCTCTATCCGCACGACTATCCCGGCGGATACGTTTCCCAACAATATTTGCCCGATGCCCTCGCCGGTACGGTTTATTACCGGCCCACCCAAAACGGGGTAGAAGCGCTTTTGGCGGAACGGTTAAAAAAATTGCGTCAAGGCGGGTCGTAACTTTCTCGTTTCTTTAAAACAGCCGCCAATGGCTGTTTTTTTATTCGCCCGGGACCATAAGCCTGCACCTGAAATCACGGCCTCCTTTTCCAAAATCCAATTACAAATTTCCAATTACCGAAAAACCGCTAACAGCGGTTTTTCTCATATGCCTAATATTTTGGCTGTAAGAACCTAATAATATAACTGTGATTCCTTTGACAAGCGGCGATTTTTCTGCTATAGTTAAATCAAATAAAACCTATCGAAATAGTCGGAATAGCGGAGAGATTGCTTATGAAACTTTCAACCAAGGGCCGTTACGGGGTAGCGGCTATGTATGATCTGGCCCTGCACCGGGGAGAAGGTCCCATATCCCTGAAAAGTATTGCCAGCCGGCAAGGTATTTCGGAGCATTATTTGGAACAGCTGATGGGAACGCTGCGTAAAGCCGGATATGTGAAAAGTGTCCGGGGCTCACAGGGTGGCTATGCTCTGACCAAAGAGCCGGATCAAATATCGGTGGGTGATATTATCCGGGCTATGGAAGGGCCGATTGCTCCCGTCGATTGTGTGCTCACTGACAACGACACAGCAACCAATGATTATTGCGAAAGGGCCGGCTCTTGTGTTACCCGCGGTGTCTGGGCCAAAGTACGCGACAGCATTAATAACGTGTTGGATTCAATATCTCTCGCTGATTTATGCCGTGAAGAAAAGGTTCAAGGAGATGAATGCTGATGAAAAGAATTTATTTTGATCATTCCGCTACAACACCGGTAGACCCGGAGGTAGCTACCTTAATGCTGGAGTATATGACCGATAAATTTGGTAATCCTTCCAGTATCCACAGTTTTGGCCGGGAAGTAAAAAAAGCGGTCGATCAAGCCAGGCAAAGTGTAGCCGATCTGATTGGCGCCAATCCGAATGAAATATTTTTTACCAGCGGCGGTACGGAGGCCGACAATCTGGCGCTTAAAGGGGTTGCCTACGCCAACCGTAAAAAAGGAAATCATATTATTACTACCGCGATTGAGCATCATGCCATTTTGCATACTTGTGAATACCTGGAAAAACAGGGTTTTTCCATTACTTATCTGCCTGTCGATGAAAATGCGATGGTTCGCCTGGAAGATGTAAAAAACGCCATTACCGATCAAACTATCCTGATTAGCGTTATGTTTGCCAATAATGAAGTGGGTACAATTCAACCGATTAAAGAAATCGGACAATTGGCCCGGGAAAAGGGAATTTATTTTCACACCGATGCGGTACAGGCTGTAGGCAATTATCCCATTGATGTCAATGAATACAATGTGGACTTACTTACCTTATCGGCTCATAAATTTCACGGGCCTAAAGGGATAGGCGCCTTATATGTCCGTCGTGGTGTCCGGCTGGAAGCCCAGCAGCAGGGCGGTGGACAAGAGCGCAGTATCCGGCCGGGTACGGAAAATACGCCAGGTATTATCGGGCTGGGAAAAGCGGCGGAAATTGCCAAGCGGGATATGAACACCAAAATTGCCCAGGTTGCCCGCCTGAGAGATAAGTTAATTGCGGGTATCGAGGCAAAGATTCCTCATATTAAATTAAACGGCCATCGTACCATGCGGGCGCCGGGCAATGTTAACTTTAGCTTTTTATATGTCGAAGGGGAATCGCTGTTACTTAATCTTGATTTAAAAGGAATTGCCGCTTCCAGCGGTTCAGCCTGCACGTCCGGTTCGCTGGATCCGTCCCACGTACTTTTGGCAATGGGTCTAACCCATGAAGTAGCCCATGGGTCGCTGCGGATTTCTTTGGGGCGCGGCAATACGGAAGAAGAGATTGATTACTGTCTGGAAGTACTGCCCGGAATTATTGAAAAACTCCGCAGCATGTCGCCGCTCTATGGAACGGAAATGCAGCCAATGTCCTCCAATCCGTGCAATCTGTGTCACCGTCATTAATTCGTCTAGAGGAGAGGGTTTTTTATGTATACAGAAAAAGTTATGGATCACTTTACCAATCCCCGTAATGTCGGCGAAATTAAAAATGCCGACGGCATAGGCGAAGTTGGTAATGCCAAATGCGGCGATATTATGCGCATTTACTTAAAAGTGGAAAATGACATTATCGAAGATGTAAAATTTAAGACTTTTGGCTGCGGTGCCGCCATTGCCACCAGCAGCATGGTCACGGAAATGGTAAAAGGAAAAACCTTGTCGGAAGCGCTCCAAATTTCCAACCAGGCGGTAGCGGAAGCGCTGGACGGTTTGCCGCCCGCTAAAATGCACTGTTCCAATTTGGCCGCCGATGCACTGCATGAGGCCATTAAAGACTACATCCAGAAACGGGGAAAGTGATTGCATGGGTACTAAAGCAAGAGTCTTAGTGGCCATGAGTGGAGGGGTGGACAGTTCATTAACTGCCGCCCTTCTTGTACATCAGGGCTATGATGTAATTGGCGCCACAATGCAGCTATGGGATGAGAATTTACCGGCTGCCGATCCGGAACACCGGGGCTGCTGCTCCCTGTCGGCGGTGGAGGATGCCCGGCGGGTTGCCGATAAAATCGGGATTCCCTACTATGTTTTGAACTTCCGGCAAATGTTCCAGCAAACCGTGATTGATTATTTTATCCGGGAATATTCCGCGGGACGAACACCGAACCCTTGTATAGCCTGCAACCGCTATCTGAAATTTGACGGCTTTTTGCAAAAGGCCCTTGCCTTGGGGGCGGAGTATGTCGCTACCGGCCATTATGCACGCATCCGCTATGACGATTCACTGGGCCGTTATTTATTATGCAAAGGACTGGACAATACGAAAGATCAGTCCTACGCCTTGTATCACCTGACACAGGCCAGTTTAAAACATTTTCTCATGCCTCTGGGGGACTACACCAAAGTCCAGACCCGTCAAATGGCCAGAGAATTCGGACTGGCGGTGGCGGAAAAACCAGACAGCCAGGAAATTTGTTTTATACCGGATGACGATTATAAGCGTTTTATGGAAGAACAAGCGCCGGAAGCATTGCGGCCGGGAAATTTTGTCGATACTCACGGCAGAATTATCGGGCGCCATAAAGGATTACCCCTTTATACGGTAGGACAGCGCAAAGGCTTGGGACTTGCCGCCGGCAAGCCGCTGTACGTGGTCGGTCTAAAGCCGGAGAGCAATGCAGTAATACTGGGGACTAACGAAGAAGTCCTTGCCCGGGAACTCATTGCCGGCGATCTCAATTGGATTCTATTCGACCAGCTTGATAAACCGCGCAAGATAAAGGCCAAGATCCGTTACAGCGCGAAAGAGGGCGATGCCGAACTCACCCCGTTGCCCGCAAACAGGGTTTTGGTCCGGTTTAAGGAACCGCAGCGGGCTATTACGCCGGGGCAGTCGGTTGTTTTTTATGAAGACGATCTTGTTGTCGGCGGTGGTACAATTATTGAGAAATCAGGCTGAAAAATTCATGAAAATGCAATAAAAACCCCTCATAATGGTCATAATAGAAATACAATCTGTTTTAGCCCACTTTTCGCAGTCCGCTGTCATTCGACAATAATTCTCCCGCGTTATTTGCTTTGTGGCTATAAATTAGGAGAAATATTGTTGCCATAAGTTCAGGGTGCGAAATGTGGGTGGGAGGCCGTTATGCAGAAAGTGTCCAATGTATTTGGCCTGCCGGTGCTGGAAACGGAAACCGGTACCCAGATTGGAGAGGTGCGGGAAGTAGTTTTAAATTTTCATCATGCCGCTGTGTGGGGACTTATTATTGCTGGTATGGATTGGCTAATAGAAAAAGAGCAGGGTATTGCTTTTTTTGATTTGCTTAGTATCGGCAGAGATGCCGTTATGATTCGCAATTATGAGTGTTTGCAGATTATGACGGATGTTTGCCAGCAGGAACCGTCTCTGCATCTTGTGCATGACCTTCTAGGCAAGCCGATTTTTACGGAACGGGGCCGGGAATTAGGGATTCTGACCGACATTGTTTTTGAGGAAGTTACCGGTGAACTTAAGGCATACGAAGTGTCCGACAGTTTACTGACCGATTTGTTGTATGGACGCCAAATGATGCCCTTGCCGCCCGCGCATGTAATAGGTCAGGACAAAATGATTGTTCCTGAATGCATGAAGGAACTACTTTATACCAATCCTCTATCTCAGTAATACTATGAGGTGGTTGGGATGATAACCTGTCCTGTGTGCGGACAGCGAACTGTGGGAAAAGTTGGTGCCGACCAGTATTTTTGCTGGGATTGTTGTGTAGAGTTCATAATGAGCGGCCAAAGTTTTAAGGTTTTCGATGTAGAATTGGACGGCACGCTGACTCTGCATGATGATCCAATGCAGAATGCTGTCAATTTAGAGGTACAAAAGGGGTGATATGATGCGCAGTAAATTTTGGCAGGGACTAATGTGGGGCGGAATTCTAGGTACCGTAGTTGGCGCCATCATAGGGCCCGCGGCCAGGCCGCAGAAAAAGCCTTTAGTAGAACGCAGCACCGACGCGATTCGTTGTACAACTCGAAATTTGATGCGGGAAGCCCGTTTGGCGCGAAAACGCTTAATCAAAAAAATGGATTAGTCATGCCGTGGAGACCAAAATGGTCTCCCTTTTTTTCAGTAACAGAAAGTAAGACCCTTTGGATCTTTCTTGAGGAAAAGAATTACACATGTTTTGCTTTTTGGTTACATACATTATCCGGGGTGTTGAATATGCAAATTACAAAACGTGTTGTCCGTTTTGTCGTTGCCGGCGGAGCATGTATAATCGGCTTATATGGTTTATGGCTTGTTCGCCGCAGCCTCTATCCGTTTGCGATCGCTTTATTCTTAGCTTATCTTCTAAATCCGTCCGTATGCCTTTTGGAAGCGAAAGGTTTAAAACGGTCCTGGGCCATTGCCGTTGTTTATTTTTTTGTTTTTGGCGGTCTTATGATCGGTGGTTCCCAACTGTTACCGGCTTTAATCCGCGAGATGGAAAACTTCGGTAAAGATATGCCGCAAATGGTTAAAAAAGGGGAGGAGTTTGTTTATAACCTTCAGTGGCATTATTCAAACTGGCAAATTCCACAAGCGTTTCGTACGGCCTTGGATGACACGTTATTTGCCTTGGAAGAAAGTGTACAGGACTCCATTCATGGAATTATAAACGGGCTCATCGGCCTGCTCGGCCATTTTATCGGCATATTAATCAGTCCGGTACTAGCATTCTATCTTTTGCATGACTGGGACAACATTAAAGAGGGACTGCTTCATTTACTGCCGGGGTACTGGCGGCATGAAGTCGTGCTGACTTTCAAAGACGTTGATAAGGTGCTGGGCGGCGTTATCCGCGGACAATTTATGGTGGCTGTCCTGGTAGGTGTTTTGGCTGCCACAGGCATGTTCTTTTTGCATCTGAAATATGCCTTGTTAATCGGCATATTTGCCGGTATCCTGGACATTATTCCTTACTTCGGCGCATTTATCGGCGCAGCGCCGGCAGTTGCCGCCGCCTTGCTTGTTTCCCCCTTGCTAACTTTAAAAGTTATAGTCCTGTTTTTTTTTATACATCAGTTGGAGGGTTCGGTTATCCAACCCAAAATTATTGGTGATTATACCGGGCTTCATCCTTTATCGGTCATCTTTTTTGTTTTTGTCGGCGGAGAACTGGCCGGATTGACGGGAATGTTGCTGGGGGTGCCGGTAGCTGCCGTTATCAAAGTATTTTTGCAACATTTGGCGCGTCTCCTTATTTAGGCGATACTCTCCAATTATTGACATTGCAATTTAAATTATGTATAATTCCAGAAGAAAACGCCTGATAATTTGGAGGTTGATTAAATTGACCGGAAACGAACTGCGTAAGAAATTTTTGCAGTTTTTTGCCAGTAAAGATCATCTGATTCTACCCAGCGCTCCTTTAATTCCCGAAAATGACCCAACCTTGCTTTTGATTGGTGCCGGAATGGCCCCGTTTAAGCCATTTTTCACCGGCAAGATGAAACCGCCCCATCTCCGGATTTCGACCAGTCAAAAGTGTGTTCGTACCGGTGATATTGAAAATGTTGGGCGAACCGCCCGTCATCATACATTTTTTGAAATGTTAGGCAATTTTTCCTTTGGCGATTATTTTAAGAAAGAAGCCATTGGCTGGGCCTGGGAGTTTATTACTCAGGAGCTTACGCTGCCGGTTGATAAACTCTGGGTAACAATCCATACCAAAGATGATGAAGCCTATGATATATGGAAAAACGATATTGGCGTCTCGCCGGAACGGATTATCCGGCTGGAAGATAATTTTTGGGAAATTGGACCCGGTCCCTGTGGTCCCTGCTCGGAAATTTATGTTGATTTGGGAGAGGACCGCGGCTGCGGTAACCCGGACTGCGGTGTCGGTTGTAACTGCGACCGGTTTCTGGAAATATGGAATTTAGTATTCACCCAGTATGACCGCGATGAGGCCGGCAATTATACGCCGCTGGCGAAAAAGAATATTGATACCGGCGCCGGTCTGGAACGGATCGCGTCGGTATTGCAAAATAAAAAGTCCAACTTTGAAACGGATTTATTATTCCCCCTCATTGAGCAAACCGCGAAACTGGCTGGTGTAACTTATGGCCAGTCGGCTAAAACCGATGTATCTTTAAAAGTAATTGCCGATCATGCCCGCAGTGTAACCGTTATGATTGTTGACGGTATTTTGCCGTCCAATGAAGGGCGGGGCTATGTAGAGCGGCGGGTGCTGCGGCGGGCCGTCCGCCATGGCCGCCTGCTGGGCATCAATAAACCGTTTATGGCTGACTTGGTTGATGTTGTGGCCGCGATTTTTTCCGAACCGTATCCCTATATCGCCGAAAAGAAGGCCTATATTAAAAGAATAATCCTCCAGGAAGAAGAACGTTTCGGCGAAACTCTGGCCCAGGGAATGGAATTATTGAATACCCATATTCAGAACATGAAACAAAATCAGGTTAAGGTACTGGACGGGGAAATTGTTTTCCGGCTCTATGATACGTTCGGTTTTCCCTGGGAATTAACGCAGGAAATTCTGACGGAGCATGACTTGTCTTTGGATAAAACCACCTTCGATCAGGCCATGGATAAACAGCGGGAACGGGCCCGGGCGGCACGCCAGGAACAGGCGGAAAAAGTGATCATTCCCGATTTGTCCCAACTAGTCACCCAAGAGCTTGGTTATGACGAAAAAGCCGATACCGCCGAGATTGTATTGATTTTAAAAGACGGACAAGTTGTTGAATCGGCAGTTCAGGATGAGGATGTCGCGGTCATTATGAATGTCACGTCCTTTTATGCCGAAGGAGGCGGCCAGGTGGGCGACATCGGCCGTATTACGGCTCCGGCCGGACAGATCACCGTCGTCAATACCAAAAAACTGCCCGACGGAACCATCTATCATATTGGTCATGTCTCTGCCGGAACTGTTAAAACCGGGGAGCCCGTTAAATTATTGATTGATGCGGCCCGGCACCGGGATACGGCCAGAAACCACACGGCAACTCATCTTTTGCATGCCGCTTTAAAGCAAGTGCTGGGGAGTCATGTAAATCAGGCCGGTTCTTTAGTAACTCAGGAACGGCTGCGGTTTGATTTTTCACATTTTGCCCAGGTCACAGAGGAAGAATTAGCCCAGGTTGAGAGCATTGTCAATCAGGTTATACTAGCCGGTATTCCTGTCGGTATCATCGAAACTACGCAGGAAACGGCTAAAGAAATGGGTGCCATGGCGCTGTTCGGCGAAAAATACGGTGAACGGGTCAGAGTGGTCATTGCCGGCGATTTCAGTAAGGAACTGTGCGGCGGTAGTCATGTAAGCCATACCGGGGAAATCGGTTTGTTTAAAATCATCGGGGAAGCCGGTATTGGTTCGGGGCTGCGGCGTATCGAGGCTGTAACCGGCCAAGGTACTGTCAATTATGTTAAGCAGTTGGATGATGTGATGGCAAAAGCGGCCCGGTTGTTAAAGATCCGGCCCGACGCCCTTGCCAACCGCCTCGAGGCTGTGCTGGCTCATGTTAAAGATTTAGAAAAAGAATTAACTTTGGCAAATGCGAAACTGGCCCGAAACCAGGTGCAGGAATTGCTGAACACGGTCAGTGATGTCAATGGCATTCAGGTTGTTACCGGTCAAGTCTCAGCCGCCGATATGGATGATTTACGCTCCATTGCGGATATGGCCAAAGACCGCCTGGACAGTGGTGTGGTTGTTTTCGGAGCAGTAAGCAATGAAAAAGTAAATTTTGTTGCTATGGCGACAAAGAAAGCGGTTGAACGGGGAATTCACGCCGGAGCCATCGTAAAAGCAGCCGCACAAATGGCCGGCGGCGGCGGCGGCGGCCGGCCGGATATGGCGCAGGCCGGAGGCAGACAGCCGGAAAAAATTGCCGCCGCTTTAGACAAAGCCAAAGAAATAATTAAAAACCAGATAAATAAATAGAAGCGGGTCCAGGCCCGCTTTCTCCACTTTATAAATTTGTCCCGCTGGACAGGAAAATACTAGCTAAGGTAGAATATAATGGTTATGGCAGGAGATAATATAAGGGAGGAGGATGTTCAATGACTAATTTATCCGAAGAAACGATGATGTTTCGTGTCGACAACGAAAAAAGCGATGCCGCAGTTATCATTGAAACTGTCTATCAGTCATTAAAAGAAAAAGGCTATAATCCTATTAATCAGCTTGTCGGATATTTGTTGTCCGGCGACCCTACATATATTACCAGTCATAACAACGCACGGGGTTTGATACGTAAACTGGAACGGGATGAACTCCTGGAAGAACTGGTCAAGGCGTATCTTGCGGATAAATAAAACAGAGAGTTTATTGGAGTGATTTTGTGGGTATACTAGCGCTTGACGTCGGCGATAAGACGATTGGCGTCGCGGTTAGTGATTCCTTGCTATTAACGGCTCAGGGGTTGGAAGTAATTCGCCGTACGTCCATAGCCAACGATTTTTCCCGGTTAAAGGAAATTATTGCTCAATATCAGATTCATACTATTATTGTCGGATTTCCCAAAAATATGAATGGTACCATCGGTCCGAGAGGTGAACTGACAAAAAAATTCGCCAGCCAGTTATCGCAGTCGTTCTCTCAAGTTCAAGTCAAATTATGGGATGAGCGCTTGTCCACGGTAGCCGCCGAACGGTCGCTGATTGCTGCCGATGTAAAAAGGGCCAAGCGGAAGAAGGTAATTGATAAAATGGCGGCGGTGTTTATCTTACAAGGTTATCTGGACAGTTTACCACGCTAGTGATTTGGCAGTGACAACCTATAGAGTAAGTATGTTCTGTTTGGGCAAAGATCCTTTGCTCTTTCTTGACAGTATAAATTTTCTAATATAAAATTACATTACACGGAAAAGGATGGGGTGACAACCAATGGATGATTTTGAAAAAGAGGATATGGAAGAATTCGATGATGAACCTGTCGTTGTTATGACCGATGAAGAAGGTAATGAATATTATTATCGTGAAGATATGGTTATTCCTATTGGCGAAAAACGTTATGCAATCTTAGTGCCGATCGATATTGAAGAGGATTGCGATTGTGGTGACGAAGCCTGTGATTGCGGTTGTGAGGATGAAATCGATGTCTACATTGCCCGGGTCGATACCGATGAAAACGGGGAAGAAATTTATGTCGACCCGACGGACGAGGAATTCGAACAAGTCCGCCAGGCTTATGAAGAATTGATGGACGAAGAGGAAGAAGCTTAACGGCTTCTTTTTTTCTGTCTATTTGTGTATAATATACTTACTCTGGTTATGGAACTGAGGTGATATAATATGCAGTTGAAATTCATCAGGAATCAATGTTTGGCACATCGCAAGATATTACTGGAGGCATTCGCGCTTTTCTTTTTTTCCGGTATCGCCTATCTGGGACTAGCCAATCTGCCTACCGGCGATGAACCAGTTTTTGTTACGATTCGGTCCGGCATGACGACCCGGGAGATAGGTGACTTATTATACCGGGATGGAATTATCAATAATGTATATTTGTTTCGCATCCTGGCACAAATGGAGGGTCTGCAAAAATCATTGCAGGCGGGAGAATATTCCTTTACTCCCGATATGACATTACGTCATGTAGTTGACGTGCTGGCTAAGGGTGACACCGACTATATACAGTTTACGATTCCCGAAGGATACACCATAGACCAGATCGCCAAGCTGATCGAAGAGAAAAAACTTGGCAGCGGCACCGAATTTAAAGCGCTGGCCAAGAATTTTACCCCTTATGATTATATGCGGCCCGGCGCCGGAGTAATTTACGCCAGCGAAGGGTTTGTCTTTCCTGATACGTACAAAGTCTCCCGGAATATTAAAGAAAAAGACCTGTTGCAAATGATGGTCACTCACTTTGATAAACAATTTACACCGGCCATGCGTAAGCAGGCTCAGAAACTGGGTCTTTCCATCCGCGAAGTCATCATTTTGGCCTCCATAGTGGAAAAAGAGGCCAAAATAGAACGGGACCGTCCGATTATTGCCAGTGTTTTCCTCAATCGTTTGAAAAAAGGCATGCCGTTGCAATCGGATGCGACAATTCAATACATCTTAGGGAACTTGAAACCGGACCTGACGATTGAAGATACGAAAATTTCCTCTCCCTATAATGCGTATCAGCATGCCGGGTTACCGCCGGGGCCCATTGCCAATCCGGGATTAGCTTCGATAAAAGCTGTATTACAGCCGGCAAAAACAGATTATCTCTATTTCGTTGCCGACAAACAGGGAATGAACCACTTTAGTAAAACCTACGAAGAACATATGGCTCTGGTAGAGAAGGTGCGCAGCTAAATGTCCGATGTGACCGCTATACTAGAGAATATGCAAGAATATGCCCGGCAATTCCGGGTGCCGATTTTATCGGCGGAGGGAGTTTCTCTTCTGTCTCAGGCAATTCAGATCCATCGTCCCCAATCAATCCTGGAAATCGGTACGGCAATCGGTTATTCCGCCATAATCATGGCCGGACATGCTTCCCCCGGTGCCCGGATCCTAACCATTGAGCAGGATGAGGCCCGTCTGATGACAGCCCGGCATTTTATTCAACAAGCAGGAATGGAAGCCATGATTACGGTTGTACCCGGTGATGCGGGAAACGTGTTACCCGAGTTAACCGGCCGGTTTGATTTTGTTTTTATCGATGCGGCCAAAGGCCAGTATTTAAATTATCTGCGGCAAATTATGGACCGGCTGCTGCCGGGGGCCGTCATTATCGCCGACAACGTTTTATTTCGCGGCATGGTCGGAAAAGCCGATCCGCCACGAAGATACCGCACCATTGTGAAACGTCTCGAACAGTATTTGACGTTTGTCACGGAAGACCGCCGATTTCAAACGACAGTTTATTCCCGCGGCGACGGTATCGCCATATCCCGATTTCAAGGAGACATAGCACATGAATAAACCTGAATTGTTAGCACCTGCCGGTAATTTGGAAAAATTGAAGATGGCGCTGATTTACGGTGCGGATGCCGTGTATCTGGGAGGGCAGTCCTTTGGGCTCCGGGCATTTAGCGATAATTTTTCCGAAAGTGAAATGAAAGAGGGAATCTCTTTCGCCCATTCCTTGGGAAAAAAAGCCTATATCACGGTAAATGTCTTCCCTCATAATGAAGACCTGGCTGCACTGCCGGCTTATCTCCAGTTTATATGGCAAGCCGGTGCCGACGGCATTATTATTTCGGATGCGGGAGTATACCGGGTCGCCCGTGAAATAACTCCCGGCCTTCCATTGCACATCAGTACCCAGGCCAATAATACAAACTGGTCGTCGGTACTGTTCTGGCAGGAATTAGGCGCCCGGCGGGTTGTCCTGGCCCGGGAACTGTCTCTGGCCGATATAGGCGTCATTCGTAAAAAAGTAAACTTGGAACTCGAGGCTTTTATCCACGGGGCTATGTGCATATCTTATTCGGGACGCTGCCTGCTCAGTAATTACTTTACCGGACGGGATGCCAACCGGGGCGAATGCGCTCAGCCATGCCGCTGGAAATATGCTTTGCAGGAAGAAAAAAGACCGGGACAATATTTTCCGGTTGTGGAAGACGACCGGGGAACCTATATCTTTAATTCCAAGGATTTGTGCCTTCTGGGGCATTTACCGGAACTAATAAACAGCGGCCTTAACAGCTTTAAAATTGAAGGACGCATGAAAAGTGTTCACTATGTAGCTACGGTTGTCAAGGTATACCGGGAAGCGATTGACGCCTACGCTGACGCTCCCGAAAAATTCCAGGTTAAGCAGGAATGGAAGGATGAACTGGAAAAAATATCTCATCGTGCTTACACAACCGGTTTCTACTTTAATAAAACGTCCGCCGAGGATCAAATATACGGATCGTCGTCCTATATGCAGAGCCACGAATTTATTGGGCTGGTAAAGGCCTACGATTCTCATACGGGCTTGGCGGTGATCGAACAGCGTAATAATATGAAAACCGGGGAAGAAATTGAAATTATGCAGCCCGGCCAGCCCAACTTCAGTCAAAAAATAGAAATTATGTATAACGAATTCAATGAACTAATTGATGTGGCTCCCCATCCGCAACAACTGATAACAATGCCAATGAAAAAAGCGGTAGCGGAGTACTCCATGCTGCGCCGGAGGGTTTGATTTTATGACTGATATGATACGGATCCGCGTCAACTCCCAAGACATCAATTATATAAACCGGATTATGGAAGGGTATGAGCACCTGGGGGTTGTCACTACGGTCAATAAGGAAGAAGGAGTTCTCGCGATCCGGGTTACGCCGGACACCCGGCGGGAAGTGGAAACGATCCTGAATCATCTGCCGGTTTCCTTTCAATTTGTATAATAGGCTGCTTATAAGTGCCATACTATCCTTGAGGTGGAAGTATGGTATTTTTCATTCGCCGTATTTATAAAATCACGCTGTTCTTTTTGTTAATCGTCACGGCGCTGCTTTTACGGCTCTTTTATTTACAGGCGATGGAGGAAAATAAGCTGGCATCCCAAAGTTTAAGCGGCCGTATCTATGAAATGCCGGTAGAGGTAGCACGCGGTGAAATTTTGGATCGCAACGGAACTCCTTTAACCAATACGGCATTGCATTTCAAGGCAATACTATTTCCCCGTTATATCAAGGACCAGAAAAAAACAGCGCAGTCTTTATCTTCACTGGCCAACGAAAAAGCGGAAACAATTTTAGCGGAATTTCCGCAGACGGACCATCCTTTCCAACTGCATACAGAACTGGATGCGCTGGCGGCAAAAAAGGTGAGCAGTCTAAAGCTGCCGGGAGTGATCGTGGTCGGTGAACGGATGCGTTATGGCTACAGCAGTCTGGCATCGCATGTTGTCGGTTATATTAATTCGGCCGATAACAAAGGGGTCAGCGGCATTGAAGGAATGTACGATTCCGTACTGCGGGGAAGCCGGCCTGAATATGTGGCCGCCATTGTCGATGCAGGGCGGCGGATTATTCCGGGACTGGGCTATAAACGGCTGCGGATGGGAAACGGCGCAGAACCGAATAATATCATATTAACAATAGACAGCAATATCCAAAAAATTGTCGAGAATGTTATGGATCAGAAAATAACCAAAGGGGCGGTAGTCGTCATGCGGCCGTCAACAGGGGAAATCTTAGCTATGGCTTCCCGGCCGAATTTTGATGCCAATAATCTGAGCAATTATCTGCAGAAAGATACGGCCCCCCTCATGAACCGGGCTTTGGCCGCCTATCCGCCGGGATCGGTCTTTAAGCTGGTTATAGCCGCCGCCGCGCTGGAAAACAATCTGGTTCATCCCGATGACCTTTTTTTTGACCCGGGTTACATTGATGTGAATCATCAACGCTTCAGAGGCTGGGATTATGATACGGGAGGGCTGGGAAATTTGACATTTACGGAGGCGTTGGCCTATTCCAGCAACCCCGTGTTCATTCAAACCGGTTTGAAAATAGGCGCAAACCGTCTTATTGCTTATGCGAAACGATTTGGCTTTGGTAGCCGGACAAAATTGGATTTCAGCGGAGAAGCAGCAGGAAATCTCCCGGAACCGGACACTATGTATGCCGGTGATTTGGCCAACCTTTCCATCGGCCAAGGCTCCCTGGAAGTAACACCCTTACAAATTGCGGTTATGTTGTCTACCATCGTTAATGACGGAATAAAGGTCGCTCCTTCTGTTGTCAGGCGCTTAACGGCTGCGGACGGTACCACGTTAAAAAGTTATCCCTTATCTGCCGGCACCAGAATCATTTCGCAAACAACAGCGGCCCAGCTAAAAAAAATGATGTATGAAGTCACCCGGATCGGAACCGGTAAAGAAGCATATATTGAGGGAGCCGGTGCGGCCGGTAAAACCGGTACGGCCGAAACCGGACGGTTCGATGCCAATGGCCGGGGTATCAACCATGCCTGGTTTGCCGGTTATACGCCGCTCATCAATCCGAAATATGTCATTGTCGTATTGGTAGAAGACGGAATGTCAGGGGAAGACGTGGCGGCGCCGATTTTTCATGCCATCGCAACCCAGATATTAAAACAATAATAGGAGTGCCTCCTCCGCCTTGCCTTGCAAAGAAATCGTCACGAATTCAACTTATATCTTTAGAGTTAACAGGGTACTAGGCAAGCGAAGTAAATTATGGTAAAATGAATTAGTTCTTTATATTCAAAGTCAGGCGACGGAATCGAGGCGATAAACCGCCATGAATAACCGGATCAAAAAAGTGCGCCAAATTCTCAGCGATAAGAATCTGGATGCGCTTATCGTCAGTAAGCCGGAGAACCGTCATTATTTAAGCGGTTTTACCGGTTCGGCGGGAATGCTGGTATTAAATCCGGACCGCAATCAATTAATAACGGATTTTCGTTATCTCGAACAAGCGGCTTCCCAAGCCGCTGATTATGAGATTGTTCGCTTGGAAAACAATCCCTATGAAACCATTAAAACAATTTTGTCAAGGGAAGAAAGACCGCTGCAAGTCGGCTTTGAAAGTGATTATGTTACCTGGGAAGCTTACAATAAATTGCTCTCGTATTTACCGTTTTGTCAATTGGTACCGCTGTCATTGGATCGCTTGCGAATGATAAAGGACAGTCGGGAACTGATGCTGATTCAAAAAGCGGTAGACATTGCCGATCAGGCTTTTACGCATATTCTGGGTCTAATTAAGCCCGGCATTAGCGAATATGAAATTGCCGCTGCCCTGGAATATCAGATGCGTAAATTGGGCAGTGAAAAAACGGCTTTTGATACAATTGTAGCTTCCGGCGAGCGGGGCGCTCTCCCGCATGGAATGGCCACCGGTAAAACAATTCAGTCCGGTGAAATGGTTACCATGGACTTTGGAGCGGTTTTTCAAGGCTATCATTCCGACATAACCCGGACCGTTGCCGTGGGTAAAGCCAATGACCGGCAGCGGAAAATATACGATATTGTTTTAACTGCTCAACAAGCCGGAATTGCGGCGGTCCAAACCGGGAAAACCGGCAAAGAAGTTGATGCCGTCGCCAGAAACGTAATCCAGGCCGCAGGCTATGGTGAGTACTTCGGACACGGATTAGGACATAGTTTGGGACTTTATATTCATGAAGAACCTAGACTTTCGCCCAGTAATACGGATACTTGCCTGCAAGAAAATATGTTGGTTACTGTTGAACCGGGTATCTATTTGCCCGGCTGGGGCGGTGTCCGCATTGAAGACGTGGTTGTTGTCACTGCTGACGGCGCTAAAGTATTAACTGCCAGCAGTAAACAATTCATAGAAATTGATGGATAGCAGGAGGTTATACAAATGATATCAACTAACGATTTTCGTACAGGTGTAACAGTTGAAATTGATGGAGATGTCTGGCAAGTCGTTGATTTTCAACACGTAAAACCAGGCAAGGGAGCGGCCTTTGTCCGGGCTAAGATGAAAAATGCCCGTACGGGTGCTGTAATTGAACGTACTTTTAATGCTGGTGAAAAATTGCCCAAGGCGCATGTAGACCGGCGCGATATGCAGTACTTGTACGAAAGCGACCAAATGTATAACTTTATGGACACGGAAACCTATGAACAAATTGCTCTTAACGAGGACCAATTAGGGGACGCGAAAAAGTTTTTAAAGGAAAATATGAATATCGCCGTCATGTTTTTCCAAGGAGCGGTAATTGGTGTTGAATTACCTTATTCCGTTGAATTGACGGTAATCGAAACAGACCCCGGCATTCGTGGTGACACAGCTACCGGTGGAACCAAACCGGCAAAACTGGAAACGGGCTATACGGTTAAAGTTCCTTTATTTATAAATATCGGCGATGTCTTGCGGGTAGATACGCGTACCGGTGAATATATCGAACGGGCATAAGAAAAACCGCTGCGCGGTCTTTCGGCTCATACTATAACTTATAAGAAAAAACCCTCCGGGTTATGTTTTTGCGAATTTTGGGGATCCTACCATTATCGCGCAGAATATAGCAAAAGGGGGGTTTATTTATGGGCAATTTTAAAGAAAGAGTGGCCTACTTACAGGGACTTACCAAAGGGCTGAATGTCAGCGACCATTCAGCTGAAGGAAAATTACTATTAAATATTATTGATGTATTGGATGACTTAGCGGATGAATTTAATAATATCTACCTATCTCAGCAAGATTTGGAAACATATGTGGAGAAAATTGATGAGGACTTAACGGATTTGGAAAATGAAGTTTACGACGAAGAAAGCTACGATGAGGAAGCTTACGATTCTTCCTCCGACGAGGATTTAATCGAAGTAAACTGTCCCGTATGCCATGAAACGGTGACATTTGATGCCGATTTGTTAAATGAAGCGGAGGCATTGGAAGTTACCTGTCCTAGTTGCGGCGGAGTCGTTTATGATAATACGCAGGGCTTCGAAACCACGCTGGAGAGCCGTGAACTGGACGAAAAAAATATGATGGAACCCGGCATATAAGAGGAAAGACTGCTAAAGCGGTCTTTCGGTCCATGGCTCAGGGCTCGGTGCGCAGGGAAACCATCTTGGGCGAACAATCCAGGCAGAAGGATCGTCTTGTCATAAGCGGAGGTTAAGTGATAACGGCGGAGCGTTAAGGCGATTCTTCTGCCGTTAACGGCTAGAAACTGCGGTCTTTCAGTCTATGGCGCGGAATTTTGGAAGAAAAACCACTCCGTTTATTCAGCACGGAGTGGTTTTTTAATATAGGCTATGAATTTTTATTTAAAAAATTGTAAACCCTATTGATTGATTTCCACAATTGCAGCCTTCATATCCAGTCTTGGTAAATTAAATACCGCCTGCGAAGACAGTTTCTGCTTTACAAATAGCAGCATTGTGGAAAGACTTGGTATGACCAGGTCTTTTTATTATGTTCTTAGTAGGAATTTTTGCTTGCGTAACGAACAAATACAAGATATAGTTATAGATAGTCTGTTTTTAAGGGAGGACCTTTATGCGACGCTATTTACCCCTTATATTAATATCGGTATTTTTATTGGTCTTTTTGCTGGCCGGCGGCACCTATCTAGCCGGTTATGCCAATAAATTCAATCAGGAAAACCAAAACGCCATTACTGTTTATACAACCCTGCCGGTTGAACAAGCATCGGCCTTGGCAAAAACCTATGAGCAAAAATCGAATATTCCGGTAAATATCGTAATTTTATCTACAAGCGACCTCTTAAAACGACTGGAATTGGAACGGGATAAACCGCAGGCCGATATTGTCCTGGCCGACAGGACAACCTTAGATCAGGTAAAAAAGCTGCATGTTCTTGCCGCCTATAATTCCGAACAAACAGATTTGATACCGCAGCGCTTCCGCGATGCGACTAATCTTTGGACAGGCCTTTGGTATGACCCGATTGTTTTTGCCGTCAATCTGGATTATTTAAAGAATACTTCCCCGGTCCCCAGCAAATGGACAGATTTGGCAAATGGGAAATCCAGACTGGCGATCACCGATTTTTTAGCCAGTGATGTATCGGCCAATATACTTTACGCTCTGGTTTCGGCCCGGGGAGAAAAGGAAACTTTAAATTATTTCAAAAAGATTCACTCCCAGATCGTACAATATGCTAAATTCATAGCGACTCCCGTTCGTATGGCCGGTATGGGAGAAGCCGATATTGGTATTGCCCCGTTAAGTGAGGCCACAAAATATTTGGACGACGATTTTCCCGTAAGGATTATTTATCCGCAGGACGGATCACCGTATCTATTGACTGGTGCGGGATTAATTCAGGGAGCTTTGCATAACCGCGAAGCACGGCAATTTTTAGAATGGCTCCTTACGGATCCGGCCCAAATTGCCTTACTGAAAAGTAAATATCACGTAGTTCCAACCAATCCTGCCACGCATATGTATAAATCTTTTGCCGGCAAAAAAATTGTCCTCCTGGAAAAGAAAAATCTTGGCGATGCCCGGGAGCACCAGTTATTGGACAAATGGGTACAGACCGTACGGCTGAATATGAAATAGAAAACGACTCCTATACTTATAAAAAAACTTTGAGGTGGAATTAATGATCAGGGCTGGATTTGTCAGCCTAGGTTGTGCAAAAAACCTGGTTGATACAGAAGTTATGTTAGGTATTTTGGCCGATAATCATATTATGCTCACGGATGAACCGGCCAAAGCGGACATTTTGATTGTAAATACGTGCTGCTTTATTGACTCGGCGAAAGAAGAATCTATCTCCACCATTTTGCAAATGGCGGACTATAAAACCAATGGCGTTTGCCGGGGCCTGATTGTTGCAGGCTGTTTAGGCCAGCGCTATAACCAGGAGTTACTGGATGAATTGCCGGAAGTGGATGCAATTATCGGTACCGGCTCCTGGCACCGGATTATGGAAGCCGTCAATGCGGTCTTAGCCGGTGAACGGGTGTTATTAACCGGCACGGTGGATACAATTTACGATGAAAAGATGCCGCGCATTAATACGACGCCTTTTTACAGTGCTTATATTAAAATCGCCGAGGGCTGCAATAATTGCTGTTCTTATTGTATTATTCCCAAGGTTAGAGGGCACTTCCGCAGCCGGACCATTGAATCCGTGGTTGCAGAAGCTTCTATGCTGGCTAAACGCGGTATCCGGGAAATCAATTTGATTGCCCAGGATACAACCAGCTTTGGCCGCGATATTTACGGAACCGCCAGATTAGTCGATCTCTTACGGGAACTCGTAAAAATCGAAGAGCTTCATTGGATCCGCTTATTATATTGTTATCCTAAATATTTTAACGATGAATTAATTCAGTTGATCGCAACGGAAGATAAACTGTGCAAATACATTGATCTGCCGTTGCAGCATGCTCATGACGAGATTCTCCAGGCCATGGGCCGTCATGACTCCCTGCAGGATATCGAAATTCTTCTCGGTAAGCTGCGGCGAAATATACCCGGTGTAGCCATCCGCACCTCATTTATTGTCGGGTTTCCGGGAGAAACGGAAGCGCATTTTCAGTTTTTAAAAAAGTTCATGGACAGGCAAAAATTTGACCGGGTTGGTATTTTTACTTATTCCCAGGAAGAGGAAACGGTAGCCGGCTCAATGCAGAATCAGATTCCGGAAGAGGTTAAGCAGGAACGTTACCATGACTTAATGTCCTGGCAATGCCGGATATCGGAGGAATTAAACCGTAATCTTGAAGACCAGACCGTCGAGGTGCTGGTCGAGGGGACAAATCCGGAGCAGCCGTCGGTAAAATTTGGCCGCTCCTACCGGGAGGCGCCGGATGTGGACGGCCGTATTTTTATTGAAAATACGGCGGAAAGTCAACCGGGAGAATTTATTCGCGTTAAAATTGTGCAGGGGTTTACCTATGATTTATTGGCGGAGCGAATATCGTGAATAATTTCAAATGGTAAAACACTGAAAATAGTAGAGCCATAGACTACTATTTTCTTTATGAAAAAAGATATAACAAGTATAACGTATTGGTTAAGGAGGGATTAATGAAAATGATCGTTGAAATCATTACTACCGGCACGGAATTGTTATTAGGACAAATTATCAATACCAATGCGCCGTATTTAGCGCAAAAATTAAATGAAATCGGCTTTAGTGTACTCTATCAAACTACGGTAGGTGATAATCGGGAACGAATGCGTAATGTTATGAAAACGGCACTGTCCAGGGCCGATATTGTTATTACATCCGGCGGCCTGGGCCCCACCCAGGGTGATATAACCAAAGAAGTAACCGCCCTAGTTCTGGACCGTCCCCTGTTTTTGCATGAACCCAGTGTCAGCCGCATCCAAAATTATTTTGCGAAACGGCACATGACCATGCCGGATAATAATTTGCGTCAGGCGATGATGCCTAAGGGGGCTATCGTGGTTGACAATGAGCGGGGTACCGCTCCGGGAGTCATCACGGAGGCAGATAATAAAATAATTATCAATTTACCGGGACCGCCGCATGAATTAAATTGGATGTTTGAAAACCGGATTCAGGCCTATCTTCAAGAACGCTTCGGCAGCCAGGGGGTCATAATTTCCAAAGTGCTTCGCACCTATGGAATCGGCGAATCCTCCCTGGAAGAAAAAATCAAAGACCAGATTCTAGAGCAAAACAATCCGACCATCGCCTTACTGGCCAGGGAGGGGGAAATCCATATCAGACTAACGGCAAAGGCGGGCAACACGGAAGAAGCGAACCGGTTAATTGGCGAAGTTGAGTCGAAAATGATGCCGGCCATTGCGCCTTACCTGTTTGGAGTTAATGATGAGACTCTGGAAAATGCTGTAGGACAGATCTTACAAAGTAAAAAACTAACCATTGCTTTGGCGGAATCCTGTACGGGAGGCCTGGCAACCAGCCGGCTCACCGATGTTCCCGGCAGTTCAGCCTATCTCATGGGTTCGATTGTTTCGTATAGCAATGAGATAAAAAATAAATTTCTCGACGTTTCGGAACAAATCCTCGCCAGTCAGGGCGCCGTAAGTGCCGAGACAGCCACGGCCATGGCCTGCGGCGTCAGGAAGCGACTGGGTACCCATATTGGCGTTGGTATTACCGGAATCGCCGGTCCCGGCGGTGCTACGGCCGATAAACCGGTGGGGCTGGTGTTTATTGCCGTGGACGGTTCCCGCGGACCACGCTATTTCCAGTATAACTTTACCGGCCAACGCAAGGAAATCAAGAACCGCACCGCCAAAGCCGCATTATTCCACATCAGAGAATATCTACTATCATTATAGAATAGAGGAGGAAATATTTTGAAAGAAAATGGATATTTTGGTACGATTCCCTTAAGCAAAAAAACGCTTGCCTCGATAACAGAAATGGGGTTCGAAGAGCCGTCACCCATACAAAGTCAAACAATCCCGTTAGTCATAGAAGGAAATGATGTAATTGGCCAAGCTCAAACCGGTACCGGAAAAACCGCTGCCTTTGGCATTCCCATTATGGAGCGTATTACGGACCAGCGCCAGATTCAGGCTTTGATTCTCACACCGACCCGGGAATTGGCGATTCAAGTGTCGGAAGAAATCGCTAAAATCGGCAAATTCCGGCGGGTTAAGACCCTGCCGATTTATGGCGGCCAATCTATTGACAGGCAAATCCGCGCCCTGCGCTTCGGCGTTCAGGTTGTAATCGGAACACCGGGACGGTTGCTGGACCATATCCGGCGCAACACAATCAAACTCAATGCCGTAAAAATGCTAATACTGGATGAAGCCGATGAAATGCTGGATATGGGTTTTATAGAGGATATCGAAACGATTTTTCAAAATATCCCCACGGACCGGCAAACATTGCTTTTTTCCGCTACCATGCCGCAGGCAATCATCAATCTGGCCGAAAAATACATGAAAAATCCTGTTACCATAACGATCAATAAAGAACAGCTTACGGTGCCGCTAATTGATCAGTTTTATTATGAGACCCGCGATAAGATTAACGGATTATGTCGGGTGCTGGATGTTGAAACGGCGGAACGGACTATTATTTTCTGCCGTACCAAAAAAGGCGTCGATGATTTGGTCGCAACATTGCAAGGCCGGGGTTATATGGCCGACGGCTTGCACGGTGACTTAAGCCAGGCTCAGCGGGACCGGGTAATGAAAAAATTCCGGGACGGTAAACTGGAAATTCTGATTGCTACCGATGTCGCAGCCCGGGGCTTGGATATTGAGCATATTACCCATGTTATTAATTATGATATTCCGCAGGACCCGGAATCGTATGTTCACCGGATCGGCCGCACAGGGAGAGCCGGCAAAAAGGGAGTCGCCATCACCTTTATTGGTCCCCGGGAATACCGGCAGCTGAAAATAATTGAAAAAGTAGCCAAAACCCGTATTGTTCGCCGCCAATTGCCTTCTCCGGCCGATATCCTGGACCGTCAGCGGGAATTTATCAAAAATCACCTGATCCAAACCATTGCCCAGGGAAACTTTACTGATTATCATCCGATTATATCGGAGTTGGTGGATGAATATGACGCGGTGGATATTGCGGCGGCAGCCCTTAAACTGTTTCAGGAAGGATTAACGGGCAATAAGGAAATTGTTTTGGATGAAAAAGCATTTACGTTTGGTAATACTGGCGCGGAAAGGGGAATGGTCCGTTTATTTATCAATGCAGGCCGGGCCCAGAAGATAAGGCCGGAAGATATTGTCCGGGCTATCGCGGAAGAGGCGGATGTCCCCGGTAATGTGATTGGTGTTATTAATATTTATGAAAAGTTTACCTTTGTTGAGGTTCCGGAGGACCTTGCCGAACGCGTGCTATCCGTAATGCATAAAAATACAATAAAAGGCTACCGAATTAATGTGGAACCGGCCCGGGGCCGCTAGCCGTTTACTTTTTCTTGACTTTACGAACAAATGTTTGTAAAATATGGATAGAAGGAAGCGTAGGGGAGGATTGAAATTGGACAAGCTAACGGCATTGCAAAATGCCATGCGTCAGATTGAAAAGGATTTTGGCAAAGGATCCATTATGAGACTTGGCGAAGCTGCCGAAAAAATGAATATAGAGATCATTCCCACCGGTTGTCTCCCGCTGGATATTGCCCTGGGAGTAGGCGGCGTACCCCGTGGCAGGGTGGTGGAAATCTACGGACACGAATCATCCGGAAAAACCACCGTGGCCTTACATATTATTGCCGAGGCCCAAAAATTGGGAGGCATTGCTGCTTTTATTGATGCCGAGCATGCTCTGGACCCTCTTTATGCCAAGAAACTGGGTGTCGATATTGATAATTTGTTAATTTCCCAGCCGGATAACGGGGAGCAGGCTCTGGATATTGCCGAAGCATTGGTTCGCAGTAATGCCATTGACGTTATTGTTATAGACTCGGTGGCCGCTCTGGTTCCCCGGGCGGAAATAGAGGGCGAGATGGGTGATGCCCATGTTGGCCTGCAAGCCCGGCTTATGTCCCAGGCATTGCGGAAATTGACCGGTATAATCAGTAAATCCCGTACTACTACTATATTTATTAACCAAATTCGCGAAAAAGTCGGCGTTATGTTCGGCAACCCCGAAACAACCACCGGCGGACGGGCCTTAAAATTTTATTCGTCGGTCCGTCTGGAAGTAAGAAAAGCGGAAACCCTTAAACAGGGTAATGATGTTGTCGGCAGCCGCACCAAAGTCAAAGTAGTGAAAAATAAAATTGCTCCCCCCTTTAAGCAAGCGGAGTTTGATATTATGTACGGCGAGGGAATTTCACGGGAGGGCAGTCTGGTTGATGTTGGCACCAGCCTGGAAATCATCAGCAAAAGCGGTACTTGGTATTCCTACGGGGATGTCCGGCTGGGACAAGGGAAGGAAAATACCAAAGAATTCCTGAAAGATAATCCGCAGACCGCCGCTGAAATTGAGACCAAAATCCGGGAAGAATTAATGGCCGGAACCGCAAAAATACCTTTAGTTCCGGATGAAATTGCCGTTGAATGAGCAGGATGTTTTTCAACTCGCGTTAACAATGCTGTCCCGCCGGTCCTGTAGCGAAGCCGAAGTCGCCTTGCAGTTAAAGCGCAAGAACGTGGACGGAGCGACCGTCATGGCGGTAATTTCCCGGTTACGTGAATACGGCTATTTAAATGATGCTGCTTTATGTGATTTATTATTGCATAAATACAGCACTTCAAAGAAGTACGGAATTCGGGCAATTGTGGATAAACTCAAACGCCGCGGATTACCCGGCCCGGTAATTCAGAATGTCATAAACAGTTTTGATTATGCGGGAGAATTAAAAAAAGCGCAGAATTTAATCCAAAAATACATTACCGCTAAACCCGTCAGTAATTACGAAATTCAAACTAAAGTTGCACGTTTCTTATATACAAAAGGTTTTTCACAGCATACAATTAATGCGATACTGGAAGAACTGCCGTCAGCGGGGCAGGAATAATCCCCGTGATGAAGGTGCCAGCTTGACACTCTGTTGAAAAACCTTTACAATTAAAGTAACCAGTCGTGTAACTTTTAAGAGAACCTGAATGCTGTAGGGGAGCATCAGTAGGAACTTTTAAAAGCCGAGTTATATACTCGGCTTTACCCTTAATATTGATAGGAAAAAGGAGGTGGAATATTATCGTAATACTTGAAATCGTTCTGACAGCTGTTATTGTTGGTCTTTTGGGATTTGGACTCGGTTATTGGATACGGAAAAACATTGCTGAAGCTAAGATTGCAACAGCAGAAAATGCTGCCAGAAAAGTGATAGAAGACGCGGAAAAAACCGCAGAGGCAAAGAAAAAAGAAGCACTTTTGGAAGCAAAAGAGGAAATTCATCGACTGCGAAGCGAGTTGGAACGGGAAATTAAAGAACGTCGCAGCGAGCTGCAGCGGTTGGAGCGTCGTTTGGTGCAAAAGGAAGAAAACCTTGACCGAAAAATCGATTCTCTTGAGAAAAAAGAAGAGATTCTTAGTCGTAAAGAGACTGAGTTAGATAAAAGTCAAGAAAAAATTAACGATTTGTATGCCAAACAACAAATAGAACTGGAGCGCCTGTCCGGTTTAACTTCGGAAGAAGCCCGCAACCTTTTATTAGCCAGTGTAGAAGAAGAAATAAAACACGAAACAGCTATGTTAATTAAAGACATAGAACAGCAGGCCAAGGAAGAATCCGATAAAAGGGCTCGTGAAATCATTTCTCAGGCGATTCAGCGTTGCGCCGCTGACCACGTTGCCGAGACAACCGTATCCGTTGTCGCTCTGCCAAATGATGAAATGAAAGGCCGTATTATTGGGCGGGAAGGTCGGAATATTCGGACATTAGAAACTTTAACAGGAATTGATCTAATTATTGATGATACACCGGAAGCCGTGATTTTGTCCGGTTTTGACCCGGTCCGACGGGAAGTGGCCAGAATTGCCCTGGAAAAACTAATTACCGACGGACGGATCCACCCGGCCCGAATTGAAGAAATGGTGGAAAAGGCGCAGAAAGAAGTCGAACAAAAAATTAAAGAGGCCGGTGAACAAGCTACATTCGAAACAGGCGTGCACGGGTTGCATCCTGAACTGATAAAACTGTTAGGACGCTTAAAATACCGTACAAGCTATGGTCAAAACGTATTAAAGCATTCCATTGAAGTAGCTCACTTGGCTGGTGTTATGGCCGCTGAACTTGGTATTGATGTTATGATGGCGAAACGGGCCGGTTTGTTGCACGATATCGGCAAGGCTGTTGACCATGAGGTGGAAGGTCCCCATGTGACGATCGGAGCCGATTTAGCCAAAAAGTACCGGGAAACATCGGAAATTATTAATGCAATTGCGGCGCATCACGGAGATGAAGAACCAAAAACAATTCAGGCCGTGCTGGTAGCTGCAGCAGATGCAGTTTCAGCCGCCCGTCCGGGAGCTCGGAGAGAAACTCTTGAGAGTTATTTGAAAAGATTGACACGATTGGAAGAAATTGCCGAGTCGTTTGATGGTGTAGATAAATCGTTTGCTATCCAGGCGGGTCGGGAAATTCGCATTATGGTTAAACCGGATAAAGTGGATGATTTAGGTTCGATTCGCTTAGTTAGGGATATTGTCAAAAAAATTGAAAGTGAACTGGAGTATCCCGGCCAGATAAAGGTTACGATTATTCGGGAAACCCGGGCTGTGGATTACGCAAAATAAATAATAAAGTAAAAGCGGTCTTAGACAAGACCGCTTTTCATTTTCCAATAATTTAAAAGAGGAATTACTCCCCGCTTAAGAGAATAAGATCATAAATATTTATGTGAGCTTAGTAAATTGGAGTGAAACCTATGCCGAAATATATGCAAGACGACGACCAAATATCAGATGGAGTAAACTTATTAATTTCAATCCTGGTACGATACCCGGAAATTGGCACAGTCAGTTTTGACCCTGATAATAATTCAATTAAACTAACCTTTATGCTTTCCGGCATTTCCTGGAATGCGGAAATTAAAACTGCCAAACAGTGCATTATTGACAGTATTGCCGCTTATCATATGCTGCAAAATATCCATCCGGACATTACCGATGTAATTTTGACCGATGCTTATGAACAAATCGCCATGCTCACAATTAAAAGAGATGTACATACCTTGTCCAAAGGCGAAATTGCTCTAATCATTGCCCTCCTGCGTGACGGCTTCCGGGAGCGTTTAATGAGCGACCAAAATGATACGATGCAGGAAGAAGACCTCATGCTCCAGGAAGAGTTAATTGACGATATGCTGGAGAACTTAAAAAAGAAACGTACCGGCCACGGACTGATTGGTATCCGGGAAGACGGTCGCGTTCTTGTATTCAATAAATAAATTAAAAAAACGTTTATAACCAGGATTTTCTTTGAAATTCCTGGTTATATAAATTTATATAATTATTTGAAATTTTGGAGACGTAAAAAAGGAATTTTTTGGTGAATAAAGAATATGATACCATAGGACTTAAGGTTGTTTTTATTAAAGGAGGGTACAAAATAACATGGAAGTCTTAAAGGTATCAGCAAAATCCAATCCTAATTCTGTAGCAGGTGCTTTGGCTGGAGTGCTTAGAGAGCGTGGTGGTGCTGAAATGCAGGCCATTGGCGCCGGCGCCCTTAACCAAGCAGTGAAAGCGGTAGCAATTGCAAGAGGATTTGTAGCTCCTCACGGTGTAGACTTGATATGCATCCCTGCCTTTACCGATATCATGATTGATGGGGAAGAACGAACCGCCATTAAGTTAATTGTTCAACCGCGATAAGTAATCTTTAAGCAGGAAGAAAGTATTTTACTTTTCGGTATTTCGCGAAAAACGGCTTGTATAAGAATATCCCGAAAAGTTATACTTTCTGTTACTGTAAAAAAACCTGTTCGTATGAACAGGTTTTACTGTTTCAATTAAAAATTCCGGATAATACTACTACCTAAAGAGGTGTTTTTATGGAAATTGAAGTAGTTTGTGGCTCAGCGGCCAAACTTGTATGTGATGCATTAATTTTAACGCTCTTCGAACAAAAAACGGAACCGGAATTTTGGACCAAGCAAGTGGGGCCGGAAATGGCAGCCTATATCCAAACTATCATTCAAGATCAGCCGCAATGCAGTAAATTGAATGAGATTACAGTTCTTCCTACGGGAAATAAGCTTGGAGCCAAACAGATCATCTTAGCGGGCGCCGGTGAAGAAAAACGGTTTACAATGGACCGGCTGCGTTCTGTTTGCGGTACTGCCGTGCAAACGGCTCAAAAATTAAACGCAACTTCTATCAGCTTTTTGACCGCTCATCCTGCGCTGGAAAAATATGCGCCCGCTACAACCGCTCAAACAATCGTTGAAGGAATTATATTGGGCTCGTATCAATTTAATCAATATAAAACAGAGACTGATTCGAGCCCGGCTGTAAAAAAAATCATCCTTATAAGTCACGATACCGATAGAATCGCCGCGCTGGAACAAGGGTGTAAAACAGGCAAAATCATTGCCGAAAACGTAAACGGTGCCCGCGATTTAGTCAATCATCCCTCTTCGTATATGACTCCTTCCCGGATGGCCGAATATGCTGCGGCAATTGCCAAACAAGAAGGGGTGTTACTGACGGTTCTCGACAAGGCCGAAATGATCAAGCAAAAAATGCATGCCTTGCTGGCTGTGGCGCAAGGCTCCCAGGAGCCTCCCCAAATGATTATTTTGCAATATTGGGGAGACCGGCAAAGTAAGGAAATCGCCGCTTTAGTCGGCAAGGGAATTACCTTTGACAGCGGTGGCATTTCCCTTAAGCCCAGTGAGGGAATGCAGGAAATGAAAGATGATATGGCCGGCGGTGCCGCGGTAATGTATGCCATGGCGGCTATTGCCCGGTTAAAACTTAAAATAAATATTATGGCGATTATTCCCTGTACAGAGAATATGCCTTCCGGAACGGCCTTTAAACCGGGTGATGTTATTACCTCGATGGCCGGAAAAACAATCGAGATTATTTCCACCGATGCCGAAGGGAGACTGATCTTGGCCGACGCTATAACCTATGCGCGAAAACTTGGCGCAACCCAGCTGATTGATGTTGCGACGCTGACCGGTGCCTGTGTAATTGCCTTGGGTACCATCGTATCCGGTATTATCACGAATAATAAAGGATGGTGCAAAAAATTAATGCAGGCGGCGGCGGCAGCAGGTGAAAAAATGTGGCAGTTACCTAATTATGAAGAATACAAGGAACAAATCAAAAGTTCGATTGCCGATATGAAAAATTCCGGCGGCCGGCCGGCCGGTGCGATCACAGCTGGGATTTTTATTAGCCAATTTGTCGACAACCTTCCCTGGGTTCATATTGATATTGCCGGAACGGTAACCAGTGACAAAAATCAGGGCTATCAGGTAAAAGGTGCGACCGGGGTTGCTGTCCGGACCTTAGTTCAGTTAGCCCGGGATATGAGCGCTTCATGATTGCGGATCTGCATATTCACACAACGGCTTCGGATGGACGACTTTCTCCGGCCGAAACAATAAACGCCGCCATAAATGCAGGCCTCACCTGCATTGCAATAACCGACCATGATACGGTGGCAGGTATTAAGGAATTAAATAGCAGTTGTCCGTCTTATGCCAAATCCTTGTCGGTAATTCCCGGAATCGAACTGAATACGGATTTGCCTACGCATGAAGTCCATATTCTTGGTTATTTTATTGATATTGATAATGCGGAACTGCTTTCAGAGCTGGAATCCATTCTTCGCGGCCGCCGGCAACGGGCCCTGAGGATGGTGGAAATCTTAAATCAACTGGGTTATGCAGTTCAATATGAACGGGTAAAAGAAATAGCCGGCCAGTCCGTAGCCATCGGTCGTCCTCATATAGCCAAAGCGTTACTGGAGAAAGGCTATTTTGGTACCACCCAGGACGTCTTTACGGCCTTGCTGGAAAAAAACGCGCCTGCTTACGTTCCCCACTATAAATTGAATCCCGCTAAGGCGATTCAGCTCATAAAAAAGGCCGGCGGAATTCCCGTATTAGCTCATCCGGGGTTGATCGGCGACGACATGGTTGTCAAAGAAATGATGACAGCCGGAATCCAGGGCCTGGAAGTATATCATCCTAAACATGATTCCGTCACTACGCAAAAATATTTGAATTTGGCCCTTCGTTCCAAACTGCTCGTTACCGGTGGTTCGGATTTTCATGGAATTCCCGGTCGTCTTCCGGAAGAACTAGGTACTTTTTCCATACCCTTGCAATTAGCCCAAATTTTGCAATCCCGTATCCAGGCATGAAAAATGGGAAATAGAATATACTTTTGATACAAGAGACGATTCAGGAGGATGGTTTATGATCGACGACATCAGCCTGATTGAGGATTTAAAAATGCGGGTACAGGAATTGGAAAATAAGGTGGCCGCCTTACGCATCAGTCGCCGGGTACTAATGAACCTGATTGACACATTGGAAAAAGAAAAGCGGGAGCGGCTGGCAATACTGGAAAGTCAAAATGAAAAATTGCAAAAAAACAACTGCCGGTATGCCCGCGCCATAATGTATCGCAATGTACGCATTGTTGAATTGGAAGAGCAATTAAAATATTTCCGCTTGGCAAAAAAATAAAAGCGACAGTTATACTTGACAACACCTGAAAAGGTGTTTATTTTTATTATGAGTATACTTTACTATTTAGCCCACTTTTCGCAGTCCTCTGTTACTCAACAATATGTGGGATTTAGGAGGCCATCGGATGAATATCATTGCCTTGGTCGGGCCGAGCGGAACGGGAAAGAGCCACCGGGCACTGGTCGTTGCTCATGAACATAATGTAGATACTATAATCGATGATGGCTTACTGATCAAAGATAGTAAAATCATTGCCGGTTATTCTGCCAAAAAAGAACCGAGTAAGATCCGGGCCGTAAAACGGGCTATTTTTATGGACCCCGACCATGCCCGGGAAGTTCGTGAAGCAATTACCAAAGTAAAACCGGAACGCATGCTAATTTTAGGAACCTCAGTGAATATGGTGGAAAAAATTCTCGCCGCCCTCGAATTACCGTCAATCAATCAAACGATTCGAATTGAGGAAATTGCTACTAAATCGGAAATCGAAAAAGCCCGTGAGAGCCGTTTAAAAGAAGGCAAACATATTATTCCCGTACCAACCATTGAACTGAAGGCCCATTTCTCCGGTTATTTAATCGATCCCCTGGAGATATTCTTTAAAAAACCGCAAGCGGCTAAACGGCGGAAATTAGGGGAAAAATCAATTGTACGGCCGATGTTTAGTTATTATGGAAAACTTTTGATTTCCGACGCCGCCATTGCCGCCATTGTTGATTATGTTGCCACCAGAGAGCCGGGAATTACCCGCACTATGCAAATTGCGATAAAAAATTTCTTTGAGAAAGAAAAAGGCATCTCCATTTCCCTTGATGTAACGGTAAAATATGGCTATCCCTTGTGGGATGTTGTGCATCAAGCCCAGCATCAGATTAAAAATACGGTGGAATATATGACCGGAATGCTGGTAAAAGAAGTTAACATCGAAGTAAAACGTCTTAGCCTCGATTAAACGACGATAGGGGGATTTTCCGTGGATAAAGCAGGGTCGAATTTGGTGTTATTTTCAGGTTATGCAAAATTACCTACCGGTATTACTGCCAGCGAGATGTATAAAGTAATTGGTTTAGTTGTTCTTATCGATGTAGACAGCGGTGAAATTGTGGAAGCGGATTGTACGCTGGCCACGCGAGTTGCCCGGGATCACGTCTCGACTGCCTTAGTAGGAAACAGCATAAAAAATGGACCTGACTATCTAATTCATTTAATTGACCGGATTTATCAAGGAAGTGCCAAAAAAGCGGTAATTACAGCGATTCGCATTATTTACGACAAATACCGCAGTTATAAGGAAGGTTGGACACCCAGTATATTGGATTAATTGAAAAACGTTTCCCAACAGAACAGCCCCATAGCGGGCTTTTGTTTTTACCGTACCGGAAATTGTCGCCATAAATTTCAAGGTGAGAAATGTAGGTTAGAGCAGTAGACCGGGTTTGTTTGTAAACCAAAATTAGGATATAATATAACAAAGAACCACCATCAGGAGGATATAATGTCGATTCAGGAGAAAAATTCCGGCTCTACGCCAGTTGAAGCAAAAAATAGAGAGTATTTTACAACCATCACCTATGGCTGTCAGATGAATGAAAGCGATTCCGAGCATATTGCCGGCCAGCTCCAAAGCATGGGCTATCAATTTACCGCCGACATTCATGTGGCCGATATTATTATCATCAATACTTGTTGCGTCCGGGAAAGTGCGGAAAAAAAAATCTACGGAAAAATCGGTGAATTGAAAAAGCTAAAGACCGCGAAACCGGATTTAGTCATTGCCATTTCCGGCTGCATGGCGCAAAAAGACAAGGAAGCTTTATTCAAAAAAGCGCCTCACGTTGACTTGGTCATTGGAACTCATAATATTTATCAATTCGTTGAAAACATAAAACAAATCAAAGCCTCCAAAAAGAAAGTCCTGGCTGTTGGCGAAGAAGGGGAACGGCCATCCCCGGCCGTACCGGCGGTTCGTAAGGGGCAGGTCTCCGCCTGGGTACCTATCATGCATGGCTGCAATAATTTTTGTACCTATTGCATTGTCCCGTATGTGCGCGGCAGGGAACGCAGCCGTCCCCTGGAGGATATTGTCACTGAAGTAACCGAATTAGGCAAGGCAGGCTTCAAAGAAATCACGTTACTGGGACAGAATGTAAACTCTTATGGTAAAGACACTCCCACGAACGCGGATTTTGCCGATTTATTGCAGGCTATCGACCAAATTGACAGTATTGAACGAATCCGCTTTATGACATCGCATCCGAGGGATATGAATGAGAAAGTGATCGAAGTCATAAAAAACGGCGCTAAAATTTGTGAACACGTTCATTTACCGGTCCAATCCGGCAGCGATACCATCCTGGCCCGGATGAACCGCGGTTATACAGCAGACCACTATCGCCGCCTGGTAGAACAAATCCGGGAAAAGATACCGGATGTAAGCATTACAACGGATATTATCGTCGGTTTTCCGGGCGAAACAGAGCAATTATTCGAAGAAACCTTAGCTTTTCTCAAAATGATCCGCTTTGACGCCGCTTATACTTTTTTATATTCGCCCCGTTCAGGAACACCGGCGGCCGAAATGACTGAGCAGGTTCCGCCGGAAATCAAGAAAAGGCGGCTTCAACAATTGATGCAGGTACAAAATGAAATCAGTTTGACAATTAACAAGCAGTTGGAAGGCCGGCGGATGGAAGTGCTGGTGGAAGGAACCAGTAAAAATGATGTTCATAAAATGACGGGCCGGACCCGTACCAATAAAATAGTTATTTGGGATAAAACCCAGGAAAAAATCGGTCAATTAGTTGAGGTTATGGTTACCGGCGCCCAGACCTGGGTACTTAAAGGACAAATTGCCAATTAACTGATTTTAGGGAAGAGGAGAATTTTTATGGCTCCCAGCTATACGCCAATGATGGAACAATACCGGGAAATAAAAAAACAACATCCCAACGAATTGCTGTTTTTTCGCCTGGGTGATTTTTATGAAATGTTTTTTGAGGATGCCGAAGTTGCCTCCCGGGAACTGGAAATTACGCTGACCTCCCGGGAAGCCGGGCTGAATGTCCGTGTTCCTATGTGCGGCGTCCCGTATCATGCCGTTGATAATTATATTGCCCGCTTAATTAATAAAGGTTTTAAGATTGCTATTTGTGAACAGGTGGAAGACCCCAAGCAAGCTAAAGGCATTGTCCGCCGGGAAGTCATAAAAATCGTCACCCCCGGAACGGTCTTGTCCGAAACGTTATTAACCGACAAGGGAAATAACTTCCTGGCCGTGCTGTACGAAGAAGATGCAACACTCAGTTTAGCGGCGGCGGATATTTCTACCGGCGAATGCCTCTGGGAAGTATTTACCGGTGCGTACCGTCTTGCTACGGTGTGCGATTATTTATTTCGTTTAATGCCGTCGGAACTGATTATTACCAGCCGGATTGAAGAACTGAGCAACTTAAACGACTTTATTGCCCAGCGCATTCCCCATTGTGTACAAACTACGATCCGGGTCGATGACCTCAACATTCTGGCCCAACTGTTACGGCAGCATTTCGGTGCCGACGAACTGCCGGCCAGCCATAGCGCCGAAATGGCCAGCGGTTATTTATTATATTATCTGCATCAGACCGTGAAAAATGATTTATCCCATATCAACCGGTTGTCTCAGTTCAATGCTAACGAACATTTAATTATTGATGCCTCGACTCTGCGTAACCTGGAAATAACGCGTAATATGCATGACGGCGGTAAAAAGGGCACCCTCTTGTCGGTTTTGGATTTTACCAAAACGGCAATGGGGGGACGGTTATTAAAAAAATGGCTCGAAGCGCCCCTGTTGAACCCCTTACATATAGACAACAGGCAGTCGGCAATCGGTGAATTGTTGGACAAACCGTCCATTCGTCACGAACTGCAGGAGGCCTTGGGTGAAATCTATGATTTTGAGCGCATCGTAACCCGAATCGAGATTGGTTCAGCCAATGCCCGAGACCTGATCTCGCTCAAAGCCTCCTTGTCCGTACTGCCGCAAATTAAGCGTTGCACCCAGGTAACCGAAACAAAGCTGCTCTCAGGCATCAGTCAGACCTTACAAACGCATACGGATATTGTGACTTTAATTGAAAATGCTATTGTTGACAATCCACCCCTTTCCGTCCGGGAAGGAGCAATGATTAAACCGGGTTATGACCTGGAATTGGATGAACTGCGTACTATGGCCCGCAACAGCAAGGAATGGGTGCAAAATCTGGAAACCCAGGAACGGGAAAAGACGGGCATCCGTTCCCTCAAAGTCGGTTACAACAAGGTATTCGGCTATTATATTGAAGTGACTCATGCCAATAGCGGTTCGGTTCCGCCAACTTATATCCGCAAACAGACACTGGCCAATGCCGAACGTTATATTACGCCGGAATTAAAAGAATTTGAAACCAAAATTCTCGGTGCGCAGGAAAAAATAGTCAATCTGGAATATCATTTATTTACCCAAATTAAGGATCGCGTCAAGGCCCATATAAAAGAAATTCAGCAAACGGCGCGCAGTGTGGCCGAATTGGATTCCATTTACAGTCTCGCCGAGGCTGCGGGGCGCTACGGCTATGTAAAACCGCAAATCAATACCCGGGAAATCGTAATCAAAGACGGCCGTCATCCCGTAGTGGAACGGTTATTATTGCAAGAAATGTTTGTTCCCAACGATACTGTCTTAAATCATAAAGATAATGAGGTTCTAATTATTACCGGACCGAATATGGCGGGAAAATCAACGTATATGCGCCAGGTTGCGCTTTTGGTCCTCATGGCCCAGATCGGCAGCTTTATTCCGGCCCGGGAGGCTTCCATCTGTCCGGTAGACCGCATTTTTACCCGGGTAGGCGCCAGTGACGATTTAGCTACGGGGCAAAGTACCTTCATGGTAGAGATGAATGAAGTAGCGCAAATTATAAAACATGCTACCACCAAGAGTTTGATCATTTTAGACGAGATCGGCCGGGGGACCAGCACGTTTGATGGTATGAGCATTGCCCGAGCCGTAGTCGAGCATATTAAAGACCGGATTAAAGCAATGACCTTATTTGCCACGCATTATCACGAATTAACGGAGTTAGCCGAAAACAGTCCGGTAGTTAAAAATTATTCCGTTGCCGTCAAAGAACGGGGAAACGAAGTTGTATTCTTACGGCGGATTATTCCCGGCGGCGCAGATAAAAGCTATGGCATTCATGTTGCCCAATTGGCAGGGTTACCAAAAAAAATTATCGAGAGGGCCCACGAACTGCTCAGTGAACTAGAAGAACAGCATGGTGTTAACAGGCTGGATTCACCGGCTCCCATCGCTGCTGCTACGGGAACGCAGTCACTATTTCAAAGTACCCTGGCGGAAGATTTGCTGGCCTTGGATATAATGACCCTGACCCCATTAGAAGCACTGAATCTTCTCTATAAGCTGCAAAATCAGGCCAAACAGGAGGTCGGCCAGTTATGAGCCCTTCTGTCATCCGTATTCTTGATGAGAATACAGCCAATAAAATAGCGGCCGGAGAAGTGGTAGAGCGGCCGGCCTCAATTATTAAAGAACTGGTTGAAAACGCCATTGATGCCGGCAGCCGGAACATTGAGGTGGAAATCGCGGAAGGCGGCACCGCTTTTATTCGAGTGACCGATGACGGCAGCGGCATGAGCCAAGAAGATGCCCAATTAGCTATTTTGCGGCATGCAACCAGCAAAATCCGTTCGGCGGAAGACCTCGGACGAATTGCTTCCTTGGGTTTCCGGGGGGAGGCGCTGCCCAGCATAGCCTCCGTATCGAAATTTTCTATCACAACAAGGCTGCATGACGCCACACTGGCAACCTATGTGGAAGTAGAGGGCGGTGTGGTGACGGAAGTCAGGGAGGCGGGGGGAAATGCCGGAACAACCGTCACCGTAAGAGATCTTTTTTACAATACACCGGCGCGGCAAAAATTTCTTAAATCGCCCGCGTCGGAAAGTTCTCATATTCATGATATTCTTGGCAAACTGGCCCTTTCCCATCCCGAAATCATTTTTCGCTTAATCAACAATACACGCGTTGTTTTATCCACACCGGGAAACGGCAAACTGGCCGACGCCCTGGCAGGATTGCACGGCTACAAGGTAGCTACCGATATTCTGCCGGTGAATTATACCCTGGATTCAATCCGTGTTTCCGGTTTTGTAGGTAAGCCGACCCTCTTAAAAAGCAGCCGCCAGTGGCAAACCTTTCTGGTTGATTCCCGGGTGATTAATAGCCGGTTAATCGCCAAGGCCCTTGATAATGCCTATCACTCCCTGCTGCCAAAAAACGGCTATCCGCTGGCTGTGCTGAACATTGAAATTCCTCCGGACCTGATTGATGTAAATGTCCATCCGCAAAAGAGTGAAATAAAGTTCAGTAACGAACAAACGATTTACCGCGCTGTTTATCACGCTATTGTTGAAGTTTTAGCCGACAAACACTCCCCGGGAGAGTTAGCCGCTTCCTTTCCGGTAAAGCAGCCAAACAATCACTATAGCGTCGGCAGGCAGTCCTTTGAAATTCCCCGCGCCATTCCTTCCACTCCTTCCGCTCCGCCGTCTTCCTGGCGGGAAGAACCGCTCTCTTTTCCCGAAACCCAGCAGGTAATCCGGGAGGAAAAATTATTGCCCAGTACCGGCCCGGTACCGGTCGATGCCGATATCGAAGCCACGCCGGAACCGGATATTATTTTACGGCCCTTAGGACAAATCGAAAACTGCTATATTGTTGCCCAGGGTGACGACGGCCTGTATATTATTGACCAGCATGCCGCCCATGAACGGATTTTGTATGACCGGCTGGGCCGTACGACGGACCGGATACCGGCCCAGCAGCTGTTAGTGCCGCTGTTTTTGGAATTTGATCCACAGGAAACCAATATAATATTAGAAAAAGCAGATACATTTTATCAACTGGGCTTCACATTGGAATTGTCAGGCCCCAATACATTTCGCTTGCTGGAAATGCCAAGTGATATTTCCCAGACTGAGGCTGACGAGGCCTTGCGCCAAATTTTAAGTCTCCTTCATAATCTGCACAATCCCACGCCACAGGATATACGGCATGCTTATCTGCAGACGGCGGCCTGCCGGGCAGCCGTAAAAGCCGGCGAAATGTTGAATATGCGGCAAATGCAAGCCTTAATCAGTGAGCTTTGTGCCACAACATTACCATATACCTGTCCTCACGGCCGGCCGGCCATGGTTCGGTTCGCTCCGGAGGACCTGGCAAAATTATTCAAACGTACATAAAATTTTTAAAATAACACAGATGGGGCAGCGGCTATGATCATAACAACCGTACATCATCCTTCACCGAATTTAGAAGAACAGGCGCATGAGACCGCCAAGAGTCTCATGCTCCCGTTTGTCGCCCGGGAAAATCATTCCCTGGCGGCCTTAAAAGCACAATACCATACGGAGAATATCCTGGTAATGACCACCCAAGGCCCCCTTGTGCATACCGCCGGCGGTGAATACTTTTTTCATTTAAGCATGGCGGATCTGCGTATAAAAAATCTCACAAATGGTAAACATGACCATATGGTGACAGCCATGGGTCTCCAGCCGGGAATGTCGGTGCTGGATTGCACCTTGGGTCTGGCTTCCGATGCCGTCGTAGCCAGTTTCGTCACCGGTGAGGGGGGAACCGTTGTCGGGCTTGAGGTGTCACCGGCCGTTGCCATGATAGCGCAATACGGACTTGCCAACTTTGTCGGTGATGACGAACGCATTACCACAGCTTTACGCCGGATCCAAGTAAAGAATATTGATTATGATTCTTATTTAGCCGGTTTGCCGCCGGGAAGTTTTGATATCATATACCTTGATCCCATGTTCCGGTGCCCCGTCGTAACCAGTGCGAACGTAAAACCGCTCAGATATTTAGCCGATATGCGTCCGGTCAGCAGGGCCGCGATCGAACAAGCCTGTCGGGTTGCTAAACAAAGAGTGGTCATCAAAGAGGCTCATGAAAGCCCGGAATTCAAACGTCTGGGTATAACCAATCTGACAGGCGGCAAATATAGCAGCGTGCAATATGGCGTTATTCCGGCGGGGAGCCATTAAAATGGAACAGCTAATTGCCATATTGGGCCCGACTGCAGTCGGCAAAACGAAGCTGAGCATTGATTTGGCCCGGTTGCTGAATACGGAGATTATATCCGGTGATTCAATGCTGGTATATCGGGAAATGAATATCGGTACCGCCAAACCCTCACCGGAAGAACGTTCCGGCATTGTCCATCATCTTATCGATATCCGGGAGCCCGGCGAACTTTTTAACGTAGTTGATTTTCGGCAGCTTGCCGTCCAATGTATAACTGCCATTCAGCAAAAAGGGAAAATACCAATTTTGGCAGGAGGCACGGGGCTATACGTTAAGGCTCTATTGGAAGGATACCAGTTTAATCAGTCTGCCGGCGACGAATCCTTACGGAAAAAATATACCGCCTTGGCCGAACAACATGGCAAGGAATACGTGTATTCTTTACTTGTCAAACTGGCACCCGAATCGGCCCGCCGGGTACATCCGAATGACCTGCGGCGGATTATAAGGGCGCTTGAGGTCTATCACCTTGAGGGCAATACGGTTTCTGAACGCAAATTCTCCGACCAGCAGACGCTGATGTATGATGTCCTGGCCATAGGGCTTACTCTGAGGCGGGAGCTATTATACGAGCGCATCAACAACCGGGTAGACCAGATGTTTGCCAATGGGCTGGTCGATGAGGTCCGTCTTTTGCTCTCTCAGGGAGTCTTACCGGCGGCCCAGTCAATGCAAGGCATCGGTTATAAGGAAGTATGTGATTATTTAGCCGGTACAGCCAGCCTAAACGAAACGATGGATAACATAAAACAGGCAACGCGGAGATTTGCGAAACGCCAGTTAACCTGGTATCGTAAAATGCCATATATCCATTGGATAGATATTGACAATTTTGGTAGTTATGATAAAATGTTTACATATATTTACAGTCTGATTGCAGGAAAGTTTTAGACCCGAGTAGAATAGAATAAATATTATTGATATACGGAGGGGTTAGATTCATGACAACAAAAGTAATTAATTTACAGGATAGTTTTTTAAATCAGGTCCGCAAGGAAAACGTACCGGTCATTATTTATTTGGTTAATGGATTCCAATTGCGCGGAGCTGTTAAAGGTTTTGATAATTTCACCGTGATTATCGAAAATGAAGGGAAACAACAGCTGGTCTATAAGCATGCCATATCAACAATTACACCCTTCCGTCCGTTGAATTCCGGTTTTCACGATAAAAGGGAAGAACCTAAATTGGATAAATAGAATAATAGTATGGCCTATCCGGTTGAGAAAGAAATGTTTCTCAACCTTTTCTTTTTCTTTTGCCGTTACCACATCGCTGTGGTAAACTTTTTGAATTATTACGGTATTTAAAATGCTCTTCCTGTTTGCTATGATTAAGAAGTAGACAAAACGTGAGTAAAGGTGGAAAAACTATGTTATATCCGTTAAAATTCAAACCAATTTATAAAGAAAAAATTTGGGGCGGCAAGAGCATAGCCGGCATTTTTAACCGTGACGTACCCTGTGACAGGGTAGGAGAAAGCTGGGAACTGTGCAGTCACCGGAATGGGACCAGTATGGTTGTCAACGGTATTTTAGCCGGGGAATCGCTGCAAACGATTATTGAGCGCTACGAAAGGGACTTACTGGGCGCCAAAGAGCTGCTTCCCGGCCGGAAATTCCCGTTATTACTTAAAATTATTGATGCCAGCGATAATTTATCACTACAAGTGCATCCGGATGATGCCTATGCCTATCAGCAGGAACAGGAACCAGGCAAAACGGAAGCATGGTACATTGTGTCGGCCCGGGAAAATGCCCGTATTATTTATGGTCTAAAAGAATCCGTCACCAGAAACGAATTTCTCAACGCCTTGCAACAAAATCATTTTGAAAATGTGCTGCGGACGGTACCAGTAAAAAAAGGGGATATGGTTTTCGTTCCCGCCGGCACGGTACACGCTCTGCTGGAAGGGGTAGTTGTTTACGAGGTTCAGCAAAATTCCGATACCACCTACCGGGTATATGATTACGGACGCCTTGGCCCTGACGGACGGCCACGGGAGCTGCATACGGACAAAGCGGTTGAGGTAATCCGGTTTGGCCGGCAGGAAACGATTGATTTTTCCCGGTCAAAGATCGAATGTCCTTACTTTCAAATGGAAAAAATCACCGTACCGGAAGAATGGCGCGACGCAACCAATAATCAGTATGCTATCTATTGCATTCTTAACGGGAAAGGCATTATCGATTCTGTACAGGGGGAAGAAAGAGTAGAAAAAGGCGAAACCATATTGATTCCCGCCAGTCTGGGCAATACCCGCCTCCGGGGAAATCTAGATTTGTTACGTATCTCCTAAGCAAAACCGCTAACGCGTGGTTTTGCGGTCTGTGGCGCAGGGCTCGGGGCGCGGGGAACCATCTGGAAATCATTTTGGACGCCAATCCAGACAGAAGGATCGTAAAAAAGACTTGGTGCAAACTAAGTCTTTTTTCCTGCGCCATGAGCCGAAAAACCGCGTCAGCGTTTTTCTCATAGGCCAAGCACCTTTCGCATCCTTTTGCGTATAATGGATATCACCGATACCCAGGATGAGGTGACTACAATGGCATATCTGTGGCCACAGGACGTGTTGTCTGCTGTCGAGACCGGAGATATTTCCGCTTTGGAAGCCTTTCAGCTACTACAGGAAATGGACCAAGTCGACCGATTAGCAAAATATAAAGATACCAGCAGTTCATCCAATTCGCAAAAAAGGGTGGAGGAAATTTTGCACGAGTTAGACAGCTTAATCGGCTTAAACTCTGTAAAAAAGTTGGTCCGTGAAATTTATGCCTTTATTGAAATTCAAAAACGGCGGGAAAAAGAGCGGTTAGTTACGGAGCCGCTGGTTTTACATATGATTTTTAAAGGCAACCCGGGTACGGGAAAAACTACGGTAGCGCGTATTTTGGGAAAAGTCTTCCGGGAAATGGGAGTTTTGTCCCGCGGCCATCTTATCGAAATCGAGCGGGCAGACTTGGTGGGAGAATATATTGGACATACGGCGCAAAAAACCCGTGACCAGCTAAAAAAGGCCTATGGGGGAATTTTGTTTATTGACGAAGCCTATTCCCTGGCCAGAGGCGGAGAAAAAGATTTTGGCAAAGAGGCTATTGATTGTATGGTCAAGGCAATGGAGGATCATAAAGACGAATTAATTTTAATCTTAGCCGGCTATCAGCAGGAAATGGAAAATTTTCTGTTGACGAATCCGGGGCTTCGCTCCCGTTTTCCCATTCATATTGATTTTCCGGATTACAACGATAACGAATTGCTATCCATTGCCGACCAAATCTGTGCGTTGCGGCAGTATAAAATAAGTCAGCAAAGTAAGCTGGCCATGTTAAAAATCTTAAATTCACTAAAAAACAATGAAGTTTCCGGCAATGCCCGCACTGTCCGGAATATCATTGAAAAAGCCATCCGCCGGCAAGCGGTAAGACTAATGTCCAAAACGATTACAACCCGGGAGGAATTAATGCTTTTGGAACCTGCAGACCTCTTGGAGGTGAAAGAATGAGGGAATGTCTGATTGTCGGGCGGCCTAACTCGGGAAAAACTATGTTTACTCTTAATTTTGCCGCTTATCTGGGAAACAAAACAATTGACATCCTGTTCAAAACATATGACGGATTACTGACCAGCCGCCATTTTACAATTGATGATGCCAAACGGGAACTATGCGATACTTCTCCCCATAAAACACGGCTGCCCCAATCCATTGAACTAAAAATGCCACAGGGAAAAACGGCGGCTCATTTTAAATTGACCGACACCTGCGGTGTCGCGGAAAAGATCTATAAAGAAGAAACGATCCGGAAAGGAATGGCTCAAACCTTAAGTTTAATTCGTTGTGCCGATTTTATTATTCATCTGTTGGATTTGACGGAACTTACCGTTGAATATTTAAAGAATCCAGCCAATATTGACCACGAAATATACAACTACGGTATGGTAAGACATAATTATATTATGCTTTTAAACAAAATAGACCTGGCCGCAACACGAGAACCCGTATCCCGGGCAGCCGAAGCCTTTCCCCAGGTCGTCATTTTACCGATTTCGGCCCGGTATAGCCAAGGGTTTAAAGAGGTGAAAAATTATGTGGCCCGAAATATATAACTTTCTTTTGAATGTAAGCGCCGTAATTTTATGCTGCATTGCGGTAAAACTGACCGATGATTTTCTTGATCAGGAATTTGATATCCATTCCGGCATCAATTGGGCCCAAAGATACGGCGCAGGAACCATGGTTTATGCAATGCTCATTCTTGCTCTGGCCGCGGCAATGAATCCGCCGCTTACCCTGTCTCTGTTTCTAGGCAGCTATATCGTCGGCATGTTTAATCAATTTACCCGCTTATTTCCCAGCCATTTAACAGGTTGGCAGGAATCCCTGCTTGTGTTTTTCATCGGGGCAATTCTTTTCGGCTGGAATTTGATGCTTTTTGCCGTACTCTTTGTATTATCCGTACAACTGCTGGATGATTGCCTGGACCGTCACCTCGACTCGATGTGCGGCATGCGTAACCTGGCCCAAAAATACGGTCTTACTGAATGCGCCTTACTGGCCCTATTCTGTTTGATGGTTGCCTGGCTGGTTAATGAACAAATATTTTCTGCCGTATTCAGCGGCTTTGTTATCTTTTATCTTACAATGCTTCATTTTCAGAGGAGGGCCAGTCAATGAATCTTGAAATAGCTATTTTTTTACTGGCGTTCTTCCTTTTGGGATATATACTGGGCAAGCATCAAGGAAAACAGTCCGGCTATAAACAAGGCCTGGCAACTACCCCGTTACTTTTACGGCAAAAATCATTAGAAGCAGGTTTTTGCCTAATCTGTGGCAGTTATGAATCAGACCATATAGCCGAACCGGTTGATGAAATCCCACAGCATTCGTCGCCCAATCGTCCTTAACCAGCCTGCAGGCATGGCTGGCTAAAGGAGCGGACAGGCTTCTGATGAATAAAAGTGGAATCGTTCATTCATAATAAACATAATAGCAGGGGAGGGATGCAGGGTGGACATTTCCCGGCGAATGCGCAAGCAAAAAACCTCGCAAATTTTTTTGAAACGCTTCTTTGCCTTTTCTACGGGAAGTTTTTTCATTTTCCTATTAGGCGCAATGTGGTTCCTGGAAAATAAGTTTGCTTTTTTCCTTTTATCGGTTATAATTTTTTTTGGTATGTTATTATTTAATCCCGGTAATGTTAAGAGATTCTTTCCGTTTTACCGGTCATCCGCTTATTGGGTACGACTGGCAGCCTCATTCGTTTCCCTGATAACTACCATTGCTTTAATTAGCCGCATTGCTCACAGTTAATGCCAAAAATTCTTTTCAATGCTGCCGTTGTTGAATAAGGCTAATTTGTAGCCTTTCTTTTATTTTAGGAAATATATCTACACAGGGAGGTGGTAATTTGGCTACAATACATGGAGATATAACTGGAATCCGGAAAAGTATCCTAAAAAGGTTAGAAACCCTATATGAATTTGAAATTTCTCGTAACGAGATCATTACGCTTGATTTAGCGCAAGTGTTACTGTCCATTTCGGACCAAATACAACGTGAAATTGCCATTTACCTTAACCGCCACGGCAGAGTCACCAGCGTTGCCGTCGGCGATATCCGCACCGTTGGCTTACCGGAGCTAAACGGCCGCAGAGGACAAAACAGATTGTCCGGCATACGGTGCATCCATACCCATCCCAATAGCAGCAGCGCGTTAAGTGAGCTGGATATAGCCTCCTTACGGGAAATGCACTTCGACTTAATAGCTGCGCTTAGTACCGGCCCGGAAGGAAAGATTGACGCCAGTTATGCCTATATAACGAAAATAATTGAAGATGAAACTGATATACATTATATTGGGCCGGTTAATCTTGATGAATTTATAAAAACGGATTTTACGGCATTGCTTTTGTCGGTAGACCATCGCGCGGAATTAATGAATACAGTACATATCGCCGAAAAAGAATCTGCGTTACTGGCAGGAATTGAGCAAACTAAAACAGAGGACATCCGCCTTTCTTTGGATGAGCTGGAACAGTTGGCCCAAACAGCCGGAGCCATTGTCGTCGGTAAAGTCTGGCAGAAGAGGGACCGCCCGGACCCAGTCTATTATTTAGGACGCGGCAAAATTGAAGAAATTAAGTTTTTACGACAAACGAAACAGGCCAATATGATTATTTTCGATGATGAACTTTCTCCCACCCAACAACGGAATCTGGAAGAAAGCCTGGGTATCAAAGTCCTGGACCGTACCGCATTAATCTTAGATATTTTTGCCCAGCGGGCCCGCTCCTATGAAGGAAAATTGCAGGTGGCGCTGGCTCAGATGCGCTATAATCTACCCCGCCTGGGCGGCCAAGGACTTGTTTTGTCCCGGCTGGGAGGGGGAATTGGCACCCGCGGTCCGGGTGAAACCAAGCTGGAAATCGACAGACGGCGTATCCGTTCCCGAATTGCCGAAATTGAAAAGGCAATCGAAGAATTAAAACAGCAACGAACTCTACACCGTCAAAGAAGGCAAAATGAACAAAAGATTGCGGTTGCTCTTGTCGGCTATACCAACGCGGGAAAATCAACCCTGCTGAATGCGTTAACGGCTGCCGGTGTTATGGCGGAAGACAAGCTTTTTGCCACTCTGGACCCGACGACACGCCGGGCGGTATTACCGGATGGGCAGGAAATACTAATCACCGATACGGTAGGATTTATTCAGAAATTACCGCATCAGTTGATTGCCGCGTTCCGCGCTACCTTGGAAGAAGTAGTTCAGTCAGACCTGTTAATTCATGTTGTGGATGCCGCCCATCCCGGATACCAGCGGCAAACCGAAGCGGTTTTTCAAGTTTTGAAAGAACTGCAGGCCGACACCAAGCCGGTCATTACCGCCTTTAATAAAATTGACAGCATTGACAGCCCTTACCAGCTTGAGCGCCTGTTGCGCCAGGATAACAGCGTCGGCATATCCGCTCTTTCGGGGCAGGGAATCGAACGATTGCTGCAAATGGTTCAGGAATACTTATATACCAATAAACAACAGCAAAAGCGCGAATTGCTGTTACCCTATGATCAGAGCGGCCTTCTGGCCACTCTCTACAAAAATGCGGCTGTCCACAAAGTGCAATATTGTCCCGAAGGGATCCGGGTCATAGTTTCCCTGCCGCTAGCCATGATTGATTTTTACCAGACTTATGTTTTACAAGGGGATGAATAAAATGTATAATTTTCCGGATGAAATTCTGGCGATTCGTGACAAAGCCTTTAGAGAGACCGCTCCCTTATTGGCGTCAGTCGATAAAATCGCCGAAGCAAATACGTTAAAAGTATTAGATACGTTCCGTAAACATCAGGTTTCGGATTATCACTTTCGGACGACTACCGGCTACGCCTACTCCGATGCCGGACGGAACAAACTGGAGATGATCTGGGCTGATCTTTGCGGCTCTGAACAGGCTTTGGTCCGAACACAATTCGTATCGGGCACCCATGCTCTTGCCGCCGTATTGTTCGGGATTTTGCGGCCTGGCGACGAACTGTTGTCAATAACCGGAGCACCCTATGATACCATGCAGACCGTAATCGGCTATCCGCGGCGTTCACCAGGCTCATTACTAGATTTTGGTATAAGTTATGCGGAAATGCCCTTACGCGAAAATGGCATCCATTTCTCTCAAATTCAAACCATGCTTAAGCCTGCTACCAGAATGGTACTAATTCAGCGTTCCCGGGGCTATAGCATGCGTCAGGCTTTAAGCTTACAAACGATTAAGCGCGCATGTGAGCAAATTAAAAGTGTCAAACCCGATTGCATCTGTTTTGTCGATAATTGCTACGGCGAATTCGTTGCCGAAGCGGAACCAACGGCAGTCGGCGCCGATATTATGGCCGGATCGCTAATTAAAAATCCCGGGGGAGGGCTTGCCCCAACCGGTGGCTATATTACCGGCCGGCGTGAGCTGGTTGAACTGGCTGCCTGCCGGTTGACGGCACCGGGAATCGGCAGTGAGCTGGGAGCATCCCTGGCGGATAACCGTCTGCTTTACCAGGGGTTATTTATGGCTCCCCATGTAGTGGCCCAGGCGGTAAAAGGGGCTATCTTTGCGGCTGCTTTCTTTTCCCTGCTGGGATATCCTGTTTCACCACGACCTGAGGACCGGCGTGATGATATCATTCAAGCCATTGAATTAGGGTCACCGGAAAAAATGGTGGCTTTTTGCCGGGGCCTGCAAAAATATTCTCCCGTTGATGCCCATGTGCGGCCGGAGCCAAGTCCTATGCCGGGATATTCTGATCAGGTTATTATGGCGGGCGGCACTTTTGTCCAAGGCGCATCCATTGAGCTAAGCGCGGATGGTCCGTTGCGGCCGCCGTATGCTGTTTATTTACAAGGCGGGTTAACCTTCGAACATACCGTAGTAGGCATTATGGGCGCTGCGGCTGAAATTCTGGCTATGCAACACAATAAATAAATTCGACCAAAAATTAAAGGAATTGGCATAATCTTTGAAAAGGTGACAGGAAATATGCCAAGTATGTCGAATAAAAATTTAGAAAAGTTTTATTTTGGTGGGATTCTGTGGAATACATAGCAGTCATTTTTATTACTCTCACTGTCACCACTTTTATTATATTTAAAGTGGCCAATAATTTGCTGGGACTTAAATTATGCCTTAGGCCTTTAGTTTTGTGCGCCCTTTGTTCCCTGCTTCTCAGCATTGTCTTACCGCGTGTTGTCGTAGGCTTTGCCGGCCTGGCCGGTACCATTGTGGTTTTGGCTGTTTTTGCCGTTATTTTCGCTTACCTGATTGCTTATTTCGACGATGTTGCCCAAACCCGGCAAAGCCAGAAGGAAATAATTCTTGATCTTGATATACATAATGAGGCTTCTTTCTCCTTTATAATTGAAAAAACTGGGCTTACGGAGCAACCCCCGGCAATAGCAGAAGTAAACTCCGACCTCATTCAGGAACAAACTGAAACGGCAGCATCTTTCCCAGCCGAACTTGCGATCGCCGAACAAAATACAGCCTTATTGCCGGCTAGCAGCGAAGAGGACGATTGTGATTCTATTATTGACTGTGCAGTACCGGCTGACGTTCTGGAGCTCATTGCCGCATCAGAAGAGGAAGCGGCAGCAGACGTCGCCGCGGAATTAGAATTAGAATTAAATGAGGAAGTAAAAGAAAAAGGGGCTTCGTCTCCAGTCTTTATTACTTCAGAAGCCCCTGCTGAGGAGTATGTTATGAATGTTATCATCGAGGAAGCCGGACTAAACTCACTGGATGATCTGCTTGCTTATGCTTTTACCCAAAAAGAACAGCACAATGACCTGCAGGCTCTTGCGGCCTTCCAAAAGGCCCTCCAGCTCCACAAAAGTGATGAGGTTGCACCTTATTTAGTTATGGAAATTGCTAATATTTTGAAAAATAAAGGTGCTTACGACGAAGCCATTACAGTGCTTTCCGACGGCAGAAACCTGCCCGGGTCAAAAAATGCAGACAGTATCGAAACGGAGTTTGTTAATACGATTGCCTATCTGCGAATTATTAAAAATACATTATTACAGCATCGTCTTGGTCTTATACCTTATCAGGATATTCCACCGGCCATATTTAAAGAAATTGATGAAGAATTTCACGAATGGCGCAATCTGACATGAAACTTCAATTTATGCTTTTATTTATATAATAAATAGGAGGGCTATCTACAATGAAAAAAAGCGAATCGATTTTGGGGTTATCTGTTGTCAGTATCAGTGAGGGTAGCGAGCTTGGCACCGTAAAAGACCTTGTCATCAATCCCGGCGAAGGCACTGTTGCCGCACTTTTGATTGATGACGGCAAATGGTATCTTGGCGCCAAGCTGCTGCCTTATACGGCAATTATCAGCATTGGTGAGTATGCTGTAACGGTAGAGGCCGGTAATAGCCTGCTGGACATTCATGATGTTCCTGAACTGGAACAGTTATTAGCAGAAGAGGTCAAAATTATCGGCACTAAGGTTTTAACCAAAACCGGTCAGATCACAGGAAAAGTAACTGAATTTATTATTGATGATGCGGGAAAAATTTCTGCCTGTGAAATTGAAGAAATCAGCGGCAATATCGTTCAGATTCCGTCACAGCGCATTGTAACATTTGGTAAAAGTGTACTCGTTATTACTGCCCCTGCCGATGAACCAGCCCAGGACCACAACAAACCGGCCTCCGCTATCGTAACAAAGCCCGCCGAAGTAAAAGCTGTACCGGCAGAAACTGCCACTACGCCGGATTCCGCTCCGGTGGAGCCTAGCCAGCCGGAACAACCAACGGATGATTCCGCCAAAAAATTTGACGAGCGGCATCGCAAATTTCTGGTAGGCAAAAAAGCCAGTCGCCGGATTGAAACGGATCACGGTGTGGTTATTGTTGAGCAGGGTGGTGAAATCACGGAAGAGGTATTACAAAAAGCGAAATTAGCGGGAAAATTGGTAGAACTGTCGATGAGCACTCAGTAAACAGCAACACTAGTAATATAATATTAATCTATGCCTTGATTGGAAGTGTGCTCGGCTGTGCAGATTCAAATATCTAAACGTGTAAGCAATTTGATTGTTTTTTTAGGCTTTATTATTCTGTTTAGTTCTGTTAGTTTATTTGCCACCATGAGTGCATTTATGATGACCGACGAAATTTATCAAGGTGTCACGGTGGGGGGGATCCCGGTAGGCGGTTTATCCGTCGATGCTGCCGAACAGAAAATCCGGGACCATTTTCAGCAGTATTGGGATCGTCCCGTCATCCTATTTACGTATAATAAGCAACAATGGCCGATTACGCCACAAAATTTTGATCTGACCATTGATGCTCATAACCTTGCCTTGGGCGCCTATGATGTCGGCAGAAACGGTAATATCATTCATCGCCTGCTGCAGCGTTATCTGACCTTAAATCAGGGCTACCAGATTTCCTTACCGTTATCATATAATAAAGATAAACTTGTGCATATTCTAACCGGCATTGCCAATTCAATAGACCGTCCGGCGCAGGATGCGCGCATAAAACAAAGCCAAAATGGCACTGTAATCAATGTAATTTCCGAAGTGACCGGCCGAAAAGTCGATATCTCCAAAACGGTCGCGGCAGCTCTAGGCAAGCTCCACAGTGATCTCTATGCCAGCGTTCCTCTTATCGTGCAGGAGACCACTCCTCAGATAACCGCGAAAGACCTTGCCAACATTGATGGGGTTATTGCATCTTATACCACGCAGTTTGACCCCTCGGACAACAACCGGGACCAAAATATTCGCCTGGCGGCAAAGAGGATTCATAGCGTTTTGTTGCGGCCTCGTCAAAAATTTTCCTTTAATACTCAGGTAGGGCTTCGTTCGCCGCAAAATGGCTACAAAGAGGCTCCTGTCTTCATTGACGGCAACCTTGTGCCGGATTGGGGCGGCGGAGTCTGCCAGATAAGCAGTACCCTTTATAATGCGGTCCTGTTGGCTGATCTCAAAATTCTGGAACGGACTTCTCATTTTCATCCACCCGGGTATGTACCGGTTGGCCAGGATGCTACCGTAGCCGATCATTTAATTGACTTTGTTTTTGCCAACAATTTACCAAATAATATCTATATCACCAATGAAGTCACCGATAATCAGGTTACCTTTTATGTTTTGGGCCACCCAAAACCCAATTCGCCCGAAATTCACGTTGCAGCGACTACAAAAAAAGTTTTGGAACCCAATACGGTCATAAAACAAGATCCTAATTTGGAATTAGGAAAACAAATTATTGAATCCGAAGGCCAAAAAGGATTTTTGGTAACCACCTATCGGATTAAGTCGCTAAACGGCAAAGAGATCAGCCGGGAGTTTCTTGCTACAGATGAATTTAAACCGGTTGACCGGATAATAAGAATTGGAACAAAAGCAATACAAAAAAAATGAACCCTAACATACACGCACGGGTTCATTTTTTTCTCCACCACCAACGTCCGATAATATCTATTATGTTAAGTAAATGAGAGAGAGGGGTAAAATTATTTTTTATTAAACATCCTGTATTCAATTCCCTTAACACAGGCTACCAGCGTTTTATTTATCGGGGTCTCTACACCAAACTTATCTCCTTCACGAGCAATAGCACCATTAAAGTAATCAATTTCGGTTTTCATCTTACGTTCAAAACTCTGCAGCATAGATGTTTTAAATTCATATGGCAGATTCTCTGCAGCCATATACCAAATCTTTTCCACATCCTCTGTTTTTAGACGAATGTTTTTCTTATGAGCCACAGCAATACCTTCCCGAATAACTGCCATCCCAACCTGCTTAATTTCAGGAATACTTTCATCCTGATAAATCGGACCATATGGTAAGCCTGTAATCGCAGTTAACGCACCAGTAGCCGCATTGATCAGTAATTTGTCCCATATCAGACCCATAATATTATCGGATACTTCTGTCATCATGCCAGCAGCATTTAACACATCGGCAATCTTTTGAATCCGTTCGGTTTTTTTACCGGTCAATTCCCCTATATAGGTCATCTTATTCTTAATAGTTCGCCGAACATAGCCAACATCAAGCATGCCACCGCCGACATAAGTTTTCCCGGAGACAACCTTATCCGAACCGATAACATCAGCAATCATATTTTCATTGCCAAAACCATTTTGCAAAGACATCACGACCGTATGATCACCAATAATGTTCTTAGCCGAATTAATGACTTCACGCGTTGCAAAGGATTTCACCAAGACAATTACGAAATCAACAACATCCAGAGATTTAGTGTTCTCAAATGCCGGAACCCTTACTACCGTATCCGGTTCATCAGCAAAAATCAAGCCTCTCTTATTAACAGCTTCTACATAAGGCTTAAAAATATCCACTAGATAAACTTCATTTCCTGCCTCAGCCAACGTTCCGCCAAACGTTGAACCTAATGCTCCTGCACCTAACAAACAAATTTTCATTGTTTCACCTCATTGATAAGGGTATACTACGCATCCTCCAACGGAAAGAACTTTAAAATATGATTCGCAGCTACTACAATATCACCATGTTGATTAAATACTTCTACCTTCGCAACCGATTTCAACTTTTCGTTATCAACCTCAGTTATAGTATATTTGGCTGTCAATGTATCGCCGATGAATACAGGTTTAATAAACCGTAAACGATCATAGCCGTATGACACAGAAGGAATCGGCGACTTTGCTTGTAGTTGAATCAACGTCGATGCCGTTGAACCAAAAGCAAAAGACAACACACCATGGACAATTCTCGTCTTGTACATTGTTTTCTGCATAAATGCTTCATTCGTATGCATTTGGCTAAAATCGCCTGTAATGCCTGCAAAACCATATACGTCAGATTCACTAACAGTCTTTGTAAATTCGCAAGTATCGCCTATTTCAAAAGGTACCTTTACCTCCGCCACAATGTCCACCCCTTTATTTACCGATCAAGCACTAGCTTAGCGGTTTAGAAATTCTTCTTTAATATTCATCTTGCCTTCACTAAATAGACATGAATCCATTTTCTTTAACTGCTTTGAAACATTCACAGAAAAACCGATTTGATCAAGAATGTCCTTTTTCAAGTCCATGCCAGGTGCAATTTCAATCAATTCCAAACCACTAAACGTTAGTTGGAATACAGCCCGTTCTGTTATATATATAACCTCTTGCCCGTTTTTCAAAGCTTCTTCGCCATTAAAGGTGATTTCTGAAATCGTATCAATCAGCTTTTCAAATTTGCCTTCCTGATCAATGACTAATTTTCCATCTACGATAGATTCCTTTAAGTTGCCAGCACGTAAGGTACCGCAAAACACGACTTTTTTTGTATTTTGACAAATATCAATAAACCCGCCGGTACCCATTATTTTACCGTTAAATTTATGAACGTTGACATTGCCTCTTTTATCAATTTCAGCAAAACTCAAAAAGCATACATCTAACCCGCCGCCATGATAAAAATCAAACTGGGCCGGCATATCCAATAATGCCTGCAAGTTTATCGTTGCTCCAAAGAAAATTCCCTGAGCAGTAGCACCGCCGACCGGCCCCGTTTCTACAGTAAGTGTAAATTCTTCGCTTACACCTTCTTCCTGAGCTACCGTTCCGATGCCATCCGCAATTCCAACCCCTACGTTACCCACAAAGCCAGGCTTTACTTCCATTAGACATCGTCTGGCTACCACCTTCCGCTGCGATAACGGCAGCGGCGTAATGTCTTCCAAGTCTAACTTATAATCGCCGGAAAATACCCGATTAACCTGCGGTCCAACATAAAGCTGCGACTGTTCGGAGTCTACTACAAGTGCCTCAATCAAGTAACCAGGAATATTGATTCTCTTGGGATGGAGAGTTCTTTTCTTTACTACTTTTTGCACCTGACAGATTACAATGCCGCCATTATTATGAACTGCTTGCGCTGCTGCTAAAGTATCGAGATAAGCAATCTCATCTTCCATTGAAATATAACCATCCGCATCTGCTGTCGTTCCGCGAATCAAAGCAACATTAGGATATACGGCTGGGTAGAACAGATATTCTTTGTTATCAAATTCAACTAATTTAACTAATTCTTCAGCTGTAACCTCGTTTAAACGACCTCCTCGCTGACGCGGGTCCACAAAAGTACCAATCCCTGTCCTAGACATTATGCCCGGTTGATGAGCGGCAGCCGTTCTTAAAAGTTGAGCCATTATCCCCTGGGGAAAATTATAAGCCTCAATCTCATTTCGTTCAGCCATTTCGGCCAACCTTGGCGACTGTCCCCAATGACCGCCAAAGATTCGTTTTACCATCCCTGATTGTGCTAAGGGCGACATACCTCGATCCGCCCGGTCTCCAAGTCCTGTAGCATGCCAATATGTCAGATTTTTCGGCTGTTGTTCTTTTTTATATCTATCAGCCAAAGCAACAATTAGTTTGGTAGGCTCAGATAAACCACCGCCAGCGCCGGAAAAGACAATAACGTCCTCATCCTTAATAAGCTTGACGGCGACTTCCGCTGTCATGATCTTTGCTTTGTTTCCGTTCCGAATACCTTTTGCCATGACGATTCCCCTCATTAGGCGTTTTATTTAGGCTTCAATTATTTTTTAAAATCGCGATTGTACAGAGCACGAAGACCCAGAGTATATACATCAGAACCAAGACCAACAATAACGCCTGTCGCAATATCAGAGATCACTGAAAAATGTCTAAATTCGTCACGGGCATGTACATTAGACATATGCAGTTCAATAATCGGGCATTCCAGCATCAACAGAGCATCCCTCATCGCATAACTATAATGAGTCCAAGCACCCGCATTGATAAGCACACCATCGACTTTATCCAGCACTGCTTTATGAATAAAATCTACAAATTCGCCTTCGCTGTTCGATTGATGCGGTTCAATTTCAATTCCCAGTTCTTTACCCAAGTTAAAAAGATTGTTATTAATTTCATCCAACGTAATCGTACCATATTGCTTTGGATCTCTCTTACCAAACATATTGTGATTAACACCATGCAGCATTACAACTTTTCGCATTTTTTCTTTCCTCCGTAATTGCATAATATATATTTTCCCATACACCCGAATCGCTCATTGAATTCTTGCCGGGCTGTGATTACACTGTAACACTATCCTATGTTTTAAAACAATCTAAGTATTTTTTAATTCAATCTGTATTTTTTATGATTTAATCTAGGAATTCGCAAAAAAAAAACAAACTGTCTATTAATAAGTTTGCTTTTCTTTACCTGCTGGTTATGTATTTAATTTTTCATAATGGGACAAAATGAAATCTCTTAATTTTTTATTAGCAGTAAGCAATTCGCTTCCTTTGAGCCAATTCATACAGATTTCACGTCTATATTCACAGTTCTTCAACTCTACTGCCTGTACCTGATAAGACTGAAGTCTTTGGGAGTGCGGAATCAGGGCCACCCCCAACCCGCTTTCTACAAATTGAGCCACCATTGAATCGGTCGCAGCTCGGTAGTGAGAATGGATTTTCAGATTTTCGCTTTGAAAAATATTATCAATTAATTTTTGGATATGAAGTCCTTCGCAAAAGAAAATAAACTCTTCATTTTTAATGTCCGGTAGATCGACTGCCTGACAATCGGCTAACCTATGCCCCAAAGGAACAATTAACACAAATTTTTCACTGTAAATAGGGATGGAAACCACATCTTTGTCATCAATCCGATTCCCAAAACCCAAGGACACATTGCCTGCTTTCATACCTTCGAGCATTTCCATCGTATCCATTTGCAACAGTTCAAAACAAATATCCCGGCTTGCCGGAGAAGCTTTAAAGAGCTTAATTAATTCTACGATATACTGAGTACTCAAGGACTCCATGCAAGCAATCACCGCTGTCTGCAAATTCGGCTGCCGCAGATCATGCATTTCTTGTATGCCTGCCTCCAAACGGCTAATAACATCCTCTACGTATTCCAAGAATACCTTACCATACTTGGTGATCCTAACATTCCGACCGTACTTATGAAACAGAGGTACACCGAGTTCCTCTTCTAAAGCAGTAATAGCATAGCTTATACCAGATTGAGAAGTCATCAATTCTTCAGCAGCTTTTCCATAATGCTCCATCCGAGCTACCGCCTTAAAATAATATAAATGTTGCAGATTCATTGGGACGCTCCTCTCTTACGACATTCTCTTAAAAACTTTTCCGCTGCTTATAAAAGCTCTACAGCTACTTTGATAATTGCCTTACGAAGTTTGGGCTCATCACCATATTTATATATGGAACGGTGCACGTCATTAGGGAAAAAAACAAAGAAATCACCTGGATTAGAGTCAATATACTTTTCATAAGCAACGCTGTTAAAAAATAAGATATCTCGTTCAGCCAACAAATTTTCAACCAAATTGTTTTGATGACTTTCCGGCGCAAAACCATATTGTTCTTTACCGTTAGCCGAAAACTGAATATCAATATACTTCTGATGGGTTTCCGCCTTTCGTTCTTCCCATGTCAACTTACCGACTTCAATGACTTCAATGTATACTTGTTTTCCTTCAATTTCATGTATCCCTAATGGTATTTCAGATATATCTATATTTTTTAAATATTTTAGCATCTCAAAGATCTTTTCCGGATACTCATAAGACTTCCCTAACCATTTTATATTACCATAAATCATATAAATACCTCCTAAGGCTCATTTTTTCTCCGCATTGAAATATTTCAAGAATTTATGATCATTTTAGCAAGACAAAATATTAAACACAATTTCAATTAATCAATATATCAGTTTAATTTCACTAATATTTTTTATGAATCTTCAAATAATTATTTAATTATTCATATTCCTTTATTTAAAAAACCCACTTTACCTGCAAATGTCTGAACCATATGACGACACATTATAGACAATACACGGATTTTTTTCCGTAATACCCAGTTTCAAATATTCATTCAATTTTTTCTAGTTGAGCAAGTGGATTCTATCCTTCAAATGCACAATCCCAAGCCGACGATATCGCACCCGGTACTTCTATATTGGGCTTAGCAGCATATTTAACACATAATTTCTTGGAGGTATAAAATATTTTATTTCCGCTCTTTGTGTCGCTGGACAGCTAACCAGCCACATTATCCAATTCTCGAATATTAACTTCGATCAACTATGGCTACGTCAAGTATAAGCTTTTTTCAGTCTGACTTCGGATAGTTCATGGAAGTACTATCCCTGCGGGATTTTCCCGTGCCGCCGTTTTTTATCATCAAAATCTCCGACAATATAGAGAATGCAACTTCCTCTGGCGACATATCACAGATATCCAGACCGACCGGGGTGTGGACTTGAGCAAGCAGAGCCTTACTGATCCCTTCAGTTTCAAGTTGTTGATACATTTCTTTTGTTTTTTTCATGCTGCCGAGCATACCCACATAAGCAAAACTTTTTTGCAGTGCGCCTTTGAGGGCGGATTTATCCTGCGTATGCGTCGGTGCGCAACATAAATAGTAAGCGCCGTCCGGAATACGTCCTTCCAGAATGCCTTCCTCATATGTCTTACAGGCGAGAAAACGGTCGGCAAGGTTTATCTTATCCTGAATTTGCTCAGGCAGCCGAGTATCAATTAGTGTCGTTTCAAAATGGAGTAGCTTTGCGAACTGTAATACCGCGCCGCCTACATGCCCGGCGCCGCAAACAACAAGCTGTATTCCGGGACTGACCGCTTCGACCAGCAATCCCACTTTAAAACTGCACCCCAGACCCGGTTCTTCGTAAGTGGGACTATGAACATAATGCTTATAAAAACTTCGTCTTTCTTTTATTGCCTGAGCAGCCTCTTCAAGCGCTTGACGTTCAAACGCACCGCCGCCTACCGTTCCCAAAGTCGTTCCATCTTCGAGCAACAGCATCTTTTTACCTACTGTACAGGGAGATGTACCTTCCGTTTCTGCTACCGTCAATACCGCGTAAGAGATACCCGCCTTGCTTGCTTTTAACTGTTCTTCCAGAATTCTCATTTTTCCCTCACGCCTCCTTGATAACAACACATATAAATATCAGTATTCACCCTCATTTTACTTGAGAAAGCCTTTGATTTCCTCCTTACCGGGTAACTTAACAACGCCGTCCACGACAAGAGACGGCAAGGTTGCTGCATTTTTGGCACCCCATGCCGAGGATTTCAATTTTCATATCCATTACCTCACATTATTTTAAAAATTTAAGAAAACTTTGGCTGTGGGCAATCTGTTCGCTGAGCGTTTTCTCCACCGCATCGACCACATCAAATACGGAAGGATAAATAACACGATACATTACCTTTTGCCCGTCCTTCCTTGAATCAATCAAGCCTTGCTTTTTCATAACACCTAAGTGCTGCGATAAATTCGATTGTTCGATATCAAGTTCCTCAATCATCTCGCATACGCAGCGTTCCCCATCTTTAAGAAGGCGCAGAATGCCAACCCGTACCGGATGAGAAAGGGTTTTGAAAAAATCCGCCGTTAGTTTAGTAACAATCTCTTCCGCCATTTCTTCTACCTCCTACAAAATCGCATTAAATAAATACCCAATAATTAATAATGATTGATATTGATACAATGCCGGGAAATATTGCTAGCATGCCTTTCTCCACCAGCGCCTGCACAATGGGAATTTTAGAATATCAATGGTATATTCTTTAGCATACCGTATTATTTTAACAAGTCAAGCAGCATTTTGCCAGCTATTAAATACAGCAAAACGCCAATTATAATCTTGACTTGTTTATTCTGCAGTTTTTTACTCATCAGCCAGGAGCCCAAGAGCGCCCCGGCTATCGAACCGGCCACCGTATAAGCCAATAACACTCCGTCGAGGTTGCCTAACGACGCCCGACCGGCAAATCCGGCCAGTGATGAAAAGATTACAATAAACGAACTGGTAGCCGATGCCTTTTTGGGTGAAATGCCCAGCCATACCAGCGCCGGCACAATAATATTGCCGCCGCCCACTCCCAGGAGACCGCCCAGGAAACCAGCCACACCGCCCACCGGCGCACCGATAGTCCACATGCCTTTAATCCCGTCCATAGCATTGCCTTCTTTATTATTGAACCCGTTATTTACAACCGCATTTTTTTCTTGGTTCGTTGTTTCAACTTTTTTCTTGCCGCCGGGTTTATAAAACAGCATCATGGAGGCCGCAAATAGGAGAAAGAGAATAAATAATAGCAACAGATGATTGCGCGGTACAAACTGGCTGGCATAAGCCCCTGCCGGTGACAGTACCGTAGCCGCAATCAAAATGGGTAAAGCCAGCCGCCATAGGATCAGTTTTTCCCGGGCAAACGTAATCGAAGCAAAAATCATCGAAATCCCGTTGAGTAAGAGCGCTGTACTCATGGACGTATGGAGTTCAATGCCTAACGCCAAATAAATTGGAACCAGAATAAACGCGGCTCCCACGCCAGCGACTGTTAATACGGTAGTCGCTGCAAATGTCACCAAGCCAGCCCATACTTCAATCATAATCATTCGCCGCCCTTATAATATTGGCCACCGGCAAGGCCGGCGGCCTCGTGATCCATACTATTATTTCTATTTCGTTTTTTCCGCGCAGGGAATGCAGACCTTTTTTCCTTTTACATCTTGCAGCTTATGAACGAACACACGCTCGCCGCACGCTTCGCACAAGTCGGTATCAAAGGTGCCTTTGCCCTTTTCAAACGGATAATCAAATACCGGGCTGATATCCAGGAATTCCTCCTCCGCTCGCTTCATAACCCCTTCTACCAGCGGGTCGGTAATGGATGCCGGTACGTCTTGCGGCGGTACGCCTTGTTTACGCTGCTGTACAAAAGGCGACTGCAGCATCTTGCCGAAAAATTCCGGTTTAAGCTGGACACGTACCGCTTTTTGTTTCTGGGTGTCAATGAGCGTAAACGCCATTTTGCCGTAGTATGTTTTTTTGATGTTGCTCTTGCCATACGTACAGCCCGTAATCGTCATCAGCCCATCGACAAAACAGCCGGCGGCATGGTCATTGCCGGTCTCGGCGAGCAGTACCAGTTCTTTGTCCTGAGACCGCTCCGCACCGAGAGCGTTCATTGCCGCCGCTCCCGCTCTGAGACCCAGCGGCATGGCCGGACATTTATGCCCGTGAAATTTGAGTCCTACCTCGAAAAAGTCCTTTGCTTGCATCATGATACGTATTGCCTCCTTATATTTTTTGAGTCAATGACCCGGGTTACCAAAGTTAACATTCAAGTTTACGCTGGCCACAACCCCGATAAAGCTATCATTATTATTCATCCCACCGGTCGGGGAGGGGGCATAATAAAATAAATTTAAGTCTAGTTTAGCGATCCACCATACTGGTCAAAATCTCTGTACCTCTACTGCGCTACTGAGAAAGTACATATCCCGCCCCGACAACCCCAGCAGTTCACCTCGGTGTTTTCTTCGCATAGACATTCCCTCCTCATTTACGATGACTCTGTTCTAAAT
>NZ_UPPP01000060.1 GCF_900476375.1 Allolucifera butyrica | reverse complement strand
TCTGGAAAAACCTTTATAACTTGTCTCTTATTTTATCAGTTTCAATATTCTCTTTATATTAACAGTAAATATCGCCATCGCCCCTTGTAACTCCATGCCAACAAGACCCGAAGATGACGCTACGTCATACCCGTGCCTGTGTTTGAGTTCACTGTTTTTAGCCTCAATCTTGTAGCGCTCTTTCGCCTTTTCCTTGAAGTACTCGCTTTCCTGGAACGCCATTTGTTCGGTGTGCTCACCAGATTTAATTTTCATCGAATAAGTTTTGTTTTTTGCTCCCTCTTTGTAGCACCCTTCTTTGAAAGGGCAGCGCTTACAAAGCTCAATATCGAAATAGTACGTATCAGATTGGTTTTTCCCAATGCCTTTTTTCCCTTGCCTTGCTTTCCGGATTGCCATGTGGCCGGCTTTACACACATACATACCTGCATCCTTATTGAATTGGAATTCGTCTTCTTTTTTTCGGTTCCCTTGCGTAATGAGGGGATGGAGCTTAGCAATAAGCTCTATATTATTGTCCTTGGTATATGTTATATTATCTTTTTCAGAGTAAGCCGTATCCCCTATGACCGTTTTGACTTCCACACCAACTGCCTTGCTTTTTTCAATCAGTTCCTGTAGTTGCTTGCCGTCGTTCTTTTCGCCCGTCGTGACGACGGCTGCCGTAATAATCCGTTCCTCGGTCATGGCAAGATGCGTTTTATATCCAAAAAATGAGGAATCTGCGCTCTTGTGGCCGACTTTTGCATCCTGGTCCTCCGAGATTCGCAACGGATCAAGGTCATCTGTTACCGTTTCTTTGAGTAGATTGAGAGGTTCTTTTATTTTCGGAAGCTCGCAAACGCCGCCTTCTGCTTCAATCACATCGATGAGTTTTTGGCAATAGGCAATTTCGTCTTCGATTACACCGCTGGTGTTTTTCGTCGGGAACTTCGCTTTCAAAGATTCATCGACCTTGTAGACGGCTTTTCTCAGTTTTCGGGAGCGGTCCTGCAAGATTTCTATGGGGGATTTCTGATTATAACGGGCTTTTGTATGGGTTGCATCAACAATGATTGATTTACTTTTGATAATACCCTTTTCAATTGCGATTTCAACGGTTTTGTTTATGAGCATATCGAGCAAATTTAGATCCTTTAACCGCAGCTTCCGGAACTTTGTTAAGGAACTTGGATCAATCACCGGTTCTTCCGGCGCCATGTGAAGAAAATACTTAAACGACATATCATATTTGGATCGCTCGACGATGTCCACGTCAGACAGTTCGAAGATCGTTTTGAGCAGCAAATATTTAAACATCCGAATCGGGTCAATCGCATTTCTGCCATTATCCAGACAATAGCGCTCTTTCAATTCCTCATACACAAAGGAGAAATCAACAAGTTCGCTGATTTGTCGCAGCATATTATCCTTGGGAATAATCAAGTTATAGAGCTCTATATAGGGACTTAAAACCATGGCTTGTTGTTGTTGTATCATTTGACTCACCTGCTCCCTTTGATACCTTAATTATACAGGAAAAAAGGTACAGCCTCTTCAGTTTTATTGAGAGACTATACCTTTTTTAGCATCATAGGGACTTTTTCAGTGGCCTCGTTTTGACACGGAAGGGTTTTGAATTTTAGAACAGGTGGTAATGAACGTGAAAGTGGGTAATATGCAGACGGTGACTGCAGCAGAGATTTTTGCAACATTTTGTGAACATTGCAATCGTTTTGAACTGCTGGATATGATTAATGATCCGCTTCTGCTGACAGAAGCGGCTACCGGCCGGGTTTTATTTATGAATGAAAAGGCCCGCAGCCTATATGGATATACGAAAACGGAACCGGAACAACTTTTTATTGGTCAAATATATTGCGAAGCCGAACTGATGATCGGCCGGATGATGAAAGAAACCATCAAGGCGGCGGAGGAAGGTCATATATATACTGCTTATCACCAAAAAAAAGACGGTTCGGTATTTAAAGTGCAGGTCAATTCAAAGTGTTTAAAGTTCCATGGAACGGAAGTTTTGGCCTCTTTGATCCGTAATATTACGGATGATTTAAGAATCCGGGAAGAGGTCATGATGGCCGGCAAAATTCAGAAACGGTTATTGCCGCTGGATTTTGTCAATGACCGGCTTGCCATGCGGACTATTTATGAGCCTTATTACCATGTAAGCGGGGATTTATATGACTATAGCTGGGATGAGGAACGGCAATGTTTTTCCGGTTATCTGGCAGATGTGACGGGACATGGACTGGCTACTGCCCTGCAGACTGCCGCTTTGAAGGCATTATTCCGGCAAGCCTGGGGAAAACGGCGGAATTTGACCGACCGTCTTCAGTGGCTGAACCGGGAGATGATGCCTTACTTTACAGAAGAATGTTTTGCCGCCGCCATTTTGTTTGAAGTTGACTGCCGGCGAAATCAGCTCATTTATACTTCCGCGGGCATTAATTTTTTTCTGGTCCGGTCCGGGAAAACAACCCGGGTAGTGCGCGTGCCGGGGCCATTCCTTGGTATTCTGGACGAGGTGGATTTTGAGCAGCACAGTCATGCTTATGAGCCCGGAGACCTTATCTGTTTTTTAAGTGACGGCTTATTTGAACTACTGCCGCGTAAAGACGATATGATTGAGCCGGCGGGGCAGGACCTTTTCTCCCGGCTCGAGAAATTAATCCGCTCTCCGGACTGCCGTGATGATGCCACGGCTATTTTGTTGGCAATGAAATAATACAGAGGATTAAGGCAGGATTTAAATATTTTTTCAATAATATATACATTGTGTATATATTATTATAGAATGTAGATGGACAGAGAGGGACTACGGATAGAAAACAAGTGTAAACTTGTTTAAAATGGGGCCTGTGACGGATTTTCCGCTTTAAGATGTAAGTTAGGCAGGGATGTGAAGGATGAAACGGGAAAACCAAACATCAATTCGTTATGGGAGCAGTTTGGATACCATTCAGTTTCTAACCGGTCGTATCGGTTTAATCTTTGCCCTATTTGTTGTTGCCAATGCCATGGTTGAGGGGACGCCGGCCATGGTGCCGGTAATAGTAACTGCCGGCCTTTATCTGGTTTTCAACGGACTGCTTTATCGGTATGCAGCCGTACCGAACGCGGCCGAATTGTTGGTCAATCTAATTTTATGTGCTTATATGACTTATTGGGGAGCCGTATACAGTAATATTCTATATTATCTATTGCTGGGCCGCATGGTACTGCGGGTGGGGCAGAAAAGAGCCGGCGAGATGGTGTTGCTGACAGGACTGACTTTTGTTGCAGCCTCTGCACTAGGACGGGAATTGCCCTTTGCCGCCATCGGGATGAATGTGCTGTTTCATTTGTTAAGCATGAGTTTGCTTGCGTTTATGGCGTTAAAGATTCGGTTGATTATGCTGCAAAAAATGAATGCCGACAAAGAGAAAGCTGAGCTGATACAGGAAAAGGACCGGAATCAGTTAATGGCCTTGACCGATGGGTTAACCGGTCTTTATAACTATCGGGCTTACCGGGAAAAGGTAGATGCGCTCCCGCAATGTGTTTTGCTGGTCGTGGATATTGATCATTTCAAACGGCTAAATGATACGTATGGACATTTGTGTGGCGATAAGATACTGGTTATATTAGGCAACATTATTAAGAACAGTTTACGAAAAGGAGATTTGGCTTTCCGGTACGGCGGGGAGGAATTTGTCATTGTTTTGCCGGCGGCAACGGCCCAGCTTGGGTATAAAGTGGCTGAACGGCTACGGGCGCGGGTGGCGGAAACCAAATTTATTCAGGGGACGACCTATGTTCCTTTCACAATTAGCATTGGCATGGCGTTGAAAGGTCCGGGGATGGAAACACAGTTGGCATTTGAGCAGGCGGACAAAGCGTTGTACCGGGCCAAACGAATGGGACGGAACAATGTACAGTATTTTGACAATGTAGCCAACGGGTAAGACCTAAAAAGACCAAAGCAGCTCATATCGGCAATGATATGAGCTGCTTTTCCGCTCCATGAGCCCTGTGCTACGGGCCGAAAGATTTCTCATGGAGTGACGATGAGATCAATTTTATCGCCTTCGTGGACTAAAGTGGTGTATTCCGTGGTCCGCCCGTTTAACAAAATATCCACTTTGGTTCCCGGCCGCAGGCTTTGTACATTGAAATTTCCGGCCAAAAGCACTTCGCTGACGATGGGCGGCGGCGATTCTACGCAAGAGTACTCAATGATACTGCCGTCAAGAACCGTTTTATCAAGCCGGGCCGGGTTACCGTCCAAAGTGATGCTATATTGTTTGAGCGGTAATAAACACGGCTCTCCGTTGAAGAAAACGGTTATAGACTGGCAGACCGTAGCGGGCAGTTCAAGGATATCGGCAAGGGTGGGTAGAACCGGCGGCACAATGTCGATGTTGTCTTGCGATTGTACCGGAACCTGCAAAGAAACCGGTGAACCATTGAGCAGATAGTGTGGAGGCAATTCCAAGGTGTGTTCAACCTGATTCAAAACGTAGGTAAGACGTTCGTTACCGGACGGTATGGCGGCTGCGGCCAGAACCTCTTCCAGGCTGGAAGGCTGGAAGGCAACTACGTGATCCCTGTCCTGAAGCAGCGTATCCGGCGAAGCCGGATTGCTGTTAATAGTAAGAGACGCTTCCAGTGTATGGGACTTACCGCTGATGCGGATGGTGAGCGGTGGTGAGGCTGGAATCATTTCGCTTGCTGTGGGGTGGGGGGGCTCTCCGTCAATACCTTTTATAATAGTAATGACATCTTGTTCTTGCAGCGGAGTATCCAGTTGCGCCTTGTTGCCGTTTACTTCAATGCATCCCGGTTGACCAAGGCTGCCGGGAATAAATCTAGTTTGTCCGTTGACCGTTATAGTCAGGCCCAGTCCGGGACGGCCCTGTAAACTGCGCACATTCAGGCCGGTGGCTAAAAGAGCGTCGGCTACGGTCAAACGGCCTAAGTTAAACAAACGGACCGGTTCTTCGTTAAGAGTAACGTGAATAAAATTAAGGGTGTGACTGCCGGATAGTTTTAAGATTCCCAGCGGTGTTACGGCATCCGGCGTAGACAATTCCGCAGGCACTTCGGTCAGTCCGTTGATTTTTTCCGGCCGGCGGATGGCTACTCTTGCCAAGGGAATATCCAGCGCCTGGGCCAGGGCATCCGGCAAAAGGGGGGTTAGTGAACCGCCACCGACTAAAAGGACGGCCTGGGGCGGGCAGGAATTAAGCTCCAGAATTTGAATGGCAATAGCCTGGGCCAGTTCCGCCACCTGAGGAGCTATCGTTTCCACAATTTCCGAACCGGCCAGTTTATGGGTCATACCCAGTACATCGGTGAAACAGACTTTTTTACTTTTACCGTTTAATTTCCTTTTTACGATTTCCGCCACATTAAAATCCAGCAGATATTTTTGCGACAAGGCTTCGGTAATTTCATCCCCGGCGCAGGGAACCATGCCATAGCCGATTACGGAGCCGTCGCGAGTGATGGCAACGTCGGAAGTGCCTGCTCCTACATCGACCAGGGCCAGGTTCAAATGGCGCATAGTTTCCGGAATGAGCACGTTAATGGCGGCAATCGGCTCCAATGTCAGGGTGGCTATTTCAAGCCCAACCGTTTGAATCGCCGCTTGCAGGGAGTCAATGACCTGGCGGGGCAGGAAGGTGGCAATTAATTCGATACTGGCACATTTTCCCCGCTGACCGACCAGGGTTTTTAAGCTGGTGCCATCCAGGATATAGCCGATTACGCTATAGCCGACGCAATAGTAAGCGCCGGGATCGGCGACGGCGTTGGATGTGGCCAGATTTTGCTGGGCGCTTTGAATTGCCGCCAGCTCCAAGGCATGCTCATCTTGGAGTGAAAGGGTCCCACGGTTGTATGTTTCCAGTTCGGCGTTAGCCCGGACCGTACATAGCGCCCGGCCGGCAGCCGCCACAGATACCTGTTTCAGCGGTCCGTAGGCAGATTCCAGACGGTTTTTTACGTTTTCCAGTACACCGGCCACTTCCGGAACGTCATGAATTTGACCGTCCAGCATAGCCCGGGTGTGATGTTCCTGCCTTTCCCAGCCAAGGAGTTGAATCAAGCCGGCGGATTGTTCGCCTACCAGGCCCACTACACTCCGGGTGCCAATGTCCAATGCAAATAACAGTTTTTTTTCCATGTCATACTCCTGAGCGTCAAATATTCCGAACAAATGACAATATTTTAATTTATTCGCGTCCTACGTACTATTTCCCTTTTCGCTGCCGCCGTGTTTGAATAATTAAAAAAATTTATTGGCGGCAGGAAAAGGTATGAAAGTCCAGACCTGGCTTTGTCCGGAATGCGGTATCCATGGAGCAGAGGCGGAAATTGAAGCCCGGGATGTTCTAAGTGAAGCCGGCTAGGCCGCCGACTTGGCATTAGCCAAGTCTTATTTTTTTAGCAGTTTTTTGGTAAAATTATAATAAAGGAATCTTTCGAGGAAGGAGCTTACGGTGGGGAACATTCAGATTATTTTGGACAGTACGGCCCATGTTTCGTCTGCGATGCTTAAACAGCATGATAATTTACATGTAGTGCCGTTAAAAGTGATGCTGGGGCAGCAACAATGGCTGGAGGATGCAATTGACAATACCGAGTTATTTCATTTAAAGGCGGCTACTGGGTTCTATCCCAAAACGTCCCAGCCCGCGCCGGGTGAGTTTGCGGCGGCTTTTGCCCCATTGGCGGCGCGGGGGGATGATATCATTGTAATAACGTTAGCCGGTGCCTTAAGCGGAACGGTGCAAAGTGCCCGTATGGGCGTGCAGTTGGCCGGGAAAAATAATATTCATGTGGTGGATTCCGGGACCACGGCGGCCGGTATGGTTCATATGGCGGAATTTGCTTTGCAGCAAGCGGCGGCCGGAATTCCGGCCGGCAGCATTGTTGCTTATTTGGAACGTATGGCCGGCGCTACCCATACCTTGTTTATTCCCGATACGCTGGAATACTTGCATAAGGGCGGCCGGATCGGCGGCGCGGCGGCTTTAGTCGGTACTATTTTACAAATTAAGCCCATATTATATTTAGTAAAGGGACGGGTAGCGGTGCTGGATAAAGTGCGGACCCGCCCAAAAGCAGTGCAGCGTATGGTGGAAGAAGTCAAGCAATACAGGAATCTGGCTTACATAGCCATTGTACATATTGAAAGGGCATCGGAGGCCGAAGGACTGGCAACCCAGATGGAAAACCTGTTTCCGGGTGTCCCCCTTTCGCTTGGCAATATCGGAGCCGTGCTGGGGGCCCACTTGGGACCGGGAATCATCGGTATTGTTTTTCAGGAAGTTATTTAAATAAGGGGGCAGAACAGTGCGGCACAAGGAAGAAATAATTTCCGGCAGGGATTTTCAGCGCATGATCGCAGCCGCTTACCGCGCTTTTATGCGAGAGCACGAACAGATAAACCGTCTTAATGTTTTTCCGGTGCCGGACGGAGACACGGGCACCAATATGTTAATGACTTTGGCTGCCGTAGCCAAGGTAGCCGCCGAAGCACCGGAAGGAACGGGAATCGGCGCTTTGAGCAAGTTGGCAGCCGATAGCGCCATCATGGGGGCAAGAGGCAATTCCGGGGTAATTTTATCTCAGATTTTTCGTGGTATTGCCCGGGGGTTAGCCGGAAAAGAGGAGGCCGTTTCCGCCGAGATCGGCAAGGCCTTCGAATATGGAGTGTTGTATGCCTACCGGGCCGTGGCCCGTCCGGTCGAAGGGACGATTCTTACGGTTGCCAAGGGGATTGCCAAAGGGGCCCAGCGGGCCATGCGGGAAAGGCGTCCTTTTGCTGATATCCTATCGGAAGCTGTCCGGGCCGGTAAAAAGGAACTGGCCCGGACACCGGAACTGCTGCCCGTATTAAAAACAGCCGGGGTAGTTGATGCCGGAGGACAGGGATTGATAGTTTTTTTACAGGGTTGTCTGGATGGACTACAGGGAACGTACAGCGGTCCGGAAGCGGGATTTGATAAAAGCCTGACTCTTGCCGGGCATGCGGGAGAAGTGACGATTGTTCATCCCTATTGTACCGAATTTATTATAAAAAATTGTTCGGTGACGTGTGCGGAAGTAAAAAAACAGCTTGTTTCACTGGGCGAGTCCTTGGTGTTGGCGGAAGGTGACGGATTATTAAAGATCCATATTCACACGGCTCACCCTGGGAAAGTTCTGGAGTGGGCCGTAGCCTGGGGTACGCTCCATGATATTAAAATAGACAATATGGCGGATCAGCATCGCAGTGCAGGAACTCCGGTCCGGGAAAAGACCGGACTGGCCGTGATCAGTGTTGTTTCCGGGGAAGGCTTGACCCGCATTATGCAGGAGATGGGTGCCGATGTTGTGCTGTCCGGTGGTCAGACCATGAATCCGCCGGTGGAGGATTTTGTCAGTGCTGTCCATAAAGGACATGCAGAGCAGTACATTATACTGCCGAATAACCGGAATATTGTATTGGCGGCCAATCAGGCCCGGAAACTGCTGGGGGACCGGGTGGCTGTGGTGCCAACCAGTAGTGTGCCGCAGGGATTGGCGGCGCTCCTGGTATATGATCCCAATACAGCTTTAGCCGAGAATGTACGCAAGATGTCCGAAAGGACTGCGGCAGTACGCAGCGCCAGTATCACAATTGCTGTGCGGGATAGTGTGGTCAATGGGCATCCGGTGGCGGCCGGTACCTATATCGGCATGGATGATAACCGAATTGTGGCCGACGCGGCTGATCTTGAGTCCGTTCTACTGCAGACCGTGAAAGCGATGGTAAGGATTGAGAGTGAAATTGTCAGCTTGTATTATGGTGATAAACTAAAGGAAGCGGAAGCGGCCCGTTTGGCGCAAAAACTGGCGGAGGAAGTGCCGGATCTTGCCATAGAGACTTATTACGGCGGACAGCCGTTGTATCAGTTTGTGATTAGTGTTGAGTGAAAGGTTGGAGGGCATGAGTTTAATTTTTGTCAGTCTGGTTGCCGGCATAGCTATGGGAGCCAGCGGGAAAATACCGGCGGCCTGGTTTCATTACAGCAATAAAATGACAACCATAATGTTATTCATTATGCTATTGGCGTTGGGAGCGCAAATCGGCATTGACCGGGAGTTGGCCGCAAAGCTGACTCTCTTGGGAGGAAGAGCCTTATTGATTGCTGCGTTGAGTGTTGCAGGCAGCATCGGGGCGTTGTGGGCTGTGGCCCGGAAATGGAACTTAGCGGGATCCGGTCACGGTCAGGACCGTAATTCCTGCCGGCAGATACAAGCGAATAAGGAGTGACAGGGCATGGTAATCTATATTCTATTGACGGTTCTGGCGGGAATTGGAACGGGACGGTTCTTTTTACCGCCCGGATGGGTTCATTATCTGGACCGGATAGTGACTTGCGCTCTGGTGCTGATGATTTTTGGGGTCGGTCTGGATATCGGACGGAATCGGGATTCGCTTAAAAAGATCAAACAACTTGGCTGGAAAGTGCTTCTTATGCCGTTGTCAGTAGCCGTAGGCAGTTTGACCGGCGCCGCAGCGGCCAAGTTTATATTGTCTATGCCGCTAAAAGAGGTACTGGCCGTTAGTGCCGGTTTTGGCTGGTACAGCTTATCGGGGGTGCTGATTGCCCGGCTTTATAGCGTGGAGTTAGGAACAACCGCTTTTCTGTCAAATGTTTTCCGGGAATTAATCGCTTTTATACTGATTCCCGTATTGGCCGGCTATGTAGGCAAGATAACGGCCGTAGCGCCGGGCGGGGCGACGACGATGGACTCCACGCTGCCCCTTATTTCCAAGGTCACCGATACGCAAACAGCCTTGCTGGCTTTTATGAGCGGCCTGACTTTGACGGCCCTTGTGCCCCTGCTGGTGCCTTTCTTTTTATCGTGGTAAAACTACGCAGTGTTTTTTTTATAGGAAAACCGCATTAAGCGGTTTTTCCTTATCAACTGTCTACAATGGTTCCGCCGTTGACGTGCAGGATTTGACCCGACATATAGGAAGAATCCTCGGCGGCCAAAAAGACATAACAGGGGGCGACTTCGCAGGGTTGTCCGGCCCGTTTCATCGGTGTATTCTGACCAAATTGGGTTACATGCTGCGGCGAAAAGGAAGCCGGAATCAACGGGGTCCAGATGGGGCCGGGGGCAACGCCGTTGACCCGGATACCCCGGCCGACGAGTGATTGGGATAGAGACCGGGTGAAGGTGACGATCGCTCCCTTGGTGGCGGAATAATCAATTAACTGGTCATGGCCTTCATAGGCCGTAACGGATGTGGTATTGATGATGCTACTGCCATTTTTCAGATGAGGTAAGGCCGCTTTAACAAAATAAAAAAAAGAAAAAAGATTGGTGCGGAAAGTTCGTTCCAACTGGGCGGCAGGGATGGACTCGATGCTGGCCTGGACATGCTGTTCGGCAGCATTGTTTACCAGGATATCCAGCTTATTGAATTCCTGTATGGTTTTATTCACTGCTTCCTGGCAAAAGGGTTCCTGCCCGATGTCTCCTGCCAGGGTTAGGCACTTTCGCCCCGCCTGTTCGATCATAGCTTTGGTTTCAGCCGCATCGCCGTGTTCATTCAGGTATACAATGGCGATATCGGCTCCTTCCTTGGCGAAGGAAATCGCTACGGCCCGGCCGATGCCGCTGTCACCGCCGGTGATCAGGGCAACTTTGTTTTGGAGTTTGCCGCTTCCCTGGTAGGTATTCCTGACGGCCACCGGGCGGGGATTCATCCGGGATTCGATACCGGGCTGCTGGTCCTGGTGCTGTGGGGGGAAATTATTCGTTGGGATCGAAGAATTATTTGGCATAGGGTTACCCTCCTTTGTTCCAGATATCATAATTTATGGGAAGGAGCCTGCTTAAAAAGATGCAGATACTAGGCGCGGCGAGCATTCATGCGCTTTTTAAGCAGGTTCGGGAAAGGGGAGATGGCATGGCTGAGAGGATGAAGCCGGTTATTTCCGCATCAAGACGAACCGATCTGCCGGGCTGTCATTATGCCTGGCTTCAAAACGTCCTGACTAAGGGGGCAGTGTCGGTGCGTAATCCCGTTTACAAGAATACGGTATCGACCATTGATGTCAGGCCCCAAGCGATCCATAGTCTGGTGTTATGGAGCAAAAATTTTGCACCCGTAGCGGAAAATCCGGGGCAACTGGAAAATTACAATCTTTATTTCCAATACACTATTAATCACTATGCCGCCCGCCTTGAACCGGGAGTTCCGCCTTACGGCCAAACTCTTAAAACATTGGACCGCTTGCTGCGGCGTTACCGGCCGGAGCAATTTACGATCCGGTTTGACCCGGTTATTTTCTCGCCGGCCGGGGAAATTTCAGCGGGGCCGGGAGAGCCGGCTGCTGTCCGGTTACAGATCTTTGAGGAGTTATGCCGGGATTTAATTACGCTGGGGATGAATGGCTGCCGGTTGACCACTTCTTATATTGCGTTGTATGGTCATGTACGGAGACGTTTGACGCAAAACGGCGTTGAGATTGCTACGCCCGGGGACCGGGAAGTGATCGCTTTCTTCCGGCGCATGGCTGAAATAGCTGCTCGATATAATCTGCCCCTTTATTCCTGCGCCAGCCTCCTCCTGGAACAAATTCCGCAAATTCAGAAAGGGCATTGTATTGACGGCGGGCAATTGACGGCATTATTTGATGGACGGGCTTCCAAGGCCAGAGATACGGGGCAGCGGGAAGCCTGCGGCTGCACCAAAAGCCTTGATATTGGCAGTTATGAACAGCGGTGCGGTCACCAATGCCTTTACTGCTATGGGCAAAAATCGCTCGAGTCCTGAATTCGGGTAACCAGCACCTTGTCGACCCGTACCCGGTCCATATCGACGATTTCAAACCGCAGACCGTTCCATTCAAAATATTCCGCAGCGGTAGGAATACGGCCCAAATACCAAGTCACAAAGCCGCCCAGTGTCTGGTAATGATTGGCCTTTTCCTCCGGCAGCGCGTCGATGGCAAAGGTTTCTTTAAAGTCGTCAGTGGAAAGTAATCCGTCCACCAGCCAGGAATTATCCTCCCGCTGAACGGCTTGGGGATTGTCCGCTTCCTCACTGCGGGAAACATCGCCAAAAATTTCTTCTAAAATTTCCCGCAGGGTTATCATGCCGGCGACACCGCCAAATTCATCAAGCACAATGGCCTCATGAGTGCCGGATTGTTTGAAGAGTTCAAGGACTTTTAATACTTTCATAGATTCGGGAACAAACAAGGCCGGCCGGGCTTGCTGCTCGAGATGAACCGGTTTGTTATGAAAAAAGGCGGTTAATATCTGATTGGTATGGATGATGCCGATAAAATCATCTAGATTTTTTCTGGCGATGGGAAAGCGCGAATAATAGTTTTCCGTCATGACCCGGAAATTTTCTTCCCAGGGGTCTTCCACATCCAACCAGACAATTTGCGTGCGGGGAATCATCAGGGAATGGGCCCGGGCATCACTCAACTGGAAGATCTGTTCGACCATATCCTGCTCGGCTTTTTCAAACATACCCGCTTCGGTGCCTTGTTCGATAAGAATCTTTATCTCTTCTTCCGTTACCGGTTCATTGGCCGCCGGCTGGATGGCCAATAGGCGCAGCACCTGATTGGTAGAATAGGTTAAGAACCGGACAACCGGAGAAGAAAGACGGGAAAAGGTTTGCATGGGGCGGGATAAAACAGCGGCAATCGGTTCCGGATTCGCAAGAGCAAGACGCTTTGGCACAAGTTCGCCCAGCAGGAGTGAAATATAGGTAATCGAAGAAATGACGATCACCAGGCTGAGAATATCAGCATAGGGCTCCAAAAAAGGAAAAACGCGCAACTGCTCCGCAATCAGACGGGAAAAACCGGCGCTGCCAAAGGTTCCCGTCAGTATGCTGATTAAGGTGATTCCGGACTGGATGGTAGAGAGCATCTGCGTAGGGTCCCCGGATAATTCCAACGCCGTTTTCGCTCCCGGGTCTCCGGCTTCGGCCAGCTGTTCCAGACGGGATTTGCGGGAAGAGATAATTGACATTTCCGTCAGGGAAAATAGGCCGTTGGCAAGAATCAGCAAAAATAATATAAAGGCTTGCGTCAGTGGGGAGAGAGCGGTCAAGCAGATACACTTCCTTGAAAAGATGCGGTTTCCGGTATGAGTAGTATGTCCCAACGCCGGACGGATAATTACGCAGCGTTTGATTGCGTAAAGAGTTCTCAAATATCTGTACGGCATAGGGGGCTTGCCAGACCGTCGTCTAAAAGAAAAAGGACGGTTGCTTTTTTACCCGGCGGTAAAAAGGCAACCGTCCATAGAAACGATGTTATATCATGAATTCTGAGATGGCTGATGCAGTCTCGTCTTTAATCGTCTGAGCAAATTTCCTAATCTCCGGGACAAAGGATGATTTTGAAAGTGCAGGAAAATAATTGGGATGGCAATCAGGGTAAAGAAGGTAGAAGAAATTAATCCGCCAATTACTACCCAGGCCATACTGACTCTTGTTTCCGACCCCGCTGTCATAGCCAGTGCGGTTGGCAGCATTCCCACAATCATTGTTAATGAGGTCATAAAAATAGGTTTTAATCTGGTTTTACCTGCTTCAATAATGGCGTCTTCTGCTTTCACGCCCCGGTCCATCAGGGTCAGGGTGTAATCCAGGAGCAAGGTGCCGTTTTTCGCTACCACACCATCCATAACCAGGATTCCAATCAGGGAATACAGATTAATGGTATTGCGGGTAATCGCCAAAAAGGCCAGCGCTCCGATTAAGCCGAAGGGAAGGGAAAACATCCGGATAACAGGAGTGGCAACAGATTCATACAAGGTTGCCAGCAACATATACACAAGTAACAGGGATAATAGTAAGGCCTGGCCCATTTCGCTAAAGGTCTCATTCATATTATCCGCCTGCCCGGTAAAGCGGTAGGTAACATTGGGACCCAGATCCTCGGGCTTGATATTTTTGGCAATATCCTTTAAAACGTCCTGCAGGGGACGGTCGGTTATATTGGCGGCAATATTGATCGATTCCTGTTTATCGACACGCCGCAGCATAACCGGACCAACGTTATCTTTCACCTGAGCCACGTCATCCAATCTTATTAATCCGGTCCCGGACTGCACCGGAATAGAGCGGATATCGGAGGCCTTAAAGCCGTCGCTGCCTTTAAGCCGGACATAAATATCCGTATCCTGGTTATCATTATTGGGATCATTGGCAAAATATCCGGCCAGTGTGCCGGTTATGGCCCCGGAGAATACGTTATTTACTTCATTGACGGTCGTATTATAGAATCTCAGTTTTTCCCGGTCGACAGTCAGGCGCAGTTCCGGCATTCCTTCGCTATAAGAACTGCGGACATCTTTTATGCCGGGAATTTTGGCTAAAATGTCCTGGACCCGGTAAGAGGCCTTAACAATATTTTCCAAGCTGGCGCTCCGGATTTCAATTTGTACAGGTGAAGAATTGGGTCCGCCGCCGCCTGTCCCGGTGCCGCCCGATACACCGGCGACAGAAGACTGCGTCTCACTGACCTGGGCCGAGGCCTGGGGAAAGTTTTTCCGGAGATATTGCCGTACCTGATCGGTAATTTGCCATATACTGCGGCTCCGGTCTTTTTTGTCTACCAGCTGAACGCTGACACTGCCGTAGTTGCCGGCGGGCTGACCGACGCTCGATAAATAGTTCTTTACTTCCGGTATGGTTGTGAGATAATCTTCTATTTTTCTTACTGCCAGATTGGTTTGGTCAATATTTTGCCCTACGGGGAACTGAACAAAGAGGCGAAAACTGCCCTCATCGGTTTTCGGCATATATTCGGCTCCGATGATGCCGGCGGGGACCATTGCTACTGCGCCGATAAACAACAGCGTAACGGTTGCAATAATTTTTTTTGTATTGTTCAGACTCCAGCGCAACAGCTTTTCATATTTCAGGATTGCCGTTTTTTCCAGCCAGGCCATGAAATCCCATATCTTGCCTTTCGGTTCCCCCAGGCCATTTTTATAAAACTTCGACGCCAGCATGGGTGTTAACGTAAACGAAACAAACAGGGAACACAAGGTGGCAAAGACAATGGTAAGACCAAACTGGCGGAAATACTGGCCGGTCATTCCATTCATAAAAGCGATAGGCATAAAGACGACCACATCGCAAAGGGTTATGGCAATGGCAGCCATGCCGATTTCCGTCCGTCCCTCTTCCGCCGCCGTTTTCGCATCTTTGCCCATTGCCAAATGACGGTGAATATTCTCCAGGACAACGATGGAGTCGTCAACCAATATGCCGATGCAGAGGGACATTCCCAAAAGGGACATCATGTTGAAGGTAAAGCCGGCTACATACATAACGAAAAAAGTGGAAATCAAGGATGTAGGGATGGCGATTAAAACGGCGGCTGTAGAGCGCCAGCCCCGCAAAAACAAGTAAAGCACCAAGCCGGTAGTAAACAATCCTTCAATCAATGCTTCTAATGTATTATCCAGCGAGTCTTGCACATATTGGGAAGCGTCGGTAATGACAACAAAATGATAATCCGGATAATCTTTTTGCAAACTGCTAAGTTGCTCTTTGACTGCTTTAGCTGTATCAACAAGGTTAGCGTCGCTGTTCTTATAAATTGTCATCGAGATTACGTCCTGGCCGTTGGTCCGGGCGTAACGGGTGACCCGCTGGTCCTGTTCTTTTACCGTAGCCAGGTTGTTTAAGGGTATGTTTACCCCCTTCGCGTTGGTAACGTGAATTGAGGCAAGTTCTTCCGGCGAAGTATACTGGGCTACCAAACGGACATTCGTTTCTTTTTTGTCATTGAACACCGACCCTGCCGGCGTTAAAACGTTCTCTTGCTCAATCCGGTTAATAATTGAGCTTAGCGAAATGTCATAATACGATAATTTATCCTTGTCAACTTCGACGGCAACTTCCTTATCCCGGCCGCCGTACAATGAAACATCCGATACTCCGCCGGCGCGCTGCAGCCGTTCAACAAATACGTCGTTGGCCAGAGTATATACGTCTGACAAAGGCTTATCGGCAATTACGGAAATTTCCATGATGGGTGAAGCATTGATATCCCGTTTTATGACCGACGGCGTTTGAACCCCTGTTGGCAGCTTGCTGAGTGCGGCATTAACGTACTGAGTCGCATCGACCGCCGAAGTGTTTACGTCAGCCCAGAATTCAAACTCCAAAGTGATCTGGGCTTTTTCGGGCCGGGCAACGGAAGTCATGTGTTTCAAATTAGACAAGGAAGATAATGAATTTTCCAGAGGTTTGATGACATCCTGTTCTACTTGTTCCGTACCCGCTCCGGGATAATTCACCGTTATGGTGACATACGGAATATTGATTGCCGGCAGCAGTTCTACCCCGATACGGTAAAAACTGAACAATCCCAATACGACAAACAGCAGGACAATCATAGAAATACCGATCGGCTTATTAATGGAAAAACGAGTGATATTCACTAATTGTCACCTCGGTCCTTTGGGGTGACAAGGTTTGGAACAACGGTCAATCCCGACCGCAGGCGCGCTAAATTGGTTAAAGCGACTTGCTCGCCCTCTTTGAGACCGCTTAAAATTTCAACATTAGTGTCACCCCGTGCTCCTACCTGTACGGTACGTTGTTCAATAACATGCTGTGTATTAATTACGAATACATAGTTTTGGCCATTCTTCTCCAGTATGGCATCTTTGGGAACTACAATCGTATCCGGACGCAATACGGAATTAATTATGGTCCTGGTAAACATACCGCTTTTAACCGTTTGATCGGGGTTGGACAAAAGAATACGTAATGTATATGTTAAATTCGAGGAATCACTTGCCGGGCTAATGTAGATAATTTGGCCAGGAATTGTTTTTCCCAGCGATTCAATGCCAACAGTTACCTTCATGCCTACGCTTAACGCCGGCAGATCTTGCTCTGAGACCTGGCAATCAACATATATTTTGCTGTTATCATAAATACTTAACAACTTCTGTCCTGCCGAGACCATATCGCCAACTTCGACTTGCCGATAGCCAATAACTCCAGAGCGAGGCGCGCGCAGCACCAAATCGTCGCGCTGTTTGGCGGCGGCCTGGACGCTTTGCTGCGCTTTGTCAGCAGCAGCGCGGGCCGATTCAACTGCAGCAGGGACAGCGCTGGCATTCATTTGATTGGTCAGTGTATCTAAAGCGGCTTTGGCATCGGCCATTGCCTGTTCGCTGGTAGCCAAGTCCTCTTTGGATATACCGCCTACATCATATAAGGATTTATAGCGCTGGTACGTATTCAAAGCGCGTTGATAATCGGCCTTGGCCTTATCATAATTGGCCCCAAAGGAAGCCTGAGTAGTCACGGCATCGGCGGAAGCCTGCTGATAAGCAGCCTGATTTTCCGAAATGGAGATATCGGCGTCTCCCGTATCCTGTACGATTAAAACCTGGCCGGGGGAAACCCGTTGTCCAAGGTTAACGGCTACCTGCACAACTTTTCCCTGATATTTGGCGGCAATATCCACCTGTGCTTCCGGCACGGTTTGGCCGGTCAGGGAAATGCGCTTTATGAGGTCACTGCGGGAAACCGTCATGGCATCGACGGTGGTGGTCTGCATTCTATTGGCGTTTTTCGAAGTACTCAGCGAATGATTCCGTACGGCCTGAGCCGTGATAATTCCTAGGCACAATACTGCCACAATACCGGTAAGTATGAGTATTTTTCTGCTTTTATTCTGCCAAAATTGGCGTTTCATAATCCGCTAGCTCCTCTCTATACAGGACGGTTCATTGTAATCAGGCTGACTAAACCGGAAAGTAACGGCGTTTTGGGCCATACGCTCCAGCAAGTCATAAGCCGATTTTTGTTCGTCGGGAGTAAATCCTTCCATGATGAGGCCGGCCCATTGCCGTAATATAATTTGAATTTTCGGTTCAAGACTCCGGCCTTGTTCCGTTAAAAATACTTTATAGGCCCGCAGGTCATCGGGCGAGGTTTCCCGGCGAACATAGCCGAGCTTTTCTAAACCGGCGAGAGCCCGGGCCGTAGTTGCTTTATCCACGTTCAGATGTTTACTGATTTCATCCTGAGTGGCTCCTTCCCGATGGGATAAGGCCAGGAGAAAAAGAAACTGGCTGCCGCCAAAACCATACTCTGCAAAACAGCGGTCGTAAAAGGAATGCCTCAGCCGGTAAAGGACAGTGATCCATTTGCCGATATAAGGCCCATTTTGATTATTTGCCATAGGCTCACCTTTCTTTAGTCCGGCGTTAGAAAAAAAGTCAGAAAATTGTTGCTTGCGCAACTAATTTCGGACATGTAAGCAATTGTATTTTTCCCTGCCGGGGTTGCTTGACTTTTTTTATCATAAAGAATCAATGTGTCAAATTCGTGACAAAAAAGGCATACAAGATAATTTTTCTTGTATGCCGGATGGATCTATTCTTTTGGTACCTGTTTCAGGCTAAGGGCGATACGGCCCCGGGCTTCGTCGACGCTGAGGATCATACAGTCAATGATGTCGCCGACGGAAACAATGTCCAAGGGGTGACGGAATGGTTTATGACTTAGTTCGGAGCGGTGAATCAAGCCGTTGGTTTTGATGCCGATATCGACAAAAACACCAAAATCGGTCACATTATGCACGGTTCCTTTCACTACGGAGCCCGGCATTAGATCGGAAAGCTTCACAATATTTTTCCGGGTCAGCGGAGCCGGCAAGTCCTCCCGGGGGTCCCGGCCCGGCTTAGCCAAGGCGGCAAGAATATCCCGGACCGTAGGTTCGCCTGCTGCCAGTTCAGCCGCCAGACGGGAAACATCGGCAACGGCAGCTTTTTCCTGGATGAGTCGCAGCGTTTCTTTATTTTGCAGGTTTTTTAGCGAATAACCCAATTTACCCAAAATGGCTTCCGCCAAAGCATACGATTCGGGATGCACCGGCGTATTGTCGAGAGGGTGATCACTGCCGGCCAGGCGCAAAAAGCCGGCGCATTGCGTAAAAGAAGCCTGTCCCAGGCGGGGTACTTTTAACAGTTGTGACCGGCTGGCAAAGGAACCGTGCTGGTCGCGAAAGGAGACGATGTTTTTGGCCACACTGGCGTTGATGCCGGAAACATATTTTAGTAGCTCCACCGAGGCGGTGTTAAGTTCAACCCCTACATGGTTAACCCCGGATTCTACTACCGTCGAAAGGGTTTTTTCCAATTCTTTTTGATTGACGTCATGTTGGTATTGGCCTACACCGATTGATTTCGGATCGATCTTGACCAGTTCGGCCAGAGGATCCTGTATCCGGCGGGCGATGGATACGGCACCGCGTAGCGACACGTCAAGGTCGGGCAATTCCTCCTTGGCCAGTTTGGACGCCGAGTAAACCGAAGCGCCGGCTTCATTGGCAATCAGGTAATGCACATTTAAGTTATGGGTCTGAATCAGGCGGGCAACAAATTCTTCCGTTTCATAGGAGGCTGTTCCGTTGCCGATGCTAATTAAAGTAACGTTATGCCGTCGGATTGCGGCAAGGAGAACCTCGGCCGCCTTTTCGCGCTGGGCGTCGCTCATGGTAATATAAATTGCACCGGTTTCCAACACCCGGCCCGTCGGACTGACGACGGCCACTTTGCAGCCCGTACGGTAGCCCGGATCAAGGCCTATCGCCACATGTCCCGCTAAAGGCGGCTGCAGCAGAAGCTGTCTGAGGTTAAGACCGAAAACCCGGATCGCCTGTTTCTCGGCATTTTCCGTAAGCTGGGAGCGGATTTCCCGCTCGAGGGCGGGAAATAGCAAGCGTTTATAGCCATCGGTGATGGCAGTAAGGAGAAGGTCGCTGAAAATGGATGCTCCTTTTTTGGTTTGCCGTACAATGAGAGCGGTGTTGGCGTCGTGGTCGGTTTGCAAGTGAACTTTCAGAACGCCTTTTTTCTCGCCCCGGTTTACCGCTAAAATCCGGTGGGATGGCATACGTTTGACCGGTTCGTGATACTCTTTATAATTAAGGAACTCTTTTCCTTCTTCTTCCGGGACAGCTAACTTGGTTGCTATTTCAGAGTTGGTCCAGAGCTGTTTGCGCAACTGAGCCCGAATATCCGCCCGTTCGCTGACCGACTCGGCAATAACGTCCATCGCACCGGCCAATGCCGTTTCCGGCGTGTTGATTTCTTTTTCCGGGTTGAGATAGGCGGCGGCCAGAACAAGGGGGTCGCCGTCGATCATTTCCTGGGCCAGAATGAGTTCGGCCAAGGGTTCCAGACCTTTTTCCCGGGCAATTTGAGCCCGGGTCCGCTTTTTAGGACGGAACGGAAGATACAAATCTTCCAGGTCCTGTAATTTAGTAGTCGCGGTAATAGCGCCCATAAGTTCGGGCGTCATCTTGCCTTGCTCTTCAATGGAGGCAAGGATTTCTTCCTGACGTTTGATCAGATTGCGCAAGTATTGCAGGCGTTCCATGACGGAACGGATCTGTTCTTCGTTGAGTTCGCCCGTAACTTCCTTACGGTAGCGGGCGATAAAAGGCACGGTATTCTCTTCGTCCAAAAGTTTGGCGGTCGCGGCCACCTGTTGGGGACGAATCCCAAGTTCCCGGGCGATTAAGGCCGTAATTTCTGTAAGTTGCAAGCAAATGTCACCAACCTTAAAAACTATATTCGTATCTATTATAGTATAAGATCAGCCGGATAGGAAATCATTCTCCAGAAAATAATTGGTATATTTCCAAATACAGGTAAATATATAAAAGTAGTACAAATTCTAAGGGGGTGGCATTGTGCATGCCTTATGGGACAGCATAAGCAACGGGTTGGTACTGGCGAAACCATTCTTGGGAGCCATTATCCTGATTGCGGCCTTGGTGTTTATCGGCGACAAAGGGAGCAAAATATCCTTAAATCGTAATAGCCCATGTCTGGCAGCTCTGTGTATTTTTACGTTTGCCCTTGGTTCAGGGTTGACCGCCTGGTTTTTGCTGATGAAACCGGCGTTTGCTCTGTTTGGCGTCACCTTTGCCCTGACGTATCCCCTGGTTTCGATGTACTGGTCCTTCTGGCTGCTTGCCAGTGTGCTGGTAGCGGCTAAAAAACTGGTTTATGACAGCGTACGCCGGCCCCGGCAACTGCAATGAAAAAGCGCCTTATCGCAAGGCGCTTTTTTTACGCTTTAATCCAGGCACCCGCCCCAAATCAACCCAGTCCCTCCAACCTCCAGTCCCTAACCCCTAACCCCCAATATCCAATATCCAATATCTCCCCAATCCCCATTGGTTGCCGAAGTAACTGGAAAATGATATTGTTATGATAGTACAAGGGGAGGGATTTTCATGGACTTTTCCTTGCTGGGCGAGATGATGCAGCGCCTTAGTGTGGCGGCTACCCTGGCTTTCGTATTATCGCAGACGGCCGTTTTTCGCCGTATTGTTAACAGACAGGTTACTTTTGGCGACCGGGCCGTTTTGGCGGTTTTATTCGGGTTCATTGGCATCGTTGGCACCTATGCCGGTATTCCGGTTGACCATGCCCTGGCCAATTCCCGAGTGGTGGGAGTTATGGCCGCCGGCTTGATTGGCGGTCGCATGATGGGGGTGGCGGCAGGACTGATTGCCGGCGGGCATCGCTTTTTGCTGGGAGGGTTTACGGCATTTTCCTGTGCCTTGGCCAATGTGTTGGAAGGATTACTGGGCGGGTTTGTGCGGCGCTGGTATCCTGGACGGCCTATTCCCTGGTGGCTGGCTCTGGGAGCAGGAATCGCGGGGGAAACACTGCAAATGGCAGTTATCTTAGTGACAGCCCGTCCCTATGATATGGCTCTCGCATTAGTGCAAAAAATCGCTGTCCCGATGATTGTGACCAATTCGTTGGGAATAGCTATCTTTATGCTGATTATTAAAACGGTTATGGAGGCTGAGCAAAAGATTGGGGCCGAGCAGTCGCAAAAAGCACTGGCCATTGCCACGCAGACGCTGTCTTATCTCCGGCATGGCCTCACTCCGCAGTCGGCACAGGCCGCCGCCCGGATTATTCTGGCGACCCACCGTTATGATGCGGTGGCCATAACGGATACGGAAAAGGTTCTGGCATTCATCGGCAATACTACAGAGTGCTGTGCCAAAAAACGCAATATGCTATCGGATGCCACGGTTAAAGTGCTGCAAAGCGGCAACATGCTGATTGCCCAGATACCGCAGGAAATCGGCTGCGCCAGTTGGGACTGCAAACTGGCGAGTGTAATTATTGTGCCTTTGAAACGGGCGGGACTGGTCACCGGCACCCTAAAACTATACTATGTCCGTCCCAATGCGGTGAAAGCGGTAGACCGGGAATTTGCCGCCGGAGTGGCTCATTTGTTTTCCACTCAATTGGAACTGGCGGAAATTGACCGGCAGGCGAAGCTGGCTTCCCGGGCCGAACTAAAAGCCCTATATGCGCAAATTAATCCCCACTTTTTATTTAATACCTTAAATACGATTTCTTCCCTGATCCGGACCAAGCCGGACTTAGCCCGGGAATTGCTGCTTAAGTTCAGCGCTATTTTCCGGCATGTGCTGCACAAAACCGGCCGCAATATTACCATTGCGGAAGAGTTGTCTCAGGTGGAAGCCTACTTATCCATTGAGCAGGCGCGGTATGGGGACAAGCTGGCGGTTAGGGAAGATATCAGTCCCGGTGTGGAAAAATATCTTATACCGTCGTTAACCGTTCAGCCTTTGGTGGAGAACGCTATTCGGCACGGTTTGCAGCCCAAAGAAGAGGGCGGCTGCATTTTTTTACGGATTGTTGAACGGGAGCGGGAGATTGAAATCAGTGTGAAGGATAATGGGGTAGGAATGGATTTAGCGGTAAACCATCCTTTGTCGGGACGAAACCGGGAAGGCATCGGTCTGGTTAATGTGCATGAACGGCTGCGCGGTCAGTATGGAGCCTCTTGGGGGCTGACACTGCAAAGCCAGCGGGGAAAAGGCACAACGGTAACTATGCGGCTGCCTAAACTTCTGCAGGAAGAAGGGGAAGACATTGCTTAGATCCGTAGTTGTTGATGATGAGACTCCGGCCAGAGATGAACTGAAATACTTGCTATCGCTGGAAGCAGGAATCGAATTGGCCGGTGAAGCCGACAGCGGACCGGCTGCCATTGAGCTTATTCCCCGGATAAAGCCGGACATCGTTTTCATGGATGTTCAGATGCGCGGGATGACCGGTATGGAAGCGGCGCTCATCATTCGCAAGATAGCGCCGCAAACCCTCATTGTTTTTGCCACCGCCTATGACGAGTACGCCGTGAAGGCTTTTGAAGTCGGGGCGACTGATTATTTGCTGAAACCATTTGAAGCGCAGCGCCTTCATGCCACGGTGGAACGGCTTAGAAGCTATCGGCCCGGTGAATGGAGGGAGGCGGCAGGCCGGGTGGATGAAGCGTTGAAGAGAACCCGTTTTTTTGTGCGCAAACTCCCGGTGGAAAAGAACGGCAAAATTGTATTGCTGGATTATCAGGACGTTATTTATGTTTATACCCAGGCTGGGGTTGTCAACGTCGTAACATCCGGCGGGGAGTATGTTTATAACGGGACATTAATGGAACTGGAGGAGCGCCTCCGGGATACCGGCTTGATCCGGGTACATAAAAGTTATGTCGTAAATATGAATAAAGTCAAGGAAGTGATCCCCTGGTTTAAGGGAACCTACTGGCTTAAAATGGAAGGCTTGCCGGATACCGAAATTCCGGTTAGCAAAGGACAAATTAAAGAATTGAAAGATATTTTCGGTCTTAAGTAACGGCTTGTTTTCTATTCAGCGCGTGATTATTTCTAATCGTCATGCAATTTATACTATTGGGACGATTTGTGTTTCCTCCTGTTACATTTTAGAGTATGCTAAATATGTTCAATCTCACTTTTCGCAGTCCTCTATCATTCGACAATAATTCTCCTGTAAAAGATAACTAAGTGGATTCTAACCAAATATAAGCTTATTAGTTACTTAGTGGCTATATATTGGGGGAAATATTGTCGCTATAAGTTCAGGATGCGAAATGTGGGTTCAAACAATTTTGTAAAGGAGGATCTAGCGGATGAATGCAATTAACCTGGTCATCATAGCAGCGCTGGTACTTATTTTGGCTTACCGGTATTATGGTGCGTTTATGGCGACTAAAGTACTGGTTCTGGACCCTTCCCGTGTTACTCCCGCAGTGCGGCATAATGATGGCAGGGACTATGTCCCTACCAATAAGTGGGTAACGTTTGGGCACCATTTCGCAGCGATTGCCGGCGCCGGTCCTTTAGTCGGCCCTGTGCTGGCGTCACAGTTCGGCTATTTGCCGGGGACGGTATGGCTCTTAATTGGGGCCGTAGCGGCCGGTGCGGTTCATGACATGGTCATTCTTTTCGCCTCCGTGCGCCATGACGGATTATCAGTGGCGGAAATAGCCAAAAAGGAGATCAGTGAAGCTTCCGGTTTGGCAACCAGTATTGCGGTATTATTTATTCTTATTATCACTATGGCCGGTCTGGCCATTGCAGTGGTTAACGCTCTGTATGACAGTCCCTGGGGTACCTTTACGGTGGCGGCGACCATTCCCACCGCGATTTTTGTCGGTATTTATTTGCGCTATTTACGTCCCGGCCACATTGGTGAAGCCTCTTTTATCGGTGTTGCGCTGGTCCTGGCGGGTGTATTTGCCGGCCCGGCAGTGCAGTCTTCCTGGCTGGCGCCGTTCTTTACCTTCAGCCGGACCCAACTGTCGGTCATGCTTGCGGTATACGGTTTTGTGGCGGCGGCTTTGCCGGTGTGGTTATTACTGGCGCCGCGCGATTATCTCAGTACGTATATGAAAATTGGCACCATTTTGGCGCTGGCTTTAGGAATTCTTATCGTCCGGCCGCAAATTCATATGCCGGCCCTGACTCCTTTTATTCACGGCGGCGGTCCGGTGATTCCCGGCCCTGTCTGGCCCTTTATGTTTATTACCATTGCCTGCGGTGCAATTTCCGGGTTTCATGCCTTAATTGCTACCGGCACAACACCGAAAATGTTAACGAATGAAGCGGAAATTCGGGCGGTGGGCTTTGGCGGCATGCTGGTGGAATCCTTTGTCGGCCTCATGGCTTTAATTGCCGCGACCAGTATGTTTCCAGCCGATTATTTTGCGATCAATACGTTGCCGCCTATTTTTGCAAAGCTGCACATGCATATCAATGAATTGCCGGCTTTGTCCCAAATGGTGGGCGAAAATGTGGCCGGCCGGCCTGGCGGTGCCGTATCGCTTGCCGTGGGCATGGCGCATATTTTTGAGAAGATTCCCGGTTTAAAGGGGCTGCTTTCCTTCTGGTATCATTTTGCCATTATGTTCGAAGCCTTGTTTATTCTTACTACGATTGACGCCGGCACCCGGGTCGGCCGGTATCTGTTACAGGAACTGGGCGGCCGTGTCTATAAGCCGCTTAAAGATGTACATTGGACGCCCGGGCTCATAGTAACCAGCGCTCTTATGTCTTTTGCCTGGGGTTATCTCCTTTACGGCGGTTCCATATCCACAATCTGGCCGTTGTTCGGCGTAGCCAATCAACTTTTAGGAAGTATGGCCCTGGCTGTGGGCACAACCGTTCTTTTCCGGATGGGCAAAGGGCGTTATACCTGGACAACCATCATTCCTATGTGCTTTCTGGCAGTAACTACGGTGGCGGCGGGTTATATGAATGTTGTTCTGAACTATCTGCCGCAGCGAAATTATTTATTGGCCGGTGCCAGCCTAGTCATGATTGTGCTGGTTGTCTTTGTAATTGCCGATGCCGTCCGGGTATGGCTGCGCATCGGCCGGCGGGCGCAAGCAGTCGATGCTGCAAAGGCAATAATGAGCGAAGAATAATTTGATTATTGCGGTCGGAGACTTCTGCAGCGGTTGTAACACCGGTGCGGAAGTCTTTTTTTATGGACCGGAAAGATAATTTTAGACGCAATATAACCCGGAACCAGGTTGGCACCTCACCTCCTATTTTCGAATATGATGTAGTACGCAGATGTTATGTAACAAGGAGGGATGAGAAGATGTATCCTGGATTTACCGTACCCGAAAGAAGCAAATGTCTTATCTTTATCATATTAATCTTCTTGCCGTTAGTTCTTATTAGTATGTTTCCCCGGCTTTTTTATGTTACATTTTCAGGGGACGGTTATTTGCTCATCCATACGGGCTTGGAGTTTAGTAGCGTGGTGATCTGTTTCACGTTATTCTGGGTGGTATGGAGCAGCTGGCGCCATACTAAAGACAGACGGGATCTGGTATTGGCGGTTACGTTTTTAACTGCGGGAATGCTGGATTTTGCCCATGCATTTTCGTATCCGGGAATGCCGCCCTTTTTTACTGCAAACAGCGTTAATAAATCCGAACTTTATTGGATCGTTAGCCGGCTGGTTGTTGCCTGCGGCCTGTTTGGGGCGCTGTTCATTCGGCGGCGGGTTCAGAACAGCTGTCTGCAGCGGGAACATTTGACCGGGATGGCGGCTGTCAGTACGGTAGCTTTAATTTTATTGATAGCCTATGTACCCGAGTTATTCCCCGCCATGTTCGCGGCCGGGGAAGGCAATACGCCGCTTAAAGTCAGTCTGGAGTATGTCTGTATGGCGTTATTCGCTGTATCGGCTCTTTTGTACGGTTGGCGAAATCCGACAAAACGGGAAATTTATTTTCTCCGGTTTTCCCTGTATCTGTCCATTGCCGTAGAGATAGCTGCCGTTCTTTATCAGCAGTCTAATGATTCCTATAATTTGCTGGGTCACATGTACAAATTAGCAGCCAATGTATTTATCTTAAAATCTTTAGTAGAAACATCCATCCTTCGTCCGTATAACCGGGTAGCTCAATTAGCCCGCTCACTCCGGGTATTGGTGGGGCGAAATTTCAAACAATATAAAAGCGTGAAAGAAAATAACAAGTTATTAAAGCAAACTTTCACCAGTCTGGGTGCCACACTGGCGTCAGGGCATAATTTAGACCAGATGCTGCAGCAGGTTGTACAGGCAACAGCAACGATTTTTCAATGCAGCCATGTGTATCTGGCCTTAAATGAGACGTCACCGTCCCAATTGAAAATTGCGGCCTATCTAAGTAGTTTTAAACCCCCCGAGTATTTATTGCCGGCGAAAAGTTTCATGGGAACAGTATTGACGGAAAAAAAGGCGATTGTGATTTGTGATTTGCGCGAGGATCCGGAAAGACTTGCGCCGGAGTGGGAAATTGCCGGTTTACGATCCATGGTGGGAGCACCGATTCGTCATAACGGGGATGTAATCGGCGTACTTGGTCTTTTTTCCGCTCAAACAGCGGGCTTTACGGAGGAGGATGCCAAGTTTTTAACAGTTTTTGCCCACCATGCCGGTGTGGCGATAAAAAACGCCAAGATGTTTGCCAACACGTTGCAAAGTTTTAACGAATTGAAACTTTTGTATGACATTATAAAAAATATTGCTACGGAATTATCACCCGTTGCCTTATTGACGAAAGTAACGCATCAGTTGCACGAACTGTTTTATTCCGATTGTGCGGCCGCTTTTATTATGCACGCCCGTGACGACGGCGTACATGCGGAACCGGTGTTTGTGCAGCAGTTTTCGACCGGTGAGATCAATCATTTGCAGCGGGTCTTTTCCGACGGACAGGTCGCTTGGCCCTGGGCTGATTTGAGTTATCTGGAACAGGACCTTACTGAAGACCAGGGCTTAATTACAATGTCTGTTTTAATGAAACGGCGCTTGAACATTCTACCGCTTCTTTCCAGCGGCAAATTACAGGGTCTGATTGTGTTCGGCTGGAACAATCCTAAATTTGAAATTCCACCCGGCATGGAAATGATCCTGGGGACCATTGCCGGACAGACGGCGGTTGGTTTAGAAAGAGCCTATCTGTATGAGAACGTGCAAAAGATTGCCCTGACGGATGCGCTGACCAAATTGCCCAACCGTCGCAATTTTGACTCCAGTCTGACGCGTGAGTTGAACCGGGCGCATCTACATGGACGGAAACTAAGCTTACTCATCTTGGATATAGATTATTTCAAAAAAGTGAATGATACATGGGGGCATGTAGCCGGTGACGCGGTGCTGCAGCAAATGGGCGCCATGATTCGTGAGTTTTTTGCCGGTACCAGTATTTGCGCCCGGTATGGCGGCGAAGAGTTTACCGTTATTTTGCCGGAAACAGGAGTAACGGCAGCGGTTGAGGTGGCAGACAGCTTTCGCCGTCAGGTAGCGGAACGCAATTTTGTTATTGATGCGGGAACGGTCATTCAAGTTACTGTCAGTATTGGCGTAGCTACCATCGATACGCCGGCAGTTCCGGCGATAACCAGGGATGAAATGGTGGAGCGGGCCGACCAGGCTTTGTACCGGGCAAAACAAAGTGGACGGAATAAGGTTATGGTCTGGAAGGAAAATAGCGCATAGCGAGCCAGGAAACGGTAAATGCTATTTTCCGAAAGGGGGGATTTCAATGCTGACAGCAAAAGAATTGTTGCAATTGGAAGATTTTCTAACGATGGAACAAACTTCGGTCAAAACACTGAATTTCCTGGCCAATACAATTCAGGACAATCAAGGGAAGCAGCTCTTCCAACAAATGGCCCAAAAAAATCAACAACATTTTCAAACTATGAATAAACATCTTAACGCCGGACAGACATTACAATAGCCGGATGGTGGTAATGCTGTAACTGCTGATTGGAACCGGCAAAATAGCAAGTAACTTTTCAACCAATCGGCAGAATCGCAATCTAAAACAATTTGAAATTGAGGTGACAAACATGGCCCAAACAGGACAACAGAACCAAACGTCCGGTCAATATGGCGGTCAAGGCCTGCAAATCTCCGACCGTGATCTTCTGCAGTTGGCGCTGAATGAATCTAAACATCTGGCGGAAGCGGTAAATACGTATATACTGGAAGCCGGCAGTGACCAGCTCCGCCGTGATTATATGACTGTACTGGGAGATTTGTATAGTCAACAAAAGCAGATTTTTGACGTCATGCAGCAAAAGGGATACTATAATCCGAAAAATGCCAACCCGCAGGATCTTTCTCAGGCTCAGAGCAAATTTAGCAGCCAGAATCAACAAATGCAGTAAGTTTGGATTCGCGAAGCCCCGTTTAGGTTACGGGGTCTTTTTTATGAGATCGGAAAGTATAACTTTTCGGGTTGTTTCTAAAAATAACACATTCTTCTTAAGAACCGAAAAGTAAAATACTTTCCTTCCACTGAAAGACCCTTTGGGTCTTTCTTGTATAGATATGTTAAAAATTTTTTAAGTTTTTTTAATTTTTGACTTGCAAAAAGTAGAAGGAAAGGGTAAAATAAGAATCGAATGCAATCAATAAAAATTTTCCGTTTGCGATTATTCTTTGTAAGGAAGGTGTAAAATAATGGAACTGAATGTTACCGCCATGCTTCGGGACAAAGGCTTTAAGGTAACACCGCAGCGTTTGGCTATTTATCATATGCTCGCTTCTACCAAGTCGCATCCCAGTGCAGAAATGGTTTTTAACGAACTCCAACCGGTGTATCCGACAATGAGTCTCGCCACCGTTTATAAAACGATGGAAATCCTGGAGGAAATCGGCCTGGTTCAAGTTCTGAATGCCGGCGAGGATAGTTTCCGTTATGATGCCAATACCAGCTGCCACCCGCATATTCGCTGTCTTTGCTGCGGCAAAGTGGAGGATTTGGAAGGAATCAATTCCGAGGCGTTTGTGAAGAATGTGGAAAAGAGTACGCCTTATCGCATTACAGGACAACAATTTTATTTTTATGGCACTTGTCCTAAGTGTCAGGCGAATGTGTCGTAAGTTAACCAATCTTGCAATCCGGTGTAGAGCCGGATTGTTTTTTTGTGGGCTTTCCCGCGCCCTGAGCCCTGCGCCTTGAGCCGAAAGACGCGCAGCGGTTTTTCTTCCAGCCTTTCCGGGAAAAGGAATTACAGGATTGTGTCCCGAATATAATTTCAGAACAAAGGAGGGAGCGGCATGGATTTAGCACAATATATTGACCATACCCTTTTGAAACCGGAAGCCACCGTGAATGATGTCATGCGACTTTGCCGGGAAGCGGCCGAAAACCGGTTTGCAGCGGTATGCATCAATCCGGGTTATGTAGATTTGGCGGCCCATCTGTTAGCCGGTACAGAGGTTAAAGTGGCAACAGTAATTGGGTTTCCGCTGGGAGCTACGCTTACTTCGGTCAAAGTGTCGGAAACCCAGGAAGCGGTTATGCGGAAAGCGGATGAACTGGATATGGTGATTCATATTGGGGCGGCGAAAGCCGGCGCCTGGGAAGCTGTTACTGATGATATCCGGGCCGTGGTTAAAGCCGCCGAAGACAAAATTGTGAAGGTGATCATTGAAACCTGTCTTCTGAGCGAAGAAGAAAAGAAGCGGGCCTGTCAAGCCGTTCTGGATTCAGGGGCACATTTTGTGAAAACATCAACCGGTTTTGCAGGAGGCGGCGCTACAGAGGAAGACGTACGTCTTTTAAGGGCAATTGCCGGTGACCGAATCAAAGTTAAGGCATCCGGCGGTATCCGCAATCGTCAGCAGGCGGAATGTATGATTGCGGCGGGAGCCGACCGGCTCGGAACCAGTGCCGGGGTAGCTATTGTCAAATCTTAAACGGAATGAGACCGGAATTTAACCGTGCCAGTCAGTCTTACTCGAGACAAAATGACGGCACGGTTTTTGTTTACATAAAATGCTTGTAGATGCATAATGATGGCTGTGTTATAATATTTGCCTGGGAAAGGAGGGGTTCTCATGCGTAATATTATGACAACTAATGAACTGGCCGCTGTCGCAGGCTTACTTGCTTTGGTTTTGGCTGTCATCCTGGTGCTGCAGTTTCCTGTGCACCCGCAGATGTGGCTGTATCCGCTGGCCCGTGAAGCGGCGCAGGCTAAAATAAAGTATGAAACCCGCAATATGGCGTCTTATGAAACGGCGCATTTTATTATTAAATTTGAACCGGCGGAAACCAACATGGTAGCCATGGTGGCGGAGGCCGCAGAAGCCGCGTATACACCGGTAACCAAGGAATTTAACTATCCTTTGAAAGAGAAGACGCTTATTGTCATGTACAATAATAAAGCCGAACTCCGGAAAGCGTTTGGCTGGTCCGGTGATGAGAATGCCATGGGGGTATACTGGGGCGGTGTTATTCAGATTCTTTCGCCTAAAGTCTGGTTGAGAAATCCCCATTCGATCAGTGAATTTATCCGGACAGGACCGATGGTGCATGAATTTACCCATCTGGTGTTCGACCATATTACGAACGGCAATTATCCGCGCTGGTTTACGGAAGGCCTGGCGCAATATGTTGAATACCGGGTAAATGGCTATGAATGGCTGACATCTAAGAACAGCCTCAAAGGTAATTTATATACTATGAACGAGCTGGACAGCGATTTTGACAATTTGGGCAATCAATCTCTGGCATACCGGGAGTCACTGGCGGCGGTGCGTTATATTGCCGATGTATACGGTGAAGAAAAGCTGCAGGCCGTGATTCACAATTTGGCTGCCGGCAAGAGTATGCAGACGGCAATCGCCCAGGCGCTGGGTATGGATTATTCTGCGTATGCCAAAGCCTGGCAAGATTGGGCCAGAATAAATATGAAGGATTTCGGTTCGATTTGAGAGCAGACTCGGCGAGAGTCTGCTCTTTTCTTCTTGCATAGATCGGGTTAAATTGGGTATCGTAATGCTAGTATGAGGCCTGAGGGGGGGTATCCGTGAACAGTCAGCGCATACTGGTGCTGGGCGGACTGCTGCTGTTTCTTGCCGGTTTGGTCTATGGTTTATATTATGACGGAATCGCGGCAGGAGAACGCTACAATACGATGCTGTATAACATCGATATGGCCGTTAATATGGCCGCAAAAGGAGATATTACTACGGCCAGTGCCTTTGTCCGGGATTTTGGCAGCGCGGACCGGACGCAGATATTTCAGGCCCGGATTTCCTATCATCTGGTTATGGCAGGTGCCGCCACGATGCTGCCTTTATGGCTGATAACGCGACTGGACATGAGTGAACGCATAAAACGGTTGCTGGCTCTTTTGCTTGTAACCGGCGGCGGCCTGCTGGCCGTGGGTGATTATTTTTCCTTAACGTCGCCACGATCCGCCGGCTATTATGTGATACTGGCCGGATATGCCTGGATGGCATTTGCTTTGTTCGGCTTTTTTTCCTATGCTTTACTATTTGGCTGGCTGAACCAAGAGGATAAAAAGCGAGGGTAACTTGTATGCTGACAAGACGGAAGTTTATCGAGCTATGCATGTCGTCGGCCCTGACGGTCAGCCTTACCGATATACTGGTCCCTTTTATCCGGCAGGCTTTAGCGGAAGAAAAGCTGGTCAAGCCGCCGGTTATCACACTGGAACTGGGTTCCTGCACCGGGGAGTCCATTTCGCTCCGTAACGCGGTAAACCCCACTTTTACGCAGGTATTGGACGATATGCTGGACTTTAGATATAACTGGCTTATGAATAGCTGTCAGGGCGATCTGGCGGTCAAGACCCTGTCGGAAACCGTTGAACAGGAAACAGGCCGGTTCTGGTTGATTGTAGAAGGGGCGGTCATGACGGCGGATAACGGACGCTATAACGAAATCTTTCTGCGGAATGGACGGGCGGTTACGGGACTGGCGGCTTTGCAGGAGTTTGCGCCGAAAGCAAAATATATTATTGCCGTAGGAGATTGCGCCTGTTTCGGCGGACCGGCGGCGGCCCATCCCAATCCTGGCGGCGCGAAGGGAGTGTGGGATGCAGTAAGCCGGAAAGTGATAAATATACCCGGTTGTCCGTCCCATCCGGACTGGATGATAGGTACTTTCACCCATCTTCTGTTTTACGGGTTGCCGGAGCTTGACGCCTACAACCGGCCTAAATTGTTTTTCGGTAAAACGATTCATGAACTTTGTTCCCGCCGGCAGCAATTTGAGGACGGTATTTTTGCCGCATTTCCCGGTGATAACGGCTGCTTTTATAAAGTTGGCTGCAAGGGACCGGTTACTCACGCCGACTGCCCTACCCGCCAGTGGAATCATGGTGTCAATTGGCCGGTAAAAGCGGGCATTCCTTGTATCGGCTGCGCCAATCCCCGCTTTCCTGACGCCAGCATGCCCTTTTTCAACCATTTACCCGATTATTCTACCCGGCGGGTAACGTTCAACATCCAAAAAGTGGGAACCTTGCTGGCAGCATTATCGGTAGGGGCCGTGGGGACGCACTGGGCTGCCAGTGTTTACGCCCGGCGCATTCACAAACACTTTTTAGACGGAGTTAAGCCTGCGAGTCCGGCACCCCCGGAAAATTTAGAGCAACTGAAACAAGAACTGGATGATTTGATTCGCCGGCAGAATGCGCTTCTAGCCGAAAACAAAAAGCTGGAACAGGCTCATACCCACCGGCGCCGCAAATCCTGGCTGCGCCGGATACGTGATTTTTGGCGCACTGAGGATAAGAAGGGAAAGGAATGACAGTATGACGGTTAAGACGATTTTTCCCGTGACCCGTGTGCACGAGCCGCTTCGGGTGGATGTTGACGTTCAGGGGGGAAAGGTTGTCGATGCCTGGGTTAGTTCTACTCTGTTCCGGGGATTTGAGGCGATGATGTATGGGCGGGATCCGCGGGATGCCGCTTTATTTACCCAGCGCATCTGCGGTATCTGTTCTTCGGCGCATGCCATTGCCGGTACTTTAGCGCAACAGGAGGCATTCGGTGTGGCGGCGCCCTCAAACGGACAACTTCTGACCAACCTGATTTTTGCAGCGGATATGATTCAGAATCACCTGCGGCATTTTTATCTTTTAGCATTTTATGATTATGTTATGGGACCGGATAGGCCGCCTTTTGTACCTCGGCAGAAAGGGGATTACCGGCTGCCCAAAAAAGTAAATGATACTTTACTGGCGCATGGCGATACCGGTATCGATATGGCAATGCGGGCTCATGAAATGATGGCTGTATTTGGCGCCAAAGCACCCCATCAGCAGACGATTCTGCCCACGGGAGTAACGGAAATGGCATCGACCGACCGGATCATGGCTTATAGCGGCATTTTAAAAGAAATCACGGCCTGGGTTGAGCAAACGATGCTTGAAGATACCATGACGATTGCCGATCATTACCGGGATTATTACGACATCGGCAGCGGATACGGCAATTTGATGTCTTACGGGATTTTTCCCGCGCCGGTAACAGGGGTACGGGATTTTGCTCCGGGGCTGATTATTAACCGGGGTGCGGTGGAAGCACTGGATGTTGCTCAGATTGCGGAGGATATCCGGTTCAGCTGGTACCGGCAAAATGGGGACAGCCGCCCTCCGGTTCAGGGGACAACCGTACCTGACCGGGAGAAGGAAGGCGCCTATTCCTGGGTTAAAGCGCCGCGCTACCATGGACAGGCAGTTGAGGGCGGACCTTTGGCACGGGGCTGGATAAACGGAGACTATCGCCGTGGTATATCGGTTATGGACCGTATTGTAGCCAGAACCCGGGAAACGGCTAAATTATGCCGGCTAGCGGCAGAATGGCTGGAACAATTGCTTCCCGGCGCACCTACGTTTACTCCTTATACACCAAAGACCCAGGGAGAGGGAGTGGGCCTGACGGACGCCATGCGGGGCGCTCTTGGCCATTGGCTGAGTGTGCGGGAGGGGAAAGTGGTACATTATCAGATTGTGCCGCCCTCAACCTGGAATTTTTCTCCCCGCGATGGCGGAGGGAAACGCGGACCGGTGGAAGAAGCCTTACTGGGAACACCGGTAGCGGATGCCGACAGCCTGATTGAAGTGGGGCGGGTAGTCCGGTCTTTTGATCCTTGTTTTTCCTGCGCTGTCCATGCCCTGACTTTGCCGGGCGCCGGTAACGGCAGGGCCGCTTTCCCGGAAAGCCGTTCTGTTTAACCGCAACAACTTTTTGTTCTGCTGGGAGGTTCTTGTGTGATTCGCCTGCATCATGCTAAAATAGGCTTGATAAGAGGCAAAGGAGTAGCTTATGAATATTTTCCAGGCATGTGATATTCGTGGTATTGCCGGCAGGGAACTTTCGGACGTCATGGCCCGAAAAATAGCCTTGGCGGTCGGAACAAAACTCGCAGGACAAAAGGTAGTTGTCGGCGGAGATGTGAGGCATTCGACGCCGGCGTTGCAAAAGATTATGATAAACGGCCTGGTTGAATCAGGTTGCCAGGTTGTCGACATTGGGACCGTTCCTACGCCGGTTTTTTATTTCGCCCTGAAAGCTGCAGGAGCTGCAGGCGGCGTTATGGTGACGGCGTCCCATAATCCCGCCCCGTATAATGGTTTTAAATTTGTTCTGGGGGACAAGCCGGTCACCGAGGCGGAGGTAGCGGAGATCGGCTGTCTGGTGGCGGAAAACGCCCGGGTATTTGGTACGGGTTCGGTGGAAAGAGCCCCCATGATTGTTCGTTATATTTCTTCCGTTGTCAACCGGTCCCAGCGGGGCAGTTTTTACTTTAAAGCTGTGCTGGATGCCGGCAACGGCGCCACGTCATCCATTGTACTCCGCTTGTTTTCCGCCTTGGGGTACCGGACCATCGAACTCTTTTGTGAACCCGACGGCAGTTTTCCCAATCGTCCGCCCAATCCCTCCCTGGCGGAAAATCTTACGGCTCTTTGCGAAACGGTGAAGGAGGAGCAGGCGACCATCGGCATCGCTTTCGACGGGGACGGCGACCGGGTGGCTTTTGTAGATGAACTCGGACGGCCTGTCGATAATGATTATATTATCATTTTGTTGGCCCGCCATTATTTGGCCCAGGGTCCGGGAACCATTATTTATGATTCCAAATGTTCCATGGTTGTGCCGGAAGAAATCAAAAAGGCCGGTGGCCGGCCGGTCATGGCCCGGGCCGGGCATACGTTCATCCGGGCGGCTTTTTTGCGGGAAAAAGCTTTATTCGCCGGTGAAGTCAGCGGTCACTTTTTCTTTCAGGAACTGGGCAACGACGATGGAATGTTTGCCGCCCTGAAAGTCTGTGAATATGTTACAGCTCACGGTTCGCTGGCGGAGCTTGTAAACTCCATACCTAAGTACATATTGACACCGGATATCAGAGTGCCGTATCACGGCAGTGACAAGGCCGAAATTCTGGATGCGGCAGCCCGGGCGCTGGCTGTTTATCAGCCGAACCGGATTGACGGCGTTCGCATTGAATTTCCGGACGGCTGGGGTATGATCCGTTCTTCAGTTACCGAACCGCTGTTTACCCTGCGGTTTGAAGCCAAAGAGGAGAAACGGCTAAGGGAAATCGCCGGCATTCTGCTTGATGCGCTGCCGGCAGTCATACAAAGCGCGGTACGGAAAGCCATGCCGCAATGATAAAAGAGGAGAAATGCAGTACTATGGAAATCCATGTCCTGGCCAGCGGCAGCACGGGAAACGCTATTTTTTTACAATTTGAAAATACAAAACTATTGGTAGATGCCGGGATTAGCGCCAGACGAATTAAGCAAGGCCTGTCTGCAATCGGTACGGCGGTAGAAGATTTGGACGGTATTCTTTTAACCCATGAGCATCGTGACCATGTGGCCGGCTTAACGACTCTCACCAGGAAGTACCATCTTCCCGTTTACGCCCGGGCGGCTGCCTGGGAGGCAATGCCGGTGGAAGTAGTGGAAGAATGCTGCTGCACATTGGATTGCGGTTTGGATATCGGGGATGTAAAGGTGGAGGCTTTTAATATTTCGCATGATGCCGCCGACCCCGTAGGATTTAATTTCTTTCACCGTCACTACAAATGCAGTGTGGCTACCGACCTGGGGTTTGCAACCGGCACCGTAAAAAAAGCGTTGTCCTGTTCGGATGCGATGGTGCTGGAGTCCAACCACGACCTTGATATGTTAAAAACCGGCTCCTATCCCTGGTTTCTCAAACAACGCATCATGAGCAACCGGGGGCATCTTTCCAATGTGGATGCCGGCTGGTTATTGGCCCGCCTGGACCGGAAACAGCATACGGACGTTTTGCTGGCCCATCTTAGCCGGGAAAATAACCGTCCTGAACTGGCGGCGTCTACAGTGAAAACAATTTTGCAGGAACAAGGTCTCGAAGAGGAAAAAGACTTTTCCCTCTACCTCACGTATCCAGACCGTACAGCTAGTTATACTCACCGTGACAGGAGGAAAAAAGAAAATGGCCTTTTTTAAGCGCTTTGCTCCCTATATCGTAGTGGCAATTCTCGGCGCTTTGATTGGTGGAGGCTTGGTGACCGGCTGTGCTTTGGGCAAACCGGACCCCAAGGGCGATGCACCCCGGTCAGGAGCGCTAAAACCGCCTGTTAACGCGCCATTATCCGAAGCCCGCAATACGCCGATTGTCCGTGCGGCTCAAATGGTCGGTCCGGCGGTGGTAGGCATTACCAATAAGGCCTATGCCCAGGACTATTTCAACCGCAAGGTGCTGGTGGAACAAGGCACCGGTTCGGGTGTGATTTTTGATTCTAACGGCTACATAGCCACCAACAACCATGTAGTGGAAAACGCCCAGGAACTGGTTGTTTCCTTATCGGACGGACGCACGGTGAAAGGTAAAGTAGTGGGTACCGATCCGGCCACTGACCTGGCCGTCGTAAAGGTGGATCTAACGGGCTTGCCGGTAGCTAAATTTGGCGATTCCGATTCTCTGATGGTGGGGGAACCGGCCATTGCTATCGGGAATCCGCTGGGTCTTGAGTTTCAGGGCAGTGTAACGGCCGGCGTGATCAGCGCTTTGAACCGGTCGATTGAAATCGGCGACCGCCGTTTCAAACTGATACAAACCGATGCGGCGATTAATCCCGGTAATTCGGGCGGCGCTCTGGTTAATGCGGATGGTCTGGTTGTCGGCATTAACAGTGCCAAAGTGTCCGTCTCCGGCGTGGAGGGGATCGGCTTTGCCATTCCGATCAACAGTGCCCGTCCCATATTACAGTCCCTTATCGAAAAAGGCAAGGTTGTCCGGTCCTATCTCGGCGTTGGACTGCTTGATAAGAATTCCGCCGCTCGCTATGGGTACGAACTTACTATTGACAAGGGCGTATATGTGGCAAAGGTGGTAAAAAACGGACCGGCTTATAAAGCCGGAATCCGGCAGGGGGATATTATCCTGAATGTTGCCGGTACGGAAACAAACAGTGTGCCGGATCTTCGCGCCATACTTGATGCCCAGCAGGTAGGCAGTACCGTGAATGTAGTCTTTTCTCGCAACGGACAGACTACAACGGTTAGTGTCACGCTCGAAGAAATGCCGGCCCAGTAGCTTATGCGGATTTCTATCATAGCCGTCGGCAAGATTAAAGAAAAATATTTAAGTGCCGGGATCGGTGAATTCGTCAAACGTCTGGGGCCGTATTGCCGTTTGGACATCACCGAACTGGACGAGGAAAAAATGCCGGACCGTCCTTCGGCGGCGGAAAAGGACAAAATATTGACCCGGGAAGGGGAACGGCTGCTGAAAAGCATCCGGGAGAACAGCTATCTCATTGTCCTGGATGTAGCCGGCAAACCCGTTTCTTCCGAAGAATTATCGGCTAAATTTGATGCTCTGGCACTTGCCGGACAAAGCGACGTTACCTTTGTTATCGGCGGCGCCTTCGGTTTGGCATCTAACATAAGGACAGCCGCCAGCGAGCGGCTGTCCTTTTCCCGCCTGACTTTCACCCATCAGATGATCCGTCTCTTGCTGGTGGAACAAATCTACCGATCATTTAAAATCAGCCGGGGTGAACCGTATCACTGGTAACGGTGCAAAAATAATTTTTATTCAAGGTGTAGGAGGTAAGCGGGACAGATGATCAGGTGGTTGAAGAAACGTTTATATTGTTGCTTTGGATATAAGAATACCGAGAAGCCCGAAATCCATTCTGTAGAAGGAGGAATACCTTGAACGATGAACGAGTCTGCAACTTTTCTGGTAGATGATACGGATGCCCCAGCCCTCCACAATGCTGTATCACATATTGCCCGCGTTGGCTACTGCGAAGCAAAGGTTTGTGAACGCCTAGGGGTTTCAGATATTACCGATCTCCAGTGGCGTGCCCTGCCTATTTACCGTGAAGAACGGCTCGCGGTCCGTGACACAGTGGCTTCGGCTATTGATCTTTTTCTTTTGCAAGGCATGATTCCGATGGATGAACTCAATCGATTATGCGGTAAGGACGACCAGGAAGTCCTAATCCGGACGGGAATCCTTTCAATTGACGAGAAGGGCCTCGCGCAGGCACGTGCTTCGCTCTTTCCCATTGGGAATCGCTTGATCTTTTCGGACCATGCTTGGCCTAAACTTTCCCATCCGGGATACAGCGATGTTCCGTATGACCAAGTGATGTTCATTGGTACCGATAGCCGCTGGCTTGCACGTGCTACAGTACGCAGGTCTGTCGGTTCTACCCTTGATCTCTGCACAGGCTCGGGTGTCCAGGCCCTTCTCGCGGCTACCCACTCCCAGCGAGTGCTTGCCGTTGACATTAACCCTCGTGCTGCGAGATGTACCCGATTCAATGCCCATGCCTCAGGTGTAACAAATGTTAGAGTTCTTGTGGGAGATCTTTATGAACCAGTTGGCCAAGAGCGCTTTGACCTTATAACGGCAAACCCCCCGTTTGTACCATCACCTGTTGATGCCCTGCAGTTTCGCGATGGCGGGTGCTCGGGTGAAGAGGTTCAACGTCGGATTATTGCTGGGTTACCAAATCATCTAGCGCCGGGAGGGATCGCACAAATTGTTACCGAGTTAGGCGAGCGGGAAGATGAACCGCTTTCAGACCGACTGCGTGAATGGCTCGGAGGTGCCCCGATGGATATCCACATTCTGCGTCTGCGTGAGCACTCTGCTGCAAGTTATGCCATTGGACATGCTAATGGTGATGATACTTACGATGCCTTTTTTAGCTCGGTACACGCTTGGGCAAATAATCTTAGGACCCAGGGTTATTCTCGTGTCGTCTCCGTTCTTCTTGCTTTCCAATGGAGCGATCCGAAACTGGGTCTGCCCTGGACCCGAAGCGAGGAAGCTCAACCACCTAATACCGACTGCGGTGCCGAAGTAGAGACAACTTTTCTCGCAGAACGCATGGCTTGTAAACCTGATTTATATGAAATCCTTGAGTATAGTAAGGTGCGCCGAACAGGACCAATAGGGCTCATGGAGGCGAGAGTGCTAGGCAATCCATTATACGCAAATACTCAGGCTAAATTGTTGGGGAAAGCTCTTTCTATTTCGCAATTGCTTGAACCTGTTGAGCGGGATGTCCTTACGCTAATAGAGAAACCGCTGTCATTGCCGGAGCTTTTTGTACTTTCCGACGGACTTAATCTTAATAAAAAGGCGGTCTTGGCGGCAGTCAGATCCCTCCTAAGGCGAGGACTGGTTCTCTTAACATAACTCATTTGTCATAAATGAATGATATCGGCATGCCATAGGACATGTCAGTGACGGCACATGTCCATAAAAGTAACAAAATCTTTTCGATGCCTGATAATTTAGCAGGGAAAATAATCAATTATATAGAATATAAAGCATGTTTGAAAAGAAAACCATGGTTATTTTTTCATAATAACCAGCCATATGGCTAACACTATAGAAAAATAATTCGAGGAGTATTGTATGGTGCGTAGATTAATTTATATAGGAATTGTTATTAGTTTCTTACTGATGTGGATGCCGGAAACGTCCTATTGTTATGCGGCCGACTCCAAGACTGGACAGGATAATCCTGTTGAACTGGATTGGGACTACTTGACCCACGTTCATTTCAACGACCGCTATATTGATACGGGGTCACTACATATACTTGAGAAGATTTCGGAAAAAAATAATAGATCTGTATATAGAGGCATTACAATCACCCGGCCGCATGGGCACATAATAGATGATAATCATCAGACGCAAGACAGTTCCGCTGTCGGTGTCGGACCTGTTTACATGATTCGCAATGAAAAACAATTTTCCGGAAAACTATATGGAGCATTTGATATGAGCGGTGGATTTATTGTATATGACAAAGCATTTCCGGCCGGCGGAAGATGTTATAATTTTATGTGGCGGTTCGGGCCTCGCTTAATTTATAAAATTAGCGAAGACTCTTCCGTAAATATCGGCTATCTGTTCATGCATGTTTCTAACGGTTTTAGATCGCATAATCCTGGCTATAACGCCCGGGGCGTTTCATTGGGTTTTGTAACGAAATTTTAAATTGATAGGAATTCCAAGTTATAACGAGGCTGTGAATAAGAAAAACGTCATTTGTTGTTAACAAATGGCGTTTTTTTATTCTGCTTATTTGCCTAAAGATTAAGAAAAAATTAACACAAACTGCCTTGTTGCCAATTAACCGGATTTATACAATGAAACTAAAGTAAAGCCATGGCGAGAATCCAGAGGATGAGTTTGAATTGATGGAGATAAACAATTGTTCAAGATGTTAATTAAGTTTATGCTGGTGGGATTAACCGGTGTTGGCGTTAATATGGCGTTCTATGTACCGATTATAAACTGGACCGGCAATTACCTTTTCGCTGCCGTATGCGCCTTTCTGGCGGCAGTAACCAACAATTTCATCTGGAATCTGCTATGGACCTTCAAAGGACGGGCCGTGGATATTGGTATATGCCGGAAATATATTACTTTTCTCACGATAAGTCTGGCTAATCTTGGGGTTAATCTCATAGTTCTTTATTTACTGGTCGGATATGGGAATTTTAACAAAATATTGGCCCAGCTTTCTGCAATCGGGACTGTCAGCGTATGTAACTTTGCGCTGAATTACCTGATTACATTTCGGGAAAAGGCCGGAAAGGAAATTTATGATGCAGCTCGTTATCGTTCCAACTTATAACGAACGGGATAATCTGGGAGAACTTCTGGAGGGTATATATAAGGCCGTGGCAGATATGCATGTGCTGGTCGTTGACGACAATTCTCCCGACGGTACCGGCAAATTGGCGAGCTATCTAATGAATACCCGCTATAAAGGCTCGCTGTTTCTTATAGAAAGGACCGGGAAACTAGGACTGGGGACGGCTTATTTGGCGGGTTTTAAATGGGCCTTGGAACGGAAGTATCAATATATCTTTGAAATGGATGGAGATCTCTCCCACAATCCCCGCCATTTACCGTCTTTTTTGCAGGCCGTGAAAGAATGCGACCTGGTACTTGGCAGCCGGTATGTGAGCGGCGGCGGAGTAAGAAACTGGTCACTGCTTAGACGCCTTATCAGCCGTGGCGGCAGTCTGTATTCGCGGTTTATCCTTGGACTGCCTTTTCAGGATTTAACAGGCGGCTTCAAGTGTTTCCGGCGGGAAGTTCTGGAACAAATCAATTTGGCCGAAATAAAGTCGAATGGCTATTCCTTTCAGATTGAAATGACGTACCGCGCTTTCCTCAAAGGGTTTCGTATTAAGGAAGTGCCCATTGTTTTTGAGGAACGATTGACAGGACATTCCAAGATGTCTTACCGCATTTTTGCCGAAGCAATTGTTATGGTTTGGAAATTGCGGCTGGACAGAAAAAGGCTAAAGGCTGGAACGGATACAGCACAAGCGGCTCCCCCGCTGCCTTAATCCAGGCCAATAGAAGGAGCTGAGTATGAAACGTATTTCTCCTCAACAGAGTGTGGCGTTCATAATCGGGATTAGCGCGGCAATCCGGCTGGTTCTTGCCGGATCGATAGGGTTGGGCGTGGATGAATCGTATGTCGCAGCCGTGGCCCGTGTTTTCAGTTTAAGTTATTTCGACCATCCGCCGCTTCACCTTTGGATTGTGTGGCTGACCAGCCACCTGGCCAAGAGTGAAAGCGCATTGATCCTGCGGTTGCCCTTTGTGCTGCTGTTTGCCGGGACGACCTGGCTGATGTACCGTCTTGGAGCAAAGCTGTTCGGACAATGGACTGGCGTTTATGCAGCTTTGATCCTGAATGTTTCAGCCGTATTTGGGTTAAGTACAGGCAGTTGGATTCTGCCGGATGGTCCCCTGCTGTTTTTCCTGCTGGCGACAGCTTTGACAATGACGGACCTGTTTTTCTTCTCTACCGCCGGCCAGACCCGCCGGTGGATCCTAAGTGGTATCTTTCTTGGCTTCAGCCTGTTGAGCAAGTACCATGGAGTATTCCTGGTATTAGGCACCTTCTTATTTCTGATGACCAGTAGCCGCCACCGTTTCTGGTTAAGGCGACCGGACCCATACCTTGCTCTTTTGACGGCGTTGCTGATTTTCTCACCCGTTATTGTATGGAATCAGCAACATCACTGGATTTCATTTTTCTTCCAGGGTGGCCGGGCGGCGGCAACCGGTTTTCAGCCGGAGAAAATGCTTATTAATGTGGCCGGACAGGCAGTATGGCTGCTTCCCTGGATATGGGGGCCTTTGGTGTGGGTTTTGGGTAAAAATATATTGGCCGGTCCCGGCCGGGCGTCAGAAAATCTTCTGCAATCCCGTTGCTGGTTTCTTTGTTGTCTGGCTGTCGGGCCGGTTGCGATTTTTACCATTGCCACAATGTGGGGAGCACAGGGCTTGTTTCACTGGCAGGCTCCCGGCTATCTTTTCGCCGTGCCTTTGCTGGGAAGGGCGGTAACGGAAAGGATACATTACCGGGCGGTAAGATGGTGGTTACAAGGTTCGGTTGCCATCTTTTTAGTTATTATCCTGCTGTTAGGCAGTCATACTGCTACCGGCTGGATGCGCGACCTGGAACCGGATTGGTTTAGGTCCGGTGACCCGACGGTGGAGGCGCTGGATTGGAAGCAACTGCCGGACTATCTGGCCCGGACAGGGCTGCTTACCGCTGAAAATACATTTGTTGTTGCCGGAAACTGGATTGATGCCGGGAAAATTGACTATATTCTTGGCGGTAAACTGCCGGTATTATGTCTTAGCCGTGAGCCGCATCATTTTGCGTTTCTCCATGCTCAGGCTGATTTTAAGGGAAAAAGGGCCTTGATTATAGGCCGTAAACAAGCGGCGGAGAAGATAGTGACCGGGTACCGCCCCTATTTTCAACATATTCAGCCGTTGGGAACAGTAAAGATTCTGCGGGGCGGAAGACCGGAAATTGAACTGGTTTTATATCAGGCGCAAAATTTCCGGGCTGATTTTCCACTTCCATACGGACAGTAAGGGAGCGATGGTTTGATGCCGATTTGGGAATGGATGAGAGATAAGAGCAGCTGGTCAAAGGCAATGGCGATGGCGCTGCTTGTTGGTTCAATCACTGCCGGCATCGTAAATGGGATGCCGAAATCAGACAACCTGACAGTGTTCCGTATCGCGGATTTCCTTGGCGGTCCGGGCAACAACCTGTTTCTGATATTGACGAATTTTTTAATTATTGGTTGGGCCTGGCGCAAACGCCTTCGCAGCATTATAAGCTTGACGCTGAAATTGGATTTTTTTGTATGGGTCGTGGTTCAGGGAACGAAGCTGATCCATTTTGGTCCCTGGACACGAAGGCCTAACGGCGGAGCCGGCGGGTTTCCCAGCGGACATGCCACGCATGCCTTCGGGATGGCTTTTCTGTTAACCTTGTTTTTTCCGCGGTTCAGCTGGGTATGGTATGGGCTGGCAGCCGCCATATCCTGGTCCCGGGTGGAAACGGACTGGCATTCCGGATTTCAGGTTACGGCAGGTATTTTATTTGGTGTAGTTATTGTTTGCGTATTGGTAGGCCAATGGCTTAAGCATCCCGAATCATATATCGTAAAAAATACCGGGGACGGATATATGGACAAGGTGCCAACGTCTCAGGTACCGGATGCAAAATAAGGCCGGCAAGCAATGGGGAAAAAACGGCCCTTTTTGGCGGTCCTGTTAGGGCTGGAAAATGTTATAATAAAAGCAGCATACGATAAATCTGATATTTGGATCAGACTAAAGGGGTTTATGTACAAAATGTATAGTTTTAAAAACGACTACAGTGAAGGAGCCCATCCTAGAATAGTAAGGGCTTTGCTGGACACCAACCTGGAGCAGACGGAAGGCTATGGCGAGGATTCCTATACGGCAAGAGCAGTGGAATTGCTAAAGCAAAGGATCGGCCGCACGGATATTGAAATTCATCTCTTTGCCGGCGGTACGCAAACGAATCTCACCGCGATTTCAGCATTTTTACGGCCGCACGAGGCCATTATTGCCGCCAATACCGGTCATATTCTGGTGCACGAGACCGGAGCGATTGAGGCTACGGGGCATAAAATTATTTCCGTGGCGGTCAGTGATGGGAAATTGACTGCCGGACAGATTAAGACGGTTGTTGATAGTCATACTGACGAACATATGGTAAAACCCAGACTAATTTATATTTCGAATCCCACGGAAATCGGCTCGATTTATAAGAAGAGCGAACTGGAAGAGATCAGCCGGTTTTGCCGGGAAAATAATCTCTTTTTGTATGTTGACGGAGCACGGTTAGGTTCCGCTTTGTGCTCGGAAGAGAATGATATGGAACTTTCAGAGCTGGCGGCATGCGTTGATGCCTTTTATATCGGCGGGACCAAAAACGGCGCTCTTTTGGGCGAAGCGCTTGTTATCTGCCGGGATTCGCTGCAAGCGGATTTTCGCTTCCATATGAAGCAAAAGGGGGCGCTGTTGGCCAAGGGCAAGCTTTTGGGGCTGCAGTTTCTGGAACTTTTCCGGGACAATCTGTACTTCGAGCTGGCAAAGCACGCCAACGGAATGGCAGGCAGGCTGCGGCAGGCAATCAGCCTTGCCGGCTATTCTTTCCTGACAAGGTCTCCTTCCAATCAAATCTTTCCGATCCTGCCCAATGAACTGATTGCCAAGCTGCAGGAGAACTATTCCTTTTATGTGTGGGAGAAAGTTGATGACGACAGCTCAGCGGTCCGTCTTGTCACTTCCTGGGCTACTCCGGAGAGTGCGGTTACGGCATTTATTACGGATTTGAAAAAGTGGGTTCCGGATAAAAATGGCGGATAATCAATAATTTTTCAATTGTTAACTACGCTGGATTGCCAGAAGACAAGAAATTTAAGGAAATCTATAAAAATGGTCTTAAACGAGTTGCTTTTTTTATAAAAGTAGTGTATTCTAATTTTGGGGACTACCACGGGTGGTGCCGTGGTAGGAGGGTGACTAAAGGCGGGCAACGGCGAGAGCAGATCGGAAAAGGCTCTCGCCGTTGTTTTTTATGGAAAGTATACAAAAGAAAGCTTCCGAAAGACCGCGCGAAGCGGTCTTTCTTGAGCATTTGTAATAATTTAAGTTGGGAGAGCATGGAACATGACAGCCTGGAGTGTATTAGAGATTACGGGGGTGGCTGCTTTTGCTGTTTCCGGGGCGCTGACGGGAATCCAAAAGAAGCTTGATATTTTCGGCGTGCTGGTATTGGCCGTAACGACGGCTATTGGCGGCGGCGTGCTGCGGGATGTGATTATAGGCAATACGCCCCCGCTAACTTTCCGGGATCCTACCTTTTTCGTCATTAGCGCCGTTTCAACCATTGGCGTTTGCTTTACCTATCGCTGGATACATAAATTCCAATATACCATACAGATCTTTGATGCCATTGGCTTAGGATCTTTTACTGCCACCAGTGCCAATCTCGCCATACAGCATGACCTGAATACACTGTTCATCGTAACGACCGTGGCGGTTATTACGGGAATCGGCGGCGGCGTTATAAGGGATGTATTTGTGAAAGAAATTCCTTATGTTTTCCGGCAGGAGGTCTATGCAATAACGACAATTGCCGGCGCTGTGAGTTTCTATTATTCCCAGTTTTATTTACCCGGCAATACGCCTTTGTATCTTTGTTTTGGCATTACCACGGGCATGCGGCTTTTTTGTATAAAATACAGACTCAACGTTCCGGTTCTTGGCAATAGTTCGAAGGCTGTGCCGCCGGGCAGCCGCAGTCCCGGAACCTAAAAAGAGAAAGAAGCGTATTTATTCACCACGGTAGGTAAAGGTCACGGTTTTTTTTATATCCGGATGAAGGCTGTTGCCAACCGGACATTCTTTCGGTGCCAGCTCGATGATTTTCCGCTCTTTGGCGCTGTATTCATTATGAGGCAAAATGATTTCCGCATTTAATTCCACCACCCGGCGGGGATTGGTGCCCATTACCTTAGTAATATGCATTTCGGCGCCGTCAATCGTAAAACCGTGAGTCTGGGCTGCAATTCCGATAATGGTCAGTACGCAGCCGCCATAGGCTGTAGCTAAGAGGTCGGTGGGTGAAAACGCTTCTCCCCGGCCGTGATTGTCCGTGGGAGCATCCGTAATTAATTGGCTGCCGGATTGTAAATGCACCGACTCGGTGCGTAATCCTCCTAAATATTTCGTTTGCACGGTGGCCATAGAAATTACCCCTTTCTTACTATAATTTGGCTGAGAGCTTCAATTTAAACAATAAATTCTCTGTTTGCCTATTTTCTCCTCCCGAGGAGAAAAGCGGAATAATTAAAAAAAGAACTATAAAATTTAAGTTCAAATTGGAAGATAAAGTAATTTTTAACCGCCTGCTGTTCTTGACAGCCCGGAATTAAGGCCATACAATAAAGATAATTTAAGATGCGCTGTTACTGAGGGAGCTCATGTTATGGGCTGAGAGTGTGCTGTAAGCACAGACCTCCAAACCTGATCGGGATAATGCCCGCGTAGGAAAGGTAGAAAGCCAAAAATTTTTGACGTACCTTCTTAGCGGGGGGTGCGTCTTTTTATTTTATAAAAGACGCAAGACTGAACTTCGGGGGCGAAAGGGGCAACGCATAGTTTGAAAAAAAGAGGAGGTGATGTGAATGGACATTGTAGTTAACGGCGAGCGGCAGAGTATGGATGCCGGGGTTAATATTGAGAAGTGGCTGGAGCAAAAAGGCATCTTGGGCCGGCACATGGTGTTGGAGCTGAATGAACGCATTCTGGTGCGGGAAGAGTGGTCAAAAACAGTGCTGCAACAAGGGGACTGTTTAGAAATTATTACATTCGTCGGGGGAGGTTGATTAGAATGGAAGAAAATTGGAAAATCGCCGGTAAAACCTTGCGGAGCCGGTTAATTGTCGGAACGGGAAAATATGCGGATCAGAGCATTTTACCGCAAGTCATGCAGGCGGCTGAGACCGATGTTGTGACGGTGGCGGTCAGAAGAATGAATTTGGCCGGTATGCCGGAAAATATTATGGATTCGATTCCAGCGGATGCGGTGTTGATGCCCAATACTTCCGGAGCCCGGAACGCGGCCGAGGCAGTGCGGATTGCCAGATTGGCCAAAGCGGCTGGCTATGGTGACTGGATTAAAATTGAGGTAATTGGTGATGCCCGGTATTTACTGCCGGACAATCAGGAAACGATTGAAGCAACCCGGATTTTAGCGGCGGAAGGGTTTACGGTATTTCCTTATATGAATCCGGACCTTTACGCCGCCCGGGCCTTGGTAGCGGCGGGAGCGACGGCAATTATGCCACTGGGAGCGCCTATCGGCAGTAACCGTGGCCTAGAAACGCAGGCAATGCTGCGTATTTTACTGGCGGAATTGCCGGATATGCCCATTATTGTTGATGCGGGGATCGGCCGCCCGTCGGAAGCAGCGGCGGCAATGGAAATGGGGGCGGCGGCAGTTATGGTTAATACGGCCATTGCTTCGGCTAAGGAGCCGGTAAAAATGGCGGCGGCATTTGCCAAGGCGGTAGCGGCGGGAAGACTGGCATACCTGGCCGGACCGGGCAGCCGGCGGGAAACAGCGGTTGCTTCCTCACCGCTGACAGGATTTTTGCGGAGGGAACCAAATCATGAACAATGTTAAAGAATGGCTGCAAAAATATGACGAATTGGACTTTGCCGGATTTTTCCGGCTTTGTACGGTAGGGGACGTTGACCGGGTGCTGGCCAAAGACCGGTTGTTGCCGGAAGACTACCTGACCTTATTGTCGCCGGCGGCCGTCGAACGCCTGGAGGAAATGGCCTGCCGCGCCCAAGCGGAAACAATCAAATATTTTGGCCGTACCGTTCAGTTATTTGCCCCGATTTATGTATCCGATTATTGTATTAATGCCTGTGTATATTGTGGCTTTAACCGGTCAAACCATTTTACAAGGCGGCAGCTTACCCTGGAAGAAGTCGAGAGGGAAGCCGCGGCAATCAGTGCCGGCGGTATCCGCCATATTCTCCTGCTGACGGGAGAAGATCCGGCGAGATCCACGGTTGCCTATATGGTGGATTGCGTAAAAATTTTAAAGCATTATTTTAGTTCCATCAGTATTGAAGTCTATGCCTTGACCGAAGAACAATATAAACTGTTAGTTGACGCAGGCGTTGACGGAATGACCATGTTTCAGGAGGTCTATGAGGAAGCTAAATATAAACCGCTTCATCCGGCGGGACCGAAGCGGGATTTCCTGTTTAGACTCAATGCGCCGGAACGGGCCTGCCGGGCCGGGATTCGCACCATTACCGTCGGTGCTCTCCTGGGACTTGTACCTTGGCGGCAGGAAGGATTTTTTACCGGTCTTCATGCCGCTTATTTGCAAAGCCGCTATCCGGCGGTGGATGTTCAGTTAGCCATTCCCCGCCTGCGGCCATGTACCGGTGGCTATCAAACAAGGACTCCGGCCGGGGACGTAGATCTGGTGCAGTATGTTCTGGCTTACCGCCTTTTTATGCCTCACAGCGGTATATGCATTTCTACCAGGGAGCGGAGTGAACTGCGGGATCAAATGATTAAACTTGGGGTGACGAGAATGTCGGCGGGGGTATCCACCGCCGTGGGGGGCTATAGTGAACAAAGCCGGGACGGGCAGTTTGAGCTGGCCGATGAGCGCAGTGTGGCGGAAATCAGCAGCATGCTGAAGAAAAACGGATACCAGCCCATTTTTCAAAATTGGCATTACTCGTTATAGAGCAGCAGTGAAAAGAGAAGGTGAACATATGATTTTCCGGACGGCCCTTGAGCAGTACTTATCACCAGAGCAGCTGTCAGTTCTCGGCAGCGTTAAGATCGGGATTGCCGGTGCGGGAGGACTGGGGTCAAATTGTTCCGTTTGCCTGGTTCGCAGCGGATTTCGCAGATTCCGTATTATTGATTACGATTGCGTGGAACCCGGCAATCTTAACCGGCAATTCTTTTTTCCCGACCAGATCGGTATGCCGAAAGTGGATGCTTTAGCCCAAACGTTACGGCGGATTGAACCGGACCTCGAATTGGAACTGATTCGGCAAAAGATTACGGCTGAAGATGCCGGCGGTTGGTTTCAGGACTGTGATGTGGTCTTGGAATGTGTCGATGTTGCCGCAACGAAAGCATTGCTGGTAGAGCAGTATGCGCCAACCGGTAAATTAGTAGTTGCCGTTTCGGGAATTGCGGGCTGGGGAGAGAGTGACCGCCTGCGGGTGCGGAACAGGGGCGGCAATTTATATCTTATCGGGGATGAAACAAGCGGGGTTGACCGGCTGCCGCCGCTGGCTCCTTTAGTTACCGCGGCAGCGGCCAAACAGGCCGATATTGTATTGGCCCATATACTTGATCGACTAGAAGACAAGAAAGGAAGAGGAAGATGAATTTACGTTGCGCGGCAATGCAAAAGCTAATCCAGGCGGATTTGTACGGCATTACGGATGCGCCGCATTCCCGGGGCAGGTCGACAATGGAAGTGGCGGCGTCTATGCTGGCGGCGGGAATTACGGTGATCCAGTACCGGGAAAAGGATAAAAGCCAGCGGCAAAAGTTTGCAGAATGCCAAATTCTCCGCGATATGACGCGGCAGGCCGGAGCACTGTTTATCGTCAACGATCATCCGGACCTGGCTTTATTGACGGCAGCGGACGGAGTTCATATCGGGCAGGATGATTACCCTCCCGGTGAAGTCCGCAAACTGATTGGTCCGGATATGATTCTGGGTTTATCCACCCATGCGCCGGTGGAAGCGCAACAGGCGCAGCAAGAGGACGTCGTTGATTATATTGGGGTCGGCCCCCTGTTTGCAACCCGGACTAAGCGGGATGTCTGCCAGCCCGTAGGATGGGATTATCTGGATTATGTGGTTCATAATATCCGGCTGCCATTTGTGGCGATTGGCGGCATAAAAATGCATAATATCCGGGAGGTTGCGAGCCGTGGTGCCCGGACGATTGCCCTGGTGACGGAAATTACCGGTGCCGGGGATATTGCGGTAATGGTCAGGAACTTGCGGCAGCAATTGAAAAACTGACTAATAAAAGAAATTTTGTAGTTGAATAATGGCGAAAAAAGTTTTAAAATGAAGGTTAGTGTAATTTTGTGAACGGAATAACAAATCTGCAGGCATAAAATGTTTTTCGTGTCGGGCGAGTCAACTTAGGGGTACATAATGAAGTATGTAGTAAGACTGGTTTTAGCTTTCATAATGGGGTTTATTATCCGGATGCCGGTTGTTGCGGCAGACGGGCCACAAACATTGGATATAGATAATCTGCCGGAATGGAGAATGACAACGAGTTCCGACAGTTGCAAACTCCTGTTGTCGGACAGCCCGGAAATGGCGGCCGACGAAGGCATTCTCTATCAGGACGAAGTCAAGGGGAACGTCCGTTTGTTCTTTTATCACGTCAATGCCGCCGCTACCGCCAAGCGGATGGCGGTTGTTCTGGAAAACAGCGGGCCGGAAACGGCGCATGTCACGGTCCGGCAATACGGTTTGGGCGGACCGGGGTACATATGGATGGAAGTGGGTAAAGAGGCGATGACGGCATATCTTCATGGCAGTGCTCCTTATCAACTTGCTGTGCCCCCCCGAAGCGGCGTGCCACTGTCGGCGGACATAAGTAATACGGCGGTTCTGCCCAATATGCTGCTTAACGGTATTTTTGACTTTGCGACCGACCGTCCGGTAACCGTCAAAGTCATAATGATGCCGTTATTTGCGGACAGTGTCGATTTTGCCCGGCAGGCCAAAGTCTTACCATCTGACGAGTATCACTTACGCGGCACCTTTGAAGGGGCGAACCGGCGGCTTGTTCCAATCCGGACCTACGATACGGTTCTCGATGGAGTGATGGGGTTGACGCTGGCCGATAATCTAATCGACCCATATCTGAAGGGAATTGATGCCACAGATGGCAGTCCGGTTGTAGATTATGGCAACTATGGCGTGGTCTACCGGATTTTTCTTCCTTCCCAGGGCCGGAAAATTGCCTATTACTTGACACCGCTGGGCGGGGATTACGCGGGAGCCATAAAGATAAAGTACGGCAATACAGACCGGGGACCGGTGGCTACCCCGCCTGGCAGAATCTCGTTTGGAGACAATGAGTATGCTCTGCTTGGCACTTTTGACAGCAACAATTCGCTCTGGCTGACGTTCAGCCCGCCGGGAGCCTCCAATCTGCCGGTAAAACTTATTATTATGCCGCAGTGAACGGGGACTCTTTCAAAAGTAGACCGCTCGGCTTGAAGAACATATCGCCAATAGCCTGAATAAGACGAGAGGGACAGGATTTTTTAAAAAAATTCTGTCTCTCTCGTTTTCTTACTATTTTTTGTTAAAGTGCTTGCAAAAGAAAGTATTTCGGTACTGGGTAGGGGTTAATGACTCCATTTTTTTAAAGAGTCTTTTTTCGGGTGTTATATCCTTTTTCAGCAAAAGGCTGCAATTTATCCAGCCACTTTTTTTCCAGAGCCGTGACGGCCCGGCGCCACTCTTCCTCCGGCACTTCGGTTGCTTTGATGGTTTCCAGAACTTCGAAATGAAATGCATCGGGACCGTGTAAATTCAAGTCTGCCTGAATCACTTTATTGATAGGGCTTCCTAATTTAAGCTGAAAAAGGAAACTATTCTTTTTTCCCGGCAGATTCAAGCTGCTGCCAACGAGAATTTTGCCGTTAACCGCATTTTTAATCTGATATACACCCATAGGAGGCGGACTTTGCTTATAGGCTAGTTTGAGCTCTTTTTTTCTGTCTGCCATTTTATTGACTCCTTTGTTATTTAAAATTTTGAATGTTACAATTTGACCCAGTAGGAACTGCCGTCCTGAGTCCGGTCCATAAAGCCGTAGTCTATTAAATTGCGGCGCAGCAGGACGTAATCGTCATAAAACTTTTTTAGAATCCCGTTGACTTCTTTTTCGGTGTAGTTCTGGTTTGGCTCAAAATATTTAATGAGATGCCGCAAAATGGCGACCCGTTTTTTCTCTTTGCCGGGAAACGAATCAAGGGGCCCATCCGGGCCTTGTTTAAAATGGGCCTGCAGGATTTTTTCGTTTTCTTCTTCCGTAATGGCGAAACGGTCGTCGACTTGTTTCGAATTGCGCGGAATTTCAATAAAGGCGTCCTTTTTCGGCACCTGTTCGCCCAGTAGTTCCATAATGGCCAGGAAAATTTTAGCCTGCTTTTGTTTTTCCCGCAGACTGAAACGATGATTGCGAATGGTTGAGGTACTGCCCGTGCCGAGCACTTTTGCCGCCTCGTTGTCGCTAGAGCCGGCGTAGAAAAGCTCCAGAATGCTTTTTTGGTGGTCAGTCAGCCCGGTTAACTTTTTATCCAGATGGATGAGAACGTGGAAAGGGGATTGATGGCTCTCGGCGATGTGGATTTTGATGTACCGTTTGGCTTCGTATAAGCGTTCATCCCACGAATAGATGATACCGTCGGCGAAACGTTTGCCGCAGGTGAGGCAGATGAATTCGCTGCTGGCCTGGTCATACACATAGCCCTGCTTAATTTCGGCGAGGGAAGCCTGCCAAAATAGATCGGATAGAGTGGTCATCCTATAAACACCTCTAAATTTGTTTACTATATTTATAGACATTATATGATATTATCTACGAAAAGTCCAGATTGCCATTGGTTTTGTCCGCGGAAATTTAAATATGTATATTTTGGAAGAACAGCAGGGATCAACCCGTTGGCTGCGGAAAGAAAAGATCATATATAAGTGATTGGCGGGAGGTGGGAATTTTCTCCTGACAAAATGACATGAGCGACTGCGGAAGGATCGTACTCCGGATGAGTAATGAAACGCAAAAACGGTTGGATGGAGGAAAGTATGCTTGATGTTCAATTGCAAATCTTTAAGTGTGTAGTAGAGAAGGAGAGTTTTTCCCTGGCGGCACAGGAATTGCATTTGACTCAGTCTTCGGTCAGCCAGCAGATTCATGCGCTGGAGTGTTATTACGGCGTGAAACTGTTTGACCGTCTTTATCGACGGATTCGCCTTACGGCAGCGGGCGCAGCGCTTTATCCCTATGCCGTTGAATTAGAACGCTTGTATCAAGCGACGAATAAAACCATGCGCGGCTTGATGGATATTACCGGCGGCCGGTTGGCTATCGGTGCCAGCCTGACCGTTGGTGAATATCTTTTGCCAAAGATTTTGGTTGAGTTTAGCTGTCTTTATCCTTTAGTCAATATTTCCATGACCGTTGAAAATACGGAAAAGGTAATCGCCAACGTGCTCGACGGCAGTATCGACCTGGGATTTGTCGAAGGGTTGTATGAACCCATGCCGGTTTTGGCCGACAGACGCTGTGGCGGTGACCGGGTGGTGGTCGTAGCGCCGCCAAAGCATTTTTTAGCGCATAATAAAGTGAATCCGTTAGCCAGCCTGATGGATGAGCGCTGGGTATTGCGGGAACCTGATTCCGGGACCCGGCGGGTTTTTGAGGAATTTGTCAACCGGCATGGATATAATGCCGCATCGCTTAAGATTGTTATGGAATTAAGCAGTTCGGAAGCGATCAAAAGCGCTATAAAGGCGGGGCTTGGCTTAGGCGCGATATCCTGCCTGGCCGTAGAGGATGATTTAAAGCGGGGGGAACTGATTACGGTTCCGCTGAGTGAAGGCGAGATTACCCGGAATTTTATTATGTTACATCATCGCGAAAAATTTCAGACCCGGGCGGTGGAAAAGTTCAGCTCTTTTGTAATGGAAAATATTACATGATATTCGGCAAGGTCTGTAAACTTGCTATTAGAAATACCGATGATTTTCATCGGTATTTCTAATTTTACAGGGGGTGGGCAATAAACTACAATAATAATTGGAATTGTGAAAAAATTTTCATTTGGTTGATTACTTTCCGGGATACCAGAACGGCGAGGAGGTGAAACGATGTTTGTCGTAACAGTCGATTCTGGTTTGTGCCAGGGATGCGGCGAATGCGCGAAAGGGTGCCCGGTACAAATGTTTACTGTACTTAACGGAAAAGCACAGGTCAGCGAAGATGAATGCCTCGGATGCCAAAGCTGCGTGAGTTTATGTACTGTTGGAGCGATTTCGGTAGACGAGTATTAACTCACATTTTCTTTCTCAGGAATGATTGTCGAATAGCAGAGGATTGCGAAAAGCGGGATTTAAAGAAACGGAGGAGTGAGACACAATGGATGAGAAAAAGACTCCGTTGTTGGATGAGCTGGAAAAGGGTGATTGGCCTAGTTTTGTGACTGAGATCAAGCGGGCAGCCGCCAAAAATGCAAGTGCCGCGGATTTACTGGCGCAATTGGAAACTTCCTACGAGAATAAAGAAGGTTATTGGAAACATGGCGGGATTGTGGGTGTGAAAGGATATGGCGGCGGAGTGGTCGGGCGCTATTCGAGCCAGCCGGAAAAGTTTCCGCATGTGCGGGAATTTCATACATTCCGGGTAAATCAACCGGCCGGATTCTTTTATACGGCGGAAAAATTGCGGCAAGTCGCTGCCATTTGGGACCAATACGGCAGCGGGCTGTTTAATTTGCACGGGTCAACGGGAGATTGCATCCTGCTGGGGACAACGACGGAAAACCTGCAGCCCTGCTATGACGCGTTGACGGAATGCGGTTTTGACCTCGGCGGCAGCGGCAGCGCCATGCGGACATTATCCTGCTGCGTCGGACAGGCGCGTTGTGAAAAGGCCTGCATCGACAGTATGAATATTATCCGGGAATTAACGCTTCATTACCAGGACGCCATCCACCGGCCGGCCTGGCCTTACAAGTTCAAGATCAAGGTATCGGCCTGTCCCAATGATTGCGCCGCCGCTTCGGCCCGTTCCGATTTGGCGGTAATCGGTACTTGGCGGGATGTGCTGGAGATGGACCAGGATGCGGTCCGGGAAGCGGTTGACGGCGGCTTTGACATTTTTAACCGCGTAATTCGCAAGTGTCCGACCGAAGCGCTGGAATGGGATTCGGGAAAAAGGGAGCTCAAAATTACCGCAGAGGATTGTGTCCATTGCATGCACTGCATAAACATGATGCCCAAAGCGCTTCATATCGGCCGTGAGCGTGGTGCTACCCTGCTTATCGGCGGCAAGGCGCCGGTTGTGAAAGGGGCAATGATCGGCTGGGTGCTGGTTCCTTTTATTAAAATGGAACCACCTTATACCGAATTTAAAGATTTGGTTGACAAAATTACGGACTGGTGGGCCGATCACGGCAAAAACCGGGAGCGCGTCGGCGAACTGATTGAGCGCATGGGGTTGAGTGCTTTCCTGGAAGCGGTCGGGCTGGAGCCCTTGCCGCAGATGGTGCATGCCCCCCGCAGCAATCCTTATATTTTCTGGAAGGCAGAGGAGGTGGGAAGTCATGGCTAGAACTGATTTTGGCCCTCCCGATTATCAGGAGCTAATACCGCCCATTATCAAGGAAAACTACGGGAACTGGAAATACCATACGGTTCCGCGGCCGGGGGTGCTGCGGCATGTCAGCTATAGCGGCGCTGTTCTGCATTCCGTCCGGGTGGCTTCTCCCCGGTTGGTGAGCAGTGACTGGGTTCGGGACATTTGCAATATTGCCGAAAAATACTGTGACGGCTATTTGCGGTTTACAACCCGGAATAATGTGGAGTTTTTGGTGGCCGATGAAAGCAAGCTGCAGCCGCTGCTTACGGAGCTGGATGATAAAGACTTTCTAATCGGCGGGGTCGGCGTTTCGATAAGTAATATTGTTCATACCCAAGGCTGGATTCACTGTAAAAGCGCGGTGACCGACGCATCCGGTCTGACGAAAAGCATCATGGATCAGATGACGGATTATTTTACCGGCAAGGTTAAAGTACCAGCCCGCCTGCGGATTGCCGTAGCCTGCTGCGTCAATATGTGCGGCGCCTGCCACTGTTCCGATATTTCTATCGTCGGTATTCATCGCACAATTCCCCGGGTCAATGACGAAATGGCCAGCCGGGTTTGCGAAATTCCCAATACAATTGCCGCCTGTCCGACAGGAGCCATTCGGCCCAATCCCAAAGTGAAAAGTGTGATTATCAATCCGGAAAAATGTATGATGTGCGGCAACTGTACGGCGGTCTGCCCGGCTATTAAAATTATGGACCCGGTGAATGACGGTGTATCGATCTGGGTCGGCGGCAAGGTGTCTAATGCCCGTACAGCGCCGATGTTCTCGCGCCTGGCTATCCCCTTCATTCCTAATGAGCCGCCACGCTGGACTACGGTTACGGAGGCGGTGAGAAATCTCGTCGACGTATGGCGAACCAATGCCCGGGAAGGAGAACGGATGGGAGAATGGATCAATCGTATCGGCTGGGAGCGTTTCTTTAAATTAGCCGATATTCCCTTTACGGATAAGCATCTTGACGATTTTACCTATGCGAAGACTACCTTCCGGTCGACGACGCAGTTTAAATTTTGATTATCCGCTTTGGTGAGCCGGAAAGATGGCAGGGGGTTTTGGCATGTTGTTTTTTATCGGGCAAGTGTTCCCTTATATAGCGGCTGCCGTGTTCATTATCGGTATGAGCCGGCGGGTGATCGTCTGGCTGAAAGCACCGGTGCCGTTTCAACTGACCTTGTTTCCGGCGCCGGAGACTACGGCTGGCCGGGTACTGGCTCTAGGCAGGGAAACGCTGCTTTTTCGGAGTTTACGGCGCGGTGATAATGGCTTGTGGTTTTGGGCATGGCTGCTGCATGTTTGTCTGGCGCTGATTGTCGTTGGCCATATCGTTGGGATTTACTACCTGACCCACCAGTTTACTATGGTTGGCTTGTCCGACGCGGCCAGCACCCGGTTGTCCGTGTTTTTGGGAACGGTGTCCGGGACTGGACTGTTTATAGCCTTGCTGGTTCTGTTATACCGGCGAACGGCGGTCGAAGAAGTAAAGCGTCTGTCTGATCCGGCTGATTTTTTCGATTTACTGTTGCTGCTTTCGGTTGTGGTGACCGGCATGCATATGCGGACCGTCACGGAAGTCAATCTGGTGCCGATTCGCGCCTATTTGGGCAGTTTGTTCCTGTTTCATCCGCTGCCTATACCCTGGGAGCCCATTTTTATCAGCCATTTCTTTTTAGTAAATCTATTGCTGCTGTATTTCCCTTTTTCCAAACTGGTGCATGCAGCCGGCTTTTTTGTCAACCGGACCATGTTGATGGAGAATGCTCCTGTTTATCCGACGCGGACCGGGATTGTCCGTGATGTCCGGGTTATAAAAGGAGGTGCCGGTCATGCTGAAAATCCCCCTCAACATTGCCAAGGATAAAGATGCCGCCGCCATTGGCTTTGCGGCTGTTCCCGCAGCGGAACAGCCATCCCGGGCGTTAAAGGAAATGGAGCATCTGAAAAATTCGCTGCGGTCGCTGATGGTCATGCTGGAAACCTGCACTAAGTGCGGCCGGTGTGCGGAACAGTGCCATAGCTATCTGGGAACGCAGGATTATAATAATGTTCCGGCCGCCCGGGCCGAACTAATGCGGCGTGTTTATAAACGTTATTTTACCCTGGCGGGAAAAGTTATGGGCCGGTTCGTCGGAGCGGCCGATTTTGACGGGGAAACGATTGCCAGGTGGATAACCTATTTTTATCAATGCAATGAATGCCGCCGCTGTTCGTTGTTTTGTCCTTTCGGCATTGATACGGCCGAAGTGACCATAGCCGCCCGGCACATCCTGTCTCAGTTGGGAATTATGCCGAAATTCATGCAAGGTATTGGCGCCAATATGGCGAAAACGGGCAATAATATGGGGCTTCCCCCTCTCGCCATTGCCGATACGGCTGAATTCATGGAAGACGAGATGCGGGAAGAAACGGGGCTTGATATTAAAATTCCCGTTGATAAGCCGGACTCGGATGTGCTCTATATTCCCTCTTCCGCCGATTTTTTCACCAATGTAGATACGATGATCGGCGCGGCGAAGCTATTCTACTCTCTTGGCTTTAACTGGACCATTTCGTCCGAAATTTTAGAAGCGGCTAACTTTGGTTTGCTCTTTAATCTGAATACAATGCGCGAACAGAATCAGCGTCTGAAAAGAGCGGCTCAAAAGCTGGGAGCCGGGCTGGTTATCCAGGGTGAGTGCGGGCACGGCTGGCGGGCGGCAAAAATGTATACGGAAGGGGCCAGCGGCCCGGTACCGTTTGAACTCAGGCACATTCATGAAATTACGGCCGAACATCTCGCCCGGTTACCGTTAAAGAAGCTGAATTTACGGGTTACCCTGCATGACCCTTGTAATTATGCGCGCGGCGGCGGGATTATAGAACAACCGCGCCAAATATTGCGGGCCATTGTCACCGATTTCGTGGAAATGACACCGAACCGGGAGGAAAATTTTTGTTGCGGCGGCGGTTCCGGTTTGCTGATGGATGAAATGAAAGAAATCCGCATGCAGCTGGGCAAGAAAAAGGCCGAACAGGTGAAAGCATTAGGAAGACTGGATTATTTAGTAATTCCCTGTTCAATTTGTAAAGCGCAAATGCCGGCCGTCATGGAATATTACGGTATGGCCGACTTAAAAATGGGAGGATTGATGGATTTAGTCGGCCAGGCCCTAGTGCTGAGTCCATGATTTTTAGAAGAAACATAAACAGATAGGGAGGTCTTGTTATATGAGCAATGTCCAAATAAAAGGAGCAGCAGTCGAACTGGATGAGGATGGTTTTTTGGTGGATCCGGCGAACTGGAGTGAAGATGTGGTCGCTTTCTTTGCGACCCAGGAAGAAGTTGGCGAATTAACGGAAAATCACTGGAAAGTCATTCATTACCTTCGGGATTATTTCCAGAAATTCGGCGTCGCTCCTATGATTCGGAAGTTATGCAAAGACACCGGTTTTACTTTGAAAGAGATTTATGAAATGTTTCCATCGGGTCCGGCCAAAGGGGCCTGTAAATTGGCCGGTCTCCCCAAGCCTACGGGCTGCGTGTAACGAAGCAGAATAATCCTTGCCATTGCTTTGTAAGTACGGGTCCGGGCCGGTGCCTGGCCCGTGCTTATATTACCCGGACAAGAAACCGCCCGGGAAATTTTAGCTGTGCATGGGGTGATGATAATGGGAATCAGTTGGTTTATCGGCGGTCCCTTTCTTTATATTGCCGTGGTCGTGTTTCTCTATAAAACGGTGCTGACCGTTTGGGGGTATATTACCATGCCGCGGCATCTGCGGTGGGATATTTATCCGGTTCCCCACCAGGGAAGAATTGGCTCTAAATATCAACAAGTGGACTTTACAGGTCTAAAACCGCCTGTTTTTTTTATGGATGAACTGAAAGAAATGCTGCAGGAAATGTTGTTTATCAAGCGGGCATGGGTCAATAATCCCCGGGTCTGGAAAGGCAGTTTTCCCCTGCATATGGGTTTTTATTTCGGCTTTGCCTGGATCGTATTGATTGCAATTGGCGCCGTCTTTGAGCTGAACGGCCTGCCCGTAGCGGCGGCTGCGCCGCTATGGGGTCGACTGCTTTTTTATTTGACCCTTGCCGCCGGTTCTATCGGTTTTGCGGCCGGCTTGGGCGGGAGTCTGGTTTTACTGTGGCTGCGCACGACGGATGAGGACATGCGCTATATGTCCGACTATGTCAGCTATATTAATTTAGGGTTGATGATTCTTTTATTTGGCTCAGGACTCGCTGCGCTGCTTTTTGCCGATCCATCCTTTGCTGTTGACCGGGCTCACATGGCCGGGCTGCTTACGCTCAGGCCGGCAGCGGTGAAGGAGCCGCTGCTCCTATTTCGCATGCTGATTTTTGGCCTTTTTTTACTGTATCTGCCTTTTAACCGGATGATGCATTTTGTCGGCAAATATTTCTTTTATCATGATATTATGTGGGACGATGCCTCAATGAAACGCGGCAGTGCCATGGAAACGGATGTTGCCGCTTACTTGAATTACCGGGTTACCTGGTCGGGAGCCCATGTCCGGCAGGGAGAGTCCTGGCTTGACCAGGTTGCCGGCGAGGCGTCAAGGGAGGAAGATCAGAATGAAAAGGAATAGGCCGTTGCGGGAATTCGGGTCGGAGGATGTATTTTCGCCGCTGGTTCCGGCCGATATCAGTCCATTATATCCGGAAGAAACCATCCGGTTTAAACAACTGAAACCGGAAATACGGGAGAAGTACGATTTTTCGCTGGATGGCTTTTCCGCTCTTAGTTTACCCATCCCACAGACCCGGGAAGAGGAAGCGGCCATTGTAAACAGCTTTTTACGGGGATTGGAAAAACTGTTTCAAAAAGAAAACAACTGGGGGTTTCTGCTGCCGGTAACGTTAAGCAACGAATACTGCATGCAATGCAATACTTGTAACGAGGCTTGTCCCATCTACATAGAAAGTGGGCGACAGGAGATTTACAAGCCTAATTTCCGGCCGGAAGTGTTACGCCGCATTATAAAGCGGTATTTCAGCCCCTGTGGCAAATTGCTTGGCAAATGGGCCGGGGCCGATTTAGAACTCAACTGGCGGGTGGTATATCGCCTGGCGGAATTGGTCTACCGCTGCAGCATCTGCCGCCGCTGCGCCTCCGTATGTCCCATTGGCGTGGATAATGCGCTGCTTTCCCGGGAATTGCGCAAAGTTTTCAGTCAGGAAATGGGCCTCGCGCCGGACGGCGTGCATAAGTCCGGTACTGTTCAGCATATGAAAACCGGCTCGTCAACCGGCATGACCCCTCTGGCATTTAAGGATAACATTGAGTTTATTGAAGATATTATCGAAGAAAAAACCGGCCGGAGAATCACGATTCCACTGGATAAGAAAGGGGCCGATATCCTGCTGATCCATAATGCGGGGGAATATCTGGCCTGGCCGGAAAATCCGGCGGCTTTTGCCATTCTTTTTGAAGCGGCCGGTTTAAATTGGACCCTTTCCAGCGAGATGATGGGCTATGAAGGAGTTAATTACGGCGTCTGGTATGATGATATCCAATTTTCCCGTATCGCGGTGGCGCAAGTCCAGGCCGCTAAAAAACTGGGCGTGAAAAAGATTGTTGTCGGCGAATGCGGCCATGCTACCAAAGCGATGCTGACCATTGCCGACCGGCTCCTTGTCGGTGATATGGCCATCGCACGGGAGTCTTGTCTGCCGTTGCTGGCCAGTATAGTGACCAGCGGTGCCGTTCGCTTTGATCCGTCAAAGAATAGTTTTCCCGTAACCTTGCATGATCCCTGTAATATGGTACGGTTAATGGGAATTGTGACGCCGCAGCGTACGGTCTTAAACCATATTATGGCGCCAGGTTATTTCCGGGAAATGCCGGACGCGGGCACGGGCAACTATTGTTGTGGCGGCGGCAGCGGCTTTGCTATTATGAGCTCACAGAATTTTCCTGACTGGCGCAATAATGTGGCAAGCCGCCGGAAGGCACGGCAAGTGCTTGCGGCGTTTCAGGATGTACTGGATCCGGCTATTCCAAAATACTATTGCGCTCCCTGCTCCAATTGCAAGGGGGCGGCCCGGGACGCGCTGATCGAACATTATGGCTTCCGGGATAAATATAATATCATCTACGGCGGTTTAGTGGAACTCATGGTGAACGCTATGGAGGATATTCCTCAGCCTTATATATCCTGGGAAGAAGAGTTTTAAAAAAATGGCATTGGAAACCAGTACAGGACTGGATCTTCCAATGCCATTTTTTTTAATAGAAACAGAGGATTCGGGCCCTTAACCACCGCTTATGAAAAGACGCTCCTTCTGTTAAGGTGGCCGCCCCAAATGATTTTCAGACGGATTTTCCTGTGCCCTGCGCTAGGAGTTCCGAGCCGAAAGACCACGCAGCGGTCTTTCTTAGCCAAAGAACATATAAGAAAGCCACAGGACCAGCCCGGATTGAACCACAAAGGCAATCAGGCCTACGAGAATGGACTTAAAGCCGGCAACCCGGATGGTTTGATGGGTAACCTTGAGGCAAATGCCGGTAATAGCGGCGCTGAGCAGTAATGAGGCCAGGGTGAACGGGGTGACGGATGCCGGATAGGTTGCCAAAGGACCGGCAATTGCTGCTGGGATTTTAAAAAAAGTATTAATTAAAACAACAATAAAAAAGCCGATAACGAAAGCTGGCACAGATTTAAGAGCAATAGAGAGGTTGGATTGACTGTTGGACTCTTTGTTTTCGTTAATTGCATAGTACATGCACATTCCCAAAACAAGGACGATAATAAACGCCATACGAATCATTTTGACCATCAGAGCGGCTTTTAAGGCGTCGTTGCCGCCGCCTTGCAGGGAGGCCGCTACAATTTGGGGCAGGTCATGAATGGCCGCACCGCACCAGGTCCCATAGACGGCAGTGGGCATATGAACGGCAACCGCGATAGCCGGATAAGCAACCAGGGCCAATGTTCCCCAGAGCAGGATAACGCCGATGGCGACACCGATTTGTTCTTCCTTGGCCTTGATTCCCGGTGCCGTGGCCAGCGTGGCGGCAATGCCACAGATGGCGGTGCCGACCCCGATCAGCGAGGCCGTTTTATCTTCCAGGCCGAATATCTTTCCCAGGCCCATGGAAACAAAAACTGCCGCAGCGATAGCGACAAGGACGACAACAAGACCTTGCCAGCCGATTACGGCTAAGTAACTATAGCTGAATTTTAATCCATAGATAATAATGCCTAAGCGAAGAAACCACTTTTGAGCAAATGACGGGCCGGCTTTTAGACGATCCGGGATTTTAAAAACATTGGCGACAATCAGCGCTAATACGGCCGCAATAAAAATATCAACAAAATAAGTCGTTTTATTGCTTATTTCCCAGCACCAGAGAATTTCCGCGACTACTAAAATTGGCAGGACAATCAGTAAGAGTCCCGGCATTGCTTCACTAATTTCCCAACCAGCCGGAAAATACTTGCCGGGTTTTTTCGGGTTCGCCACTGTTGATGAAGTACTTACTTCAGCCATACGTTTCCCTCCTCGAATGATTGTTTTTAGTTTTGCCATCCGCCGGCGGCAGATGTTCACTGGCGTTCCTGTTATCACCTCCCATTTTCCGGATTGCGCGGCCCGTATCACCTCCCTTTGTTATCTCGTTCACAAAGTGGGATGTAAAATTCAGATAATTCCTATTTACCATTTTATTACAGCTATTTCGTGCTGTAAAATTAGAAATAACGATGGAAAACATCGTTATTTCTAATATAATCTATATTTTTGTTTGGCGGAATTTAGTACAGGAATTTAATAAGGATAAGGCAACTTTCGTCATAATAATATATCCAATTAGCGGGTTCTTCCGGTGATGTTATGCAACTGGTTTAAACACTCTGGCGGGAGGCAAAATAGGCTTCGAACTGGGGGAGATATTCCCGGTTGGCGTCCAGCATTTCGTCGAGCAGGATTTGAGCCGTTTCATCCGAAGCGACCAGCGGATTGATGGTCATAGCCACCAGCGCCGTGTTGTAGTCTCCGGTGACTGCCGCTTCAACGACCATTCGTTCGAAGGATTTGATCTGCTGCACCAGGCCGTTCACCGCCGGCGGCAGTTCTCCCATGGACAACGGTTTCGGACCGTTTTTGGTAATGACGCAGCTTACTTCTACCGCCGAGCCGGAGGGTATGCCGTCAATGGCCCCCCGATTCGCCGTGACGACCGGCTGGATATCCTTTTTGTCATTATAAAGGGAGCTGATTAAACGGCAGGCCGCATCACTGTAATAGGCACCGCCGCGTTTTTCCAACTGGGGCGGTTTGATATCCAGATTCGGGTCTTTATAAAGTTCGAATAAATCGGCCTCCAGTTTTTTTACTACCTGGCCGCGGGTTTCGCCTTTGGCAAATTCTTTCAGCTCTTCCGCCAGCATTTGGTCTTTCTTGAAATAATAGCGGTGATACGGGCAGGGAATAATACCCAGTCCCTTTACAAATTCGGACACCCATTTTATATTGATGATGTTCTTTACGACACTGTCCATTTGACCGGCCGCAATTTTATCCACCACCTGCCGGGTGACTTGTTCCCCATCTAAATAAACATTTAAGCCGAATACCATATGATTGAGTCCGGCAAAATCAATTCTGACCCGGCCGGGGTCTACATCCAGGAGCCTGGCGACGCCCATTTCCATGCCGATGGGGACATTGCACAGACCGATAACTTTTTTATTCCGGCCGTATTTCAGCAAGGCTTCGGTAACAATTCCTGACGGATTGGTAAAGTTGACCAGACAGGCATCGGGACACAATTCGGCCATATCTTTGTCGATAGCCAAAATGACCGGTACCGTCCGCAGCGCTTTCATCATGCCGCCGGCGCCATTGGTTTCCTGGCCCATATAGCCGTGGCTTAAAGGAATGCGTTCGTCCCGGATGCGGGCTTCCAGAAAGCCCACACGTAGCTGGGTGGTTACGAAATCGGCACCGGGAAGCGCTTCCCGGCGATTGAGAGAAGTATGGATTTCGATAGGAACGCCGGCTTTTTTAACCATCCTTTTAGCCAGTTCGCCGACGATACGAAGTTTTTCCCGGCCGGCTTCGATATCTACCAGCCATAATTCCCGGACCGGCAGTTCGGCATAGCGTTTAATAAACCCTTCCACAATTTCCGGCGTATAGCTGGAGCCGCCGCCGATTGTAACAATTTTTAATCCGTTCATGCAATAACCCTCCTCAATTGTGGCAATCTTTTATATAATCATTATAGGGTTGGTTATCACCAGCCTCAAGGACGAGAAAGGCAAACTGTGCCGGTACAGTTGGGAGGGACCGCATGGAAACGTTTTATCAGCAAATCGCCGCCGAACTGGAATGCAATATTCGTGACGGTTATTACAAAAACACGCGAAAATTACCGTCCGTACGGGAATTATGCGCCCGTTACGGCTGCAGCAAAAGTACGGTCATCAAGGCGTTTGATACGTTAAAAAGCAAACATATCGTATATTCCGTGCCGCAGAGCGGCTATTATCTTGTTGAAAATTGCCTCCGCCGGATGGAAGAGTCCACCGGGGTGATTGACTTTTCTACCGGCAATCCGGTTATTGGCGATGCTTATCTTCCTGATCTTAAGCATTGCCTCGACCGGGCTGTGGATATCGGTCAAAATTATTCTTTAAGCCGTCATTTGCATGGGACTGAATCACTCCGAAATTTGCTGCCGAACTATTTGGCTGATTTTCAGGTCTTTACGTCGGTGCCCAATATTTTTATTAACTTAGGTGTGCAGCAAGCCTTGAGTATATTGACCCGGATGCCGTTCCCCAATGGCCGGGACCGGATTTTGGTCGAACAGCCTACGTACCGTTTTTTTATCGAATTTTTAAAATATCACGGCGCCGGGATTCTTGGCATCGCGCGGGATGAGAAGGGGATCGACCTGGATCGATTGGAATCGTTGTTTAAAACTGCCAATATTAAATTTTTTTATACCGTACCGCGCAATCACAATCCCCTGGGTACCGCCTACAGCGCCGGACAGCGCAAGGCCATTGCCAGGCTGGCTGCCAGATACGACGTCTATATTGTGGAAGATGATTATTTTGGCGATGTCGTAACCGACGTCCGCTATGATCCAATTTATGCGTACGGCGATCATTATCATCATATTTATTTAAAAAGTTTTTCCAAAATTATGCCGTGGTTTCGCATCGGCATAATGGTTGTGCCGACTCATCTGACCGAGCTTTTTGCCGAGCATATCTGGTTTTCTTATTTTTCTTCCTACTTCTCCGCTTCTTTAGTTTCTCAGGCGACGCTGGATATATATATCCGCAGTAACATTCTGAAAAAGCAGGCCGCTTCAATAAAAAAAGAGCTGGACGGGCGGCTGAAGTGTTTACAGCCTGAACTGCGGCGGCTGCAAAAAAACGGGGTGCGGTATGTCGGCGGCCAATGCGGTTTTTATTCCTACTTGAAACTTCCCGGGAACCTTGACGAACAGCAGTTGATTCATGAATTAGGACGGCAAAACGTTCTGGTAACGCCGGGGCGCTTCTATTATGCGGAAGATGCGGCGTACGAAAAGGGAATCCGGCTTAGCATCGCCCGCACCGATGCCGCCAGGATAAAAAAGGGGCTGTCAATTATTAACGAAACCTTGGAAAATATGGGGCGGGGCCGGGTGTGATATTTAAATTTATTTCCGTACTGCCATCTTTACAAGCCATGGAAAAATAAGGTATGATTAAGCTGGAAACAAAAAAATAAAGTAGGCTAGGGGTGCTGTAACAAGCTGAGAGGATTAATATCCAACCCTTTAACCTGATGTGGTTAGTACCACCGTAGGGAAGCTCAATTAAAAATCAAAACAGCTTGCCGGGTGGCAAGCTGTTTTTTATTTAAATTAAAGAAAGAGGGTAAAAAAATGACTTACACGACTCAAATGGATGCGGCCAAAAAAGGGATTGTCACTCCCCAGATGCAGGCGGTGGCAGCCAAGGAAAAAATGGATGTGGCGGTGCTGCGGGCGCTAATCGCCGAAGGCAAAGTTGTGGTCCCGGCGAACAAAAATCACGTTAGTTTAAGCCCCGAAGGCGTCGGGACGGGATTACGCACTAAAATCAATGTAAATTTGGGTGTTTCCAAAGATTGCTGCGACATTGACCTGGAATTAACGAAAGCGAAAAAGGCTATTGAGCTAAAGGCCGAAGCGATTATGGACCTGAGCTGCTTCGGCAAGACGCAGGAATTCCGGCGGAAACTGGTTGCCATGTCGTCGGCCATGATTGGCACCGTGCCGATGTATGATGCGGTCGGAATGCTGGGTAAAGACTTAAAAGAGATTACGGTGGATGAATTTTTCGCGGTAGTTGAGCGGCATGCGGAGGATGGCGTGGATTTTATGACAATTCATTGCGGCATGAACCGGAAAACGGCCGAACGGGTAAAAAAGAATAAACGCCTGACGAACATTGTTTCCCGGGGCGGGTCATTGCTATTCGCCTGGATGGAGCTTAACAACCGGGAAAATCCGTTTTACGAGTACTATGACAGATTGCTTGACCTTTGTGAGAAATATGATATAACACTTAGTCTGGGTGATGCCTGCCGTCCCGGCTCAATCCAGGATTCAACCGACCCGGCGCAAATTGAGGAGTTGATTACTCTCGGCGAACTGACCAAACGGGCCTGGGCGCGCAATGTGCAAGTAATGATCGAAGGGCCGGGCCATATGGCGCTGAATGAAATTGCGGCTAACATGCTGCTGGAGAAGAAATTATGCCATGGTGCTCCTTTTTATGTACTGGGACCGGTTGTAACCGACGTTGCTCCCGGGTACGACCATATTACCAGTGCCATTGGCGGAGCAATCGCTGCCGCCAGCGGCGCCGATTTTCTCTGCTATGTTACGCCGGCGGAACACCTTCGCCTGCCGAATCTCGACGATATCAAGGAAGGAATTATTGCCGCCCGGATTGCCGCTCACGCTGCCGATATCGCGAAGGGAATTCCCGGTGCCCGGGAATGGGATAATCAAATGAGTGCCGCCCGGGCCGACGTGGATTTCTCCCGCATGATTGCTCTGGCGATGGACCCGGAAAAAGCGGGAAAATACCGGCAGGAATCTCAGCCGGAATGTGAAGATACCTGTACCATGTGCGGCAAGATGTGCCCGATGAAGAACATGAAAAAAGTCTTAAATGGCGAAGAGCTAAGCATTATCTGATTGCCGCCGGGCCTTATTCCACGATCATTAGTTCTCTGGGGTACTGATTCAATACTTCGCAGCCGTCGGCTGTGACCAGAACCAGGTCTTCGACACGGATGCCCAGTTCGCCCGGTATTTTAATACTCGGTTCGATCGAGAAAATCATGCCCGCTTCCACCGGGGCCGTATTAACGGCGGAGACATCGCCGAAATCATGGGTTTCCAGGCCGATAGAATGGCCTGTCCGGTTGACAAACCCTTTGCCATAGCCGGCGGTTTCAATACAGCTTCTGGCGGCAGCGTCAATGTCGCAGAACCGGACGCCCGGTTTTATGATTTCAATCGCCCGCTGATTCGCCTCTACAACCAAATTATATACTTTGCGGGCGTGGTCTGAGGCGTGTTTATAAAAGACGGTGCGCGTCATATCGGAACAATAGGAGTTTTTGCGGCAGCCGATATCAATAAGTACGCAATCGCCCGCTTTAAGGCGGCTGTTTCCCGGTATATGGTGAGAATCCGCCGCATTCGCTCCGTAGGCAATAATCGGTTCGAACGAATAGCCCTCCGCATCGAGAGTCTCATAGATTTCTCCTAAAAGGTGAGACAGCTTCTTCTCCGAATGCTGCGGCGAAATGAGTTGAATCAGTTGCCCTATTGCCAAGTCATTTATTCTTGACGCTTCCCGCATAAGGTTTCTTTCTTGCTCATCCTTGTACATTCGCAGCCGGTCCAGAATGCCGGAACCATTCACAAAGGCTTTGTCCTTCTGTTGCTCCATCAGCCGTAACAGGAAATGAGCCGGCCAGTTTTTATCAATCCCGATTGTTTTTGCTTTCCCGATATAACGGGAAAGCACGGCCACGCCGTCTTCAATATCGTTAAACCAGACTTTCTCCACACCCAGGTCCTCGGGCAACGGAAATAATTCATTGATGAACAGTTTATGATTTCCGCTAAGGCTGAGATACAGGACCAGCATTCTTTCCCCGGGGTAAATCCATTTGCCGGTTAAATAGAAAATAGCCGCCGGATCAGAAATCACCATCTGCGGTACGTTTTGTTCAGCCATTGCCTGCAGTACCTTATTCAGCCGTGTCTTATTCATACGCCCACCCCAATTCTCATGTTGTTTTCTTTTATAGAGTTCAGCTGAATACCATATTTATCCTGCCCGCTAATGGATGCTTCTTTTGAGTGAATACCCCCAAGAACGGCCGACTGAGACGGGTTTTTCGCGTCTCGCTAAGAGAAAAGGGTTCGGTGCAATCATGACGAATACAATAAAACAATCATTTGCTAACCAATTGGCAAAGAGTGAAAATATACTGGGGAGAGCGCTAATGAATAATCAGGAATTGAGGCTGTTGAAGCCGGGAGATGTTGTCCAGAGCTTTTATTTGATCCGGGCAGTGGACTGTAAAACATCAAGCAATAACAAAAAGTTTTTGGATATTACCCTCGTGGATCAGACCGGAGAAATGAACGCCAAGCTTTGGGATTGCAGTCAGCAAGAGGAAGAAGATTATGGCCGGCATGCTCTGGTTAAAATAAAAGGAACAGTAAGTGAATGGCAGAGCCGGCTGCAGATAAAAATTGATAAAATCCGGCTTGCCGTCCCGGAAGACGGTCTGAACATTGCCGATTTTGTCCCTGTAGCGCCTAAAGACGGAAACGCTATGTATAATGAGGTCCGGCAATATATTGAAGAAATTCATAATCAGGATTTACAGAAGATCGTGAGTTATATTGTAAACGACAAGAAAGACAAACTCCTGGTTTATCCGGCGGCCAAGCAGAATCATCATGCCGTACGGTCCGGCCTTTTGTATCACATTCTGACAATGCTGCAAATGGGAGAAAAGGTAAGCCAGGTTTATGCCGGTTTAAATAAGGAATTATTATTTGCCGGTATTATCCTGCATGATATTGCCAAACTGGATGAAATGGATGCCGGCGATCTGGGCATTGTTTCGGAATATACCGTAGAAGGAGAATTACTGGGCCACATTATCCAGGGAATAAAAATGATTGACCGCGCCGCCGAACTGGTGGGGGCCGATAAAGAAGTATCCTTGCTGCTGCAGCACATGATTCTTTCCCATCATTACGAACCGGAGTTTGGCAGCCCCAAGCGGCCGATGATCCCGGAGGCCGAAATATTGCACTATCTCGATATTATTGATGCTCGCATGTACGATATAAAAAAAGTACTGGAAACAACACCGACAGGGCAATTTTCGGAAAAGGTATGGCTCTTGCAGAACCGGAAACTGTATAAGACTTCTCTCAAAGGGAACGAGGACATCAAAGATCCCTTCTAAGAGTAAAAAATTCGATGCAATCTTTGCATCGAATTTTTTTGTGTCTAAATTGATACGGAAAAAAACTGTTTTTTTGGAGGATAATGTAAGTTTGTGACGAATTGGTTGTTGGTTGGAAAATTTGGGGATTTTCTGGGCGGATTTGGAAATCGATTGATTCGCTGCGGTCCCCGATGTTTCAGGGAGAGGAGATGGTAACAATTTATGCAGTGAATGTTACTAAACGTCCTTCTTTAATTTTAATCGCCGACGACGAGAGCTTTATGCGCTCTATTTTGAGAGATATTCTGAATCAGGACGGTTATGAAATTGTTGAGGCCCGTGATGGAACAGAGACAGTTTCGCAGTATCAACGTTATCGGCCCGATCTGGTACTGCTGGATGTAATTATGCCCAAAGTCGACGGATGTTCAGTCTGCGCTAAGATTCGCCAGATGGCAGGCGGTAAGCATGTACCGATTCTGATGATTACCTCACGGGAAGATGAAGCGACAATTAATCAGGCTTTTAAGGTGGGAGCGGATGACTATATTATTAAAAGTTTCATTCCCGCCGTACTTCGCTACCGGATAAAACGCTTATTGGAAGCCGAGAACAACCGCAAGATTGCCGAGCACCTAAACCGGCTGGACCGGTTAAACCTGATTGGGGAAATGGCGGCCAGTATTGGTCATGAAGTACGGAACCCAATGACTACGGTTAGAGGCTTTTTGCAATTTTTGGGGTGGAAAAAAGAGCTGGAAAACTATAAGGCCCATTTTGAATTGATGATTGAGGAACTGGACCGGGCCAATGATATTATTAAAGAATTTCTTTCTTTGGCCAAAGACCGGGCCATGGATTTTAAGCTGCTTAAATTAAATGATCTGATACGGGAGATTTTTCCCATGCTGCAGGCCGATGCTTTATTGAATAACTGCTGTATTGAAACTCCCCTGGAGGATGTTCCTGCAGTTATGCTTGATAAACCAAGCATACGCCAATTGATTCTGAATATGACCCGGAATGCGATTGAAGCGATGCCGCAGGGAGGCAAGATCAGGATCGGCACCCGGCACTGCGCAGAAAAAGTATTCTTGTATGTTGAAGATGAAGGCAGCGGCATTCCACCGGAGTTTATGGATAAGTTGGGAACCCCTTTTGCTACGTTAAAAGAAACGGGCTCCGGCTTGGGACTGGCCATATGTTACCGGATTGTGCAGCGCCACGATGCCGAGATTTTCGTAGAAAGCGAATATGGTAAGGGAACGGTCTTTACAGTTCGTTTTAATATACCGGAGCAATGAGACCAATTTCTTCAAGCATATCTCCCTTTTTCTTTTTACCCTCACTACGGTGAGGGATTTTATTTTAGCGTTTTTTCGTACAATAAATCACTTAGTACAGGATTTCGGAGGTTTATGTAGAAATGTACCTTTATATTCAAAAAATGTTATAAAATGGTTTGCTGCCAAGCCTGAAACAAATCGTCGGACGGATACCAGGGAGGCTTTTAAATGAGCTTTTACGAGCTTTCGATAATCGCAACGTTAGCGGCAACCTTCGCCGTGGTATGTGTTTATTTCTTTCTCTTTTCACTCTACCGTCAAACGTATATTGGCCTATGGGCTGTTTTTTGGCTGGTCCATTTTATAAGTCAAATTTTTTACCGTACCCCGCTGCACCAGATACCCACGCCGGTATTAGCGGGAATTCAATTTACGCTAGTCATGAATTATCTATTACTTGTATTTGCTACAAGTAAATTTTTAAAACGAAAAATGTATAAGGGTTGGTATTATTGGACCTTTGGACTAATTTTGGCAGCAGATATTTCTTTTTTATTGAATGCTCCGTTTATACTAGAAGTATTTCCTTCCATTGTTTTCGTTGCCTATGTAAACTTTTGGCACGGATGGATGTTTATACGTAATTTTGAAAGCAAGGGATGGGGGAAAACAATTGTTGGAATTTCTTTTTTTGGAATAGGTTTGCATGCCCTGGATATGCCATTTCTTATGTCTGTGAGCTGGTTTGTGCCCTGGGGCTTTTTAATTAGCGGCCTACTCCGTTTTATTATATCAATCGGTACACTTATGTTATTTGTAGAAAAAAATTTTCGCGATTTAGCGATGAAAGAAAAGCAGTACCGGCTACTGGCCGAAAATGCGGCCGACACCATTTATCTTTACCGCCTGGGAGCAGCGCATAGCTTTGAATATGCCAGCCCTTCCATTACTAAACTGACGGGTTATACGCCCGAAGATTATTATCAGTCGCCGGAATTGTTCTTTTCCCTGGTCCATCCGAGCGACGCCTTTTTATTGGACAGTCTTGTCAGTAATCCGGTCGCCGTTTCCGCCGGCCCCCTGATTATGCGTTTCATCCGGCGGGACCATGCCTTAATCTGGGTGGAACAAACGACGGTGCCCATTCTGGATGAAAGCGGTGCCTGTACCGGTTTCGAAGGAATTATCCGCGATATCTCGGTCCGGAAAGAACTGGAACAGGATGTTTCCCGCCTGGATCGGCTAAATACGGTTGGGCAGATGGCGGCCAATGTGGCGCATGAAATCCGGAATCCCCTGACAACGGTACAGGGATATCTGCAGTTTTTCCTCAAGAAACCTGACTTCAACGGTTACCGGGAGCATTTCACGCTGCTGATCAGTGAACTGGAACGGGCCAATCTGATTATTAAGGAATATTTGTCGTTATGCAAAAATAAAGCCCGTGATTTGAAGGTCTGTCAGTTAAACAAAATCATTCAGGAGCTCTATCCTCTGATCAAAGCCGATGCCAATGCCTCGAGCAAGGATGTTCGCTATCTTCCGGAAGCCCTTCCGGATATCCATCTGGACGAAAAGGAAATCCGGCAGCTCATTTTGAATTTAGTCCGCAATGGCCTGGAAGCGATGGAACACGGCGGGATCATTACACTGCGGACGTATGAACAAGACGGAGATGTTTACCTGACGATTCAAGACCAGGGAAAGGGGATTCCGCCGCATATTATGGAAAATCTGGGCAAGCCCTTTTTGACTACCAAAGAAAACGGTACCGGTCTTGGGCTTGCCGTCGTCTACCGGATAGCCAGTGACCATCAGGCCAAAGTCCAGGTGGATTCCGGCCCGCAGGGAACAACGTTCCGTATCGTATTTAAAGCGAAATAGTTGAAACAACGGTTAATTTAAGGAGTCCTAAACAGGGCTCTTTTTGTTTTTGGGGCGTTTTTTACAGACATTAAAAAATTTGTCAATAAAAGGGCGTGAGAGGGGGTGGTGGATTTGCTTGTTTGATGCCATTTTCCAGAATTTGTTCTCAGACAAAAAAGGGGGGAGTAAAAAATGATTAATAAAGAGACGGAACTTTATTGCAAAGACAATACAGATGAGTCATTACAAATTCGGATTGCGGAACGAGCCGGAGAAAAACGGGAGATCTACCGGCTGCGCTATGAAGTGTATGTTGAGGAAATGGGAAAAGCGCTGGGTGCCATTGCTAAAAAAAGAAAGCAAATCTATGATCCTCTGGATGAACGAAGCATCTTAATTTACGTACAGGCTGGCAGTGCTATTATTGCCACTATGCGTTTAACGATTCAGGCTGCGGAAGATTATCCGGCTGACCTGGCCGAAGTATTTCAAATGCATGAGTTTAAGACGTTGCACAACCGCTTTTCCCTTTTTGGTCTCGGCACGAAGCTTGCTGTTGTACCCCAATATCGTAGCTCACCTGCCTTTTATTTGATTCTGGCAGAGGCTTATCGGCTTCTTCGCGAACAAAATGCTTCAATCTGCTTTACTGGTGGTAATCCTTATTTGGTCCCGCTATATGAGCGGGTAGGATTCAGACAATTTACCCGTAACTTTACTGATCCCGGATATGGTCTTTTAGTTCCTTTGGTACTGCTGTTGGAAGATACGGACCATATGAAGGCGGTTAGATCACCTCTTTATCGGCATGCAAGAAAATATTTTAATGATTTAACAACAGCGCAGGCATTTGGGAAGGGATTTCCGGAAGCCGGCCAAGTTTTCAACACCCAATTAGTGACTGCCGAAAGTTTATGGGAGTATGTAGAAGATCAATTGTCCCGCTCTCCGCTGGCAATTCCGGTATTTAGGCATCTTGACGGGAAAAGCGCTATGGAACTTCTGCGGGCAGGCGCGATATTTTCCTGCTCGCCGGGCGACTGCATTGTATATGAGGGCGGCGTATGCAACGATTTTTATCTTTTGCTTGCGGGCAGCCTGACTTCTCAATCCAAACCGGCAGCGCGCCTTTTGCGCCCGGGAGACCACTTCGGCGGGTTAATGCTGCCGGGCGGATCAAGGCAGACGGAAGCGGTTTCGGCCATAACCGGTGTCGAGTTATTTGTGCTGCCCCGGCAGGCGTTCGAACGGTACCAGCATCTGTATCCTGAGGCGGCGGCAGTCTTTGTGCGGAATCTAAAAGAAACTCAAAATTTGGACCGGACTGATTCAATTACCGAACAGGGAGGCTATAACCATGAATAAAAAGCTTGATTTACTGTTGGTAAACAGTTTTGCGCCCCGGCATCGGATCGCTTCCGATGCGGCGCTGGAAAACGGCCTGGCCGTAATCCGTACCTATCTGGAAGACCGCGGTTTTAGCGTCTACGTCGCCGACGAACAGCGGATTTCTCTCGTGGAGAGCGGTGTTCCCGGCTGGTGCCGGCAGTTTCTCCGGCGATTGGTCCAGTGGCAGCTAAAATGTTATAACAGCCGGTTTAAGGCGCTGGCCGTTATTGCCATGCTGCTGGCCTGGCCGTTGCAATCGCTGACCCTTTATTACCGTAAAAAACATATGGACAAGATGATTGACAATCTCACGGCCCTGGTTAAGACTGATCGGATTTCCTTAGTAGGTATCAAAGTCTGGGGTGGAACGCCCTATACCTGGAGTGTCAAACTGGCTCAAAAAGTCAGGGAGATCAATCCGGAAACCACGGTAATTGCCGGCGGCCCCCATGTCAAAGTATACGGGGAAAATGTTCTGGCCCACGGTGAATTTGATTTGGCAGTGATGGGGCCCGGGGAAGAACTGCTGGAGATTCTGCTAAAGCTGCGGCAAACAGCAGCCAATAAAGCTGCTTTCCTGGAACAAGTGCGGCGGCAGTTCGGACCGTCTCCGCTAATCCGTACCGGACATTACAGCGAACAGGGCGACTACCTGTTTCATTCCTTTACAGTTCCCCGTTACCGGGCGGTGGACATGCAGGACAAAGTCTGGTTTCATACTCTGGTAGACGGGTTGGGGTGCACCTGGAACCAGTGCAGTTTTTGCTCGCATACGCGGCAGAAGATTCATTACACCGCCAGACCGGTGGAGGAGATAAAGGCCGAGATTGAGGCAATGGTCAGCCGGGGGATTGCCTTTTTCCGCTTTAGCAGTTCCGAAACGCCCATCGGCCATGGACGGGCTATTGCCCGGATGATTTTGGCAGCGAACCTGAAAATAAATTACTCCCTATTTGCCCGGCCGGCCAACGTAACGGAGCAGATCTACGAAAGTTACCGCCTGATGATCCGGTCCGGTCTGAGAGCAGTTTTTCTGGGGGGAGAAACCGGGCATGACCTTATTAATGATAAAATTATGAATAAAGGAGTGACAAAAAAGAATATCATTGATACCATTCAGTGCATTAAATTGGCGGCAGCCAAGGAAGGGTTGTCCTGCCAGACCGTATTGTCCCTGATTTATCCTTGTCCGGTTGTGCCGGGGGTATTCCTGGAAGATGTCTTCCGGGAAAATATAAGTTTGATTCAAGAGGCCAATCCGGATGCAGTAATTGTAAATCCTCCCGGTGTATTTCCCGGCACGGCCTGGTTCGACAAAAAAGAAGAGCTGGGCTTTAAGCTGGGAGAAAACTTTTTGGATGAACTGATGAATTACGAATATTCCATTTACAAACCGGTTGAGTTTTGGCGCCATTTGAACTATGAGTTAAATGAACTGGATATGCGGGGCCTCATGCGGGAGATGGCCAGACTGAATAAAGCGGTGACAGACCTGGGAATTCCGGTTAACATCTCCGATGATTATCTAATGATGAGTCAAGCAATCGGTTATAGCTCCAAGGCAGATTTGTTCGAGTTTAAACGAATTTCCTTTGTTGACATTATCAGCGGGACCTGTAATTTCATTCAAGAAATTACAGGAAAAATGAATTATTGCAGCCGGCTGCTGGCCGCCGCCAATTTTCCGGCTGCAGCCGGCAGGCCGGAAAGAACGGCAACGAAACCGGGAGTGGGGGATTTGCCGCAGCAAGTAAAAGCTTAAACAGAAGAAGGCTGCCCTTAGGGCAGCCTTCTTCTGTTAATCTACTATGTAATCTTTATTCATTGGATATCGGCACCAATGCAATCCAGATATCAGACTTTGCTTTACGGCGGGTAAGTCGATTGTATCTTTTCATCGTTTTCAGGAGACAGCCAATCCTTTTGGTCATAGTGATCCTGCCATAGCGAACATAGATACCCCACGCTTTACTCATAAACGCACGTCCTTTCTCTGTTTAAAAATAGTAGATAAGATAATAGCATAAACAAGCGAACGAGAGTAAAAGGATTGCGTTTTCAATATTGATTTATAATTATTATATCACGTATGTTGACATAATGTTAAGTGGAGGTTTTATCCAGTGATATTGTAGGGCATCCATCCAGCAATTCCGCTGGATGAATGAACCGTGAAAAAGGAATTTAATTAAAAAAGAAATGCTCGGGTAGGAGCACTTCTTTTTACAATCCCGATTAATCATCGTCCTCTGATGTAGTTTGTTGGTAAGGCGTACCTTTAATACTTTCCCAGAGAATCTTGTTCAATATATTATCCTGGGATTCCTCATCTGCCCGGCTAAAGTCAAGATTCGCAGATAAGCCGGTCATTTTTTGCAAGCTATGATATTTTTTCAGGTCCGGGTTCCCGGCATTTTCCTGGGCCGCCGCATAGAATTGCCGGTCTGGTTTTCCGGTAAAAATGTCATACATGGGCAAAGCTGCCGCATCATACATGCTCATGGGCTTGAGGCCGAGGATCAGTTCCATCGTTCGCAGCATACTGGCCTGATCATAGTGAGTATGATTTACAGTGCCGTGCTTTACGTAGGGGCTGATTACCAGACCTACCGTGCGGTGGGCATCCACATGGTCGCTGCCGTTTTGCGCATCATCCTCCGTAACAAAAATGGCGGAGTCTTTCCAGATGGGACTTTGAGAAATCTTTTGTACAATTTCACCTAAAGCCTGGTCATTTTGCGCCACTAACTCTTTGGGAGTCAAAAATCCCGGTTTTAAGCCGGCAGTATGGTCATTCGGCAGCCAAATGTAATTGAAAACAGGGACCGTACCGGCCGCCAATTCTCTATCCAATTCATGATTAAAGGCGCTAGCCCGGTCAAGATCGGAATATTTAAGATCCCATCCCCGGTAATTAAACTGATAATGACTGAGATATTCGGCTACCGCATCCAGCAACTGTTGATTTTGCACCATCCGTTCAGCCAAAGCCGTGCTTCCGGTCAGAACCGTTGAAAGGTTATTGCGGAGATTCGCATCGCCGGCAAGCAGTTTTTTCAGCGCCTCCGGACTCTGCAAATCGCTATACGGTTTGAAGAGATCAAAAAACTTACCCATAACTCCGGTACCGTTGCGGCCGTCAGTCCGGCGTAAAAACTGATAATAATCAACCGTTAAAGGATCGTTAAGACCTAATACGTTTGTCAATACGTAGTATAAGCCACTATGCAGATAATAGTTTTCTCCGTAAATCCTGAAAGAAAGATGGTTATCTGCTAACTTTTTCCATATATAACCATTGGGCGGATAGCTAATGGGTACCACACCGCCGTCATAATGCGGATACCGGTCGGAGTAAAGAAGGGGGGTGTTTTTTTCCACATAGTCATTGGAATAGGCGCCGGCGGTCCAGGCATGGCCTTGAACGGAGACTTCGGCATCGGCATAATAATTATCCATGGTTACAAATTTTTCGGCCAGTGCATGAGCATTGGGGGTAATATCCCGACCGAACAGGACCAGATCGGGATCGCCGTTGGCCTGGGAAAGATCGCCCAATATCTGGTCGTAGGTACGATTTTCCCGGACAATGAAAAAGATATGTTTAATCGGACTGGCTCCGCCTGCATAACGGGGAACCGGGTTATTGCCCCCGAACTGTCCGGCGGCATCTTTGGAGGCGTTGTCCAGAGCATTTCCCAGTACCTGTCCGGTTAACGCCGCCAGTTGACCGGGAGCAGGATCGGCCAGGATAGACGCTGTGCCGGTGATCATACTGTAATCATATTGACTTTGATTCGGGGCGTTGGTGCCCGGTTTGGGACCATCCAGGTTGGGGCCCAGCCCCAGGCCCTTGCCGTTAAGGGTAACTACCTGCTTAAGCGCAGCATTGTATAAGACTTGAGTGGGATACCAGCCTGTGGGAATATAACCTTGTACGGTGCCGCTGTTTGTATCCACTACGGCGTCGGCATTCGCGCCGGCCAAAGAAACGAAAAGCCGGCTGTTATCGGGAGTAAGCGCCAACCCGGTAGGAGCCGCACCGGACGGTAATCCCTTGAAATGTAAGTCAAACGTTTTGGTCACCTGGGCGGAAGCGGTATCAATGACGGAGACGCTGTCGCTGTTGGTGTTGGCTACATAGAGTGTATTGCCATTTGCGGCTAAAGCCATCATTTCCGGCAATTTGCCAACATTAATTTGACGGGTTGCAGTTCCCGACAAGAGATCCACCTGTGATATACTGTCGGAACCCCAATTGCTCACATAAAGCGTCGTTCCGTCCGGAGCGGGAGTTACCCAGTAAGGATACCGTCCAACCGGGATTTCTTTCGTGATCTGAGCTGTCGCCGTGTCGATCAAGGCAATCTGATCACCCAGATTTTCCGCCACCGCCAGAGTCCCGTCGGCTAATAGAGCCATGCCTGCCGGGTAGTTGGGAACGGATATAGATCCATTCTGCGTCAGTTTGCCGTCGTTAAACGAAAAAACATATACTTTATTATCATTTCCGCCACTGACATAGAGTTTGTCTCCGTTCCGGCTAAACGCAATGCCGAGAAAGCTGGATGGCACCTGCACGCTGTCTATCTTTTTATTTACTTTTAAATCCACAATCGATATTTCCTGTGTTTTAGGACTGCATCCGTTATTGGTCACTGCCAGAAATCGGCCGTTCGGGGAAATAACGCCATTAGTAGGTAAATTGCCTAACGTCACCTGTGTGCCTGCCGGGCTGATGTGCCAGTCGTTGGGCAATACCTGCCCGACGGTTGCCGGGGAGTTGAGGTCGTAGTCACTGTGCGGGGCTGCCTGTACCGGCCCGGCAATGATACCGCCGATTAGTAAGCCCAAGGCCAGTGTTCGTGTTACTGATTTTTGAGAAAAATTCACGCTAACCCTCCTGACTTGTGATTGGATTTCTGTTCATATATCCAATTTTCGCCGCAATGAAAAGTTTACCTACCAATGAATTGTTAAAAAATGGTTAAATCCTCAACCCGGTCCAGCCATTCTGATACTAAAACGGTAAAGACGGTTTCCTGCTCAATTTGTAAATTATGCCCGGCCCGGTCCAGAACGGCAAACGTTGCTCTCGGGTAGCTGTCAAGAATATTCCAGGCATCCTTGTAACCGGCGGTGGCATCCTGCCGTCCCGTCAAGATGAGAACCGGCCGGGTGAATTGTTCAGCAACGGCCTCGATATCAAAAGAAAATTCATAACCGTTATTTTGTAAATTCGTTAAAAACCGGTCATCTGCCAGTTTGAGTCCGAATAGGATTTCTTCCTTGTAGCGTTGTGCGTTTCTTTCATCTTGCACAACTGCCATCGCTGTGAAATCAGCCGCATCTTTGGTCCCGAACATTTTTAATGCGGTTTCATCCCGCTTCAACACAACATGACGGGGGAGATTCCGTTTTTTCCAGTTCGCGATGATTGCCGGGCACAGCAACAGTAAGCCGTCAATCCGGTTTCGCATTTTATGTAATACGCCTCTCGCCAGATATCCACCGTATGACTCACCGGCAAGTAAAAAATTTTCTGCCGGAACGACGGTTTCAATAAATTCGAGAATGACGGCAAGCATTTGATCGGAGGTGGTAATCCAATCTTCGCCTTTGGATTTTCCCATCCCGGGAAGGTCAAGGTAGATTCGCTTATACCCGTTTCTATGCTTAAAGACAGGTTCCATGCAGCCGGACATCAACCTATGGTCCGGATAGAAGCCGTGCAGCATCAACACCGGCTGTCCCGAGCCTTCGATTTCGTAGAACAATGATATATTCTTTAATTTGCATTCCATTTTGTTTGCCGCCTCCGTTTTATTTGGATTGCTTTTTTATAGAATTGAACATATGTTCGTGATTCTATTATACCAAATACAAAATTTACAGATCAATGTTACTTTCTGAATAATGCCTGAGATATTGTAATGGTCCGGAACGGGTAGCGTTTTAGCAGGTTCAATTGTGGCAGGTGAGAGCGGCAATTAATTTTTGCCGGCAGGATTTTTTACTTTTGGCGGTAAATGTTTAAGCAGGAATAAAAGACAGTTTAGGAAAAACGGGGGGATTTTAATGCCGGTTCGATGTGCCTGGGCAGGTGATGATGAGCTATATATCCGTTATCATGACCGGGAATGGGGCATTCCTGTTTATGATGATAACCGGTTATTTGAAATGTTAATATTGGAGGGCATGCAGGCCGGCCTGAGCTGGATCACGGTTTTACGGAAACGGGACCACTTCCGCAAGGTGTTTGACGGTTTTGACGCCTTAAAAATCAGCCAATATGATGAAAAGAAAATCGAAGAATTAGTGAATGATCCCGGGATCATCCGTAACCGGCTTAAAATACGCGCGGCTATCCAAAATGCGGGCTGTTTTTTGGAAATACAGCAAACTCACGGCAGCTTCAGCCGTTTTATCTGGCAGTTTGTCGACGGCGAACCGAGACAGAATGCCTGGCGCAGCCTGCCGGAAGTGCCGGCTAAGACAGCGGAGTCGGACCGGATGAGCCGGGAACTGAAAAAGCGCGGGTTTAAATTTGTCGGCTCAACCATCTGCTATGCTTTTATGCAGGCTGTAGGAATGGTAAATGACCATGTTGTGGATTGCTTCCGTTATGAAGAAATAAAAAGCGGCCTGAATCAGAGCGGGCGACGCTAAAACCAAACCGGCTCCCGGATTTGTTTCATAAATCCAGGAGCCGGTTTTTATTTTGGGACCGGAAAGGATGGTTTTCCAATTACCAAAAGACCGCGTCAGCGCTCTTTCCTAATATACAGGATAGCAAAAACCGGCGTATTTTTTTAGCTTGGCCGTTGCTACCTGGAAGAAGAGTTCTTTAAGCTGACGGCACACGGGACCTTGATGTCCGCTGCCGATTGTCCGGTCATCCACTTCCACAACCGCAACTACTTCCATGGCCGTACCGCTGAAGAATACTTCCTCGGCGGCGTATAATTCGGTCCGGGTAATGCTGCGTTCCACAACTTCCATTCCTAATTCTTCCCGGGCCAGGGTCATAACCGTATCCCGGGTAATGCCTTCCAGAATATTATCCGAGGGCGGCGGCGTGACCAGTTTGCCTTTCCGGACCATGAAGACGTTCTCCCCCGGTCCCTCACAGACGTGGCCGCTGCGGGTTAAGAATAAGGCTTCATCATAGCCGCGGCGCACTACTTCCAGGGAAGCCAGACCGGAGTTCAGATAAGCGGCCGTTGGTTTGGTACGCGGCGGCAGCATATTATCGCTCAAACGCTCCCAGGAAGTGACCGCAACGCGGAGCTCATCCTTGCCGGCGAAATTTCCCATGGGCTGGCAATAGATCACCAGCCGGTTGTCATCATCCAAAAGGGTTGGAGCAATTTGATTGGACCCTTTGAAGGCAAGCGGGCGGATATAAGTCGTGCTGCGGCATTGGTTTTTCCTGAGCAGTTCGGCGGTAGCGCGGCATAATTCGTCCGCGGTATAAGGAATGGGAATATATAGGGTTTTGCAGGATTGCAAAAGACGCTCATAATGTTCCTGCATACGGAAGCCATAAAGCTGTTTGCCGGGTTCATCCCAATAGGCCCGTATACCTTCAAAGCAGCCCAGCCCGTAATTAAACCCCTTGCAGCGCACGCTGATATGCACCTCATTCTCCGGCACAATTTTTCCGTCATAAAAAATGTACATAGTTTCCATTGCTAACCATTCTCCCCCTATGATTTAAAATTAAAATAAAAACAGACTCGCTTATGGAGCGAATCTGTCGCGGTACCATCCATTTTGTTCTTTATTCGTATAACGGCTAGGCCGGCCCGGCTTACTTGATTTCAGCGGGCAACTCAGGGGTGACGTTCGGCACGACAGCGGGTTGCAAGTTTCCAGCCGGCCTTGCTCTCTGTAAACCATGTTGTGATTACTCGTCCCCATCATCATCTTTTGCTATGTTGTGTTTTGCGTGAATGAACGTTTGCTCTTAAATATACTACGAATTGGGACAACCGTCAAGGGCCAGGCTGGTCTAAAGTAGGGGAGACTAATCTAAAGCTACATATTTTCCACGAATTGTATACTGACACCATTGGGGTCTTTAACATAGAAAAATTTAATATGGGGATTAGGTTGATAAGGACCACTATCTACTTCTAGTCCTTTTTCTTTTATAAATTTAATTTTTTCATCAACGGATTCAACTTCGAATCCTAAAGAAATACCCTCAATATTATTATTATTTACTTTATGGTTTGAGCTGCAAATAAGTTCAACTTTTGTTTCTCCGTCACCTAAAAAAGAAATCTCTACTCCAGGCCCCGCAGCAAATCTTCTACTAATCGAAAGCCCTACAATTTCTTGATAAAATTTTAATGAATCCTCCATATCCTGAACCGTAATTGTGCACCAGCAAAATTTCATAATAAATTCACTCCTTACTCTCTTGTCAGTTTTAATTTAATTGTTATATTCCATTTCATGTCTCTCAAAAAAGCATTCAAGGCTAACGGTGGCGGTGCCCGAGAAACAGTCATATCGCTGAATATTGAATTAGGGAGGCGATTTCTTATTTCAGTTGACAAGAAATAAGATCTTAGCTTTTTTCAGCGGTCAGAAGCTTTGCGCCCAAAAGTAAATAAATGCTTCCGCAGATTTTGTTCATCATACTAGCTGCCTTGGCGCTCTGATGAAGAAATGCTGTTACTTTTGATGAAAAAAGTACTAGGAAAAGACACCAAAGAGTACCCGTGGTTAAGAAGGTTATTCCTAAGAGTATAAAGGGTATAATTCCATAGCTGTTTTGGGAGGCGATAAACTGCGGCAAAAAGGAAACAAAGAAAAGAGCCACCTTAGGATTCAGTACATTTGTTATTAATCCTTGTAAGTAGGTATCTTTATTAGACATTACCTTCACATTTTGTGAAACTAAAATATTATTTTTTGAGAACAGCGTTGTGATGCCTAAATAGCCAAGGTATAGAGCACCGGCTGTTTTGACAATCCCAAAGGCCAGGGCGGATTGAGATAAAACGACAGAGAGTCCGAGTGCAGCAAGCAAGGTATGGACAGCGCCGCCGGAACTAATGCCTAAAACAGAATAAATACCGGCCCTGCGGCCTTGTGAAATGCTTCGGCTTAAAATGTAAATGGTATCTGATCCAGGAGTAATATTAAGAATGATGCCAGCGATAAGAAACATTTCATAGTGGTTGATACCAAACATAGCAAGTACTCCTTTACTCTAATGAAATATATTATTAAAATTATATTCTTTAGCAAATAATAACAATCCTTTATATTACATTAAAGCAGGGGGAAGACCTACCTATTGGGGGTTATTTTTATAATAAACAGCCCGATTGGCTGGGCTGCGTTAACTTAGTATAAAATCAAAAATTTAAAAGGATCCACAGCGGTGCCATTTATTCTGACTTCGTAATGGACATGCGGGCCGGTACTATTCCCGGTGCTGCCGGAGTAAGAAATAATTTGACCTTTTTTCACATTTTGACCAACGCTTACGGCTATTTGCGAATTGTGCCCGTAAATCGTCTCAATACCGTTACCATGATCAATTTCGACGATATTGCCATAGCCGCCGGACCATCCGCTCTTTATAACCTTCCCATCAGCGGTCGCAACAACGGGCGTGCCCATATTGACAGCGATATCGATCCCCGGATGGAATTCACTGCCGTCTTCCCAAGGCGAATTACGCCAGCCAAAGCCGGAAGTAAGTGCTCCGCTAACCGGCCAAATGGAAGGAGTATTGGCAAGACCTTCAACTTGTTTATTTTCCAAAGGCTGGTTATGTTTTACCTCAACTGCAGTAACCGCGTTCGCACTTTGAGCCCGGAGGCAGTTTGGCAAAATTCCTATCCCCAATAGGATAAGCATACACACCGGCCCGATAATCCAACGCGTAAAAATAATTGTCTTTTGCCGCCGGCGGCTGTTCTCTATTTTTTGGTTATTACGCGCTTCGTATAAAATATGCATTTAGCCACCTCTCCTCAAAATTTGCAGCTTTGCAGCGTTTTTTACCTTCTCATTTTCCAACTAATTCTATCTATTGTCAACACTTGACGTAAAAAGTGAAAAGTGGGAATATAGTAACTGTTAGTCTTGATGCCGGAGATGACATGTATGGAGAAAACGGTTCAGCCATATCGCCCGAATACGACGCTAACTGCACGCCTACTCATTATTGTGCTGGGGTTGGCCGCCTGCTATAATCTGTTTCCTTTTACCTATTGGCCCCAGGACGTTTCACGAGCTCCCGTTAACGTCACTGCCGTACCGGTAGGTACCTTGAATAAGCCAATACGGATTGAACGGACCGGTTCGGTAGAAGCTTCGGCCACCCTGCCGATACATAGCGAATTTTCCGGCCTTGTCAGTGAAGTCTACGCAACAGAAGGGGAAGCAGTCAAAGCGGGACAGCCGCTGCTCAAGCTTCAGGGGGCTTCTGTATCGTCTGGGGACAATGAAACTCCAGCTGCGGCGGCAGATCAAAAAACGGGTGTTGTTCAACAATTGCAGAATCATTATAACGATGCTTTAAAAGAGTTTGACCGTTATCAACAATTGTATAAGTTGGGGGCTATTTCACGACGGGAATTAGAAAATGCTAAAACCCGCTTACAACAAGCGCAAGAAAGCTTGAATAAGAGTCAGAACACTATATCTCCCAATGCCAATAAAACAGCGTTTAATGGTTCCGTCACGGTTAAGGCCCCCGCAAATGGCATCGTGACGGGGCTGTCAGTCGGTCCGGGAAAATCGGTACAGGCCGGGCAACAGTTGATGGTGCTGGGAAGTGGTCAAAGGGTAGAGATTGTCGTTCATCTTGACCAAAATGATCTGTATCTGGTCCATTTGGGGACTACGGCTGCAGCGGAAATATCAAACCAGTCTACAATGGGACAGGTCTCCAGTATTTATCCGGAAGTTGCAGGAACTCAAATTGCTTCTTTTTTGGCTCATATTAAATTTACAAAGAATCCAAATGAAATGTTGCAACCCGGTATGCCTGTAAATGTTCGTATCGACACCGGCCAGTCGGCAACAGTTCCCGCAGTTCCTACCATCTCAGTAGTCCGGGACAAGAACGGACGGAGTTTTATATACGAAGCCGTGAATGGTATAGCTGTCCGGCAAGAGGTTAGTATTGGTGAAACGATTGGAGATTTTACGGAAATTACATCGAATATACCTCAAAATACTATGGTTATAACCAGCAATGTTAATCAAATAAAAAATGGCGATGCGGTCGCAGTAATGCAATAGGATCCCCCGAAAGCACCATACGGGACAAGTTGGAAAACATGAAACATCTTCTTACTTAAAAAATATCTCCATGCGTCCGTCATAAAGAATGCTTTTCTAAAAAGAAACTCCTGAAAATGGGCGAATATGCCATTTTCAGGAGTTTCTTTTTCTTCTTGGAATGTTTTTTAGAGTGACGAGTAGGGACGTTCCTAGTGACGAGTAGGGACGTTCCTTATTTATCATATGCATCCCTTTGTTTCTGAAGTTAGATTAAATCAAATGACTGGGTTTGAAAGGCCAAAAAAAGGGCTATCCATTGATTTTTACTAGGAAACTGAATGAAAAGTCCACCATCTTGATAAGGACCGTTATCATTTTCAAATTTTCCTTTGTTTCCCTGATTCATATGAATATCATGTATTCCATTTCCTGGCTTAAAGCCAAAATATTGGTCACGGCGTTGTTCTGGGCCCCACTTTTGTCCAAATGCATAGATTAGGGCGTCACTTGTCCGAATGGCTAAGTCAATGTATTTTTCGATCAGCCCAGCTAATTCATTATCCGGTCCAATAATATGATGAGCCGTCTTCATTTTGTGATAATCAAAAAGATTGCCGCGTAGATAGTCAAGCGCTAAACTATTTGGCTTGCTTTCTAAAGCTGTATATCCTGAAGGTAGATTTAAAAAGCTGGATAGAATGTCATGTTTAAAATTCTCATCTATATAGTATAGTAATTCTGGGGGAGATTGTTGTGATTTTACATTGATTGCAATTCGGTAGTCATAATTATCATCCACCACATGAACCTCAAAATGAGATGTATCAGCTGCATGCATTCCTTTGAGCGGCTGGCACTTGAGAACCCCATATTCTTTTATCGGCATAAAATCATCTCCTCATATTATAAGGTAATTTTTTAAGGGAAATACCTTTTCTTGAATTTGTTACATTTTACACTATTTTACATTTAAAGGCGATGTGTAAAATATTTATCGAAATATTCCATCGTTTTAACATGAGAAGACATAACAAGTTCCTGACCAATATGTAAGATTTGGCAGGTGTTTTGTTTTTTATGGAAATAAAAGTTTGTTGTAGACGTTTTGAGATAAACGGGAAATGGTCATAGTTCTTCAGAAAATAGGAAGTACGATTAATAGGGAGGGAATAAGAAACGACACCTGTCTGGCATCAAAGATGTCCGGCAGATGTCTTACAGGCTTGGTCTTTTAAAACTGGCTGGATAACGAATGCTGAAGGAAGAAGAATGTCGGAAAGTAGATTTTTGCCTTTAAATAATCGTAACACCTGCGCTTATATAACCCACAACAGTATTGACTAATGAGAGCCCTGCCGCTGTAGCGAAAACCACAAGCAAAAGGCGGGTTTGCGATGTTACGGGAATTGACAATCCGGTAAGCGCGCCATTGCTTACAGTACCAAGATTTACTATACCCGTAAGAGCTGGACTTAACGTTACAGCAGTGCCGGCAATTGGCGAAAAAGTATTATCCGGTGTAGTTGAACTGTATAGTTGCGCGGTAATTGTTACTGTTGTTCCGACAAGACTCAACGCCGCAGTAGTACTAAAGTACGCTGCGATTGACGTGATAGTCCCGTCGCGGGGCATGGAAAATGCAAAGTCAAGTATTATTCCTGTAGCACCAGTCAGGTCTATTATTGACCCAAGACCAGTAAGTGAGGGAGCTGAGGATCCAAAACCAACAAACCCGGCAGTGCCAGCTAATCCACCCGCAATGGTAGTCAGTGCAACGGTATCGCCCGAGGCGAATGGGATAATTGAACCGTTACCGGCAGCGCCAGTAGCGCCAGTAGCGCCGGTTACGCCGGCAACGCCGACAGCGCCGGTAGCGCCAGTAGCGCCGGTTACGCCGGCAACGCCGGCAGCGCCGGTAGCGCCAGCAGCCCCGGCAGCTCCAACTGCTCCGGCAGGTCCCTGCGGTCCGACAGGTCCCTGTGGTCCAGCAGGTCCGGGAGGCCCAGGCGGTCCTACTCCTACAATAATGGCAGGGTCACAATGATGATGGTGATGATGTTGCCGCTCTTCTTCTTCCTCTAAAGTGCTTTCTTGTGACTTTAAATCATCATCAAGGTTGCTCATGGAACCACCCCCTGATTAAATTGGTTTAGCTGTTAAGGAAGAAATTACATAATATTATATGTGATAATAACGGTATGTGCTCCTGCGATTTTGTCACTGGGTTTAAGGCTATACTATTAATAATTCAAATATAGGTATAGGAAAAGGCGGAGACAACCCATGAACACATTGCCTTATGGAACGGAACACTTTGGCAGGCTCAAAACGGTAATGTTACACAGACCCACTCATTCGATACAAGAGATCAACTCCGTTACGATGGGGTACTATCTTTTCGATGCCATTCCCAATCCGGATCATTATCTGGAAGAACACGACAACTACCGTAAACTGCTGCAGGCGCAAAAAGTTTTAACCTTGGAATTGAGCGATAACGTACATAATAACAGGTCTCTCATGAATACCTTAGCCAGTTTGCCTTATCTACACGATAGTTCCGTAATATCAAATAGAGGGGCGATTATATCACAGATGGGAGGGGGCCGGCATGGGGAGGAGGTTGTCGTTCGGGAAGCTCTGACTAATCTTGGTGTGCCTGTCGCGTATGAGTTTTCCCCAATCGACCATTTTGAAGGATGCCTTATTTTACCGGGGAATATCCTGCTAATTGCCTGTACCGAGCGCCATCGCCGTGCATCAATCGAAAAATTTCTGCCGGTTGCAGTGTCTTTGTTCACGGAAGTCATTTACGTTGAATGTCCTAAAGCCCGACGGTTCATGCATGCGGACATGGTATACGGGCAGGTCAGTGATTCTATGGCATTAGCCTTTCTTCCCGCCTTCTTAGACGTATACAGTATTACTTCTAAAGAAACTAGGGCTATTGATTTTATAAAACATATGTCTAAAAAAAATATAGAAATAATAAATCTTTCCGATCAGGAACAAAAAACCTGGGGATGCTCTTTCGTACCGCTGGAGCCCAATTTGCTCATACACTACGATATTGCTCTTTCTGCGCAAACCCGCAAAGTTCTTCATTCAAAAGGAGTTGAAATCATAGAGGTTCACCCTAACGCCCTTCTGGCAGGCGGGGGAAGTCTTCGTTGTCTGACTTTGCAACTATTTAGGGAGGGAAATGCGGGGTAATTTTAGAACAGTTGTGAATAATCCACCAACCTTACTGCTTCTTGCTTCCCCTTTGGAGGTTTGTTTTTGGGATAGTCTCTTAGATTTCCCAGGCTTGCGATAATAGCTCAATACCCTTATCCAATTCATCTGGACTCATGCTGCCAAAACCCAGAAGTACCCGTGGGGGATACTGATTATTGGATTGATATGTATCAGATATAGGCAATACCCGGACGTCTTTCTCCCTGGCGCGAGTAATGAGATCGTTCTCGTTAAAACGGCTATTGGTTAACTCTAAAACAACATGGAGTCCTGCCCCTTGACCTAGAATCTTCGCCCGGTCACCAAAATGACTTTCAATAGATCGAATGAGAGCATCGTGTTTCTTTTTATACATTGTTCGCATCTTACGAAGATGTTTCTCCCAATATCCCTGCTTCATAAATTCATACAGAACTTTTTGTTCTAATAATGAAACGGTAGATGCGTAATTACGGAAAAGATTGTGATATATACTAAGAAAGCGATAAGGCAAAACCATATAACTTATTCGCAGAGCAGGAGACAGAACTTTGGAAAAAGTGCCTATGTATATTATATTTCCGCCGGGATGCAAACCTTGTAAAGCAGGAATTGGTTTTCCATGATATCTAAGTTCACTATCATAATCGTCTTCAATAATGACTCCCTCAACGGTTTGTGCCCAGTGAATCAACTTTAGCCTATTCTCTACAGGCATGACATTTCCTAGTGGAAATTGATGGGAGGGTGTAACATATACAGCCATACTATTGGTTTTCGTTAAACTGTTTAAGCTAATGCCGTCTGAGGTTACCGGAATGGGATTAATGAAAAATGAATAGCTTAGAAAAACGGATCTTGGAATCCAGTGACCAGGGTCTTCGATGGCTAGTACGGAATGGGTGCCTCGCAATATTTGAGCTATAACGGATAAGTTATCCTGGAGACCGCAGCATACGACAATTTGCTCAGGATTACAAGAAACACCCCGAAAGCGTTCCAAATATTGCTGAATCATACAGCGTAGTTCAATCTCTCCTTGAGGGTTGCTGTATAAAGTAAGTTGTTCCGTATTTTTTTGTAAGCATTCGTTCAATAGTTTACGCCAAACTTTACTGGGAAAGCTGTCTGGTGCGAGAGCTGCCGGGTGAAAATCAAATGAACATGGTTTTTCATCTTCAAAAGGCTGTTTGCTGGTTAACGGATCTTGAGAAGGACAAGGGATGAATTCTTGGTTTAGTGATGAAATATAATATCCACTTTGCGGCTTGCTATAAATAAAACCTTCTGTATTTAATTGCTCATAAGTATACTCCACGGTATTACGGCTTATTGATAACTCTGAGGATAATTGTCTAATGGATGGAAGTTTGCTATGTGGAGGCAGCTTACCGGATAAGATTTGATTTTTAATCTGATCATAGAGTCTAACATGCAATGGCCGACGGTCATTGTTGTTTAATATAAGCATTATATACACCAGCGCTTCTTATTATTTCAGAGTTGAACTGTCGTCATTATATCGAGGCAAAATAAATACTGTCAAGGTTATCACCAAAACTGACCCCCTTTAATTTTAAGTAACTGTCTCTGTTGCTAGGGGCAGATTGAATATATAATAGCCATATCCAGTATTAAAATTTAACTTTTACGAAAGGAAGTATTATTGTGCTGAACGAAAAATTGCTTGCCATTCTATCTCATCCTGTAGACGGGTGCGTATCCATTGTTACTAACGGTGTCGAGGGTCCTCATTTAGTTAATACCTGGAATAGCTATATTGAAGTAACTGCGGATGACAAACTGCTTATTCCAGCTGCTGGCTTTGTCAAGACGGAAAAAAACCTTTCAGCCAACAATGAGGCAATTCTATCTATAGCTAACAGAGAAGTCGAGGGGTATAAAGGGACTGGAACAGGCTTTATAGTAAAAGGGACCACGCGCTTTATTAAAGCGGGTGAAGAGTTTGACCACATGAAGAAAAAGTTCCCATGGATTCGTGCAGTTCTGGAAGTAACAGTAACGTCTGCAAAACAAATGCTGTAACATCAGGGTAGTCATTACGTTTCAAGGCCGGTGAACCGTCACTGCGTCTTTAAGAATGAATAATAAACTTCTGCCAAGATATGTAGCATTTGGCAGGAGTTTTGTTTTTTATGGGAAATAAAGGTTGTTGTAGACGTTTTAAGATAAACGGAAAGGGTCAGAGTTCTTCGGAAAATAGAAAGTGCGATTCATACTGCTTCTTACCTGTGCTTCCTAAATGAAAGGAAAGTGTTTGAATCTTGAATATATCAGGCAAAGATTACATGAGCTGTATTGAACAAGACAGATATATGGAATTTAGCAGAAGCATTATTGAAGGCGTGGAAATCAAGCGATGTAGAAACAACCCCCATGCTTATAAGCCTCATGTCCATAAGGAACTTTCATTAGGGTATATCGTAGAAGGATCCACTGGCTTAACAATGAACGACAGAACGATCCATTATGAATCAGGTGATGGTGTCATTATACCACCATTAATGACTCACAGATGTGCGCCGAATGATATCAATCACTGGGTATATGTTATGTTATTTATTGATCCCGGTTACTACAGCGATGTAGTAAGTTTTAGTCAAGCAAAAAAATTAACAGGCAATCAAGCCCGGCAATTAATTGGCTTCATTGAACAATTGCTAATAGAAAAGATTCCAGACACATTGGAAAATATACTGATTGAGTTATTGCTGGAGTTTGGAGAAAAAGGCACTATAGAAACTGCTGCTGCAAATACAAGTGATAGCGTCCAAACGATCCATGATTATATAGTAAATCACGCGAAGGATGATATAACATTAGATAAGCTTCAGCAAATATCCGGGTTAAATAAATTTTCGATAATCAGGAATTTTAAGAAGCTATATATAACCACACCTGCTGCATACCATTTACAATATCGGGTTGCTGAAGCAAAAAGGCTATTAAGTAAAGGCGCAGACGTATTTGATATTTGTGAGGAATTGAGATTTTATGATCAAGCCCATTTAATTCGGGAATTTAAAAAAATGTATGGTATTACGCCAGGGACATATATAGAGCAATTAAAGAGGTAGTGTCAATTTTATACAATACAACTCCTTATTATTCAGCTAATCTGGACTTAGCAAAGATAAGGAGTTTTCTATGAATAGAATTAAATTAGTGCTTGTTATGATTATATGGGGGAGCTTGGGCGTATTTACAAGATCCATCCCATTGTCCGCTTTAAGCCTGGCTTTTCTGAGGGCATTCATTGCACTGCCGGTTCTTTTTATTGTAATGAAAATGAAAAAAGCAGATAAGGTGAAATGGCAGCTTTTAATGCCCTATCTTATTTCAGGGGTATTACTGGGTTTTGGCTGGTTAACTTTGTTCTATGGGTTCAAGCATACGAGTATCTCATCTGCTGTTATTATCTACAATATGTGCCCGGTATATGTCATGATATTTGCACCACTGGTATTGAAAGAGACTATCTCAAAGATTCAAATTGCAGTGATTTTCATCTCATTTCTTGGTCTCTTTCTGATTGTTGGCCATAATTTATCAGAAGGTTACGGATACATGGGGCTGGTACTGAGTGCTATTTCAGGGATGCTTTATGCAACCATTGTGCTTATTAACCGCAGCATAAAAGTCAGGGTGGATAATCAAACGGCCACCTTTGTGCAAATACTCACAGCGATGATTGTATTGCTGCCATTTGTATTGATTGATGGAAATATATTTACGGTGGTAAACTTGGATGCCATGGCAGTTATATATGCCATTCTATTGGGTATATTACATACAGGTGTGGCTTATACCATATTCTTTTCCCTCTATGAACATATGAAATCTGTTGAAATAGTGTCCTATAGTTTCTTAGAGCCTTTATTCGGTATTTTATTCAGTGTGATCTTTATTGGAGAAACATTAACATTCGCTCAGATTATTGGCGGGATTTTGATTTTGGGTTCAAACTATATTGGGGAAATGCTTAAGGATAGAAAATTATCTATAGAAAAGAATTCGACTCAAATTAAAGCTAATTGAAGATGTTAGGCCTTCTTATTATCAGGAGAAATATTTAAAGCCGCTTGGGCGGAATATAGAGTGTCGAAATTGAAAAGCTAGCTTGCGCAACGGTTATCTAAGAAATATAATATAGTCCGCTACAACAGGAGGGATTATATGAAAAAGATCAAAATGCAAAACAGGCCATCCGGTCCTTTTCCAACTATACTTGTAGGAGCGGATGTCAACGGCAGGCCCGATTATACTACCGTTGGCGCGTGTGGGGTAGTAAGTATGGAACCGGTGCTTTATATCTCGCTCAAAGACACCCATCATTCAACCGGAGGAGTCAAGGAGAACGGGTATTTTAGCGTTAATATCCCGTCTGCGGATTTGGTGCAAAAGACCGATTTCTGTGGAGTAGTGTCAGGAAAAACCGTCGATAAGTCAGGTTTGTTTACCCCATTTTATGACGAACAGGGGAAGGCACCGATGATAAGCGAGTGCCCAATAAACATACTCTGCAAAGTCATTCAAAGCATGCCGATGTCTGGTTTTGAAATGTTTTTCGGGGAGATCGTTGCAGTATATGTAAGTGAAGATTGTCTAAAAGATGGCCAAATTGATCCTGAAAAAGTCAACCCAGTTATGATGATGTATCCTTATTACTTTGAATTAGGTCAAAAGATAGGCACCATTTATCAAGATGGTTTGAATTATAAAAAGTCTCTAAATACATAAACGTTCCCCGTTCTCTTGACAACCCAGCGGGACAAGGAGACCTCTCCCCGCATCCCTTAGTGCTTTAAGATTCAATACGTTTGTGATATCATCAAACTGTAATATAGAATCTGGTTTTGGAAGGAGTTGTTGTTTTATGTTTAATAATAGTACAGTGGAGATTGTAAGAAAGCGGGAGGTGCATACAAAATAAATTAATGTATATACCTCCCAAAAGTTACCTTTAAAAACTTTTGGAGGATATAAAATTGAGTAAAATAGATATGGAAAATATAGGACTCAGCCAAAGGTTTATTACGGAGTCTACTTTATATTCGGGTTTTTATATCGGGCGTGTCATTTCCCAATACAAAGACCTATACAAGGCAGTAACAGAGAATGGCGAGTTAACAGCGGAAATTTCCGGAAAGTTTCGTTTCGATGCAAAAACTTTATCGGATTATCCGGCAGTAGGCGACTTTGTTATGCTTGACCGAAATGAGGATACCGGTGGGAATGCAATCATTCATCATGTTCTGACGAGGAAAAGCGCCTTTGTTAGAAAGGCGGCGGGAACATCGAATGATGAACAGGTTGTAGCTTCAAACATTGACACGGTGTTTATCTGTATGTCGCTTAATAATGATTATAATCTTCGCAGAGTAGAACGGTATCTTGGAATTGCCTGGGATAGTGGGGCAGTCCCAGTTATCGTTCTTACTAAAGCTGACTTATGCGATAATCTTCCCCAAAAGCTGTTAGAACTTGATGCGGTTGCCTGTGGGGTTGATGTGCTTGTTACTTCGAGTTTGACTGCGGATGGATGCATATCTGTCCAAAGCTACCTTGGCAGTGGCAAAACCATCGCATTTATCGGATCATCTGGTGTTGGTAAGTCGACCTTGATAAATAAACTCATCGGCCAAAATGCTCTTCAAACTCAAGATATAGGGAACGATGATAAAGGCAGGCATACTACGACCAGGCGAGAGCTAATTGTTATTCCGAGTGACGGCGTTGTTATTGATACACCGGGAATGAGGGAACTCGGGATCGAAAGCGCAGACCTTACCAAAGCCTTTGCCGATATTGAGGAACTATCAACAAAGTGCAAATTTCACGATTGCACTCATGCTGGTGAGCCAAACTGTGCAGTACAAAAAGCCATAAACGACGGCTTGCTGTCTGCAGACCGGTTTGCTAATTATTTAAAGCTGAAAAAGGAAACTAAGTATGCGGGCTTAAATTCAAAGCAGATTGAGAATGAAAAGATTACCGCTATGTTTGCGAAAATGGGCGGAATGAAAAATGCGCGAGAGTTTATCAAAGCGAAAAGCAAAAGACGGTGAGGTTTTGTCCGCCGGAAATAAAATCCGATGACACTTAGAGAAGAAATAATCCGGTAACTGCGGTCGCCGGATTATTTTATAATTTGCTCTAAAGATAATTACGGAAAGCGGGGATACTGTTATGCTAAGGTTTGCAGTGATAGGAACCAATAAAATAACAGATAAATTTATAGAAGCAGCTAAGTTATGTAAAGGGTTTGAACTTATAGCAGTATATTCCAGAACAAAAGAAAGGGCAGTACAATTTGCCAGTAAACATAAGGCTGTATTGGTATATGATGATCTTGAAGAATTAGCAGCAAGTAAAGAAGTGGATGCTGTTTATGTGGCCAGTCCCAATAGTTTACATGCGGAGCAATCAATTAAAATGCTAAGGGGTAAAAAGCATGTACTATGTGAAAAGACCATTGCTTCAAATAAAAAAGAACTGGAAGCAATGTTGAAAGCCGCTAAAGATAATGGTGTTATTCTTTTAGAAGCAATGCGTTCTGTATTTGATCCGGGATTTAAAACAATAGCAGCAAATATGAGTAAGCTTGGAACGATTCGCAGGGTTACCTTTCAATATTGCCAATACTCTTCCCGATACGATAATTTTAAGCAAGGCATTATTGAAAATGCATTTAATCCGGTTTTTTCAAATGGGGCGTTGATGGATATTGGAGTATACTGTATTCATCCGTTACTTAAGCTCTTTGGGATGCCTAAAAAGATTTGGAGTAGTGCCGTTATTCTGGAGAATGGAATAGACGGTGCAGGAACGATTATGGTTAATTATGAGGACATGCTAGGAGAGTTAATTTATTCCAAAATTACGAATTCCAGATTGCCAAGTCAAATTCAAGGGGAAAACGGCTGCATGATTATCAAAGAAATATCGGACACAAGAGAAATTACTATTATTTATAATGACGGACAAAAAGAAGATATTTTAATCTCTAAGCATGACAACAATATGTACTATGAGGCAGAGGAATTTATTCGATTGATTCAGACTAAGTCAAATGCGCAGGAACATAATCAATATTCTCTCATGCAGCTTAGCATTATGGATGAAGTACGAAACCAGACGGGAATTTCATTTCCGGCAGATTTCACTAAGAAGTGATGGCTGAGTTCGGTGCTTGATTTTCTATCGTCAATAAACTCGGCCATCATTATGTAGAATTCGGCAGGAGTTTTTATTTTTTATGGGAAATAAAGATTATTATAGACATTTTGAGATGAACGGAAAGTGCGATTAATAGAGACCGTACGTGTTCCTTCTGAAAGCATGGGATGTCAAGAACCCCGTGGGACAATGAACCGGAAAACTAAAGTAAAGGAGCGTCTTAATTGGTAACAGCCCCTACTCCTCCTACTAACCCAATACCTCCAACAGCTCCTACTGTTGCGCCGGTGACTATGAACACATCGGCTAATTCGGCTGCCCATGCTGCTTCGACACCGGGAAATACTGTTAGTCCCGAAAAATCAGCCGTTGGCAAAGAAATTGAGGGGGTAACAAAAGCATTTCAAGGGACGGCAACACAGCCTCCCTACGGTAATAAACAGTCTCCTACTGCCAGAACCCAAAATCAGATGCCGGCGAATACCCAAACGCCACCTGTAGTGTCTCCAAATACGCAAGAGAGGACATCAACTACAACAGCTGTCCCAGTTAATCATCAAGTTCCGGATAATAAAGTGCCTTATTCGGGATATCTCTGGTTCATGGTTGTTGTGGTGGCCGTTGCCGCCGTAATGTTAGGGATCCGACTATATCGGAATAGCCAAAAGCGACCACGCGCCACTGATAATTTTGGCAAAAATAATATTTTAGACGATGAACCCGATGCCGATGTAGTGCAGCAGAGTGCGGCACCAAAGGTCAAAAGTAACTTTGAAATTCGGGTTTGACGGTTTTATGGATAAGTGGGGACTTCCATGTCCCCGAAGTAAAACTGAGTCGAGGAACCGTCCCGTGCGCCAAGAAGCGCACGGAGTATAGCGGGTGGGAATCCCGTCTGGGAAGGTCTAGCCAACCACCCGGTATCCAGCCTTGGGACTGAAGCGGTAACGCCAGGTCTAAGCGTAGGTAGGAAAGGTAGTAGGCCGAAAGCGAAAGCTGAAGATGTAGAATCCCGAAATTCCTAATGGGAATGGTCGATGCATGGGACGAGCAGAAGACAACACTGGGCTTAGCGATAAAGGCAAGTTAAGTTTGGCGCCCCGGGATCGAAGGTCTTGGCATGCTACACACAGTTACTCCGTGAGAACTTGGGAGACCCTGTTGCTCTCCGGAAGGAGTATGGCCGACAAGTTGAAGACGAGGAAGCCAAATAGGTGGCAGGGAGTCGGATTACGTAGTAGTACCAATGAAGCAGGGTAATGCCTGCGGAGGGAAGGACGTAAGATAGTAGTGCCCTTGGCAAGGGAAACAATGCTGCACTGGAGGCAGGAAGCCATTGGAAACAAAACTGAAAAGGATAGCCGAGTTAGCCAAACGAAGACCGAGAGTCAAACTGCAAACCCTCATCCATGCCATTGACGAGGAAAGCCTGAAAGCAGCTCATAATGCCCTGTCAGCAGACAAAGCAGACGGCGCTGACGATGTAACCAAAGAAGACTATGGAGAAAAGCTACAGGAAAATATTACCGACCTTCTAGCGAGAATGAAGCGGCAAGCGTACAAGCCGCAACCCGTAAAGAGAGTCTACATCCCCAAAGCTGATGGCAAGAAGCGACCGCTAGGAATACCCGCCTATGAGGACAAGCTGGTGCAGAAAATCCTGAACGAAATCCTGACAGTCATCTACGAACCGGAATTCCTCGACTGCTCCTATGGATTCAGGCCAGGGAGAAGCTGTCATGACGCCTTGAAGGAAGTGGCCAAAATCCTGGAAAGCAAGAAAGTCAGCTATGTAGTGGATGCGGACATCAAAGGATTCTTTGATAATGTTGACCATGAGTGGATGATGAAATTTCTGCAAGAGCGAATCCAAGACCCAAATCTATTGCGACTGATACAACGTTTCTTAAAAGCCGGGGTCATAGAGGCAGGAGTAGAATACGAGACAGACACAGGAACGCCGCAGGGAGGAGTCATCTCCCCCACGCTGGCGAATGTATATCTACACTATGTACTGGACTTGTGGTTTACGGTAAAGATAAAGCGGGAATGCAGAGGCGAAGCCTACCTAATTCGGTACGC
>NZ_UPPP01000075.1 GCF_900476375.1 Allolucifera butyrica | reverse complement strand
CTGGGCCGTGTCTCAGTCCCAGTGTGGCCGTTCATCCTCTCAGACCGGCTACTGATCGTCGCCTTGGTGAGCTCTTACCTCACCAACCAGCTAATCAGACGCAGACCCTTCTTTTAGCGACAGCATGTTCAGAGGCCGTCTTTCCTCTCCTTGCCATGCGGCACGGACAGCTCATTCGGTATTAGCACCCCTTTCGAGGTGTTGTCCCCAACTAAAAGGCAGGTTGTCTACGCGTTACTCACCCGTTCGCCACTAAGGTTCCATTGCTGAAACCTCCGTTCGACTTGCATGTGTTAGGCACGCCGCCAGCGTTCGTCCTGAGCCAGGATCAAACTCTCCAATAATGTTTTATTGAAGAACCTTGATGGCTCTTTATGAATTAAAGAATTCTTGGTTGTTTTTTGACGGTATTACTTCCGTAATACCTGTCCGCACATCTGGCTTTTCACCTTACTTACATTGTTTAGTTTTCAAAGAACAGCTTTTATAGTTTATCACGTTTCTTTCACCGTGTCAACTATTTTTTTCGTCGCCGTCGTTCTTGGCTAACGGCCGACAAGTTCATATCTTACCAAAGTCACGGCTGTTTGTCAACTGCTTTCGCTTTGGTATTTTTTGCCGCCGTTTTGTCGACGGCTTTTATATCTTAGCATAGGATTTCACATTATGTCAAGCAATATTTATTAAATTTATACTTCCATGCTATTTTTTCACCTGTGCTCAAACCTATGCATGAAAACTATAAGAAAAAAACCTTGCATAGCAAGGTTTTTTATTATAATGGTGCCGCAGGGCAGAATCGAACTGCCGACACGAGGATTTTCAGTCCTCTGCTCTACCGACTGAGCTACCGCGGCATAATTTCAGGATGGCGACCCGGAAGGGACTTGAACCCTCGATCTCCGCCGTGACAGGGCGGCATGTTAACCACTACACCACCGGGCCATATATATAAACGATGTGATTTCAAAGCTTAGACAATCCTCACTTTTACTTTTCACATCGTACTTTTAGTTGGTGGGCGATGACAGGATCGAACTGCCGACATCCTGCTTGTAAGGCAGGCGCTCTCCCAGCTGAGCTAATCGCCCTTAATGGTGACCCGTAGGGGATTCGAACCCCTGATACCGCCGTGAAAGGGCGGTGTCTTAACCACTTGACCAACGGGCCAAAATTGGTGATCCACGATGGACTCGAACCATCGACACCCTGATTAAAAGTCAGGTGCTCTACCTACTGAGCTAGTGGATCACGCGTCTCACAAGACATGATTATATCGCATCATTTAAAACCTGTCAAATACTTTTTTAGAGAAATTGCAATGAGAATTCTAAAACATATCGTGGAGAATAATTGTCTGATCCCGCCGGGGACCGACGGAAACAATACCGGTTTCGATTCCCGTTACCTCGCTTAACCGTTCAACATAGCGGCGGGCATTAACCGGCAGGTCGTCATAACGCCGTATGTCGCTAATTGATTTCTCCCAACCAGGCAATTCTTCATAAACAGGCTCTACCTGCCCTAATATTTTGAGGCTGGCCGGAAATTCGTTCAATAATTCACCTTTATACTTATAACCGGTACAAATCTTTAACGTCTTTAAGCTATCCAGTATATCCAGCCGGGTTATAGCCATATAATCCAGACCGCTGACATAACCCGCATAACGGATTACACAGGCGTCAATCCAGCCGCAGCGGCGCGGCCGGCCGGTTGTCGTGCCGTATTCAAACCCTTTTTCCCGAATCGTACTGCCAATCTCATCATGAAGTTCCGTTGGGAATGGTCCTTCTCCAACTCTGGTTGAATAGGCTTTAACTACACCAATTACTTTATTTATCTTGGTAGGCCCCACTCCGGCGCCGATACAAGCTCCGCCGCCAATCGGATGGGATGAGGTAACATAAGGGTAGGTGCCATGATCAAGATCCAGCAGCGTTGCTTGCGCTCCTTCAAACAGGACATTCTTTTTTGCTTTAAGAGCTTCATTGATCACAACGGCCGTATCCGCCACATAAGGCCGCAACTGTTCGGCATAGTTCAGGTATTCTTCTTTCATTTGCTCATAATCGAAGCCTTCCGTTTCATATACCGCCTTAAGCAAATGATTTTTTGCCTCCAGATTGCGGGCCAGTTTTTCACTAAATTCCGCTTCATCCATCAGATCAACAATACGAATACCTGTCCGGGCATTTTTATCCATATAGCAAGGCCCGATACCCCGTTTGGTTGTACCGATTTTATTGTCACCGCGATGTTCTTCTTCCACCTCGTCCAGCAAACGATGGTACGGCATTATAACATGAGCCCGGTTGGATACTTTAAGCCCGGAAGTATCAATACCTTTTTGCTGCATATCTTTCAGTTCTTTCAGCATAACAGCCGGGTCAATCACTACGCCGTTGCCAACCACACAGGTTTTGCCGGAATATAAAATACCGGAAGGCAATAAATGAAGTTTAAATTCATTTCCGCCGACTACTACCGTATGACCGGCGTTATTGCCGCCTTGATAACGGACCACAACATCGGATTTTTCAGCCAGATAATCCACAATCTTTCCTTTTCCCTCATCGCCCCACTGGGTTCCAATCACTATAATCGCTGACATATTTGTAAGCCTGCCCTTCTTTATTTAGTCGGCCCCAAAAGCCTGATGCTCATCCTCTGCCGGCAGTTTCCCTTACAAGCCAAATCTGGCCATAATCGTATCTACATGCCGTAGATAGTATGTGTACTCAAAACATGCTTCAATTTCAGCCGGTGACAAATACTGCCGGATTTCTTCGTCGTGGAGAACATTCGCCTTAAAATCGGCGCCTTCCATCCACTTGGCCATAGCGTTGCGCTGAACCCAGCGATATGCCGTTTCCCTCACAACTCCCTTATCAACCAAAGCAAGCAGTAATCGCTGACTGAAAATCAAACCGCCTGTTTTTTCTATGTTGGCCTTCATCGCCTCCGGATACACCAGCAATTTATCCACAATATTGGTAAACGTGCGCAGCATATAATCCACTAAAATGGTACTGTCCGGTAAGATAACCCGTTCCACCGAGGAATGGGTTATATCCCGTTCATGCCATAATGCCACATTTTCCATCGCAGCTAACGCGTTGCCGCGTACCAGCCTGGCCAGACCGGCTACCCGCTCGCAGGTAATAGGATTCCGTTTGTGGGGCATTGCCGAAGACCCTTTTTGTCCGGGATGAAAATACTCTTCCACTTCCCGGATATCGGTGCGCTGCAAATTACGAATTTCCGTGGCAAATTTATCCAGGGAACTGGCAACAACGGCCAATGTAGTCATAAACTCGGCATGGCGGTCCCGCTGAATTACCTGGGTTGCCAATTTGGCTGCCTTCAATCCCATCTTCCCGCATACATACGCTTCAACCTGCGGATCGATGTTAGCATAAGTTCCTACGGCGCCGGATATTTTACCGACAGCCACAGCTTCCCTCGCCCGCTGGAGACGTTCGATATTGCGCTCCGTCTCATCCAGCCATAATGCAAATTTAAGTCCTAAAGTCAAAGGTTCGGCGTGAATACCATGGGTGCGGCCAATCATAACCGTATGTTTGTGTTCGGCCGCCCGCCGCCGGAGAACTTCCCGGAAGTTCATAAGGTCTGTCAAAATAATATCCGCCGCTTGCTTCATCATCGCCCCCAGGGCCGTATCTTTTACATCACTGGAGGTCAAGCCCATATGTATATATTTAGCCTCATCACCAACATTTTCCGCCACTGCCTGTAAAAAGGCCAAAATATCATGCCGGGTTTCTCGCTCAATCTCCCGGATTCGTTCTACGGAGAACTTGGCCTTTTCCTTAATAACCGGAACGGCTGCCGCAGGAATGTGCCCCAGCTCAGCCATAATTTCACAGGCATAAATCTCAATATCCAGCATGGTTTGAAATTCGTTTTCGTCAGTCCATATGCGCCCCATTTCAGGGCAGGTATATCGTCGAATCATTCTTGATTACCCCTTTGCATTGAATTACTTTCCCTATTTTTTCCCGAGTCGCAAAAATAACTCAAACGGGCATTAACCGCCTCGGTTTGAGTTATGGGGAACAATTGAGGGTACGAAAGCCTCGCCATTGTGAACAACTATACACAAATTCCCTTGATTATCATAGCATCTGTCCTTCGGCGTGTCAACGAATTTTTCGAATGTTTTTTTAGATGTTCTCTTTAATGTTCGGATAAATTACTAAAAAATATGGATTGTAGCCGAAAAAGCCCAATCCATACAATCTTTACAGTATTTAACCTTCGGAAAAGAGAACGTTCCTCCGCAACTTATCCCTGCATTCTGGCTAAATCGCTGAATTTGGTAAATTGCTTGTGGAAGAACAATTGTACCGTGTCTACCGGTCCGTTACGGTGTTTAGCCACAATGACTTCCGTTATATTCTTCTGGTCCGTGTCCGGATTATAATAGTCATCACGATATAAAAAGGCTACAATATCCGCATCCTGTTCCAGGGAACCCGACTCCCTTAAGTCACTAAGCATCGGTTTCTTCGACTGTCGCGACTCCACGCTGCGGCTAAGCTGGGATAGTGCGATAACAGGAACGTTAAGTTCCCTGGCCAAGCCCTTCAAAGAACGGGATATTTCGGAAATTTCCTGCTGCCGGTTTTCATTTCGCCCGCCTGAACTGGACCCTTGCATTAATTGCAAATAGTCAATAATAATCAGTTTCAGGCCATGTTCACTCTTCAGCCGGCGGGCCTTCGCCCTCATCTCCAATACCGTAATTCCCGCTGTGTCATCAATAAAAATAGGTGCTGAAGCCAACTTATCGGCTGCGACTACCAGCTTAGTCCAATCTTTCTCTTCCAAATCTCCCCGCCGCAGCCGCGAGGCGTCGATAGGCGCTTCGGCACAAAGCATACGCTGCACCAACTGCTCTTTAGACATTTCCAGGCTAAAAATAGCCACCGTCTTCTTTTCCCGGATTGCCACATTCTGAGCAATATTCAGCACAAAGGCCGTTTTACCCATACTAGGCCGGGCGGCAATTAAAATAAGGTCTGACGCCTGCAATCCTGACGTCAGGGTATCCAAATCCTTAAATCCGGTTGACAAACCGGTTATACCGCCTTTAGAAGCATACAATTCATTGATTTTATCAAACGCTTCAAAAACAATATTTTTAATGGGTGAAAAAGCCTGTCCAATGCGCCGGTTGGATACGCTTAAAATCATCTTTTCCGCTTCATCCATTATTTTGGCTACTTCTTCCCCGGCTTCATAGCCCATGCCGGCAATTTGCGTCGAGGCATTAATCAGTTCCCGCAGCAATGCCTTTTCTTCCACAATCCGGGCGTGATAAATGACATTTGCTGCCGTCGGCACACTATTGGCCAAAAAGGTAACATAAGCAATGCCACCGGCTACTTCCAGCTTATCCTCTTTTCGCAGCGCTTCAATCACGGTAATCATATCAACCGCGTCATTTTTGTTGAATAACTGAAGTATGCCCTGATATACAAGCCGGTGTGCCTCACGGTAAAAATCTTCGGGCCGTAAAAACTCCGCAACCTTGGCAATCGCTTCCCTTTCAATCAGCATAGCGCCAAGTACGGACTGTTCCGCCTCAACATTTTGCGGTGGTACTCTATCTAACAATGGTTACAACCCCCTACTCCCTGCAAATACACAATGAGCATTTGGCACTTGGTTCAGGACAGTAAATCGCCCCCTGAAAAACCAAGTGCCAAATGTGCATGCCTTAACCGGCTGCCCTACTATAAATTTACGCTGTATTTTTTTCCGTATCAGCAAACAGAATTTCCATTGCTTCTTCCACGGTCGATACCGGATACGTATTGAGGCCTAGATGCCCGGTGGGAATATCCTTTTCATTCTCTTTGGGAATAATCAGCGTGGTCATACCGGCTTGTTTAGCTCCATAAGCCTTTTCAAAAACACCGCCCACAGCCTTAACCTTGCCCTGGATAGATACTTCACCGGTTACCGCGACATCCTGCCGCACAGGACGGCCGGTTATGGCAGAAATGATAGCCGTCATTATGGCTGTTCCGGCAGACGGCCCGTCGATACGCCCGCCACCGATAATATTTACATGCAGATCATAATTTGCCAGATCTTCACCCGTAAGCTTGCGGACAACGGCAGCAGCATTAAAGACGGAGTCTTTGGCCATACTGCCGGCTGTATCGTTAAACCGGATCGTACCTTTGCCTTTTTCCGTCAGCGGAAAAGCAACCGCTTCAATTTCCAGCACGGAGCCCAAATATCCCGCAACACCCAAGCCAAAGACTTTACCGATTTCGGCTTTCTGGGAAGCGCGCGTACTAACATAAGGTGAAAGCCGGCTCACCTGAGCCACCCGGTAGATATCCTCTCTGGTTATAACCAGACCTTCCACCTGGTCTCCCTGCCGTTGTAAGGCTAATCCAAAGGCATCGGCCAAAATATTGATGGCCTTTCGCCCTTCAATCGTATATTCGCTGATGAGCTGTGGCACTTCCGGTTCAATTTCTACCGCCAGCTTAACCGCCGCATTATAAACAATTTCCTCAATGTGCTTCGGTGTCAGCGGTTCAAAATAAATTTCCGCACACCGGGACCGAATGGCCGGTGTTAAATCCTCCGCATCCCGCGTAGTCGCGCCGATTAAAATAAAATCAGCCGGAGCTCCTTCTTCAAACAGCTTTTTTATATATTTAGGAACATTAGCATCCGTTGAATCATAATAGGCCGAGTCAAAAAACACCCGCTTATCCTCAAGTACCTTTAAAAGCTTATTCTGCAGCATGACATCCATTTCGCCGATTTCATCAATAAACAAAATACCGCCATGCGCATCTGTCGCCAAACCGGGCTTGGGCTCCGGTACGCCTGTTTCGGCAAAATCGCGTCGTGCCCCCTGATATATTGGGTCATGCACGGAACCTAAAAGTGGATTGGTCATATCACGGGGATCCCAGCGCAATGTTGTACCGTCCACCTCAATAAAGGGAGAATCCTTATCAAACGGAGTATTTTTCAACCGGCGAGCTTCTTCCAGCACCAGACGGGCAGCTGTCGTTTTGCCGACCCCCGGCGGTCCGTATAAAATCAGGTGCTGGGGATAGGGAGAAGCTAATTTGGCTTTTAAAGCTGCTACCGCCCGTTCCTGGCCGATAATTTCGTCTAAATTAGACGGTCGCAATAGTTCCATGGCCGAGCGCGTCAATTTCCGCGTTTCCAACTTTTCCAGCATAGCATATTTCTTAAGGGTTTGCGGATTTTCAACGCTGTTGTCCTCTTCCTTAAGCACTTGCATTTTTATTTCCTGTACATATTCTTGATGCCGTTCTTCCATCTTTTCGGCAATCTTCTTTTCAATCTTTTCTTCTACGGCCCGGCGCGCTAATAAATCGGCTAGTTCTTCTTCGATATCTTCCAATATTGCCGGAATCTCTTCCATAGTTGGCAGCTTTTCTACGGTAGGGTCTTCAAAAACCAGTTTTTGTAAAGCCAATACTTTTTCCGGCAAACTTTCGGAGCGCATTAATTCCAGCGCATCCAGTTTTCCCGCTCGCAGCACGACCTTCTCCGGTCCGATAATACCGGAAAATAAACCGTACAGCGATGAAACCTGTCTTTTCAATTGCTCATCCATCGTTGTTCTGGTTTCCAATGAATGCGTGCGGATAAACCGGTTAAAAAATTGTTTCATAATATTTCCTTTCTAAATGGTAGCAGATTAGCAATCTGTTCCGTCACCAGAACCCCCCCTTACAGGGAAACGATATGCACCTGGATTTGGGTCGTTACTTCGGGATGAATACGAAGGGTTATTGCGTAGGTTCCTAAGCTTTTAATATTTTCTTTAATTTCAATTTTTCTTTTATCCATTTCCACCTGATGTTGAGCCAGCAGCGCATCGGCAATATCTTTGGACGTTACCGAACCAAATAATTTGCCTCCCTCCCCCGTCTTAACGGGTACGCTGACTTCCAACTGCCCCAGTTGAGCCGCCAACAGCCTGGCCTCATCCAGTAACCGTTGCGTTTTCTGGACCTGAGCGGCTTTTTGCTGTTTAATCGTATTAATATTGGTATTCGTGGCCGGAACTGCCAATTTCTGCGGCAAAAGATAGTTCCTGGCATATCCTTCCGATACTTCTATGATATCTCCCTGTTTACCAAGTTTTTTAACTTCTTGTTGTAAAATCACTTTCATTCGCTTTCACTCTCCTTTATGTAGCTGGTTATGATTTCAATCACTTGCTGTTTTACGTCCTCGAGACCGGCATTTTTAACGCGGGCTCCGGCTACCGTCTGATGGCCGCCGCCACCGATCTGCTCCATAATAACCTGTACGTTCACATCTCCTTGAGAACGGGCGCTTACGCCAACACCGTCTTCTAAAGGAAACAGAACAAAACTTACTTTTACACCTTCTATGCCAAGCAACATATCCGCTGCCTGCGAGGCAACCACCTGCGCATTTTTCACATCCGAACAGACTGATATAACGACACCGCCCGGCAGCATCTCCGTATGGTTAATCACTGCCGCCCTAGCCTTGACGGTTTCAAAATCAACCCGGAATAAATGACGCACCAGGGATGGATCCGCACCGGCCCGCCGCAAATACGACGCCGCATCAAAGGTACGCACCCCCGTCTGCACGGCAAAATGCTTCGTATCCACAATAATCCCTGCATACAGGGCTGTCGCTTCGAACCGGGTCAAGTCCAGCCGTTCATCAAAATACAGCAGCAATTCCGTCACCAATTCACTGGTGGAAGAAGCGGACGGCTCCAAATAGATCAACAACGGATTAGCTATGAATACCTCGGCCCGGCGGTGGTGGTCAATGACAATCACCTTGTCAACCTCAGATAATAATTCTGAGGCGGCAACCAGTTCCGGCCGGTGCGTATCCACTACAAACAGCAGCGTCCGGGATGTCACCCGCGATAATGCCTGGGTGCCATTAATAAAGACCTCTTGATACTCGGCGCCTTCCGGCAAAATTTCCGCCAACTTATCGACAGCCAATCCAGGATGACTTACGACGACATGAACCGGCTTACCCAGCGCCCGGGCCATTTTGGCCACACCAAGAGCCGCTCCCAGGCTGTCGAAATCTTCTCCTACATGGCCCATCACCAACGCCAAATCACAGTCTTCCAGCATCTCCCGGATCGCCTGCGCCACAATCCGCGCTTTTACCCGTGTATTCTTTTCTATGGCTTTGGCTTTTCCGCCAAAGAACTGTACCCGTGAATCCAAATATACCGATACCTGGTCGCCACCCCGCCCTAGCGCCAGATCAAGCCCGGCCTGAGCTTTCTGCGCCAACGCGGCAAGCGGACTATCCTCTGTGGCCAGTCCCATGCTTAAAGTAACCGGAATCTTGTTTCCCGCCTGAATAGTCCGGATACGGTCCAAAATTTCAAATTTATCATTCATTAATCGGTCTAATGCCTGGCGGTTAAAAACGGCAATATACATATCTTCCGTATATTTTTTCAAAAATCCGTCCAGTCCGGTAGCCCATTCCACAAGCAGTTGATTTACTTCGGCCAAAATGGTGGTACGCTGACTTTCATTTAAGCCTTTGAGAACATCATCGTAGTTATCAATCTGAATATAAGCAAATACCGGCATTGCCTGATGGCATTTTGTCCGCATGGCTTCGATGGCCGTTATGTCCATAATATATAAAATAAACATCGGGCTTGCCCCCTCGTTAAGAGGTACATACATAACCCGGTAGTGCTTATCGCCGGTATGAAAAACTTCCGTTTCCACCTTTTTTCCGGCTGCGTCAAAACCAAATTCAGGCCAAACTTTGCTAAGTGGCTCACCAATTTCCAACTGTCCCTGCGTCCATTGGGTCAACACGCCGTTCTTCCAATGTACAACACCGGCCTGGTCCAAAATGGCAATAGCCAACGGCAGATGTTGCAAAGCAAAAAAAGACGCCTGATCCACATGAGAACTCATTGATTCCAAATAGGCGGTTATTTCCCGCTGGCGGATAGCATGACGTTCCCGTCCATAAAGATATAAAACATACAGCAGAATAGCCCCGACCACTGCAATAAAATGATTATAATAAACAATCACTAATACCAAAGCGGCGGATACCGCCAAATAAATACGGGTATCAAACCAAAAGGATGGACCCTGTCCCATATCCAACCCCCCCTCAAGAACGAGGATATCGGAGCCGACGATAATCAAACGCTATGTCAAAGGCCCCGCTTAAAACTAAAATCTGCAGAAATAAACCGTTGGTAAACACCAAAACCAGTATAATACTCCGCGTAATCCTTGACAAATTGTATTTATCGGCAAGGAAGTAAAATAACGCCAAACCTTGAATCAACAGGAAAATGCTTAGTATAACCTGTAAATTTAAACCGACCCGGTACACCATAGTAAGCTGTTGAGCATTTCCCCAAAAAGTCAGCACGACCGACAAAAAGAAGGCATAAGCGACATAGGCCGGTATCGACCATAATTTAAATGGTGGAAAAGATTTCACGTGGTGTCCCAGTTTTTTCAAAACCTTTCTAGCTATGACAAAGTTCAAATACGTATCCACCACAGAAGCTAAAATCAAACCGGCGGGAAAAATAATTTTCATATAACCAACTAATGCATTCATTGTATCTGCTAATTTAGTCAGTTCTGCTTCTTTCATACCGAAGTTACGGTATATGGCTACTGCCTGGTTAACTGCCTCACTCATAGCACTAACCTGCGTAGTTAAAGGATTCACACCCATAACCAAAAAGGCGATATAGAAGACGGCAATTTTAGAAATCAACGATGCTATGGAGCCCCATAGCATCGATTTAAACGGACCGGCATCCATCCGGAAAGCGTGTCCCAGGGCAATCCCGATCAGGCCGAAACCGACAACGACGGTAACGGCATGCAAAGGATGCATCGTAATGGCAATAATCACCCCGGATACGACGGTAGCCATAATACTCCACCGATACCCATGACGAACCCCGAGGAGAATAATAGGAACCGGCCAAATTAAATTTACAAAGGATCCTAAAACAGGGATATAGGCGCTGATCATGGCAAAAACCACAGCAATTGCCGCCAGTACGCCCCCTTCGGTCATGGAAACAGTTTTCGTTTGGTGCATGCATTCACCTCTTTTGCCGGAGATAATGTTGATATTCGCTTAAATCACCAAACCATTTCTCCACTTCATGATCTTTCTTTATATTAAGAGCCACCCGCGCTAAAACAGCATCGTCCAAAGCTTTGAAATCAACTCCCAGCCGCCGTCCCAGCACATAGCAACAGATCACAACACTCGCCAAGGATTCGGCAATTGCTGACTCGGCATTTTCGGCCACAGCCCGCAGCAATTCACCGACATTGCTTACCAGGTCCGCTTTAAGATGTTCGATCAAACGCAGTTTGCGCAATATTTCCGCTTCATGGGAGAACAAAACCAACCCTCCTTTGAACCTACGATGCTTTGCAGGGTATATCTTTATATTATTCTAACAGGTAAAGGTGGTTTCCTCCCTATACATCACGAATGGGTTTATTTATTAGCAGACCGGCGCAGAAACGATTCTGCAACCCGCGGGTCAAATTGAGTGCCACTGCAGCGCTGAATCTCGTCAAGTGCTTCGGTTGTTGATTTTCCTTTGCGGTAAGGACGGTCGGATATCATGGCCTGAAAACTATCCGCCACAGCAATAATACGGGCTCCCAGCGGAATATCCTCGCCGGCCAGAGAATATGGATAGCCCTTGCCATCCCAGCGTGCGTGATGGTGAAGTACCATTTGCGTCACATCCGTCAAAGCGGGAATTCCCCGGATAATGGCAGAGCCAATGGCCGGATGACGCTTAATTTGCTCCCATTCCGTCTCATTTAGCCCGCCGGTTTTGTGAAGAATTACATCGGAAATACCAATTTTTCCAATATCATGTAGAATAGCGGCCACATTAATCTTAAAAATTTCCTGCTCTGTCAAATTCATCTTTTCTGCAATCTGCACAGCAATTTCCGCCACCTCGGATGAATGTCCGAATGTATATGGGTCTTTGGCTTCCAGTGCCCGTACCAGAGCGGCAATGACCGAAAACAGCATATTCTCCCGCTCCCCGTGCAGTGTAACGGCCAGTTCATTAATCTCGGCAGCAAGACAATCAATTTCATCACTGCCTTCGACTAAAAGCGAAATATTCAGATTTCCCACATTCATGTCTCCTACGGCTTGATGTAAATTCCGAATTCGGTTGCTGAAATTATGGGCCATTATCATGCTGACCGCCAGAATCAAGAATATGGCCACCGCTAAAACGTAGAGCAGTGTGCGTGCATACGAATGGAATTGGGCCTGTACCGTATCAGCCGTTATGTCCAGTCCGACAATACCCACTACTTGTCCTCTGGAATTATAAACCGGTGCATACCCCGATATGGTGGTTCCCCATTGATCGGTACTAAAATCGGGGTCGGCGGCAGGAGCCGAAAAGGCTGCCGCCATTGCCGGCAGGGCTGTGCCGTCATAAATTTGGCCCAAATGAGCCACGCTGGTTTGATCCGGGTCAGCATCCACAATAAAAGAATACATCCCCGCCACATCTGTTTTTCGCAGCGTATAAATATATTTAATATCGGGATTCTGCAGAGCAATTAACGCTAGTTGCCGTTTTATCTCCTGATATGCAGGGGAGGTTTCCTCCGCCGGCGATGCAAGTCTTTCCAGCATATCACCGTTCACTTGCAAGGCGGCAATTGCCGCCATATGTTTAAGGTCATTCCGCAAAAAACTTATATGGTCCTGCTTAATGTGCCCATATAGAACATAGGCAATTCCCGCTGTAATGACAATCGTAAAGCTGAAGAAGGCCAGGAATAATTTAGTCCGTAACGAAAAATATATTGACATAGACTAACGCCATCCTCTTCGCAGCCGATTTTATTCTTACAATAAGTTCGCAATTCGACACTAAATACCCTGCCGGATAAAAATAAAATAAAAAGGATTTGGCGTGGTGCCAAATCCTTTTTTCTTATTCTGCTGTAAATGGCAGTAATGCGATATTACGGGCCCGTTTAATGGCCACTGTCAATTGCCGCTGATGCTTAGCGCAATTGCCGGAAATACGGCGCGGCAGGATTTTCCCCCGCTCGGTGGTATACCGGCGGAGCTTAGGGATATCTTTATAGTCGATCGCTTCTACTTTATCAACGCAGAAGCTGCAAACCTTCTTCTTAGGCTTTCTGCCTTTTTCACGTTTCACCGTACTGTCAACCTCCCTTTAAAATGGAATTTCTTCTTCAGGGAAGACTTCACTGCCAAAGGAACCGGCATCATGGGAACCACTGCCAGTCGTACCGGCGGCTGGTTTTCGCTCCAGGAATTCTATATTCTGGGCTATTACTTCCGCAACATTACGTTTTTGCCCATCATTGGTTTCATAAGAACGGAGTTGAAGCCGTCCCTCTACAAGTACCCGTTGTCCCTTGGTAAGGTTATTGCCGCAAACCTCGGCCAGTTTTTCCCATGCGACAATCGGAATAAAATCAGCATCTCTCTGGCCCGGCGTCTGGCCACCGCCAATGCGGTTTACCGCCACCGCAAAAGAAGCTACCGCTTTTCCGTTTTGCGTATATCGAACTTCCGGATCCCGGGCAAGCCGGCCAACCAGTATCACCTTATTCATGGTTCTACTCCCCCTGAGAAACTTTGATTCTAAAAAATACGCCGGTGCGTGTTCACGCCCGTGTTTACTCGTCTTCTTTAACAATCATGTACTTCAAGATTTCGTCGGTAATCTTCAATACCCGCTCCAGCTCAAAAACAACTTTGGGCTCGGCGCTAAAGAAGAACAGGCAATAATAACCGTCCATGAAGTCTTTCACTTCATAGGCTAACCGCCGTTTTCCCCAACGATCAATCTTTTCCATGTCTCCACCATTGGATTTGATAAGATTCTCAAATTTGGCAATCACCGCATTGGTTGCCTCTTCTTCCAACGGCTTGACAATGAATATGACTTCGTACTTTTTCACGAAATCACCTCCTCCTCTGGACTAATGGCCCCATCAACAGGGGCAGGGAAGGTTTGGAATCAAAAATTCAAAACCTCTAGATTGTCCTAACTAATATATTATAGCACTACTTATGAAGCAGGTGCAACTCTATCCTTTATATTTTTAGACATTAAACCGAAAATAAGTCACGTCACCGTCTTCCATGACGTACTCCTTGCCTTCCAGACGAACCATTCCCTTTTCTTTAGCCAGCGAATAGCTGCCTACGGCCATCAGTTCATCAAAAGATACTATTTCCGCCCGGATAAAACCCCGTTCGATGTCGGAATGAATTTTGCCCGCTGCCTGGGGGGCTTTTGTGCCTTTTTTAATGGTCCAGGCCCGTACTTCCGGTTCACCGGCGGTTAAAAATGTAATCAGTCCCAGTAGTTTGAAGCTGGCTTTGATCAGTTGATCCAAACCGGATTCCTGCAAACCCATTTCCGCCAAAAATTCCTTGGCTTCTTCGGACGGCAATTCGGCGATTTCCGATTCCAGTTTAGCCGAAACCGCAATCACGGCCGCCTTTTCTTCCGCCGCATAACTGCAGACCTTCTGGACATAGGGATTGTCCAAGGGATCCGCTACTTCCGCCTCACTGATATTCGCAACAAAAAGGACCGGTTTTACCGTCAATAAGTTAAGTTCCCTCACCAACGCCGCTTTTTCCTCGGTATCAATAACCCGCCGGGCCGGAACGGCTTCTTCCAGCGCCGCTTTCACAGTGACAAGCAGGTCCATCTCCACCTGAGCTTTCTTGTCACCACCCTTGATCATTTTCTGCAACCGTTCCAGTCGTTTTTCTACGGTCTCAATATCGGCCAGACATAATTCCGTGTTGATAATTTCAATATCCCGCAACGGATCCAGTCCGCCTTCAACATGGGTAATATTGTCGTCGGCAAAACACCGCACAACTTGGGCCACAGCATCTACCTGACGGATATGAGCCAAGAATTTATTGCCCAGACCTTCTCCTTTGGAAGCTCCTTTTACTAAGCCGGCTATATCCACAAACCGCATGGCAGTGGGAGTCACTTTTTTGGGTTTATACATAACCGCCAATTTTTCCAGACGCTCATCCGGCACTTCCACAACGCCGACATTGGGTTCAATTGTACAGAAAGGATAGTTGGCCGCTTCGGCTCCAGCCTTGGTAATTGCGTTAAACAGTGTACTTTTGCCGACATTGGGCAATCCGACAATTCCCACTTCCAAGCTTGTGCTCATAAATGAATTCCACCTTATATTATATAATCTTATTTATTGTAGAATATCCGGTTTTCAAATTCAATAGTTCCGCTAAGAAAAACCTCTAACGCAGTCTTGCGGCTCGTGGCGCAGGTCTCAGCGGCATTATTCCCCTTGTGGCACCTTTTCCAAAATGGCTTTGACAGCCTTCTCAAATTTGACGCGGGGAATCATGACCTGCCGCCCGCACCCCAGACATTTGAGGCCAAAATCTATGCCCGTCCGGGTAATAATCCACCGGTCCGAACCGCAAGGATGCAGTTTTTTCATTTTTACAACATCGCCGATGTGATAAGGAATGATTATCATTTTTCTCCCGCCCATCTTAATAATGAGAATTCATCTACTATTGGTCCATGGGAACTTCCCTTCGAAATCGCTATCCGTCAACCTTAAATCATCCTTCATAGTCAGCCAATAATTCATATACCCGGTTATTACCGTCCCGGCGAAACAATTTTGACCAGCGCACCTGTCCTTTTTCTATGGCTTTCCGGATTCGAGATTCGTCGGCTGAGGAAAACAACAGGCACTGACCGCAGCTTACATCAATTTCCCGCGGCGTGGGAATAACCATAACATCACACCCGGTTTGAATCAACAACTGCTCGGCTTTGATAGCCTGGTGAACCGAATCGAATGTCAATAAACGGTTATATTCGGCATACAACCAAATCACCTCACCTGCCGGTACTCCAAATTATAATGTTATCGTCTTAACCGCCGGGTTAGCGATTTGCTCCAAAATGTTGTACATATTCGTCACTGTCCCAACCTGCAAATGATTTTTTAGATGATAGTAATCAAGACAGGTTCCACAGGACAGAATTTCAACCCCGCGCTCCGCCAGTTGCGTTAGATGCACCAGTACCGGTGAGCCCTCGCTGGTTAAAAATACCCCGGAATTAGCAAATATTATGGTGGAAGGAAGTGGTTCCTTTTCCGTTAATGTATAAAAAAAGGATTTGATTAATACATTTCCTAATTCACTGCTGCCATGGCCTAAGGTATTATGACCGACAAAATAAACCAGTTTGTCTTTGGAAAATTGCGGTGCCGGCGCTTCAGCTATCCTTTCTCCTTTGCCTTTGATTATTTTTATGGTATAAATGCCGTCCTTTTCCACCGCATCAACGCTGCATCCATTGGCAATCGCAAATTTACTGACATTTTCTTTGGCAGCCGCATTATCAACAAGGATAACCAGCAGCCCGTCGGTAATGTTCTCCAGCGCTTTCTTAGTCGCTATGACCGGTTGGGGGCAAGCCAATCCCCTCGCGTCCACATTAATAGACATGAATTTCACCTCTTCCCGCAGTTTTCATCCGTCCTATGCAGGAAGCCGCCGTGACTCCCGCCTGTTGCAGTGCATCCAAGGCAGCGGCAATCTCCTGCTGTGGCAAGCTTGCCAAAAGTCCCCCCGAGGTCTGCGGGTCAAAGCATAAATCAATTACATTCTCCGGTACTTCGCTGTTGATGTTGACCATTGCAAAATGTTCCCGGTTACGATACGCTCCGGCCGGAATCAGTCCCATAGACGCCGCATCCCTTGCCTCCGTCAGAAATGGCAGTGCCTGGGAATCGACCTCTGCCGCCAGACCGCTGGCCATAGCCATTTCATGCATATGGCCCATTAAACTAAAACCGGTTACGTCCGTACAGGCATGGACCGTAAAAGACTGTAAAATTTCGGCCGCTTTCCGGTTTAACGTTTTCATGCTTTCCACGGCTGCCGTGACTCCTTCCGCAAACATATCCGCCCGGGCCGCAGTTGTCAGCACTCCCGTACCAATTGCTTTGGTAAGAATCAAGCCATCGCCCTCCCGGGCGCCGGCATTGGTCCAAACCTTGTCCGGATGGACGAGGCCTGTAACACTCAATCCATATTTTGGTTCACTGTCCTCAATGGTATGTCCGCCGGCAATTACCGCCCCGGCCTCCATCACCTTGGCCTGTCCGCCCCGTAAAATTTCCAATAGCACTTCACCGGGCAGGCGACAGACTGGAAACGCCACAAGATTCATCGCCGTAACCGGCCTGCCGCCCATGGCGTATACATCGCTCAGACTATTGGCAGCAGCAATTTGTCCGAATTGATAAGGATCATCCACAATGGGGGGAAAAAAATCAACCGTCTGAATTAGCGCGGTTTCATCATTTAATTTATAAACGCCCGCATCATCGGACGTGTCAATGCCAACTATCAGCTTTGGATCTTTCATTTGCGGCAATTGGCGCAACACTTTCGTCAACGCTCCCGGCCCCATCTTGGCAGCACAACCGCCGCTTTTTGCATATTGGGTTAACTTTACCGTACCAAGCCCTCCCTGTTCTCCCTGTTTTTCACATTTTACACCGTCTATTCTATTATTATACTTAATACATCAAAACCCTCTTTCCTGGCCGGATTTTCACCCTTTTAGCCTATTCCGCATATACTGGTGACACAGCCGGGCGGTACTACTGTCTTGGCATTCAGGGACGAAAGATGAGGTGGTTATCGGATGGCTACTCCGCAACCAATTATTACTACCATATTGGCGGATATCAACGCAGTCGTCCCTAATTTTTCTTCTCTCGTTTCCTCGTACCGGCTGCTGGTAGGTGCGGCGGAAGAAATCCATCGCATTCCCGGCGTTTCAGAGGAAATTTTTCAACGGTCCATTACCCGTTTCGACCGTTGCGGTACCCTGATTGATATTTTTCTGGAATTATTATGTTGTAAAATTACCTATAGCACGGAATTTCTTGGTCTTTCCTGTGCACCGATCGATCTTTTCCGGTTGCTGCTTAACCGCTCCGACGCCCTCGACACACCCCATCACACAGCGGAACAAATTGTTGAACTGGAAGCGCTGCGTCGCGCTCTCGGCCTTTCCGGCCTTGACTGTTCCTGTTTCAATTCACCCTTAGGCGGCAACTGCCCGCCGGAACAAGGTCATCATTTTACCTATACACCTCCTCCGCCGCCCACACCGGCACCAGCTCCGGCTCCGCCATCGGCGGAGCCGGGAGAAACCGAGGTCGAATCGGAATTGGAATTGTCCCGGACGGATCCGGAGCCGGTTACAGGCCCGCCGGCAGAAGCCGAAGTGAATTCAGACCCGCCGGTTCCTCCGAAGACAACCCAGGAATCCCAGCCGTCACCGCCCCGTCCTGTAAAACTTCCGCCCCAATCGGCTCAACCGGGGCCCTCAGGCCCAACGGGCCAACAGATTAAAATTACATACCGGGACCCCCGTCAAGAGCTATAAAAAAGACCGCTAACGCGGTCTTTCGTTCCATGGGGAAGGGCTCAGTATTTATCATTTATCCGTCCGTTTCTCCTGGGGCGGTAACAAGGGACACGTGCCAAGGCCTTCCTGATGGTCGCACGGCTCCAGGTGAATCACTACGTCACAAAGTCCCAAACGGGCCTTAATTGCTTCTTCAATTTTATCACAAATGTCATGGGCTTTATCGAGATGCATGTGCTTACTCAAAATTAAATGCATGTCAACGAGGCGGTAGCTGCCTGACCGGCGCGTACGCAGCTGGTGAAAGGTAATCACTTCCGGCTGATTCTTTAAAATTTCCCGGATAATTTGTTCTTCTTCCTCCGGCAGGCTGATATCGGTCAATTCATAAACACTTTTTTTGGTCATTTCATAGCCGGCTTTGAATACCACTCCGGCGACAATAATGGCAATCGCCGGGTCCAGCCAATACAATCCGGTTATCCGGATTAACAGCAATCCGGCAAACACCCCGGCCGAGGTCCATATGTCGGTCCGCAAATGCAGCGCGTCGGCTTCCAGCGCATGCGAACCCGTTTGCCGGGCTACTTTATACAGATGCTTCGATACAAAATAGTTTACTATGGCCGATACCAGCATAATCGCAATACCATATTCAATAAACTCCGGCTGACGGGCTGCGGCCAGCTTCCCTATCGCCTCATATACAATCCAAACGGCAGCCCCTAAAATCAAGAGGGCTTCCGCCGCCCCGGACAAATTCTCCACTTTACCATGCCCGTAAGCATGGTCTTCGTCCGGCGGTTTACCGGATTTGCGAACGGCGTAAAAAGCAACAAGAGCCGCAATGAGGTCTACTCCTGAATGAGCCGCTTCTGAAACAATGCTTACAGCTCCGGTAAAAAGACCTACCCCCAATTTTCCAATAACCAACATAATATTGGACACTACCGAGAGACGAGCGGCACTCTGTTTTAATTTATTCTTAGCCTGCTCCAAGAAACTTCGACCTCCCTGAAAATAGTGCCGAATATACGGCAAAGGCCTCCGGCAATAGGCTTTCTGCCAATTGAAATAATAAACCTGCGGTCCATCAAGGTCCCGCAGGTTTACTGCTGCATCCCGCCCGGCTACCCCGGCTTGCACCGGTTGCCTGTTCCCAACTATTATAACATATTCCCAACGAACAAAAAAGTGTCTGCCTTATCCGATTTGAACAATATGTAATACCGGATATCCGGCAGCATTCAATTTTTGGGTTAAGATATCCACATCGCTAACGTCGGCCCGGATCACTAATTCGTATTTCGTTTCTGTCCCATTGGGCAGACGGTAACTTACCAAACTGCCGATATTAATACCCAGATCCTTAAAAATACCCGTAACTTCATGAATAACGCCGATCTTATCGGAAACATCAATGGTAATCCGGGTTTTTCCTTCCGGTAAACCCATGACATCAACAAAACTTTTAAAAAGGTCCGTTTCGGTAATGACTCCCGCTACTTTACCATTGCCGTCCACAACGACCAGACCGCCAATACGGTTATTGTACATGGACAGTGCCGCTTCCTCGATGGTGGCATCCGCAGTAATGGTAATAACATGCTTCTTCATAATGTCTTTAATCTGCATTTTGGCCAACAAATAATTCAGTTCAAAGATCGAAAGAGTGGTCGCCGGTGATGGCGATACTTCCCGTAAATCCCGGTCTGTAATAATTCCCACCAAATTACCGTGGTCAATTACCGGCAGGCGGCGAATTTTATTGTTACGCATCAAATCCATCGCATCTGCCACGGTAGTCGTTGGAGTGATAGTGACAGGATTGGGAGTCATCCGTTTATCAACAAACATTTCTATCTCTCCTTTTTATATGTGATAAATCACCCTATTAGTACGAAAAAAGAACTTTTTTATCACTCTTATTTTGTATTAACCGCCCAGATAAGCCTTGCGTATATCTTCGCTGGCCGCCAGCTCCTGCGCCGGACCGGAAAGAGTGATCCGGCCTGTTTCCAATACATAGGCCTTGTGCGCAATAGATAGCGCCATATGAGCATTTTGTTCCACCAACAGAATGGTCGTTCCGGTCTGATTGATTTCTTTAATTATGGAAAAAATCTCTTTAACCAACAGAGGCGCCAGCCCCATAGACGGCTCATCCAAAAGCAGGAGCCGCGGCCGGCTCATAAGAGCGCGCCCCATGGCCAGCATCTGCTGTTCCCCGCCGGACAAAGTTCCGGCAATCTGGCTGCGGCGTTCGGCCAGACGGGGAAATCTGGAAAATACTTTCGCCAAATCTTCCTGAATTCCCTTCTTATCAGAACGAACATAAGCGCCCAATTCTAAATTTTCGAATACCGTCATATTGGCAAAAATACGCCGGCCCTCCGGTACTTGGGAAATCCCCAGCTTTACAATTTTTTGCGCGGCGAGGCTGGAGATTGGTTGTCCCTCAAACGAAATTCCCCCGGTTTTAGGCCGCAGCAAACCGGAAATTGTCCGCAAGGTCGTGCTTTTGCCGGCACCATTAGCCCCTATCAGCGTTACAATATCTCCTTCATTGACTTCGAGGCTAATCCCCTTTAATGCATGGATAGCACCATAATATACGTTTATCTTATCTACCTTTAGCATCAGTCCACCTCTTCCCCGAGGTAAGCCTCGATAACGCGCGGATTATTCTTAATCTCCAGTGGCGTACCCTGAGCGATTACGCTGCCATAATCAAGCACATAAATCCGTTCACACACGCCCATAACCAGACTCATATCATGTTCAATCAAAAGAATCGTCAAATCAAACTCTTTCCGTATCCACCGGATCATTTCCATCAGCTGCTGTGTTTCTTGCGGATTCATACCGGCAGCCGGCTCATCCAGCAGCAGCAGCTTCGGCTGCGCCGCCAGCGCCCGGGCAATTTCCAGACGCCGCTGTTCCCCATAAGGTAAATTTTTAGCGATTTCATCCTTCTTATCAGCCAAATTAAAAATTTCCAGAAAGCGAATGGCCCGGCGTTCTACTTCCGCTTCGCCTTCCATATAGCGTCCAATCCGCAAAACAGATTCCAAGATCCCATATTTCACATGAAAATGATAGGCAATTTTAACATTATCGAGGACAGTTAAATCGGAAAACAGCCGGATATTCTGGAATGTCCGCGCAATTCCTCTCTGGGTAATCTGATAGGGCTTAAGTCCGGCGACCGACTTATCATCAAACACTATACTTCCTTCCGTCGGCACATATACCCCTGTCAGCAAATTAAACACGGTGGTTTTACCCGCCCCGTTCGGGCCGATAAGTCCGATGAGTTCTCCGGGGGCAATGTCCATGTTAAAGTTGGATACGGCCCGCAGCCCGCCAAACACTTTCGACAGCTTATTGACTTTGAGTAGTGCCACGGCGCTCACCCCCCATCAATTTGCCAAACATTTTCAAACTAAGTTCTTTGTTGCCAAACAGACCCTGCGGTCTATACAGCATTAAAATAATCAGCAATAATGAATAAATAACCATGCGCCATTCGGGATAACTGGCCAGTTCCGCCGATATAAAAGTCAGCAGCACGGCCGACGTGATCGAGCCGGTAAGGCTTCCCAGACCGCCCAATACCACCATGGTAAGGATATCAAAGGATTTCATAAACGTAAAGGAAGCGGGATGGGCGATATAAAAGTAATGGGAAAACAGAGCCCCGGCGACGCCGGCAAAAGCGGCCCCGATTGCAAACGCCATTACTTTATATTTGGTCGTATCAATCCCCATGGCTTCCGCGGCAATCTCATTCTCCCGTATGGAGATACAGGCCCGCCCATGGGTGGAATTGACAAAGTTTTTAATAAAAAACAGCGTGAAAATGGTCAGGAAAAATATCCAGGTAAAGTTTGTATAGCGGGGAATGCCCATGAAACCGGAAGCTCCGCCCACATAATCTATATTTAGAATGGTAATGCGGATAATTTCTCCCAGTCCCAACGTAGCAATCGCCAAATAGTCGCCGGATAAGCGCAGCGTTGGCAAGCCGATCAGAAATCCCAGTATCCCTGCGCCGACAGCACCCGTCAATATGGCAATAGCAAAGGGTAAATGCATTTTCACCGTCATAATGGCGCTCATGTAAGCTCCAACGGCCATAAACCCGGCGTGGCCAATAGAAAACTGGCCCGTAAAACCGTTTATCAAATTCAGACTGGCCGTTAGAATGATGTTAATGCCGACCAAAACAATATTTAACTGCCAAAACGGTCCAATAACATCCGTCATAATCAGGCCCTGCATGATGGCATAGAGGACCAGGCAAGCTCCCAGTGACAGCAAATCCTTTTTTCTTAATGCATTCATTTCTGCCACCTACACTTTCTCACGTACATTTTTGCCTAACAAACCGGACGGCCGGAACAGCAAAATGATGATTAGGATTGCAAAGGCAGCGGCATCCCGGAAGGTAGAAGATATGAACCCGCTTACTAACGCTTCAATCACACCAAGGATAACGCCGCCCATCATAGCGCCGGGAATAACGCCGATACCGCCCAGTACGGCCGCTACGAAGGCTTTTAAACCCGGCATAATCCCCATGAGAGGATCAATGGAGTTATAGTATATTCCGACCAAAACCCCGGCGGCGGCGGCTAACCCGGAACCCAGGGCAAAAGTAAAGGATATGGTTTTATCCACATCAATTCCCATTAACCGGGCGGCATCCGTATCAAATGATACGGCGCGCATGGCTTTGCCCATCTTGGTCCGGTGGACGATATACGTCAGCAAAACCATGAGGACTACTGAGATTACCATAATTAAAATTTGCTGCCCGTCGATGATGATACCGCCAATATTATATACGGGCAAAGAAAATACCTTGGGAAAAGTCCTCGGCTGCGGACTGACCAGCAGTATGCCGCCATTTTCTAATAACAGGGAAACTCCAATCGCCGTAATCAATATGGCGATTTTGGGCGCATTCCGCAGTGGACGGTACGCGAGACGTTCAATAATCACTCCTGCCAGAGCCGCTGTAATAATCGCCATAATCAGTGCAGGAAAAAAAGACAGTTTCAATACCGAAGTGGCAAAAAAGCCAACGTAAGCCCCCAGCATATAAATATCTCCGTGGGCAAAATTAATTAGCTTGATAATACCATATACCATCGTGTAGCCTAACGCAATCAAAGCATAAATACTGCCCAGCGAGATTCCGTTTACCAATTGCTGTCCAAGTTGTTGCATAAATGATCCGATGTCCAAGCTTTCTCCCCCTCTCCATAAAATAATCCTTTGTACAGCGGTTAATTTAGACCCTTACGGATTTACTTTTTCCCGGAAAGTCTGCTTCCCGTCTTTCATTTCAATAATAACCGCGCTTTTTACCGCATCGTGAGTCGCATTCAGGCTAATCATACCGGAAACGGCAGCATAATTCCGGGTTTGGGCCAGTTGATCTTTAATTTTTACAGGATCCGTACTATTCGCCCGTTTGATCGCTTCAATAACCATCATTGTCGCGTCATAAGACAGGGCGGCAAATGCATCCGGCGTCTGCTGATACTCTTTCTGATAATCTGCTACAAATGCTTTCACAGCCGGACTATTATCATCCGGTGAGTAATGATTACTGAAAAACGTATTGTTTAAAGCCTGCGCCCCGGCAATTTCCGGCAATTTAGCCGAATCCCAGCCGTCTCCGCCCAGAATGGGAACCATAATTCCCAGATCGCGGGCCTGCTTTACAATCATGCCGACTTCCTGGTAATATCCCGGCACAAAAATAACATCCGGATTTTGCGCTTTTATTTTGGTCAATGTCGCCCTAAAGTCCGTATCTTTCTGTAAATAAGCCTCCTGGTCTACAATCTGACCGCCGTTTTTTTCGAATGTTTCTTTGAAATATTGACCTAATCCCTTGGCATAATCACTGGAATTATCAATATAAATCGCCGCTGTCTTGGCTTTCAGGCTTTTTTGGGCGAAATTGGCCATGACCGCCCCCTGGAATGGATCGATAAATGCTGCCCGGAATATGTAATCCCTGACTTTACCTGTAGCCGGATCTACCGTTACTTTGGGATTGGAAGCCGTCGGACTGATGGCCAGCACTTTATTCGTTTCATTTACCTGCGCTGCCGCAATTACACTGGATGAGGCGATCGGAGCGATTGCTGCAATAACCCGGTCCTGGGTAACCAGTTTTTGCATAGCGTTGGCTGCTTCCGCCGCTTCGCTTTTGTTATCAGCCACAATTAGTTCCAATTGCTTCCCAAGGACGCCGCCTTTGGCATTGACTTCCTTAATAGCCAGTTTCGCACCATTCAGTGCCGATTGGCCAAACGTAGCATTTCCGCCGGTCATCTCCAAATCCGCACCCAGCTTAATCACATTGGAATCCTTAGCGGAGTTCCCGCATCCCGCGAGAAAAGCGGCCAAAATTATGCTGACCACCAATACACCGGCTTTTTTTGCTTTCCCCTGAATACTCATTTTTCTCCCCCTGTTTTCACTCAACTGCGTGGATTGCCTCTGCAATACCGTGGACTATGTACGTCCATTGCACATGGTTGTATTTTATACACGGTATATTATAGATACGTTGTCCACGCCTGTCAATACTTCAGTAGAGAGACATTAACGTTTATGTCCTCCCCGATAGGACCACGGTCCAATTCTTCCATCATTGATAACAAAGGGGATAAGACCGAAGCCTTATCCCCCGCACCACATTGTACATCAACTAGGGATTGATTTTTTCTTTAAATACTTGTTTACCATCTTTCATTTCAATAACTACGGCACTTTTCACCGGGTCATGGTTGGCATCCAGGGTAAGAATGCCAGTGCTGACCTGTAAATTTTTCGTTTGTTCCAGCGCATCCCGGATTTTAGCGGGATCCGTGCTGTTGGCCCGTTTTATGGCATCAATCAGCATTAAGCCGGAGTCATATCCCAGGGCTGCCAGAGCGCTTGGCTCCTGACCATATTCTTTCTTATACGCTTCGACAAATTTAACCACATTGGGGTCTTTATCCTGGGAAGAATAATGGTTACTGAAGTAGGTGTCATTGAGAGCCGCCGCTCCGGCAATATCCACCAGTTTCGGATCGTCCCAACCGTCGGTTCCCAGTAGAGGAACAGTAATGCCAAGCTCACGCGCCTGTTTTACGATTTTACCGACTTCTTCATAATAGGCGGGAATAAAGATGATATCGGGGTTAGCCCCTTTAATTCTGGTTAAAGTAGCTTTGAAATCCTGGTCTTTTTGCAAAAAGGCTTCTTTGGCTACAATTGTGCCGCCTGCAGCCGTAAAGTTTTTCTCAAATACGTCGGCTAGCCCTTTAGAATAATCAGAACTGTTATCTACATAAATGGCCGCCGTCTTGGCCTTCAGAGATTTCGTCGCAAAATCGGACATTACTTTTCCCTGGAAGGGGTCAATGAAGCAGGCCCGAAAAGCATAAGGCCTTACTTTGCCGTTATCGACCGTCACTTTCGGATTGGTCGCTGTAGCTGTCAGAATGGGAATTTTATTATCCTGGCTGATCTGCAGTGTAGCCAATACGTTGGAACTGGATACCGGTCCCAATACGGTTACCACTTTATCCTCGGTTATCAACTTGGTAATAGCATTAGCCGCTTCGGAAGGTTCCGATTTGTTATCGGCAACAATCAGTTTTAGTTGTTTGCCAAGCACGCCACCGGCTGCATTGGCTTGTTTAAATGCCAGTTCAATCCCGTTAACCGTTTGTTTGCCAAAGTTGGCGATCCCGCCTGTCATTTCAAAATTGCCACCGATTTTAATTTCTTTGGAATCGGCGCTTCCCCCACTACTGCCGCCGCACCCGCCGACAAACAATGTTAGCATGGCTGCAACCACAGCCACAGTCAAACTAGTTAACCATCTTTTCGACACGATCTCTCCCCCTCTTCTTCAATCCCATGGTTTCTAATCATTCATCCCTTCCTTAAGCCACTTGCAGTCAACTATCATCTCCTTCAATCCATCGACAGTTATGTAGCTATAAAACCAAAAATCAAACAAAGACCTATTAGGTCTTTAGTGAAAGGAAAGTATTTTACTTTTTCAGGCAGCTAAGAAGAATGCTCTACTTTTTAGATGTAACCTGAAAAATTAATACTTTTCTTCATTACCAAAGTATCTTGTTGGGTTCTTTAATTACTATGTATCCATTTACTGCACTGCAGCATTCGAACCGGAATATTTACATTGTATACAAATTTATGCTACCATAGGTACACCACTCAAGGATTTTTGTTTATTGGTTTAATTATAGGTGTACATTATCAACCTGTCAATACTGTTTTTGCAATATCATAATTACAATTTGTCTTTGTAGAATATACAGTATTTTCTCGATCTTCTCTTTGTCCCTCCCGGAAAGAAGAAACTCCTGCCTTGTCTTTAAAGGGTACGAAAAACGGGTTAACGGTTCCTTATACAAAAAAATTCGGCGCCGGATTGCTTTCGCAATCCGGCGCCTGCACAAGAAGGGATCGTGTTTATACGTTATATATGAGGATCGGTTCACTATTGGAATACATGGTCCATATGCCGCAAGGGCAAACACCGGCGCAAATACCACACCCGATGCATTTATCCGGGTCGGATACGTACTGAAAACCGCCATCCGGCAGACTGACCCGGGAAATGGCGTTTTCCGGGCAAGACTTGAAGCACATATGGCAATCCCGGCAAGTACCGCAGCTGACACAACGCAGATAATCCTCTTTGGCCGCCGGCAAATCACAGGCATGGCACTTTTTAAAATAAGCCGTGGATAACTTGGTTGCCGGAACTTTTTCCTTTTCTTCCCTTTCATAGGTTTTACCGGTTAAATAGGCATCCACTTCCATTGCCGTCCGGCGCGCCGCCCCGATAGCGTCTACCAGCCTGCCCGGCCGGATGGTGTCGCCTGCCGTAAAAATCCCCGGCCCTACCCGATAATGCTCATCCGGTTTCAGGCAACCTCTCTCGAGATTAACTCCTTCCGGCAAGAAGGAAAGATCCGGCGCTTCCCCGATGGTTATAATCACGGTATCGCCTTTGATCAGCTGACCGCTTTGAGTAATAACGCCCTCAGCAGTAATTTCCTTGGTAAATACGGGCCATAAGAGCGTAGCCCCCAATTCTTTTACATGGGCAATTTCCCTGGCATAAGCGGCCGGTTGCTGTACATCGATGCAGGTTACCGCTTCCGCCCCCATCTGATACGCCCCTACCGCCACATCCATACCGGAGTTGCCGCAGCCAATAACAATTACCCGTTTTCCAACCGCCGGTTTTTCACCCCGGTTTACGGCTTTTAAGAAGTCAATTCCCTTAATTAAACGTTCATGACCAGCCCAGGGAATCACCCGGCCGGTATGAGCGCCGCTGGCAATCACCACAGCATCATATTCGTCCCGAATTTGGGCAAACAAGTCCCGGTCTACTTTCACGCCGGAACGGAAAGTTACACCCATATCTTCAATTCGTTTCAATTCTTTAGCCAGCGTTTGCTGTGGCAGCCGCGAACGGGGAATAACCTGCTCCATTTTTCCGCCCATTTTCTGGTCAGCCTCAAACACAGTAACGCTATGGCCAAGACGGGCCAGATGCCAGGCCGCCGTCAAGCCGGCCGCACCGCCACCGACTACTCCCACGGTCTTTCCCGTTAATACCGCCGGACGTTCCAGAACTGCATCCACCGAATAATTTCCCAACTGGCCTATCTGCACCGACAGGTCAATTTTGCCACGGGTACATTCATCCATGCACAGGTTGGGACATACGGCGCCACACACCGAACCGGAAAAGGGTGTATATTCCAGTACCAGTTTATAGGCTTCCTCAATTTTTCCCTCTCGCAGCAAATTGAAACGTTGCTGGGAAGGTATGCCGGCCGTGCAATTGAACTCACAGGGAGCCGCATACCGGGCATTATCCCACACCGGCACCCGCTGCCGGTAAAGTCCCGTCGTTACCAATCCTACTACCTTGCCGTCATCATTGCAGACATCGGCAAAAATTCCTCCTGCCGGCCACTGTTCACAGCGAAAGGCAGTAATGTTGGTATTTGCTTTTTTCGGACGTTCCTCATAGGTTAACGGCACGACCTTCTGCCATTCCCGCCAATTCGATATCGTTGCGCGAAGCTCTGTCCGCTCAATCGAAACCAGGAAATCATCCATTTTCCGGTTCAAATAATCGATATCCTGCTCATCCAGAGGCATTATTTTTACGTCTTTTAATGAAATTCCCCTGGCTTTCCCCCGAAAATACAGCGTTCCCCCTACCATACCGACACAGGACCGTTCACCCAGAACGGAATCAAATTGTTCGCTGTCGTAACCACACACGACAGCAATCCCGCCGGACATAAATTCATAGGAAAAGCTGCCGCAATTCTTAAGCACCCAAAATTCAGGCGGCTCATAAAGCGGGTCATGCTTCATCAGCGACCCGGAACGGGTGCCTGCCCTTCCACCAATATAGATGGTGCCGGACGCCGCGCAGTGCGCCGTTGTGTCACCACCGTCGCCACGAACGACAATTTTGCCGCCGGCATTCAGCCAGCCGACATCGGCCGGCGCCGAACCCTCCACAATAATTTCGGTCCCTTCCAGGCACATGGAACCAACACGCTGGCCGGGATTTTTAACGGTAAATTTCAGAGGTTTTCCTTCCGGCTGCCATAAAGGACCGCCAATATCATGCTGACCGGAAGCTTCTATATAAAATTCCGTCTCCCCATCCGTCATCGCATCATGAATTGCCTGCAGCAAATCCTGCGTAGACATCCGGTTGTGTCCGTCAAATGTATGAATCCTTAACATACTGCTTCCTCCTAACATGTATACTGGATCGCCAGTTTATCCGCAATGGCTTTATCCGTTGTAACCAGGGCGTCGGACCGCCCTACCGGCAACGAACTGTTGCCGATCGGCGCCATTAATTTCCGCAATTCATTATCCAGGGCCAGCATATAATCGACAATATTCTGCGCCGCCCGGTCCACATCAAGCCGTTTTACCAGACGCGGATCCTGGGTGCAGATACCGGTCGGACAATGTCCGGTATTGCAGGCGTTACAACGGTGTTCCTCATTACCGATGCAACCGCAAAGCTGAATCAGCAACTTGCCGATAAACACCCCGTTTGCTCCCAGACAAATCATCTTAAACGCGTCTGCGGCCGCATTGCCGGTCATGCCGATACCGCCGCCGGCCCAAAGCGGAATTTGCCCCTGACGGCCCTGTTTTACCGCCGCCATATAACATTCCCGCACCTTGGATACCACCGGGTGACCAGTGTGGTCCAAAGAAACCTCGTTAGCCGCACCGGTTCCACCTTGAATTCCGTCAAGGAAAAAACCGCCGCAAATATAGTAAGGATCTCGCAGTAAATTGTTATATACCGAAACGGAAGTAGCTGAAGCAGCACACTTTATAGCGACCGGAACCCGGAATTTAAACGCCGCGTTCATGGACATAAACATTTTTTGAACTGATTCTTCAATGGAATACAGGCCCTGATGATTCGGCGGCGACATAAGGTCTGCCTTAGGGACCCCCCGGATGGCCTGGACATGTTCGGCAACTTTGGCTGCCGGCAGCAGTCCGCCGTCACCCGGTTTAGCTCCTTGACCGATTTTAATTAAAATACCTGCCGGATCGGTTTTCATCCGGGGCATCGCTTTGATAATCCGGTTCCAGCCAAAATGCCCTGATGCAATCTGAATGATGGAATATTTGAGATATTCCGATTCCAGCAGTTTAACCGGCATACCGCCTTCGCCGGAACTCATGCGGACCGGGATATGGTATTTTTCATTTAAATACGCCGTTGCCAGAAATATGGCTTCCCAGGCACGGGTAGATAGAGCGCCAATTGACATATCGCTAAAAATGACCGGGTATATCCAGCTTACGGGCGGTGTCTTTTTCTGCAGTTTTAATTCGCCGTTTTCAACCGACAAAGGGAGTTCACTCGGCAGCAATACCCGCCCGAAAGGAGCCAGAATATCGAAAGTATGCCGTTCCGAATCCAGTGCCGGGTCGGTCATTTGCGATATACGGCCGACAATAACTTTATCCAGTGTACGACCTGTAGTCAGATTGGTTCGTCCCCCCCGTTTTACAGGAGAGCCTCCAGCCCGGGCCAACAACTCCAGACGGGAATCAGGATTTCGCTCCGGTTTGATGGCGCGGTTGGGGCAAACTTTTTCGCACATGCCACAACCAACACATAAGTTGGTCAGACTGTCTTTCTGACGAATCACCGGCATAGCCGAATGACGCTGAGACGGCTCAGGCTGGTATCCGGTCGATACCGTGACCGACCGCCGTTCCATGACGGCCTCAATCGCATTGAAAGTACAAGCTGCTACGCAACTGCCGCACATGGTACATCGTTCCGGTTTATAAGCGATCTTCCAGGGAAAATCATGAAAAGTCGGATCTTGTGTCCTCATTGTTTCCATCGCTCTACCTCCATGTCGGGCCGAATCAGCACCACTTCCCGTTCATTAGGATATATATCCGCTTCTTTATCACGGTCCGGCAAAATCACATTAAGACCGCATACTTCAGAAGATACAGCCATTGTTACCGCATCGCCCCCCACAACTACGGGGCGTAATTTTTTTGAGTCACAGCACGTAATCATGCTACCGTCAGGAAGCATGGCAATAATTGTATTAGGCCCGTTAATTTCGAGATGTCCCAGAGACTGGCGGATGGCTTTCAGTTCCTCTTTATCCGGTCGTTTCTCAATTTCATTAAACGGCAGCGGCGTAATAACATGCTTATAATATTTAATCGGCCACTTTAATTCATGTAACACATAGTGCAATGAATATAAAAAGTTTTGTGAATCCGACTCAAAACCGATATAGCCGCGATGCAGCGATTTCTGGTATTCCTTATTTTTAGTGTAGAATGTGTTTTCCCCATTCGCGCATAAGGTGTAGCCCTGCAAAAAAAAGGGATGAGCCGCATAACGAACAATGTCATAATTCGTATTCTGGCGGCATTGAACCACTACATTCCTGCCTACTAACTCTCCATTATCATCCCATAAGCGAAAATAAGTAGCAATATCCCTTGGATCACCAATTTCTTTTAATGTCAGCACATCAGGCCAAAAAGAAAAAACATACCCATTATCGTCCTTTTCCAGCAAAGCGCGGATTGCCAGCCGGGTATCCAGCAGCAGTTCCTCTTTGGCCTCCCGCCCCGCCGTACGGTAATATTCCGGGTAATCATACATACGAAAAATATAATACGGCATTGCTTTTATATCCAGCCCCGGTTTCCTGTTGACATTCGGTATCCATTCTTTAATCGGAATAAAGTTATTGGTTTCCATGTAATCTTCCACCATCTTGGCGCCTTTTTGCGTACAGGCCAGCGAAAGCAGCGGCTTATCCTTGTAATCGGCAAAAGCTCCGCCCAAGTCCTGCATAATCATAGCAAAACCCGAATTATCATGTCCCTCCTGCTGGGGTAACATCAATTTCAGGGCAGTGGAAGGATGAAAAAATTTTTTGCTTTTAATTGCCCCAATTCTACACATAGCTACACCACCTCTTTTTCTGTATCATCTAAAAAATAAGACTCTGGGGAAAATACCGGAATCTTCCGGGACCTTCCGCAGAGTCTTTTATACCCACGGTGTAGTGCAACGCTGCACCTGTGCCGCTCGGTCCAGCCGTAAAAAACGCGGAACCCTAGGCACTCTCCCAAAACAATTGTATGCATAAGATGTACTCAGTCTGTAAAAGCTACTGAGTTAATGTGTTTAAATCTAATTATAAAAACGAAATGTTATGCTGTCAATATACATCTTAAAATATAGTTTTTTCTGACAAGTCCCGAATTTACACACTTCTATTTTAAGATACCATGCTTGATATTGCATATTTATTCATTATTTAATTATTTTTTCCACTTTGCAAAAAGTGTTAAGTCTACCCTGTAAATTACGCGTCCAACCAAAAAGAACAGGCCACTTTTTTTGTATAAGCCCAACAATGTATTGCATTGTTTTTCTGTATACAAAAAAGACGCCGAGAGGATACGAATAAAAATCTGCGTTTTGATGCATACTGTTATAAAAAATAAAAACAGGAGTCACTTATGCTAACTAATCTCTTCGATTTTACCAAATCGGCTAAAGAAATAAAATTTAGTATCCATCAGCCCAATACAACCTATGAAATGGCTATGAATATACGCTGCATGATCCAGGAAGCCGCCGCTCTGAATCAGGAGGTTATCGTCCTGTGTATTGGCACCGACCGTTCTACCGGCGACTCTTTGGGACCCCTTACGGGTACCAAATTAAAAAGCATTAATCTATATCCACATATTTTCGGTACATTGGATGATCCGGTTCATGCTACCAACTTGCCAAATATGTTGACATTTATTCATTCTTCCTTCGCCAATCCTTTTATCATTGCTGTCGATGCTTGTCTTGGCAAGCTGGAAAACGTGGGCTTTGTTTCTTTAGGTCACGGTTCATTGAAACCAGGCGCTGCGGTCAATAAGAATTTACCTGCCGTGGGAGACGTATACATAACAGGCATTGTCAATGTAAGCGGCTTTATGGAACATTTGGTATTACAAAGCACTCGCCTGAATCTGGTCATGCGCATGTCTGAAACAATCGCTCACAGCCTATCCTTTGCCTTAAGCAAAATTGCCAAATAATAAGCAAGACCGCTTAGAGCGATCTTGCGGTCCGTGGCGCAGGGTCATGGCACGGGGAAACCATCCGGAATTATTTTGGGCGGCCATCCAGGCAGAAGGATCGCCTTGCAAAAAAGCGCAAGCCTGCATCTCAGAGTGCCAGCTTGCGCTTTATTATTTCTCTTTTTTACAACCGGTCCAGTTCATCCAGTATTTCATCGGCACTTTTTCCAGCGGCATTAATAACGGGCACATCGGTCAAAGTGTCCTGTATATTCATCAAATTTATATCGCTGCCACTAACGACAACGGCGTCCACATCATCCAGATTTGCCTTATCCAGGCTAATCACTTCATAACCCTGTGTTTCCAGGGTATCAAAAAGGCGTGACAAACTTTTTTCTACTGCAACAATACCTTGTAACATACTATCCCCTGCTTCCTGTTATTTTTTTTACGGCAATTCATGTTCCGGGAAAAAGTCTATTGTCAGCTCCATTTTTCTTCTAATTGGGTTACTACCTGTTCCGGCGTAAGCCCGCTGGCATTTATCATAACCGTATTTTTTGCCGTCCATTTAACCATTCCCTGAGCCGCCGGCACCTGCGGCCCGCTATATACAATTGCTTCTACCGGCCGTATGCATTCCCCCATATCCACTACATCATAGCCGCAAGTATATAGATGATTTTTTATCTGATCCAGACCGGTTTCAACCGACACAGACCGCAACATAAAAATTACGCCTCCTGTAATTTTGGTATTAGTGTTTACAGTGGCGCTATAATTATACAGCAATATATTGTTAACTTTTAGGCTTTGCTTCTTTTTCATGATTGCCGCTCTCGTGTTTCATTTCACAAGCCCCTTTAAAAATCGCCCCTTCACCGATAATTATGGTACCTGCCTTTACATCACCGGTTAATCTGGCTGTAGGAAGCAATTCCAGTTTCTCTGCTATTTCCACATTGCCACTAACCAAACCGGCAATCGTGGCCTCTTTCGCTTTAATCACGGATCTTGCTTTTCCATTCTTTCCAATAATCACCTTCCCGGCCATCATCAAATCGCCTTCAAATTCACCGTCGATACGGATGGCTCCTTTGACGGTTATCGTACCTTTAAATTGCGTTCCCTGCCCAATCAGGGTTTCTACCTGTTCAGAAGTTCCCGCCGCATCCCTTTTGTCGCCAAACATTGCATCCGCTCCCATTCCTTCGGTTTTATCCAAATATAATAGCGCCTCCTGCATTAATTATTTTTTGCAGAGGCGCTATATTTATACTTGTAAATGATTAACCGTTAACCTTAGTCTTTACCTCTTTTTCACGGCGGTCGACTTCGTGTTTCATTTCACAGGCCCCCTTAAAAATTGCCCCTTCACCGACAATTAAGGTCCCCACCTTTACATCGCCGGTCACCCTGGCTGTAGGAAGCAGCTCAAGCTTGTCCACTATTTCCATATTACCATTGACCATGCCGGCAACCGTAGCCTTTTGCGCTTTAACCAGCGCTCTGATTTGACTGGTTTCGCCAACAATCACATTACTCGCTGTCACTAAATCGCCCTCAAATCCACCATCGATTCGGATGGCTCCTTTAACGGTTATCGTACCTTTAAATTGGGTTCCTTGCCCGATCAGGGTTTCTACCTGCTCAGAAATACCGGAATCTCTTTTACCGCCAAACATTGCAATCTCTCCCATCCTTATTACGAGCTCCTATCCGCACGTGAATCAAAGCATCCCTACTTTAGAGGAATTTGGCAGGGTTTACCGCTGTGCCATTTACACGGACTTCATAATGTACATGAGGTCCGGTGCTGAGACCAGTACTCCCCATATAAGAAATGGTTTCACCTTTCCGCACTTTTTGACCCACGTGAACCAAAATTTTTTCATTATGCCCGTAAATTGTTACAATGCCGTTGCCGTGGTCAATTTCAACCATGTTGCCATAGCCGCTATACCAACCACTGTATATAACAACTCCATTCGCAGTTGCAACAATCGGAGTGCCGTAATCATTGGCTATATCAATACCAGGGTGCCAATCGCCACTATTTCCTCCCCAGGGAGAAGTGCGCCAGCCAAACCGCGAAGTGACATCGCCATTTGCCGGCCATATGGAGGGCGTTGCCGCCAATCTGGCTATTTTCTCTTCTAGTTCGTTCCGTAAAGCTAGTAGACTTTGTTCCCGAACAGGAACCTGTTTTTGTAGTTCCGCAATAATTTCATTAATTTGATCAATATTAGGCTTTACCCCCGCCGGACCACCTTGTCCCTTATATGAAATATTCGGACGGACAACACCCGACCGGGAAGTTCCGGATGATTCGTCACTGCTCACTAAGCGTCTTAAATCACTATCCAATTGATTCAATCGATTCATATCCGCTTGCAGTTTTGCTGTCGAGCCGGCCATTTTTTCCAACTGCTGGGCTTGTACACTATTGACTTGGCGCAATCTTTCCAACTCTGCCTTATCGGCACTGGCGACATTCATTGTATGACGATAACTAAGCATCGTCACAACAACTCCAACTACAACTATGCCCAAGATTCCGGCAGTAAATTGCACGAGCCGCATGGGCAGACGAATACCCCACACTGTTCCCTTTCCATGATGCGGCACCAGCATGAGGGTATACTCTTTTTTTACTTTTTTAACCTTTATTTCCCCCACTCTCTGCAACCACCATCCCCTCGACCTAAAATTATCCCCTTCGTACTACCTTCGTACTAATTTACTTTATTTTCGTCAACTATAAGGAATATCCTGCCAATACTAGAAATATATTTTTCTTTTACCCCAAAGAACCACTATTTATTCATTACTTTTGCTCCTGAATACCTCCTTGCGCCTGCATAAGTGCCCGCTTTTCCTCTTCCGTTAAAAAGTAAGAGGAAGATCCTCCAACAATCGGTTTGGCATAATCGCGCGATTCATTGCGACCAAAAATACTTGATAAAACAACCCCGTTATTTTCCCCGTCTAATAAGGCGACGGCATAACTCAAATCACTGCCCGTGTCTTCAAAAGCATTGAAACGAACTACCCCTATTTTTTGCACCGAGTGCCGGGCAACTGTCTCTAACCGTTTCAAAGCCCGGGTCAGTTCTTCGACCTGATTCATTGCCTTTCGGACCTCCTCCATCTGCTTAACCAGGATATTTTCTAAATTGCTTCCGTCCATACCCTGCATCATTTTCTGGTAGCGCCGATTCATTTTTGACAATTTTATATTAATATTAATAAAAATAATTAATGCCATTAATATAAAGATTGTCATGATTAATAAGATATATTGTAAGTTATTCATTATTAAGGTTGTAAGCTGCATTCCAGCGCCCATATTTTATCACCTTTCTTTTCGCCTAACCCATTCAGATATACACCTTGGGTAAATTGATCAATCTTAATGAGGCCATATCAGGGTAATCGCGGCGGCGGCCGGAATAGCCGGCAATAAATTAGCCAGCCGCATTTTCTTTATCTCCAGCATGGACAAGCTGATACCGACAATTAGTATTCCCCCGACAGCCGTCATTTCTCTAATCACAGTATCCGATAAGATCGCACTGAACAAACCGGCCATCAAGGTAATCATTCCCTGATAAACTAAAATAGATATACTTGACAGAGCAACGCCAATGCCCATACCTGACGCAAATACAACCGATGAGATTCCATCCAGCATTGATTTAGCATACAATGTATCGGCATTCCCGGTGAGACCATCCTGAATGGACCCGACAACTGCCATGGCCCCGATACAATAAACCAAACTGGCCGTAACAAAACCTTCACCGGCATTGCCATATTGTTTTCCCAGCTTTTGCGTAATCCAATCGCCCAATCTCAGAAGCAGGCTGTCAATATCCAGTGTTTCTCCCACCAATGCTCCCACGAGCAAACTAATAATCACAATCAGTATATTATCCGTCTTTAACGCCATTTGCAGTCCAATCAATCCAACCGACAATGCTAATCCATGCATTACCGTTTCCTGATATTTGAGCGGGATTCCCTGTTTAAGCGCCATACCAATACCGGATCCTACCAGTACGGTGGCCGCATTAACCAATGTTCCTTTCATATCACATTTTTTCTCCTCTCCGGGCAATCGACTCAACCGCCTGAATTGTTTCCGTAATTTCCGCGGCAGTATTGAAATAGCCCGGGCTTAACCGTATTGTTCCGGTTTCCAGTGTCCCCAGCGTGCGATGCGCCCAAGGAGCACAATGCAGCCCGGAACGGCAGGCTATCCCGAAATCCCGGTCAAGACGGTGGGCCACCTCCCCGCTGTCCAATCCTCTGACCGTAAAAGAAACAACAGCCGTACGGTCAATCACTTTACGCGGCCCATAAACAACGATATCCGGTATTTCTTGCAAACCCTTTATCAACGCACTAACCAGGGCCAGTTCCTTTTTTCTAAGGTTTGCTTGTCCAACAGCCCGGATGAACCGTATTCCCGCACCTAACCCGGCAATACCCGGCGTATTGGGTGTACCGCTCTCCATCCGGTCAGGCATAAAAACCGGTTGTTCGTCCGATTCCGATAAACTGCCGGTTCCGCCATACCGTAACGGTCTGACCGCCAACCCTTCTCTAAGATAAAGGGCAGCTGTTCCCTGAGGACCGAATAACCCTTTATGTCCGCTAAAGGCCAGCATATCAATCTTCATATCGTCAACTTGAATTTCTTCCCTACCGGCCGTTTGTGACGCATCCACGATCATTAGACAATTTTCGCGCACAGCAAGTTTCGCTACCTCGGCAATCGGCATAATCGTTCCGCTTACATTTGAGGCGTGGGTCATGACTATGGCCTTGGCCCCCTTCGCCGCATCCCTCATTTCCTCCATAATCAGCCGCCCCTGACTGTCACAAGATACAATTCGCAGTTTTACTCCCCGTGATTCCAAGTACCGTAAAGGGCGGGTCACTGCATTATGTTCCATAGCCGTAGTCACCACAATATCCCCGGAACCTATTATTCCCAGCAATGCCATATTTAACGCATCCGTGGCATTATAGGCAAAAGCAATATCCGTGGCATTTTTTACGCCAAATAAACCAGCTAAGTCTTCTCTGGTTTCATAAAGAATCCTGCCGGCCTCTCTGGCCATAGTATAGCTGCCTCTTCCCGGATTGGCCGCCATATATCGCAAACAATGGTCAACAGCCTGGTATACTGTTTCCGGCTTAGGCCAGCTAGTCGCGGCATTATCCAAATAAATCACCCGGCAGTCTCCCTTCTGGCTGCTTAACTCTAGTAAGCGCTTCAACATCTCGTCTTATTCGTCTAATAACATTTGTGCCAGCGGAAAAGGAGATAACGCCCGCCGCAAAATACCGTGTACATGGGCAATTAAAAGTCCGTAATTGACAATCGGCACCTGTTTTTCCCTGGCCACGGACAAACGGTAAAGCATTTCCCGCCGGTTAAGCATACACGCTCCACAATGAACAATCAACTGATATTGGCTCAAATCAGACGGAAAGGAACCACCTGATACCCAGTCAAATTCCAATTCCCCACCGACAGTTTGCCGTAACCAACGGGGAATCTTTACCCGGCCAATATCATCGGCTTGACGATGGTGCGTACATCCTTCCGCAATTAATACTTTATCGTGCGGTTTGAGCTTATCAATAGCGCGGGCGCCAGCCGTTAGGGTCTCCAAATCTCCCTTGTGACGGGCCATTAGAATGGAAAATGAGGTTAAAAGAACGTCATCCGGCGTATCCGCCGCTACCTTTAAAAACTCCTGCGAATCAGTCACAACTAAGCGCGGCTTCCGGTGCAAATTCTCCAGCGCCTCTTTTAATTCCCGTTCTTTTACCACAACACTGCAGGCATCATGGTCAAGAATATCACGAATTGTTTGCACCTGCGGTAAAATGAGCCGCCCCTTGGGAGCCGCCAGGTCAATCGGTACTACTAAAACCACCGTATCCCCCGGATCGATCAGGTCACCAATAATCGGTGTGCCTTCCCATTCTTCCGGAGCACTAGTTATAATAAGACGCTTTAACTCCTCAATTCCCTGACGTGTCTTTGCACTGATCGGCAATAGATTGAGACCCAATCCCTCATTCCATTTCTTTATTAAATCAACCGATACATTAAACTGGTCAATTTTATTAATTACTCCAACCAGAGGGATTTTTCGTTTTTGAACCTCACTCACAATATTTTGTTCATACTCCGTCAAGCCTGCGGCCGGCTCAATCACCACTACTGCAAGATCGGTCTTATTGAGCACCTGCATAGTTTTTTCAACCCGCAGGGCACCCAATTCCCCTACATCATCAATTCCGGCCGTATCAATGATCATGACCGGTCCTACGGGTAGGATTTCCATCGCCTTATAAACCGGATCCGTCGTTGTTCCCGGAATATTGGAGACCAAAGCAATATCCTGGTTAGTCAATGCATTTATCAGACTGGATTTTCCAGCATTACGCCGGCCAAAAATAGCGATATGTAAGCGAGATCCCTTCGGTGTATCTTGCACAACGCCACCTCCTTATCATTTCCCGCCGGCATTGGGTCTGGTCATTGTATACGGATCTAAAATACGGTCCAGTTCCGCTGCCGTCAGTGTTGTCGTCTCCATTACTATTTTGCGAACCGCCTTGCCGGTTTGGGCAGCTATTTTAGCAATTTCTGTCGCTTTATCATAACCAATATACGGCACCAACGCCGTTATGGCCGCCATACTATTCTCCAATAATTGCGCACACCGGTCTTCTCTGGCAGCAATCTCTTTTATACAAAATTCACTGAGAATGTTTACACTGTTTGTTAGCAACTCAATACTTCCTAATAAATGGTGAGCAATCAACGGCATAAAAGCATTCAATTCCAATTGTCCTGATTGAGCCGCCATAGCGATTGCCATATCGGAAGCCATTACCTGAAACGCTGCCTGGTTAACCGCCTCCGGAATGATTGGATTAACCTTACCTGGCATAATAGAAGATCCTGCCTGCCTCTCCGGCAAGGCAATTTCTCCCAGACCGGCTCGCGGCCCTGATGACATAAGCCGCAAATCATGGGCTATTTTCCCCAAATTTACCGCTAATGCCTTTAATAAACCGGATACCTCCACAAATACATCTGCATTTTGGGTTATGTCAATCATATTTTCCGCTCTGGCCAAACCAATTTTAGTATACTGCCTTACCCGCTCATTTATCATAAAGATATATTTTTTTCCGGCATTTAAACCGGTCCCCACCGCCGTACCCCCTAAGTTGGCCTGCCGCAACCGTTCTTCCACTTTATATAACCGCCAGCGGTCTCTGGCAATAGCTTGCGCATAAGCGCTAAATTCTTGTCCCAGCATGATCGGTACAGCATCCTGCATTTCTGTTCTGCCAACTTTGATTACCCCGGCAAATTGTTCCTCTTTATTCTGCAATTCTGTTTGCAAAAAAGCACAGGCATCACTTAAAGGTTTCAGCAATTCAATGGCCGCAATCCGCAACGCCGTAGGATATACATCATTCGTTGATTGATGTAAATTCACGTGATTCAGTGGATGAACCAAACTATAGTCGCCTTTACTACCGCCCAATAATTCAATGGCCCGATTTGCAAGCACTTCATTCATATTCATATTCGTTGACGTGCCCGCCCCACCTTGCAGAGCATCCACAACGAACTGTTCCAGCCATTGGCCATTCAATATTTCATCAGCAGCTTCTATAATTGCTTTACCAATTGCCTCATCCAGGTCACCCAGCTCCATATTCACTGCTGCTGCTGCCTTTTTTATCAACGCAATACTCCAAATTAGTTTTGGATGAACCGGGCTTCCGGTTAAAGGAAAATTTTCTTGCGCCCGTAAGGTATGTATTCCATAATATACGTCTTCCGGAACATTCCGTTCACCTAACAAATCCTTTTCGCGACGCATCTGTCATTCCCCCGCAACATAGTAAGTTTCACGTGAAACAATCAAACAATCAGCGTCCCCCGTGTACGGGTTGCAGCTACAGCCTGCCGGGAAGACATAATTTCTATAATTCGTTCCAAATCCTCTTCCGAATAATATTCAATTTCAATTTTACTCTTTATTTTTCCCGGTTTAATTTTTACCGCAGTTCCCAAAATCATTTTTAACCGGTCCTCAATTTCCACTGTAAAAAATTCTTTTACGGGTTTAACTTTTTCTTTAGGTACCCGCGGTGATTTTCCCATCCTTTTCACTAATTCTTCAGCATCCCGGGCAGAGAGATCTTCTTCAATAATCATATTTGCCGCTTCTAATTGCATTTCCAAATTTTCAATAGCCAGTAGCGGACGAACCTGGCCCATAGTTAGTGTTCCACGTGAAACAAAATCCTGAACCGCCGGATGTAAATTCAAAAGACGAACTAAATTAGCAATCAAGGAACGGCTGCGACCAATCTTGCGCGCCACTTCTTCCTGGGTAAGTCCAAACTCGTCCATCAAACGCCGATAAGCTTGCGCTTCTTCAATCGCATTTAAGTCCTGGCGCTGTAAGTTCTCGATCAAGGCAATTTCTGTCATTTCTGAATCGGTATATTCCCGGATAACCGCCGGAATTTTCTTGAGGCCGGCTTTAATAGAGGCTCTAAGGCGTCTTTCACCGGCTACCAACTCAAATCCTTCTAATGTTTTACGTACGACAACCGGTTGTAAAACCCCATATTGTCTAATTGAATTCATTAACTCATCCAATTTTTCCGGGTCAAAGACACGACGCGGCTGATATTGATTAGGGCTGATCGTTTCAACTAAGATTTCAGTCACCGGTTCGTTTTCCTCAGGAACAACCGCTGTTGGAATCAGAGCATCCAGCCCTCTGCCTAAACCCCGTTTACTCATCGCCTATCACCTCTTTGGCTAATTCAAAATAAACTTCGGTACCCTTCGACTTCGGATCATATTTAATCACCGGTAGTCCATGACTAGGAGCTTCACTTAGGCGAATATTTCTGGGAATAATCGTTTGATAGACTTTACTCCGAAAATGATTTTTAACTTCATCCACAACTTGAATTGATAAATTGGTTCTCGCATCAAACATAGTCAGCACCACTCCTTCCAGAGTAAGTGCGGGATTTAAATTTTTCTGCACCAGGGAAATTGTGTTCATTAATTGAGAAAGCCCTTCCAACGCATAGAATTCGCACTGAATGGGCACGAGTACCGAATTTGCGGCCGTTAATGAATTAATTGTTAAAAGACCTAGTGAAGGAGGACAATCAATTAAGACAAAATCATATTTGTATTTAGGTTTATCTAATGCCCTTTTTAGTTTGGTTTCTCTGGATATAGTAGAAACCAGTTCAATCTCCGCACCAGCCAACTGTATGGTAGCAGGTAACAACATTAAATTAGGTATGGGGGTGGATAAAATCACGCTTTCAACCGGCACATCACTAACCAAGGCATCGTACATACAGTGCTTAATGGCAGACTTATTAAAACCAAGTCCACTGGTTGAATTGCCCTGAGGGTCAATATCCACCAGCAGCACCTTTTTTCCTAGTTCCGCCAAACAAGCGCTTAAATTTACTGCCGTGGTTGTTTTCCCCACGCCACCCTTCTGGTTAGCGATGGCAATAACTTTTACCAACATTTTCACCTCAAATTCTTTCACTACATAAGCAACTATTATTCCACGTTATAAGAAAGTTTTCCTGCCAAATTTACGGTAATTCCAATTCAGCCCTCCCGTTTTACTCAGAAATATAGCTTCACCGGTCATAAAGTATAAGACTCAGGATAAAAAATTTTCCGTTCAAAAGCGGATCCCTGTACCTTAGGGAAGTATCTTGACAATCCATCCTTAATATGGTAATTTAACACAAATACCGTAAGATTTATCCCAAGAAAGACCCAAAGGGTCTTTAAGTGGAAGGAAAGTATTTTACTTTTCGGCTTTCTTAAGAAGAATGTGTTATCTTAGAAATAACCGAAAAGTTATAATTTCTGATCCCCACCAAAAAGGAGGTATATCATGCCCGTATATAATGTGCCAATCACCCGGATCAACGAAACTGAAACCCGCCGTTATGCCGGTTTAAGAGATGTAGCGAATTTCCCCCACACACTGCTGGCACAGGCATGCCTGGAGGCGCATTCACTCATTGTACCCCGCGGCAATTGGCATACATATCCTTACGATCCGGAACAGGGAATCATTGAAGCATCAAATCTTTTAGTTCTGTCCGGACAAAAAATTATTACCCATTTAAGACAGGCATCGCAAGTAGCCGTTATGGCCGTTACAGTCGGCTTAAAATTAGAAGAAGCAATATCTAAACAATTTGAACAGGGAAATTACACAACGGGGTTATTAATGGATGCTGCCGGTACAGCCGCAGTAGAAGAAACAGCCGATAAAATTTCGGCACTCATTCAACAAGATGCGTCCCGCATTGGTTACACTTCTACGTCCCGGTTTAGTCCCGGTTATGGTGACTGGGATATTACGGTCCAGCCGGACATTCTGACGCTGGCGGGTGGTTATGAGCTTGATATTACCGTAACGGAGACCTCTATGCTACAACCGCGAAAATCTGTCACGGCAATTATCGGACTAATCCCCTATCAGGGAAATATCCAGCAAGTTCCCTGTACCGTAATATCTTGCCAGGAATGTACACAATCATCCTGTATGGCCCGGAAAAATTCCGGCTAATTTATTGAGAAGGGGTTACAACTACATGATTTATCTTTTCGACGGTGCCATGGGTACCATGCTGCAACAAGCCGGACTTCAGCCGGGAGATTGTCCTGAACTATGGAACATAGAACAAGCTGACAAAATTATCGACATTCATCATCAATATATTACAAGCGGCGCCGATATTATTGAAACAAATACATTTGGTGCCAACCGCATTAAATTGTCCCATTATGGACTAGCCGGCAAAGTAAAGGAAATAAATATCGCCGCCGCACAAGCCGCTCGTCAAGCCGCATCACCGGGAATTAAAATTGCCGGTTCCGTTGGTCCAACGGGAAAATTTATTTATCCGCTGGGGGAATTATCTTTTGATGAAGCATATGATGTATTTTATGAACAAATTTGTGCGTTAGATCAATCTCAAGTTGATTTTATTATTATTGAAACAATCATTGATATACAAGAAATACGCGCTGCCTTACTAGCGGCTAAAGCCGCTACAACCAAGCCGGTTATCTGCCAACTCTCCTTTGGTGCCGACGGCCGAACCGTTACAGGCACCGACCCGCAGACAGCCGTGCTTACTTTAGAGGCGCTGGGGGCAAACATAATTGGCGCAAACTGTTCCCTGGGTCCGGCTCAGCTGTTATCGACAGTAGAAACTATGGCCCGTTCCACGAAACTCCCCTTAAGTGTACAGCCCAATGCCGGTATGCCCGTATTAATCAATGGTAAAACGGTTTTCCCCATGGAGCCGAATGAAATGGCCTCCTGGATTCCCCGGCTGCTGGAAGCGGGAGCGGCCTATATTGGCGGGTGTTGTGGCACGACTCCGCAACACATCCTGGCCATGCGGCAAGTGCTTGACACTTTACCTTTGTCCTCCCTGCCCAAAGCCCGCAACATTCCAGCCTTTACTGCCTTAACCAGCCGTAGTAAAACCCTTTATCTAGGCAAAAATTTTGCCCCTGCAATAATTGGCGAACGAATTAATCCGACAGGCCGCAAAATACTGCGGGCTGATATTCAAGACGGACAATTTATTATGGTTAAAAAGGAAGCCTTAGCCCAGGTTCAGGCCGGAGCCCATTTACTAGACGTAAATATGGGTGTCCCCGGTATTGATCAATCCCAGGCCATGAAGAAAGCAATTGAAGAATTATCCATGCTGGTTGATGTGCCGTTAGTAATTGACACAACCGATGCGGCAGCATTGGAAGCAGGATTAAAATCCTTTCCCGGCCGGGCTCTGATTAATTCCGTTAGTGCCGAACCGGAACGTATTGAAACCTTCTTGCCATTGGCTAAAAAATACGGCGCCGCCGTTCTCTGTTTACCACTGGCTTCCGGCGGCGTACCAACAACCGCCGGGGAGCGGGTCGAAACGGTACAAACCATTGTCGACGCTGCCTATGAAGCCGGCTTACAGCCTAAAGACCTCCTTCTTGATGCCTTAACCATGACTCTGGCAGCCGACCCTACTGCCGCGCTGGAAACATTAAATACTCTCAAATTGTATCGGACAACATTCGGATTTCCTTCTGTTATGGGTTTAAGTAACGTATCCTATGGATTGCCGCGTCGTGATATTATGAATGCCACCTTTTGCGCCATGTGTCTGGCAAGTGGCTTGGATGCCCCCATTCTCAATCCGTATGACCCGCTAATGCAGGATATTCTTGCCGCTTCCCAGGCTATTCTCGGAAACGATCCCAGCGGCCGGAACTATAGTATAGTTAAGTCAAACATGACGTTATCCGACTCTGCCGCAAACAATACCAGCGATCCTTTGGCGGCTATCAAACAAGCGGTAATTAACGGAGAAAAAGAAGCCATTTCCACCCTTATTATACAAGCGCTAAAAGCGAAGGAAGACCCTATTACAATAACAGAAAATGCCCTAACGGCGGCTATGAATCAAATTGGCGAAGCTTTTGGTCAGGGAAAATGCTTTTTACCGCAAGTTCTCCTATCTGCCGAAACCATGCGCAGTGCATTTCTTACTATTAAAGAAATGCTGCCCGCCCATACCGCTGTTAGCCGTGGCAAAGTATTACTGGCTACAGTAAAAGGGGATATTCACGATCTAGGCAAAAATATAGTTGCAGCCCTTTTAGAAAATAACGGTTTTGAGATTATTGACCTGGGAAAAGATGTTGCCGCCGATACCATCGTCGCCAAGGCCCTAACTGAGAAAGTAGACTTAATCGGACTCTGTGCGCTAATGACAACAACCATGCCTCAGATTGACCATACGATCGCCTTATTAAAACAGAGCGGACATACAGCCAAGGTTATCGTCGGCGGTGCCGTATTAACTGCTGATTACGCCCAACAAGCCGGTGCCGATGCCTATGCTCCCAACGGCGTAGAGGCTGTTACCATTGCGAAACAATTACTCCGGAAATAGTCAATAATGAAAAAGATTGGAAAGCAGCTCCTGCCAAGGATACGGCACGGGTTGCTTTTCTTTATAATACCCCGGATAAATTGTCAAAGAAGTAGCCTTACCCGATTTTATCACTAAACCTAGACATATTTTGCTCTAAAGCCCATAAATAGAAGGAAAACTTGGTATACTGGTTTAATAAATAGTAAGATAATCCTTTTTACCAAAATTGCCAATGGGAGAAGCAGAATGGAAATATTCTATCTACTTAAAGGAATGCTTATGGGCTTGTTAATCGCGGTTCCTGTTGGCCCAATCGGTATTCTTTGTGTCCGCAGATCCTTAACAGAAGGGAGGCATTCCGGACTCTTTTCGGGTCTTGGCGCAGCCACGGCCGATGCGCTTTACGGGAGCATTGCCGGCTTTGGCCTAACCTTCGTATCCGCTTTTTTAATCAGTCATGAATTATGGCTGCGCCTTGCAGGCGGACTCTTTCTTGTTTTACTTGGTATAAGAACTCTCCTCACCCAGCCGCCGGCTAAAAGTTGTCAAGAAAATCGAATAGCAACCGGACAAAAAAAATCAAGTATGTTGCGTATGTATGTTTCTACCTTTTTTTTAACTTTGGCCAATCCCATTACTATTTTATCATTTGCCAGTATTTTTGCCGCCATGGGTATGGCTGGGGCTAAACGAGGATATGTTCCCATCATCATCATGATAATGGGTGTTTTTATCGGCTCATCAGCCTGGTGGCTACTGTTGACAGGTGTTATTTCTTTATTTAATCTGAAATGCAATACTGAAGTCCTTCGCTGGGTAAACAAAATATCAGGTACCCTCTTGACCCTTTTCGGCTTAGTTGCGGTATTGTCCATGTACTTATAAGAGTAAATAGTAATTGGATATATCTAAAAAATAAAACCCGGCTGTTGCCGGGTTTTATTTTTAGTGGGATCGAGCCTGCTTAAAAAACGCGTCCACGTTGTTGCGGCTGCGCGTTCTCACTCAACATACGCCTTCGTTCGAATGCTCGCCGCGCCTAGTATCCACATCTTTTTAAGCAGTCTTGGGATCAGAAAGTATAACTTTTCGGGCTATCTCGCCAAAACGCATTTTTTGCTTAGAATGCCGAAAAGTAAAATACTTTCCTTCCATTTAAAGACCCTTTGGTCTTTCTTACGATAATTATAGCTACTCGATCTTTAGTTAATACCATTTATTGCAATACCACGAAATTAGTCATTATTGAATATATCTAGCCGTTCAAGACGTTGTCTTATCCTTAAAAAATGAAATAAGACTAGCGGCGTTTGGGAATCTTCAGGTTAAGCATAATGTATTCATCATCCTGTTCCTGATTCACTTTAATATGAATACCAACCTTCTTCATATCCGCCACAACTCGATTAATCGTATTCAAAAAAATTCGGACATCTTTAATCACTTTCACAACATTCTGCTTCGTTGCCTTCTTTTTTGACATTTCCCGGGAAATATCCTCAAGAATATCCTCAACAAGACCTTCTGTTTCTCTGACATTTAATCCTTTTTGGTGAATCGTGTCCAATGCTTGAATCTGCAACTGGGGATCTTCCAATTTCAGTAAAGCCCTGGCATGCCGTTCCGTAAGATTTTCCGACTTTAGCACTCTGCGAATAAGGGGCGGTAATTTCAACAAACGCAGTTTATTGGCAATCGTCGACTGATTCTTACCCACCCTTCTGGCTAATTCATCCTGGGTCATACCAAAATTAGACAATAATTGATTAAATCCCTCGGCTTCCTCAAGGAAATGCAAGTCTTCGCGCTGCAAATTTTCAATCATTGCCAATTCAGCCATTTCTTTGTCATCCATTTCTTTGACGATCACAGGTACTTCTTGTAAACCGGCCAGCTTAGAGGCCCGCAGCCGCCGTTCACCGGCTACCAATTCCATACCTTGCGGTGTCCTGCGTACTAGAAGCGGCTGAATAATACCAAACTCACGAATAGATGATGCTAGTTCCTGCAATGACTCGTCATTAAAAGTTTTACGCGGCTGAAATGGATTGGGATTAATATCCTCAGGATTTATATGCTGAACCTCATATATTGCATCTGACTCGTCAGTCATTTCTACTGTCTCGACCGGAACAGACTTGTCCGCTTCCGGATTTCCACTACTAATCCCCAACAATTTAGCCAAATTCCTCATCGGTTCACTTCCTCACCCTACCAGATTACATGGTACATATTCAACAGAAATAAAACTTTTCCTTTTCCCTATAAGGGCTTTTTTTCCGGCGTTCCGGCCTTGCGCGGATATGTCGATGCCGTTATATGTTCTTTTTTTATGTAAATTATAGCACGCTTGTCTTCCAACCCGGGCAAATAAAGGCACCGAACCCGGGGTGACCCGCCACCCAACAGGAAAACCGCCTTTTCCGCTTCTTTCATGTCCATTTCATATTGAGCACCTTTGAGGGCTACGAAATATCCGCCTAAAGCAGCAAAAGGCAAACAATACTCCGCCAATACATTCAGACGGGCAACAGCCCGGGAAACAACAACATCATATTTCTCCCGGTATTCTTTTTGCCGGGCCGCTTCTTCCGCCCGGGCATGCACAATCGTTACTCCTTCAAGTCCCAGAGATTGAACGGCAGCCTCTAAAAACGTAAGGCGCTTTTGTAAAGAATCCATAAGAGTAAGCTTAAGGTCCGGCCGGAAAATCTTCAGCGGCAAACCGGGAAATCCGGCGCCCGTTCCCACATCAATTACGGCTGCTGCTGGTAAAAATACCTCAGACTCACAGCAGGATAATGAATCAATCATGTGTTTGACAGCGACCTCTTTCGGTTCCGTAATCGCCGTTAAATTAACTTTTTCATTCCATTCCACCAATAGATTGTAATAAAGCGTAAATTGATTCAGCTGATGACTGCTAAGAGATAAACCGTATTGCACAGCGGCTTCAGACAAATAATCCTGAAAAATCACTCCCCGGCCCCCTTTCGCCGGCTTTGCTCCAAATAGACCAATAAAATGGAAATGTCCGCCGGTGAGACACCGGAAATGCGGGATGCCTGTCCTACCGAAAGAGGACGAATTTTATTTAACTTTTGTCTGGCTTCCAGTGATAACCCGCTAATTAGATTATAATCAATCGGCGCTGGTAAAGTTTTTGCTTCCAGCTTTGCCAAACGCTCCACCTGCTCAAACTGTTTTTTAATATAACCTTCATATTTTACTGCAATTTCAACCTGCTCTTGCACTATTGGTGATAAAGGCGGCAGTACAAACTGGCGCCGAAGATCGTCGTACCGTATTTCGGTACGACGCAACAAATCAAACAGACTGGTGCCGGTACGAATTTCCGTCGAACCCATGGCCTTAATTTTTTCCTGGTTTTCAACGGTTGGTGTAATCACTCCTTGCCACAGTTGCTGTAAAACTGTCTCTATGGCTTCTTTCTTGCTGATAAACCGCTCATAACGCGCATCACTGACTAAACCAAGTTCCCTGCCCTTTCCGGTGAGGCGCAAATCGGCATTATCCTGGCGCAGAATTAGGCGGTACTCCGCACGGGAAGTCATAATCCGGTAAGGTTCGTTAGTTCCCTTGGTCACCAAATCATCAATCAACACCCCAATATAGGCCTCGGAACGGGAAAGAATAAACGGCGGACGTCTCATTACCAATAGTGCCGCGTTGATCCCCGCGATCAAACCCTGGGCCGCTGCTTCCTCATACCCGGACGTTCCATTCGACTGTCCGGCCGAAAATAAACCGGTAATTTTTTTACACTCCAGAGACGGCTTTAGTTCCGTAGGGTCTAAACAATCATATTCAATTGCATAGCCAGGGCGCATAATCACGACATTTTCCATACCGGCAATGGTTCTTAAAAAAGCCTGCTGCACATCCACGGGCAAACTGGTGGACATTCCCTGGACATACATTTCATTGGTGTGAAGACCTTCCGGCTCAATAAAGACCTGATGCGCCGTCTTATCGGCAAATCGGACGACCTTATCTTCAATAGAAGGACAATACCGGGGTCCCGTGCCTTCAATAATTCCCATATATAACGGCGCACGATGTAAATTAGACCGGATAATTTCATGGGTCTTCTCGCAAGTATAGGTTAACCAGCAGGGAATTTGTTCCCGGGTAATAACATCACTCATAAAAGAAAAATTATGGGTTTCCTCATCTCCTGGTTGCAGCGACATTTGCGAAAAATCCAGAGATTTACGGTCTACCCGGGCCGGAGTGCCTGTTTTGAACCGCATCAGGCTGATACCCAGTTCCCGCAGTGAATCGGTCAGTTTCTCCGCCGCCCGCTGTCCATTCGGACCACCGGCATACGCTGCTTCCCCCAAAATGATTTTACCCCGCAAATACGTTCCGGTTGCTAGAATAACACACTGTGCCTCGTAAAATTCTCCTGTTTCCGTTTCGATACCGTACACTTTACCATCATCGGTAAGAACTTTTTCCACTAATAGCTGCTTAACCGTCAAATTCGTTTGATTCTCCAGTGTCTCTTTCATCATGGCCTGATACCACTTCTTATCGGCTTGCGCCCTGAGGGCATGAACGGCAGGCCCCTTTCCCGTATTCAGCATCCGCATCTGGATGCATGTTTTATCCGTGTTAATCCCCATTTCCCCGCCCAATGCATCAATTTCCCGGACCAAATGACCTTTAGCCGGGCCGCCAACTGCCGGATTACAGGGCATCATGGCAATATTGTCCATATTTAATGTCGCAATTAGCGTCTTACATCCTATACGGGCACTGGCCAGAGCCGCTTCACATCCGGCATGACCGGCGCCGATAACAATAACATCATAGGAACCGGCAGTAAACAAAACCATCATCTCCCTACTATAGCAATATCAACTATATTTCAATGTATCATCTTATTACTTGCCAATACAAAACCGGGAAAAAATCTGATCAATAATATCCTCACTTACTGTGTCACCTGTAATTTCCCCTAATTTTTCCCACGCAGCTCTTAAATCAATTACGATGCAATCAGACGGCATATTGGCAGCAATAGTATTCAATACTTCTTCCAAATGAATCTTAACCTGGGTAAGAGCATGAACATGCCGCACATTATCAACTAAAACACTGTCTCCCTGGTAAACTTGTCCACTGTAAACCAGATTCACAATTGCTTGTTCCAACTCCTCGATTCCCGTACCATCCGTAACAGATATAGCTATTATTTGTTTATCCTCAACCCAAGGCGCCAGTTCGATTTGACTTAACCGGGACGGAAGATCACTTTTATTTAACAGAACTAATGTCGGTTGTTCTTTTATAAGGCCCAGCACTTCCCGGTCTTCTGCCGAAAGGGAGCGGGACGCATCCAGCATAAGCAGAATTAGACCAGCCCGGTTCATTATTTCCCGCGCCTTATCCACGCCGATTTGTTCAATCTTATCATTCGTATCTCTGATACCGGCTGTATCGATCACCTTTAGAGGAATGCCGCGAATATTTATATATTCTTCAATACTATCCCGGGTTGTTCCGGGAATCTCCGTTACAATAGCCCGGTTTTCTCCTAATAAGGCGTTCAAAAGACTTGACTTTCCCACATTCGGCTTGCCGATAATCACCGTTTCCAGGCCTTCCCGCAAAATACGTCCGGTTTGGGCTGTAGACATCATCTTCACGAGAGTAGCGAGAATCTGCCTCACCGCAACGTCTACCTGTCCCGCGGTCACTTCTTCAATATCATCCTCGGGAAAATCAATTGCCGCTTCCAACTGCGCAATCAATTCCAGGATATTATGGCGGAGACCGCAAATTGCTCGGGATAAATTCCCCGTTAAATGATTCATCGCCATTTTTAATGAAATATCGGTCTTAGCCCGAATCACGTCAATTACCGCTTCCGCCTGAGCCAAATCCAAGCGGCCGTTTAAAAATGCCCGCTTGGTAAATTCTCCTGGTTCTGCCAGGCGGGCACCCATACGCAGGGTTAACGCCAAAATATTTTTCAGCGGTATGGGACCGCCATGGCAGTGAATTTCTATAACATCTTCTTTTGTATAGGAAGCGGGTCCCCGCATCACCAGTAATATAACTTCATCCACCATTCGGCGGGAATCCGGGTCAATAATATGGCCATATGCCGCCTGATAAGAGGTAATATCCTTAACCTCTCTGCCGTGGATCCCCTTAAAAATACGACCGGCAATTTCGAGCGCCCCGGAGCCGCTAAGCCGTACAATTCCGATACCGCCTTCTCCTACCGCTGTAGCAATTGCGGCGATGGTATCTTCCTGAAACATGCTATCACCTACGACTTTTTCTCATATATTCAAAACCCAGTAATAGTAGTATTACTGGGTTTACAAACTCTTAACCTGCTTTTGGAATAATAACCAACAGGTCCGTTTATTTTTTTAAAGCAATAACCACTTTCCGGAAAGGATCTTCCCCTTCACTGTAAGTAACAATCCGTTGGTCATGCTGTAAAGCCATATGAATAATTTTTCTCTCATGCGGGCTCATGGGTTCCAGCACAACCCGTTCCCCCCGCCTTTTCACTTTATCAGCCAAACGGACTGCCAAATTAGAAAGAGTATCTGCCCGGCGTTTCCGGTAATCTTCCACATCTAAAACAATGCGTACTCTTTCTTCCGCATCCCGGTTGGCCGTCAGATTCGTCAAATACTGCAACGCATCCAAAGTTTGCCCATGCTTGCCAATAAGAACGCCTAAGTCATTTCCCCGCAAATTCAACACAATTGAATCCTCTTGCGTCATTGTTTCCACCATGACATTCAATTCCATCGCCGCAAAAATATCCTGCAAAAATCCTTGGGCGACCCCTATCGGATCTATCGGTTTTACCGTTACCCTAACTCTGGCTTGTTTACCGCCAATAAAGCCAAATAAAGCTTTGGTCGGTAATTCCAACACTTCATAATCAATCCGGTCTTTTGCAACCCCGAGTTCGGCTAAAGCAGCATCGACTGCTTCTTCAATGGTTTTTCCCGTCTTTTCCAAAGAAGTCATTATATCAGCGAGCCTCCCTTTGAATTTGAGCCGGTTTACGGTACATCCACCATTGTTGAAAAATCTGGATCATATTGCTTACAGCCCAATACAATACCAGCCCCGCCGGGAACGAAATACTGATGTAACCGATAAACAGCGGCATAAAAATCATCATCATTTTATTTTGTTGAGTCATATCGGTCATAGTCTGTCGTTGCTGGATATAAGTTGTCAATGCTGATAGCGCAGGAAGTATATATGTATGATCCGGTTTTGCCAAATCAGCCAGCCACAGAAAGCTAGGCTGCTGTACATAATGATAGTCCCGAATCGCATAGAAAATAGCAATTAAAAAAGGCATCTGAATTACAAGCGGTAAACATCCGGCCAGTGGATTCACGCCGGCATCCTTATATAATAGGGCCGTCTCCTTTTGCAGTTTTTCAGGATTTCCCTTATATTTCTCCTGAATCTCCCTCATTTTTGGCTGCAACTCCTGCATTGCCTTCATTGATTTTACTTGTTTTACAGTTAAAGGGTACAATACCATTTTTATAATAACCGTTAAAATGATAATCGCAACCCCATAATTGGCAAAGCCCCAGGCAGCAGTCAAATTATAAAAGAACGTCAAAATACTTTGCATTGCATTACTCAAGAAAGCAAACAAACATTTCACTCCCTACACTAACAATTCAGTAGATTTTTTTATTCAAACGGGGTCATAACCACCAGGATGAAAGGGATGGCAGCGTAAAATCCGCTTTACAGCCATCTTCAGTCCCCGGAATACCCCATATTTTTCAATAGCCAGTAACGCATATTCTGAACAAGTGGGCACAAAACGGCAGGTCGGCGGCTTAAGCGGTGAAATAAATTTCCGGTAAAAAAGTATGAGCCCAATTAATAAAGTTTTCATTTTAAATCAGTCTCCCATATTTTTGCCCGGGTACACAAATCAATAAATGCTTTGGAAACCGCTTCGTAATCGGCCTTTACCATAACCTGACGACCTACCAATACCATGTCTACTCCGGGAGTAACCTGAAACTGATTCAGACGGTATGCTTCCCGTAATAAACGTTTTACCCTGTTCCGTATAACTGCGGAACCCAACTTCTTGCCCGCAGCAAAACCAATGCGGCGATTTTCGGTACCATTGGAAACAACATATAAAACCGCCAGCCGATTCGCATAAGATTTTCCCGTTTTATACACATTCTGAAAATTTTTATTTTTGCGCAGTAAATTTTGCTTGCATAGCCGATATGTTGTCATCATTCAACCTGCCAATCATTTAAAGAAACAAACAAATAAAACTCCTGCTACACAGGAAAGACCCAAAGTTATTCCCAGTTACTTCTACAAAAATAGGCCACTTTGGGCGGCCTACTATGCAGACAATTTCTTCCTGCCTCTTGCACGTCTCCTTTTTAATACAAGACGGCCACCTTTTGTCTTCATACGTTCCCGGAAACCATGCGTTCTTTTTTTCCACAAAGTATTGGGCTGATACGTCCGTTTCATTTATTAACACCTCCTTACATAATCGCAGAAAATCCCATGTTAAAAATTTGCATTTTAACTACTCAAAATTATAGACTAGCTGTTAATGAGTGTCAAGGAATTTACTTATAAACACCTGTGGATAATTTTAGCCGATTTAGTGGAGAAAATAAAATAAAATATTGATAACTTCGACATGATTTGTTAATATAAAAATACATTAAGAGACTAGAATTCTGTTTTTTTATGTCAAAAAAGCTGATATTAACATAAGTTATACACAGAAAACTCCACTTATACACAGTTTTATCCACAATTGTTCCCATTTTTGTTATCAGCGTTAAATACAATATTGCGGAGGATCGTTTTAACCGCGGTTGTATTTTTTTTTCGTCTAAAACCACAGTATCTACATATTTTATCAACAGCTGTGTATAACTTTGTGGATAATTTTATGTTTTGTTAATTATTTTATACACATGTCCACAAAAAATCAAAAGGAGATATCAGGATGAATACAACATATATGGCCGAAGTATGGGAACAAGTATTAAAAATAATGGAAAAAGAGGTAATTAAACCCATTTTTGAAACTTGGATCAAATCGACCATACCCATCTCCTTAACGGACACAACCTTTGAAATCGGCACCCCCAAGCAATTTATTAAAGACTGGCTGGAAACCCGCTATACCAAAACGATTCAAAACACGGTTCAATATGTCACCCAAAAACCATTGGAAGTAAAATTCATTAATTTGGACAAAAATGAACAAGAGTCTGAAACAGTGGAACTACCACAGGTACAGCCTCCAGCTGCGGAGAGGGCGGTGGCCAAAACCGCACCCAAAGTCGAAACGGAAACAAAATTGACGGATAAATCGGCTATATTACTGGATGAATCGGCTAATACTTTAAATCCTAAATACATATTTGAGTCCTTCGTTATCGGGAATTCCAACCGCTTTGCCCATGCCGCCTCTTTAGCCGTAGCAGAAGCTCCGGCTAAAGTTTATAATCCTTTCTTTATTTATGGTGGCGTCGGGTTGGGAAAAACACACCTTATGCACGCAATTGGACACCGGATCCGGCAAAATTATCCAAATTCGAAAATTCTCTATATTTCCAGTGAAAAATTTACCAATGATTTTATTAATAGTATTATGGACAAAAATCCGGAAAGTTTTCGTCAAAAATACCGGAATATTGATGTTCTCTTGGTGGACGATATTCAATTTTTGGCTAAAAAAGAACAAACCCAGGAAGAATTTTTCCATACCTTTAATACCTTGCATGAGGCCAATAAACAGATTATTATCTCCAGTGACCGGCCGCCACGGGAAATATCCACCCTCGAAGACCGTCTCCGGTCCCGTTTTGAATGGGGCCTTATCACCGATATTCAACCGCCCGACCTGGAAACCCGCATTGCCATTTTGCGAAAAAAGGCCCTTTCGGAAAATCTAAATGTCCCTAATGATGTTATGGTTTATATTGCCAGCCGTATTGACAATAACATTCGTGAACTCGAAGGTGCCTTAATCCGGGTGATTGCCTACGCCTCCCTAACGCATCAGAACATTGATATTAATTTGGCAACCGAAGCATTAAAAGATATATTTCCCAACGGACGTCCAAAACAAATTACCATGGAACTGATTCAGGAAACCGTATCCTCTTATTTTAAAATTAAATTAGACGAACTTTCGGCGAAAAAACGCACTCGCAATGTGGCTTATCCCCGGCAAATCGCCATGTATCTCTGCCGCGAATTAACCGATACGTCGTTGCCGAAAATCGGCGAAGTTTTTGGCGGACGGGATCATACAACAGTTATCCACGCTCACGATAAAATCAGTCGGGAACGCAATGAAGACGCCAAATTAAGCAATACTCTCAAAGAGCTAATTAAACGAATTGAAAGTAACTAAAAGAGGATAAAGCTGTGTATAACCCGAAATTAACTATGTAGATAATCTGTGGATAATATTTTCACATTCATTTCCTGTTAATATGTGTATAACCCTTCTCCTATTTATCTACATATTATACACATTCACAGTTCCCTTTCGACACCGCCTTTCCCATCTTATACACATATCGACAAGCCCTACTACGAATACGGCTATTTTATTATTATATGTTTCAATTATTATTATTATGCCAAACAAAATAGGAGGCTTTATAATGAAATTAGTATGTACTAAAGAGGCATTAAACCACGCTGTCCAGACCGTTCAAAAGGCAGTGTCCTCCAAAAATACACTCCCTATCCTTACGGGTATTTACTTATCAGCCTACGACGGTAAACTGGACCTCCAAGCAACAGATTATGAAATCGGCATTAGCTGCAAAATAGATGCCAATATCGAAGAAGCAGGCACTGTCGTAGTTTCGGGACGTTATTTCCAAGAATTAGTACGCAAACTACCTGGTGAAACAGTAGAAATCTCTTCTAACCGGGAAGACCGGACAATAAAAATAACATCGAATTTCTCCCAATTTAATTTACTTAGTCTTCCTTCGGAAGAATTTCCAGTTTTAAAACAAATGGTTAGCGAAAATAGTTTGTTAGTTAAAGATAATATTTTAAAAGATTTAATTAAGAAGACAGTATTTGCCTGCGCAACCGACGAATCCCGGCCTATTTTTACCGGTGGGCTGTTAGAAGCCGATGCGCAGGGTATCCGTATGATCGCTACAAATACACACCGCCTTGCTTTGAAAAGAGATAACTTAGAAAACCTTAATAATTCTCTAAAAATAATTACTCCTTCTAAAATTTTAACGGAATTAGCCCGTGTTTTAGTATCCGAAATCCCAGTGGATGTACGTATATCCTGGCAAAAAAATCAGGTTTCTTTCGCTTTTGACGATATATATATAATTTCCCGCTTAATTGAGGGGCAGTTCCCTGATTACAATCGAGTGATCCCGGCCAGTTTTGCCACAACAGTCCAAATCAATACCGACCAGTTCTTAGATGCCGTAGAACGGGTTTCTCTGGTGGCTAAAGATGGCGAATACAATGTGGTAAAATTCCAATTTAAGGCGGATACAGTTATTATCACCTCTAATAATCCGGATGTAGGCATGGCTTATGAAACGGTAGATTCACACTGCCAGGGCAATGAAATTGAAATTGCCTTTAATGTCAAATATGTTACGGATATTCTAAAAAATGTCGGCAGTGAAAAAATTATATTTTCTTTAAATACTCCATTAAGTCCGGCAAGCATAAAACCGGAGGATGATGACAATTATACTTATATTATTACCCCGGTTCGTACCAACTAGTACCCTGTTAACTCTAAAGATATAAATTGAGAGTTAACAGGATACTAAAGAAACTTACTCCAAGGAGCGTGTCTTTAATGGAGGAAATAGCGATTCATACAGCGACCATTCAACTGGATCAATTGTTGAAGTGGGCCGGCATCGTGGAAACCGGCGGCCAGGTGAAAACATTTCTGGACGAAAAATTGATTATGGTAAATGGGTCTTTAATTACGGAACGCCGTAAAAAGGTTCAGCCGGGCGACGTCATTACCGTGCGGGGAGTAGGTACCTGGAAGGTTACCGCAGAATAAAGGTGAATCAATGCGGGTAGAAAAGTTAGTACTGAGAAATTTTCGCAATTATGTTCACTTACAATTAAAATTAACGCAAAATATCAATATTTTTATTGGTAACAACGCCCAGGGGAAAACCAATATACTGGAAGCCATTTATTTGGCAGCCATGGGCCGTTCCCACCGTACGAACGTGGATAGTGAAATGATTCGCTGGCAGGAACCGGATTCTATGGTAGATATTCTATTTTCCCGGCAGAATGTGGAAAATAGACTGGTTTTTCATTTCATAAATAACCAGAATAAAGAAATACTACTTAACGAAGGTAAAGTTAAGCTGCGGGATGTTATCGGGTCTTTTAATGCAGTACTTTTTTCGCCGGAAGATTTAACTTTAATTAAGGGAATGCCTGCTGAGCGCAGGCGTTTTCTTGATGTCGAAATATCGCAGGCCAATCCGGCCTATTATCGGCAGTTAACTCACTATACCCGGATACTTATGCAGCGGAATAATTTGCTCAAAAAAATCCGGGAAAATAAAGCAAAAGCGGATTTACTGGACCCATGGGATGAACAATTGTCACAAGGAGCGGCATTTATTGTGCGCAAACGGCAGGAAGCCGTTAAAAAGTTGACCATGCTGGCCAACCTGATGCACCGGCGATTAACGGCCAATCGGGAAAGTTTGGCGCTGGCATACAATCAACATGGCTGCGAAAAGCCAATAACCACCGATTTAGCCGTCTGGTACCGTCAGGAATTGGTGTCGCAGCGCGGCAATGATATTTTTCGCGGCAGTACCGGTGTAGGTCCTCACCGGGATGATTTATTATTAACAGTGAATGGGGTTAATCTGAGAACATACGGCTCTCAGGGACAGCAACGTACGGGGGTGCTGGCTTTAAAGCTGGCCGAATTGGAGTTTATTAAATCGGAGACGGGTGAATATCCGGTATTGCTGCTTGATGATGTAATGAGTGAACTGGATGCCGTCAGAAGAGAACAATTATTGCTTTTTATCCGGGACAAAATTCAAACGTTTATCACGGCTACAGAAGAAAAATATTTTCCCGAATGGCGGTTTGGCAAATATTATCACGTAATTAACGGTACGGTAACGGAGTGAAAAACAATGCATAAGGTAAAAAACATTATGAATCTTACATTGAAAAGGCTGGGAATAAAAAAAAGATATAATGCCGAATCCGTTCTTTATCATTGGCCGCAAATTGTCGGTGAAAAAATTGCATCTCACTCCTGGGCAGTAAAAGTACAAAACGAAACCTTACTGGTGAAAGTGAGTAACTCGGTTTGGTGCCATCATTTATCAACAATGTGCGATGATATTGTTAATAAAATTAATGCATTTGCCGGTGAGAAACTCATTGCCGATATTCGTTTTCAAGCAGGATATTTGAAAGATTACCAGAATAATGTAGAAGGTACGGAAAGCGAAGAATTTCCTTTATCCTATTTATTAAGACAATTTTCTTTAAGCCAGCAGGAATTGGCATCTGCCGTCGAGGTGACGCAGCATGCTGCGGATCAGGAAGTCCGCACAAAAATCTTGCCCATTTTAAAGAGGAGTATGGCGTTAAGAAAATTGCGGCAATCACAGGATTGGATTCCATGCCGGGTATGCGGCGCATTGAGTCCGCCTCAAGCCGGAATTTGTCCGGTTTGCAGCCGGGAAGAAAGGCACCGGAGACTTGGGGAGATTCGACGCTTAATGGCGGATGTTCCCTGGGTGGATTATACCGAGTTTAATACTTATTGCTCTTGTACACCGGATGAATTCAGACGAGCTAAAAATGAACTAATTGAAAAATACCGGCGGGAAGTTTATCGGCAGCATGCGGATACAATTCAGACTTCCGGTTTTGTTATGTTAGTAACCGGCTTAAAGCCGGACGAACTGACGGTGGAAATTATCGCCAAAACATTAGCCGGAAACAGGAGGAAGAACTATGTTTCTACATCTGGGAGCTGATACCGTTATTCCCTTGAAAAATGTAATATTAATTAATGATTTAAAAGCTGTAAGGTCGAAAACCAATGAAGAATTTATCAAAAATATGCGTAAGCAAAACCGGGTGTCCGATGTTTCCGAAGGTAATATAAAAAGTTTTGTGGTTACTGATAAAAATGTTTATTTGTCAGCTATTTCATCGTTGACTTTAAAAAAGCGGGCGGCCAGCCTGCCTGATAACGAAATAGAAGATGATGAATAGGAGAAACCGTGGCAGGACCACGGTTTCCTTAACTATCCTTAGTAAGAAAGACCTATTAAAAAACGGCTGTGGATTTCACCTTTTTAGGCTAGGCCTGGATGCCGTTTGATCGCTATAATGTGGGAGGTTTTTATGGATAATAATGATACTACAACTACGGTAAATGGTAATTATGGTGCCGAACAGATTCAAGTGCTGGAAGGATTGGAAGCCGTTCGTAAGCGCCCGGGCATGTATATTGGCAGTACTTCCGCCAGAGGGCTGCATCATTTAGTTTATGAAGTGGTGGATAATAGTATTGATGAAGCGCTGGCCGGCTATTGCACCAAAGTAAATATTATTATTCATAAAGATAACTCGGTAACGGTGGTCGATAATGGCCGGGGCATACCGGTGGATATGCATGAAACGGGAAAACCGGCCCTGGAAGTGGTTTTGACCGTATTGCATGCGGGCGGTAAATTTGGCGGCGAAGGATATAAAGTATCCGGCGGTCTCCACGGTGTTGGCGTGTCTGTTGTAAATGCGCTGAGTGAATGGCTGGAAGTGGAAGTAAAACGGGACGGTAAAGTGCACCGGATGCGTTTTGAGCGGGGACGCACGACTGAGACGTTATCAATTTTAGGTACAACGGATGAAACCGGAACCAAAGTATCCTTTAAACCGGATGCCGAAATTTTTGAAGAAACGGTGTTTAATTTTGATACGCTTAAGCAGCGGTTGCGGGAATTGGCTTTTCTAAATAAAGGGCTCAATATTAGTCTCACTGATGAAAGGACAGGAGAAAGCCTGGAATTCCATTATGAAGGCGGCCTGATTTCTTTTGTTAAACATCTAAACCATAATAAGGATGTGCTGCATCCGGAGCCTATTTATCTGAACGGTTCGAAGGATACTACACTTGTGGAGATTGCTCTGCAGTATAATGACGGCTACGTGGAGAATATTTTTTCCTTTGTAAATAACATTAATACCCAGGAAGGCGGTACCCATCTCAGTGGTTTTAAAACGGCTCTGACCCGCTCGATCAATGATTACGCCCGTAAATTTAACTTTTTAAAAGAAAATGACGAAAATTTAAGCGGCGAAGATGTACGGGAAGGATTAACGGGAGTTATTAGTGTAAAAATACAGGAACCGCAGTTTGAAGGACAAACGAAAACTAAATTGGGAAACAGTGAAGTGCGCGGTATTGTCGATACGATTGTTTCTGAGGGACTTAACGAGTTTTTTGAAGAAAATCCGGCTATTACCAAAAAAGTAATTGAGAAAACCGTACTTGCTTCGCGGGCCAGAGATGCTGCCCGAAAGGCGCGGGAATTAACGCGGCGCAAAAATGCTCTTGAAATCAGTTCTTTACCGGGAAAATTGGCTGATTGCTCAAGCAAGGACCCCATGCAGTCGGAGATTTATCTGGTAGAAGGTGACTCCGCCGGCGGTTCGGCCAAGCAGGGACGGGACAGACGCTTTCAGGCTATTCTGCCGCTCAGGGGTAAAATTCTTAATGTAGAAAAAGCCCGGATAGACAAAATTTTAAATAACGAAGAAATCCGGTCAATGATTACTGCCTTTGGTTGTGGTATTGGCGACGAATTTGACCTGGAAAAAAGCCGTTATGGCAAGATTATTATTATGACGGATGCCGACGTGGACGGCGCGCATATACGGACATTACTTCTTACTTTCTTTTATCGTTATATGCAGCCTCTCATTACGATGGGACGGGTGTTTATTGCCCAGCCGCCGCTTTACTTAGTGAAAAAGGGTAAAGAGCACTGGTATCTTTACAGTGATCAGGAACTGGAAGACCTGCTTACCCGGATTGGCCGCGATAATATCGGGGTACAGCGGTATAAAGGGTTAGGCGAAATGAATCCGGAACAACTGTGGGAAACTACAATGAATCCGGAAGACAGGACCATTCTGCAGGTTGAGCTGGATGATGCCATTGCCGCCGACGAAATTTTTTCCATTCTGATGGGTGATAAAGTGGAACCGCGCCGCAAATTTATCGAAGAGAATTCGGAAAGAGTGCGGAATCTGGATATCTAGATTCCATTTTAGTTAAAAAGCTTTAAATTATCTAAAATCTGAGCGAGACGCAAAAAGCGTTCTTGCTCAGATTTTTTTTACCCCAAAAGCAGCAGGTCACATTGATTATGCCGTAGCGGTATTTTAATTATATTGTATTTCTTCTGAAGAAAAAAATATTTATATTTCTAAATTAAAGAGAGTAGTGTAATATAATAATAGATTAAAATGTAAAATAATTCCTGAAATAGATTGTTCTTAGTAAGTTATGGATATAATTAAAAAAGTGAACCAGTTTGGAGGTAATGTGAATGTCAATTCATCCATTAGCAGGAAAAAAGGCACCCCAGTCTATTTTAGTAAATATTCCTCGTTTAATTAGCGCGTATTATGTTAATCAACCGGATAGTAATGAACCGGCGCATCAAGTTGCTTTTGGCACTTCCGGTCATCGGGGTAGTTCGTTCAAACATACTTTTAATGAAGCCCATATTTATGCAATTACGCAGGCTATTTGCTGTTACCGGCAAACCCAGGGCATTACCGGGCCTCTATTTATCGGTTTTGATACGCATGCTTTGTCTGAACCGGCGTTTATTTCGGCCTTGGAAGTGCTGGCGGCTAATGGTGTGGAAACGTATATAGCGAAGGATATGAATTATACGCCGACCCCATCCATTTCCCATGCCATTTTAACGTATAATAAAGGCCGTAAGGCCGGATGGGCCGACGGAATCGTGATTACGCCGTCTCATAATCCGCCGGACAACGGCGGCATTAAGTATAATCCTCCTAACGGCGGTCCGGCCGATACGGGGATTACTAAGTGGATTGCCGGCCAGGCTAATGATTTTCTAAAAAACGGCAATCAAAACGTGAGACGTATGCCTTATGGACGGGCTTTAAAGGACCAGCATGTACATCAATATGATTTTATTACCCCATACGTTCAGGACTTGAAAAATATAATTGATATGGAAGCGATACAAGCCGCCGGTCTTAAACTTGGCGCCGACGCTCTCGGCGGAGCGGGACTTGCCTATTGGCCGCAGATTGCGGAAACCTATAACCTTAAAATTGAAGTTTTAAACGGACATCCGGACCCGTCTTTTCACTTTATGAATGTAGACAGCGACGGAAAGATCCGCATGGATTGTTCTTCTCCTTACGCCATGGTCGGCCTTATTGATCTAAAAGAGAAGTATGATTTGGCTTTCGGCAATGACCCGGATTTTGACCGTCATGGGATTGTTACCCGTAGTGCCGGTTTAATGAATCCCAACCACTATCTTTCCGTTGCCATCCATTATTTATTTAAAAATCGTACGGAATGGCACCAAAATATGGCTGTTGGCAAGACACTGGTCAGTTCCTCTATGATTGACAGAGTGGCCCTAAGCCTGAAAAGACGGCTTGTGGAGGTTCCGGTCGGGTTTAAGTGGTTTGTTGACGGTTTGCTCGACGGTTCCTTAGGCTTTGGCGGCGAAGAAAGCGCCGGTGCATCGTTTCTTAAAAAGGACAGTTCGGCTTGGATCACGGATAAGGACGGAATCATTCTTTGTCTGCTGGCGGCCGAAATTATCGCAAAGACCGGCCGGGATCCCGGGGAGCATTATCAGGAATTAACGGCTAAATTCGGAGAACCGGTCTATGAAAGAATGGACGCTCCCGCTAACTCGGCGCAGAAAGCGGTATTGGCCGGGCTTTCACCGGAAAAAGTTACTGCCGGTACGCTGGCGGGGGAAAAAATACTAACCAAACTTACCAAAGCCCCCGGCAATCAGGCTGCTATCGGAGGCTTAAAAGTTTGCACGGCGAACGGCTGGTTTGCCGCCCGTCCTTCCGGTACGGAAGATGTCTATAAGATTTATGCGGAAAGCTTTCAGGGAAAAGACCATCTTAAAAAGATTCAGGAAGAAGCAAAGCAAATTGTCGGTGAGGCATTTCAGGCAGCCGGAGTGTGATAAACAGATTTGCAGGAACCCTTGATTATTATCAAGGTATATAGGACGGTCATTATCGGACAATCGCTGTAAGGCATGGATTAGGCTGACGCAGCAGGCGGAACAGGCCTCTTTGGCAATTGCTTTCTTTGCTAACTGCCGGACCCGGTTGGAAGGAATAATATGAATTTCGTTTCGGTTCATAAAAAGATCCTATTCTGTATGAGGATGATTTTATTGTCAAAACAATTATATTTCATCTATAAAACCTCCCTTGGTTAAAGAATACTAAATAAAAATAAAGGAAACCTTTTGAAAGGTTTCCTTTATTTTTATAGATGTATAATATTCTAACAAATGAAGAACCGCGTTGCAGTCAACGTTTTACCTCTGCCTTGGCTAATTTCTCATAGTATTGAACTAAGCTTCCATGGTCGGCGGCGCCCAGACCGTCTACCTTAAGGGCCCGCATCATTTCCATGACGGCGGCGGTCAGCGGCAGCGGCACTCCGATTTCGTGGGACGTTTCCAAAGCATTGCTTAAATCCTTAATGTGCAAATCAATGCGGAATCCGGGATTAAACTTGCGGTCCATTACCAGCGGCGCTTTGGCATCCAAAACGGTGCTGCCGGCCAGGCCGCCGCGAATGGCCTGATACACCAGCTCCGGCTCCACTCCGGCTTTACTGGCCAGTACCAGCGCTTCCGACATGGCAGCAATATTCAGGGCGACAATGACCTGATTGGCCAGTTTGGTGATATTGCCGGCGCCTACTTCGCCGGTCAGCACCACTGAGCCGGCCATGGCCTTCATAATGGGATAACATTGGTCAAAGACAGCCTTTTTACCACCGACCATTACGGAAAGGGTGCCGTCAATGGCTTTCGGTTCCCCGCCGCTGACCGGAGCATCCAGCATTTCAATACCTTTTTCAGCCAGCTTCCGGGAGATTTCCCGGCTAACAAGCGGGGCAATGGAACTCATATCGATAACGACGGCCCCCTTTTTAGCTCCTTCCATCACGCCGCCTTTTCCCAGAACTACTTCTTTAACCTGAGGCGAATTGGGCAGCATGGTAATAATAACATCCGTCTGTTCCGCCACTTCCTTGGGAGTGGCGGCTGTTTTGGCGCCGGCGGCGACTACTTCCGCCACGGCATGCTGACTTTTGTTCATAACCAGCAGGTCATACCCGGATTTAAGCAGATTTTTACTCATAGGTTTGCCCATAATCCCTAAGCCGATAAATCCAATTTTCATGTTGTGTTGCTCCTCGCTTAGAATTTTTATAGTTTCGTTTCCTGACTTGTCAGTTCTACCCGTTGGATGTCGCCGACAATGAATAAATAAGACAGTGCCCCCAATATACCCATAGTACCAACAAAAATTAAAGCGTCATGGAAAGAGTGGGTCACATTGAGGATATACCCAATTACAATAGGCGTTACAATACTGGCCATATTGCCGATAAAATTGAAAATGCCGCCACTGAGGCCAACCATTTCTTTAGGAGAGGTATCAGTAACAACGACCCAGCCCAAAGCGCCAAATCCTTTGGCGAAAAAGGCCAGGGACATAACTGCGATCACGATCCATATGGCGGTTACATAGTTGGCCAGGATAATGCTGCCGGAAAGAATCAGACCCAGAATAATCGGTATTTT
>NZ_UPPP01000058.1 GCF_900476375.1 Allolucifera butyrica | reverse complement strand
TCGTCGCCTTGGTGAGCTCTTACCTCACCAACCAGCTAATCAGACGCAGACCCTTCTTTTAGCGACAGCATGTTCAGAGGCCGTCTTTCCTGTCCTTGCCATGCGGCACGGACTGCTCATTCGGTATTAGCACCCCTTTCGAGGTGTTGTCCCCAACTAAAAGGCAGGTTGTCTACGCGTTACTCACCCGTTCGCCACTAAGGTTCCATTGCTGAAACCTCCGTTCGACTTGCATGTGTTAGGCACGCCGCCAGCGTTCGTCCTGAGCCAGGATCAAACTCTCCAATAATATTTATTGAAGAACCTTGATGGCTCTTTATGAATTAAAGAATTCTTGGTTGTTTTTTGACGGTATTACTCTCGTAATACCTGTCCGCACATCTGGCTTTTCACCTTACTTACATTGTTTAGTTTTCAAGGAACAACTTTTTTTGCTGCCGTTTGTTCAACGGCGGATCTCTATCATAGCATTTAACTTTCGCTATGTCAACACACTTATTTGTGCCATTTATTTCCGCCGCTCATGACGGCTTATATAGAATATCATGTCGCTGGATTTATGTCAATTGTAATTTAATGACTTTTATTTCAAACTAAAGCACGTAATATTATATCCGAACTGGAAGGGGAAAGATACGGACAAATATAAAAAAGCGCTGGTGATACTTTTTGAATTATCACCAGCTACTTCTGAAGTTGCTGCAATATGTTAAGGAAAGCAGCAATTTTTTTAATTAATGAAGGAAATTTAAAAAATGACCAAAACGAAAGGATATTCTAGTGCTTAAGGGCTGGGCAATTGAGCAGATATACTGATTAGCCACCCAGGCAATGGCCTTATATTGCGTAAAATTTTTGTAATAGCATATTACACAGTTATTATCAAACTGGATTTCCGATATCTCAAAGACCTCAAACGGCGTCATGAATCCGGTTTTCAGCACTTTTGCCAATGCTTCTTTCACTGTCCATAAAAGAGTAAGCCCGGTTTCCGGGGAAAGCGGCGCAACACTCATTTGTCTTTTTTCGGCAGCTGTTAAATGTTTGGCAAAAACCTTCTTGCCGGAATCTATTTTTTCAATATCGATTCCCATTGGGTGAGCTTCCGGAAAAGCAAGCGCCGCACCGATATGATCACAATGAGTAATGCTGATTTGCAGATTTTGTCCGTTGCCTATTACAATGGGTTGATTAAAAATACCGGCTAGGATCGGAATATCGGCCAGATTTTTCCCTTCCGCTAATGTTTTTAGGGCCTGCTTGGCGGCGAAGCGGCCGATCAGATAATTTCTTAGTCGCTTTTCCTGTTTTAAGGTATTATAGTAAATCCGCTCCGCAGGGTGAAGAAATCGAACTAATTTTTTATAATCTGCCGCACAGGAGCAAACGCTGCAGCATAACGCGGCATAGGATGTGTTGTCCGGCCTGATTAAAGTAATTTTTTCAGTATAAATATTATCTTTTACCGCGGCTGTCTTAAAAAATGAATGAATAATCAGGATACTTCCCTGCCTTGGTCCATAGTTAAGAGCACATCCCTGGTTATGCAGTGAAGCCCGGCCTGCAGCGCTTTCTTTTCAATCACTCTTTTGATAAATTCACGCACGTCCCCGGGCGCCAAGGCATCTAATATCTCCAAAGCCTCGTTGTTCCACGGAACCGCTTCTCCGGCACTTTCCATTTCCAAAACAAAATCCTTATCCGGTAGGATGTCGTGATTCAAATAATTTTCCAACCGTTTGCCGATTTCGTCACCGGCCAGCATTCCTTTCAAAGCGTTACTTTTTATGCCGCCGGCATACAGGCGCGCCCCTTCATGGGTGAAGCGGGAAAAACCAACCGAATGATATTCTTCATCCTGCCGTTTTAGTTCCATCCGGCATACCGGGCAAACAAGCCTGCCATCTTTTTGAATCTGGAATGTATCGGCAAAACAATTCGTACAAATCAGCCGGTCTTCACACTGGCCGACTGCCGATTTAATACACTGATCCTGTTCCAGGGAAGCGGCAAGGGAGGCCCCCAGTTTGGCCACCTGCTTCAGCTTGCTCGGCAATAATAAAACTTCCCCCTTATTAAAAGCATTTCCCATTGTAAACTGACCTACTACTTCGCAGTGGCATAATGTCAAAAATAAGCTTAACGGAGTCCTGAGCAGCGAAAACGTTCCTCCGGCAACCGATACCGCCGCGCCGTATTTTTTCTTTTCGCTTTGGGCCATTTCGTTTAACGCCCACCGGGATATGCGCTCCATCACTGCCCTTAATCTGGATGGAGCCGAAAGACAGTAGGACGGTGCCGAAACAGCAATGGCATCGGCTTCCCTGATCTTAGTTTTAATAAATTCCAAATCATCCTGCAAAACACAATTCCCTGCCGCCTGCGGTCCGCTCAGGCAGCCAAAGCAGCCGGTACACGGCAGAATGTTTAATCTTCCCAGATTTACTATTTCAATATCATGTCCCTTTTCCCGTAAAGGCCTGAGCAGTTCATTCAAAAGAATTGAGCTGTTTCCATTCTCATGGCCGCTTGCGCAAATTCCCAGCACTTTTTTATTGCTCATAATCTCTCTCTCCCTTTGGCGTTTTTTCAATTAGGATAAAAGCCGGTCGGCAAACCAGTCTGCTACATAGTTGCTTACTTCCGTATAATCATTGTAGGCGCAGTGGTCAGACCCCGGATATACCTTAAATGTTTTGTCCGCCGAAGCAGCCTCTTCATACAGCCTTTTAACGTTCTTCGCACTAATCAGAGGGTCCGGATCATTATGGATTATCAAAAGCGGACAAGTTATTTTTTCTGCGATCCCCTCCAAATTGAACCTGGGCGCAAAATCATGTCTGACATATTCCGTTTCATTTTCAGCCTTTCCGGATCGCATGGTAAAAGCGTCCAAAAAGTCCCGGTTAAACCGCAGCGCCTCTTTCGCGATATAGGAACCGCCGACACTGGCGCAGGCCGCCACCTCATCGGCAAAATAAGCTGCTGTCCGGGCGACAAAATAGCCGCCAAAGCATAGCCCGTACAACCCGATTTTATTCCCCACATCGCCGTGGCTTATTATATAGTCCAATATCGCTCTATGGCCTTCCTGACTGTCTACTTCAAAATAACATTGGTTAGCATAAAAGGTTTCTCCCTGCCCCGGTCCGTCCATATTCAAAACGGCAAAGCCTGCCTCCACCAGCTTCATGGCCATAAAATGCAATTCTTCCTTGAAACCGGTTAATCCGCCGATTAAAACGATGACCGGAACGTCCGCCGGCGCTTGCCGGGGAATACACATCCAGCCGCACATTTTAGAATCTTTATAAGGAATTTCTACTTTTTCCGCCTTCATATTTTCATATAATTGAACGGCGCGAGAAAAACTAGCCAGTTCCTTATTATAGATTCTGCTTTTTTCTTCGGTAAAATTTATAATCTCGTAGGGAGCAACCCGATACAATGCCGCCGCTTTTAAAAAGAAGACCCGCGCCGTGTTCCTGTGTCCTTTTTCTAATTCCCCTGCCGCATAAGCACAGGAAGCATCCCCAAGTTCCTCACATACCTGTACATAATCTTCACCATTGGCAACTCTGGCAACAATTCTGGAATAGTCCGTATGGTCAATTCCGTGCGCCATCATTCGGTTAAAGGTTTGGGCCTTAGGCATCTTTCTCGTCTCTATTTGATTGGTATTGATAACCTCATCCGGAAACATCCTGACAAAATCTTGCGCCGTAGCCGCTTTCGTTTTTGCCCGCATAAAAATTCTCTCCTTTTTGAATATAATAAATCAAGTCTCACAAACCTGTTAATCCTTGATACTGTTTAATAAATCAGCATTATATTACGGAGGAAATCATATCCTGAATTTAAATGAATGAATCAGGATACTAAGACTTTATTTAACACCCCGGCAATTACTTTCACATTCGGCTCATTGAGCATTGTATAATGCGAACCCGGAACTTCAAAAAGCTTTAACCCGGAAGGGGATAATTTGTTCCATTCCTCGAAATCCATACCTTCTGTTAAAGCAATATTAAGCCTCTCCAGAATTTCCTTCGGCTGCATCGTTTGTGCCCGGAAAAATACCAGGCTGCCTGTGTATTGATCCTTCGGCATATGGGTCCGCAGCGAATTATGATTTTTTCGCCAAATATGGTAATACTCTTTGAACTGAATGTTGTCAAATCCCCAGGGTATCCACCCACGCTCTTTCAGATAACGGATAACTCCCTCTAAATTATCAATTTCAACGTCCGCCGCTGCCGCCGTTTTATCAAAATACATGGCGCACACGAGCGGAAATGCTTTCAGAAACCGCAACTCGCTAAATACTTCATTGCAATAATAGGCTAGCGGCGGATGACTGTCGAACATAATCAGGTGCTCCACTTTCACCCCCTTTTTCTGCAGTCTTACCGCAATCTCAAAGGCGGCGTTGCCGCCAAAAGAATGCCCTCCCAAAATAACCGGCCCGTCCGGTTGGATCTCGCGAATCAGTTCAATATAGCCATCGGCGATATCCTCTATGGTCCTGATTGCGTTTTTTTCCTCTTTATACGTGTACTGTATGCCATATACCGGGTAATCTTGCGGCAGATACCGGACAAGCGGCTTGTATCCCATGACTGTGCCGCCCGCGGGATGGATAAGGAAAATGGGCGTTTTGCCGCCCCCAGTCTGGAAACGAACGACAGGGTCTTCGCCCGCCAGTTCCTTGGCGGAGCTGCTATGCAGAAGATTCCATATTATGTCCGCTAATTTTTCCACGGTATTATTCTCAATTATATTTTTAATAGGCAGCTTTAAATGGAACTGTTTTTCGATTTCGTTATTCAGCTGTAAAGCAACAAAAGAATCCCCGCATAATTCAAAAATATCATCCGTATCGTCGACTGTTTCCGTACCGATTAGCTCCATCACCAGATCTTTCAGGCGCTGCGTGATATAGCCCCGGTCAATATTTTCCTTCGTGTTCTCCGCCTGGTTTCTGTTTTCGCCACCAAGAGTTGCTGCCGCCTGAACCATGGAATCGAAACAAGGCGCTCCGATCCAATATCTCTTCCGGTCAAAACAATAGGCAGGCAGCGGGATCCGTTTCTGCCCTCCCTGGCGGTACAAAACACTCCAGTCAATGGAAACGCCGTTGACCCAAAGATGCCCCAGCGTATTTAACAAGTGCATCCGGCTGGAATCCTTGGACTCCTCGTCAAGCAGGACGGGAAGCACCAAAGCATTCGTAAAATGAGCCGCCAAAACCTCGCTCCCGTAATGAGAGCCCATAATCAGGACGGTAACCCGGTTTTCCTTGTTTGTACTTAGGTGAGAATCAATGAATTTAAAATCCTCCTGAGAATCCAGCATGATATATTGGTTGTCATGCTCTGGTTCTTTTTCTGCCGTAAAGTCATCGCCAACAGCAGCAAAGGCGCTGTCAAGAGTTACTTCACCGCCGACACATAAGGTGACCTGTTTCCCGATTGCCCCTCCGGCCCATAAAGCCGCATTGATTCCCAGCCGTGTAAAGAATATCGCCAGAGCATATTGCAGCGAAAATTGAACCAGCCGTTTCTCCCGGTCATCGGTTTCCTTTGCTGGCTCTACTCCAAATAGCCTATTTTCCAGACTGAGTCCGAATTTCTCACCTACCATTTTAGAACATTGGTCCAGACTCTCGCGAAATACCGGTTCCGATTCATAAATCTCCCGAATACTCTCTTTATGAATCCGCTCCATGTCAGGAAACAAAAAGAGCGTTTCCCGTTCTCTGTCTTCTACCTTTCCCTGGCCGCTTCTTGGCGTCTCTTTCCCGCCAACAATCGCTTCAAAATCAGCCGGGTCTTTGCAGACACAATAAAACCGGTTGCCGAACTCCCGCCGGCCCATAGCCAGGGTGAAGGCTGCATCGTCCATTTCAATCCGGGGATTTTCACTAAAATAGTGCAAATAGTTTGCCTTCACTCTCTCAAGAGACTCCGTTGTTCCGGCCGAAATAGGAATCAGGCTCCACATTGCCTGATTTTGTCTTTCTTCTTCCCTGCGTTCCCATTCTTCCAGTACCACATGGGCGTTTGTGCCGCCCAGTCCAAACGAACTGACCCCGGCCCGCCGCAGTGTTTCGCCGGTGGGTTTCCACTCCGTTAACTTCGTGTTGATAAAGAAAGGGCTATTATCCAACTCCAGTTTCGGATTGGGACTTACAAAGTTGATACTGGGCGGAATTAACCGCTTGTCAAGCATCCATACCGTTTTGATAAGGCCTGTGACCCCTGAGGCGGCGTCAAGATGTCCCACGTTGGCCTTGACCGAGCCGATGGGACAAAAGTTTTTCTTGGGTGTGCTTTCTTGAAACACTTGTCTTAGGGCCGCAATTTCAATAGGATCACCCAATTGCGTCCCCGTTCCGTGCGCTTCAAGATAGCCGACTGAGTCCGGCGATACGCCGGCAACCAGCAACGCCTCCTGAATCACTTTCACCTGCCCTTCGACGCTGGGAGCGGTAAATCCGACTTTCATCGCCCCGTCGTTATTAATCGCCGTTCCTTTAATCACGGCATAAATATGGTCCCGGTCTTTTACGGCCTTGGTTAGTGATTTGAGCACAACCATGCCGGCTCCGTTTCCTATTACCGTTCCCCGGGCCCCTTCGTCAAAGGCCCGGCAATGGCCGTCCGGGGAAAGAATCCCTCCCTCCTGGTACCGATAGCCGGCTTTTTGCGGCACCCTAACAGTAACCCCTCCGGCAAGAGCCACATCGCATTCTCCGTTCAAAATACTCTGACAAGCCATATGTACCGCCACCAGGGAGGTGGAACACGCCGTCTGGATTGTCAGGCCGGGCCCTTTCAGATTCAGCTTGTAGGCGACACGGGTGCACAAAAAGTCTTTTTCATTGCCGATCATCACCGGGTAGGTACCGGTGTCAATGCCCTCCGCCCTGGCGATATTATGTAACAGATAGGTATTACTGCTTGCCCCGCCAAAAACGCCGATGATTCCGGTATACTTTTCCGGAACATATCCGGCATTTTCCATCGCTTCCCAGGCGCACTCCAGAAAAATCCGCTGCTGCGGGTCGGTTAATTCCGCCTCCCGTGAGGTAATATTAAAAAACGGCGCGTCAAACATCTCGATATCCTCAATATAGCCGAACGCTTTTACGTAGCCGGGGTCTTTCAGTTGTTCCTCACCGACTCCGGCCTCTTTCAATTCAGCATCGGTAAAAAAGGTGATACAGTCTTTGCCGTTCTTAACATTTTCCCAAAATTGCATTATGTCCCGGGCTCCGGGAAACCGTCCGGCCATACCGATGATTGCTATATCAAACAGGTTATCACTCATAACCAATCCTCCACTTCTTTTACTAAAACAGAACTACACAATTTTTCTTCTCATTCTTGCCTGCCGGCGCAGTTGGGCCCGGTCTGGTTCCCCGTCGCTGCGGGCAATTGAATTCTGCTGGGACAGTATAAAATTAGCAAGGGACTTTATGGTGGGATATTGGAACAGAGTAATAATTTCCAGCCGGTGAGGAATTGTTTGCTGCAGACGGGAATGGATTTGAACGATCAACAGGGAATTACCGCCGATATCAAAAAAATTCGTTTCCGTCCCAACGCTTTCCACACCCAGAACATCCCGCCAAATACCGGCGATTGCCTTTTCCAGTTCCGTCTTGGGCGAATTCCATCCGGCTGCTTTATCTATAACCGCTGCCGGCGGAACAGGGAGAGCTTTTCTATTTACTTTGCCATTTGCCGTCATGGGTATGAAATCCATTTCCACAAAGGCCGCCGGCACCATATATTCAGGGATTCTTGCTTTTAAAAAGGTTCTCAGTTCCGCACTAACCAAAACCTGCTCTTCCTTCATAACAACATAGGCGGCCAGCCGTTTATCGCCGGCGTCTTCCCTGACGGCCACCACAACCTCGCGCACCCCGGGAAACTCAAGTATTTTCGCCTCAATATCCCCGAGTTCGATCCGGAAGCCGCGGATCTTTACCTGATGATCAATCCGTCCCAAATATTCAATATCGCCGTTATGCAGGAACCTCGCCAGGTCCCCCGAGCGATAAAGCTTGCCGTCCCTGTCCGGGTTTATAAAGTCATCCACAAACCGTTCCCGGGTCAGATCTTCTCTTTTAAAATAACCCTGGGCAACGCCTGCGCCGCCTACATAGATTTCTCCGCTGCAGCCATTCGGAACGATATTTTTATTCTCGTCCAGTATATAAACCTGTAAATCAGGGATTGGCATGCCAATCATACTGCCCGAGCCACTCTCTACATCTTCTATTGAAAGCGGTCTATACGTAACATGGACGGTTGTCTCCGTGATTCCATACATATTAATAAGCTGCGGCCGTTTGTCCCCGTGGCGTTCGTACCAAGGCGCCAGTGTTTTTAATTCCAGCGCTTCCCCGCCAAAAATAACATACCGTAAGGACAGCCTGTCCGTCTTGCATAGTTTTTCATCCACCCTGATAAGCTGCCGGAAAGCCGAAGGGGTCTGATTCAAGACAGTTACCTTCTCCCTGCTCAGCAGCTTATAAAAATCTTCCGGCGACCGGGTAGTAAAATAAGGCACAACAACCAGCCTGCCGCCGTAAACAAGGGCCCCAAAAATCTCCCAGACGGAAAAGTCAAACGCAAAGGAATGAAACAGGGTCCATACGTCCTCATTATTAAATTGATACCAATGGCCGGTCGCTGCAAAAAGCCGTACAACATTGGAATGGCTGACCATTACACCTTTGGGCTTGCCGGTCGATCCCGACGTATAAATAATATAGGCAGTACTGCCGGGAGTGGCCGTGTCGTCCAAATTGCCGGTGTCTTCCTTACTTACCAAATCCCACTGCGCATCGAGAAGCAATACCCTTTCCGCATAGCAGGCAAACAGGTCGCTAAAGTTCAGCCCGCTTAAAATAATAATTGGCTGAACCTCCTCCAGAATTCCGCGAATCCGTTCCGTCGGATACACGGGATTGAGCGGCACATAGGCCCCACCCGACTTCAATATCCCCAGCAGGCCGACAATCATTTCCAGGCCCGGGTTCATACAGATTGGCACCATCACCCCCGGACCCACTCCCCGCATTCGGAGATAATGAGCCAGTTGGTTTGCTTTTTGATTCAGTTCGCCATAGGAAAGGGCCGCATCACCGAAAGAAACTGCAACCGCGCCGGGGTTTTTCCTAACCTGCTGTTCAATCATTTTATGGATGCATACTGTGGAAGGAAACGTAACATCCCTCCGGTTCCAGACATTCAACACCCTTTCTTTTTCTTCCGCACTAATCATCCGGTATTGGTCTATGCCTTGCAGCGGATTTTCGGTCACTTCGGCAAGAATATTTACAAAATGACCGGCCATTTGTTCCACCGTGGAAGGATAAAATAAATCAGTCTGATACAGGAACCAGGCGCAATATTCTTCGTCTATTTCTTCCATGAACAAAGAAAGTTCATATTGGGACGCGCAATGGGCAAACTCAAACGATTCCATTGCCAATTCGCCAAACCGGATTTCGGTATCCGGACCGCCCAAATAAAACCGGGTCATTCCCGCTAACGACGCATCGTTGGGCCTCTCCATCGTAAAGGAGACCTGAAAAATGGGCGGCCGGGTCAAATCCCGGTCGGACTGCAATTCTGCAACCATCCTGGAAAAAGGGTACTTTCCCTGTTTAAGTCCCGCTAAAATTACGCTGTTCACTTTCGCCAATAACTCGTTAAAACTGAGGTTATGCTCCAGATTTATGCGAAAAGGCAGCATATTTACAAAATAACCTGCCGTGTCATTAAAATCATTGTTTCTTCGCAAAGATACCGGCGACCCGACAATTAGATCCTTCTGTCCGGTATAGCGGTAAAGAAGCAAATAATAAGCCGCCATGAACAGTCTATAGGGGGTAGCCCCGCAATTAGCGGCCAATTCCTTTACTTTTTTAGTTAAATTCTTATCGACAGTAAACCGGATAATGCCGCCCTTTTGACTCGCAGCCTGAGTCCGCGGTTTATCTGCAGGCAGATTCAGCACCGGTAACTCTCCCGCCAAATTGCTCAGCCAATATTCACGTTGACTCTTCGCAGCGTCACTATTCAGAAATTCGGCCTCTTGTATGGCAAAATCGGTATAGTCAAAGGCCGGTTGGGATAAATGAATCCCGTTTCCGTTTTTCAGACCCGTATATACCTCGCCAAGTTCCTTTTCAATGATTTCCAAAGTTACAAAATCGGAAGCAATATGATGTATGAGCAGCAGAAATATAGCGGTGTCGCCGGACACTCTGACGAGATAGGCTTTCACAATAGGCCCCTGGGCAAGATCAAAAGGTTCTTCGCATTTTTCTATCAGATATTGCTCCACTTCTTCCTTACTAAAACTTTGGGCGTTCTTTTCCTCAAAATAAAAGCAATTCGCTGAATCGGCAGACAGAACGGTTTTCATGATCCGGCCATTTAAATCAGAATACGTGGTCCGTAAAACGGGGTATCTTTGCATAACGGTCTGCAGGGCTCTTTTTAACAAATCAGCATTTATCTCAGATTTTATAATTGCCGCATGCTTAAAATTATAAGCCGACGACAGGGGCGTCATCTTATAAAGGAACCACATCGCCTGCTGCCCGCTCGATACTTGCGTACCGCTTGGCATTCTTATCTCTTCCTGCGGCATTCCGGCCTTTTCAGCCTCTAGTACTTCCTCTTGCCTCGTTTCCATCCCAATCATTTTTTTCAGCTCGCTTTCCTAACAAGATTTGTGTTAAAACCAAAAGCTAACTTTCTCTCTAAAACCGGTATGTTTAGTTAGATAAGACCTCCCTTCTTCGGAGTAATCATTACTATTTCATTTTGTTTCAAAAAATGTATACCAGGTAAACAATCTTGTTAAAAAAAATGTGAAACCCATAAAAATCTAATTTCAACAAATAAATTACTTCACTGTAAAATAATTACTATAATGTAAAATATAAACTTGCTTTTACTTTCTGTCAATATGTGGTAATTACAATTAACAAAAATTTTACTTTTTATACAAATTTTTGCATTATTTCAAAAATTCCGTTGACAATAAAATTTACTTGCTATACATTGTATTTAAAGGCTGGAAACATAGGAAAGGCAGGAAACTTATGGAACAAAGCGATCTAATTATTGAAACCGTATTGCGTCTCATTAATAAATTTTCAACTTTGTTAAAAGAGCCGCGAAAATTTGGCACAAATGATATTTTATATGGCTCCGAAATACATATGATTGATGTGATTGGGAAATATCCGGGCATAAACGTTACGGAAATAGCCGATAAGTTAGGCATCACCAAAGGTGCAGTCCCTAAAATGATTCGTAAACTTACGCAAAAAGACCTGATCTATCGTTATCAGGAAAAAGATAACAAAAAAGTGGTCCTATTCCGGCTTACTGAAAAAGGACATGTTGCGTTTCGACACCATTTAGAATTCCACCAACAATTCGACAAGGATATTAAAGATAAATTAAGTTCGTTAACGAATCGTGAAATCAGCTTGTTACAAAATATCTTAACCGAAATAGAAAAGTCCGCCGACATGGTCAACGCCAAATAAAAATTTTCACAAATTGTTTACCTGGTAAATAATTTGCAGTCTATAAGATCCCGGAGGGTTTACGAGCAGTTTCAGCTAATTCAAATAACTAAATGCTTAGACCTGACATTAAATATTGGAAACAAAAAATAATTCCCTTCTTTCCTTTTTGCCTGGCAAAAATTAAGAAGAGAATTATCACTTAGCCCTTCGGGAAAACCTTTTTTAACTTTTACTTTACTTTAGCTTGACGAACTTTGGCTCCTACTTATGCATTAAAAGATCTGTATCATTTTGATCTTTCCTCTTGTGTTTTCGGAACTCCGTCGGAGTACATCCCATAGTTTTTCGAAACAACCGAGAAAAATAGTTGGTATCATTGATACCTACCGTTTCAGCTACTTTAGCCACTGTACAGCTATCTTCCGTCAATTGCCGAACAGCCTTTTTAATACGAATTTTATTAATATAATCAATAGGAGTAAGTCCAGTCACTTCTTTAAAAACCTTACGAAAATAATGAGAACTCATACATGCCTTCAATGCAAGGTCAGATATGTTTAGCTCATAACTAATATTGTCTTCCAAATACTTTAGCGCTTCCGCTAGTAATTCTCGTTTTCCATTATATTCGTATGATTTACTTTCGAACTGTTTCTCCCATGCCCGTCCTAAAATAGTTAATAATAACGTAAGATATGATTTTTGTACTAAACGGTACCCGGCTGATTTATTTTCTTGTTCCTCTATAATTTTAGTAAGTATCGCTTCAACATATGAGATCCCTTCAGGTGATAAGTGAAGAATTTCCTGGCAATTTATCTCGGCACGAAATATTGGTTCGACCACCAACATATCATAGATTCCACTGATTTCCTTTAATTCCCGCCAATCTTCTCCAAGTACTTCTGTGTAGAATTGACAATTGTATATTGTAACCCTGGAATCAATGCCATAGGAATGCTCCTCATGAGGTACTATAATAAAGACATCTCCAGGTATCAGAGTTACCTCCGTATTATGATATTTATGCGTACAAGAACCCTTTGTTATTAATACAATTTCAACGTAATCATGTCTATGCGATATTACGGGGCTATTATTATTGAATACACCGATTCTTATAAGTTCATCTTCATCAGCCGGCCACGGGAAATACCTACTGCACACTGAACCACTTCCATTCCCATATAAATAATGGTTGGCCATAGGGCTGCTATTAAGCCACTATTTTGAGGCATGATACAAAGGAAAAAAACATCACTGATTAAAATAGCTAATGCGGCTGAATATCTTATTTATATTTTGCAATATAATCATCAACTTTATCTTTTGTAACTAGCTCAAATGGAATTATGACTTTCTTATCAACAGTTTGGCCTGCGACCAGTTTCGCGGCTACTTCAATGGCTGTGCTGCCTTGAGCAGTAGCATTTTGATATACCGTAAAATTCAATTCGCCTTCTTTTACATACTTCAAGGCTTCCGGGGTTGCATCGATACCCCCAACTATCACTTTTCCAAGCCTTCCTGCATCCTGGAGAGCTTTAATCGCTCCTAGTGCCATTTCATCATTCTCCGCAAGGATACCATCAAATTGCATTCCTGATTGAATCAAATCTTCCGTTATTTTCATGGCTTTTTCTCTAGTCCATTCACCAGTTTGAGTTGCGATAACTTTTATATCAGGATATTTTTTTAGTATATTGTCATACCCTTGCTTTCTTTGAATCTGTGGCAAACTGCCATATCCACCCTCGATTATTATAATATTACCTTTTCCGCTAAGCTCAGTAGCCATTTCTTGAGCCTCAAGTTGTCCCGCAAATACATCATCTGACCCAACATATGACGCCACCAGTTCCTGATTGGGCAGTATCCTATTTACACTTATCAGGGGTATCTTAGCTTTAATGGCCTCTTTCACCATTGGTTTTGCAGCTGTATTGTCAACGGGCATGAGAACAATGGCATCCACTTTTCGGGAAATTAGTTGTTCCATTTGTGACATTTGATTGGCTGCATCCCTACGCCCGTCCAAGAATACCACTTCAATATTATCGCCCTTTAACTTTTCTGCAGTTTTTGCCATACTATCCTTTAGATATGTTTGCCACTGGTCACTAAAGTTCTCCAGTAAAACACCAATAACTTTTTTTGGTTTTTCCGTACCCGTCTGTGAGTTACTTGAACCACACCCGCTAATCAACGAAACCGTGAACACCAGAACGAACAGTAACGCCAATACCCTTTTCACTTTCTTATCCTCCTCTTTTTTTATTGTTTCCTGAGTTTCCCCGGAAAAATAACATAATTATAGGGTTAATATCCTCGCGCTTGCTGCATAACTTCCCTTAACCTCTTGATATAATATTTATAATTTTCGAGCGGAGCATCTGGCGGTACTTGATGATCATTACAAGGAAGATATCCACCTTGTTTTATTACCGGCATGATTCTTTCAAACTCTTTATTTATTGCGTCCTTTCCTCTAGCTATTTCTAACTTATTGTAGCCCCCTATAAATTTTAATGTGGAGTATTTCTCTCTCACTGCCACAATATCCATTCCGCCCTGAACGTCCATCGGTAAAAAACCATCTATTCCGGCTTCCACAAAATTGGGTATTAATACATTAAACTCACCATCTGTGTCAACAAAGACATTTGCTACCCCTTTTTTCTTCAAAAATGGTATCAGGCGTTTATAATACGCTCCAACAAATTCATCAAATAGCGCTGGAGATAACATAGGTCCACTAGATCCACTTAAATCTTCCTCAAAAAAGACAACATTAGGACTTATAATGTCAAGAATTTTATCTAGTTTCTCCATGTATACCTTTAAAACAAATTCATTAATATCATGTAACATTTCCGGATAATCATAAAAAGCCATCAGATGTGGTTCAATCCCTAAAAGTGTCCGGGGGGTCCAAAAGAAACCAGAGGCTCTGAATCTTATAGCAAAGTCGCCCTTATCATGTCCCTCTTTGTAACAGCCATAAATTTTTTGAATATTTTCATCTGTGCAGTACTCATCCAGGGCTTTTTGTACTCGATCTTTTAACTGCTGCCAGTCCTCTTCATTTGATACTACCGGTCTAAGTTCTTGTATCAAATCTCTGGTTTTATAATATTTCCTTTTCCATCCATCCCTGTCTAGCTTTATTTTATATTCAGATGTTTCTTCAATTAATTTTTCATCAAAACATAGAAATGGCACCCTGAATGCTACCCTCTTTAGAGGATCAAACCCCAGATTTTGCTCATAAATAAAGACTTCTTCTGTCGACAAACAATTAAGATATCTTTCCTCGGGTTCTATTTCCCTGTCTCTAGGAAAGTATAAATTATCAGTTGGTATTGTGGGAAACATCACTTTTTCGCTAAAACGTGTAGAAAGTCCCTCGTTCTCCCATTTTTTTACTGTTTTTTCCCATGGATAAAATATCTCTTCAACAGCACCTCTATCCAAATCATCACTAAATGATAACGTAGCCTTTTCTCTTTCCCTACAATTCATAACGATCACTCCATACTCAAATTGTTAAAAAACCAAGGTACGCTAGACAACCGTGCACGCTATTTCATGAACAATATATCATATAATTCCGGGAAATCGTTAGAATGAAAGGTGCCAATATTAGCACAATTCAGTTTTTTATTCCCGCGACCTCGCCAATCAGGCAGGGAACTGGTTAGCCGGAAGCAACAAAAAAATTCCCTCCTCTTTTACCTGGTAAAATAAGAAGGGAATCATTTGACAATAATTTCCCTGGAAAAGATAAACTGAGTGGTCTGTTTAGACTTTAAATGTAGAAATTTCTTTCAGGACCGTTTCTGTAGATTCTTTTGATTCATTGGCCTTCGAAAATATATCGTCCGCTTGATGAACGATATCCAACACTTTTCCGGCAATTACTGAATTTCCGCTGGCTCCTTCATTGGTGGCCGCCGCAATTTCTTCAATCGAATTTGCCATGGTTGTTATTAAAACCAACAATTCGTGGGAAGATTTATTGGCATCGGCAGCAAAATTCCGCATATATGCCGCATCATTGCTATATTGTTCGGCGGTAACTTCTAAGGAAGCATAATCCTTTTTGACTATGGTATCAATAAATTCCAGAATATCAAAAGACCCCGAGGCTAAACTTTCTACTGACGGAATTACATTTTGGGTTATTTTCTGAATTTTTGCCGCCGTATTATTCGATTGCTCCGCTAACTTTCTGACCTCATCGGCAACAACGGCAAATCCTTTACCGGCTTCACCCGCCCGGGCCGCTTCTATGGCGGCATTTAACGCCAACAAATCGGTTTGCGAAGATATTGTTAAAATATCCTCCGATAAAAGATTGATCTGACCAACGACTTTCGATTGCTCAATTGCTTCGGTCAATTTTCCTTTCGCAGCTTCATACACTTCACCGGCCAGCCTCGTCGCCGCCGCGGCTGACTCTTTCAATCCTGCGGCCCGCGCATTAATTTGATTGGCATAGGTCTCACTGTCCTGAGCGTTATTAGCAATGATTTCAATCGTCCCGCTTAAATCCGCCGATAACGTTTTAAATTCCTGGGTGGCTGCTGCCGTTTCTTCCATACTTGCCGACAACTCTTCCGTGGCAGCAGATATATCCTGGGTATTAAGATTCAACTGTTCTGTTAATTGCCGGACACTGCCGGCATTATCAACGGTACTCTTTGATTTATCCTTTATCTGAAGTATGATATGCTGCAAAGATTTCTTCATAGCATCTACCGACCTGACCATATCGCCAACTTCATCGTTTCTTGCCAACAGATTTTCGGGAATCTCCCTTCCCATTTCTCTATTGGCTACCCAATTCAAATGAGTGATTGCTACCTGTAATGGATTGGCAATACTTCGGGCAATTAATGTGGCCAGGACCGAACCGATTGCAATCCCCAAAATAATAATAACCATAAATACGGTTACAGAGGTTCTGTAATAGTTATCATTCCTTAAAATTAAGGCCTTGGCCTGACCAACATTATCAGGATTCAAATCGATGAAATCGTTTATAAAGCTTTTTATAGTTAAAAGTCTGCCGGTAGCATCTTCACCCTTACCCGCCTGCTCCGACCGGATTATTTGTTTTATGCCCTCTGAATACTTAGCCAGGTCACCTTCTACCTTCGCTAATATTTTTTGGGCCTTGGGGCTTTGATCTACTTGTTTAAGTTTTTTTATATCTTCCTGCAAAACACCGGTTCTTTTTTCAAGGTCCCTAAGCAGTGTTTTATCGACCGGTTTCCTGGATTGTAAAATTATGTATGTGACATCCACTTCCATTAGCCGTAATTGATTACTGGCGTCGTTCAAATACTGAGTTGCTAATAAATTATAGTTATACATGGAATCAATCGCTTTTTTTGATTGTGAAATAAAGAAATAGCCGAGTCCGCCGATAATACAGGTGATGCCAATCATTATTGCCGCTAAGATAAGCACTTTCGTTTTAACTTTTCGATTTGTTAACATCGCTAATTCCTCCTGCTACAATTAGTTAATCGAGGAAACCAATTTGCTTTGGGGAAGAACTGTTGTAATTAATAAATGATCACCTGAGTATTTCGTCCTCTTACTTACTTACCGGCAGCGTGGAGCCTCCATATGGCATGATCAAGACTTTTGCTGATTTACCCTGCTCGGCAAACGCTTGATCAACGGCCGATTGTACATCCCGGAATGGTTCCATAAATACCTTTCTTACAAAATCAGCTTCCAGTTCGGAAACTAAAAATATTTTTGAATTCTTAAGTACCATGGCGATGGCTGCGGCTTTATGCCCGCCCAATTCAAAATTCTTTTGAATATCCTCAATCATGCTTTCCGCTGTCGGCGCGGCAAGTATCCATTTTTCAAATACCTTTTCTCCCAGCCCTTCGGCGCAGGAAGCCACCAATATGATTATGCCGCCTTTTTTTACGGCATGCTTGGCATTATCCAGCGCTTTTTGCGCCTGATACATATTTATATCTTTGGGGTATCCGCCGGGAGTTGTAATTACGATATCCGCTTTATTTGCTATTTCTATTTTATTGGCAGTATCCAGAAACCGGCAGCCCTCTCTGTGGGCCTTAATATAATGCCCTGCTACCGCTTTAATGATTTGCTTTTTCTTGTCCAGAACCACATTCACGATGAAATCAATCGGACAATACTGAATTGCCTCCTCCAAATCCTGACGTACCGGATTCGTGTCCAGATTTCCCGTTTTGGCTTCTGCCTCAACCATTCTGCTGTGATTGGCCTGAATCGCCGCCCGGGTGGATACCCCCGGCATAATTGCCTTGGCTCCGCCGCTATAGCCGGCAAAATAATGATACTCGATATTTCCCAGACAAATTCTCATATCGGCTTCGGCCACTTCCGTAAAAATATCGACCGGCGTACCTCCCTGCGTTGTGCCTAAATGCTTGTAATCCTTTACATTGCTGTCGACACACCGTATTCTGCCAAATAACTCTTCCCCCATCAAATATTTCTTTTCCTCTTCCGTATGGGCTCTATGACTTCCCAGGGCGAACACAACCGTTATATCACTGTCCTTTACTCCTGCCGCCCTAAGTTCGTCAATTACGATCGGTAGCACAACCTTACTGGGCATTGGCCGGGTAATATCGCTGGTGATCATCACAATTTTTTTACCGGGTATAGCCAGTTCTTTTAATTTTTTAGTCCCTATGGGGCTCTCCATTGCTCTTTTTACTTCCGCTTCGTTCACGAGTCCAACTTCTAATTGCTTGGGAAGTATTTCTCCCAGCAGATTTTCATCCTTAACATGAAAGTTCACCGTCTTTTTCCCAAAACCAAAATTAAATTCCATTTTTCCACCTTCTTTTAGATTGAGCCTGCTTAAAAAGATGTGGATACTAGGCGCGGCGAGCATTCGAATGAGGCGTACTCAGTCGTACGTTGAATGAGAACGCACAGCCGCAACAACGTAGACGCGCTTTTTAAACAGGCTCAGGTTAGTAAAAATGGCAGGAGAATCCCCCTACCAAAAGATTACATCAGACCATTTCGCTAATATTGTCTGGCTTGTTCGATATTCTTGCTTAATTTTTTATAAACCGTTTGAATCTTTTCGCTGGCGGATACTTCCGCCACACCGACTCTCCACCATGAGCCATACTTATGAACCATCGTTTTAGGCAATACCTTTACATCAATCAAAGTGGACACGGTTTGTTTTTTCGCATCGGTTACCGCTGCTTTTAATTCTTCGATGGTTCTGACCGTATACGTCTTGCAGCCATAAGCGGCCGCATTCATGGCAAAATCCACCGGTACAAATCCTCCGTCCAACTTGCCGGTCGCTTCATTCCTGAACCGGAATTCCGTGCCAAAGCTTCCCATCCCGTGTTCCATTTGCAGGTTGTTTATACAGCCAAAGGTCATGTTGTCTAATACAATTACATTGATTTTCTTTCGCTCTTGAATGGAAGTCACCAATTCGGAATGAAGCATCATGTAAGATCCATCGCCAAGCAGGGCATAGACCTCCTGGTCCGGTGCCGCCAACTTAACTCCCAATGTTGCATTCACTTCATAGCCCATACAGGAATATCCATATTCCATATGATAAGTGCCGGGTCCCTTGGCCCGCCAGACTCTCTGCAAATCTCCCGGTAAACTGCCGGCTGCGCCGACAATGATATCCCGGTCCGTTACCATTTCATTCAATACACCCAATACTCTCGACTGGGTTAAGCAGGATCCTGTTAATTGCCGGAATTCGGCAAATACGGCTTCCCGTTCCATATCATCATCAATTTCCGGCACAAAATCTTTTTCCGTATATTCCACAGCGTATACCCGGTCTACTTCCGCCTTCAGTTTCTCTTTCGCCGCTTTTATTTCGTCTCCATAGGCCGACTTGTATCCTGTCTTTTCCAGCGCAGTTGTTAGCGCTTCCAGCGCAGCCCTGGCGTCGGCTGCCACCTTTACCGCATCCAGTTTATACGCATCAAACGCTGCAATGTTTATATTTAAATAGTCAACCTCCGGATTCTGGAATATCCATTTCGACGAGGTTGTGAAGTCTGTATAGCGGGTACCTACGCCGATGATCAGGTCTGCTTCCTTGGCAATGGCATTGGCAGCTAAACTGCCGGTTTCGCCGATTCCCCCCAGATTTAAGGCATGGTCCCAAACGATTGCACTTTTCCCTGCCTGGGTTTCGCCAAAGGGGATATTGAATTTTTCGGCAAAATCCCGGAATGCCGCTGCCGCCTCCGAGTATCTTACGCCGCCGCCACAGATTAACATCGGTTTCTTCTTCCCGGCAATCAGCGTAACGGCGTCTTTTATCATTTCCTGGGTCGCCGGTGTTCTTTCAATTCGATGTACTCTTTTTTGCAGGAAATAATCAGGATAATCATATGCCTCCCCCTGAACATCCTGGGGCAGGGCGATTGTAACGGCTCCGGTATTGGCCGGGTCCGTCAGCACCCGCATAGCATTGATACAGGCAGTCATCAACTGTTCCGGCCGGGAAATCCGGTCCCAGTATTTGCTTACTGCTTTAAACGCATCATTGGTACTGATTGTCAGATTGTGAAATTGTTCGATCTGCTGCAATACCGGGTCCGGCTGTCTGGTGGCATATACATCTCCCGGCAAAAATAAGACGGGGATCCGGTTAGCCGTTGCGGTTGCCGCCGCTGTTACCATATTGGCCGCTCCCGGTCCCACCGATGAGGTAACGGCATAGATCTGTTTTCTCATTTTCTGTTTGGCAAAACCGGTCGCGGCATGGCCCATGCCCTGTTCATTTCTTCCCTGATGAACGGTTAATTCACCGGGATCCTGTTCCAATGCCTGTCCTAATCCGATTACATTTCCGTGGCCGAAGATTGTAAAGATCCCTTTAACAAACTTCATTTCGATGCCATCAAATTCTATATATTGATTATCGAGAAACTTTACCAGAGCCTGTGCAACTGTAAGCCTTGTTTTTTTCATAAGCCCACCTCGCATTCTCTACTTTTTATCCGGCCAGATGACCGCGTCCGGTTCTGTAACCCATACATGTTCCGGCACAAAAGTAGGGGTAATATAGGGATTGCCTTCGATATGCCTGATTACCCATAAATAATACATGGCATAACCCGGTGCGGTCGCCTGCGGATGGGTGGCATTATCTAGAATTTTCACGGTATCATTATTTTTTAATTTAATAACGTCCTCGCCTAACTCGGAAAACCCATAACCGTTTTCCGGTTTAAATTTGTAGTAATAAATTTCCGGCTGGGGATGGTAATGAGGCGGAAAACTGGACCACTTCCCCGGATAATCAATTACTTCGCCGACAACCAAATTGGAGTAGGGGGCGTTGGAATAATCAAAAACCGTTCTTACAATTCTGGTTGACGTTTCTTTCATTGTGCCTTTGCCGCGTTCTTCACTTCTACATTCCGCCTGCGTATAGAATTTTGCTGCAAATTCCCGCTCATTGGCCGTTTTGATTACAGCAATTCCCGAATCTTCCCCGACGCCGGTGATAACTACTTGTTTGTTTTGCGGCACATGCAGCACGCAGGGATTCTCATCAAAGCAATTGGCCCTTTTTACAGTTGCTTTATGGTCCTCCCACGCAAAGGTTACCTCTCCTTCCAGCAGCAAATAGGCTCTTTCCCTGGGTTCAGCATTTTTTTCCGCCGTCCCTTTGGCAAGCCGCAGGATACCAAAATCCATCATTGCATTATGCTGAATTTCTTCCATAGTTGTAATCTCATTATAACCATACCGGAACGGTCCGTTTTGTCTGATCTGAATCATTTTATTTACCCTTTCTTGCCAATGCCTGCTTGGCTTTTTTCACTATTTCGGCGGCAGTTAAGCGGTAGGTTTCCTTCAGATAATTTAAGGGACCCACCTGGCCAAATTGATCCTGCACGCCGACTCTCTCCAGCGGCACTGGAATATTTTCCCCGATCACTTCGGCTACGGCCGAACCTAATCCGTTGATTACGCTGTGGTTTTCCGCCGTGACAATGGCTCCGGTTTCTTGCGCACACTGTATTATCAATTCCCGGTCAACCGGTTTTAAGGTAAACAGATTGACTACTCTGGCGGCAATTCCCTCCAGCGCCAGTTTATCGGCCGCATCCAAGGCTTCTTTCACCATAATCCCGCTGGAGAAAATTGTCACATCGTTCCCGGGGCGTAAGGTGACTCCTTTGCCGATTTCAAAGGTAGAACCTTCGGCATATATTTTTACCGCATTCTTTCTCAGCAGCCGGATGTAGAATACTCCATACCTTCCTGCCGTCTGGACTAATAAATCTTTTAACATGACTGTATCGACCGGTTCAAGAATCGTTATGGAGGGAATATTTCTCATAATGCCCATATCCTCGAAAGGCATATGGGTTCCGCCGTTGAACGCAGCGGTTACTCCGGGGTCACTGCCCATGATTCTTACGTTCAATTGGGCGTAGGCGCAGGAAAGGAAGATCTGGTCATAGCATCTTCTGGTTGCAAAGGGTCCAAAGGTATGCGCAAACGGAATCTGCCCCGTCGCCGATAATCCGGCTGCAATGCCGACCATATTCGCTTCCTGGATTCCTACATTAAAGGTTCTCTCCGGATATTTTTGCCAAAACGGCGTCATGCCCATGGAGCTCATAAGGTCCGCGTCCAGCACAACCACTTTATCGTTTTCGGCCGCCAATTGGATTAAGGTCTCACAATAGGCATCCCGCATCGCTTTTGTCTCGGTACCAAACTTGTCTGCCAATTTAATTTTACTCATACGTTCACCACCCTAGCCAGTTCAGCTTCCAGTACCGCCAATGCTTCTTCCATCTGGGCCTTGCTGATTTCCATGTGATGATTCTTCAGCTTACCCTCGGCAAAGGAAATGCCTTTTCCTTTTATCGTATCCAGTACGATCACGGAGGGCCGCCCTTTCGCCGCCTTGGCTGTTTCAATCGCTGCATAAATTTTTTCAACATCGGCTCCGTCAACTTCCTGAGCATCCCAGCCAAAGCTGGCAAACCGGGCGCCAATATCACCACTGCCATTGATATCACAGGTATATCCGTCTAATTGCTGCTTGTTTGCATCAACAAAAGCGATTAAATTGTCCAACCCTTTGTGTCCGGCATAGGATACCGCCTCCCATACCTGCCCTTCCTGGATTTCGCCATCACCTACTATTAAATAAGTGTAACTGTCAATTCCATTCAGCTTGTTTCCTAAAGCAACACCGACCGCCGTTGATGCACCCTGCCCCAAAGAGCCGGTTGTCATGTCGATACCGGTAGTTAAATTCCGGTCACAGTGGCTGGGAAAATGGGTGCCCGGGGTATTAATCGTCAGCAGCTCTTCCAGCGGAAAGAAGCCTCTCAGACCTAGCGCGGCGTAAATTGCCGGCCCTGCATGCCCTTTGGAAGATACCAGCCAATCCCGTTTTTCCCATCGCGGGTTTTTGGGGTCTATCTTCATCACGCCGCCATAAAGTACGGCTATGGTATCGGCTATGGACGCCGCCCCGCCTATATGGCCGAAGCCAAGTGTTCCCAGGGCTCTCACCGTTTCCATTCTGATTTTCAGAGCAAAAATTTTTAATTCTTTTACTTGTTCCTTGCTTACCATCTTACACCTCCAAATTGCAGCAAAACTAAAGAGAATGATTCCCTGCCACTCATTGATGATAGGCCTTACGCATAGCCTTGATTAAAGGCAGTTCCCGGCCGGACAGAAACTGAACCATCGCCCCGCCGGCTGTACATACATAACTGATTTCTTTTAGGTCGATATATTTCTGCGCCGCACTGACCGTATCGCCGCCGCCGATAACGGAATATCCCTTGGCTGCCGCTATGGCCTGCCATATTTCCTTCGTGCCATTTTCAAAGATTTTATTTTCATAGACCCCTGCCGGTCCATTCACAAAGATCGTCCCGGCTTTTCCTAGGGTCCCGGCAAAAGCCCGGATTGTCTTGGAACCGATATCCAAAAGCGGCTCCTCGATCGGTAACTCTTCGATGGAAATTTCTCTTCTTTGACCCTCTTTTTGATAAGCCAGATCTAGGGGAATCCTGATTTTATCCGGGTATTTGGCTAAATATTCTTTGGCCGGCTCAATAAATACATCCAACGAACGTTCCATAATAAATTTTTCATTGGCTTTACCGATTGAATAGCCTTTGGCCATAAGCATTACATTCCCGGTTACCCCGGCAGTCAAAATCATATCCGCCGTCCCATTTTCCAGTACCTGTTTCATCATGCCGAAAGCATCGGAAATTTTCGCCCCGCCAAGTACAAAAACTGATGGTTTATCAGGGCATTCCATTACTTTGGTGAGCGCCGACAATTCTTGCATCATCAGCAGCCCGCCGGCAGTGGGAAGCAGTTCTGGAAAGGCCACCAGGGAAGGGGCATTTCTATGGGCGGCGGAAAACGCATCATTCACATAATAATCGGCAAGAGGCGCTAAATTACGGATTAAATACGTATCCAGCATTGCCGCCGGTTCTAATTTAACGGCATTTTCAAAGGTTGAAATCTCTTCGGTCAGATACCGCAAGTTGCCAAGCAAGACCACTTCCCCCGGTTTTAAGCTTTTTACCGCTGCCTGGGCGGCCGGACCGGCCACATCATCAATATATTGGATGGGGATTCCTAATTTGCCGGAAAGCTTTTCGGCATGCTCCGCCAGGGGAATCAGGTTTTCATAATCCAGGGTGTCTCCCTGGTGAGCCAGGATCGCTATTTTGGCTTTTCGCTCCAGAAGATACTGCACGGTAGGTATACTCATCTTGATTCTATTTTCACTGACTATTTTTTTCGTTTCCCGTTGAATGGGAGAATTAATATCCAGCCGTAAGAGTACTGTCTTTTCCCGATAGTCGAATTCATCCATTCCTCTTATGCCAAATTCTATTTTTTCAGCCATTTTCCTAACCCCAAATAGTTATTAGTTGCCGCCACGCCGGCTGCTTTGTCTGTCTGCATGCTCGTCGCCGCCCGGATTGCATCCATGTTTTCCGGAATGACGACGGCTTCCTGGGGAATGTTGATGACAAACATGATGTCATTGCCTGATTCCACCACCGAATCTTCCCATACGGCAATTTCGTACATGTCGCCCCGGGGATTGCCCAGATCTCTTGCATACCGGAACAGGGACGCATTACCCAGGAACCCTTCGGACAGGCTTACGACCCGTATTCTGGGATGTTTGCGGAAAAAGGAGAGTGTTTCTGCTTTATTGATCTTTTTCTTGGTGGTGGCAACAACGGAAATGATATGTCCATGCGTTACCGGGGTATGCACCAGGATCCCCGTTGCATTGACATGCGGCATGATTGTCATCAAGTCCAATGCCTGATGGCTCGGCGCTTTTTCCACCTGCAGGGCATTGGTCAGTCCCCGGTGATAATCCCCTGGATCGGCGACCCGGCGGATTATCGTGATCGCAACTTTTTCCACGCCCACTTCCCGGTCCAGACAGTCAACCGCCCGAATCAGCCCGGTTGTATTACAGGACGTAAGTTTTAAAAATTGCTTATCAATTCCCTTTTCATAGTTGGCATACCCGTGAAAAAACACGTCAGCCACACTATTCTTTTCTCCGCCCTGAAAGATTGCCTTTTTATTATACTTGGCATAGATTTCTTTGTTTTTTGCTCCCACTCCAGCACTGGTTGCATCTAACATAATATCTACTTTTTGCACCAGTTCTTCCAAGGTACCGGAAACCGGAATGCCGGCCTCGGCAAACAGGGTTTCATTTCCCGGCAGGGCATTATATAAATTATAGGGCATCCCTTTTTCCTTTAAGGCTCTTACGGCCAGTGTGGGGGAAACATCCGCAACGCCTACCAGTTCCATATCCTTTTGTAAGGCTACGCCGTCGGCAAGCCGCTGGCCAATTACGCCGTATCCGGCAACTCCCACTTTTATCATCGTAGTATCCTCCACTTTTCTTTTTATTTTTGCAATAATTTCCGGGTGTGTTCAGCCACCCATTCCGGGGTCACTTCTTTATTCCGGGCAACACCCGTTTCGATGGCCGCTTGGGCGACATAAGCGGCCACCTTCGGCGCAATTCGTAAATCAAACGGTTTAGGAATCACGTAGTCTTCGTTGAGTTCTGCCTCGCTGATAATCGCCGCGATCGCTTTGGCCGCCGCAATCTTCATTGCGTCATTAATCTCGGCCGCCTTCACATCGAGCGCACCCCGGAATATTCCAGGAAACGCCAGAACGTTATTAACCTGATTAGGATAATCCGACCGGCCCGTACAAACGATTCTTGCGCCTGCCTGCTTGGCTAGGGCCGGTAAAATTTCCGGATTGGGGTTCGCCATCGCCATGATTATGGCATCCTGATTCATGGCTTTGACCATTTCCGGGGTTACGCAATTGGCGACCGATACGCCGAGAAACACGTCCGCTCCTTTCAGAGCTTCAGCCAATGTTCCCTTAACCTTGCCCTTGTTGGTGATCCTGGCCATTTCCTCCTTATACGCGTTCATGCCCGCTGTTCTGCCCTCATAGATGGCACCTTTCGTGTCACATAAAATCGCGTCTTTAATTCCCAGCTTTAATAATAGCTTGGTAATGGCAATCCCGGCGGCCCCGGCCCCGTTCACGACAACCTTTATATCTTCAAATTTCTTGCCGATTACTTTTAGAGCATTCATGATGCAGGCGGTAGAAACGACTGCTGTTCCATGCTGGTCATCATGAAAGACCGGAATGTCGCAGATTGCTTTCAACCTTTCTTCAATTTCAAAGCATTCCGGCGCTTTAATATCCTCCAGATTAATCCCGCCGAACGTAGGCTCCATTAATTTTACGGTTTCAATTATTTTTTCGGCATCCTGCGTGTTCAAACAGATCGGAAAGGCATCGACACCGGCAAATGCTTTAAACAGCACCGCTTTCCCTTCCATTACCGGCAGGCCCGCTCCCGCGCCGATATCGCCAAGTCCTAATACGGCGGTTCCGTTGGTAACAACGGCGACCCAGTTGCCTTTTGACGTATAGTCATAGATGGTATCGTAATCTTTGTGTATCTCCAGACAGGGCTCCGCCACCCCCGGAGTGTAAGCAAGGGTCATATCTTCTCGCGTTTTTACAGGCACTTTGCAATGCAGGGCAATCTTCCCTTCATTGTCCTTATGAAACTTTAGAGCGGCTTCTCTTAAATCCAAAGTATTCATCTCCCAATATAAAAATGCCCCAACCATAATGGCTATTGACTGTATATCCATTAGCAGGTTGTATTCCACTTTTCGCATTAGTCAATTTTAAGCAGAACCCCTTAGACTAAGAAGGACCTCCCCTAATAAAGCAGCTTCCAGGGGGTTATGAAGTACTTTTTCGAGGAAGTCCAACTTATCTAACCCATCAATGCGTAAATTTCCCGGCTATATCTCGACGATTCCACTTTTCGCAGTTTGCTGTAAATCGATGATAATGTTCAAATTTATTTCAAGTATTTATCGACATTCTCTTTGGTAATGGATTGGAAGGGAATAATCACTTCCTTAGGCGGTTTTTCCCCTTTCATTAACTTCTGGATCACTTCATACCCTTTGGCAGCCTGACTAGCCGCATCCTGGAAAATGCTTTGGGACATCTCATTCCCTTTAATTGCATTTAAGGCATCTTTCGTACCGTCAATGCCGGAAATCATTACACCCTGCAAGCGGTTGGCAGTCTTTAAGGCTTCGAGTGCGCCAAGCGCCATTTGGTCATTGGCGGCAATAATGGCATCAAAATGGGGGAATGTCTGAATCCAGTCTTCGGTTATTTTCATTCCTTCCGCTCTGTCATAGTTGCCGGATAATCTTGCCAGAAGCTTAACATCGGGTCTTTTGTCGAGCAGCGCTTCTTTAAATCCTTGCCATCTTTCGGTTGAGTGATATAATCCGTTAGTTCCCTGGAGATAAAGAATTTGGGCGTTTTGCGGCAGCTTGTCTTTCATAAATTCGCCTTGCATTTTCCCGGCATCATAATTTTTGGAGCCAACAAAAGTATAATCACCGCCGTGTGACTGGATTCCCAGGGCGATTACCGGAATTCCCGCAGCATTAGCCTTTTCTACCCCCGGTACAATTCCTTCATAATCTACAGGAACAATCACGATGGCGTTTACTTTTTGAGCGATAAAATTGTCAATTTGGTCTAATTGTTTATTAATATCATTGTTGGCATCCGTAAAACGGACTTCGAGATTCGGATCTCCTTTGGTGTACTTTATGAACGCATCTTTTCTACTCGTACAGAAAACATCTGTATCAGCGAGGTTGGTATACCCTACTACAAATTTCTTGGCGCCTTTCGAATTATCTGCTCCCTGGGAAGAACCACAGCCGGCAACCACGAATAAAGCCAGTACCAGAACCAGAAGTAACCCTACCGTTCTTTTCATAAAAGTACCCTCCTTTAAATTGTGAAATAGCCCTTTTCCCCAAAATCAAAAAGCAAATCATATCTGGGTTGTTCGAATATCAATCCCCCCTTTCGAGGTTAATTCGAGAGAGAACTATATCTATACAGTAAGCGCCGCTATACTTTTTTCTTAACCTTCGCCGTCTTTGTTTTAACGTCCAATATGACAGCCACAGCTATGATGGTACCTTTAACAATTTGCTGCCAGTAAGAATTTACGCTCATAAGATTTAATAGATTATTGATAACACCAATGATCATTGACCCGATCAGCGTACCTACAATCGTCCCGGTTCCGCCCATTAAACTTGTACCACCGACAACAACAGCCGTAATCGCATCAAATTCATACCCTACTCCGCCCGCCGGCTGGCCGGAATTAATACGGGACATTAGAACAATACCAGCTATAGCCGCTAAAATTCCATTGAAAATAAACGCTTGTCTTATTACTTTCTTGGTATCAATCCCGGATGCAGCAGCCGCCTTTTCATTCCCGCCAACAGCATATATACGCCGTCCGAACTTCGTTCTATTCAAAAGTCCCCATGAAACAATCAGACAAACAATGAATATTAAGATTGAAATAGGTATCGGACCGATTGAACCTTGGCCAATTACATTAAAATTGCCTAAATTGGATACGGGAACCCCCTTGGTATATAGCAGGATAGCCCCTCTCGCTACGGTAGTCATGGCCAGGGTCATAATAAAGGATGGGATATTGAATTTGGTAATAACAAACCCATTCAGCATACCAACGGCAATGCCAATTATAATCCCGGTTAAAACAGCAAGCGCTAAGCTATGGGTCATAGACATTACGCTGGCAGCCATTGTGCCGGTTAATGCCGCTACGGAACCTAACGAAACGTCAATTTGCGCTAAAATAATAACGAAGGTTACGCCAAAAGCCAGCAAACTTATTACAACCTGTTGTTTTAAAACGTCCGTTAGATTTGCAGTCGTTAAAAAATACGGACTAACTAAAGAAGCAATCATCACCAGTCCTATAAAAATAAGGATTGTACCATACTTGCTGTAAATGCCGGCAAATCCTTTTTCCTTTATTTTGGCTAGTATACCGTCTTCCGGGTTCCTTATTTTACTTAGGTTCATCCTATTTTACCTCCCGTAGCCAGGATCATAATTTTCTCCTGGGATGCTTCTGCTCGGTTTAATTCCCCTGTTATTCTGCCTTCCTGCATTACGATGACCCGGTCGCTCATTCCCAAAATTTCCGGCAATTCGGAAGATATCATGATAATGGCCAATCCTTCCTGAGCGTACTTGCACATTAACTTGTGGATTTCTGATTTGGATCCCACATCAATGCCACGGGTTGGTTCATCCAGTATCAGAACCTTAAGGTCTCCCAGCAGCCATTTGGCAAGAATTACCTTCTGCTGATTGCCGCCGCTTAGGGTATTTGCTGCCGCATACAGCGAATGAACTTTTATCTTCAGCATTTTTATCATGTTCTTGGCGGTCTCGGCTTCCTGCTCTAAATCGATAAACAAGCCCGGAGCAAACTTGTTTAGATTCGTCATTGAAATATTTTCCAGAACCGATCTGCACAATACAAGCCCGTCGGACTTTCTGTCTTCTGATAACATGGCTACCCCTTTTTCAATAACGTCCATCGGTTTCCTTACCTTGATGGGGCTGCCTTCCAGAAGGATTTCGCCGGAATCAATTGGATCAAGCCCAAAGATCGCCCTGGCGACTTCCGTCCGGCCCGCTCCTACTAGTCCGGCCAGTCCCAGAATCTCTCCCCTTCGCACCCGGAAGTTGATATCCTTAAAAAGCCCATCTCTTGTTAAATTTTTTACTTCCAATACGGTTTCTCCAATTTCAGCCGGGTCTTTAGGAAAGATATTGGAAATTGTCCGGCCGACCATCAGGGAGATCAACTTGTTTTCATCGTAATAACCGGCATGATTGGAATCAACATATTGTCCATCCCGGATTATGGTAATATCGTCGGCAATTTGGAAAATCTCGTCCATCTTATGCGTGATATATATAATGGCTACCCCGTTTTGCTTTAGGTCGCGTATTTGATTGAATAGCATTGTCACTTCCGTATCAGTAATCGCTGATGTCGGTTCATCCATAATGATCAACGATGCGCCGCGGGAGATCGCCTTGCTTATTTCGATTAACTGCATGCCGGCAACACTGAGTTCCCGCATCTTCATATACGGGTCATATTTCAGCCCCAGCCGGTCAAGCAATTCCTGGGTTTGTTGATAGAGTTTTTTGAAATTTACAAATATATCCAAGGAAGCGAAATTATAAGTCGGCTCTCGATCCAAAAATATATTTTCAGCAATTGTCATGTCGAGAATTGGACTTAATTCCTGATGGATCATGGCAATACCTAGATTTAATGCCGATTTGGTATTTTGATGATCCAGTTTTGTACCTTTGAAGTAAATTTCACCACCATCAATTTGATGTTCGCCGCTTAAAATCTTCATCAGTGTGGATTTACCGGCTCCATTTTCGCCGACAAGCACATGGACTGTGCCCGCCCTGACTTTTAGATTTACCTTGTCTAATGCTAGAACTCCCGGAAATATTTTGGTTATATTCTTCATTTCCAGTACATACTGATTCTCTTGTTCACGCATAACCCTCTTGAACACCTCCCAGTATATTTTTTGAAATAATGATTTCGCCGGCAAACCAGTGCAAAAATCCCTCCCCCTTAGTTACGCTAAATAAAGATGTCTTGCGCAAGCCTACTATAAATGCATGAAAATTAAGATAACTATATTTTTAAAATAGGTATATAATATACGAATTCCCTCTTTTCTACGATCACGTGCTCTTTGAAGAAAAAAAATAAAATTCATCAGTTAAAAATCTATCCCGGATATAGTAATTTTTGAATTTGCATTATTCCAAGGTCAGAGCACGTGCTCGTTATGAGTAAAAATATACCTGATACTTACTTCAAAGTAATCTACTTAGAATCAATCCGTTTAAGCCAGGTCAATATTTTCTTTTAGTCTAATATCAATCGCCGTTTTAATATGCTCGGCTTCAGGGCTTTTGTTAAAAAATAAATACTCGAACAGCACCTTCGTGCTTTTATATCCCTGACCGAACAGGTCTTGGCCGATCGTAAAATTAATAACACCTTCTTTAACCAGTTCAACGATTTCAGGATATAAATCAAAACTAATAATTTTAATTTCTTTCGTTTTATTCATAAGTCTTACTGCCTTGCCTACTTCATTAACACTGCCGCAGGTAATATATATTCCATTCAGATCATTTACCGTCTCCAGCAATGATAATGTTTTTTGAAAGGCAACAATTCTCTGCTCATAGGTCTCAATCGTTTCAATAATTTCAATACCGGGATAACTGTCGGTGATTACTGTCTCAAACGCGTTTTTCCGTTCACTTGAGCACAATAGATTGTGAGAACCGGTAATAACAGCTACTTTACCCTCTCCGTTCAAAATCTCTCCCATAAGTTTCCCGGCCACCCTGCCGGCCATCATCATGTCCTGTCCTACAAAACATAACCGTTGGCTTTCCGGTATATCCGAGTTAATGGTTACCACCGCAATTCCTTTATCTATCAATTCATTAATGGCGTTTTTGATACTTACATCATTTAACGGACTTATGATCACGCCGGCAATTTTTTTATCTTTTAAGAGATTAATCGCATTTACTTGTTCTGCTGCAAAATTATTCGTTAAATAATACTCAATTTCCAGGCCAAAATTTTTCAATTCTCCGTATGCCTCTTCGATGCCGGCTTTTATTTCTTCCAGAGCATCCACTTTTAACAATACTACCGCGATTACTAACGGTTTATTTTGACAGGCCAGCGCTTTCCCAATGATATTGGGTCTATAGCCTAATTCATTGATTATTTTTTTTACCTTTTTTCTTACTTCATCACTAACGCCGTCTCTATCATGCAGCACCTTATCTACGGTTGCTCTGTGCACACCGGCTATTTCAGCTATTTGCTTGAGAGTTACCTTCATTTTATTCCCTTTTATATCCTTTCCAGTGTCAACGATCACGTGCTCGTATTTTTTGTCTGCTTATTTTTAACTTTACGTCATTATTTTTGTGATGTCAAGAAGGAATTATCTGAAATTTACTAAAAATCTACGTTTTTCAAAAATTGCGATTAAAATCATTGACACTCTATTAGCATGTACTCTATAATTTAAAACAAACGATCACGTGCTCGTAAATTTCCAAATTTATTTTATATAAGGAGGTACATATCATTATGACATTACAATTAGGGGTTATCGGTACAGGTGCTATTGGTCGAGATCATATTCACAGAATTACCAACAAATTATCCGGTGCTAAGATTGTTGCCGTAACAGACGTTAATTCCGAACAGGCTCATGCTGTGGTTAAAGCGGAAAATATTAATGCCAAAGTTTACAAAACAGGCCATGATGTTATTAATGCGTCAGATGTTGATGCCATCTTAGTAACTTCCTGGGGCCCTTCTCATGAGGAGTTTGTCTTGGCATCCATTGCTGCCGGTAAACCGGTTTTCTGTGAAAAACCCCTGGCCACAACGGCAGCCGCCTGCAAGCGGATTGTTGATGCGGAGATTGCCCACGGTAAACAGCTGGTCCAAGTCGGCTTCATGCGCCGTTATGACCAAGGGTATCGCGCTTTAAAAAAGGTCATTGATAACGGCCAGATCGGTGAGGCACTAATGGTGCACTGCGCCCACCGCAATCCCTCGGTTGACAGCACTTACACCGGCGACATGGCTCTTACGGACTCTTTTGTTCATGAAATCGATGTTTTACGCTGGTTATTAAATGATGATTATATTTCCGCTCAGGTTATTCTGCCGCGAAGAACCCGCCTCGCTGATAAAAATTTGCAGGACCCCCATTTTGTCTTATTAGAAACCAAACAGGGAATCCGGATTGATGCAGAAATATTCGTCACCTGCAAATATGGCTATGACATTCAATGCCAGGTTGTAGGAGAGACCGGTACGGCCAATCTGCCGGAACCGCTAAGTGTGCTTATGCGTAGTGAAGCAAAACTTTCCACTGAAATTCTGACAGATTGGAAGAAACGTTTCCTTAGTTCCTATGATAGTGAACTTCAAGAATGGATTGATTCTACCATAAAAGGGGAAATGCATGGTCCTTCAGCCTGGGATGGTTATTTTGCTTCCGTGACCGCCGACGCCTGCGTTGCGGCTAAACATTCCGGTAATATAATTCCCATCACGATGCCCGAACGGCCGGCGTTTTACGCTAGAAAATAGCGCTCCGCCGATCTTAGACCCGTAGCCTTTAAAATCATACCTTTGCGCAGGGCGTAAAGGTCCTGCTTAGTACAAAATACGGAGGAGATACCGAATATGAAACTTGCAATATGCACCGATGTATTTGCCGACCTGTCCTTCACGGACATGCTTGACAAAGTCAAGAGCCTTGGTATCGACGCGGTCGAGATGACTGCGGGCGGCTGGGGCGCAAGAAAGCACGTGAACACCGCAGAATTACTGGCAGACAAAGGCAAACTGGCTGCTTTCAAGGCGGAGCTGGAGAAGCGCGGCATGCGCATCTCTGCCCTGAACACCTCCTGCAATCCAACTTGGCCCTCCGAAACGGGCAAGGAATACGCTGCATCCATGTACGACTGCGCAACTCTTGCAGGGAAGCTGGGCGTGAAGAAGCTGGTCGCAATGGCAGGCCTGCCGGCGGGCGCACCGGGCGACACTACCCCGAACTGGATCACATCTACCGTGTCTTGGCCGGACTTTATGGCGCCTGCTTATGAATATCAATGGGAAGTTACCATCAAGTTCTGGCATAAGTTCATCGCGCACTGCAAGACCTGCGGCGTTGAGCAGATCGCAATTGAGGAGTTTCCGGGGACCATGGTTTGGAGCGTGGCAACCTTGCTCAAGCTGCGTAACGCAACCGATCCTATGCTTGGCATCAACCTCGATCCATCTCACATGATTGTGCTTGGTGCAGATCCGATCGCAGCAGCGCGCGCGCTGAAAGGCTGCATCTTCCACGTACACGGCAAGGATGCGCGCATTGAGCGTGGTCTGGCAGACGTCAACGGTCTGCCAGAGCCCAAGCCGGTAACGGAATCCGCGGAACGCATCTGGAACTATGTTGCTGTTGGCTGTGGCAAAGATCTGCAGTGGTGGAAGGAATTCTTCTCCGTCTGCCATATGATGGGCTACGATGGAGACGTCTCCCTTGAAATGGAAGACCTCACCATGACCACCGAAGCAGGCGTTCTAACCTCTATCGACGCGCTGCGTCAGACGGTTAGCCAATAAATCAGGAGACGCGGCGTCTCGGGCGTTGCGTAGCGTCTTTTCTTAAAATTTTAACGATAAGGAGTTTTACGAATGAAAATCGCATTTGATGTAGACGTACTGGCAAAACAGATGAGCATCAGCGATATGGTGCATCAGGTGGCAGACTGGGGCTATAAGTACATTGAGCAGTCCCCGCATCCGCGGATCAACCCGTTCTACAAGCACCCTCTGTTCTCTCGTGAGTGCGAAGCAGAATACAAGAAGGCGCTGCGTGAGACCGGCGTTGAAATCTCCTCCTTTATCGTCGTATATCGCTGGAGCGGTCCGACCGAAGAACAGCGCCAGCACGCGGTTGCAAACTGGAAAAAAATTATTGGGATCGCAGTCAACATGGGTGTGCAGGTCATAAACACTGAATTATCCGGCGATCCGAATCAACAGGAAATCTGCAACGGCATGTGGTTTAAATCCATGGAGGAATTGCTGCCGCTGTTTGAGAAGGAAGGCATCCGAGTAGAGGTCCAGTCTCATCCCTATGACTTCTGTGAACTGAACAACGAGACCTGTGATATGGTCAAGTCTTTCCGCTCCGACAACCTCGGCTATGTTTACTCCGCCTCCCATGGCTTCTTCTACGATCAAGGTAAGGGCGATGTGCGCTCCATGCTCAAGTATGCGGGCGACGACCTGACCCATGTACTGTTCGCAGATACCTGGAACCAGACCAAGGACTGCCGCTACATTGTCAATCCGCCATGGCTCAACAGCCGCGGCAAGGCGGACTATACCATCCACCAGCACAACCCGGTCGGCGAGGGCGAAGTAGACTTTGCCGGTATCTTCGAGACCCTGCGCGAAATGGATTTCGCTAATAAGATTTGCAAGGTTGGCGGTGAGTCCATTGCCTGCGTCTCCCTGTTCGGCTACCCCGAGCGCATGGGCGTTGAAGCGCCGCGAACCCGCGAAATGATCGAAAAGGAACTGTTAGGCAGATAATGGCACTATAAAAAAGCTACGAAGCCGGTAAAATGACTTCGTAGCTTAAATTTTTAACTTTCAATACCGACATAACCGGTATTAAAAAATGTGTGTTTCTCATTTACCTGCCGCAATTAAACAGGCCGAAAAACCAATCTAACATTTTACGGAAAAACGATTTTTCCGGTACGCTTCCTGTGCTTCCGGTCCACATATCGGTTACAAGACCGCTGCTCCAATACTTGTATGGCAAATAAAAATACCCTTTGTCTCCCCAGTTTTCTCCCCAGCTATTACGGACAATGGCCCATTCTTTGGCATCGTCATAGCCTACCACCAGAACCGCATGCCCGCCAAGCAGCTCCTCTTTCCAGGTGTTTGGCATTGGCACAATCCCCGTTGCCGCAACCTCGTCGCTTTCAAACGAACTGTAAACGTAAAAGCCAATCACCACCGGCTGCTCTTCGGCCAACGCGGTTTTAAGCTTGGTCAGGCTGGTAACCCGGTGATATTCGCTGATTGTATATTGCTTGGCATCCTCTAAAGCCTGCTCCGTTGGCGGGTCGGTAAACTTGGCAATATCATACGGGTAATCCGTTTCCGGGCAAACCCCTATTGTTTTGAGCACTTTCATGCCATCCCGGATCGTCGCGCCGCTGTCTTCCTCTACCGTTCCTTCCAACAGGCGCTCCTCATAATAGAGGAATAACCGGGATAAGGCTACCCATACCTGTTTTGCTTTCAACAGGAGATACTCCCGTAAACCGGAAGCAATTGCATTGGCTGTGCAGGAGCCGAGTTCACCCTGGTCGACTACCGGACTGCATTGTGCCCTCAGGTCGACCATAGACGGTAAGTCCTTGGCATCTTTATACGTTTTGGCTACATAGAGGTAATCCCGCAGGTCGGGACTATCCGGTTTTAATTTGTAGACTCGTTGTATCAAGCAAATCTCTCCTCGCTAATGAATATTTTTATCTGGTTCAGTTATTCTATATTATGTAAATACAGCGAGAGAAGTTCCTGTCAGCAGAATAAGAAAAACAAGGGCTATAATCCTCTTCCCGGATTTTAGCCCTTGTTACTTTCGACTTTATAAAACTATACTTTCTTTATTCCTAAAGCCCGCTCAACAATCACCGTCAAATCTTCTCCGGTAAGCTGACGCGGACTGTTCGGCAATCTCCGGTACGTTATCGCATCCCTGACAATGGCGTCCACCGCTGTCGGCGGCACCCCTGCCGCCGCTAAGGTTTCCGGTATGCCGATATCCTGTTTTAGCGCCCTCACTGCACTAACCGCCTGTTGGGCGGCGTCCCGGCCGCTCATACCGCTGATATTTTCGCCTAAGGCGGCCGCTATATCGCCAAATTTGGTATAGTCGGCCATGGCGCAATACTCCATTACATAGGGCAGCATAATTCCGTTTCCCACGCCGTGGGCTACCCCGAACTGCGCTCCAATCGGATGGGCAATACCGTGAACAGCGCCTAATCCGGCATGATTAAAACCGATCCCGGCCAGTAAACTGGCAAGAGCCATGTTACCCCGCGCTTCCATATCCTTGCCATTGGCCACCGCCCGCCGCAGATACTTGCCGATTAGCCTTATGGCCTGTAAACAGGCGGCATCGCTCAGAGGATTCGCTTGCACGGCGGTATACGCCTCAATCGCATGGGTTAGCGCATCAATTCCAGTGGACGCGGTTACTGCCGGCGGCATACTGACATGCAGTACCGGATCAACGATTGCAACCTTCGGCGTCATCGACCCATGCGAAATGCCGATTTTTTCCTTGCTGCCGCGGTCGGTCACCACAGCAGCCGCCGTAACTTCACTGCCGCTGCCGGCCGTTGTGGGGATACAGATTAAAGGCAATCCGGCGTTAGCGGTCTGCCGCCGCCCCCGCATATAATCCAATATGGACCCCTCATTTTTCTGCAGCATGGCCATTGCCTTAGCGGCATCAATCGGACTGCCGCCGCCAAAGGCGATGACAATATCTGCGCCGGCGGACTTCAGGACCGCGGCTCCCCGGTCAATCGTCCCGACACTGGGGTCCGCCTCAATTTCGGCATAAATCTGTACCGCAACTCCCGCTTCCTGCAACGACTTTTCAATTTGTCCCAAATAGGGTGAATTCCTGGTAGCTGTCCGGCCGGTAACCAAAAAAGCCTTGGTCCCGCCCAGAGCGCGGCATTCCTGCCCAATCCCGTTCACCGCGCCAACCGCAAAAACAACTTTTGTCGGCATGTTAAATACAAAATCTTTCATTCTCCCGGCTCCTTCCAGCGGATCTTCCTGCTGCACGCAGTTAAACGCCTGCCTTTTATTATCTGATAATCGCTAGACATCCAGTTGCTCGCCAATAATCAAAGCCATTTGTAATGTAACCCGGTCTTGCATATTGCTGAAGTTTTTCGCCGTAATCGTTTCTATTTTTTTGATCCGGTAGGTCAGGGTATTTTTATGAATAAATAAATTCTGCGCCGTCTGAACGGTATTACAATTTTGTTTCAGGTACTCTGACAATGTTGGTACTAATTCCGTACCGTGTACCGTATCGTATTCCATTAATTCCCCCAGCGACTCCTGATAATACGCTTCCAGCACCTGGCTGTCCAAGCCCAGCAGCAATTTATAAACACCAATATCCGAATAACGGTAAACGCCATTTTGGGAATGGGAAAAATCAGCGTATTTCAGGGCCAGCCGCGCTTGTTTATAGCTATTTTTTGCCAACCCGAAATCAGAAAAGCTGCTGCCAAGACCGATATTTAACGTCAACTTAGGAAACTTGTTGCAACAGGCAGTGATTACCTCCCGGGCAATAACCAAGTTGCCGTTTTTATCCCCTTTTTTCCCTGCTTCCTCCGGAATGAGAAAAATCATGGAATCCACGCGAAACATCGCCAGGGCCTTTCGATAATGAATGCTGATAATTTCACGCACCGTCCGCTCAAAGGCTCCCTTTAACTTCATTAACGCTACTTCATCCTGTTCATCCGGCAAAGCCGTTCCAAAATCACTGACCCGGAGAATCCCTACCTGGTGCGGTATGCTTAAATCATAGCCATAATAATCGGCCCGGCGTACAAGCGTCGCAAAGTCACAGCCGGTGTTAAACAAAATATTTTCCAGCAAATCGCCGACTGATTTTTCTTCCATCTGTTTCTTAATAATATAGGCCGAAACATCATAAGTGACTTCCACCAGTCTGACTTCCCAGGGAAGTTCAAAAACGGGAAATTTCAATTCATCCGCCAGTTGAATGACTGACGCCGGGGTTTCCGGAATATAAGGGCCGATATTGATTACCAGTCCGGCCAGTCTTTTTCCGGCTATTCCCCTGACCAGATTTAAGAGGTGTTCCCCGTCTTTTTCCAGTCCCATGCCGGTTATAAATAACAGTTCCCCGCCTTGTACCCACGGCAGTACGTCCGGTAAATCCAAAAAATGAACCCAGTTAACCATTCGGTCCAGACCGTCCCGTCCGGCAATCATTTTTATTTTCCTTAAGGATGGCAAGTTTATAATTTCCTTTAGACTTGGCAAGCGTCCCCCCTCCTTCCGTCCTTCTCCCCGGGGTTTTCTCCGCTATTTTGCCAAATTCCTGCCCAAACAGGCACGGTCTGTTTCAAATAACCTGCCTTATCCATTTCCGGACGAAAATTACCACTCCGTTTGGACCTTGGGGTCGGCGATTGTCTGGGCCTTCCCAATATTAAACCATTTATACAGCGCATACAGACCGCCATACCAGCACGGCGCCACATATAGACCGACCAGATTATCATGGTCATAACTCATTCCCAGCGTCACGGCAGCCATAAATAAAATAACACCGTAGTTAGCATAAGGATAACAAGGCATCCGGTATTTTAGACTGCTTACCTGTTCCGCGCTCAAACTCTTGCGCCATTTGTACTGAATATACATGATAAGGGACCAGGTCCACATACAGCCGGTTGTTGTTATCGCCGACATATAATAAAACACATTGTCCGGGGACGTATAATTCAAATAGACGCCGATCAAACAAACGGCGGCGGAAACCAAAATACCGTTGGCCGGAACTTGATTTTTGGAAAGCTTCCCCAAAAACTTTGGCGCTTCCTTTCGCAGGGCCAAACCATACAGCATGCGCCCGCAGACATACATGCCGCTATTCAGACAGGATGCCGCCGAAGATAAAATAACAATGTTTACAATCGAAGCCGCATAAGGAATCCCAATTTTCTCGAACACCATAACAAAAGGGCTTATTCCCTTCGGTAAAGTATCCCACGGAAAAATCGACAGAATTACGGTGATAGAACCTACATAAAAAATCAGCACCCGCCAGAAAACCTTATCAATCGCCGACTTAAGGGAATGTTCCGCATCGACTGCCTCGCCGGCCGTAATTCCGATCAGTTCCACGCCGGAATATGCAAAAACTACCATGACTAAAGCTTTGGCCACCCCCAGCCAGCCAAAAGGCATAAATCCGCCGTGGGTCCAGAGGTTGGAAATTCCCACCGGCGCACCGCCGTTGCCGGTACCGAAAAGAATCATGGCCGAACCAAACAGCAGCATGACGATAATCGTCACCACTTTAATTAGGGCAAACCAAAATTCAAATTCGCCAAAATACTTAACCGCAATTAAGTTTACTGTTAAGACTACGCCCAGGCAGATAAGCGCGGGAATCCACTGCGCTAAATCCGGGGCCCAATATTTCATATACATGCCGACTGCGGAAATTTCACACATTGCCAAAACAACCCATTGGTACCAATACGTCCATCCCGTAATAAAAGAAGCCAAGGGTCCGCAAAACGCTCTGGCATACCCGGAAAACGAGGCGGCGACCGGATGCTCTACGGCAACCTCCCCCAGTGCCCGCAATACGAAATACATCACCACCCCGCCGAGTGCATACGCCAGGGCCAGCGCCGGCCCCGCCATTTTACTGGCCGATGCCGACCCCATAAATAAGGCGACCCCAATCACCCCGCCAATGGCAATCAATTGAATATGCCGGTTTTTCAGGTCTTTCTTTAAATTTTCCTGTTTCAAATGTAAATTTACCGTTTCCATATACACACTCCTTTGCTTTTCCGAAAATAAAAATAAAAACGCCGGCAAAAAGACGGTTGCCTTTTCTGTCAGCGTCACTGCTGCACCAAAATCAATTAGAATATCCAAAAAGGCGCCGATAAATAGTAAAGACTATCTATCAGCGCCTTTGCCGATATCAGGGTTCGTTTTGTTTTATTCTGCGGCTTTTACAATACTTTGTTCCAGAATCGTAAGCCCGCGGTCTAACTGTTCGTCGGTCACAACGAGCGGAATCAGCAGGCGGATGACATTCCCGAAGATTCCGGCGCTAATAAGGAGCAACCCTTGCTCTAAGCAGAGTTTAATCACTCTGGCCGTCAACTTTTTATCCGGCGTCTTGCTCTGCCGGTCTTTCACCAATTCAATGCCGATCATGGCGCCAACCCCTCTGACATCGCCAATGAAATTGCATTTTTCCTGCAATGCTTTCAGCCTTCCCATGCAGGTATCGCCAATTTGCTTAGCCCGGTTGCAAAGATCCTGCTCTTCAATATACTTTATTGTTTCCAGCCCGGCCACGCAGGCCAGCGGATTGCCGCCATAAGTCCCGCCGATACTGCCGGCAACCGGAACATCCATAATTGCCGCTTTTCCGGTTACGGCGCTTAAGGGAACCCCGGCGGCAATGGATTTGGCAGTCGTCATCAGGTCCGGCTCCACACCCCAGTTCTCAATAGCAAACATTTTTCCCGACCGGGCAAAGCCGGTCTGTACTTCATCCGCAATAAACAAAATGCCGTTTTTCTCGCAAATGGCCTTGAGCCCCGGCAGGAATTCCGGCGGCGGTACAATAAAACCGCCTTCACCCTGTATCGGCTCGATAATCAGCGCCGCAATATGATCCGCATCAATTTCCGCCGTAAAGAGCCGTTCGAAATTCTCCAGACAGTGCAAACCGCAGCCGGGATACGCAGCATTATAATGACAGCGGTAACAATACGCCGACGGTACTTTATAAAGTTCCGCCGGGAACGGACCGAACCCATACTTATACGGCTTCACCTTGCTGGTCAGTCCCATCGTCATAAACGTCCGGCCATGAAACGCGCATTCAAAGGAGATAATACCGGTTTTCTCTGTAGCGCGGCGGACAATTTTCACCGCATTTTCCACGGCTTCCGCCCCGCTATTCACAAACATCGTCTTTTTCGGTCCCGCCCCCGGCATCAGCGCATTCATTTTTTCCGCTAATGCGACATACGGTTCGTACATAACCGTGGGAAAGAAGGAATGCAAAAGCTTTCCTGCTTGCTGCTGAACCGCTTTTACGACCGGCGGCGGACAGTGGCCAATGTTCAAAACCCCAATTCCGGCATAAAAATCCAGATACTCTTTTCCTTCCACATCCGTAATCACCGCGCCGCTGGCCCTTTCGGCAAAAATGGATGTCGCATTCGCAATCCCACTTGCCACTGCGGCCTGTTTGCGTTTTAACAACGTTTCGCTTTTACTTTCCGCGCTCATCGTAACTACCCCCTTATGGAAAGCCCAAGAAAAGAAAAAGCCGAAACCATATCTTTCGATACAATTTAGGCCTCATTGCCGCTTTCATCTTATCTTCAGGCACTTTATGAGTTCAAATATCCTGGTTATATCGTAACACTTCCCGCCGCCACCGTCTATGTGAACATCCTACAAAAAAGTTGCCGTTTTTTTGTATAAAACAGCTAAATCCTATCGCATAAAACAGCCCGTTCTAATCGGCAGTTCCAGATCCACCACCCGCATTATATTGGGCGGAATGCTTTGCTAACCCAAACTAGCATCTCATTTCCCGGTTGTCTATTACCCCATAAATAATAAGGAATAGCTTTAATGGCCTTGTGTTTAGCCGGATACTCTCCGAACTGATATAAATGCTTCTCGCCGATACCCCCCCCATACCATTTCGCATTTCCTGTAATAACAACCGTTCCATCAAACAAATCCTCATCAAATTTCGCCGCCAAACCGGCGTTGGTTTCCAGCATAACTTCGGCTAATCCTTTACCGTTATCCGCCTCCTCCAGGCAATAGATCAACGGCCCGCGTTGGATTGCCACCTTGCCTATGTTCTCGCGAACCCTCGGGTGAGCATGCACAATCTCCACAGGCATAGCCAGCGTTAAAGTGATTTCATCATTGTCTATCCATTCTCGCGACAACACGGCATAGCCGTCCTCTATTGTCAGAAAATCCATTTTTTCTCCGTTGACGGCAAGCTGATATTGCCTGCACCAGCCCGGGACTCTCAATGCCAGCGTAAATTTCTGTTTTTCCGCTACTGTCAACGAAATGCTAATTGTTCCATCCCAAGGATAGTTGCTGCTTTGTTTTATCATTACAGTTTTTCCGTCGATATCAAATTGCGCATTACTGCTTATATATAAATGAGTATAGATGGCAGACTCTTGTTGTGAATATATATATTGACCCAGCGAAGCTACCAGGCGCGCAATGTTAGGCGGGCAGCAGGCACAGCCAAACCACTCCTGCCGCTCGGTCTTAACATGTTCACAATCATACCGGTTCATTGCCACTTCCGGAATCACTTCCAGTGGATTTACATAAAAATAGCGTTTTCCGTCCATCGAAATACCGCTCAGCGCTCCATTGTACAATGACCGTTCCAGCACATCGGCGTAGCGACGATCGGGATTCAATAACAACATGCGCTGCGCCCAAAAAATCAAACCGATAGCTGCACAAGTCTCGGTATAAGCCCGATCATTCGGCAAGTCATAATCCACGGTGAACCGTTCGGCATGCCCCTGCGATCCCAGACCGCCGGTAATATACATCTTCCGTGTGGTTGTATTGTCCCAGAGTTTATCCAAAGCAGCCAAAAAGGAATCATCACCGGTTTCTCTTGCCAAATCAGCCATTGCGGAATACAAGTACATCGCCCGGACCGAATGCCCCTCCGCCGTCGTTTGCTCCCGCACCGGCATATGCGCTTGATGATACGCCAAATCAAACCACTTGTCTTTATATATATTGCCAAACGTAGGTTCATTCTGCAAAAAACATGGCTGCTTGCCCCGCTCATCGACAAAGTATTGACTCAACCGCAAATACTGTTCTTCGCCTGTGGCCTTGTACAGCCTGACTAAAGCCAGTTCAATTTCCTCATGTCCGCAGTATATCTTTCGTTTTCCCTCTTCCGGACCCATAACAGAATCAATATAGTCCACATACCGGCACATAATATCGAGAAACTTTCTTTTGCCTGTCGCGCTGTTATAAGCCACGGCGGCCTCAATGAGATGCCCGGCACAATACAGTTCATGGCCAAAGGAAAGATCCGTCCAGCGTTCCCCCGGGTTAGCGGCGATAAAATAGGTATTGAGATAACCGTCCTCTTGCTGCGCTTTGCCTATTAATTCAACCACTTCATCCATAATGGCTTCTAACTTGCTACTCGGGTAGGTCACCAAACTATAACTTGCAGCTTCCATCCACTTGGCCACATCGCTGTCCTGAAAAACCATCCCATAAAAATCACCACGGATTTCACCTGCGGCGATCCGGAAGTTTTCGATGGCATGGCTCGGCTCAGCCCCGTCAATCGTATCGTTCAAAGCTTCCCATTGATACGGAATAACTTCTTCCGCTATAAGTTTAATTCGTCTGCTCCAAAAGCGATCATGAATACGAACGTTTTGCAGCAATATCGGCTTATGTGTATTCCTGTTCATTCATTCCACTCCTGCCCTGCCTTGTTCACGGCTCATAAATCCATCACACTAATCCATTTTATAAAAAGTTAGTCGGCAATAATCCGCTGCTGGCTGTCTTTGTCAAAAAAGTGGGCCATATTCATATTAAAACCAATCGTAATGACATCACCGGCATTAACATTGATGCGGGCATTAAATCTGGCGATAATTGACTGGTCGCCCAATTGCATATAACAATAACTTTCCGCACCCATTCGCTCTATCAGTTCGATTTTTACGTCCACACAAATTTGCGGCAAGTTTTCCAGAACCACAAGCTCATCATAAATATTTTCCGGACGTATGCCCATAATGACATCTTTATTGAAGTAAGCCGAATCAATCTTCTTGCGAATCCCCTCAGGAACCGGAAGCTTGCAGCAGCCGACGTTCATATACAACTGATTGTCTTCCAGCCCCAGTCTTCCGTTAATAAAATTCATTTGCGGACTGCCGATAAAACCGGCGACAAACATATTAACCGGATGATCGTAGATATTCTGTGGCGTACCGATTTGCTGAACAATACCGTCTTTCATGACTACGATCCGAGTGCCCATAGTCATGGCTTCTATTTGATCATGAGTTACATAAATAAAGGTTGTCTGTAATTTTTTATGCAGCTTGGAAATCTCTGTCCGCATGTGCACTCTTAATTTTGCATCCAAATTGGATAAGGGCTCATCCATTAAAAAAACTTTGGGATGACGGACAATGGCTCTGCCTAACGCGACCCGTTGCCGTTGCCCGCCGGATAACGCCTTGGGCTTTCTGTCCAACATACCCTCAATACCTAAGATAGCGGCCGCCGCGCGTACCCGTTTATCAATTTCGTCTTGGGAAGTCTTTTTCATTTTTAAGGCGAACGCCATGTTTTCATACACTGTCATATGCGGATACAACGCATAACTTTGAAACACCATCGCGATATCCCGCTCTTTCGGCGGTGCTTCATTGACAAGCTTGCCGTCAATATAAAGTTCACCTGCTGAAATCTCTTCCAGTCCGGCTACCATTCTAAGCGTCGTCGACTTACCGCAGCCGGACGGTCCTACCAGAACCAGGAACTCCTTATCGGCAATTTCAATACAGCAATCGTTCACTACCGTATTGCCGCCCGGATATGTTTTGCAAATATTTTTCAGCGTAACGCTAGCCATTTCTATACCTCCGCAACAATCATTTCAAAATTATTCTTTCACCGCGCCGTTCGTAAGTCCACTAACAATATACTTTTGCAAGGTAACAAAGATTACGACAACAGGCAGAACCAGCATCGTCCCAAATGCCATAATTTTATTCCATTCCATTCCATATTTGCCCATGAAATTATAGATGGTGGCCGTCATCGGCCGCATTTCCGGCGAACTGGTAAAAGTCAGAGCAAAGGCCAGATCCCCCCAGGCAAATAAAAAGGAAAAGGCAGCGGCCATAATTAATCCGGGATAGGATATAGGCAGCATAATGCGGATGAATGCCGTAAAAGTGTTGCAGCCGTCAATTTTGGCCGAATCTTCCAGCTCCTTAGGCAGGCTCAAAAAATACGTACGCAAAATTAATACGATAAACGGAATGGATATAGTAGCGTCTGATAATGCCGGAGCCAGATACGTATTGAGAATTCCCATGTTCTTATAAATCAAAAACATCGGTGTCAGAATTAAGGTAACCGGCAACATCTGGGTAACCAAAAACAGCATAATGAATAACTTAGCCCCCCGCATGGGAAACCGGGCCAAACCATACGCCGCAGGCACCGCCAGGATAAACGACAATACGGTGGACATAATGGCTACAATACTGCTGTTGGCAAACGCCCGTATGATATTGCTCTCGCCGCTAAACTGGCTGATATAGGCATCCAATGTCAGAACATGGGGTATATAGGTCGGGTGTGAGGCAAAAATCTCCACATCCGGCTTGAACGAGCAAGCTACAATCCAATATAAAGGAAAGAGAAAAATCACTCCAATAACGACAGCAACTACACTCAATAGGATATTTCGCTGTTTTTCCGTTAAGTAAATCGGATTCAATTGATCACCTCATCCTTACGAATTAGTTTGAGGTAACCCAGGCTTACAACAAACAAAATCAAGAATAGTACATTAGCAATTGCCGCCGCCTTGCTAAAGGAAAATTGAGCAAAACCCATTTTGTAGGCATAGGTTGACATAAGCTCTGTAGCCACCACCGGACCGCCGCCGGTAGCCACATATACCAAATCGAATACTTTAAAAGTATAAATAAAACCGAGAATAACGACAGATAAAATCGCCGGCCGGAGCTGAGGCAGCGTGATGTAAAAAAATCGCTGCCAGGCGTTAGCCCCGTCTACTTCCGCTGCTTCATACAGACTTTTGGAAATATTGCTTAACCCGGTGGTCAATAAAATCATATTAAACGGAATGCCTACCCATGTATTGGCAAGTATTACCCCCCATAAGGCCGTCTTTTGATCAATTAACCAACCAACGGGTTTGGCGATAAGATGCAGACGCATCAGCAAATCATTTATGACCCCGCCGCTTGGACTTAACATAAATTTGGAAAGCAAAGCCACAACCGTCATCGGAACCATCCAAGCCACAACCATCAAGCCGCGCATGGGCTTTGCCAGAGGGAAGTTCAGGTTAAAAAATAATGCCAGGGCAAAACCAATCACAAACTGCAAGAAAATACTGCCTATCGTAAATAGAAATGTATTCCAGATACTAATTTTCATCGTGGGATCGGCAAATATGTCCGTATAATTTTTCATACCGACAAACTCTTGCGTCTGCTGTCCGATTGTCATTACATCCACATGATATACGCTCAAAATAAAATTATAGATAATGGGATAACCCACAAAGGCAATCATAAACAACAAGGCCGGTATAACAAAGGCATAGCCTCGCCGTTCCGCTTTTATGTAATCGCTGCTGTATTTTTTGCGCAAAACCTTTCACCACCTATACTTTGTAATAAAGTGCCTTGTAACAAGGCACTTTATTACAATTATAAATTCATTTACTTCAGTACATTGCTAACCTTAGCCTCTGCAGCTTTTGCCGCTTGCTCCGGTTTCATTTGGTTTGTAAAACACTCCTGCATAGCGGTATAGATAGCTTCTGAGACCTCAGGCCATTTTGGTTCCGGCCCACGCGGCATTGCATATTTCATTTCTTCGACGAATACTTTCATAATTGGATCAGAATTCAATTTAGCACTCCCTTCCGCCCAGTCTTTTCTGGAGGGAATATAGCCAATGCTGTCCAAAATCGGATTAAGGTTTTCCGGTTTCATGAGAAACTTAACGAACTCCCAAGCTTCAGCCTCATGGTGTCCTTTAATAATACTCAAGTTTTCTCCACCAAGAACGGATGCATACTGTTTATCTTTGGGTAATAAAACAACACCATACTTCAAATTAGGCGCGTCAGCTTTGATAACCGGAAGCTGCCACGGCCCGTTTTCCATCATAGCAGTCTTACCTGTAGCAAATTGTTTTTCCACATCTGTTTGTGTCCAGTTAATACACTCTTTGCTCAAGGAACCGTCATTTATTAAATCAGTAACGAATTGGAACCCTTTTATTCCTTCCGCGCTATCTAATCTATCAAAGCTCGCTCCCGGAGAAAGGATCCAAGGCAGCATTTGAAACGTGCCCTCTTCATTTTTTATCCCGCTCATTGCAAAACCATAAGTACCATCTTTTGTTAACTTTTTAGCATCTGCCCGCAGTTCATCCCAGGTTGACGGCGGAGTAATTCCGGCCGCTTTTAACATGTCTATATTGTAGAACAAAGCAACACAGTTGCTTCCCAACGGGATTCCATAATATTTACCATTGACCGTGTTGGATTTAAGCGGCCCGGGATAGTAAGCATCTTTTTTTACATCCGGTGAATTTACTTTGTCTGTAATGTCTGCCAATAAACCCATAGCGGCAAATGAAGGAGTATCTGGATTGTCCAGAAAAACCAGATCGGGTAACTTGTTTGCTACCATACCGATAGAAAGCTGTTTTGTCAATTCATTTCTCGGCAAAAATTCCATTTTTATGGTGATTTTATCCTGGGAAGAATTGAATTTTTGCGCCACTTCATTCAATGCTTTTTGCTGCGGCGGCAATTCATAGTAATGCCAAAGTGTCAGAGTCACTTTTCCTCCCTTTTTGGCTTCCCCCCCGGTCTTTGTACTTCCGCCGCAGCCCGCGAACAAAGCTGCACTAAGGGCTAACATCGCTATCAAGGCCGCCAGTTTTGTCCATTTACCCATTTGCATTCCTCCTATTTTACCCCTCCAACTTTTTCATGTTCAGTATACCTGCTTTTCGTCATGATTGTTATTCCACGATTCTAAGAAAGGTGTACAATCTTGTTGTTAAATTTTATGAATAATCAAATATTTTTTCGGGCAAATTCCCGTAACTTCTTTAAACATCTTATTGAAATACTTGGGATCTTTATAGCCCACCCGTTCACCAATTTCATAAAGTTTCAGACTGCCTTCCATGATTAATTTCTCGGCTAATTTTATTCTGTACTCTTTTACATAACTTGAAAAACTCTGTCCGATTTCTTTTGTAAATAAATGACTGATATATTCCGGCGTAACATTTAGCTTTTCTGCCAGTTCTTCCAGCGATATCCTGCCATTATAGTTGTTTTTAATATAATTAACGGTTTTTCGAACCAACAAAGAAGCCGTATCAATACCCGCCTCGTCATTGGCCTGCATTTGCCGGATCAGCTTCGTATTGCAGGTGTTTTTGCCGCCAATTTTCTTTTTCATTTCCTCAAGTACCTTTTTCAAATCTTCGTAAGTGATCGGCTTCAACAGATATTGGGTAACGCCCAAGCTTATACCTTTTTGGGCAAATTTAAATTCCGCATACCCGCTTAAAACAACAAAATACGGATTCATTCCCACTGCCAAAATCTTTTCAATCATATCCAGCCCATTTAATTTGGGCATCTCTATATCCACGAAAATTAAATCTGGCCGTAATGTTGTCGCTAACTTAAATCCCTGTTCGCCATCTGCGGCTTTCCCGCAAACCACATATTCACAACTGATTTTTCCAATTAATTCAGCCAAGCCTTCCCGGGAATTAAATTCATCCTCAACAATTAAGATTTTCATAATTCCTCCTCTAATTCACCAATGGTATCGTCAAAATCACCCTTGTGCCTTTTCCTTCTTCACTCATGACATCAAGACCGGCTTCTTCGCCGTAATAAATCTTAAGCCGGTTCCAGACATTGCTGATTCCTATATTATCTTCCAACTCCTGTTTGAGAATTTGTTCCAACTTGTCTTGCGGTATTCCTGCGCCATTATCGCCAACGGTAATTCTCAATTTATTTTCCGGCTGCCGCTCCATGCCAATATATAATTCTCTGCCACTGTCAAAACCCTTAAAACCGTGGATGATCGCATTCTCCACCAGCGGCTGCAGTAACAGCTTGTATATTTTACATTCCAGCAAAGCTTCATCAATGTCTAATGTAAGCACAAAACTATTGTTAAATCTGACTTGCTGCAGATAAATGTACTTTTTCAACCACTCAATTTCATTATTAATTTCTACTTGCTTGTTGACATTACCAATGCTATAGCGCAATATTTGCGCTAAATTACTCAGCATATTGCTAATTTCATATTCTTCTTTTCTAAGTGCCATCCAATTAATGCAGTCCAGCGTATTATAAAGGAAATGAGGATTGACTTGCGCTACCAGCGCCTTAAGTTCAGCCTCTCGGCGCTTATTGGAAATTTCATATATATATACGCTTTTTTGTTTTATATCAATTACTAATTTATTAATTCTGGCTACCATCTCATTAAACTCATTCCCGATAAAAGCGAGCTCATCTTGTGTCGCCAGCATAATCCGCACACCGAAGTCACCTTTTTTTGCCGCTTTCATCCCATTTACGATACATTGAACAGATTCGTGGAACCTATTGGTGAAAAGGATAATCAGCGTTACCGAAATCAAGATAACCAGTATTGATATCGCCAGGGTCACGTCCCGCAGTATATTTACCTCATAAAACATGCTGTCTTTATCAACAATCGTGATTACCCGCCAGTCCGTCCCTTTGATTGGAGTATCGTTGATAATTACATTTTTGCCAACCAGTTGAGGAATTTGCCTAATGATAAATCCCAATGGATTTATTTTTGCATAACGAGAACCTTGATACATATATTCTTGAATATATGTGCCGATGTATCTTTCATCCTGAAAGGAAATAATTTTACCGTTATTATCAATCACAAACGAGTATATATTAACCTTATTATTGCTTCCAGTCTGGCTCTGCTCTATATTGCAAATACTCTCTAGGTGTCTTTCATCTACACTTAGAATAATGATACCCAGCTCTTCTCTTGTTTTAAGGTTTCGAACTCTCAAACCAATGTGAAATGCGAATTCCTTTCCAGCAGGCGTGAAGATAGAACTAGTCGGTAGAATGACAATGCTATTACTCTCCATTATTTTCGAATAGATCTTACGTTTCTCAGCAATATCGAAACAATCCCACAATGAGTTATAGGCGCTATTATTCCTTTTATCATAGAACGCGCTTTTTAATTCTTCGTTCACAAAGGTAATCGCTCTAATTTCATCTCGCGCTAAGGCATAACTGACAAAATCATCTCTTATTTTGCTTATGGAAGCCGCTTTTTCAAAATCATTGCCTGTATTAAACATCTCCATGTCATGAATCACGCTGTTATCCACGGCAATCCTGTAGGCCGTTTCTTCATAAGAGCTGATATTGGATTCGATACTGGTTTCGATATGAAAAAGATTAATATCTGTAAGCATATTAATCTTTTTTTCAAGATAATAGCGGGAAAGATTATAAGAAATGGTTTGTATCAGGGCAATGGGCAAAATAGATAAAATCACGAACATGATCAATAACTTTACCCTTAGGCTATATCTTCGAAAATTTGCCGCTTCACGCACTTTGCGCCATATCATGCTACTTCTCCCCACATATAAAGATTCTGAATTTATTGTATCATAACAACCCCATTCCTCATCCAGAAGCAAGCGGTAATATTTCTCCTAATCCCATTTTGCTGGATATAACAAAGAAAGGCTTTATTCATGCTCATATAACCCCAGAGGTGTTCCGGATTACCGAGTGAATAAGCCTTCTTAATTTAAAAATACATTACAGCGCCGCTTTGTCCTTGAGAAAAACAGGGATGCTTGACAAAGGGGCGTCACAGTCTATCCATTGTCCGCCATCATATACAACGCCGGAATTATAATCCGTCCAAGCAGCTCCCTCCGGCAGATATACTTTTCTTTGCCGAACAGCTGCCTGCAAAACAGGCGCCACCAGAACATCCGGACCAAACATATATTGGTCATCAATATTCCAACACTCTTCATCAGCAGGAAAATCATAAAAAAGAGGCCGCATCACCGGAGTTCCCTTTTCATGAGCCGCTTTCATCAACTCTGAAATATACGGCCGCATATGTTCCCGCAAAAACATATACTTTTTGAATATTTCATAGGCTTCTTCGCCATAGCTCCATACTTCATTGCCCGCACCGCTATTACACAGGCCGCCGCCTTTTGTACCCAACGGCTCGGAATGCGGTTCCCGATCCCCGTGCAGACGAAAAACAGGACAAAAGGCGCCATACTGGAACCACCGGACAATGCATTCTCTAAAGCTTGGATCATTCGGATCGCCGCCATGGAAGCCCCCTATGTCGGTCGTCCACCACGGAATACCTGCCAAGCCCATATTAAGCCCGGCAATAAATTGATTCCGCAGCGATTCAAAACTGGAGTCGATATCACCGGACCATACCAGGGCCCCGTAGCGCTGACTTCCTGCCCAGGCACAGCGCAGCAAATTAATGACATTCTTCTGACCGGCCGCCGTCATCCCATCAAAAAATGTTTTGGCATGCATGACCGGATACAGATTGCCGATCTGCAGATTCGGTCCCAAATAATAGCGATACAAGTCATAGTCATATACGGAGTATTCCGGCTCGGCTTCGTCCAGCCAGAATATCCGGATCCCTTTGTCGTAATAATTCTTTTTCGCCTTCTGCCAAACAAAGTCACGTGCTCCCGGATTGGTAGGGTCATAAAATACAGTATTGCCCAAAAAATCCATCGTGGTTCGAATCCCCCGGTCGACCCTCACTAAATAGCCCTTTTGCAGCATTTCCTGATAATTTTCACTGCATTTGTCCACTGTCGGCCAAATGGAAACCATCAACTCGATTCCCATTTCTTTTAGCTCCGCAACCATTCCTTCCGGGTCCGGCCAATAATCCAAATCGAATTTCCATTCTCCTTGCAAAGGCCAATGGAAAAAGTCGGCCACAATGACTGAAATGGGTAAGTCTCTGTGTTTATATTCCCGCGCTACCGCCAAAAGTTCATCCTGTGTCTGATAGCGCAGCTTGCATTGCCAAAAACCCATGGCGTATTCCGGCATCATGGGTACGGTTCCGGTGGCCTTGGCATAAGCTTCTTCTATTTCAGCCGGTGTGTCTCCCGCTGTAATCCAGAAATCCAACTGTTTTGTTGACCTTGCTGTCCATTCGGTGCAATTCTTACCGAAGGTTACCTGTCCTATGGCCGGATTATTCCACAAAAACCCATAACCTAAGCTTGACAGGGCAAAGGGCACACTGGCCTGCGAGTTGCGGTGAGCTAACTCCAGTGTACAATTTTTAATATCCAAATAAGGCTGTTGATACTGGCCCATACCGAAGATTTTTTCATTCGGATCCGACTCAAACCGCACAGTAAGTTGATAGTCCCCGCCCAAAATCGGCTTAAATTCCCGTGCATCGATATTTAACGCACTGCAAAAGGCTTTAATGTCATTGCGATTACGGACGTATTCCTCTAAAATAACCTTGTCCTTGTGATTAAAAAAAGTAATTTTGCCGGCAGCAGTAACCTCAGCCCGTATCTTACCGTTTTGAATCTCTGCTTTTGCCTCTTCAATGACAATCCTGGCGTTACTCTTTGCTTGTGGAAGCAGTGCCCAATCTTCTGCCGGCATAGCCGCCAAATGGGTTGCTCTTACGCGCAGGCTGTTGTCTCCCCATGGCTCTATCCACAAAATTTCGCTGTCATACTGACGTATAAGCCGGTTCCCGCTAATCATAAATAAACGATTCATTCAGCCGCCCCCCTGAAAACCATTTTCGCTCCAACCACCGGGTATGATTTTATTTTACCGCCTAAATTTTCAAAATTATATTCCATAATCCTAAGAAAGGTGTACAATGATGCAATCATTTTTTTCTGAACCCATACTTTAAGAAAATAACCGAACTAGAAATTGCATTACGACAACAAATTTCCGGCTTTTCCGCTGGCCATATATACGATGATCTGCGATAGCGGAAGCCTAGATAATAAAAAGAACCCCAGTTAATGAATGCAACTCATTAACTGGGGTTCTGCTGTATTATTATGCATATTTTGTGGCGACAATGTAAAAAATTTGTGAAATATGTCTGTTATGCAATACCCTGCATAGTTTAATCTATCTGAAGTCTCCATTGATTAATACTCGCCGCTAACCGCCAAGTGTTTGAAAAACAGCAGCTTTTCCGTCTTAACAACCAGACACCGGTACAGCGCGGGCAGATCTTCATGATAGTACACGGTAATCCCGTCCACTGCAGTCTCGCGGTAACTGTGCGTTTTATCAGCCCCTATCCGTCCCAGCCGTGTGGACGGCACCTGGGCGTCCCCGACGCAGCAGCTGCCGGGGCGTTTGACAATCTCAATGGTCACGGCCTTGTCCTTATTCTTTTCCATTATATAATTGCGGGCATCCGGCTCCAAAATAATATCCATTTTAAAACTCCTCCCTTTATGGGCTCTGTCCCACTTTTTCGCAGTCTTTATAACGCCTTCAAAATGGCTTCCACCGTGGCTTTGGCATCACCAAAACACATATAGGTGTTCTCCCGGAAGAACAGCGGGTTCTGCACCCCGGCGTAGCCGGTATTCATCGAACGCTTAAATACGACGACGTTCTGCGCCTTCCATACTTCCAGCACCGGCATACCGGCAATCGGGCTGGACGGGTCTTCCGCCGCCGCCGGATTGACCGTATCGTTGGCCCCAATGACCAGTACCGTGTCGGTCTCCGGAAAATCCGCGTTGATTTCATCCAGCTCCAGTACAATGTCGTAGGGTACTTTGGCCTCCGCCAGCAGCACATTCATATGACCCGGCAGACGGCCGGCCACGGGATGAATCCCGAAACGCACCTGGATTCCCCGTTCCCGCAGTTTGCGGATAATATCGGCTACCGGGTACTGGGCCTGAGCTACGGCCATGCCATAGCCGGGAGTGATAATTACGGAGCCGGAATTTTTCAGCAAATCCGCCACATCTTCCGGACTCATTTCGCGGTACTCGCCCATTTCCTCTTCCTTCGCCGCACCGCCGCCGGTACCAAATCCGCCGGCAATAACCGAAATAAAGGAACGGTTCATGGCCTTGCACATGATGTAAGAGAGAATGGCGCCGGAAGAACCGACCAAAGCGCCGGTCACAATCAGCAGATCATTGGAGAGCATAAAGCCCGCCGCAGCGGCAGCCCAGCCGGAGTAGGAGTTCAGCATCGAAATGACCACCGGCATATCGGCGCCGCCGATGGAGGCTACCAGATGCCAGCCAAATGCCAGAGCAATGACCGTCATCAGCAGGATGGCGGCGAAGGACCCGCCAATCTGAATGAAATACACCAGCAGCAGGAAAGAGATCACCGCCGCCAGCAGATTCAGTTTATGCCGCAGCGGCAGCATCAGCGGCTTGGAGCTGATCAGCCCGTGCAGTTTGCCAAACGCTACAACCGAGCCAGTAAAGGTCACCGCCCCAATAAACACCCCCAGAAAGATTTCCGTCAGGTGAATGTTCAGCAGCGCGCCGCTCAGTTGAGCAGCAACGGTATGGGTAGCCAATCGGCTAAACGCAGCCTGGCCGGATAGCGGAAAGGCCAGTTGCTGAAAATATCCCGCCGGCAATACTTCGATAAAACTGTTGTAACCGACCAGCACCGCCGCCAGACCGACGAAGCTGTGCAAAATAGCCACCAGTTCCGGCATCTGGGTCATTTCTACCTTCAATGCCAGACGGGTGCCGACCGCCCCGCCAATCGCCATCGCAATCAAAATCAAGGCGACGCCGTGGACGCCCGGCATGGCGACCGTGGCAATCAGGGCAATGGCCATGCCGGTCATGCCATACCGGTTGCCGGCTTTGGCGCTTTCCTGCCGGGACAGTCCGGCCAGGCTTAAGATAAACAAGATCGCGGCAATAATATAAGCAGCCGTAACTAAACCTTGGGACATAGCCTTTCCCCCCTAACCTTTCGTAAACATCTTCAGCATGCGCTGCGTCACGGTGAACCCGCCGATGATATTGACGGTGGCAATCATAACGGCAATAAACGCCAGAACTTTTACCGGCATGGCCGTGCTGCCAATCTGCAGCAGAGCGCCGACTACGATAATGCCGGAGATGGCATTGGTGACCGACATCAGCGGCGTATGCAGGGAATGGGTGACATTCCATACGACGTAATAACCGACAACACAGGCCAGGACAAATACGGTAAAGTGCGATAGAAACTCCGGCGGCGATACATAGCCGACCCATCCGAACAGAGCCAGACCGGCAATACCCAGCCAGTACTTGAGGGAAGATGGCTTGGGTTTCTTTTCAGTTGCCGGCGCTACCGCCGCAGTGTTTTTCTGTGGCGCAGCGCTAACGCGAATCGGCGGCGGCGGAAAGGTTACTTCGCCGTTATGCACTACGCACAGGTTGCGCAGTACCGCATCCTCAAAGTCAAGGTGAATGCTGCCGTCTTTGGCTTTACTCAGCAGTTTCGTCAGGTTCACCAGGTTGGTGGCGTACAACTGGGAAGATTGCGCCGGCAGCCGGCCCGGCAGATCCGTATAGCCAATCACCTTGACACCGGAATCCGTCACCACCATGGTATCCTGCACCGTATATTCGCAATTGCCGCCCGTGGCCGCCGCCATGTCGACAATAACGGAACCCGCTTTCATGCTGTCCACCATGGCCTTCGTGACCAGCTTCGGCGCCGGTTTGCCCGGTATCAGTGCCGTCGTGATAATAATATCCACCTCTTTGGCCTGTTCGGCGAACAAGGCCATTTCGGCCTGAATGAATTCGTCCGACATCACCTTGGCATACCCGTCGGCGGAAGAACCGTCTTCGGTTCCAAAGTCCAGCTTCAGAAATTCGCCGCCCATGGACTCGATTTGCTCCGCTACTTCCAGCCGGGTATCGAAGGCCCGCACGATCGCCCCCAGGGAGCGAGCGGTGCCAATCGCCGCCAGCCCCGCGACCCCGGCGCCGATTACCAGTACTTTGGCCGGCGGCACTTTCCCGGCGGCGGTAATTTGGCCGTTAAAGAAGCGCCCGAAGGCATGCGCCGCTTCCACAACGGCGCGATAACCGCCGATATTGGCCATGGAAGACAACGCGTCCAGCGATTGCGCCCGGGAGATTCGCGGCACCATGTCCATAGCCAGCACATTAATCTTTTTGGCGGCCAGCTTGGTTACTAAATCCGGGTTCTGGGCCGGCCACAAAAAACTAACCAGCGTGGCCCCTTCCTTGACAGCGGCCATTTCCGCATCGTTCGGAGCGTTGACTTTATAGATGATATCCGATTGCCAAACCACATCCCCGGCGGCAATCCCGGCACCGGCGGCCGTATACGCCGCATCGGTAAAGCTGGCCGCTTCCCCGGCGCCGGTTTCAATAACAACCTCGAAGCCCAGTTTTTTCAATTGCCCCACCGTGTTCGGGGTGGCGGCCACCCGTGTTTCCCCGGCCAGGCTTTCTTTGGGAATCCCGATTCGCATATTCTCTACTCCTTTCAAAGGGATATTTACAAAAAAGGACCAATACTGAATTGGTCCTTTGGTGTTTAGCCGATTGGCTTACTCAATGCGGGTAACCTCATAACCGGCATCGGCTACCGCTGCTTTCATTTTTTCAGCACCTACCTCATGGGCCAATTCCACGATGGCAAATTTACCTGCCAGATCAACCTTGGCGGATTTTACGCCGCCTACCTCTTTTAATGCGGTCTCCACATGATTTGCACAATGGCCGCAGCTCATTCCCTCGATAAAAAGTTTTTTGGTCATTGAAATCTTCCTTTCCTGAATTACTGTACTTATTTTTCCTCGGTTCATCCTTTCATTATTCCAAGGATAAACCATCACTTTTTATTTTCTACGGTACCCCGGTACCGTATATTCATATTATAAAATCTTTACTGCCGTTTCGTCAAGACCTTCAATTGCAAAAAAAGACCGCTTTGGACGGTCTTTCGGTAATAGTAATTGGATTTTGGAAAAAGAAATAACAATCCCTGGTTCCTCTATGATTCCTTTGTAACTGCCGCAATCAATTCGTCCCAGCCTGCCCGGTCCAGCGTATCCCCCAGGCGTTCTTTATCTTTTGCATATTGCCGGTAGTAGTCGAGCAATAAACGAATGACCGACGGAATGCGTTCCGCCGGCACGCCGCTGGCAATAATCCGGCCTGCCCGGGCCTGACGCCCTGAATTGCCGCCGGCAACAACCGTAAATCCCTGGGCCGTGCCGAACAGGCCGATATCTTTCACAAAGACCTCAGCACAGCAGTTGGGACAGGCGCTAATGCCGATCCGAACCTTGCCGGGAGTATTCCGGCCAAAAAATTTCCTGTCAAGCAGCAGGCCCAGGGCGGTACTATCCTGCTGCGCCCTGGGGCAGTTCGGCTTGCCGGTACAGACCGTGATTCCCCGAACCGCTTTGGCGGTAAACGATTCCGGCACACTGCCAAGCTCAGCCGCTACTGCTTCCCGGTCAGCCAAGGCAAGACCCATGAGCGTGATGCCATTGCTTGTAAATTTCAGCGTGGTGCCGTATTTTTCGGCAGCCGCAGCAATTTGCCTAAGTTGCTCCGGTGTGGTTAATCCCCCGGGAATATGCGGTGTGAAGGAAAATGTATCCCGTTGATGCATTCAGTAAAAACCTTCTTTCAGCGATTGTCGACCTTGTCCATAAAATGCAGGTCATGTTCACGCAGTCTGTGCCAGGCAAGCTCCTGATACCTGGTATCCGGCTTGCCGTAGTTGCAATACGGATCGATCGAGATGCCGCCGCGGGGAAGGAATTTTCCCCACACTTCAATATAGCGGGGCTGCATGACTTTGATAAGATCCTTCATGATGATATTGACTACGTCTTCATGAAAATCCCCGTGATTACGAAAACTGAGCAAATACAATTTCAACGATTTGCTCTCGACCATCCTGATCTCGGGAATATAGCTGATATAAATCGTGGCAAAGTCCGGCTGGCCCGTAATCGGGCAAAGACTGGTAAATTCCGGGCAATTGAATTTCACCCAATAGTCATTATCCGGATGCTTATTGTCGAAGGTTTCCAGAACCTCCGGCGCATAGGAATAATTGTACTGCGTATTTTGATTGCCCAAAAGAGTAATTCCCGTTAATTCATCCTGGTTTCGCGGCATTTCCATTCTCCTTGTCCAACTTAGAATTCATAAATCATAATAGCATTTTATACCGAAAAATGCCAGCGCCTGTAAACAACAAGCTGCTGGCATTCAAGCAAAATAGGATTTATTCTAATGACCAAACAGCTTCATAATGTTGCCTAAAATTATGCCAACCACACCGAAATCGGCATCTCCAAACGTGGTACCGGCAAAACCCAGATTTCCCAGCACCGGCAGCAAGAGAGCGGGCAAAAAGCTGATCAGTAAGCCATTAGCGAAGGCTCCCAGTATAGCTCCCCGGCGGCCTCCCGTGGCGTTGCCAAAAACCCCGGCTGTTGCCCCGCAGAAGAAGTGCGGCACTAAACCGGGTACGATGACTTTCAGCCCCAGCGCCGGCAGGAAAAACATGGAGACAATCCCGGCCAGGAAACTGGAAAAGAAACCAATGATGACCGCATTCGGCGCAAAGGGAAATACGGACGGGCAGTCCAGGGCCGGCTTGGCATCGGGAACCACTTTATCGGCAATGCCCTGAAAGGCCGGCACAATCTCGGCAAGTAACATCCGCACCCCGGCTAATACGATATAAACCCCGGCGGCAAAAGTAATTGCCTGCATCAAGGAAAAAACGAGGAAATTCGTGCCGCCGCTCAACTTTTCAACAAAAGCGGGACCGGCGCATAAAGCTACCACAAAATATAATATCGTCATCGTCAAAGCCATGGCCACCGAGCTGTCCCGTAAAAACGCCAAACTCTGGGGAACATGGATATCTTCCGTGCTTTTGCTCCGGTCGCCGAATGTCTTGCCGACAAGGGCAGCCGTTAAATAGGCAATGGTGCCGAAGTGCCCCACCGCAAAATCGTCGGAATCCGTAATCTGCCGGGTAAATGGCTGCAACAAGGCCGGCATTACGACCATCAAAGTACCGAGAATGAGTGCGCCAACCGTAATTAAGGCTGCGCCGCTAACGCCGCCCGCCGACAGAATCGCGGCAATCATACAGGCCATAAACATCGTGTGATGGCCCGTAAGAAAAATATATTTTAGCGGGGTAATCCTGGCCAGGATAATGTTGAGCACCATGCCAAACACCATGATCATCGCCGTCTCCGCCCCGAAGGTTTTCTGGGCCAGCGCTACGATTGCCTCATTATTGGGGATAACCCCCTTGATCACAAACGCCGCTTCGAACATTTTGCCGAAGGAGTCCAGGGCGCCCACTAAAATGCCGGCGCCGCCGCCTAAAATGATAAAACCCATAATCGTTTTTAACGTGCCGGAAATGATATCGGTCAGTTTTTTCCGCTGCAATATAAGTCCGATAAAAGCAAACAGCCCAACCAGAAAGGCCGGTGACCCCAGGATGTCTTTCATAATCAAATCAAACATGCTATTCCCCCCTCAAATGATCCACTAAGGCTTGCCGCAATTCATCCTTATTTAATAAATTTCTCATACCCACCACGTTTCGTTTTCCATCCGCAAGATTGACCATCAGCTCATGGGATCCGATATATAAATCGGCCTTTTCCGTCTTGCTGGTAGCAAGGTCCGTATGGGATACTTCCGCCTCGATTCCCAGTTCTTTGAGAATTTTCTTGGCGGCAATTTCAACCATAAAGCTGCTGCCCAATCCATTGCCGCATACGATTAATACTTTTTTCACCGTTTTCACCTCCCTCTCAGTTAGAATACCGGGCGATTAAATCGACGATTTCCCCGACATCTGCCGCCTGGACCAGCTTGTCGACATTCTCTTCCTCCATCAGCAAACCGGACAATTGGGCCAACGCTTTCAAATGAGTCTCATTGTCGATGGCCGCCAAAATGATGAGGATCTGCACTCTTTCCTCGCCGGCCGCCGAAAAAGCAACGCCTTCTTTTAAAATCAGCAAGCTCATGCTCACCTGATTCACGCCGTCGTCCGGGCGCGCGTGCGGAATCGCCACCCGGGGGCTCATGACTACATAAGGGCCCAGTTTCTTGATATTATCAATCATGGCTTTTATGTACGCTTCCTTAATATAGCCGCATTGGAGCAACGGTCTGGCGGCTGTGGCAATGGCGTCTTCCCAATCCTTCACTTTATCCAGCATTTGTATCTTATCTTTGGTGATTAAATCGCTTAGCATCGGTCTAGTATCCCCCTGTGGTCTCAAGTCCGGTTTATAAAGATATTCCTTTAGTTCCTGCATTAGCTGATCCGGTTCCCGGATTACGGCATGGCGGCCGATAATTTCCAGCAAGCCATTTACCGATACCGCCTGCTTTTGGGGCAAGCGGAATAAGGCATTCACTTTTTTCAGCAGATTTTCCGTCTCCGTATCGCTTAAAATCGGGCTGACAACAAAAACCGGTTTCTTGCTGCCGCTTAACGGCAGCGTGGAAACAATAAAATCCGCTTCCTCTTCATATTGAAGAAATTCCCTCACACTCACGGTCCGCAAAATATCCACATTGGAAAATAATCCTTCCAACTGGCTTTGCAGGATCGAAGAAGTCCCTACCCCATTGGCGCAAACCAGCAGAACTTTTTTCCTGGCCGCCGGCCGGATCCCTTCCCGCCGCATCCAGGCACCAAAATGCATCGCCACGTAAGCCGCTTCATCGTCATTGACCGGCTGGCCGGCGCTTTCTTCCAGGTAATGAATCACTTTCTTAGTTAGAAGGAAAATGTCCCCGTATTTTTTGCAAATCGGCTCCTTTAACGGATTTTCCAGACATAATCCGTATTTGATCCGGTAGTAAGCCGGCTTCAAATGCATCAGCAGACTGTTTTCCAGACCCGCCCAGTCATAAAACTGAACACAGGCGTACCGCTGAAAATCATCAATCATCCTGCGGATAATATCCCGCCAGTGAGGGATTTCCTCTTGAAAAAGGTCTACATTGATGTAGTTCACCTTGGCGCTTAGAACATAAGTCGTTAGGTAGTCGACCTCTTCGGAAGGAATCTCGCTTTGAAAAACTTCCGTCAGTCTGGCGCAAATCTCTTCCGCCGCCCGGTGCTCCCGGGTCCGGCGCAGCATCATCTGTTCCGCCGGGGCAATCCGGACGCGCCCCCCTAATTGCAGACGTCGAAGGAACAGGATGATCTGTAAGTTGAATTGTTGTAATACCTCATCGGTAAACTGTACCCCCAAGCGGTCCTCGCAGCTAACAATCGCCTTTTTTATCTCCGCCAGATTCTGCTGGCTAAATAAGCTGACTTCCCCCTCATCGCTTCTTTCCACCTGAGCCATCCGGTCGATAAAATACTGCCAACCCTTGCCTTCAATTACCTGCGACATGTAAACATTCAGGGCTTTGCGCCGGTCCGTTTCGCTGCCCGCCATAATGTAGCCGGTCCGCTTGGAATAGGCCGTGTTTAGCTGGAATCGCCGCGTTACCTCTTCCCGCAGCCCTTTTAAGTCATTCATTGCCGTGTTGCGGCTGACCCGGATGGCATCGATTAAATCCTGCAGCGAAACATTGCGGCTGCGGGTCAGGATATGAATGGCCAGCCAGGCCTTCCGCTCCTTCGCAGAATATTCGTATTGCCACGGATTCACTTGCTGAAACAGTTTCGGCAGTTCCCGTTTCGTATTTTCCTCCAGATATAACCCGGCCGATTGAATATGGCGGATACCGGTCAGCTTGTGGTATTTCAGCCAGCCATTAATTCGTTTGATGTCGTAGTATAGGCTCCGTTTGGAAATGTTAAGTTTTTCCGCGATTTCTTCCGTAGGTACATAAGAAGCAGCATTCACGATATGCTGAAGAATGGCATTACTTCTTTTGTCCAGCATTGCCGCATAACCCCCACTAACTGCAGACAATTTTCATTTAGATTCCTGTTCTTCTGCTTTTTTAAGTATAGTACATGACCCTTGCTAAAAATAGTCCAAATGCTGTACACCCCGGAATGCAAAAACTGCACTCAAGACCCCTAGTGGTCTGTAAATCCTAATTCTATAGTGTTCTTACGAGCGGTTTTCCGCCTAGAGTTTACAGACCACTGGAAGAAGATTAGAATTTGGTTAAAAATGATAGATACCGGTTTTCAACAGTGAGAAAAAATGCTTTTATATAATTGGCAGCTTGTTATTGGTTGCAGCGGGATCTGTGGTGGCATAATGTGTTAATTTTGTTAGTTAGCTGTAACAAAACTGAAAAAATTAAAGGATACAATAAAGAAGCGAAAAAATAACGCCAATTTAAAAGCAGGTAGGTAGAATCACATGAACGAGAAAAAAAGGATTTTTTTATGGATTAGTTTCTTGATTATGCTAATTCAGTCGGGAATTTGTTTCGCGGCACAAGCGCCTTATGGGACTTTACAGGCCGGTGCAGGTGAGACGCTGATTCAAATTCCGCCGGAATTTTTCCCGGCGCAAGGTTTTGACGGAATACATGATCCGTTATACGTGAAGACATTATTGCTGGATAATGGAGTTAATAAAACGGCCGTTGTGTCCATTGATATGACATCTCTTGGCAACGTTAATCAACTGAAAAGTATCATACAAAAAACCGCCGGGATTCAGCCTGATAATATTTTCATTTATGCGGCGCATAACTTTTCCAGCCCCCATGTTTTTCCGGGAATGACGGAGAATGCGGCAGAGAATAAGAAAACAGCAATGTTTGCATCGGCTCTTGCTAAAGCGGTTGAAGCTGCCACCCAAAAGGCAGTAACCGGTATGCAACCGGCAAGCATTGGCTATGGAACAGGTATTTCCAATGTTAATATCAATCGGGATGAACTTACAGCCGGTGGCTGGTGGCACGGAAGCAATGAAACGGGATACTCTGATAAAGAACTTAGTGTAATGAAAATTGACAGTTTATCCGGAAAGCCATTGGCAATATTTATGAACTATAGTGTACAGTCTTCTATTATGGATGAATCTGTTTCCAATCAGGGAAAGAAACTGATTTCTACAGATCTTGCCGGCGCGGCAACGAAATACGTAGAGGATCAATATAAAGAGGATGGCACGGTAGCTTTCTTTGGAGTCGGCGCCGCCGGCGATCAGGCACCTATCTTTATGGCAAACCGTTATATGACAGATAACAAGGGTGTATCGATACGCACGGATATTCATGATGATGGTTACATATTGCTCGGCCTGATAGGGGAACGGCTGGGATATGACGCGATTAAGGTAAGCCGTAAAATTATAGACAAACAGACAAGCGTTGATTTAAGTGTCATCCATGACAGCGTGGTTTGTAAATCACAGAAAATGCCTATGTCCAAAACGGCTGATATGAAGCCGGTTAAACAATATACTTATCAAATCGACGGAGAGGTCAAAGTGCCTATTGATATTATGAAAATTGGTAATATCGCCCTTGTTGGTATTCAACCGGAATTGGCTTCGAAAATTGGCGCAGACATCAAGAAAGGATCACCTGTAAAAAACACTATGGTTTTGACAATGGTAAATGGTGCGGCTAAATATATGGCGGATAAGGACAGTTATGACAAGTTCACGTATGAAGCAAGAAATTCAAAGTATGCTAAAGGATCCGCAGAACTTGTAGAAAATAAAATCATATCCATGCTTACTCAATTAAATAGCCGGAGCAAAGCTAGTGAATAACAACTTTTGGTACCTGAGTGAATTGAAAGGTTGTGTGTAAAAATGGAAAAAATATCATCGGCATTTGTAATAGTAATGCTTATACTGGGAACAAGCTTGCCGGTATATGCCGCTGACGGTTTACAGAAAGAAGCTTCGCCGGATGCGAATAATAAGCATGTAAAGAGCGTTACAGCAATCACGGAAGTATTTGGGGATGGACAAAAAATAAGTGCTGTGGCCCTGGAATATGACCGTGCTATTAATACATCCAAACTAAAAACTTCCGATTTCACGGTAGAGGATAAAACCATCACCAAAATATATGCCAATACAATAGCGGCTAAGGCTTCTAAGGGGCTAAACGGGAACTATGTCATTCTTGAGCTTGCAACGCCTATGATATCGGCGGGGAATGGACAGGAACATCCTGGTAATGATGCTGCCCAAAAAGATCAGCAAATTATAAATTCCCAAAAGATGAGTGGCCCAACCTTAGGATCAAGGCCGGACAAACAACCGGACAGCCCTCCCCTGGTTGCAAAAGTGACCCAGGTTGGCAATATTACAACAATAGCCGGCGAAACTTACCGTGCAAATTCGAGTGTGATAACCAGCAGTAAAACGGTCAACTTGGTAGTCGACGATTTCAAGCAGTTTGTTTACACCGATCCGAACTATAATAATGAGAAGCTGATGTACAATTTGTATGTGCCGAAAAACTACGATCCCTCCAAGAAATATCCGTTGGTCTTGTTCATGCATGATGCCGGTGTTGTCGGTGATAATCCCACATTAACACTCACTCAAGGGTTAGGCGCAGTCATTTGGGCCACCGCAAAAAATGAATGCTTTGTACTTGCGCCGCAGTATACTACTGTGATTGCCGATGATAATTCAAAAACCACCGAACAAATGGATATCACCGTTGATCTGGTTAAGGAGTTGGAGAAGCGCTATAGTATTGATTCAAACCGGCTCTATAATACGGGACAGTCTATGGGCGGCATGACGTCGATTGCGATGGATATCAAGTATCCGGATATGTTTGCAGCCTCGTTGCTGGTTGCATGTCAGTGGGATGCCGCGAAGGCAGCCCCAATGGCAAAGAAAAATCTATGGATTGTTGTCTCAGAGGGAGATAACAAGGCTTATCCGGGAATGAATGCAATTACCAAAGTGTTAGAAACTCAAGGTGCAACGGTTAGTAAAGCAATTTGGTCTGCAGAAGCTAGTCCGCTGGAATTAGCAAAGAATGTGAAGGATATGCTTGAGAAGGGTTGTAACGTCAACTATACAGTATTCAAGAATGGCAATCACAGATATACCTGGCAATATGCCTATACAATTGACGGGATCCGGGATTGGCTATTTGCCCAGGTGAAAACACCAAAACCGTAATGAGAAAGAAGCCGGAAATACCTTTTAGTTCCAGGTATTTTCCGGCTTCTTTATTGCTTTCCTTAACTAATACTATAGCTTATAACATGGGATGGAATCTTCAGTAAAACGCAACATTGAAAAAAATTTAAACATTGGTTGCACAAAATCAGGAATAACCCAGCAAGGTAACCTGGAAGCCAAACAGGTACCGCTCCGGTTTCACACGGTACTCTGCGTGAACATTTTTTGTCCAGCCCGTATCGCCGCCCAGACCGGCATGAATACAATCCACGTTTACAAAAATCTCGTCGCGGGGAATTAAGCCGAAGGAATGGCTGGCTTGCTCATAGTCACTCACACTGTTTTTATGCACGTCAACATGCAAAGGGTTAAACCCCCGGACTTGGATGCCGCAGCCGGATTCATCCGTTAAACTAAACCATTTCACATCTTCCCTGCCGCCGCATTCCACCGGTACAATATAGGGAAAGTGCTGCTCCTCCACCGTACTGGCGTAGCGTCCAATATGGGCGCTATGTTTTCTGTCGGCGTAATTTTCATGCGGTCCGCGTCCATACCATTGGAAAATATGGCAGGCTTCCGTTACCCGGAAAGTCAGCCCGACGCGGGGGAGAACCGGCAGATCCGGACTGGCGTCCACATCATTATACACTTCCATCGTCCCATTCCCGTAGATAACGTAGCGCAGCTTGCTATGAAAGCCGGATTCCCTGCCTGGGGCAGCAAGAAATACATCCACCTCGATGTGAACACAATCGGCAGCTTGTCTAAATATCTTCACGTTTTTCACCTGCCGGGCCAGTTTGTTCAATCCGGCGTGATACCACTCAGCGGCAAAACCGCAATCGCCTGCTTCCACATCTAGGCTTTGCGCCCGGTCAATGCCGGTAGGCGCCCGGAAATAATTCTCCTGCATGCCCAAGTTTAGGATCTTCCGCCCGCCGCATTCGTAAGAAACCAGCAGGCCCTGCTCTTTGCAAAATAATACTCTGACGTTCTCGCCGCAGATTTCAACCTGCGTACCGGTTTCCTTCAGTTGAACCGGCGGCAGCGCTTCAGGTTGGCTAACTTGCAGTTGCGGCGCTCTCACCGGCAAAACAAACTGCTCGCTGTATACCGGATGCCCCTGTTCGGCCCAGGGTGTGTCCTGGTTGAGAATAAAAGAAATCGTTACGGCATATTCAGCGCCACCCTTGACGGGACCAACGCGATAAGGAATGGTAAATTCACCGTCCCGCCCCGCCGCGGCTTCCGGCGGCTTCCTTTGTCCGGCCTGAATGACAACTCCCTCTTCGATGAATTCCCAGGCGACCGTCAAATGCGAGAGATCGTTAACCAAATATTTATTATAAACAACAAATTGGCCCTTAGCTAAATCTTTTGCCGTTACCCGGAGCGGCGCCTGTATCTTTTTTATTTCCCACGCTCCCGGCTTGGGAGTAAGATCCGGCAGCATAACCCCATTAAGGCACATATCGGGTACCCTGTCTACCACCGGCTCGGCGAAATCGCCGCCGTAGGCCCAGTATATCTTATGATCATCAGTACGCTTGGTTATTGCCTTATCGCACCAATCCCAGACAAAACCTCCCTGAAAGCGCGGATATTTATCAACATATTCCCAATACTTATGGAAATTTCCCAGACTGTTGCTTTTGGAATAGGCGTATTCACACATAATAAAGGGCCGTTTATCGTTATAATCCGCCATCGCCGCGTCGATCCACGCTAACCCCGGATACATAGGACAGCGGATATCCGTAATATCCGCCCCCGGATCACCGCTTTCATACTGGACAAGCCGGTACGGGTCATAAGAGCGGACCCACGCCGCCATGGCGGCGTGATGCATGCCGGCGCCCGATTCATTGCCCAGCGACCAAAACAGAATGCTGGGATGATTCTTATCCCGCATGACCATACGGATTACGCGGTCCAGATAGGCTAAACTCCAGGTGGGGTCTTTCGATAATAAAGCCTGAACTCCATGGGTTTCCAAGTTCGTCTCATCCACCAGATATAGGCCCAGTTCATCACACAAGTCGTACCAGCGGGGATCGTTGGGATAGTGGCTGGTGCGGACGGCGTTGAAATTGAGCTTCTTCATGGCCGTTATCTCTTCGCGCATCCGGCGTTCCGTCAGCGTCCGCCCTGTCTCCGGGTGATGCTCATGCCGGTTTACGCCCCGGATGACCAGCCGCTTGCCATTTAGCGTTACTACTCCTGCCGCATTGATTTCAATCCGTCTAAATCCGACCCGGACGCTTTCAAAATCGGTTTCCTTCCCTTGCGGATCAACCAGCGTCATGACCAGGGTATATAAATAGGGATTTTCATCACTCCACTTCGCCGGGCTTTTTACCTTGGCCCGCAGTAATGCCGCCCCCGCCTCCAGTATAAAATCCGTTCTAAGATACATGGGGGTCCGGATGCAAATATCCCCCTTCATTTCCTCGATAAACGGCCGCCCGTCCTGGTCAAATAAGTTCGCCCTGACTTGATAACCGGCATAGCCATTCTTTTTATTCACATAGCAATAGACAATCAATTCCGCGTCCTGATATTGATCATCCAGCAGGGCGAGTACCTTAAAGTCTCTGATATGAACCGGCGGTTTGCTGTATAACACGACGGAACGCTGTATCCCCGATAAATGCCAATAATCCTGATCCTCCAGATAGGTTCCGTCACACCACCGCATAACCTGAAGGGCTAACGTATTCACGCCCTTTTTAACATAAGCGCTGATATTGAATTCCGCGCTCAATTTGCTGTCTTGGGAATAACCGACTTTTTTGCCGTTCACCCACAGATAGAAACAGGATTCAACCGCCTCAAAATTGATAAAAACATCCCGCTCCCGCCAGCCATCCGGTAAAGTAAACCGGGTGATATAACAGCCGGTCGGATTATCCGCCGGCACATAGGGGGGATTCAAATCCAGGAATATCGAAGTGTCCCGTTCCGCATCCCTTCCTCCGGGATAACTCCGGTAGGAATCGCCGGGGCTGTTCATGTCGAAAGGATACTTGATATTGGTATAGATGGGATAACTATATCCCTGCATCTCCCAATTGCCCGGCACTTTAATATCGTCCCACCCGGCTGCATCAAAGTGTTCTTCGTAAAAAGGCTCGGTGACGGACAGGGGATTCGCAAATAATTTAAATTTCCATATTCCGTCCAATGACAAGACGTATGGGGAGCACTGCCGGTTGCAGGACAAGGCCTCTGCCAGCGAACTGTAGGCCCCCAGCGGAACATGCATAGGTTCCCGGTTGATTTGCAAAACGTACTGGTTTTCCCAATCGTTATTATTAAACGGGAAGTTTTCTTTCACCACTCACTTCTCCCCTCTCTACTGCAGCAATTTGAATGAGTATTTTGCAGCAGGCTCCATCAGAGAACAAACGTGTTGAACGAATAAGGCCGCAACTCCGCAGAAAACGCTCTCTGGTTCCCTTTAAAAGTAAAGGTGCGGGAATACGCAACCCCGTTATTTACGACGAGGACGATTTCACCGTTAGGATTCTCAAAGGCTAAGGAAGCGCTGTTCCAATGTCCTTTGGTAAGGAGTCTGGCAGCCCCGGGAGCGACAAAATGAGAGAAATGTTTCATCAAATAAAATTCCGGATTATAAATAACCTTTTGGGTTTCCGCGTCAATCGTAATCAATGAATTTTGCGGCCACCCCCAGGTGCTAACGCCGCCGGGCTCCAGCACCATATTCCAGTAAATATAAGCATTCGCCCCATTGACCAGATAATGCCGGATCAAATCAAAAACATAGCGTGCATATTCCCAGGAGTTTTGTCCGTCGCCGCATTCATTTTCCGTTTGAATCAGCTTCAATTCCGGAAAACTGTCATGGGTTCTTTGAATCGCATATTTCCCGGCCCACTGGTATCCTACCCCCTTTATATACTTTCGCGCCTCTGGATCGAAAAGCACGTGATCCACATACGCATCATAACTTTGCAGGGTGATGGCTCCGGTTAGCGGATTCATAGCCATCGGCGTAGGGCCGTTTAACGTGCCAAACCATATTTCAGCCGCCATATTTTCCTTTTGGAACAACGGTCCGAGATAGTCCCGGATAAATACCCGGTATTGTTCACCGGTCCATAAACAGGAAGGAAACTTCTGATCGGCGAAGGGCTCGTTTTGAATGTGAATCTGCCGGATCCGTATCCCTTCCTGCTCATAGGCCTTTACAAACTTTTTAAAATACAGCGCGTACGCCTTCAATACTTCCGGTTCCATGCGCAGCTTCCCATAGTTGTAAACCCTGGGCTCTTTCATCCAGGTTGGCGGACTCCAGGGAGAAGCATACAGCGTTAAATCCGCCCTATATTCCAAAGCCTTTTTTATATAGGGCAGCAAATACAGCTTATCCCGGTCTATAGAGAACTTCTCCATCGCATAGTCGCCGTCGGTTTCGTTACAGCTGTACCAGTCCAAAGCGTAATCATTGGCGCCAATTGGCAGACGGCAGTAATTGAATTTGCAGCCTAGCTGCGGATGAAACAAATCGCGCAAGACCCGTTCTCTTGCCGCTGGTTCTATCCGGGAAAGGGCGATCCAGCCCAGCTCGTTGAAGCAGCCGCCAAAGCCGCCGATATTCTGCCCCCGCTCGCCGGTAAGCGCAAGTGTATCTTCGGAGGATGCAGCGGCCATTACTGCGTTATCGGTCCAGGCCGCATCCGGAGCAGTGCCAATCCAGCGTATATTTTCCAATGTCATATCCTTATCATCCCTTTCTGAAACAACTGAGTCCGGTTGCCGGATCAAACACGTGCATTTTGTTCATATCAAACACCATCGTAACCCGGTCCCCCTGCCGGTACTGATTGCGGGCGGCAATCCGCGATATGATTTCCTGGCCGCCGACTGTCAGATACAATATAACTTCCGGCCCCAACTGTTCCACCACATCCACTTTCGCCTCCACCCTTGCCTGCGGAAAAGTTTGCAGCATGATCGCTTCGTCCCGGATATCCTCCGGCCGGATTCCCAGTACAACCTTTCGGCCGCAATATTCCAGAAGCGCAGCGGCTTTCCCCCCGGGAATTAATACGTTAAAGCCGTTCCCCGCCATATATAAATCATTTTCTTCTTTTTGAATAACCGCCTCTAAGAAATTCATCGCCGGATTCCCGATAAAACCGGCTACAAACGAATTAACCGGCGAACTGTATAGATTCATCGGCGTATCGACCTGCTGAATCATGCCATCCTTCATGACGACAATCCGGTCGCCCAGCGTCATCGCTTCCGTCTGATCATGGGTAACGTAAATGGTGGTTGTTTTTAACTGCCGGTGCAAGCGCGAAATTTCGGCCCGCATACTGACTCTCAGCTTTGCGTCCAGGTTAGACAATGGTTCATCCATCAAAAACACCGCCGGCTTTCTGACAATCGCCCGCCCCATTGCCACCCGCTGCCGTTGGCCTCCTGACAACGCTTTGGGTTTCCGGTCAAGCAAATGCTCGATTTGTAAAACTTGCGCCGCTTCTTTTACCTTTTTATCAATTTCGTCCTTCGGCACTTTTTTCAGCTTCAGACTAAACGCCATATTTTCATATACACTCATATGCGGATACAGCGCATAATTTTGAAAAACCATCGCAATATCGCGTTCTTTGGGGGATAGTTGATTCACCCGCTTCTCGCCGATATACAGTTCCCCCGACGAAATTTCCTCTAAGCCGGCGATCATTCGCAGCGTAGTCGACTTGCCACAGCCGGACGGTCCGACAAACACGACCATTTCCCCGTCCTGGATCAATAAATTAAAATCTTTTACTGCATCGACATGATTCTCATAGCGTTTATAAATATTTTTCAGCACGACACTAGCCATAACCCAGTTCCCCTCCCGTATGATGTTTTATTACCCTTTTACCGCCCCTGACGTAATTCCCTTAATAATGTTCTTCTGGAACAGGCTGTAGAAAATGACCACCGGAATCAAGGTTAAGACTAACGCCGCCAAAATATTAGGCCATTCCACATTGTATTTGCCAAAAAACATATTGGAAGCGAGAATCAGGGTATAATTTTTCACATTCGAGATCATGACCAGGGGCAGTAAGAAATCATTCCAGATCCAAAGAACATCCAAAATGGCTATGGTTGCCGTAATGGGTTTTAACAAAGGAAATACAATATAGAAGAACATCTGAAACTGATTGCACCCATCCACCAACGCAGCTTCTTCCAATTCTTTCGGCAGCAGTTTGGCAAACCCGTAATAGAGAAAAATCGCCATATTCACACCCAAGCCGATATAAATGAGCGGCAATCCCCAGACCGACCCATTGAGATCGAAAAACTTCGCTATTTTTACCAGGGGAATCATGATGCTTTGGAAAGGAACCAGCATGGATGCCGTAAACAGGATATATAATAAACTGCTTACCCGTCCCCGCACCCGGGCTAGTTTGTATCCCGCCAGGGAGCCTGCCAGAATAATTCCCGCCACCGAGCCAACGGTAATCACCAACGTATTGAAGGTAACCCTGACAAAATCCATTTTTATAAAGGCTTGCCGGTAGTTTTCCAGCGTGATATGGGACGGAAACGAAAGCACGGAAGAATATAGCTCGCTCTGTGTTTTGAAGGAATTGACGACCGCCATATAAACCGGAAAAACCGTATAAAGAGCGGCGATAATCAATATAGCCGTCGTGGCCATGGATACCGCATTCTGTTTTACTTTCATGCCTCCACCTCCCGCTTTTTCATGATTCGCAATTGAATCAGGGTAATGAGTAATACAATGAAAAATAAAATAATCGCCTTGGCGTCGGCATAGCCGAATCGAAAATTATTGGAAAAAGCTTCGTCATAAATATTTAAACACATCACCTGCGTTGCCCGCCCCGGCCCGCCGCCGGTTAACGCATAGACCGTATCAAATATTTTAAAAGCGGAATTCAGGGTCAGAAACAAACAAATCGTAATCGCATTCATGATCATGGGCAGCGTTACATGAAAGAACACCCGGACCTTGCCGGCGCCGTCAATAATCGCCGCTTCTTTTAATTCCTGCGGCACTCCCTGCAGCGCTGCCATATAGATTAACATCATGTAGCCGGTTCCTGTCCATAGAGATACAATTAAAATCGAATAAAACGCGAGGCCGGGATCTCCCAGCCAGGATTGGTCTAACGCCGGCATGGCCGCCAGCTTGGCAACTTCCGGGAGAACTTTGAGAAAAATAAACGTCCACATAAAGGAGCCGATGATCATACTGAGCATATTCGGCAGAAAGAAGACGGTCCGGAACAAACTCTTGGTTTTGATTTTTGATTCAATCATCAGGGCCAATGCCAAAGCAAGCCCATTTTGCAAGACCAGCACTACCGCCGCATACTTAAAGGTAAAAAGAATGGAATGGATAAAATTGTGATCCGTCCATAATGCTTCCGTATAATTCCGCAGGCCAATGAAACGAAAAGCCGGATTGAGGCCGTCCCAATTCGTAAAACTGTAAACGATCCCGCCAATCATGGGCGCCACTAAAAAGAGACCGTAGAAAAACAATGCGGGCGCCACAAATAGGGTTAATGAAAACAGCTTATGATTTTGCAAAGTAATTCACCCCATTTTATTTTGCAGCTTGCTATCTTAGATTGCTTCACTTCGTTCGCAACGAAGTGGAGCGCGGCAATCCCGATTTTTGCCGATAACCGGGAGCTATCAATAAAATTCACTTTATTGATAGCTCCCCGTAACATTACTTGTTAATACGATTAGAAACCGCCCAGGCGTTGTCCAGGGCCTGCATCACGTCGTCTTTGGTTACCTGCTTTAAATAATAACTCTGTAACTCCTTGCCGCTTTCATCCTTAACGGCTTTCGGCATCTGCGGGTCCTGGACCACCTTTCCCTGTTTCACATATTCCATTGCTTCCTCAACCCAGGGATAGGTTTTAAAAGTATGAATTTTGGCTACCGGGTTGAATTTCAACGACTGATAAAACGTGTTGGAATCCTGGTCATCCAATATATAATTTAACAGCGCCTTGGCTACTTCTTTGTGCTTGCTGTATTTAGAAATAGCCAGAGAAGTCGAAGTCGTAAGATTAATCCGGGTCGCATTGGGGTCATCATTGACCGGCAGCGGCGCAACGCCAAATTCGAAATTTTTATTTGCTTTTAGTATACTTTCGGCAAACCAGGGGCCTTGAATCCACATGGCCGTATCGCCTTTGGCAAATTCGGCGCAGCCCATATCGCCGCCCATATCCATACCCTTTTCCGTACCATTGGCATTGACCAAATCAATGATATCAAACATGCCGGCAATTTCTTTAAACGAGCCTTTCCCCTGATTCATTTTGGCTATAAAATCTTTATTGCTTGTACTCGTGTAGCCGCCAACCGTGAGCGGCAAAAATAATTGAGGAATCCAGTTTTCTTTATAGGTAATCAAAAAGGGCGTTTTACCGGCGGCCTTGATTTTCTCGACATTCTGCCGCATTTCCGTTAACGTCATGGCCGGCTTGATTCCTAATTCGGCAAACATCTTTTTATTGTATAGATAGCCCCAGGCCACACTCTCTAACGGCACCGCCACCACTTTGTTGTCAATCGTTACCATCGGCTTGATTCCGTCCAGCAGCTTGGCGACAAACGGCTGATCGCTAAGATCCTCCAAATACCCGGCTTTATAATACATCGGAATATCATTCACGGCATGGACGGAGAAAATATCCAAATCCTCCTTGGCCGCCAGTCTGGTTTTCAAAATTTGGGACGACGTATTTTCATCGGGCATTTCTAAATCATAGGTAACCTTAACATGATGTTCCTGCTCGTACTTCTGCGCGAACTGATTAAAATATTTCTCATACTGTTCTCGAAACCGCGGCTGGTTAATGAATATTTTCAGATGAACTTCCTTCTCGCCACCGCCCGCCGCGCTGCTATCGCCTGAATTGCCGCACCCGGCAATGACGGAGACGAAAAACAACAAACAGAATACCATGGATAAGAACCTTTTAATTTGCACACAACATTCCCCCGTTTCGTTTTCGGTTTTAGCCGGTGTCTCCGGATTATTGATTAAAATTATAAGACCGCAGTGTAGGATTAAAAACCAATAGAACAAACCGCAATGTTTAAAATGCAAACCAATTCAGAATAGTGAGAATATATGAAAGACCGCTTACGGCGGTCTTTCGGCTTGTGGCGCAGGGCTCAGGGCGCGGAAAACCATTTCCAAGGCTACCTCATAATAAAAACGCCCCACAGTCAATATGACCTGCAGAGCGCCAAAAAAAGGGAAATAACGATTTAATTGTAAACTAGCGATTTATAATTATAAATCGCTAGAACAAACTATACTGTTAAAAATGCAAACTACTTCTGATTTCAAGCAGCTGCGGCTATATCTTTTCGGGATACTCTCTTAAAACCGGCAGCCGGATGGTTATTTTGGTCCCCCTGCCCGGTTCGCTTTGCAAAGACAGCCCATACTCCTCGCCAAATAAGGTCGTGATGCGTCGCTTCACATTATTGATACCGATTCCGGAGTGAGAGTCCGAATCACAATGCTCCCTAATTGCCTCATACGCTTCGGCGGTCATTCCTACCCCATCGTCTTCTACTTCAATGACGAGTACCGCTTCCCGCACCCGGGCGGATACTTTAATTGTGCAATTAGTAAGGGCCGGTTCAATTCCATGGCAAATCGCGTTCTCTACGATCGGCTGCACAATCAGTTTGGGAATAAACAGCCCCTGCAGTTCTTCCGGTATATGAATCACGGCGTCAAACTTATCTCCGTATCGATACTTCTGTATGTTTAAATAGCTTCTCAACCCTTTTAACTCTTCCTGTAAAGAAATAAAGTCCTTGCCGCTGATCGTCGCCCGCATTAAATCCCCCAGCGATTTTGCCATATCGCCGACCTCATCAGCCCCTTTCATGCGGGCCATCCAGTTGATTGTTTCCAGGGTGTTATATAAAAAATGGGGATTAATCTGCATCCGCAGGGATTTTAGCTCCGCATCCCGTTTGAGCAATTGCTCATCATAAAGCACCTGCATCAGATGATGAATGTTCTCTACCATATTGTTAAAGCTGGCGCCAAGCTGCCCCACTTCATCTTTCGAGCCTACCGGACAATGAACCGTCAGATTTCCCTGGCCGAATTGCGCCATAGCCATAGACAATTTACTGATAGGGCGGGAAATGCTGCGGGCAATCAATACCGCCAAAAAAACAGCCAGTATGGTTATTAGGATAGCCACCAGCACGATGGAATTACGCAGGTTGATGATTTCCCGCTGATAATGATTGGCCGGAATCACACTCACCAGACGCCAGCCGTTTTTCAGGGGAGGGCTGCAGGATATATATTGTAATTCCCCGTTTATATACCGTTTAGAAAAGCTATAATCCGGGGCGAGTTCAATTCCGTCCAGTTCCCTCGCTATTTTCCCCAGCATGGCTTTGTCTTTGTGGCTGCAGATTCTCTTATTGCCGTCAATAATAAAAATGGAACCATTTCCAACATATTGCGTTTTCTTGAGCAGATCCGAAAAGTAGGATTCCTGCAGATACACTACCATATAGGCCAGCGGTTTTTGCGTCCGCAGGCTGTTAATCGCCCGCGCAATCGGAATAACCTGCTCCTTGGGATCAGTGCCGTACCAAATCACGCCGCCCTTGCCGGCGTAAATTTTTCCCCGGTCCGCCTGCAGTAAATCATACTGCCTTCTATCTTTATTCAGTGCAAAATCTAACCCGTCTTTGCCGGTCACAATAAAGATGGAGCTAATGCCATCGTTAAATAGCACGTACGACGCCAAAATATTTTCCACCCGGCCTCGCGTGCGGGTAATTTCATATTCGGAAAGGGTTCTGCTATGCGCGTTGAAAAGAAGTTCCTGCATTTCCTGGTTGGCGATTATATCAAACGTAATGCCCGTCACCTTATCCATCTGCGCCTGAACATTGTTGGCAGTCTGATACAGGATATCATGGCTGTAACGCGCTGTCTTTTCTTCGATTAAAGCGCTGGATATGGTAAAACTCTGATAGGCAATCACAAAAACCGGCACTAGAATCAGCAGGCAGAAGAAAAATATCAGTTTCTTCCCGATTTTCAGATCCGCAAAACGGCTATTCAAACCTGCCGGCTTCATCGTTTACCACTGCCGGCGTCATCCATTCCGGCTATCAAACAGGTCAATTCCCCATTCATGCCGCTGCCAAGCGCTTTTTTATATTCCAGCGGCGTTACGCCGTACATCTTCTTAAAAACCTGGCTAAAATACCGCTGGTCGTCAATCCCTACACTTTCACTAATTTCAAAAATCCTCATCTGCGTCGTCCGCAATTTCCGGGCGGCATCCTTCAACCGTACGGCGGTAAGAATTTCAAGGAACGTATGATTGGTCTCCTTCTTAATAAGCCGGCTTAAATAGACCGGACTAAAATGCATCGATTCCGCAAGAGTGCTAAGCGAGATGTGCTGCGAATAATTCTCCTTGATATATTTCCAGATGCGCTGCATATTTGTCAACGTCATCTGTTCATCCATAGTAAACGGATCCGCTTGTTTCAGCAGCCGTCCCGCATTCAATTCCTGCTCCAGCAGCTGCAAGCGCCGGTCTCTCTGACGCCGCTCGCCGACCGCCAAGGCGGCTCTTTTTACACTGTCCATAATTTCATCCGGGTTGGTCGGTTTCAACAAATACTCAAATACGCCGTTGCTAATCGCGGCTTTTGCATATTGAAACTCGTTATAGCCGGTCAGTAAAATCACACTGGTATAACCGTCCAAATTCTTAACGAAACGCGCCAATTCGATGCCATCCATACCCGGCATACGGATGTCGGCCAGCACGACATCCACGCTTTCATTTTGTATGATTTCCCTTGCTTTAATCCCATTGTCCACAGCCCCAATCACCTGTACGCCGATCCGGTTCCAATCCAGAGAAATAATTCCCTGCCGAATAAAAAATTCATCATCAGCAACCAAAAGCTTCGTCATTTGTTCCTCCTTTGCAGCAATCCCCGCCTATCTCTTTTGCACCGTCTAACGAAACGCATTGTCTTTCAATAACTGCTGTAAAGCGGTCATCCTCGCCGCCGGATTTTCACCGGCCATAATAGCCTGAGCGGCATTATTGAATTCAACGCCTTCCCCAAATCCAAGCCTGCGGTCCACCCAGGGGGCAATCTGTTTCGCATTCTGCCGCAGCTTGCTGATTTCCCAAAACAAAGGAGTCACCTTTGCCGTATCCAGTTTTGTCCTGGTGGCGATTAAATACTGCGCGTCATAGGCATACCTTTCCTGAATCTCCGGGTCGGAGAACATTTTTATATAAGCCGCGGCCGCCTCCGCGTTCTGGCACTTCGAACTAATGGCAAAACACTGGTCCACATCGCCGATCAACACATTGGAATGGGCCGGATCAACCGGCGGCACTACAAATACGCCAATGTTTCCAGCAACCGGAACCGAAGCGGCGGATAAGGCATTCAAATCCCAAGAGCCCATAAAATACATCGCAGCCTTCTCCTGCGCAAACAAATTCCGTCCTTCGTCGGCGGTCATGCTCAAAAAACCCTTCGGAAAAGCCCGGAGATTTACCAGTTCCGCCAGCCTGTCGCCAGCCTCAATCAACTGCGGGTCGTTCCACGGTTTTGTTTTGGCCGCAACCTGATCATATAAATCCATGCCGCCAATGCCAAGGGCCATCTGCAGCATAAACTGGCCGGCAATCCACGCATCCTTCGCCGAAGCGGCGATTGGAACAATACCGGCTTCTCTAAGCTTGCGGCAAACTTCCTTGAATTCGGTAAACGTTTTCGGAACTTCAATTCCCTGTTCTTGAAAGATCCGGGTATTATAAAACATAACCGCAATGGCTTGTCCGTGCGGAATCGCGTAAATCCTGCCGTTAAAGGTAACCGGGGCAAATACGCCGTCATTGAACCGGCCTTTCCAAGCGGCATCCTGGTTAAGTAACGTACCGATTGCAAAAACCTTGCCTTCCTCAACAAACGGTTTAAGAAACCCTCCCGGCCAGGTAAAGAAGATATCCGGCGCGGCATCGGAAGCCATAAGAGCGGAAAGCTTGGTTTTATACTGTTCATTCTCATAGGTTTCAACTTGAACTTCAACATGATAGCGGTTCGTGGCATTAAACTTTTCCGTAATTTTCCGGATGATATCAACAATCGCCTTATCATTCGCCCCCGCTACAAACATAGCCTTCAAAACCTGCTTGCTTTTTGAAGGCACCGCCGGAGGTTTCGGATTGTCCGCAAGGCCGCAGCCCGCGCAAAGAAACGTACCCAATACCATAAGCAGCAAACCGGAAAATATCTTTTTCATGGATTGCTCCCCCTTATTAATCCCGCATTTCGCAGCCCGAATTTATGGGACAATACCATAATACAATAACTTGATTTCCCGTCCAAGATTTACTTCTCTCTTTTGCGACAATTCCGACTATTTAATTCATTTTTCCAGTAATTTCATTGTAAGCTTGGAATGCTGCATTAAAAATCAGCAAAATAAACCGGAATGTTTAAAATATAAACCGGTTTACCTCGCCTTTAACAAAGTCTCAAGCCGGGCTGCCATCCGTTCCGCCCCGCCCGTTGCCTTGACCACTACCAGGACCGTATCGTTCCCTGCCACCGAACCCAGTATTTCCGGGAAATGGGCCCTATCAATCCAGCGGGCTACCGCCCTGGCCATGCCCGGCAATACGTGAATCACGAGTAAGGCACCGCTGACGACAAGCGATAAAACCGCCTTCTGTATTACCCGCTGCTCCCTGGGCGTCAGGCCGGGGTCCTGCCGTCCCGGCACCGCATAGCGGTAGCCGCCGTCCGCCGCGGCCACCTTGCTCAGTCTCAGTTCCCACAAATCCCGCGACAGCGTGGCCTGGGTCACGTCCATCCCCTCCCGTCGCAGCGCCGCCAGCAATTCCTTTTGCGTCCCGATTCGCTGCCGCGCAATAATCTGTTCAATCAGGACCTGCCGTTTCGTTTTCATTCCGTTCCCTCCCCCATAAAAGATGAACCCGTCTAGGGACTAGGCGGGTCAGACTGTAGACAAAATTACTTTATTTAAGAAGACACCGTTATGCGCGAACGGAGCGAAGCAATCCCGTCTCTTCCTGCGTTCTGTATTAATAAAACAGGTTATAAAGTCTATATCACCTTACCTTATCCATCACCATAAAATATAGTAGGAAATTATAAGGAGGTACCCTTATGAAACGAAGTTGGGATGATCCCGAATTCATGGACTGGGAATTGGATGACGATAGACAAGAACAGCCGACGCAACAGCCGACGCCGGCTTGCAACCCGGACTGCAATCCATTTTGTCCTCCCTTTTGCAATCCAAACTGCAATCCATTTTGTGCTCCCTCTTGCGCGCCTTCCTGCGCTCCCTCTGTTACGCCGCCGGCTTGCTATCCTAACTGCCGGCCACGGCCGATTTTTTGCTACCCCCGCGGCTGCCAGCCACGGCCGATTTCTTGCTTTCCTCACGGCACAAATTGCCGCCCGCGCCCCCGGTACTAAAACAAATTTCGTTAGAAAATATAGAAACCAAAGCAACAGAAAGACCGCTGACGCGGTCTTTCTGCTTGATTCGTACTCAGGGCACAATCCGGGTGCCGCTTCGTCCCTCCAACGCTTCCTTCGCCTTAGCCAACGAGGCAATCAGCGCCTGCCGTCCCGGTTTGGACGCCACAAACTGCATCGCCGCTTTCACCTTCGGCAGCATGCTGCCGGGAGCAAACTGCCCCTCCGCAATATATTTTTCCGCTTCTTCCAGACTCATCTGCGCTAAATTTTTCTGGTCCGGCTTGCCGAAATGGACCGCTACCTGTTCCACGGCGGTTAAAATCACCAGCGCGTCGGCGTCCAGATCCGCCGCCAGCCGGGCCGCGGCCAAGTCCTTATCAATGACGGCGGCAACGCCTGCCAGCCTGCCGCCCTCTTCCACCACCGGAATGCCGCCGCCGCCCACGGTGACCACCACTTCCCCCGCGTCGACTAACTCCTTGATGCTCTCCAATTCCACAATCTGCTGCGGCTCCGGCGACGCCACCACCCGCCGGTAGCCCCGGCCCGCGTCGTTCACCATCACATAGCCCTGCTCTCGTTGCAGGACTTCGGCCTCTTCCTTAGTGTAAAACGGCCCGATCGGCTTGGTGGGGTTCTGAAACCCCGCGTCGTTCCGGTCCACCACCACCTGGGTCAACAGCGTAACTACCGGCTTTTCAATCCGTCTCCGCTTCAGTTCCTCCCGCAGGGCCTGCTGCAGGTGATAGCCGATCAAGCCCTGGCTCATGGCGCCGCAGACATCCAGCGGCATCGCCGGGGTCACGCTCCGGGCGTATTCATTCTGCAAGACCAGTCGTCCCACCTGGGGTCCGTTGCCGTGGACGAGGACGAGCTGGCTGCCGCCGGCAATCAGGTCCGCCAAATAGACCACGGTCTCCTTCACCACGGCGAGCTGCGCCGCCGCGGTAGCGGGCTGGCCATTCGCCTGTAAGGCATTGCCGCCTAAGGCCACAATCAGTTTCATATACGAACTCTCCTCTTCCTCATCATTCTAACTTAAGCCACCCGTCGCCAATAGGCCCAGGGCCACTGTCCCGGCCACGGCGAACAACAGGGCAATGGCTTTCTCATAACCGGCAAAGACTTGTTGCTGGTTTTCCCGTTTCACCTGCCGGAATACGAAGATTCCCACCGCGTACAGAATCGTTACCAGCAAAATATATTTCAGCCCTGCCGCGTAGATCAGCCAGGCCGCATAGACACTGGACAGGACCGCCGTCAAGAGGTCCTTGTTCCGCTCCGCCGGATTCTCGTCATAGGTCTCCCCCGTAGCCGCCAGTTTCCAGGCGTACAGGCCGCTGAACAGATAGGGAATCAGAATGGCCGAACTGGCGATGGAATACAGGGCCTGATAGGTGCTGCTGGAAACTAAGGTGAGCACCAATGCGATCTGCACCAGGGTGTTGGTCAGAAACAGCGAGTTGACGGGCGAGCCGTTCCGGTTTTCCTTGCGGAAAATTTTTGGCAGAATGCCGTCCCGGGCCGCCACGAAGGGAATCTCCGCCGCCAGGATGGACCAGCCCAACAGCGCCCCGAACAGGGAAACAACCAAGCCCGCGTTAATGACCACGGCCCCCCAGGGACCGACTACCGCTTCCAGGACATAGGCTGTGGACGGGGTGTCCAGTTGGGCTAATTTTGCCTGTTCCATGGCCCCCAAAGACAGGACCGATACCAACACATAAATGACTAACGTACCCACTAGCCCCATGACGGTGGCCTTGCCTACGTCCCGCCGGTCTTTCGCCCGGCCGGAAATGACCACCGCCCCTTCAATACCGATAAAGACCCAGAGAGTAACCAGCATGGTACTCTTGACCTGGTCCAGCACACTGCCCAAATCCGTGTTGGCTTGTCCCCAAAGATCAAAAGTAAAGGTTTTCAGGTTAAACGCAACAACCAGGACAAGCAGAAACAGAAAGATCGGCACTAATTTCGCAATGGTGGTCAAAACATTCACCAGCGCGGCTTCTTTCACGCCCCGCAGAATCAGCGCCTGCAAGGTCCAGACCAGGATCGAGGCGCAGACAATGGATACGGCGTTATTCCCCGTACCGAAGACGGGGAAGAAATAACCCAGCGCGCCGAAAAGCATAACTGCGTAGGATACATTGCCGAGCAGCGCGCTCAGCCAGTAGCCCCAGGCGGCGTTAAAACCAATGTAGTCGCCGAAGCCTGCCTTGGCGTAGCTGTACACGCCGCCGTTGAGTTCCGGTTTGCGAACGGCTAAATTCTGATAGACCAAGGCCAGGGTAATCATGCCGACGCCGGTGATCAACCAGCCGATAAGGATGGCTCCGGCGCCCGCGCCGCGGGCCATGTCGGCGGGCAGGGAAAAGACGCCGCCGCCGATCATGGACCCGGTCACGAGACCGATTAATGCGATAAGACCCAGCTTTTTATCGTCTGCCAAAGTAAATCCTCTCCCTTTAGCGTATTCTTAGTTTCCCAGGGTGGCTACCATGACGGCCTTAATCGTGTGCAGCCGGTTTTCCGCTTCGTCAAAGACGACCGAATGGGGTCCTTCGAAGACTTCGTCCGTCACTTCCATGGCCGTGAGACCAAACTTACGGTGGATCTCCTTGCCGATTTGGGTGTTCAGATCATGAAAAGCGGGCAAACAGTGTTCAAAAATAACGTTCTGGTTGTAGGTCATAGCCAGCATGCGGCTGTTGACTTGATAAAGCTGCAATAAGTTGATCCGCTGCTCCCAGACCGCGTCCGGCTCGCCCATGGACACCCAGACGTCCGTGTAGAGCACATCGGCATTCACGACACCCGCCGCAATGTCCGGGGTGATGGTGATTTTGGCCCCGCTCCCCTCTGCAAGCTGGCGGCACTGCTCTACCAGACGGTCCGAGGGAAACAATCCTTCCGGGGCCACGATCCGGAAGTCCATACCCAGCTTGGCCGCGCCGATCATTAAAGCGTTGGCCACGTTGTTGCGTCCGTCGCCGACATAGACAAAAACCATCTGGTTATAGGGTTTATGGAGGTGTTCCTGGGCCGTCAAGAAGTCGGCCAATACCTGAGTGGGATGATCGGCGTCGGTCAGGCCATTCCAGACCGGCACGCCCGAATAAGCTGCTAAATCCTCGACCACCTTTTGGTCAAAACCCCGGTATTCGATGCCGTCATAGATCCGGCCTAACACCCGGGCGGTATCGGCGATAGACTCCTTCTTCCCCATCTGGCTGCCCGTCGGCCCCAGGTAGGTAACGTGCGCGCCCTGATCGAGGGCCGCCACTTCGAAGGAACAGCGGGTCCGGGTGGAGTCCTTCTCAAACAGAATGACGATATTTTTCTTACTGAGCCTAGGCTGTTCCGTCCCGGCGTACTTGGCCCGCTTCAGTTCCGCCGCCAAATCTAATAAGTAATGAATTTCCTTAGCGGAAAAATCCATGAGCGTTAAAAAATTGCGGTTACGCAAGTTAAAAGCCATATTTTATCTCTCCTTCTCCCTTTCCAGATTTCAAACTCCAATCTCCACTTTCCAAAATCCAATATCCAAATTCTGCGTCACGCGTCGTCCCGCACTAAAGGCATGCTCATGCAGCGCGGACCGCCCCGGCCCCTAGACAGTTCTGACGAGGGAATAACATGGAGCCGGATGCCGTAGCTCTCCAGAATTTTATTGGTCACATGATTGCGGGAATAGACGACCACTTCCCCCGGCGCAATCGCCAAGGTGTTGGCCCCATCGTTCCACTGTTCCCGGGCGGCGTGGATGGGGTCGCCCTGGCCGCAGCGGATGAGCATTACTTTCCGGTCTAAATACCGTTCCAGAATGGTCTCCAGTTTTTGCTGCAGCGGTTCGATTTGGAGCCGCACCGCGCCGGTGCGGTCCCGCCAGGGCGTCATGGCATATACCGTCAGGGGCCCTTCGATGCCGGCATGAATGGTGAATTTGTCGTAGTCCACCATGGTAAACACCGTGTCCAGATGCATGAAGGCCCGGGACGCGGGAATGTGAAAGGCCAGCACCGTTTCAAAACTGACCTGGTCGGCAAACAGCCGCTGGCACACTTTCTCCACCGACGCCGCGTCGGTCCGCTGGGAAATGCCGATGGCCAATACTTTGTCATTTAAAATTAGCTCATCGCCGCCCTCTAAAGAGGTACTTTCTTCCCGCTGGAACCAGCAGGGAATATGGGCCCCCTGAAAGCGGGGATGATGGGCGAAAATAGTTTGGGCAAACAGCGTCTCCCGGTTGCGGGTTTGCGTCCGCATGTGGTTCAACGTGATCCCGTTGCCGATGGTGGCGAAGGGGTCCCGAGTAAAGTACAAGTTGGGCATGGGATCGCAGATAAAGGGATAGCCGTCGTGAACCCGGTCGGACAAGGTGCTGTTCGGATAGCTGGACAGCTCGTCCCGCCGGACTCCGGCCATCATTTGGGTGATTAGCGAGGGGTTATCGAAGCCGGTGAAATAGTCTGCTAAAGCACATCGCAGGCGGTCATTCTCAACCCCCGCCTCGGCGATAAACTGGCGAATGAATTCCACCTTGACACGGTCATCGGTCAGCGCCTCCGCGGCCAACTGTTCCAGGTACAGCACTTCCACCCCGTTCCCTTGCAAGACCGAAGCGAAGTAGTCGTGCTCGCTTTGGGCTACTTCCAGATAGGGTATGTCGTCGAATAAGAGCCGTGCCAACAGGTCCGGCGTTAAGTTTTCCACTTCCGGCCCGGGCCGGTGCAGCAGCACCGACCGCAGCCGGCCAATCTCCGAGGTAACATGCAGGCAGTCTTCCGCTGCCTCGGGTTTGCGTATTGCATTCTCCATAAGCGAATCATCCTTTCTTGGGAGTTACTCCCTCAATGGGCAAAGGACTAGTCCCACTTTTCGCAGTCCGCTAGCCTTTCGACAATGCTTCTCCCGGGAAAGATAAACTGAGCGAATTGAAAACAAAATAAAAACGCATTTTTTACTTTGCGGCTATCAATGGGGAGAAATATTGTCGCCATACGTTCAGAGTGCGAAATGTGGGAAAACGGTTTGGTTTGGGTCGTATTTACGTTTCTAATGAGATAGGCTATAATAAAGTTGTTTACAATTTCTTCCGTACGCCCTCTGTTTACGGCAAAAAGGGCGCACGAAACCAGCAGCATCAATGCTTGGCAGCTTGCAATGCTGCTTGCTTTTCCTCTCACCTCACTTTTATTGGTTTGTGGACAAGCAGATAAAAGATCAGCTCCTTTCCTACAAGGCAGTACCATTATGTCGGCAATGAATCACACCGATTTGAATTCCCTGGTTGCCTTGCTTGTTTAATGCGTTTATTACAAAAGCGAAACGGTCTGGACCCAAGGCTATTTCTTGTCCAAATTTTCCGCTCTAGTAATCCATTCTCATCGTGTTCTCTTCGGTCACTGCCCGAAGTTCGCGCTGGTCAACCCCAAACAGGTCTTCTAACGTATCCCATATTTCCGCCGAAGCACAGCGGCGGCCCAGTTCAATATTGTTGTAGCCTTGTTTGGATATGCCCAGCTGAAAGGCCACTTGTTCTTGCGTAAGTCCCCGCTTTGTGCGTTCTACATATAACCGCCACCGTTTCATTTAACCACCTTCTCCAAGTCCACAATTAGAAGACTTGCCTTGATTATTATTTTAGTCCACATTTTGAAGACAGTCAAGGGGGTATTTTATGTTTAGGAAAGAAATATTTTGTGAACGCTTACGTGCACTAAGATTGTCTCAAAACCTTACTTTAGAACAATTAGCTGAGGAATTGGGCTTAGTTAAACAAACCATCAACAATTGGGAAAAGGGAGTCCGCGCTCCCAGCCTTGAGGCCAGTATTGCCCTGGCTGAATACTTCAACGTGTCGTTGGATTATTTAGTCGGCTTATCTGACAAGCCAAAAAGAGTTTAATTTGTATAAGCAAAATACAAAGATACTTACATTTTTGAATATAAATAACGATAAAAATGATTGCCTTAAAAACAAATCTTCATGCCAAATAAGACAAAAATAAACAGCAACATCTCTACAAAACACGTGAGATATCGCTGTTTATTTCTTTTGCCCAGTATTTGTATGTTATAATAATATAAATATTTATAATTTTGGGCCAAATTTCAAGTAAAATGATATATCCTTCCTTACCTCAGTCAATTTTTATTTAAAAGGAGTTTTTAATATGTTTGACCTATTTACTGAAGAAATTGAGGTACAAATAAAAAATGGAATATCAAATTTATATTGGTACAAAGATGATTTAAAAAAAGCCTGGCTCAGATCTGGTGTAGATTTTAAATTTTGTGACTCCATTTTCTCACGTAAAAATAATGGTATAAAATTGACTAAGCGTGAACTAATGGATCATTTATATTTAGAAATACGTACTTTTGATTTCAACCGCAGATTAGAAATCTCACGAAATTTTGTAAGATTACTGATTGAACATAAAAATTTTGTACCTCAAGATCCTAAGCATAGAATAGAAATTGCAGAACGCTGTGCTTTAAAGTTAAAAGAAATAATTAACAATCAGCAAAAGGAAAAAGAAGAAAAAGAACAATTAAGAATAAAAGCTCAAATGGATAGAGAAAAAAATGGGCAATGTCAATTGGCAACTTTAAGAGGAAAATTCCTTGAGTGCTACAAACTAGAAGGTCAAAAAAGAGGATATGCATTTGAAAAAATATTTCCTGAATTAATGAGAATAAATGAAATTATAGTTGATGAATCATTTAAAATAGTAGGTGAACAGATTGATGGTGCAATCAAATTTGATGGGCATCATTATTTAGTCGAACTTAAATGGACCAATGAAAAAATAGATCAGAAAAATATTGCTAGTTTATATTTAAAAGTAGAAGGAAAACTGGAAGCAAGAGGTATATTCATTGCTATGAATGGTTATTCAAATGAAGTAATCCAATCTTTACCAAAGGGCAAAAACTTAAAGGTTTTATTGTTAGATGGCATCCATATTACAAATGTAATTTCAGGGTTGTATACTTTTAAAGAATTAATGGAATACGCTATTAGTCAAGCTAGTTTAAAAGGTGAAATTTATTGTTTACATGATCTACATCGCTAGAGAGGGCATTCTTATGAACGATAAAATCGATATTTTTTGGCCAGTCCCTGGTTTTAATATTACCACCATAACCGGCGAAACTTATACTCTCGGAAATGTTATTAATGAAGGCGGTTGTGCTTTTGTATTGGATGGGATTGATAGTTTTGGAAATCCAGTTGCACTTAAATTATTTAAACCAGCATTACGTTCTTTTGAAGATGTTAAAACCCAATGGGAGAATGAATGTAAACTTTTCGAGAAGCTTCGTCATCCAAATATAGTTGCTATCTATGATCATTTTATTTATGGTAATTTATTTTATATTGTATTAGAGCGTGCTAATGATAGTGTATACAATTTAGTAAATAAATTTGGTCCAATACCAGAACTAACTGTTATAGAAATGACAAGACAACTTCTATTTGCGATACATTTTATACATAAAAATAATATAGTTCACAGAGATATAACTATTTACAATATTCTTTACTTTCAAGAAGTTCCCTCAAGCAAATTAATATTCAAAATTTCTGATTTTGGAATAAGTAAAGATTTCTCGGAAATTTGTCCATGGCAACCGCATGTTTGTAGTACCAATATTGCTCATCCTACTTTTATACCACCGGAATTGCTGTTACCACAATATGGCTATACCTCAGAGCAATCTGACTTATATCACCTGGGGCTTGTACTCTTATATGCATTAACAGGAAATCTGCCAATAAATGAATTGATGAGTAAGGAGGAAATTACACAAGCAATTCTTAAAGGTAGACCCAGAATTGCAGCCGAAAAACTTAACTCACCTCTTGGATATTTTATTTCTATATTATTAAGAAGACGGCAAGAATATAGGTATTCATCTGCACTAGAAGCATGGACAGCCCTAAAAGCAAGTCCTGTCTAAACTTCATAGTATATCTAACACATCATATCCCCAAATTCTAAAACCACTAAGAGCAAACTATTGTCTTAGTTTTTTTCTTAAAATTATAATGATCAATAAAACAACAGACATCACAACTAGGATATTCAGGCAATCTTGACGGTAACCTAATACAACCCTGCATACCCTAATTTTAAACATTCACATAAAGAGAGAGAACCCTGCCGAAAATGCAAACTTTGGAGGGTTTCTCATTTTTAATACAATTCTGATTTGTCTTCAACTTTATCCATAATCTCCTTGGTGATTGTTTGAAGTCCATCCAAGTCCTTCCTATCGCTTGACGGGGTTGTCGACACACAGTTGTATTAACCCTATCCCCCTGACAGTCCCCTTCCGGACGCAAAAAATGATTTTACGTCAATACACAATACGCTCCTGCGGGGAAAACGAGAAAAATCAACGAGCCCCATCGCTATGGCCTTCTTGGTCTTTCATCTGCTCGTTGTGCTCAGACAGAAGCATTCTCGCCCACTTGACCATACACCGATCGACATAAACTACTCGAGCCATCTGCTGGTAAATAGGGATACTCAGTAAATCTATAGTATGTTCGTTCATTAATATCCACCTCCAAATACATAGCGCCAGAACAGACGTTCTATATAAACGTCGACAGACCTGTCAATATTCCCCAACTAGAATTGAAATAAAAAGCCGCCTAAGATGGTCATCAAAACCACCCTAGCCGACTTTTTCTTTCACACTCAATCTCCATACAATCAAGCAAGCTAACAATCACTTGTTCCCTACCAACTACTATTATTTTCTCTATCAAGGTAAAGAAAAAACGAGGATAGGAGTAAATGTTTCTGCAAAAAAGTTGATTCAGACCTAATCTATAAATAATTCTGGAATATTATATTTCACCTCTTTTGCCTCGCGCTGAATACTTTTACTTTGGCATGCCAAAAGACTATTTTTTAGAACATATTCGCCATTTATTTGAGCTACATATTCTCGATGAGTTTTTATATATGTAGATGCTTCTCTCGAAAAACCATTTCTTTGCAACATTATGGTCAGAGGATTTGTTGTCCCATATTCCACATACTCGTACCAGTCATTCTGGATCACGGACAACTTGTGGTGCTTTTTGTATTCGACTGAGAACTTTAAAAAATAGTTCGAAATTCTAAAGAGTATTACATCTTCAATCGCATTCAAAGTGGCTGAGATAACTATATTTTTATGTTCTGTTGAATCATTATAATTAACAAGTGCTCCATTTATTTCTACTCCCGAAGAGGGGTTTGCATTCTTATAATCGATGGCAGCTTTCATAATAAGGCTTAATCCGTTTCCTTGAATCCACTGGGCAAGGATAACAGCATACCATCTCAATTTGCCGTGCTGCCCAGATTTTTTACTTTTATGTCCAAGCGTAGAAGATTCATATACTTCCCATTTGTAAATCCCACATAATGTCTCAAGGAAAGCTAACAGTTCGTTATAATCAGGATTACCAGATACATTGAAACTGGGATATTTTAATCCTCTTGCGATTGCCGTACTGAGGTTATCCATTTGATCTACGGATACGTTAATGTCATCATCCGTTTTTGTTCTTGTACTGAATAATGCAGTAATTTTTTCTTCGTCTTGTTGGCTTAGTAAGTTCGCAAACTCTTTTTTGACAACGCTGTTATTATTACCTGAAACAATATCCCTCAAGAGGATTATCGCAAATCTCCGCATAAGTGAATACTCATCCGCCGATTGGTTCTTAGGATACTTAAGCAATTCTATTTTTCCAGCAAGCAAGCTTTCAATGATTTTCCGTTTTTGTGGTTTTGTCAATTCGGTTACTATTGAAAGCCTTTGCGCAGGAACATCCTTCTGTAATAATTCAATGTACCTTTCTTGCTCGATCTTATCGTCAGTTCTCACTAAAAATACATTACCATAAAGATTGAACTCAATCCGGCCAACACGACCGATAAGATTTCTAAAATCAACAGGAGTCATATTGGAAAGTCCATTCTTATAGCTTGTAATAAACAAATTGTCTGCTGGAAGATTTACTCCCTCTACCAAAGTGCTTGTACAAAATATCGTTTTAATCAAACCATGTTTAAATAAATCCTCTATCCGCATGCGAATGTCGGACGGGAGATACCCTATATGATACGCGACACCTCTGGACAGCACCTCCGCAAGATAGTAGTCACCGTGAATCTCATTTTTTATATCCCTTGCCAAAGCCAGCAGATCTGAATTTTGTACCTGGGGCAACAGTTTTGAATATTCAAGAGCAAAACTAACTGCTTTAGCCGTTGAACTGCAATACACGATATTTTGAGAATTTCCTCCTATCAGAAAAACAAGCTTACTTAGTGAGATACTTCTATTGAATTTGCCAATTTGCGAAAGTTGGTGACTACGGTCATTATATGAGTGTGCACAGTTCTCGATTAAGTCTACTAAGTATTTCATTTGGCTTACGGGCGTAAAAGCACTTGTCAATTTGCTTTCACTTGTTAATCGCGCACCCGGAATCAAATTTAGATAGATTTCTGGATTTGGAATATTAGGTGATAAAAAAACCATATGAGTTTTATGGTTCCTTTTTGAAAGCATATCTATCACCTTGTAATAAAATGGGCTTCGGCTATCTCTGCTGGAAATCTTATGCGCCTCGTCAATAAACAAATAATCAATCTTAAAGCCTGGTTTATCCAGTAACAAATACAGCAATCGCTCCGGCGTTAATGTCAAAACAAAATTATGCTGTTGCTGTAAAGACAAAGCGCCTGCCGAAGTAACAACGCGATAGTCGTGTTCTGCAAGCAGATCTTTCAAGTCTTCAATAATCTTACTTGAAACCTCATTGATGAGCGCCTTTGTGGGAATCAATATAGCAAAATTTTGTTGCGCTCCATCCAAAATCTGTTTTTTAATAAACATACGTATAACAAAAGATTTCCCCATTGATGTCGGGCCGGAATAGCTAAAATATTGGTCATTCAATTTATCATATACATTTTTTTGTGACCTAAAAAATTGCTGCGACGGCTCGGCCGGAATACGTAATAATTCTTTTGCGAAACCAGTATAAATTCGGTCGAGCATGTCCGCGCTCTCATATTCTGCGGCGCGCAAATCCAAACCACGAAAATTTCCTGTGTTCGTCAGCACCGAACCTATGCAATATTGAACATTAGAATCATCCGGGTATAGTGTGTGTAACAAGGCAGCAATTTCCTGCGCCCATATTTTATGTATTTCAGAGTTCTCGGTATTAATTGATTTTGAAAGAATGTCCGCAAAACGTATGGCATGGATGATGTTGATAGGTTTTGGCTTTGCCTTAGTGTTGTTAAATAGTAACAACGAATAGTTATATAGAATATTCCCGTATAACTCATTCAAATAGTTGTTATTATCAATATCGACAAAGAGTGCGTCACCCAATGTTCTGGCCACTTGTATCATTCCCCTTTCAATTTTTTGATGATAGCGGCTCTGTCATTGGAGGCATCGTCAAAAGGAATAACGTAGAAATAGAATGAGTAGCCAGACATTTTTGCATTTATAATTTTTTGCGCGATATGTGCAGCATTCGTTTGTATATCGTTAGCCATTTTATCTAATACTGCTTTCCGGTAATTAGCATTCGAATACCGGGAAGCATCTATCCCAATTGTATACCCAAGAAAAACTCCAAACGCTCTGTCAATACTTATGCTTAAATCTCGCTTCGAGGGGATAATCAAGCTTTTTATGTATTCGATTGTCGCTTCGTCAAACGATTCATTGAGAATATTGCTTTCTATTAGTCTTAACTCGTTGTCAGGTTTAGCATTTACTTTAGCAATGGAATCAAAAGCATCATCTATGGCATCCTTTAAACTGCCAATAATTTTGGACTCTCCAAAAACCAATTGATAGTAGGGTTCACCTGCTAAATCTTTATCGCACAGTAGATGAACACCATCGCTACCAAATACATATTGATTTTCGGATGTTTTGAGCTCGACTTTGCTGAGTAGCTTTGGAGCATTTAGTTTTTGCTCCAAAAAAAGGTATAAGAGAATTTCACCGAGTTCGCCGCCAGCTCCTTTGTCTTTTGGATTAGAGGCATTACGTAGGAGTTCTATTGCTTTAAGACCAATGGCTTCTTCTTCATCATCCAAACGAAATCTTTCTAGTGCAGCCCTCGAAAATACATACCGACCAATATTTTTTTGCAGAAATCTATGAAGAGCGGTGTGCGAAAATGCGTTGTTAGAGATATCCAAACAGAAAATGCGTAGACAATGCGGGTTCTTAAGATTCAGGCTGCATACGTGTTTCACTTCTATAAACACAGAGTCAAAACCACTCGGTATGCTCGTGCTTTTTAACAACGAATTATCCGACATTTTGCTTACCTCTCTCATATGCATTTTACTGCCAGTGGCCTTACCCCGGCTCAAGGGCGTGTCAGGGGGACGGGGTTGTCGACACTCCTTTATGCTTTTAAAACTATGCCTATTTTCCGAAGAACTATGACCATTTCCGTTTATCTAAAACGCCTATAACAACCTTTATTTCCCATAAAAAGCAAAACTCCTGCCAAATTCTACATATTTGGGCAGAAGTTTATTGATAGACAGGGGACGGGGTTGTCGACACACAGTTGTCATTAACCCCGCCCCCTGACACGCCTTTTTTTTACGAAGTCCATGGATTCGCCAAAATCAAAGATTTTGGCTTGCTCCAGGTTGTATCCTGTCTACTATTTCTATCTGATCTTCACCCTATTGCCTCCTACAATTGTCCCTCTGTAAGCTCCTTATAAGTAGGACAGGGGTTCGATGCGGCGATCCGTGACCTCGCAAGTCCGCCCATTTTTTTCGCTGTCGTTTAAGATTAGTCATGGGTCTCCGTATCGGGTATAACGGCGAAATCAGGGATCAATGGATATGTTCCCCCATACTCACTGCATGGAGTGATGAAAATGGCTGAGAAGAAAACACCGGCCCAATTAGCCGGTTATTTATCGATTATTCGCAATATCCGAACTGAATTGCGATAAGCTTTTTCGTTATCCACCTGAAACTGACTAAGAGTATGGAACTGTCGAAAAGTTAAAAGGCACTTCCCTTTACAGCTAGCGCCTACAACGATTTAATCTCCGATATGAAATAATTAATGAGCAATACCAAAACTATAGTTATCACCAGAATTGTTATCCCAGTTGGATGCAGAGTCTCTAAAAGCAATGTTTAGAGTGTCTGAGTATTGCACCATAAAATTTACTTCAAACCCATTGTCTGTTTTTTCCATTTTGTAGTCATGAGCCTTGTCCCACTTTTCTCCAAATCCGACATGTACCCATACTTCGTTGGCACCATTTTGCAGCAATAATCCATTATATAATACTTTTACGGAATCTTGCGCATGAGGTGCAAAAGGACTAATAACAAGTCCATTTGCTTTATACCTCTCGTTAATAAACATTGAAGCTCCTCCTATTATTGATGCTTAGCATATCTTACTTATATCATTTGATACTGGTGGATTTTTCCACAGCTAGAAAAGTGATTTAGTTCTCTTGTTTGCCCCCTTTCGGTGAAAATGAAGAAGAGACCCGCTTCGCCCCTCACAACTTCAAGCTACATTAGCCGCCATTTTTGACTAAAGGCTTGAACTCCCCGTAACCTTCTTCTGCCATTTTACTGACAGGTATGAACCTAAGTGCGGCGCTGTTCATGCAATACCGCAGCCCGCCCCGGTCTTTCGGGCCATCATTGAAGACATGCCCAAGATGGCTGTCGCCGTGATGACTGCGGACTTCGACCCGTTCCCTAAATAGGCTTCTGTCCGTCTTTGTGGTAATCGCGTCTGAAGTAACTGGTTTGGTGAAACTCGGCCAGCCGGTTCCTGAATCGTATTTGTCCCGAGAGCTGAATAGCGGCTCACCTGTCACAACATCGACATATAGGCCTTCTTCGTGGTTGTTCCAATATTCGTTAGCAAAGGGGGGTTCCGTCCCTTCGCATTGGGTAACTTTATACTGCGTACTCGTTAATTTCTTTTCTAATTCTTCTTGGCTCGGCTTGCTATAGGCTCCGGGAACGATTTTTTCGGGTTCATCGGTTCGGTGAATATGCTTTACGGACTCGTTTCCTTTAGCCATTGGGTCCTTGTCCAAGCTAGACAGGTCAATATGGCAATATCCGCTCGGATTTTTCTCGAGATATTTTTGGTGATATTCTTCAGCCACGTAATAGTTGCGAAGCGGCAACACTTCTGTGGCAATAACCGCGGAATGTTTTTTCTGCTCTTGGGCGATCACCTGATCGATTATTGCCTTATCTGCAGGGTCCTTGTAGTAGATGCCGCTGCGATACTGGAAACCACAGTCATTGCCTTGCCTGTTCACTGACGTCGGGTCAACCACTTTAAAAAAGTAGGTCAAGAGGTTGGCCAAGTCAATGCGCATGGGATCATATTGAACGTAGATCGTCTCGGCGTGACCAGTGTTGTGGTGACAAACCTGATAGTAGCTTGGATTTTCTGTATTTCCGTTGGCATAACCCACATTCGTATGGATAACCCCGTTAAGCTTATCCAGGTATGCCTCAAGTCCCCAGAAGCAGCCCCCCGCAAGCCATATTTCCCGATGGCCCTCACCAACCGGAGGTTGAAATTGCCTGTGGCTTGTCACGCCGATGTCTGTTGAATCATCTGTGCTCATAGCCTACCCCTTTCAGCAGCCGCTCCAGATTGCCATTGATAGTAATATAGTACCCCCCTCCAAAGATCCTAACCAGACTTTCCAGTGATAATTAAAATTACGTACAGCATGGCGACGCGGCTAAAACCTACGCCTCCGATCTGGTGGCCTTTCACCTGTGAGCCATGAACATGCTCTATGAGGGTCTTAAGCATAACTCCACCATCGAGATCGTACCAAGGACGGAAGGGTGTCAAGGGACGGGGTTATCGACATACAGGGTGTCACTAACCCCGTCAGACCGTGTGATAAATCCTTTTAAAAGTTCGCACATAGTTTTCTAGCTAACCTTTTCTAATCAAATCCGGCCAATTTTGGTCATCTACACAAAAAAGTGCCCGGACTTTAAAGTGTCAGGGGGCCGGGGTTATCGACACGCAGTTGTCATTAACCCCTCCCCTAACAATTTTTCACTGCTCAAAGTACTCTATTTTTCTTGTATAGGATATAAAGAATATCCCTTTATTTTAATCCGCTTAGTCCAGTTACCATATTTATCATAACCGCTATAAATAGTAACATCAGTTAAAAGCAAAGATGTTCCTTCATAGCGGTCTGTTTCAGTTAGACGTTCGTTTGAGTCAAACTTATTACATTCTTTTGATTTAATTACATAGTGAATTGGCTTATTACCGACAGCATCATCTTGTTAACGTGAAATTCCTTCCATCTTCGCTATATTCACGTATATCTTTGCCGATATATTTCCCAGTCGGACTATACGCATTTGTTTCAAATGCATTTCCATTAAGCGTTCTTCCTTGGATATTCAAGTGAGGCTTATTTTTTAAGCTTCCATACTTTTCAAAAATTCTAATTAGCGCAATTTGGAATAGAAAAGAAAAATAGATAATTTACTGGAATTATCTATACTCTGATCTTCGTTTAAATTCGGAATTACCTGCGGCGCATTTTCTCCACAGCAAAGGTTAAGAGCTAACTACCCTTTGCTTTTATTATATTGTCTACGGGGACGGGGTTGTCGACAAGCAGTTGTATTACCCCCATCCCTCTGACAGTTCCCCACGAATCAAACGGCTATCTTACACCAGAAGAATAACTTCAATTTGAAATACATTAATGACATCCACATCCGGACAACAAAAAACCATTTGCTCATAATCCTGACTTAGAGGGACTTCGCCTCCATAACGTAAAATTTCAACATATGGAAAAGCAACATGGGCCGCCATTGGGCATAGTTGCCCGCGTTCCGTATCATAATCAAATTTATCGCCAACTTTATGTCCATGATGGCATCCATGCTTTCCTTTTTGTTCAATCAGATGCAGGATAATTTTAGGGCGCCTCGCCAGAAAGTCCATCTCCGTTCTCCCACAGTACAGGAATCAACATCAATTAGTTAGCCTCTTTTAGCATTAGCATACTCTATAGCTTCCTTGCCTGTTATGTGTTCTACGTCAATTGCAATAATATAACTTTGCATACATCCGGCTATTTTTTCATTTCTGGTTTTCTCTGGTTGATCTCCTGAATATTTTTCAACTAAAACCTTAAAAGCTTTTGACCTTTCATCACCTTCTACAATTCTTGCTTTCCCAAAAATAATAACGCTACGAAAATTAGTAGTATATTTTTCACTTACTATCGTATCTTCATCTATTATCGAAAAAGATACTTTTGGGTTCTTGCTAATAGCGTCGATTTTATGTCCAACTTTTGCTGAATGAAAATAAATCTTTTCATTGAAATAAACATAACTAACTGGAACTGCATAAGGATAATCTTCATCACCTAAGCACGCCAAGATACCATTTGTGCATCTATCTACTACAGCTACAGTGTCTTCTATTGATAATAATTGCTTACCTCTTCTCATTTCTCTAAACATTAATCTTCCTCTCTTTTCTCATAATCATTAAATTTGCCACTATGCAAATTAGACCAATGGACATCGTTTAAAATATTATTTCTCACCTTCAACCTAAAGGCTCTTTATATTTTCACTATTAGATTAAGCACACTCAAAATATGTCTGATAACGCTAATTCATAATCAATATTTTTTTAGCTAAGTCAATCCCAGATTTAGTTTTATAGTTTTTCTCAATAGTATTTTTTAGTTTTTCTTGACTAGCTTCTTTATCAAATTTTTTAAGTGCTTCTAATAAATCGGCTTCCCAGATTATTTGAAAATCAACCCCATCGATTTTGCTAGGCGTATGATGATTGCCTATTATATAACAGATTCTTTCCATTTCATCATCACTTAAGCATTCACCTACCAGTATCTCTTTTGCAGCAGCAGGTCCTTCTTTTTCTTGATAAGGGCCAGAAGTCGAACCATATTTCACTTTCGCATTAATCATTCCTATATCATGAAGTATAGCAATTACTGATATAAGATAGCTTTCTCTTCCTATGATTCCTTCTCCATTCATTATAATTTCAGCATTTTCTAAGACATTAAGTGCATGATCTATTTCGGATGGAATAGTTTTTTCAAACGCTGACTTCATTTTGCTAATTATAGTTTCTTTATTCATGTAGAATACCTCCGTCTAATATTCAGCCGTTACGGGCTGATGTAGTTTCACCTATTGGGTGAATTGGGCAAAAACATTGGATTGCCTGAACCTTTTAAGGATATTCATAGGTTTCATGTAGAGTTTAAATTATATATTCGTATTTTACAGTTCCACCATTTAAAGCCAGTCGTTAGAAGCTCTGCCAGTATAATTAAAACTATATATATTTCGAGATTTAGCATATAATATAATTGACTCCATTTCAAGGGACAATTATTTAAAAATCGATGGATACAGTCAAGAGGGAAAATATATGCTGCTACTAGATAAAAATTCAAAAACACCATTATACACGCAGATCTACAGTCAATTAAAAGATAAAATAGTATCTGGGGAAATGGAAGAAGGTACCATGCTTCCATCTACAAGAATACTTGCAAAAACAATGCTCGTTGGCAGAAATACTGTTGAAAGTGCATATCAACAGCTTTGTTCAGAAGGGTATGTTAAAAATAAGATCGGTAGTGGCTATAAAGTACAGAGTATAGGAACGGGAACCGATAATCGCTCACATATTAATCGACATGACTTTAAAGAACCCACTTCTTCTGAGCAAATTCATGAACAAGGCATTTCTAAATTGCCAAAGTATAATTTTCAATATGGCCGGTTGGATATCGCAAACTTTCCGCTTCGTATATGGCGCAGATTGCTGAATCAAGTATTATTATCTGATGAAACTGCCTGCCTAACCGCATATAATGATAGAAACGGCGACTGGGATCTTAGGATTCAAATTCTAAAATATCTAAACGAATCAAGAGGCGTAGTATGCAAGCCGGAACAAATAATCATTGGTTCTGGCGCTATGTCATGCTTAGGTTTAATTTGCCAGTTGCTGATGCCTCACATAAATCTAGCTGCAGTAGAAGACCCCTGCTATGATAGTGTCAGAGAAATTTTTTCAAACCATGGCTACCATGTTGCTCCTATCTCACTGCAAGAAGACGGAGTAAACTTAGATCAGCTTGAGCTTTCACAGGCAAAAGTTTTATACACCACTCCCTCACATCAGTTTCCAACCGGTATTGTAATGCCTATTAATAAAAGGCTTAATCTTATAGAGTGGGCAGAAAAAAATAATGCTTATATTATCGAGGATGATTACGATAGTGAATTACGTTATAATTGCAGACCAATACCATCTATTCACTCACTTGATAAAAAAGGTCGCGTGATCTATTTAAATAGTTTTTCAAAAACATTTGCACCCAGTTTGAGAATGGGATTTCTCGTTTTACCAGAAGTCTTATTAGAAAACTATCAGTCCAATTTCTCAAAATATAATTGCTCTGTATCTTGGCTGGAACAGAGAGCCATGTACAAATTTATACAACAAGGACACTGGAACAGACATCTTAATAAAATCTGTCTTTCAAGTAAAAAGAAACATGACACACTTATCAGTAGCATTAATGAATTAATGAAAGATCGCGTAATAATATATGGAAAGAATGCCGGCTTACACATATTATTGAAAGTTAACAATGGAATGACAGAAAAAGAATTAATAGAATCAGCGAAAAAAGTTAATGTAAAAGTATACTCTGTATCCGAATATTGGCTTAACTTACAAAGCTATTCAAACAACATGGTCCTAATAGGATTTAGCAGTTTATCAGAGGAAGAAATTATATCAGGAATTAGACTATTATCCTCTGTTTGGTTTAGGTCTGCGGATAATTGTGAGAGGCAGTAATAAGGAATCATTATATAAAAAATGTCCACCGTAAACTTATAGGTAAACGGTGGATTTATTAATATTAATTTAAGGCTATGTTTTAAAATAGTATAGTATTGAAAAATATATATTTTTTTAGGGAGCCAAAACGACTTTCTTATGGTTAAGTCAGGTGGTAAGATTCACGTATAAAAATACCCGCCGATAGACGGGAACAGAGTGTGTTTCGATTGATGGCTTTTTATTTGGGTAAAAATAGCGGCCTTACCTTTTCCGGCGTTCCATTATGACATCGTAAAACATTTTCTTTTCATTAAGAACGTGTCAAGGGGACGAACGTGTCAAGGGGACGGGGTTGTCGACACACAGTTGTCATTAAACCCGCTCCTTACTCAGTTATGACGCTCACTTACTATTTGTTTAGCAAATCTGTACCATATGAGTTATCAATAGCACAAAGCCAGGCATTGTGCGAATCTTTTTTAAATACATAGGTTGATCTTCTTTCCATGGAATATTTTGAATCTTTTATATCGGCTTTAAGGAAGGCTTGTGAAATAACCAACGCGGTATCTCCGGTTTCCAAAATAACCATTTCCCCTTGTGCCGGGACAAGACTATTATTGAAATATTTCGCAATGGCAATAAATGCTTTTTTGATTTCTTCTTTACCTCGTGCAATCATCCCAGGTCTTACAACCAAAATTGCATCATCTGTATAATAATTCATAAGCGTATCAAAATCTTCTTGTTGTATTGCGAGGTCACATTTTTGGATTAATTCTCTTAATTCATGCTCCATAATAAAGACCATTCCTTTCTGCGTGTCAATAGCGCCTGAAAAATGACCCTTTTTCGCGTTCGAAAATTGACCCCTCTGGTAGTCATTAGGTATCGAAGGTGACTGTTAACGAATCACCTCCCTCTGGCTTTATGTCCTGGCTCCTTTTAAGGAGTCCTGCTCGCTGCTTTTCTTTTGGACGTGCCAAGGGGACGGGGTTGTCGACACACAGTTGTCATTAACCCCGCCCCACTCAATTATGACGCTCACTTACTATTTGTTTAGCAAATCTGTACCATATGAGTTATCAATAGCACAAAGCCAGGCATTGTGCGAATCTTTTTTAAACACATAGGTTGATCTTCTTTCCATGGAATATTTTGAATCTTTTATATCGGCTTTAAGGAAGGCTTGTGAAATAACCAACGCAGTATCTCCGGTTTCCAAAATAACCATTTCCCCTTGTGCCGGGACAAGGCTATTATTGAAATATTTCGCAATGGCAATAAATGCTTTTTTGATTTCTTCTTTACCTCGTGCAATCATCCCAGGTCTTACAACCAAAATTGCATCATCTGTATAATAATTCATAAGCGTATCAAAATCTTCTTGTTGTATTGCGAGGTCACATTTTTGGATTAATTCTCTTAATTCATGCTCCATAATAAAGACCATTCCTTTCTGCGAAAGGCACCAACAAGAAATGAAACGAGGCGGCACCAGTCGCTTTAGATTTAAATTACCGTCAGCATATGCTAACATTCACTCTGTGGGACGGTACACTACATTAATGTCGGGGGGACGAGGTTGGTGACACCCCTTTACGCTTTTAAAACTATACCTATTTTCCGAAAAACTATGACCATTTCCGTTTATCTAAAACGCCTAACAACCTTTATTTCCCATAAAAAACAAAACTCCTGCCAAATTCTACATATTAGGGCAGAAGTTTTATTCATTCTTCTCTAAGAACATTATAACAAACAGGAAACACGTTTCATCGCTTCTTCCCTTGGGCTTCGCCAGCAAAACGCACAAACATCCGCTAAGGATTAATATTATAACGGTTTATGTAATTGGTTTAATTTTAATGCAAGTTCACGAGCTTTACTCAAAGCCTCGATATCCTCTTCAGCAGATATATCATTTGTATGAAGAGTGCTGGCAATCCCAATTAAATGCGTATTCATATGCCTCAAAATAATCTTTGCGCTTTCGATTGCACGTTCTTCTAAATTCCTTGAATCACCGCCAGCCGAAATAACAAGTATACCATTTTTCAATTTGAGATTATATTCATTGTTTTTTCGTATTTGTCTTGCAACATAAAATAGCTGCAATCTGCTAGCAAAGTTCAGCAGCTGACCTGTAAGTTCAGAAAAATATATAGGCGATACTAATATTATATTATCAACTTCATTTAAAAGCTTATACACCTCTTGCATACCATCATCTATACAGCATCCGGTGTTATTCCAGCAATATCTACAATCCAGACAGGGACTTATATCATCATAGTAAGTGTGAATAATCCGCACTTTTCCATTAAGATATTTTATTATTTCATTAACTAAAGTCATTGCATGTCCATCTTTTCTGGGAGAACCATTAATAATTAGTGTTTTCACGTATACTTCTCCTTCATGGGCCTTGCCAACATGGGTACCAGGGGGGGGTCAGAGACAGAGTTTGTGACACCCCCTTACGCTTTTAAAACTATACCTATTCCGAAAAACCATGACTGCTTCTCTACCGGCCATCGCTCTTATCTTCTAACCATCTATAATATTTTTGCGTAAATCTTTACTATATCTTCTTCTTGCCACTGCAAAGATTTATAGAAGTTCTCAGCCTCTGTATTTTCTTTTAAAACAAATAATGCGCATTTTTTTATACTTACTTTTCGCAATTGCTCAAGTGATATTTGCACTAGGGTTTTTCCAATTTCCATTCTTCTAAACTTGTTATCAACTGCTAAATGATGAATAAATCCTCTTCGTCCATCATGCCCGCACATTACAGCGCCAATAATTTTCCCATCGTATTTTGCAACAAAACTACAGCCTTGGTTTCTTTCTAAATATGCAGCAATTCCTTCAATAGAGTCTTCTCCATTACTATGCAGATGAATTCCAGGGATATTTAGCCATAAATTTAAGACTTCTTGGCAATCTTCTTTACGGAAAGAATAGTAAGTTACATTTATCAATTCAAAACCTCCAAACAGCGTGTCACGGGGACGAGGTTGTCGACACATAGTTGTTATTAACCACGTCCCCCTAGCAGTTCCTAATCATAATTATCTAGTTTAACGGCTGCTACTTTATTCATCAAAATACCTCAAATAAATAAATTAAAATTGTCAATGAAATATTAAGTTGTTATTTAATTTCATATCGACGCAATTCGCAATTTTTAATAAAAATATCATGAAATTCGTTATTAGAGAGGTCATGAAAGTAAGATTCAATTACTCTTCCGATTGTCCCTCCATGACTGATTATAATTACAGTTTTGCCAGCATATTTTTCGCGTATATCGTCAATTGCTGAATATATTCTGTGAACAACATCAAAAATGGATTCTCCACCTTCCATACGCATAGCAAATTGACTTTTGGCTATAAGAAATTCAGTATCTTTCTGACTTTTCCCCTCGAAAATCCCGTGATTGCGCTCCCGCAGACGTTCGTCAATGACGATCTCAACACCAAGCCTATCAGCAACGTACTTCGCGGTTTGGATAGCTCTTTTCATTGAGGAACAAACAATCAAATCAACCCCTTTTCCAATCATACTTTCAGCAAGTCGATATGATTGATTAATACCTTTGGCATTAAGAGAAAAGCTGTCATTATTTCCGCAAATCACTGGTGTTTTATTCGTATCCGTTTCAGCGTGACGTGCTGAATATATAATCATTAGATATCTCCTCAATAAATTCCCATTATTTCATGGCGTGTCAGGAACGGGGTTAGTGACACCTCTTTACGCTTTTAAAACTATACCTTTTCCGAAGAACTATGACCATTTTTTTCAGTCACCGCCTCTGCCCAAACCGCGGATTCTTTCTCGATAAGAGCAGTATTTTTGTATTTAGCTAAAGAACCTTTTGCTTTTTTTGTTTTTTCAATTTGGCTCACAGTTGTATTATTGTCATCCAAGGAAAAAACAAGTACTTCGACTTTTCTATTTTTTAAAGCTTCAGGAATATCAATAATTCCAGCTAAGACGTCACTATTAACAATTTTTCTTACAAATGGCATAGCGTCCATTCCTTTCCCTACTATGGCAGGCTTACTGATAAATCCATTCATCAATCCGCCGTACCATACTATAAGTATAGGCAGTGAAATGTTTCAATTGCCTGAAAGGTTTGGTTGTATTGGAGCAGGCGGCGAAGTTCGAACTTGCAATCTATGGTTTGGAATTCAGCTAGAAAGTTTTTATTATGCCGAATCATTTTTATTAATCAATCCACTCCTTATAACTTTCCCAATCCCCATCGACTCTTTTTTGCGCCTTAATTAATTTATTCGTAGCCTTTGGCGGTAAAAATTCTACCGCCTCTTTATAATTTTCCAAAGACTGTTCCCTTTCTCCGCTTAGTTCAAGAGCCTGTGCAAGAGCAAACAGAAGGTATCCATTACGCGGATACTGCTCTTTTTCCGCAATAAAATCAGCTACAGCTTTAGTATATTGCTGCTCCTTCACGAACAAGAGCCCTCTGTAAAAATAAGTATATCTATAATTAGGGTTCATATTAATAATTTTTGTGAGGTCTTCTATTGCTAAATCAACTTTTTGTTGCCTTAAGTAAGCTATTGACCGATCTTCATAATACTTTTCAACCGGGTTTAGTTCAATTGCCTTTGTAAAGTCGGCAATCGCACGGTCATAATCTTTTTGCTGCAAGAAAGCCAATCCACGGTTAGCCAATGCATACTGGAATAAAGGGTTGAGTTCCAAAACCTGGCTATAATCCGAAATTGCTAAATCATTTTTGTTTGAGAACAGATAACAATCCCCCCGGTTCATATAGATTGCAATCGCCTTCCCTTTAGGTGCGCTTTCAATAAGCTTCGAATATTCATTTATTGCTAAATCATATTTACCTTGCATCTTATAGACTCCCGCCCGATCAAGGCTTGCTTGTAACTCATCCGGCTTAATGTCTAATATTTTATCATAATCATTAATGGCCAAATCAAACCTTCTTAGCTTGATAAGTACACTGGCCCGCAAGTAATAAGAGTCGATCACATCGGGTTTCAGTTCAATCATTTTATCTAAGTCTTCAAGAGCTTTCTGATCATTATATTTTTCGTCGTATAACCGAGCTCGTTTTAAATATGCCACATAATAGTTGGGATTAAGCCTTATTGCTTGACTATATGCGTCGATTGCTTCGGTATAGAAATAGTTCTTATCCTTATATAATTCGTCCCCTCGTTTAACCCATTCTTCCGCCGTCTGTGGCACTGGTAGCGGAACATAGGGTACATCACAGCTTTCTATTAATTTTTCCAAAGCTTCCGCAGTTGAGATTGCATCAGGGCGATAGCGAATTACGCCGTTTTTATCTATGATGATAATTGAGGGAAACGCCCTGCTGTATTGGAGATAGACCCCATTTTTGTCTATTAGAGCAGGGACTGTACTTTGATGTCGGTCAAGTATTTTTCTGGCCATTTTGTGATTACTAAAGTTTACTGTATAAAAATTGGCCTTATCATTCATATCTTCATATGCTTTTTGTAATATATTGAGTTCTTTGCCTAAAGTTTGGTCTAAATTAAAATCCGCCCAGAACAGCAAAACCGTAGGCTTACTATTATATTTCACTAAAAAATCCTGTCCGTCCATTGTACCAAAGATTTCTTGCTTGATAACTGTACCATTATTCATGAATGGAGGCGGAGGTGGCGGAACCGGTCGTTTCAATGGGGCAAACCTTAGTGATGGTAAATCGTGCTTTCCTTCCTTTAGAAGTTTATCAAGGAATGCATTTAAAGAATCCATTTCAATAGCCATTTCGCTATTATAGACCACAACTCCATCTTTATCTGTAATAAAAAGTGCTGGAACTGCATTGTTATATTTACGAACAAAGCTTATCTTATCATCAAGAAGAATTGGCATATCAAAATTCTGTTGTTTTATGATCTTTTGCATACGTTCTTTGCCTTGATGCGCTAAAAGATAAAAGTTAATGTCATTTTTATGGCTATTGTAAAAACTCTGCCATTCAATCATCTTTTCAACATTGCTTTCAAGTCCCAAAGACACGAGTATAGTGGGCTTTCCCTTAAAATCAATATGAACAATTTCACCATCTAAATTGGGCAAATTTAGATCTTTCGCAATTTCTCCAGGTCTTACCATAGCCGAATCATTAACATTTGGTACAGCTTCCCCGGGAGACATGGCATAAGATAGTTTCTGTCCAAGAATCATAATGATCGCTAATACAAATAGACATAGATATTTTCTTAATAGCGAAAAAAAATTCATAAACATTCCCCTTACCATTTACTTTGTATTGTAATCTACTGATTATTTCTCCCCTTCCCATAAATTACCTCTTTGAAGTGTCTATCACTGAAGAATTGATTTTACCAGCTTTGCCAAATGGCATTATCAACCGCCGGATAATAATGCTATTATATTATTAGGATAAGAATCCCGGCCTACCATCCAATAACTCTTTTCCGGAGGAAAATGGGAATGGGAAAACAATTTCCATTTTTTCTGTAGAAGTCAGCTTCTCTAAAGGGGGTCTCACCAGCAAAACGCGGATTTCGTACGCTAGGTAATTTTTTATAGGAGAAAAGCCGTTTCCCCGTCGCTATGAGGAAACGGCTCTATTTTTTATGACCGATAAAAGCCGGACTTATTTGTATTATACCATTTTAAAACAGCAGCTTCCGGCTTCGCTTTCAGCAACAATAAGATTTCTTTAGCAAACTCCAATGTAGCCGTGCCATTGGCAGTGACCACATTGGAATCGCAGACAGCTTGTTCCTCTACAAAGTGCTGATTGCCTCTATAATGAGGAGCTGTTCTTGCATGAATTCAGGAGTATTGCCCGAATGTCTGATTTGATCCAAGTAGCCGTTTTCTGCCATGAAGTTGGCGGCATTGCAGATTGCACCTACTGGAATACCTTTTTTAATTGCATAATCCACCACAGGCAACACAGCGTTGTTCAGTTGTTTCATCCATGCGTAGCCTCCAATTAAAATCAGCATACCAAAGTCGGCAGGAAAATCGGCCACTGAATAATCGGGAAGAACCCGAAAACCACCCATTGAGGTTTTTGGTTCTAGGTCAAGGCTTAACGTCTTTATCGCGTACCCTGTTTCGGGTGCGTTAAGTTCTGAACTGACATAGAACGTGTCAGGGGGACGGGGTTGTCGACACACAGTTGTCATTAACCCCGCCCCTTATTCAGTTATGACGCTCACTTACTATTTGTTTAGCAAATCTGTACCATATGAGTTATCAATAGCACAAAGCCAGGCATTGTGCGAATCTTTTTTAAATACATAGGTTGATCTTCTTTCCATGGAATATTTTGAATCTTTTATATCGGCTTTAAGGAAGGCTTGTGAAATAACCAACGCAGTATCTCCGGTTTCCAAAATAACCATTTCCCCTTGTGCCGGGACAAGGCTATTATTGAAATATTTCGCAATGGCAATAAATGCTTTTTTGATTTCTTCTTTACCTCGTGCAATCATCCCAGGTCTTACAACCAAAATTGCATCATCTGTATAATAATTCATAAGCGTATCAAAATCTTCTTGTTGTATTGCGAGGTCACATTTTTGGATTAATTCTCTTAATTCATGCTCCATAATAAAGACCATTCCTTTCTGCGAAAGGCACCAACAAGAAATGAAACGAGGCGGCACCAGTCGCTTTAGATTTAAATTACCGTCAGCGTGGTGCTAACATTCACTCTGTGGGACGGTACACTACATTAATGTCGGGGGGACGAGGTTGGTGACACCCCTTTACGCCTTTAAAACTATACCTATTTTCCAAAAAAACTATGACCATTTCCGTTTATCTAAAACGCCTATAACAACCTTTATTTCCCATAAAAAACAAAACTCCTGCCAAATTCTACATATTCGGGCAGAAGTTTATTACTCATGCGTATTTTGGATGCATCCGGACGCCTTGTCGGAGAAATAAAGTAACTGGAAAGAAGCAAAAAACGTCCCCTTGCCTCTTCTTTTATCAACTTTGAAGAATCCGAATATATCCCTCTACCAATTTCTGAAAGGTCATTTTTAACTCAAGCGAAAAGTGTCTGTCCCCGCGTTTCCCGGTCATATAAATTGCCTTCCTAAATGATTGCACTGCAATTAACTATATAGTATTTCCTTTATAGCAATAACGGCTTGCTTTGAATCTTTGGCCTTTATACCTACCATTTTCATAGAAATCTGCCTTTTTACAAGCTCATCGTTAATCATTTTTATAAATACTCCCTGCCCCAAATGTTCTCTATCATTTGACCAGGTTGTTTCTACCCCACAAGTCGGTGAGCAATTTATCCCCACAAGCCCTACTATTTGAAACCCATGCTTTCGATACTCATCAATCTGATAAATAATATTGCTTACTATTTGATGACATAACTCTTGAGCAATCTCTTCGTTCATCCGAAGAGCTACCCTAGTATCTTCTGACTCGATAGTTGTATTTTCTCCATGAATTGCTTCTCTATCAAGACCGAGATATAAAAATTCAGGACATGGTAATTGTACCAGTCCAACATCTGATTCAAGAAAAACCTTCATTACTTCACGTATGATTCCAGGATAATAAGCACACGCATCAATCTTAGCATTTGATTTAAGATACAGTGTGCTACAAATATGACCTTTTTACTTCTTTTATCAGTAAACATCAGGTCCTCCTTTAACCTTTCAGGGGGATTGGGGTTGTCGACACACAGTTGTCATTCACCCCGTCCCCCTAACAATTTTCCTGGTTTGTCAGGAAAACGGGGTTATCGACATTTCCCGCTTTTATAGCGTCCCTATTTGCGAAATTCGGTCCCCTTAATACAAAGGGGTAGCTTTGTTGCGTAGTTTTACTTTATACAATAACTCATATGAATCCGAACCAAAGGTAACGAATCGTAACTCGCACCCGGCTACCCATCATTTTTCATACACGTAAATCTTTCGTTTTTCGCTCTTCCAAAACCAGGGCCGATAAAACCCCGCTTTATAAGCTCTTTACGTAGAAACATCATTATGAATCCATGGCTTACTAAAAGAACATTCCTATCTTCTTTTAGAATTAATTCTTCCAGAATGTACTTTACTCTTTTTTCAAACAATAGCTTGCTTTCAATTTGTGATTTATGTGATAGCATCCAGGCCATTCTTCCTAAAATTAGCCACAATGGAACCGGCAGTTTAATGTTTCTATCCGTAGGCGGACATATAACAAGCTCCCTTAATGCTTTTGTTTCAACAACTTGGCCACTGTATATTTTTTGTGCCGTTTTTAATGCGCGAGGCAGATCGCTGGAATAGCATTTTTCCCATATAATCGCGCTAGGCTCAATGTTGCCTT
>NZ_UPPP01000065.1 GCF_900476375.1 Allolucifera butyrica | reverse complement strand
AATGGCTCTATCAAAATATGCACACTGAGATAGGAGACTTAATCAAGCAGATAAATGCCAAGCTGGCTGGGCACTACCGCTACTATGGGGTGACCGACAACAGCAACGGAATTCATGCGTTTGGATACCGCATACGGCGCAAGATACTTGAAGTGCTCAATCGTAGAAGCCAAAAGAACAGCCTGACTTGGGAAGGATTTGCAAAACTCGAGGAGAGATTCCCGCTAGTTAACGCGAGAATCTATGTAAATATCTATGGCTAGACGTAAGTAAATGCTGCTATGAAGAGCCGGATGCCTTAATAGGGCAAGTCCGGTTCTGTGAGGGTTGCGCGTCGCAAGGCGCGTTTCTACTCGACTTGACTCTTCGTAGCCAGCGGCGATTTGACCAATATGGGGACGATCAAAGCGGATAACAGTCTGCAGGTCAGTGCCGCGAATATCGTCAACCGCGGCGGCACGATCGACGGCGGCAATCTGGCCCAAATCACAGCCGGGCAGGATATTGCCAACGAAACGGTTGTTTCCGGCGTGAACCTGGGACAATTGTCTACCACCCTGGTGAATCAGCAGGCGAATATCTCGGCCCAAGGCAGTCTCAGCATCCAGGCGGGCCGTGATATTAAGGTTACCGGCGCGAATCTGACGGCCGGGCAGGACCTTGCGCTAAACGCCGGGCAGAACCTGCAAGTAGGCAGTCAGGCGGCCAACGAACGGATTGCGACCGGATACTATACCTATGATACGACCAAGAATATCACCAGTAACATTCAGGCCGGCGGCAGTGCGACGCTGGTCGCCCAAAAAGACGCCACCTTAAGCGGCGCCCAGGTCAAGGCCGGTACGGATCTGACCCTGGCCGCCGGCGGCAACATAAATCTTGCGGCGGTGAAAGACCATACCCTGCAGCAAGGCTTATGGGGTCAGGCTTGAGTTATTATAATGATTGACTTATTAAAACGATTTGTTAAGCTGAAAATAAAAGTAGCGGGTGAAAGAAAACCATGGCCAGAAAGCCAAGAGTACATTATGAAGGTGCAGTGTATCATGTAATAGCTAGGGGAAATAACAGAGCAAGTGTATTTGGAACAGATGAAGAAAAACAAAAATATCTAGAGATTATTTCAAATTACAAAGAACGATATGGTTTTCAGTTATATGCTTATGTCGTGATGGATAATCATGTGCACTTGTTGTTGCAGGTTGGAAGAATTCCATTAGCCAAAATAATGCAAGGGGTTCAGCAAAGATATACGCAATACTATAATTGGCGGCAGAAACATAGTGGACATGTATTTGAACAGCGTTATAAGGCATTTTTGTGTGAGAAAGAAAGCTATTTAATAACTCTTATATGCTACATTCATCAAAACCCAGTTAGAGCAAATATACAGGGAGGGATTGACTATAGATGGAGTAGCCACCATTCCTATGTTAAAAAAGCGAATGGATTAGTAAATGTAGATTTTATATTACGGACGCTGAGTTCTAATGTAGAAAAGGCAATTGAGCATTACTTTGATTTAGTGGGGTGTATTATTGATAAACCGGAACATAAACCGGAAAGTGAACAAGAGAAAAAAGATGAAATAATTAATCAAAAAGAAGAAAATAAGAAAATACAGCCGGAGTTAACCTGGAATCAATTAGTATGGAAGATAGTTAGAGAGGAACAGGTAAGTCAAGAACAACTGGTAGGGAAGTGTCGAATACGGCAAGTGGTAGCAGCTAGAAAACGGTTAATTTATGAGGCGATAGAGAGAAATCTAATGACTAGGAGGGAAATGGCAAAACTTCTTCAAATTGATCCAGCCAATATAACAAGAATTTGCCAACAATTGATGGGCGGTCAAAATGAAAAATAAGTCAATTTTAATATAACTCAAGCCTGACCCCACGAGTTTTCAATTTTATTGAAATTATTAGAATTTGATTGGAAAAGTTAAAGGGAATTTATAAAAACTATAGAATTAAAAAAGGTCAATTTGTGAAAAATTTATTTTTCACAAATTGCGAATATTTCAAGCGGAATATTTAAGGTAGGTGAATTATGCGTAGTAGAATTGGCAGCTATTCCGCAACAACATTTATAAAGGGAGAGAACTCGAAAATGAAAAAAACAGCTTTACTTGCAATTGCAATAGCAACTATTTTAACAGCTAGTGTTGGCTTTGCTGCACCGCAAACCGATTACTCAGCGGGAAAAACTTCGGTCGATTTGACCTGGAGAAATGCGGATAATTATGTAGAGGACAATCTTGGTAGCACTGGTTATGGTATAAAGGGTAACTGGGATTGGGGTATTACCACCGGATTAGGGAATAACTTTGCTTTTCAGTATGCTGGTTTTAATGCTAAGTCTGCAGATAAGGTATACAGTGCCGGAGATGTAGAGAACTTCGAACTAAAAACTCAGGAATTCAACGTATTGTACAAATTGGATAATAATATTTCTGCTTATGCAGGTCTTGTAAAGATTAAAGGAATTTCTAATAGCAACTATTACGGAAATGCTTCAGATTCAAAAAACGAACTGCAATTTGGATTGGTTGGCAGCACTAAAATCGCGGATAAGACGACTGCCTATGCTCAGGTTGGTATAGCATCGGATTTTACTAATTGGAAAGTAGGGCTGTCACAAGAAATTGCTCCTAACCTGGAACTTAACTTAGATTATCGCAGAACTCAGGGTAAAAATTTAAATTTATATGGCTATAATGTAGATGCAACAGCTAAAGGATTAGGTCTTGGCATAACCTATAAATTTTAACCAAATAATTACATATTACATAAGCTCGATTGTTTCCAAGCCACTGATTCAGTGGCTTTTTTCTTTGTTGAAGGCTATAGATTCGCAATATTCTACACCCTTAATCAAAAACCATCAAAAATTTGGATGGGGACTTCTCACCGAATGAGATAGCCATATAATTAACGGTTTAGCCGGTTAAGGGTTCTAATTCCTGCGGGATGGCAATAAAATAGACTAAAATAAGCAGCGATTCGTTATAAGCGCCGCAACACCGCTTTATAGAGCCACAAAGTTTACCGAAGCTTTTTAGGAGATTGATTTTATGGAAACCGTGGGACGGAGCGTACCCAGGAAAGAAGCATGGGATAAGGTGACAGGCGCTGCGAAGTACAATGATGATTACCTGTTTCCGGGTATGCTTTATACCAGTATGGTAAATAGTCCTCATGCCCATGCCGGGATCGTATCCATCGACATTTCCGGGGCTTTGGCTGTGCCCGGCGTAGAAGCGGTAGTAACCGGGAAGGATTTTCCCCGGTTATGTGGGTCCATTCTGGAAGACCGGCCACCGCTGGCGCGGGATAAGGTCCGGTATTTCGGCGAGCCTGTTGCGCTGGTGATTGCCAACAGGGAAGCGGCGGCGATGCAGGCTGCCGGATTAATCAAGGTGATCTATGAGTTATTGCCCGCAGTAAATTCCACAGCCGAGGCGCTCAAAGAAGAGGCGCCGCTGATTCACCCGGACCTTGGCCAATATAAGCGGGCGGTTCCTGATGTTTATCCCGAACCCGGCAGCAACATTTGCGGCCGGGTGAATATTGCCAAAGGCGATTTGCTTAAGGGATGGGAAACAAGTGAGGTAATCATTGAGGCCGATATCCGCTTGCCCCAGTCGGACCATGTAGCGATGGAGCCCAGAAATGCCAAAGCGGAAATTCTGCCAAGCGGCACAATACTAATTTATACTTCCACCCAGGCGCCTTTTGAAATCCGGGATAAAATCAGCCACTATGCCAATGTTGACGAAAGCCGGGTGGTGGTTAAGACTCCATTGGTTGGCGGCGGGTTTGGCGGCAAGGCCACATTGCAGCTCGAACTTCTCGCCTATATGGCATCGAAAGCAGTGAACGGGAAGTTGGTCCGGGTTGCCAATACCCGGGAGCAGGATTTCGCAGCCTCTCCCTGTCACGCCGGATTGGAGGCGAAGATTAAGCTGGGCGCGACGAAAGACGGAGAGTTTAAAGCAGCCGACATCATTTATCATGTCGATACAGGGGCGTATGCCGGTCTCGGCCCGCGGCTGGCGAAAGCCATGGCGGCGGATTGCACCGGTCCGTATAACTTTGAGCATGTCCGGTGTGAAGCAGTGTGCATTTACACAAATCATTGTTATGCCACCGCTTTCCGGGGATTCGGCCATGTGGCGTACAACTTTTGTATGGAACGGGCAATCGATAAATTGGCGCACACTCTGGGAATGGACCCCTTGGAACTGAGACTGAGAAATGCTATTTTACCGGGAGATACTTCCCCTACCCGGGTCCAGATAACACAAAGTAACGTGGGAGATTTGCAACAATGCCTGAGAAAACTTCGCAAACTCGTAAACTGGGATGAAGGCGTGAGGCGGAAAACCGGCGATGGAAAAGTTGTCGCCAAAGGTATCGCCTGTTTTTGGAAAACATCCGATTCTCCGCCTGACGCTTCGGCGGGTGCTATAGTGACTATGAATCCGGACGGCAGTCTCAACCTTAACTGTGGCGCCGTGGAAATCGGTTCGGGAATGAAAACGACGTTGGCCCAAATATTGGCTGAAAAACTAAAAATGGATATTGACCGCATTCATGTCGTTAGGGAAGTAGATACCCAGGTTAGTCCGAAACACTGGAAAACGGTCGCCAGTATGACTACGTTTTTGGCAGGCAACGCTGTTTTGGCGGCAGCGGATGACCTGATTGCCAAATTAAAAAAGGCCGCTGCCGCAGCTTTGCATTGTTCGCCCCGGGAACTGGCCGTAGGCAATGAACTGGTTTACTTTCCAAACAATCCGGATCTTTGCATCTCCTTTAAGGAGATCGTTCATGGCTGCCGGCAGGCCGACGGCAGTAGCACGGGAGGTCCGGTCATCGGCAGCGGCGGTTTTGTGATGCCCGGCATTACTTTGCTTGACCCTTATACCGGGGCCGGCAAGCCCGGACCGTACTGGACGGTTGGCGCGCAGGCCGTCGAAGTCGAATTGGATACGCGGGATTATACCTACCGGTTGAGAAAAGCCGCCACGGTACTTGATGCCGGCAAGGTCATCAATCCGGAACTGGCCGAAGGTCAGGTCCGGGGCGGAATGTGTATGGGGCTCGGGTTAGGAACCCGGGAGGAGTTCCGGTATTCGGCAGCGGGAAAACTGGCGGAGATTCGCCTGCGAAACTACAAAGTCATGCATTATGGCGAGACACCGCATTATTTAGTGCAGTTTGTAGAGACCCCTCAGCGGGAAGCTCCGTATGGAGCCAGAGGACTGGGAGAACACGGCATAATCGGTATTCCCGCCGCACTGGCTAATGCCCTGTCGGCAGCGGCACAGGCAGAACTGAATTTTTTACCGCTCGTTCCGGAATCAATCTGGAGAGTTTCGACGGAGGGGTTTGATGATACCCTTTGATTTTGATTACTACCGGCCCGGCAGGATACAGGACGCAGTCCGGCTATTCAACCAGATTGACAGTGCCGGAAAGGAGCCGTTATACTTTGGCGGCGGAACGGAAATCATTACCGGGGCCAGAATGGGGACTATCTATACCGGGGCGGTCATTGATTTGAAAGACATACCGGAATGCCAGGCCCTGGATTTATCAGGCAACAACTTAATCATCGGAGCCTGCGTTTCGCTGACCCGGATAACGGACGGTGGCCTCTTTCCTCTTCTGGGCAAGGTTTGCGCCCGGGTTGCGGACCATACGGCGCAAGGCAAGATAACCATCGGAGGGAATCTGTGCGGCAAAATTATTTACCACGAGACACTGCTGCCGCTTCTTTTAGCGGATGGCAGTGCGGTTGTCGCCGGGGAGTATGGACAACGGCAAGTGCCAATCAGTCAGGTTTTTGATAGAAAACTGCAACTAAACCGGGGCGAATGCATCGTTCAGTTCATCATCGATAGAAGTTATCTGCAATTGCCCCATGTACATATAAAAAAAACGAGAAATGAAAAAATTGATTATCCTTTAGTTACGCTCACGTCGCTCAGACAAGAGGGACAAATCCGGCTGGCTTTAAGCGGCGTCTGTGCCTTTCCGTTTCGTTCCCCGCAGATGGAGAAGAGATTGAACGAAGCGGGCCGGCCTTATGCCTATCGGGTAGAAAAGGCGCTTGCCGCCATCCCGGCGCCCGTACTCAATAATGTTGCCGGAATGCCGGAATACCGGCGATTTGTGCTCTCCGCCCTGCTTATGAAGCTGCTGGCAGCGCAGGACGAGGTGGGGAATGTTTAAAGTGGAAGGGAAAGCGGTAATCGAGTTAGAGGTTAATAAGATGAAAAGCAGTGTTTGTGTCCGGGCTGCCGATACGTTACTCCATGTTTTGCGGAGGGAACTGGGGCTGACCGGGGCCAAACCAGGCTGTGAAAATGGAGACTGCGGCGCCTGTACCGTTCTGATCGACGGATGGCCCATGAAATCCTGCCTGATGCTGGCTGTCGAAGCAGTCGGGCATCAAATAACCACCGTCGAGGGGCTGACGAATTCTTCTGTGCAGAGTGCTTTCGTCAGCAATGGGGCTTTTCAGTGCGGCTATTGCACATCCGGGTTTCTTATGGTTTGCCATGCCTTGATCAGTCTGCATCCCGATGCCGACGACAACCGGATCGAAGTCTGGCTGCAATCCAATATTTGCCGCTGCACCAGCTTCGAAGAAATAAAACGGGCTGTCCGGTCTCTCTTGCATTCCGGATAGTTTGAAGAAGAAAAACTCCCAGGCGATTTAAGTCTGCGAGTTTTTTAGTTTCCGCGCCCTGAGCCCTGAGCCCTGCGCCACATGCCGAAAAACCGCACACGGTTTTTCTCATACCGGGACTGTATGCCTAGTTAAGGCGGGACTGTGCGCCCAGGAGAATAAGACCTGGGGACGATACAGGCGAATCATGGCCAATGCTATACTAAAAGAAAAGGAGCCTGCTTAAAAAGCGCGTCTACGTTGTTGCGGCTGCGCGTCCTCACTCAACGTACCCCCGAGTACGCCTTCGTTCGAATGCTCGCCGCGCCTAGTATCCGCATCTTTTTAAGCAGGCTCCCGAAGGGGGGATATCCATGGTTCTGATGATTCCCATTATGGTGTTTCTGATCATGATCATCCTAATGCTGGCCGTTTATTATTCCCTTACGGCCGGGCACAGGCAAGTCAGCCGCCGCATGGACCTCTATGTTGAGCAGAGACCGGCGAATAACGGCGCGGCAGTGCCCGGTCAAGCCGGAAAACGCAGCACGGAGCTAACTGGCTGGCGCGCTGCGGTGCGCTGGTTCAGCCATTATTTCGAATCGTTTCAATGGTCGCGCCGTATGGAGCACAAGATGATTCAAGCCGGCATTCCGTTGCGGGGTTCGGAATTTATCACCCTCTGTGTCGGGCTGGTAATCATCGGGGCCATGCTGCCGTTTGTCCTAAGCGGTGGCAAGGCGTTTCTGGCGATAACGGGAGGAATCACCGGCTACTTGCTGCCAGTTATGCTGCTGCGGGTAAAAATTGCCCGGCGGGCCAAAGCGTTCAACGGGCAATTAGGCGATGCGCTGGTTCTGATTGCCAATTCGTTACGGACTGGCTATAGTTTTATGCAGGCCATGGAGATGGTCGCCAGGGAAATGCTGCCCCCGGTTTCGGAGGAATTTGGCCGGGTATTGAAAGAGATGAATTTAGGGGTGGCCACCGAGCAGGCCATGAATAACCTGGCTAAACGGGTGGACAGTGACGACCTTGACCTGGTTGTGACTGCCGTATTGATTCAACGGCAGGTTGGCGGCAATCTGGCGGAAGTCCTGGACAGCATTGCCGGTACAATCCGGGAGCGGGTGAAAATTAAGGGGCAAATCCGGACGCTGACGGCGCAAGGTCGGATTTCAGGATTATTAATCAGCATTTTGCCGGTTGCGCTCGGGGTCGTTTTATATGCGATGAATCCGGGGTATATTACGGTGCTGTTTACTCATCCGTTAGGAAAAATGCTGCTGCTGGCCGCCGTCGTCAGTCAGTTGACCGGTATTTTTATTGTTCGTAAAATCGTCAATATTGACGTGTAAGTTTAGGACGCAATGGTAGGACGTTAGACTCAGTTCGACTAATTTCGACTAAAGTCCCAGAACTAAATCAGGACCTTTCCCTCAGCTGGAATAAGACTTACGGCCGATGGAATCCATAAGGAAATTTGCTACAATAACATCAAGAAGAAGCCAATCCTTTCCGAATCGGAACCGAAAATCAATTAACCGGGAGGTTGTAAAAATGATGCTGCTGGAAATGGTAAAAATGATGTTCCGGAATCAAAAAGGACAAGGTATGGTTGAATATGGTTTGATTCTTGCTCTTATTGCCGTTGTCGTTATGGGTACTCTGGCTGCTATGGGAACTACTTTAAACGGAATGTTTACCAAAATTAGCGGTTCGCTATAAAAATTTACTTAGATGCCCTAGGTTGGCCCCTGACTCGTCAGGGGCTTTTGCATTAAAAGGCGGGTTTAAATAATCTTCACCAGGAAGAGAGGCGCAGCAAGATGCGAAGGATTGTTTCTTATATCAGGAATAACCGTGGCCAAAGCATGGTTGAATTTGCACTGGTGTTGCCGGTCTTTCTGCTGTTGGTAGCGGGAATGATGGAATTCGGCCGGGTTATGAATCAATACCTGGTAGTGACGGAAGCGGCCCGGGAGGGAGCGCGTTCGGCAGCCGTAGGCAATGACGACGCGACCGTTATTGCCGCGGTAAATGCAGCGGCCTCTACCATTAACCAGGGGCAGTTGACGGTTACTATTTCCCCATCGCCCACCCGTACGCCCGGTGATCCGGTTACCGTTACGGTCAGCAATCCGGTAGAACTCATTACACCGTTAATCAGCCAGTTTTTTGCGCAAAACCCGGTTACCGTCCAGGGCAAGGCTGTAATGAGGGTAGAGTAGGTGAAGCGCATGCCGGACCGGAGAAAGAATCAACAAGGAATGATCGCAGTATTGACCGCATTGGTGCTGACGGCATTGCTCGGGGTAGCCGCCCTGGTTGTTGACGTTGGCGTTCTTTATATCAATAAGGTTCAGTTGGCAAATCTGGCGGATGCCGCCGCCTTGGCCGGCGCTCAGGATTTGCCGGACAATCCGCAGCAGGCGGTTGCCAGCGCCTCCAGCTACGCCGCGACGAACGGCCAGAACAATGACAGCGTGAATGTAAGCGTCAGCAATAATAATACGGTCCTGTCGGTACAGGCCACCCGGGCGGTCGATTTGTATTTTGCCAGGATATTTGCCATAAGCCGCTCCGATGTGCAAGCCCGGGCAACGGCCAGGATCAGCCCGCTCAGCAGTTTTTCCGGCGTGGTTCCTTTTGGTGTGGTACAGCAGGAATTTCAATATGGCGCAGTCTATAGCCTGAAATTAGGAGCCGGTACCGGCTATAACGGCAATTTTGCCGCCCTGGCTTTGGGGGGAACGGGGGCTGCTAATTATCTGAACAACATTGAGTACGGGTATCAGGGCAGACTGCAGGTCGTTGACTGGGTGCCGCTGGAAGTGGAAACCGAGACCGGCAATATGTCGGGACCGACTATGCAGGGAGTTGATTACCGGGTGGGCCTGGACCCGGCGGCAACCTGGCAGACCGTGCAAAAAGGGTCGCCGCGGATTGTGGTCGTACCGGTCATTAATTCACTGGACGGTGACGGGCAGCATGATGTCCAAATTGTCGGGTTTGCCGCCTTCTTTTTGGAAGGCTGCGGCGGAGCGGGGATTGATAACTATGTAACCGGGGAATTTTTGCATCTGGTTGAGCCGGGTGATGTTTCCGATAACGTCGGGGAGTATGGAGCATATGGCGTTTCCTTGATTCAGTGAGGCATTGACGGAAGGAGGCGCAAGCCACTGTGTTTAGCAAAAGAAAAAGTGAAAAAGGAAATATTGCGCTTTTGACAGTGCTCGCCGTTTCCACGCTGTTTGCTTTTTCCTCCCTGGTCATTGACCTTGGCTTACTCTACGTTACCAAGGCGCAACTGACGAATTTGGCGGATGCGGCGGCTCTGGCCGGTGTTCAGGATTTGCCCGCCGACCCTCAGCAGGCGGTTGCCGACGCTACTCTCTACGCCCGGCAAAACGGGCTGGATACCGACACTCTGGATATTCAGGCCGTGGACAACAATACCGGCGTGACGGTGAAGGCCATGCGCCGGGTAGACTTATTATTTGCCCGGCTTTGGGGGATGGAAACCGCCGATGTTCAGGCGTCGGCGGAGGCGAAGATCGAGGTGATCCAGAGTGCTGCCGGCGTTGTCCCGTTTGGGGTTGTCCAACAGAATTTTGTTTACGGCCAGTCATATACCCTGAAAGCCGGGGCCGGCGGCGGGTATAACGGCAATTACGGGGGACTGGCGCTGGGGGGGAACGGGGCGAATGTGTACCGGAATAATATTGAGTATGGTTATGATGGAAATTTATCGATTGGTGATTCGGTTTCCACGGAGCCGGGCAACATGTCCGGGCCTACCAGCCAGGGAGTGGCCTACCGGGTCGGGCTGGACCCGGATGCTACTTTTGACACGGTAAAAAGAAGTTCACCGCGGATTGTTATTGTGCCGGTCATTGATTCTTTGTCGGGAAACGGCCGCACTGAGGTGGAAATTGTCGGTTTCGCCGCCTTCTTTCTGGAGGGGGCCGGCGGTCAGGGCAACCAAAACTATGTAACCGGTGAATTTTTGCAGATGGTTATGCCCGGGGATGTGACCACGAGTTCGACGGGATTTGGTCTATATGGAGCGAAACTGGTCCAGTAGGGGGAGGGGAATGGCATGTCGTTGCTGCAACGGCTGGAGAAACAAAAACAAACCGAGCTGCCGGCCCTGACCAACAAAGATAAAAACAAGCCTGTTATTTCGTTCAAGGGGGACCCGTATCAGAATTTAAAATCGCGCATTCATAAACAAATTGTGGATGAGATCAGTTCGGAAGACAGCCAGATTTTGTTTGACAAAGACGCGGACAGAAAAAAGCTGGAAGACCTGGTATCCCGTATGGCCAATACGGTAATGGATGAAGAACCGGTTCCCGTGCCGCGCACCGAACGCAGCCGGATTATCGGGGAAGTGGTGGATGAGGTGCTGGGCTATGGCCCGATTGAACCGCTGCTGCAGGATGATTCCGTGTCCGAGGTCATGGTTAACAGCCCCAGTCAGGTGTATGTAGAACGGAAGGGCAAATTAGTGCTGACCGACGTGCGGTTTCGTAACGACGCGCACGTTATGCATGTGATCGAGAAAATTGTGGCGCCGCTGGGACGGCGGATTGACGAAAGTTCCCCCATGGTAGACGCCCGTCTGCCCGACGGCTCCCGGGTCAATGCGATTATTCCCCCGCTGGCTTTAAAGGGGCCGTCCGTTACCATCCGTAAGTTTGCCAAAAATCCTCTGACGGTGGAAAACTTAATCGCTTTTGGCACCCTGACCCGGGAAATGGCTGATTTCTTAAAAGCCTGTGTGGAAGGGAAACTGAATATTGTTGTATCCGGCGGTACCGGTTCGGGGAAAACCACAACCCTCAACATTCTTTCTTCCTTTATTCCCGACGACGAACGGATTGTAACCATTGAAGACGCGGCGGAACTGCAATTGCGGCAGGATCACGTGGTGACGCTGGAGACGCGGCCGCCGAATATCGAGGGAAAAGGGGCCATTACCATGCGGGATTTGGTCCGCAACAGCCTCAGGATGCGGCCCGACCGTATTGTGGTGGGCGAAGTGAGAAGCGGTGAAGCGCTGGACATGCTGCAGGCGATGAATACCGGTCATGACGGTTCCTTAACCACCGGTCATGCCAATTCCCCAAGGGATATGCTGAGCCGTCTGGAAACGATGGTGCTCATGGCCGGGATGGAACTGCCCGTCCGGGCGATCCGGGAGCAAATTGCATCGGCGGTGGATTTGATTCTGCAGCAATCCCGCCTGCAGGACGGCAGCCGGCGGATTACCCATTTGACCGAAGTGCAGGGGATGGAAGGCGATGTGATCGTCTTACAGGATATTTTTGTCTTTGAACAAACCGGCAAAGATGAACAGAATCATATTATCGGCCGGTTCCGTCCCACGGGAATCCGTCCCAAATTTCTGGATAAACTGGCGGCCAACGGAATTATGCTGCCCAATGAAGTGTTCTGGCCCAGTGAGCAAACCATTTTAGGCAGGTGATATACGTGATAATCCTGATTGCCGGCATGACGTTCTTGATTATTTTTATCCTGGCTTACCTTGCATTGAATACTTTTGTTCCGGCGGCAGGGCCGGTTTCCCTGCGCCTGAGGGCTTTAGAGGAAATTACGCGGGAGCGGACCGATATTGAGGAGGAATTGAGCAAACCCTTTCTGCAAAGGTTCTTTACCCCCGTGAGCGGCAGTTTGGCGGCGGTGCTGGCCCGTCTGGCGCCGCAGGCGATTCGCCGGCTGGCGGAACAAAAATTGTTGATGGCCGGCGGTTTTGGCGGATTAAATGCGGACCAGTTTTTGTTGCTGACTGTTTTTTTGGCGTTGTTATTGCCTGGGGTAGTTGTTTTGGGTTTAGTTATGGCGGCGGTTCCGGTACACAAAATCATTGGCATTACGATGATTTGCCTTGCCGTGGGCCTGTCGCTGCCTTTGCTGCTGGTCAATCAGAAAATTGCCGGCCGCCGGGCCAATATTCAGAAAGACCTGCCCGACGTGCTGGATTTATTGACGGTTAGTGTGGAAGCCGGTCTGGGTTTTGACGGTGCCCTGGTCAAACTAACGGAGAAAATGAAAGGCGCCTTGGTGGAGGAGTTCAGCCGGCTGCTGCAGGAAATCCGTATTGGCGTTTCCCGGCGGGATGCATTGCACGCCATGGGCCAGCGCTGTGACGTGCCGGACTTGTCTTTATTTGTCACCGCTCTGGTACAGGCCGACCAGCTGGGCGTTAGTATCGGCAATGTGCTGCGGGTCCAGTCCGCCGGCATGCGGGAAAAACGGCGCCAGCGGGCGGAGGAAAAAGCGATGAAGGCGCCCGTAAAAATGCTTTTCCCTTTGGTCATGTTTATTTTCCCTACTATTTTTGTGGTACTTCTGGGCCCGGCGTTTATTCAAATCTTTACGATGTTTACTAAACGTTAAAAAAAGAGATGAAGTCGAAACTTCAAAGAAAAACGATTGCAAAGTGCCGGCGAAAAGAGGAACCAGTTACCGTATAAAACCAATTTTCGAATGTATCATGTATACATTCGAAAATTGGTTTTACAAGAGCGAGGAAAAGTTATATAGTAAAAACATGAAAAATAGTTTAAATAATCATATAAAAACTTCATACCGTACGTTACCGGGCATGATTACCAATATTCTTCGCGAAGCCATTCTGTCGGGGGAACTTGGCGGGGGAGTTCAGCTCAAGCAGGAGGAGTTAGCTACAAAGTTTAGCGTAAGCATGAGTGTCCTGCGGGAAGCGTTAAAAAGTTTGGAAGCGGAAGGATTAGTGAGTTTTTATCCTAACCGTGGGGCCGTAGTTAGTCAATTATCCGCGAAGGAAGCGCAGGAGATATTTGATATACGGTTATTTTTAGAATTAGGGGCCCTTGAACTGGCTGTTCCCAATTTGGCAGAGGCGGATTTAGCGGCTGCGGGCAAAATATTGAAACAGGCGGATGAAGAAGGCCATAGCGGGCGCTGGGGTGAACTGAATTGGCAGTTTCACGAAACGTTATACCAGCCTGCAAATAGGCCTAAGCTGCTTACATTAATTCATAATATGAATAATAATGTGGAGCGCTATATGCGCCTGTATTTGTCAACGATGAATTATCAGATGAAATCGCAGGAAGAACATCATGCGTTACTAGATGCCTGTTCCCAAAAAGATATCATGGGTGCTAAACAAATACTGCGTAAACATATGGCCGATGCCAGTGCTAATTTAATCGAATACTTAAGTTGAAATTCTTTTTTTTATTATCGATTTTCGAAAATCGATAATCGATAATAATGCTTATATAAAAGGGGGCATAAGTATGTCTAATAAACGGATAGAAGATTTTAAAACATCGTATATAGATGCTAAGCCGTCTATCAGTGTTCACCGGGCAGTAGCTTTTACGGCATCCTATAAAAATACGGAAGGCGAATCCGTTATTATACGGCGGGCCAAAGCATTTCAAGCTGTATGTAAGAGTATTCCGGTAACTATTTTTGATAAGGAACTTATTGTTGGAGCCGTTGGCGAATTTCTGAAGTCGGGGGTTATTTGTCCTGAATATTCCTGGAAGTGGGTTGACGAGGAAATGGACTCGTTTGCAAGCCGGGACCAGGACTCTTATCACATTGATGCAGCGGCAAAAGACACATTGCGTAAAGAGATTTTCCCTTACTGGAAAGGCAAGTCGCTGGAAGAGACTTTTTTATCCCGTCTAAATCCGGAAACGGCAAAAATTTTGGTTGATACCGGCATTATCGACAATGATTCCAAGTGGAGAAATGCGGTTGGCGAAATTACGGCCGATTATCAAGATATTATTTTCAAAAAAGGATTTGGGAGGCTAAAAGAAGAGGCGCTCGAACATTTGCAGAGTTTAGAACCGATTACTGCCGAAGCGTTAGAAAAAATTGATTTTTATAATGCTGCCATTTTGGTTTGTGATGGAATTATCGCCCTGGCCCGCCGCTATTCGGATGAAGCGGTAGCCATGGCACAGCGGGAAACGGACACTCTGCGGAAAAAAGAACTTCTTGAAATTGCAAGAAGTTGCCGGAACGTGCCGGAACATCCTCCGGAAACTTTTTATGAAGCGATACAGACCATATGGTTTACTCAACTTGGTTCAATCTTGTCTGAGAATTCCCTGGCATTAAATCTGGGCAGGTTCGACCAATATATGTATCCATATTATTCTAAGGATATAAAAGCAGGCACTATCACTAAAGAGGAAGCGCAGGAGTTGATTGAGGCGCTTTGGATTAAGCTTTCTGAGTGGGTATGGGCTATTTCCGGTAATACGGCTAAATTTTTTGCCGGTTATAATGCATTCCAGAATTTGACCGTAGGCGGCAGGACAAGAGATGGCCGGGATGCAACGAATGACCTTTCTTATATGTGTCTGAATGCAACTGAAAATGTAAAAACACATCAGCCAGGTTTGAGTGTGCGGATTCATCCTGATAGTCCGGATGAATTTCTATTGGCCGTATGTAAACTGATTCGGGTTGGGACAGGGTTTCCGGCGGTACATAACGACAAGATCGGTTCGGAAATGTTATTGGCGGAAGGATTGTCGCCGGAAGACGCACGCGATTGGAACAATTGCGGCTGCGTAGTGCCGCACTTTAGAAAAATAGGCCGGTGGACGTCAGCCGTAAATATTAATTTGGCCGCTGCGCTGGAATATGCGCTGAATGGCGGCAAAAGCCGCATTACCGGAGAAGATATGGGACTTTCGGAAGTTTCTGCTTCTGTGTTCAAGAGCTATGAAGAAGTAAAAGCAGCTTTTTATAAACAACTTGCTTATCTGATAAAACATTCTGCGATCGGCTCGGTTACTCTACAGCAGATTCATGCCGAAATGGTGCCCAGACCATATATTTCCCTGCTTGTAGATGGATGTATGGAAAAGGGGAAAGACCTTAGTAAAGGCGGTGCTAAATACAATCTTTCCCCTGTCTTTACCGGAATTGGGGTGGCTGACTCGGCCAACTCCTTGGCGGCAATTAAAAAACTGGTGTTTGAGGATAAAAAGTACACATTAGCAGAGATTAACCAAGCGTTAGAGGCTGACTGGGAAGGCTACGAGGAAATGAGACAAGCGGTGCTTGCCTGTCCGAAATATGGCAATGATGATGACTACGTTGACGCAATTGCTGTAGAAATAACTGATTTTTATTATAAAGAAGTACGGTCCTATAAAGATTATTTCGGAACCCCTTTTACTTCGGCATTCATGGGAATTTCTAATTATATTCCGGCAGGGAGTGTGATTGGGGCAACTCCGGACGGCAGAAAAGCAAAGACTCCATTAACGGAAGGAGTTTCACCCCACGCAGGTACTGATTTAACAAGTCCAACCGCCGCGATGCGTTCTGTTACTAAAATCAATCATGACGTACATTCCGGCGGGACCTTGATGAATATGAAATTTGCTCCTGAACTGTTGAAATCGGAGAGAAACCTGAAAAATTTAGCATCTCTTATTAGAGCTTATTTTGCCCTGGGCGCTTTTCATGTTCAATTTAATGTGATTTCTACGGAAGTATTGAGAAAAGCCCAGGAACATCCGGAGGATTACAGAGATTTGCTTGTCAGAGTAGCAGGTTACAGTACGCAATTTGTCAACCTTTCCCGGGAAGCTCAGAATGCGATTATTGAAAGAACCACCTATGAAACAATGTAAAGGGATTATATTTCAAATACAGCGCTGGTCGATCCATGACGGGGAAGGAGTTAGAAGTACTGTTTTTTTAAAAGGCTGTCCATTACGTTGCCAATGGTGTGCCAATCCGGAGTCTTGGAATCAAAAGCCGGAAGTATTATTTTTTCATAAAAAGTGTACTGGTTGTAATCGCTGCGTCTTCGTTTGCAGTAACAGCGCAATTGTCACGGATAATACGATAAATCGTTTTGACCGTGGAAAATGTTGTGGTTGCGCTAAGTGTTGTGAAGTATGCCCAACAGGTGCCCGTGAGATGATAGGGTATACAGTTACTGTTGAAGACGTTCTGAAAGTAATCAAACGGGATGCTGTCTTTTACCGGGAATCCGGAGGCGGGGTTACATTTTCCGGTGGGGAACCATTTGCTCAGGCTGAATTTTTACGGCAGCTTGTTATAGCTTGCAGCCAGCACGGATTCGATACTGCTGTCGAAACAAGCGGTTACTTTGATTTTGAACAGGTAAAAGACATCATTGAATATTTAGATTGCGTTTTTGTGGATATCAAGCACATGGACGAAGCAACTCATAAGAGAATGACCGGGGTCAGTAACCAGGCAATTTTAAAAAATATTACGCAGATATCACAGATGCATCCGAATACAATTGTTCGTGTTCCGCTTATAGAAGAAGTGAATGCCAATGAGCAAAATATCAAAAGAATGTGTGAATTTCTTAAGAAAAATACGTGGGTAAAAGGAGTTGAACTTCTTCCTTATCATAATTTGGGTGAGTCGAAGTATCGTGCCGTTGGGGCCCATAACGAGACGTTCACAACACCAAGTGATGCAAAAATTGGCGACATAAAGAAAATTATATCGACCTATGGGATACGTATTTTAGACTTTAAGTAATTTGTGATATCTATAAACGGATTCCCAAAGGTGAATTTAGTAAGCAAAGGTGCTTTATATGAAGGCTAGTAAGGGAAATCTTCATTTAAAGCACTTTTTTATTAATTCACAATAGACGGAATAAACGGAAAATTGGTTTTTATAATAGTCTCTTGCTATCTATATTTAGCATTAAGAAATCTACTTGATTTCTTAATATAAATAAATAATAGGAGGAATAAGATGACTAACCAAAAACAGAAAGCATTTCAGTATGTAGATGATCACTGTGCGGAAATGGTATCACTGTGGAAGGAAGTCGTAACGATGGAAGGCGGTCCCCATGAAAAAGAAGGGATCAACCAAGTTGCCGCTCGCTTTAAAAAGATTTTGGATGGCGAAGGAGCAACTTTTCGTACGATTGAGTTTGAAACAGCCGGCAGTATGCTGATCGGAGAGATTGGCAAAAATCATTCCAAGCCAGGTGTAATTTTTATGGGACATATGGATACGGCGATTCCGGCAGGCGCAATCGCAGAGCGTCCTTTTACCATAGAAAATGGCAAAGCCTATGGACCGGGTGTTCTTGACATGAAAGGCGGTATTGTGGCTGCTCTTTATGCAATAAAAGCTTTGAAATCGATTGGCTATGATTCGCGTTCGATTAAAGTCCTTTTGGCGGGCGATGAAGAGGTTTTACATGCCAATTCGAATGCGCCGGAAATATTTATGGAAGAAGCAAAGGGCTACGGAGCGGCATTTAATATGGAGACAGGGTTTGTGGATGATGGAATTGTTGTCGGACGTAAGGGTGTCGCCCGGATTAGGATGGAAATAAAGGGGATTGCCGCACATGCAGGAAATGATCCGGAAAACGGCCGGAGTGCGATCTTAGAAATGGCGCATAAGATTATTGACGTACAAAATCTAACGGATTGTAAGAAAGGCATCCGCTTTAATGTAGGGGTAATGCAAGGCGGGACGACATCAACGGCTGTTCCCGATTATGCAAAAATCTTTATTGATGTGCGCTATAAAGAACCGGATGATTTACCGGAAATTATGAAACGGATCGAAGATGTTGGCAATAAAATTTATATTGAAGGTACGGCCACTACGGTTACTTTTATGGATGGCATAAAGCCGATGAAAACAACGGAAGGGGTAAAGGAGTTATTTGAAGTAGTGAAAAAGGCCTATGAAGAAAATGGTTTTGGAACGCCCTATGCAAAGACGGTAGGCGGTGGCTCTGATTCGGCCTATACGGTTTTGGCAGGAGTGCCAACGGTATGCGCTATGGGAGTGAAAGGCGGACGGAATCATAGTCCGGAGGAATATGCAATTGTCGAAAGCCTGTTTGAAAGAGCTAAACTGTTGGTTGCCTGCGTGCTCAAGTTAGACAACATTTAGTAAGTCGAATATAAAAATGGCTTTAACATATTAAATATTTAAATTAATGGGGAGGAGCACCTATGGCGGAACAAAAGCAAGAACAATACAAAGTTACTTGGAAAGGCTGGTTATCATTAATCATATTGATTATTGCCTTTTCCGGTGTATTTGCAAAAGCGGACGGACCTTTGAGAGCGTTGGATTTTCAGGTACTTACGGGGAGCTTTGGGAAAGTAGCCAATGGGGTTATCTTTACTGGTAAAGGAGGCAACGGGGCGCGGGATGGTTTCATGTTTGCATTAACGCTTTTTCCAACGCTGATGTTTGCACTGGGATGCATTCAAGTTGCCGAGTCGCTTGGTGCTTTGCGGGCGGCTGAAGTATTATTCCGCCCTGTTTTACAGCCTTTAATGGGAATTCCAGGCGCCAGCGGATTAGCCTTCGTCAGCAGTTTTACCAGTTCTGATGTGGCGGCGGTAATGACGAAGGGATTAGTAGAAGACAAAATGATGACGGAAGAGGAGCGGGCCGTATTTGTCGCCTACCAGTATGCGGGGTCTGCGCCGGTTACCAATACCTTCGGCACCGGAGCCGCCCTGCTGCCTATCAGCGTTTTGCCGGTGGGCGTTATTATCGGGTTGATTTTTATTGTTAAGGTCATGGGCGCTAATTTGGCACGCTTGTATTTAAAATGGTATGCATCCCGCAACAAGGCAGAAGGAGGGCGTGGCGTAAATGGCTAATCAGACTGCCGCAGAAATAAATTTGCAGAAAGTGAAACCCAGTGTAGTGGAAGAATTTGTGGCGGGAGCCAAAAAAGGTTTTTATATTGGCGCGGAAATGATTGCTCCGGCTATGGTTTTGGCGTATGTACTCATTCAGTTCTTAGAAATTACCGGGTTAATGAAGGGAGTCGGTACCATACTTCAGCCGGTGATGGCCATATTTGGTCTGCCTGGTGAGGCTGTATTTGCGCTGATTGCTGCCTTTTTCGCCAAGGCAGCAGGGTGTGCTACCGCGGCTACTTTGTATTCTAAAGGCATAATCACCGCGGTTCAGGCAACGATCCTGTTTCCCGCGTGTGTAACCATGGGAACGCTGATTGGCCATTTTGTCCGCATTGTAATTGTCTCCAACGTTGATAAAAAATGGCATTCCCTGCTGATTTGCGTTCCGCTTGTAGACGCTGCCGTTGTTATGTTATTGACCAGAGTGGTTTTAAGCGTTATGGGAATAAACGGGTAAGTTTTACAGAAAAACAGAGGGCAGAATGGAATAGTAACATGAACTTTGAGCTTATTGGCCGTCGCTGCAGCGACAAAAATATTAGGAGTGGAAATATGAATAGTCAAAAAGAGCAAATCTTTCAATTTATTGATGCGCATCGAGATGAAATGCTGGCGTTGTGGCAGGAACTTGTCAACCTGGAAAGCGGTTCCTGGAATAAGCCGGGTATCGATATCGTCGCCAACAGAATTCAGCAAGTGCTGGCAAGGGAAGGGGCAGTTACCCGGATCCTCGAAATGGAGCAGGCTGGAAATATGCTGATTGGTGAACTGGGCTCCGACAGAAAAAAAGCAAAAGTATTATTTCTTGGGCACATGGATACGGTTTTTCCAGAGGGCACTGCAGCCAAGCGGCCGTTTACGGTCCGGGATGGTGTCGCCTACGGTCCGGGCGTTCTTGATATGAAGGGCGGAATTGTGGCTGCATTATATGCCATAAAGGCACTGCAGGCAGTTGGATATAATGCACGTCCACTGAAAGTAATTTTGGCTGGTGATGAAGAGGTAGCTCACGGAAAATCCAATGCGGCCGATGTATTTATGGCAGAGGCACAGGGAGCGGCAGCGGCGTTTAATTGTGAAACGGGATTTACAGATGATGCAATCGTTGTCGGGCGCAAGGGAACCGCTGTATTTGAACTGGAAGTCAAAGGGGTTGCTGTACATGCTGGCAACGAGCCGGAAAATGGACGGAGTGCTATTTTAGAAATAGCCCATAAAGTAATCGCTATTCAGAACTTGACGAACTGGGAAAAGGGCACGACCTTCAATGTTGGTGTGATACAGGGCGGGACCGTTCCCAACGCAGTACCTGGTCAGGCGAAAATCGTGATAGATGTCCGGTATCTGGATCCTGCATTATTACCGGAGATTCGCCAGCAAATACAGGAAGCAGCAGCCAAAACCTATATTCAGGGAACAACTACCACGGTTGCCGAGGTTTACGGTATGGCGCCGATGAGAAGAACGGCAGGCGTTGATGAGCTTTTTTCTATTGTTAAAAAGACCTATGAGGAAATGAACGTGGGGATTCCGTATGCAAAGTTGGTAGGCGGCGGGTCTGATTCGGCATTCAGCGTAATGGCCGGCGTATCGACTGTTTGCGCTATGGGGGTTAAGGGGGGCAGAAATCATAGTCCGGAAGAGTTTGCCATTGTGGAAAGCTTATTTGAGCGGGCAAAATTATTAGCCGTATGTACAATTAATTTGGATGCTGATTCATTTTGTTTACAAACGTTAAAAAGGTAAGCCGGAGTTCTTGGTATAGCAACAGGGAGTGTCTCAGAATTGGAGACACTCCCTGTTTTACAGGAAAGATCACATTAGCCGGTTTTTTATGCGGTTTCCTTCCGTTTACCGAGATCCGCTCTTCACAACCCAACCTTAATACCTAACACTCAACACCCAATTCCCAATCAATACAGGACTTTTATATTATATTTATTAAATAATTCCAGCCATTCCCCGGCAGGGGCCTGATCGGTCACGATATAGTCCAGCGCTGCAAAGTCCATCAGCTTAACAAAGGCGGTTTTATTGAATTTAGTGTGGTCGGCAAGCAAGATGGTTTTTCCGGCCTGTTGAATCAGTCTTTTTTTGAATTCGCTTTCCGGCTCGTTGGATTCCATAATCCCTTTGGCGAGGGAGAGCCCTTTACAGCTGATAACGGCTACATCTACATAATAATTGGCAAGGGTATTTACGGCGACCGGGCCGACTAAGGCGCAGGAATGAGAGCGCAGGGAACCGCCGGTGGAAATAATATTAAAATTGGCATCCATAAAATCATGAGTTATTTTTACGGAGTTGGTAATTACGGTAAGACCCTTTTTTTCTTTCAGGGCATGCATTAATTCTAAACAAGTGGTACTGGCGTCGACCATAATTGTATCCCGGTCATTGATGAGAGCAGCCGCTTTGGCGGCAATAAGCTGTTTTGCTTCAAAATTAAGGGAAGTTCTCGCCGGAAAAGATAAATCCTCATTGGTATGCTGGTTCGAGATGGCTCCCCCGTAAGTACGGGATAGGATTCCCTCGTTTTCCAATTTTTCCAGGTCCCGGCGGACCGTTTCTTCCGTTACCCCGAAAAGTTCACTTAAAGTGGATACATAGACCTTCCGGTCTCGTTGGATCCTTTCGGTGATTTTTTGCCGGCGTTCGATTCCTAGCATGCAGAACCTCCTCGGATTATATGGGATCATTGATTTAAGTATAACCGGATTGGCAGGGAAAGACAAATAAACAACAAAATTAGAATAGGTATCGGACATAAAACAACAAAATACAAGGATGATATCTCTTTTTTTCTGTTGACAACGAAGAAACGGTGCAATAAACTAAAGAAGAAAAGAAATGATAGAGACGGTTCCCATTAATTGAATATGAACATGGCGGTAAGTAAGCCATAAGCAGGAGGGGAAGAGAATGAACGGTATCCGGCACGAAATTCCCTTTGTGCAGGAAATGATGGAAGTTACCCGCAATATGTGGCAAAAGGGATGGGATGAACGCAACGGCGGCAATATAAGTTATTTGCTTCCCGGGACAGAAGTGAAAAAGTATATGGATGTCAGCGATGTAAAGCAGACATTGCCTTTGCCCTGTCCCGTCCAGGAACTGGCGGAAAAATATTTTATCGTAACCGGCACGGGAAAGTATTTTAAAAACGTATTCGCAAATCCTGAGGAAAACCTGGGCGTCATACGGATTGGCGAGGATGGCCGCACCTTTGATATTATCTGGGGCCTTAAGAACGACGGCCGTCCTACCAGCGAACTGGCGGCTCACTTCATGAGCCATACGGAACGGCTTAAAAAAGATCCTAACCATCGTGTTATTATTCATAATCATGCCACGCATGTTTTGGCAATGACCTTTGTCCACGGGCTTGAGGAAAAGGCCTTTACCAAAACTTTATGGGAAATGTGCACCGAGTGTTTAGTGGTGTTTCCCGACGGGGTGGGAGTGCTTCCTTGGCTGGTACCGGGAACAAATGAAATTGGCCGGGCCACAGCGGATAAGATGAAGGACTGCCGGATCGTTATCTGGCCGCAGCATGGAATTCTGGGGGCCGGAATAACCATGGACGAAGCGTTCGGCCTGATTGAAACAGTGGAAAAGGCTGCCGAGATATATATGTTGATTCATGCTCATCAGGGCGGCATTAAACAAAGCATTACGGACCGGCAGCTTCTGGCGCTGGCCAAGGCTTTCGGGGTAAGGCCGCGGGCCGGAGTTTTGCAGGCTTAATAAAGTTTTCGCACCGCCGTAGATTCTACAACAAATAAAATAAAGAGGTGTTAGTATGGCAAATCGCATTGTACTCAATGAAACGTCTTATTTTGGGGCAGGGGCCATTCAGGTAATTCCGGCGGAAGTGGCCGGGCGGAATTTTACAAAGGCGTTTGTGGTAACAGACAAGGAGTTAGTAAAATTCAAAGTGGCCCAGAAGGTCACCACCGTTCTGGAAAATGCGGGGATCCCTTTTGAAATCTATGATAATGTAAAACCCAATCCTACCATTGAAAATGTTTTAACCGGTGTGAAACAATATGCGGCGTCAAAAGCCGACTTTATTCTGGCGATTGGCGGCGGGTCTTCCATGGATACCGCGAAGGCCATCGGCATTGTCACGAATAATCCGGAATTTGCCGATGTAAAGTCTTTGGAAGGCGTGGCAGCCACTAAAAATAAATCCGTTCCCGTGATTGCCGTGCCGACTACTGCCGGAACGGCGGCTGAAGTTACGATAAACTATGTCATTACCGATGAAGCGGCTGTGAAGAAAATGGTCTGCGTTGACCCGAAGGATATTCCGGTGCTTTCCATCGTAGACCCGGAAATGATGGCCTCCATGCCCAAGGGCCTTACTGCGGCAACCGGGATGGATGCTCTGACCCACGCCATTGAAGGCTATACGACCAAAGGGGCCTGGGTCATGACGGATATGTTTGAACTCAAGGCCATTGAACTGATTGCCAGGCATTTGGCAACAGCCGTATTTGAGCCGAATAATTTAGCGGCCCGGGAAGGTATGGGAGTTGCCCAGTATATTGCCGGAATGGGATTTTCCAATGTAGGTCTGGGGATTGTTCATTCCATGGCCCACTGCCTGGGGGCTGTTTACGATACGCCCCATGGGGTGGCCAATGCCCTGCTCCTGCCTTATGTCATGGAGTACAATGCACCGGCAACCGGTGAAAAGTACCGGGAAATTGCCCGCAACATGGGAGTCGCGAAGGTAGACAATATGAGTCAGGAGGAATACCGGCGGGCTGCGGTGGAAGCAGTGGTTGCCCTGTCCCGGAAGATTGGCATCCCGCAAAAGCTGGTTGAGATCGGCGCCAAGGAAGAAGATTTGCCGAAATTGGCCGAGATGGCTTACCGCGATGTCTGTACGCCGGGGAATCCCCGCGAAACCAGTGTAGCCGATATACTGGCAATCTACCGGCAAGCGTTTAAATAATAGAATAAAGCCGTGTCCGGGCAGCCTGCAAAGCATTGCTTTGCAGGCTGGCTTTTTAGTGACAAGCTATAATATAATGAACATAAAACAACATTATTTAAAAGGATATTCTATTCTACCTATACAGGAGGCCTAGGATGCGCATACTTCATACGGCGGATTGGCATCTGGGAAAAACAATGGACGGCAGGGACCGGCAACCGGAGCAGGAGCAGTTTATTGACGAGATTTGCGGCATCGCGGAGCAAGAAGCGGTGGATCTGGTGCTGATTGCCGGCGACGTGTTTCATACCCCCAATCCCGGCGCCGCGGCGGAGGAACTGTTTTATTTTGCCCTGGACCGGTTGTCAAATCATGGCGTACGGGGAGTTGTTGTTATAGCGGGCAATCATGACAATCCGGAACGTCTGTGCGCCCCGTCGCCGCTGGCAGACCGGCTGGGGATTACGCTGGTTGGCTTGCCGCGGGATGAAATTTATCCAACCTCCTATACTCCGGCAGGGAGAGTGAAACGGATTCAGTGCGGTCCGTCCTGGCTCGAACTGGCAATGCCGTCGTGCGACCATTCCGCCGTGCTTGCGGCGCTGCCTTACCCTTCGGAAGGACGCCTCCGGCAGCTAATGTCCCGGACCCTGGCAGAGGAAGAGATGCAGCAGGGCTACGCAGCCATGGTTAAGGCGGCCATGGAACGGTTAAGCGCCAATTTTCGCCGGGATACAATTAACATAGCCCTGAGCCATATCTTTGTCCGGGGCTGTATGGAGTGTCCCGAATCGGAAAACCAGATCCAGCAAGTAGGCGGAATTTATGCAGTCGATGCCTCGGTCTTTCCCGCAACTGCTCAATATATTGCCCTGGGACACCTCCACCGGCCCCAGGCTCTCGGCGGAGCCGTCCCCGGCCGTTACGCCGGGTCGCCGCTCCAGTACAGTTTTGCCGAAACAGGCCAGGCTAAATCGGTGACCCTTGTAGACGTAGTACCGGGAGAAAGTGCGGCGGTAAGAGAAATTCTGCTGACAGCCGGCAAACCGCTGGTCAAATGGCGGGCTACGGCCGGTCTGGAGCAAGTGTACCGCTGGGTGGAGGAAGGCCGGGACGCCGCGGCCTGGATTGATTTGGAGCTATCCGTAACCCAGCCTTTGACGATGGACCAAATCCAGACCTTACGGCGCATTCAGCCGGGATTCGTTACGATCCGGCCTGTAATTCACCTGACCGGTGAAGGCGTAGACAAGCTTAATGAACTAAGGCATTTGTCGGCCGAGCAGATGTTTGCACGCTTCTATGAACGCCAAACCGGCGGTGCGGTTGCTGAGCCCGGTTTGATCAAGCTGTTTTTGGACCTTACCGGGGAAACTGAATCATTCGACGACCCTAAGGAAAGGGAGGAAGCCAATGAAACCGCTTAACCTTAAAATAGCAGGACTGAATAGTTTTCGGGCGGAGCAGGAAATTCAATTTGACGTGTTATCCGACCTTGGCGTTTTCGGTATTTTTGGTCCCACCGGCAGCGGCAAGTCATCGATTCTGGATGCGATGACCCTGGCCCTTTATGGAACGGTGGTCCGGGCCAAACGGGGGATTCAGGGGATTATCAACCATGCTGAGAACAAGCTTGCCGTGTCGTTCACCTTTGCTCTCGGCGCGGGGCCGCGCCGGATATACCGTGTTGAACGCGGCTACAAAACCCGGGATCATATCTCGGTGAAAAATACCCACAGCCGTCTTGTCGAATTGACGGAAGGTCAGGAAATTGTCGTTGCGGAACGGGACGGAGACGTCACTAACTATATAAACAATCTTCTCGGACTGACACCGGAAGATTTTATGCGGGCGGTCGTGTTGCCGCAAGGAAAATTTTCCGAGTTTTTGAAAATGGACGGCGCCGGCCGGCGGCAAATGCTGGAACGGATTTTTTCCTTGGAGAAATACGGGCGGGGCCTGGTGGAAAAACTCAACAGCCGCTACGAGACGGTTAACGGACAATTTATTAAGTTGTCCGGAGAATTGCAAGGTTTGGGCGATGCTTCCCGGGAGAGTCTTAAGCAGGCGGAAACGCTGCTGGGTCAAGCCGTAGAAAGCGAGAAGGCCGCCGCTGCGCACCAGGAGGAGACTGGCAGGCACTGCGAGGAGGGGCGGAGGATTTTTGAACTGCAGCAGGAACTGGCCGGGAAAGAGCAGGAACTTCTCAACCACCGCCGGCAGAAAGAGGAATTTGACCGGCTGACCTGGCAAGTGCAGCTCGCCGACAAAGCAAGTCAGGTTTTTGCGGATATTAGTGCCAGAAAAGGTTTGGCCGGCCAGCTTGACGAGGTGGAAAAAGCCTGTGTCGGTATAGAAACACATCTGCAGGAATTAGAAACCCGGACCCGGGATTTTGAGAAAGCCCTGATTGCGGCTAAGACCGGTAGGCAAGAGCGGGAACCAAAGCTTATCGAACGGAAGGCGCAGTTGGAGGCAGCCCAAGATACCGAGCGGGAAGCAGCAAGGCTCGAAGAGGAAATTGCCCGGGAAAAAGGGAAAATGGATGAACTGGAGGCGAATTTGGCGAATACAGGCGGTGCAATCGGGGTGACGGAGGAGCGAATTGCGCGGTTAGCCGCTGAAGTGGCTGCTCTCGAAAATGAATTGGCTGCAAATACCGTAGACCGTACGTACCGCCTGCAGGTACAGGCGGCCGTACAACTGGCCGGCAGTCTGGAAAGGGAAATTCAGGCTGCTGCCGCAATGCAGCAGAAACATGCGCAAAGAAAGAACAGGCTAACCTCGGCCAGAACGGATCTCTGTCAGGCTGCGGCGGAAGAAGCGGATTTACAGCGGGCAGCCGATGAACTCCGGACAAGAGAACTGGCCGCCGGAGAACAGTGTCCGTGGCAGGAAGAAAATTTGGTCCGGCAAGAGGTCAGACTGGCGGAACTGAAAGCCAAACTGAACGAATTGACCGCCAATGAGTCGAAAATAGCAGGGGAAACTGCCGCAGTGGATGCTTTAACCCTGGAATTAAGCGGGCTGGGAGAGCAAAGAGATCAATTGCAGTCGGCCTATCAGGACGGAAAGGAAAAACAGGAGTTGCTGGCCGGTCAAATCGCCGCCTTGCTGGCGAAAGACCATCGCCGGCTCGCCGCTCAACTGGCGGCCGGTTTACGGGAGGGTCAGCCTTGTCCGGTTTGCGGCTCGATAGCTCATCCCGTTCCGGCCCTTGTCAGCCCTGAGGAGGGTGCTGGCGGCGAAAAGGAACTGCTTGAGCAAGAAGCGGAGCAGTTGAAGATAAATCTTGAACAGACAGAGTTGATGCTTCGCCGGCACGAGGCCGGGGTTGTCGCCGTTCAGACCAGACTTGTCGCCGCTCAGAAGGCGGTCAGTGACGGCCGCAGGCAGATCGCGGCGGAACTGGATACGCTGGCCGGGGAGTGGGACGTTCCTGCCGGCTTTTTGACGGTGGAGAGCGCCGGTTCGTTGGCGGCAGCGCAGGCGGTGGCCCTGGAGCGGGCGAAAGCGGCCTTCAGCGCTTGGCGTAATGAGCGGAAGCAGGCTGCTGAGCGGCTGCAGGAGCTTGAGCAAAAATTTTCCCGGGCTAAATTAGCCATTGCCGGACTGCAGGCTTCGATCGCCGCCGCGGAAGAGGAGCTGAAACGGGAGCAGGACAACCTGAGCGAACTGGAAAGACGGGTAGCCGGGCTATCACAGGAACTCCTCCGGTTGCTGACGGCGCTTTGCTCCGGGGAGTTTATCGAACCGGAGGAGCTTGGCGGAAAAGCAGGGATGCTGGCTGCCCAGGTAGCGGACAAAGACCGCCGGGCGGAGGAACTGCGGCAAAAGGCCGGCCAAAACCGGGAGGACAGCAGGCAGTTTCAGGACAGGCTGCAAGAACTAAGTAACGGTAAGGCCAGGATAAATGCGGCTCTGGCCGGTGTTCAGGCCAAACGGCAGGTGCTGGTCAATAGCAGGGAACAGAAGCGGGAAGAACTTCGCCGGATTACCCAGGGCATGGCAGCCAGGGTATTATTTGAGGAAGTTAATGCGGAAATTGCCGGGCTCCGTACGGTGGAGCAGAATGCGGCGGAACAGTACGGGGAGGCGGAAGCGGCCCGAATGAATGTGGAACAGAACCTGACCCGGCGGCAGGCGGAGCGGTCCACGCTGCAGGAGCAGCTGTGCCGTTTTGCGGAGCGGATTACCGGCAAGCTGAAGCGGTTAGGCTTTGAACAGGAGGAGGCGGCCGAAACCGCCTATATCGAGGACTGTGACTTAATGGCAATGCGGCAGCGAATGGATGCGTATACAGAGCAGGAACACCGGTTGGCGGCGGAGCGGGACCAATTCGCTGCTAAACTGGGTGATAAAAGGATTAGTATGGAAGAATGGAAGCGCTTGCAGAGCCAAGCCCAGGAAGCCCTGGCACAAAAAGAACAAGCTATGGAACGGCGGGTGGCGGCGGAAAACAGCTGCCGGGACCTCGTCAACCGGCATAATCGCTGGCAGGAAATTGAAAATGAAATGACCGGCCTTACGGAGCGGCTGCGCCATCTTGAAACCTTGCGGACGCTGACCCGCGGCAATAAACTGGTCGAGTTTATGGCTCAGGAACAGATGGAGATCGTACTGACGTCGGCGTCGGAACGATTAAAGCAACTGACCAATCATCGCTATGCCATTGAGATTGCCTCGGACGGTTCTTTTCTTGTCCGTGACGACGCCAATGGCGGTTTCAAGCGTTTTGTGGGAACCCTTTCCGGCGGGGAAACCTTCCAGACCTCTTTGGCATTGGCTCTGGCCCTGTCGAGTCAGATTCAGCTCCGGGGCCAGTATCCGCTCGAATTTTTCTTTCTGGATGAAGGCTTCGGTTCGTTGGATCCGGAAGCGCTGGAGGTTGTTATGAGCACGCTGGAACGGCTGCCGAATGAAAATATGACCATCGGGGTGATCAGCCATGTGACCGGCCTGCAGCAGCGCATGCCCAGGCGACTGATTGTCGGACCGGCTGAACCTGCCGGGCACGGCAGCACGGTAACCATCGAAATTGCCTAGTGCACTCACTGGTTTAAGGGAGGTAAGCTATGTTGTTATTGAACAAAGAGAAGGGAACGATTCTGGCGGAGCAGCTCCGGGTGGCGGACACGTTTTTCCGCCGCTTACGGGGACTCTTGGGTACGAAAACTCTGCCGGCGGGACAGGGGCTGGTGATCCGGCCGTGCAACAGCGTGCATACCTTGGGTATGCACTACGCCATTGATGTTCTGTTTGTTGATAATAAAGACTGTATTCTTAAAATTGTTGCGGATTTACGGCCGGGGAAATGGGCCGCCTGCCGGGGCAGCGCCTATGTGATTGAACTGCCGGCAGGGACGGCCGCGCATACTTTCACGCAAGCCGGCGATGCCTTGGTTTATGCAAAAGAGCCGGGTTAGATGCAATGAAAAAATGGAAATATTTTCAAAATAACGATTGCCTAATCCGCCAGCGCTAATCTATAATAGTAATAGGAACCGATTTCATGGTAACGTTTTCTGAGGTTGTATTTGCGAAAGACCGCTGTTTCATTTTTTCAAATTCCAATTACTAATTACCAAAATCCAATTACTAAAGTCCAATTACCGAAAAACCACGCAATGGTTTTTCCGCGCTCTGAGCCCTGCGTCTTGAGCCGAAAGACCGCGCAGCGGTTTTTCTTAGGGGGGATGCGCATGCCAAACAGTTTGTTTTATGTTGCGGCTGATTTCGGGGCCTCCGGCGGGCGGATTATGCTGGGGGAGTACAATGGACGCAATCTTCGGCTGGAGGAAGTCCACCGGTTTGCCAATGAGCCGGTCATGCTGGGCAAGACGCTGTATTGGGATTTTTTGCGATTGTTGCTGGAATTTAAAAGAGGGCTAACGTTGACCGGCATTCGTCGAAAAAACATAAGCAGCATCGGCATTGACACCTGGGGGGTTGATTATGGTCTACTGGACCGGCGTGACGAACTGATCGGCAACCCGTACCATTACCGGGACCAGCGGACAGAGAACATCGGCAGGGAGATAACGGACAATTTCATCTCCTGGGAAAAACTTTATGCTAAGACGGGCGTACAATATCTGCCTTTTAATACGTTATTTCAATTATATGCCGATAAAAAATATCGCGGCAGTTTGTTGGAACAAGCCGAAAGCCTGCTGTTTCTGCCTGATTTATTCGCTTTTTATCTTACCGGCCATAAATACAACGAGTATACGGTAGCCTCAACGTCGCAACTGCTCAATGCCGGCACGGCCGGCTGGGACCCGGATCTGCTGCAGGCTGTGGGATTGCCGGGAAAGATTCTGCAAACCCTGATTAGGCCGGGACAGGTAACCGGCATTCTGACCCGGGCGGTTCAGGCCGAGACCGGATTGGGGGCCGTTCCGGTCATTGCCGTGGGCAGCCATGATACGGCATCCGCCGTGGCTGCCACGCCGCTGGCTACGGCCCAAAGCGCCTATTTGAGCTGCGGCACGTGGTCGCTGCTGGGAGTGGAGCGGGACAGACCGCTAATGAATGCCCTTTCCCGGCAGAATAACTTTACCAACGAAGGGGGTGTGGAAGGAAAAATTCGTTTTTTGAAAAATGTAACAGGATTATGGATCATTCAACAGTTAAGGAAACATTGGACCGAAAACGGCGAGGAGATTGGCTTTCCGGCGATTAGCAAGCAGGCGGCGGCAGCGAAGAATAACCGGTTTGTTATCGACCCGGATGCCGATGTTTTCCGGGCGCCGGCCGATATGGCCGCTGCGATCCGGGATTATTGCGGTGACCACGGGCAGGGGATACCGCGGACGATTGGTGAACTGGCCATCGCCGCCTATCATGGGATCACCGGACAATATAAACAGGTTATTGACGGACTGGAGGCAATTCTCGGCTACCGGATTGACGCAATCCATATGGTGGGCGGCGGGATTCAGGACGGCTTTTTGTGCCAACTGACAGCGGACGTAACCGGTAAAACGGTGCTGGCCGGCCCGGTCGAGGCGTCCGTATTGGGAAATATCCTGCTGCAGTTAATCGCCGCCGGCGAGGTGAAAAATTTGGCGGAGGGACGGGAACTGATTCAAAGATCTTTTGGCACGCAGGAGTATTCGCCGCAACCCAGGGAATGATGCGGCGAATAAAGTCTGAATTGAGTGAAAAATAAAGATTGCGAGGGAAAAGGAAGGGAGGCTATAATGATTCGTAGGAAACGATTTCATGATAACAATTTAATGAGCGGGAGAATGAATTGTGGCAACGATTAAAGATGTGGCCAGGCAGGCGGGAGTCTCCGTAACAACCGTATCGCGGGTTTTGAATGAAACGGCGCCGGTCAATGAAAAGACGAAAAAAAACGTTTTGAAAGTGATTGAAGAACTCCGGTATTCACCCAGCATGATGGCTCAGGGGATGCGGACCAAAAAATCGAAAACCCTGGGAATTATTATTCCCGATTATATTAATTCTTTTTATTACGAGCTGTTTAAAGACCTTGAGGATGCCGCCAGGAAGCACGGCTATAATATTTTAGTCACTTCGATCGGTGAGGGGACGCAGGATAAGACGGCTTATTTAAGTGATCTGGTCAACCGCAATGTTGACGGACTGGTAGTTTGCACCTATCAGGGAGACAAGGCCAGTATTGAATATCTGCTGAAACTGGCCGAAACCCTGCCGGTGGTTTTTATTGACCATCTTAACCTGGATAAACCGGTGAATACTGTATATACGGACGGGTATGCCGGAATTAAAAAGATTGTGCAGCATCTGTATCAGTTGGGTCATCGGGAGATGGCCTATATTACCTCCATTCCCCGGTATAAGGTGAATAACGACCGGTATCAGGGCTTCGCCGACGCGCTCCGGGAATATGGGCTGCCTTTACGGCCGGAATTGGTTTATGAGGGAAATTATCATATTGAAAGCGGTTATGAAGCGGCCCGGCATTTTTTTACGGCTGCTCCGGTCAGGCCGACGGCCATTGTGTCCGCTACCGATTTGATGGCCATCGGTGCGATCAATTATCTTAAATCAATGGGGCTGAAGATTCCGGAAGATGTTGCCGTTACGGGGTTTGACGATATTCATATGAGCCGGTGGATTTCGCCGCCTGTTACGACTTGCCGGCAGCCGCTGGCGGCGATGGCCGAACAGGCAGTGGAACTGTTCCTGCACCGGTCCCGCCATCCGCATGCGAAAGTGAAACGGATTATTTTTGAAGGCGAATTGATGATCAGACGGTCAACGGATCCTGCGAAAGAGGAGTTTGTACAGGTATAAAATTTCGGGCAACAAGACCGGAGCGGTGTCGCATTAAGGTGTCAGATTCAATGAAAAGGTGTCGTATAATGACTATAGAAATCGATTCCATGTTAACGTTTTCTACGACGGCCATGGCCTGTCCGGGATAACCGGCAGGCGATAGGAGAACAATTGGGAGGGAAATGCAGGATGAACGGGCAGAATTATACGGTTTGGGAAAAACAGCAGCAGGCCAAAGGAGTTGATGTCGCCTGGGTAAGAGAACGGATTAAGGCTTTTAAAGTAGAGACGCCGTCCTGGGGGTACGGGGATTCCGGCACCCGTTTCAAGGTTTTTAAACAAACCGGGGTACCCCGCAATCTATACGAGAAGCTGGACGATGCCGCGCAAGTTCATAAATTTACCGGGATTTGCCCGGCCGTAGCCATCCACATTCCCTGGGATAAAACGGATGACTATGGAAAAATCATCGGTTATGCGGCGGAACTCGGCCTGAAAATTGGCGCGGTAAATCCTAACTTATTTCAGGGTGAGGAATATAAATTTGGCAGTCTCTGCCATGTGGACGCTAAAGTAAGGCAAAAAGCATTGGACCACGTGCTGGAATGTATTGAAATCGCCAAAACGGTAAATTCCGGAATCATAAGCCTGTGGCTGGCCGACGGGACCAATTATCCGGGGCAGGGTGACTTCCGGGAAAGAAAGCATTATCTGGAGCAGGCGCTGCAGACGGTGTATGCCTCCCTCACCGGCGATATGCGTCTTTTGATTGAATATAAAGTATTCGAACCGGCGTTTTATCATACGGATATCGCCGACTGGGGGATGTCCTTCACCCTGGCCGGCAAATTGGGGGAAAAGGCGCAGGTTCTGGTAGACCTCGGCCATCATTCCCCGGGGGTAAACGTGGAACATATTGTCGCCTTTTTACTGGATGAACATAAAATTGGCGGCTTTCATTTCAATAACCGGAAATATGCCGATGATGATTTAATTGTCGGTACGATCAATCCGTATGAATTATTCCTGATTTTTAACGAACTGGTAGCGGGCGAACTGGACCCGGCAACAGCGGCGACGGCAGCCGGTATTGCTTACATGATTGACCAAAGTCATTGTATTGAACCGAAGGTTCCGGCCATGATCCGTTCGGTGCTCAATATCCAGACGGCGCACGCCAAAGCCCTGCTGGTAAACCGGGCCGCATTGCGGCAAGCCCGGCAAAAAAACGATGTGTTGGCTGCCGAAAATATCGTGCGGGAAGCCTTTGAGACGGAGGTTAAGCCTCTGTTGGCCGGCATCCGGGAGGAACTGGGACTGGCGCCCGACCCGATGACGGCCTATCTGCAAAGCGGCTATGAGGAGCAGAAAGTAGGCCGCGGCCGCGATGGCCAGGGTTGGGAGTAGACGGTTAAGCGGTTCAGAAGTGAGAAGCAGGGGGGATTCGTTTGACTGGGGATGATATTGTAAATTTACGACATATCAGTAAAACCTTCGGCGGCATTAAGGCGCTGGATGATGTTTCGCTGGATGTGAAACGGGGAGAAGTCCACGCCCTGGTAGGGGAAAACGGCGCCGGCAAGTCGACGTTGATTAAAGTGCTGGCCGGTGTTCATTATCCTGACGACGGCGCCGAGATAATAATTAACGGGGAACGGACGGTTGTCAAAAACCCGTTGGATGCAATCCGCAAAGGGATTTCGGTGATTTATCAGGATATTAGCCTGTTCCCTAATCTCACTGTTGCCGAAAATATTTGCATCGGCAATGAAGCGGTATGGGGCAGGCAGTTAGACTGGAAAAAAATTAATGAGCTGGCAACAGCGGCAATTCAGCGGGTAGGCGCCAGGCTGAATCCAAAAACCGTATTGAAGGACCTGAATCTGGCTTCCCAGCAAATTGTCGCCATTGCGAGAGCAATTAGTTTTAATGCCGGCCTGATTGTCATGGATGAACCGACTTCCACGCTATCGGCGGGGGAAGTGGAAAATTTGTATAAAATTATCGACACTCTTCGCCGGGAAAACATTGCTGTATTATTTATCAGCCACAAATTTGACGAAATTTATCGGGTCGCCGACAGGGTTACCGTATTCCGGGACGGCAAGTACATTGCCTCCCGGGACATTGCGGCGATTGACCGGCGGGAATTGATCCGCCTGATGGTCGGCCGGGAGGTAGAGTATTTATCACTAACTGCCAGGAGCCTTTGCAAGGATAAAATTCTGAAAGTTGAAAATTTGACTAAAAAAGGAAATTTCCGCAATGTTTCTTTTGAACTGAAAAAAGGGGAGATTCTGGGTATTACAGGGCTGGTCGGGTCCGGCCGCACTGAAATAGCCAAGGCGTTATTTGGTTTGAACCGGCCTGATACGGGTGAAATCATTCTGGAAGGCAGGCCGGTTGTGATCGGCTGTGCGGCCGATGCCTTACATTATGGCATCGCTTATGTGCCGGAAAACAGGCAGTTGGAAGGATTGATTCTCGCGGATACGGTGCAGCAGAATATTACGTTGCCCATATTGGACACGATCCGGAATCAGTTTGGCTGTGTGGATAAAGAGAAGGGACTGGCAATCACGCAGCAATATATTGAAAAAATGGATGTCCGGCCGCCGGACCCTGGTAAAAGGGCCCGCTTTTTGAGCGGCGGCAATCAGCAAAAAGTGGTGCTGGCCAAATGGCTGGCTACCAACCCGAAAATTTTGATTGCCGATGAACCGACAAGCGGTGTGGATATCGGCGCCAAGATTGAAATTCATAAAACATTGCGGGAATTGGCCGACAGCGGAATTGGGGTAATTGTGATTTCCTCGGAACTACCGGAGATTTTGGCAGTCAGCGACCGGATTTTAATCATGCGGCGGGGCCGGGTAGCCGGAGTGGCGGCGAAAAAGGACGCTACCCAGGAATCCATTATGGCCAAGGCGCTGGGTACGGCGGAGCAGGCCGCGGAATTTATATAGCAAAGGAGTCTTACTATGAAAGATTGGTTGAAAAACCGGGAATTGGTGATGACCCTGATTTTGCTAATGATCAGCGGCGGGATTGCTTTGGTGTCCCCGGCCTTTTTGAATCCGTCGAATTTACTTGGCATTATTATGAATAATGTTATTTTGGCCATTATGGCCGTGGGAATGACCCTGGTCATTGTGACGGCGGGTATTGATGTATCGGTTGGTTCCCAACTCGGTTTTGCGGCCATTTTTGCCGGTTTGAGCGCCTTACTGCCGGCGGCCAATCTTTTTACTATATTGCTGACCGGCATTGCTTGCGGTATTTTGCTGGGTCTGATTAACGGCATTCTGATTGCGGGGGCGGAAATCCCGGCGATTGTCGTGACTCTGGGCACGATGAATCTTTTCCGGGGCAGCCTGTTGTTATATACGAACGGCAAGTGGGTAACTTCCATGCCGGTCTGGTATACGAGCCTTTATAATACTTCGCTGCTGGGCATCCCCATACCGGTATTGATTTTGCTGGTTGTGCTCGCCGTAACCTATTATTTGCTTCAATATACGCGCCTGGGCCGGAGTATTTATGCTCTTGGCGGCAATCCTCCGGCGGCGGCCAGAGTCGGGATTCCTACGGGACTTGTTACTTTGTTTGTATTCGGCTATATGGGAGCGTTAACCGGTTTAGCCAGTGTACTGTACGGCGCCCAACTGGGGACGATTGACCCTAACGGCGGGACCGGCTTTGAATTAACCGTCATTGCCGCCGTGGTGATCGGTGGGGCCAATGTCCTGGGCGGCAGCGGCAGTCTGACGGGAACACTGATTGGGGTATTCATTCTGGGTGTGCTGCAAAACGGCATGATTTTAATGCATATTGAACCTTACTGGCAGAATGTGGTTATGGGCCTGGTAATTATTATGGCGGTTACGTTGGATGTAATGAATAACCGCCAAAACGAATTGAACAAACAGGGTATTGATGTAGCCGGAGAGGTAAGGGGGGGAATGAAGCATGGGAAAACGGAGGTCTCATGAATTGATTCTGCTGTTATTCTTCCTGGGGCTAATGGCCGTCATGTCGTTTCTGTCGCCGACCTTTCTGACACTTGCCAATCTCTTATCGGTTACGCAGCAAATGTCGGAACTGGGTATTCTGGCCTTAGGGGCGACCGTGATTATTATTACGGCCGGCATTGATCTGTCTCTTGGCTCCATTGCCGGCCTGACGACGATTGTAATTGCCGTTGTTTACGGGGCCACAGGAAACCTGGCGGCAGCCATCGGTGCAGGAATTTTGACGGGGCTCGGTTGCGGCGCCTTTAACGGTCTGTTGATTGCCGGCGTTGGCGTACCGCCGATCCTGGCGACATTGGGTACAATGACCCTGTTTAATGGAATCGCCCTGGTACTTAGCAGGGGCAACGCGATTTCCAATTTCCCCGACAGCTATTATTTTATCGGGCAAGGTTATCTATTAGGCAATTTGCCGGTGCAGACCGTGTTATTTGCGTTGCTGGCGGTGATTTCCTCCCTGCTGTTATCGCGGACTCCCTGGGGACGAAGGGTCTATGCGCTGGGCAACAATAAAGTGGCTGCCTTATTCTCCGGGGTGAAGACCGGCCGGGTGCTTATGTATGTATACATTTACGGCGGGTTAATGGCCGCGGTCTCGGGCTTGATTATTTCCTCGCGTGTTTCCACTTCGCGGGCCGATCTGGGAGCCGTATACCTTATGCAGAGCATTGCAGCGACCGTGCTGGGCGGGACGAATATTGCCGGCGGTTCAGGCACCATTGCCGGGACAGTAATCGGGGTCAGTGTATTTGCCGTGCTGGGAAACGGACTAAACCTCATCGGAGTAAGCCCTTTTGCGCAAAATTTATTAATGGGGCTGGCGCTGATTGTCATTTTGCTGATTAATAATTTGGTTGTTATCAGGGATAAGCTGAATTTGTTTATTAAATTCAATTTCCTTGGCAATTCCGGCGGTGGGACTCCCGGCTTAAAGGAGAAATCCTGAAGCCGTAAATGGATAAAATTCCTGGCGGGGGGAACCGGAATTTGCGGCTTGGGGCAAGCCGGGTGTTCTAAAAAGACGGAGAGGTGATTGCGATGAAAACGGGAAAACTTACCGCATTATTGGTAACGGCCGCATTGGCAGGGTTGTTGTTGGCGGCGGGATGCGGCGGGAATACTGCGAAAGAGGGAAATACTCAGGGACCGGCCCAGACAGGCAAAAAGACGATTGCCATGGTTCCCAAGGTAATAGGCAGCCCGTATTTTGATACCGCCGCGGAAGGCGCCAAAAAGGCAGCCGCCCAATTGGGCTTCCAGTTTCTTTATACCGGGCCGACTGCGGCCGATGCCGCGCAGCAGGTCAATATCATTCAGGATTTAATTAATAAAAAAGTGGATGTGATTATTGTTTCGGCCAATGATCCGGCCGCAGTGGCGCCGGCTTTGAAAAAAGCCATGGCGGCGGGGATAAAAGTCATGACCTATGACGCCGATTCCATGCCGCAGGCCCGTGAATTGTTTATTAACCAAACGACTGCCGAGATCCTGGGACGTCATATGATGGATAATATGGCGAAAGAAATAGGCGGCAGCGGTGAATACGCCATACTTACCGCTTCTTTGACGGCGCCGAATCAAAATGTCTGGATTAAGTGGATGAAAGAACAGCAAGCCGCAAAATATCCGGACATCAAGCTGGTGACAGTTGCACCGAGTGAAGAAGATCAGCAAAAAGCATTTTCCCAGACCCAGAATTTAGTTAAGGCCTACCCGGATTTGAAAGGAATTGCCGCCTTATCCACCGTAGCGGAACCGGGTGCGGCCCAGGCGATTGAACAGATGGGTCTGAATGGCAAGATTAAATTAATCGGTTTGGCTACCCCGAACGGTATGAGACAATACATAAAGAGCGGCGCCGCTCAGAGCGCCACCCTTTGGGATGTGGGCAAACTGGGGTACCTGACAATTTATATGGCCAAACAACTGCTTGACGGCAAAACCCCGACCGATGGGATGGAGGTTCCTACCGTAGGCAAGATCACCTATAAGGCGGATACCAAAGAAGTCATTATGGGCGCTCCTCTGGATTTTACCAAAGAGAATGTTGACCAGTTCAACTTCTAGTTCTGAACAGGCGTATAACCTTCTCCCTTTTTTACCGGCGAAGCAATTCGCCGGTTTTTTCCGCCCCGAATTTTTTTTACATTACCACCGTATTGTTCTATAATAAAAAGGAGTTGCTTATTAACTGTCTCTGCGGCATTGTACAGGCAGGGACGCTATGATACAATTAATTGAGATTATTTTGGCAAAACAGGGTATAATATTGCATACAGGAAAAATTTACCCTTTTCATAGTGAGGAGGCTGTGGTGTGGGGCATATCAGTCAGCGGGACATTCCATTGTTGGGAGCAATGCTGAATTATGTACAACAGGGGGTCATCCCTTATCATACACCGGGACACAAACAAGGCAAAGGGATGCATTCCGTATTGGGAGACATTCTGGGGCGGGATGCGCTGGCACTCGATTTGGCGTTAATGGCTGAATTGGACGATTTGCACGAACCGCACGGCTGTATTAAAGAAGCGCAGGACTTAGCCGCCGAGCTTTATGGTGCCGATCATAGTTTCTTTGTCGTCAACGGTACAACCGGCGGGATTTACGCTATGATACTAACGATTGCCGGCCCGGGGGAAAAAATCATTGTGCCGCGGAATGCCCATCGCTCGATTATCGGCGGGATCATTCTCAGCGGTGCCATACCGGTATTTATGCAGCCTGAGGTAGACGCCGACCTGGGCCTGGCCATGGGGGTTACCCCGCAGACGGTGGAGCGGGCCGTCAAACTGCATCCGGAAGCCAAGGGTGTTCTTATTATTAATCCAACCTATTACGGTGTGGCGACGGACTTGAAAAAAATTGTGGATATTGTTCACGCCCACAATATGCCTGTAGTAGTGGATGAGGCGCACGGACCTCATCTGAAATTCAATAGCCGGCTGCCGGTGCAGGCACTGGACGCCGGAGCGGATATTTGCGCCCAGAGTACGCATAAAATTATCGGGGCCATGACGCAGTGTTCCATGGTGCATTGCCGGGAAGGGCGGATTAGTGTGCCGCGGCTTAAAGCCATGCTGCAGCTGGTTCAGTCTACCAGCCCGAATTATATCCTGATGGCGTCGCTGGATGTGGCCCGCATGCAGATGGCGACCCAGGGGCGGGAATTGATTGCCCGGGCTATCGATCTGGCCGATTGGACCAGAAGCCAAATTAATACCATACCGGGACTTTATTGTTTTGGGGAGGAAAAAATCGGCACCCCGGGGGTTCACAGTATAGACCCTACGAAAGTAACGGTCACGGTAAAGGGGTTATGCCTTAAAGGCGCGGAAGCGGAACGGATCTTACGCCACCATTACGAGGTGCAGGCTGAATTGTCGGATATGTACAATATTCTATTTTTGCTGACCCTGGGCGATACGGAAGAGGAAGCCAAGGCCCTGGTGGACGCTCTGCGGGATATGGTGCTGAATCACCGGGGACAGTCCGATTTTTCGGCGATGTACAATGCTTGCGTGGATGTGGCTTATCCGGTTGCACCGCCGCAGATCTTATCGCCGCGGGAAGCTCTGTTCGGGCAGACCCGCCAGGTGCCGTTTCTCGACTCGTGCGGACTCGTTTGTGCCGAAATTGTTACCTTTTATCCGCCGGGCATTCCGCTGCTGTGCCCGGGGGAACAAATTTCCCAGGAAATTATTGATTATTGTCGTCGTTTACAGGAGGCCGGACTTCATATTTCCGGCCCCGAAGACTATACACTAAAAACCATTAAAGTGGTGGGATAAAATGCCGGGAAAGCTAATTATCATTGAAGCGGGAGACGGGAGCGGTAAAGCCACTCAGACGGAAAAACTCTACCTGCGGCTGCAAAAAGAAGGAAAGCGGGTAAAAAAGGTTGAATTCCCGGACTATCGGAGTCCTTCTTCGGCTCTGATCAAGATGTATTTAAACGGTGAGTTCGGCAGTCAGCCCGGCGATGTCAGTCCCTATGTGGCGTCTACTTTTTATGCCGTGGACCGGTATGCCTCTTTTAAAAAGGACTGGCAAGATTTTTATTACAGCGGCGGGATTATCCTGGCGGACCGGTATACGACATCCAATATGGTTCATCAGGCCGTTAAGATACCCGGTGATGCGGACAAGCAAAAGTTTCTGGAATGGCTATGGAACTTTGAATTTCAACTCTTTCAACTGCCTGTGCCCGACTGTGTGCTTTTTTTGGATGTGCCGCCCGAGTACAGCCGGAAGTTGATCCGGGAACGGGCCAATAAGTCCGGTGAAGGCCAACCGGACATTCATGAGCGGGACGAGGATTATTTGAGCCGGTGCTACGCCAGTTACCGGCTGGTAGCGGCCAAATATTGCTGGCAGACCATTTCATGTACGGAAAATGGACGGTTAAAATCAATTGACGAAATTCATGCGGCAATTTATGACGCGGTAAAACGTATGGTTGATTTATAAGCAGGAGGTACGCCGTGAAAGTAAATAAAATGGGAACTTCCAACATTCCGATGGTGTCTGAACGGGAAAGTACCGGCAAACCTGATAAGGTAGGAAACCACTTTGCGTCCGAGCTCCTCAATTCGCAGGATAAACAATCGGTTGAGCAATTAAACGCCCTATTGCGGCAGATTGACGAGCAGGGACAGAAGTTAGGCAGTACACCTACGTATGCAGAATTAAAAAGTTATAAAGAATTGGTGCGCAAATTTATTGGGGAAGCCGTAGGCCGGATGTATAGCCTGGAATCAAAAAACGGCTGGGACAGTCAGGGCCGGCAGAAAATGTATACTATAATTAAACAGGTAGACCAGACCCTGGCCGATATGACGGAAGATGTGCGCAGCGGCCAGGAAAAGCAACTGGAGATTCTAGCCAAGCATGACGCAATTCGCGGTATGCTGGTGGACTTATATACGTAGAGGCTGTTATGGAATGGAAAAACATTATTGGGCACGAAGAACGCATTGCTACATTGCGGGGAATGCTCGCCGGCGGCCGGATTCCTCACGCCCTGTTACTAGCCGGACCGGAAGGAACCGGAAAAATGCTGGTGGCCCGTACGTTGGCGGCGGCGATTCTCTGCAGTGCCGGGCAGGGCGAGAAACCTTGCGGTTCCTGTAATGACTGCCGCCTGAGCCGCCAAGGGGCGCATCCGGACCTGCACATAGTGGAGGCGGAGGGGAGCACGATTAAAATAGCCCAAATCCGTGCTTTGCAATATGAGGCCGGCATGTCGGCGCACATCAACCCCTATCGGGTATGTATCATTCAAGACGCGGAGCGAATGACGACGGAAGCCCAGAACAGCTTGTTAAAGCTTTTAGAGGAACCGCCCTCCAATTTTGTATTTATTTTGGTAGCGGCGGTTTTTCAAAAATTGCTGGTGACCATTCGCTCGCGCTGTTTCCTGCTCTCCTTTCAGCCGCTTCCGGCCGCTGTATTAGCCGAAGGGCTGGCCGCACGGGGCGTTGCCCCCGCCCAAGCCGACCTGGTTTCCCGGCTGGCCGGGGGACGGATGGGAATGGCCTTAGCCTTACTGGAACCGGGCGGTCTTGAGCTCCGGGATCAGGCGGCCACCCTTTTAGAAGCTGTCTGCCGGCAGGAAAGCGGTTTGGTTTGGGAACAGGGACCGTTGTGGGAAAAGCTGGGGAACCAGGTTTTGGACCTGCTGCAATATTTGGCGTTACTACTCAGGGATATCTTGGTAATTTTATGCGGACGAAATGAAAAATTAGTGTTTAACATTGATTTGCTGGACTTTTTGATGGCACAAACGAAGTATTGGGATGAACCAAGGCTGATGGCCGCGCTGGCGGACGTGAAAAAAGCGCAGCGGGCGCTGCTGGCCAATGCCAATACCCGGTTAACGGGTGAAGCGCTGCTCATCCGGTTACTAGACGGAGCAAGGGAGGGACGATAGCATGCAGACAGTGGTGGGGATCCGGTTTAAAAAAGCGGGTAAAATTTATTATTTTGATCCGTGTGAAATTGCGTTGGCTGTTGGTGACCATGTTATTGTGGAAACGGCCCGGGGACTGGAATTCGGCGATGTGGTGATCGGCCCGCGTCAGGTAGAGGACGACCAGATAGTGGCGCCTCTAAAGCCGGTGCAGCGTAAAGCCACGCCCCAGGACGAAGAAAAAGTCCTGGAAAATCGGGATAAGGAAAAAGACGCGTTCAAACTATGCGAGCAAAAAATCCGGACCCACGGATTGCCTATGAATCTGGTAGATGTGGAATATACCTTTGATGTAAACAAAATTATTTTTTACTTTACCGCCGACGGGCGGATTGACTTTAGGGAACTGGTTAAGGATTTGGCGGCCGTCTTTCGGACCCGCATTGAACTCAGGCAGATTGGGGTGCGGGATGAGGCCAAAATGATGGGGGGAATTGGTTGCTGCGGACGTTCCCTCTGTTGTGCCACCTTTTTAGGCGATTTTGAGCCGGTGTCCATCCGGATGGCCAAAGATCAGAACCTGTCGCTGAATCCTACGAAAATTTCCGGGATATGCGGCCGGCTGATGTGTTGTCTTAAATATGAAAGCGATTGCTATCATTCTTGCTGTAAGAGAGTCTTGCCGCCGGCGATTGGGGTGGAAGTGGTTACGATTGACGGCGAGGGAAAGGTAATGACCGTTAATCCTGCCAGAAAGACAGCCACAGTTCAGCTGGTCCATGATAAAACGGTGGAAATCCCCTGGGAAGAAATTGTGGAAAAAGAATAAATGGGAGAAGCGGATTTATTACTGCCGGGGGAACGTCTCGATGATTTACTGATTCAGGGTTTGAAAATTATTCAGCACCCGCGGGAATTCTGTTTTTCTCTGGATGCAGTCCTGCTGGCCCATTTTGCTTTTTTTCGTCCCGGCTGGCGGGTGGCAGACCTGGGAAGCGGCACGGGGGTAATTGGTTTCTTGCTTGCCGCCAGAGGTGCAGGGTATGTGACAGGACTTGAAATCAGTCCTTATATGGCCGATATGGCCAAACGCAGTATTTTACTTAATAAACTGGCCGCTAAAATGCAAGTCATTCAGGGCGATTTCCGCAAGGTTAATCAATTGTTGCCCGCAGGAGAATGGGATCTTGTCGTGTCCAACCCGCCGTACCGTCCTCTCGGTAAAGGCGCCGTCAGTCCCAATGACCGCGTGGCCTTGGCGCGGCATGAAGTGGCGGCCAATCTCGACGATGTAATTCAGGCTGCCCGTTATTTGGTAAAATATCGCGGCCGGTTTGCCATGGTCCATTTACCCGAGCGCATGGCGGAAATTTTACAAAAAATGTCGGCCGCCGGGTTAGAGCCCAAACGGGTACGTTTGATCCATCCTGTGCTGCATAAAAAACCGGCCATGCTATTAGTGGAAGGAATTCGCGGCGCCCGGCCGGGAGTGGACGTAATGCCGCCGCTGGCCGTATATACGGCGGCAGGTGATTACAGTAAGGAGATTAAAAGCTATTATGCCTAGTGGACCACTAGCTGGCGCCAAGGGGGAAACTGGTTTGGAAAAGAGAGCAGGTGTACTCTATTTATGCGCCACGCCCATCGGCAATTTAGAGGATATGACCTACCGGGCCGTCCGGATATTGGGGGAAGTGAGCGCCATTGCGGCGGAAGATACCCGCCAGACTCGTAAATTGCTCAGTCATTTTTCCCTGCATACACCGCTGATTAGTTATCATGAACATAACCAATTCAGCCGGGGACCGGAGCTCATCAAGCGCCTTTTGGACGGCGAGGATCTCGCCGTTGTCAGCGATGCCGGCCTGCCGGGGATTTCCGACCCGGGGACGCATTTGGTACAATTGGCTATCGAAGCCGGTGTCACGGTTACTCCCGTTCCGGGTGCGAATGCGGCGTTAACCGGGCTGGTGGCTTCCGGCCTTGATACAAGCTTGTTTACGTTTGCCGGTTTTTTACCGAAAAATAATAAAAAACGCCGTGAGCTTCTTGCCCTGTTGGCGTCTTACCGGTCGACCCTGGTTTTGTATGAATCCCCGCATCATTTACGGGAAACTCTGACGGAACTGGTAACGGCCTGGGGCGATCGTCCGGCCGTAGCGGCCCGGGAATTGACCAAACGGTTTGAAGAGTGGGTGCGGGGTACGCTGAGTACCCTCCAGGCTCATTTTGACGAATACTTGCCGCGGGGAGAATTTACCCTGATTATTGCCGGAAGAGCGGACGGAATGGACGGCGAACAGCCGTCTGACGCCCCGGAGACTTCTGTCTATGATGCGGTGATGGCCAAAGTGACCGCCGGTATGAGCAAAAAGGATGCGATCCGCGAGGTCGCCGCAGCCAGAGGTTTGCCTCGCAGGGAAGTTTACCAGACGGTCGTCGCCGGTGAGGACGAAAAATAAAAAAAATAAGAGGTTTGCACCTCTTATTTTACAGGAAATGTTAGATAGCCTTTTTTTGTGCCATGGAATCAAGGCACTCTTTACAGATATTTTTGCCTTTGAAATTGGTTACTTCGTCCGCATTGCCGCAGAACACGCACGCAGGTTCGTATTTACGAAGAATAATGCGGTCGCTGTCCACATAGATTTCCAGTGCGTCTTTTTCTTCGATGTCGAGTGTCCGGCGCAATTCAATAGGAATCACTACCCTGCCGAGCTCGTCCACTTTTCGCACAATACCAGTTGATTTCATTTTCTCTAATTCCCCCTCAAACAAACATGTTTCGACAAATTTTTTGTCTACCTAAATAATACCAAATTCGCTACAACTTGTCAACCTAATTTTTTCCATTTGGTAATATATTTTCCAAAATGGTAAAAGATTATAAAGATAACTAGGTTTCCTTGTCAAATAAACGCGATGAATGTAAGCGAAAGGTTTGACAAGAAAAGAGTGATTTGTCTATAATTGGAAAAAAGTGATCAGAACTTGTGAAGGAGGACATTATGAATAAAAAACCGTTTTATATTACAACGCCGATTTATTATCCCAGCGACCGTCTACATATCGGCCACGCCTACTGTACCACCGTTGCCGATGCGATAGCCCGTTTCAAACGGCTGGCCGGTTATGATGTATTTTTTCTGACCGGTTCGGATGAGCACGGACAGAAAATTGAACGGAAAGCGCAGGAAAATGGAATTACGCCCATAGAGTATGTGGATAAAATTGTGGCGTCTTTCCAATTGCTGTGGGAGAAGCTCTATATTTCCCATGATGATTTTATTCGTACCACCGAGACGCGGCATCAGGAAGTTGTGCAGGCCATTTTTCAAAAGATTTATGACCAGGGTGATATTTATAAAGCCGAATATGAAGGCTGGTATTGTACTCCCTGTGAAACCTTCTGGCTGGAAAGACAACTAAACGACGGCAAATGTCCCGATTGCGGCCGTCCGGTCGAACTGTTAAAAGAAGAAAGTTATTTTTTCCGTTTGTCCAAGTATCAGGACCGTTTGCTGGCTTATATTGAAGAAAATCCTGATTTTATCCAGCCGACTTCCCGCCGCAACGAGATGATTAATTTTATTAAAGGCGGTCTGGAAGATTTAGCTGTTTCCCGTACTACTTTTGACTGGGGCATTCCTGTGCCTTTTGATACCAAACATGTGGTGTATGTATGGTTTGACGCGTTGACCAACTACATTACGGCGGCCGGTTATCTGCATGACCGGGAGAAGTACGCCAAGTTCTGGCCGGCGGATATTCATCTGGTCGGCAAGGAAATTGTCCGGTTTCATTCCATTATTTGGCCGATCATCTTGATGGCTCTGGATGCGCCGTTGCCGAAAATGGTGTATGGACACGGCTGGCTGGTCGTGGAAGGGGACAAAATGTCCAAGTCCAAGGGGAATGTGATTGATCCGCTCGCATTAATTGACGAATTTGGGCCGGACGCCATCCGTTATTTCCTATTGCGCGAAATCACGCTGGGTATGGACGGCAATTTTTCCCGCGAAGCATTGATAAACCGGACGAATGCCGATCTGGCCAATGATCTTGGTAATTTACTGCACCGTACCCTGAATATGGTCGGCCGTTTTAACGGCGGTATCATCGAAAAACCGGCGGTGACAGCTGCGATTGACCAGGAACTGGCCGATCTCGCAGTGAAAACGGCAGCGACCTATGAAACGCTGATGGAAAAATTAGATATTAATGCCGCCATTAAAGAAGTCTGGGCATTGATCAGCCGGAGCAACAAGTATATTGATGAGACGGCTCCCTGGGCGCTGGCGAAGGACCCGGCGCAAAAGGACCGTTTGCACGGAGTATTATACAGCTTGGCGGAAACTCTGCGGATTGTTGCGATTTTGATTTCACCCTTCCTCCCTGTCAAAGCGCCGCAAATTTGGTCGCAATTAGGAATTACTGCCGATCCCGGGAGTATGAACCTGGCGGATGCGAAGCGGTGGGGTCTCTTGCCGGCCGTTACCAAAGCCAATAAACCGGAACCTATCTTCCCGCGCATTGAAGAAAAGGCCGTTCCGGCCGAAGCAGTAGTGCCTGCCGCCCAGGAAACCGTTAAACCGTCTGTTCCCGCCCTGGATATGCCGGAAATCACCATTGACGAATTTGCCAAAATGGATCTGCGGGTCGTCAAAGTACTGGCGGCGGAAAAAGTAAAGGGAGCCGATAAACTGCTGACGCTGACCGTCGATCTGGGCCTGGAGCAGCGCACCATTGTTTCGGGCATTGCGAAACATTACACGCCGGAAGAACTGGTGGGTAAATATGTGGTGATGATTGTCAACCTGAAACCGGCCAAAATCCGGGGAATTGAATCGCGGGGAATGGTTTTGGCCGCTTCCTGCGACGATAAACTGACCTTAGTGTCACCGGCTTCAGAGATTCAGCCGGGCAGCAAGGTAAAATAAGCGAGGTTTTGCCGCATGTTATTTGATTCGCATGCTCATCTGGACGACAAGCGTTTCGATTCAGACCGCGAAGCCGCCATTGCCAGGGCGGCGGCGAACGGCGTGACTCATATAATTAACGTGGGAGCCGACATGGCGTCTTCGGCCAATTCGGTTCTGCTGGCGGAGCGGCATGAAACGATTTATGCCGCTGTCGGCATGCATCCTCACGATGCCAAGGATATGCAGGAGAAAGATTATGAACAGCTGGCCGCGTGGACCGGACATCCCAAGGTAATAGCCATTGGTGAAATCGGTTTGGATTATTATTATGACTTGTCGCCGCGGGATATACAAAAGCAGGTGTTTATCCGTCAACTCGACCTGGCCCGGCAAACGGGCAAGCCGTTTATCATTCATGACCGGGACGCTCATGGTGATATCATGGAAATCATGCGGCGGGAAGGAAAAGGCCTGACCGGTGTTTTTCATTGTTTTTCCGGCAGCCTGGAAATGGCGCGGGATGTAATTAAGCTGGGCTTTTACGTATCCATTGCGGGACCGGTCACGTTTGCCAATTCGGTCAAATTGAAAGAGGTGGCGCGGGAAGTGCCGCTTGACAGGCTGCTGGTGGAGACTGATTCTCCTTATCTTACGCCTCAGCCTTATCGCGGACGGCGCAATGAGCCGGCCCATGTCCGTCTGGTTGCGGCAGAAGTGGCCCGGCTGCGGGGTATGGAGACCGAGGCGCTGGCCGCGGCGACAACCGGGAATGTGCGGACCCTGTTCCGCCTCGCAAAGGAATAGTTCCCACATTTCGCATTCTGAACTGATAGCGGCAATATTTCCCGGAGAATTATTGTCGAATAACAAAGGACTGCGAAGAGTGGGGTCATTGGAATATTTAGGCCCCCCGATGAATATCTTGTACTAATCCTCTTTTTTTGCCGTCCTCTGTAAAGCCGCAATATTTTTCTTGCAAAAGTGTTCTTATTGGGTCTTCGTTTAAGATTTTGGCGTCCCGGGCCTTGTGATATGGACTGAAAGACCGCGTCAGCGGTCTTTCTTATGGACCGGCAACTGTTAACAGCAGAGAATCCCTTATCAGCGCCGCGCCGTTGTGTCACCTAATCCGCTTATAACAAGACCTTTTTTCTGCCTGGAAGAGCAAAGATTTGCCAGAAGCCTTTTGCCGGGTTTTTCAGTGCCCAGGGCTCTGCGCCATGAGCCGAAAAACCGCGTTGCGGTTTTTCCTTTTCCGGGTATGAATAGGATTTCCAAGGCAGGGAAATACTTTGAGGACAGGGAAAGAGTGGATGGTTTGACAAGCTGATACCATTTATGGTACAATTTTACGAGCGTTCAGAAAGGGGGAAATACATGAGTGATGTTTTGCCCAAAAAGGCTTTTCGCGGGCGAAAGATGAGGATGCTGCTAATCGGGGCAGTCATCGTGGCATCACTGGTGGCAACCGGGTTTGTTTGGGCGCACAAGACGGTACATATTGTAGTCGATGGTAAGAATTTAAATGTAAGCACACTATACAATAATCCACAGGAAGTGTTGTTGCAAGCAGGAGTAACATTAGGTCCCAACGACGAATACCGGTTGTCAACAGGAAAACTTGTCAACGGCAGTACGATTGAAGTAGATCGCGCCGCACCAGTAACCCTTGTTTACCGGGGGGAGACCCGCAAGGTAATTACCAACAAACCAACGGTGGGGGAAGCCGCCCATGCGTTAGGAATTCCGGCGGACCATATTAAACTGGTTCCGGATGAAAACACAAAAGTAACGCCAAATATGCAGATTCAGGCAATTGTCTTAACTGAAAAGACAATTAGCCAGGAAGAGAGCATTCCTTATCCGGTTGTCCGCCAGCCTGATTCCGATATGGAACAAGGACAGGAGCAGGTAGTGGAGAACGGCCAGAATGGTGCTAAAACGGTGAGTATCCGGCTGAAGTTTGCAGACGGACAGCAAGTTGGCTCTGAGCCGGTAGAAGAAAAAATCATCCGGGAAGCGAAACCGCAGATTATTAAAGTCGGTACGCGCGATACCGTGGAAACATCCCGGGGGGAAATGCGTTTCCGGCGGGTGGAATGGATGCGGGCTACAGCCTATCTTCCCACTGACGGATCGTCGGAAGGAATTACGGCTAGCGGTATACCGGCCCGGCGCGGTATTGTGGCGGTTGATCCTAGCGTAATCCGTCTCGGCACCAGATTGTTTATTCCCGGCTATGGATTAGCCTTGGCGGCCGATACGGGTTCAGCCATAACCGGCAACCGGATCGATTTGTGTATGGAAAATTCCAATGAGGCCTGGTCGTTTGGACACCAAACGGTCAAGGTGTATATTCTGGCAGATTAAAAACCAACAGGGGTATCCCTGTTGGTTTTTGCTCCCAGGTATAATAACCATTAACGACAGAAGAATCCTCTCATCAACGCTGCGCCGTTCCGGCTTTTCGTATCCTGTCTTTTTCCAATTACCAATCTCCTGTTACCAATTACCGAAAGACCGCATTAGCGGTCTTTCTCAGAAAGGACCGAAATGATTAAAGAAGTAATTGTTGTGGAAGGAAAACAGGATATTGCCGCCATAAAACGGGCCGTGGATGCGGAATGCATTGCTACCGGCGGTTTTACACTGGGACCGCTTATTTTGCATAGAATCGAACAAGCCTATCAAAAACGGGGCTTGATTATATTGACCGATCCGGATAGTGCCGGCGAACGGATCCGCAATTATTTAAAGGAGCGGTTTCCTCTGGCCAAACACGCTTTTGTGCCGCGGCGGGACGCCACAGCCAATCAGGATGTGGGTATTGAGCAGGCTTCGCCGGAGGCTATCCGGGCGGCACTGGCTAAAATCCGTTATCTGACATGGCAGCCCCGGGAAGAGTTCTTGCAGCAGGATCTATTGCAGAACCGTTTATCCGGCGGGCCTGACGCGGCAGAGCGGCGGGCGGTACTAGGTGAGATGCTGGGTATCGGTTATGCAAATGCCAAGAGTTTTTTATACCGTCTCAATCACTATGGCGTCAGCCGGGAAGAATTCAGCCGGGCTGTGGCGCAAATGGAGGCCGGCCCGATATGATTCAGCCGAAGATTGCCAGAAAAGATGTTACACTGCATATTTTAAAAACCTTTAACCTCCATGCCAGTAAAAAATTAGGTCAGAATTTTTTGATTGATGAACACGTCGTGCAAGGAATTGTGGCTGCAGCGGGGGCCGGCAGCGGGGATACCATTCTCGAAATCGGACCGGGTATCGGTACGCTGACCCAGGGGCTGGCCGAGGCCGGCAGTCAGGTAGTAGCGGTGGAACTGGATAAGCGCCTGCCCGATGTACTGGCTAAAACGCTGGCTGGATATGATAATGTGCGTATTATTCAGGGTGATGTGCTACGTATCGACATTTCCCGGGAAATAACGGTGCCTAAATATAAGGTGGTTGCGAATTTACCATATTATATTACAACGCCGATTATCATGAAGCTCCTGGAAGAACGGTTGCCGATTGAAGTTTTGGTTACGATGGTTCAAAAGGAAGTAGCGGAACGGATGATTGCTTCACCGGGAGGTAAGGATTATGGCGCCTTGTCGGTGGCGGTCCAATATTATACTCTGCCGGAGATTATGTTTTTCGTGCCGCCTTCCTCCTTTATTCCGCAACCGGCGGTAGAATCGGCAGTCATCCGTTGTACGGTACGGCAGCAGCCTCTTGTGGACGTGCAGGATGAGACACGATTTTTCCGGGTTGTCAAGGCTGCCTTCGCACAACGCCGTAAAACCTTGCATAATGCATTAAAAGCCGCCGGGCTGGATGCCCCGCAGGTGAACGGAATCCTGAATACGGCCGGGATAGATGGAATGCGGCGGGGTGAAACCCTGTCCCTGGCGGAATTTGCCGCTGTGGCCAATGCCTGGACCGAACAGGAGCAAGGATCCTAAGCAAAACGGATGCAACATAAGAGCAGCTCTTAGCCAAGAGCTGCTCTTATGTTATGTGGAAGATTGATTTTCATTTAAAAAGTGATCCAAAAGATCAAAACGGCGTTCACTGTGATAACCCAGATATGTTTTATTTTGCCACTGGCGGGTGCGTGGCTGGTCATGAAAAACGGCAATTCCTTCGAGACAATCACCAACAATGGTATCAATAATTTTGTTGGTATGGATTTGGTTTTTGATGGAAGAACCCAGGCGGTAATGAGGAATGGTAGTTGCCACATCAATACGCAGTTTATGCATTCTTGCCAGAGCGATGCTGACAGGTGGAATGGCAAGTTCACGGATGGGAATGGATTCCAGAAGGCGCCGGGATACGGCGTGGGGGCCGTGAGCAGGTGTTGCCAGATTAATTTTTTTTTCCAGACCAATTTCTTTGTTTAAATTAAGGCGCCACTGAAAGGTGGGGTTATACCGTTCAATATGGCGGGGAGGAGAAGGATAGCAATTAGTCAGGGCCATATCGAGGTGCTTTAACAGGATTCCATCAGCCAGTTCAATAAGATTTTCGTTAAAGGTTCCTACCATGTCACCATCAACAAAAACAACCACGTCGCTTCCCAGCGAGGCGGCCACCTTGGCGCCGATTGCTCTGGGAACATCGATGCCCAGGCATTCATGAAAATAAAGGATTTGTAGTTTGGGAAGCCGCATGCGCAGCACTTCTTGCATGGTTGCGTCTTTCGATCCATTTGCTACGAGGATAATGTGGTCAACGGGTAAAGTCCCCAAATTTTGCAGTACCGTCACAATACGGCCGGCCTCATTCTTTGCTGGAACGACTACGGTGATCATGTGGCTATCACCTCTGTGATTATCAGGCGCTGCCTATGAGCCTAGGCAACCTACTATAGTATATTGATAGGTGCTTGTATTTGCGACTTGTACCGGACGGGAAAAATTCGATGGCAAATCATTCGTGTGACACATAGTATGTAATAACCGAGGGGAGGGAGAAATATGTCCATAACAGTAGGCGACCTGGTTGTACGGAAGTCACATGGCGGCGATATTGTTTTTAAAGTGACCGATATTTTTTGTGACGAGGCTAACCTAACGCACTGCGCTCTCAAAGGATTGCACCTGCGCCTGGTCGCCGATGCCCCGATTGACGATTTGGAACGGGTGTCGGCGGAACATCTGCGTAATGAGATTGTGCGAATGGAAAGTTTGCATAATGAGAATTTAAAACGGGTTATGCTGCGCCGGACCAGGGAACGGCAACGATCGGATTTACTTCGTTCCGGGGCGGCGAAAAAATACGGTTCCTTTGAATTGCCCGGACGGGTGCTTCATTTGGACGGGGATGAAGAATATTTAAAGATGTGTTTGAAAACATATCATCAACTGAATATAGACGCTGTGGGCAAGTGGATGCCGGAAGAGCAGCAGCCTGACCATATCGTGGATTTGCTGAAAGATCACTGGCCGGACATTATTGTGCTTACCGGTCATGACGCATTGATTGGCGGGGGGAAAAAAGACCTGCGGGATATTAACAACTACCGGAATTCTAAGCATTTTGTCCGGGCGGTAAGAAATGTCCGCCTTTACCAGCCTTCCCGCGATGATCTGGTTATTTTTGCCGGAGCCTGCCAATCCCATTTTGAAGCCATCCTGGGAGCCGGTGCCAATTTTGCCAGTTCTCCCACCCGGATTTTTATTCATGCCTATGACCCGGTATTTATTGCGGAAAAGGTGGCATATACGCCAATAGGCAATACGGTCAATGTAAATGAAGCCATTGTAGCGTCTGTCACCGGCATCGAAGGGGTCGGCGGGGTGGAAACAAGGGGGAAATTCCGGCTGGGTATGCCCAAAACCCCGTATTGAGCAGTATTCAGACAAGGCTGCCTGATCCGGCAACCTTGTCTGCCTGGACTGCTTAAAACACAACGGGTTTGTAAACAATTAACAGAAAAGTTAGACAGGATTTTATAGCAGAGCAGTCGAAATAGTAACACTGTATTCGGGATTGTAACTTATTATTTAGAGAAAGGAAGATCAAGTGCAATATTTAAACAAGGTCCTGCGTATTTTTGTTCTCAGCTTGGTATCCTTGTCTCTGGTTACCCTTTCCTGGGCGACCGTCTTTCCGGCAGTGACGGCAGCGGCTGCCTGGGGAAATACGTGGAACGGTCCCTCCTGGTATGGCGGCTGGGGAAACTACCTGACTTTCGGGTCGTTTTTGCCGGCCGGGTATACCTATCGTATGCCTTCCAACAGCTATCCTGCGGCTTCTAATCTTTGGACGGTGGACAAGCCGGGATTTAGTTCCAATGCAGTAAGCAATCCGAATTGGATGACAATTCCCAGTCCGGCAACTACCGTAACAACGCCACCTGCTTCTAACACTTCACCGGCGTCCAATTCCGCCGGCAGCGCCGTTTCTAGTGACGAGCAACAGGCGTTACGCTTGCTGAATGCCGACCGGGCTGCCCAGGGGCTGCCTGCTCTCCGGCTGAATTCCCAGCTTACGGCTTTGGCGGAGAGTTATACGCAAGATATGGTTCGCCGTAATTTCTTTTCCCATACCAATCCCGAAGGACAATCCCCGTTTGACCGGATGAGGCAAGCCGGCATCAGCTATGTATATGCCGGGGAAAATCTGGCTATCAATCAAAATGTTGCCGCTGCTGAAACTGCGTTTATGAACAGCGCAGGCCACCGGGCCAATATCCTGAATCCTCATTATACCGATGTCGGCATTGGCGTGACCCGGAGCAGCAATGGTTCAGTTTACGTTGCCCAGGAATTTATCGGCCGCTAGTCTGTTAAAAAGTGCATTGATCCCATTTTTTAGCGGTTTCCATTAAGTTAGAATACAAAAGCCTGCGGGATAACCGCAGGCTTTACATAATTTAGAAGCTCATATTCAGGCGGAGCGTTATCCGGCGTTTGCAACAGGTCCGGTTAATACACAGGTCTTTTGCGCCCTGTGCTTTGAGCCCCGGGCCGCAAGAACGCATTGGCGGTCTTGCTTTACATATCATCGGGTGGATCGTCTGTATGCATCATACATTTGGGACATACGCCGTGATGACGGTTATAATCAAATTCATGACCGCAAACAGGGCAAATCATACACATATGAAACTTGCAAGTTTTATAAAGCTTAAATACATACTTTAAGGTCTTAACACACTCTTTTTCCGGCTTGCATTCCGGTATATGGCACTGTATGGGAGGGGGGCACATTTCTTTTTTGCATTTCATTTCAGGATAACCTGACATTTCTCCCCAATTCATACCCGGCTCATGGTACAAATGGCATTTGCATAAATGCTGAGGATACCCACATTTGGGGCAATATCCATATTTCACATACATGACCTCCTCTAATTTTCCTTGAAGCGGAACCATTTGTTATATCTTATGAGGTTGTTGGGAAAAAGGTTATGTTTTTTTACATAATTTGCACTCGATTTAGTCATTTTTTTTCCCTTTTAGTTGGTCAATTTCTATTTGTAATTGTTTGATTTGTTCCAGCAATTTTTTGGTTTGATCCTGGTCGTCCGTTTGCTGCAGCACTTTGAGTAATACCCGCTGTGTCGCAATGGTTGATAAAGTTTGTCCTATTAAAGCTAAAAAGCTGCTGATAATAAACTGTTCTTCAATACTGAGATTTTCCTGAGCTATGGCAAAACCAACCAAAAACCCTACCAGGGCAAGCTCGTTAGGATCCAGATTAAATAAAAACATGTCGTCCAAAATCCCCACTCCATACAAATAATGGTCTTGCTTCAAAATATGTTATGATGCCGATAACTATGATATTTCTTTACGGGTGCGCAGTTTTTTTTCCCCAATTTACTATTCGTAGCAAATCGGTTACTATAAAAATATAGGTTAAAACAAACGGGATTACGAGGAGAATTTTATGACTACGAAAATAAAAATAAAAGAACCAGAGCAATTATTGGCTCTGCCGGCCGGCAAAAATTGGGCCGTGTGGTGGAACCTGCTGCGCCCCCATACCCTGACGGCAGCTTTTGTTCCCGTTGCGATTGGTACTGTGCTGGCGCTGCCGCTAAAGCCGGTAAAGCTTAACTTGTTTTTTGCCATGTTGTTGGCCTGCATGCTGATTCAAGTTGCCACGAATGCTTTTAATGAGTATTATGATTTTGTACGCGGCTTGGATAATGAACAGTCCGTGGGGATTGGCGGCGCCATTGTCCGGGAAGGAGTTGCGCCGCACTTGGTTTTAACCTTGGCGTCCGGTTTTATCGTTGCGGCCTTATTTTTAGGATTCTATCTCGCATCGGCAACGAGCTGGTGGTTGCTGCCTATCGGCGCAGTATGTATCATGGCGGGGTATCTTTATTCCGGCGGACCCCGGCCCATTGCCGCGACTCCCTTTGGCGAAGTGGTTGCCGGCACTTTTATGGGACTGGTCATTATTCTGCTTTCCTTTTATATTCAGACCGGTTCCGTTACGTTGAGCAGTGTGCTTGTGTCAATTCCTGTGTCATTTTTGATTGGCGCTATCTTAATGGCTAACAACATTCGTGATTTAGAGGGAGACCGGAAAAACGGACGGCGAACGCTGGCCATTTTACTGGGCCATAAACGGGCCGTTGTTTGTTTAACCGTTATTTTCAGTATTGCCTATGTATGGCTTTTGGGGCTGGTTTTCAGCGGTGTTCTGCCGTGGGGGGCCTTGCTGGCCTTTGGCAGTTTGCCCAAGGCGATTCAAGCTGTTAAAGGGTTCCGGGGAAAAACAACGCCCCGGCAAATGATGCCGGCGATGAAAGCTACGGCGCAAACCAACACCCTGTTTGGCCTGCTGCTGGCGCTGGTGCTATTATTTCAATACAATTGACGCAGGGCAAAGGCGGCAGGCCCTGAAAAGCCATCTGAAAATGAGAAAAACAGGTCCGTACCTTTCTTATAAAGGTTACGGACCTGTTTTTATGTATCAGTCTTTCCCTTAGGGATTGATTTTTTCCTTAAAGGTTTGTTTACCGTCTTTCAATTCGATAATGACGGCGCTTTTTACCGGGTCATGGTTGGCGTCAACCGAGAGTATGCCGGTGATTAGCTGCAGATTCTTGGTTTGGGCCAAAGCGTCTTTGATCTTAACCGGATCGGTGCTGTTGGCCCGTTTTATGGCATCAATCAGCATACGGGCGCCGTCATAGCCGAGTACGGCGAAAGCATCCGGCTCCTGGCCGTATTCCTGCTTATATTCGGCAATGAATTTTTGGACCCGCGGATCTTTATCCTGGGACGAATAGTGGTTGGTAAAAAACGTATTATTCAGAGCGGCCGGCCCGGCAATATCCACTAATTTGGGTGAATCCCAGCCGTCACTGCCCAGTAATGGCGCTGTAATACCCATTTCACGAGCCTGTTTGACAATTTTACTGACTTCCTCATAATAAGCGGGGATATAAACGATGTCGGGATTGGCTGTTTTGATTTTGGTCAAGGTTGCCTTGAAATCCTGGTCTTTTTGCAGAAAAGCTTCTTTGTCTACGATTTGACCGCCATTTTTTACAAAAGCCGCTTCGAAATTCTTCGACAGACCTTTGGAATAATCGGAAGAACTGTCCGTATAAATTGCCGCTGTTTTGGCTTTCAGGCTATTGGTGGCAAAATTGGCCATAATCTTGCCTTGAAAGGGATCGGTAAAGCATGAGCGGAAAAGAAAATCTCTTACTTTGCCATTGGCCACGGTAATTTGTGGATTGGTACCGGTCGGAGTAAGTAGAGGGATTTTGTTATCCTCGGCAATCTGAGCGGATGCTAACACATTAGAACTGGCAGCCGGGCCGATGATTGCCACAACTTTATCCTGGGTAATTAACTTTGTTGTTGCATTGGCTGATTCAGACGGTTCCGATTTATTGTCGGCAACAACCAGTGTAAGCTGTTTTCCCATAATACCACCGGCGGCATTGGCCTGTTTAATGGCCAGTTTAATTCCATTGACGGTGGATTGTCCATATTGGGCTACTCCGCCGGTCAGTTCAAAATTGGCGCCGATTTTTATATCATTGGTTTGCGCCTTGTTACCGCCGCAGCCGGCCGCTACCGCAGTAAGAAGGGCTAACGCACCGGCCAAAAGGGTCATCTTTCTTTTCTTCATTGTCATCCTCCTGCATCATTAAACATAATTATTCAATTGTATTGGATGAAGCATTTTGTATTTTGGTAGTGCACACCGATTAAAGGTATAATGTATACATGTAACAATTATAGACCTCTTGCCATACCCCGTCAAAGCCGGTTAATTGGCAATTTGTTCTATTAACGTCCGTGGGAGACAAATATATGCTATATCCACGAGCAAAATACTTCCACATCAATTTTTCGCTTTATTGCGGGAATTTTGTGGCAGTTATCGGGAGCGGAAGGATATTTATGAAATGGTTGCGAATAGAAACGGAATAGGATGGGAAGGACATGAAAGAGTATCGAATTAAAAGTGGAGGAATGCTATGAATAAACAACAGTATTGGCAGTATTTGTACGTTGGGTTGGGGTGCCTTATCAGCAGCGCGTCCATCGACCTTTTTTTAGTGCCGCATCATCTGCTGAGCGGCGGTGTAAGCGGCATAGCGATGATATTTTATTTTTTATTTGGACTGCCTATTGGTGTGCAAATATTTTTGATGAATATACCCTTGCTTTTTGCTTCTTATAAATTATTAGGAAAAGATTTTACTATCCGGACGGTCTACGGTGCGATTATTTTTTCCGTTGCTGTAGACGCCTTGCAGTTTTTATCCAGTTACAGTCCTTTAGATGACCCGCTTTTGGCCGGATTGGCAGGCGGCGTGATCAGCGGGATCGGTTCAGGCATTATCTTTCGTGCTAATGGCAGCGGCGGCGGGCTGGATATCGTAGCGGCCATAGTGAAGAAGTACTATTCCTTTAATTTTGGTGCAGTCGGCTTTGCGGTCAATTGCGTGCTCATGTTGATCGCCGCCGTCCTGTTTGGTTTGAAACCCGCTTTTTTGACGTTAATTTCCATGTTTGTCGGTGCCAACGTTACCGATAAGGTCGTGGAAGGCTTTAATCGCAAAAAGACAGTATTTATCGTTTCCTATAATACAGAACAAATTGTCGAAGCGATTTTAAAAGAAGTGGGCCGGGGCGTCACCATTTTGAACGGGGAAGGAGCCTTTACGCGTCAGGAGAAACAGGTAATTTTTGTTGTGGTGAGTCTAACGCAGATTGCTAAGATTAAGTTGCTGGTGCAGGGAGCCGACCCTTGTGCCTTCATGATTGTCAGCGACGCGGCGGAAGTTATGGGGCGGGGCTTTACCTTGCCGGGAGCCCACCGGGTTAATTGCGAATAACTAGAGAGAGTAGGATCGGAGAAAAAAGACATCCGGATGATTAAATCCGGATGTCTTTTTTGGGCTTTTCAGCGCACTGAGCCCTGCGCCTTGAGCCGAAAAAACGCGCTAGCGGTTTTTCTTTGTGCCAAAACCGGTGGACTCCGCATAGAATATAACAAAAAAAAGGATTCTCCGACGGATGTTGCATTATCTGTCACATAAGACCGGGATTCAACATATATATGAAATAGAACATACAAAAGGGGGGAAAGTTTGTGGTGGACGATAAAGATCTCCGTCAGGCAAATTACTGGGGAAACCAGTGCACATTAGGCGAGCAAACCGGACCGCAGACAATCGTGGTACGTCAGATTATCGGCGAGCAACAGCAGCAAAAGGTTATGGATATTCATGTTGTTGTGCCGCGGCAGAAACCGGCTATTGAACAAATTATCGATGTTTTCGTCAAAGACGTGGAAGTCAATTCAGTAGATATCCTCAATGACCGGGTCATTGTCCGGGGCGATTTTGAAATTAAGGCTATTTATGTTGCTTGTGTGCCGGATCAAGCCGTACATGCCGTGGAAGTACGAAATGTGAAGTGGTCGCAGGATGTTACCATACCGGGAGCCCGCCGGGGCATGGATGCCGATGCCAGTGTGGTTGTCGACTTTGTTGATTATGATGTGCATAGACTAAGCCGTGCGTATAAGTACAAAAATTATGTACCTGATGAGGAGGATGACGACGAAGTCGAATGCTGCGAGACCGCCGCTCCTACCGCACCTGCCGCCGAAGAATGCGGTCCTGCTCCTGCTACTGAAACAGCAGCAGCAGCAGAGGAAGTCGTGGTCCAGATTCAGGAATGCAACCGGGAATTTGATGTTTCCATCGTGCTTACCGTCACGGCCAAGGTTATGGCGGACCGGGAAGTTATGCTCAGCCCCGCTGTGCCGCCCGCACCGCCTATGCCGCCTGTTGCGCCTAAAGGATGACAGGAGCTATGCAAGGTGGATAAAAAGGGGGGAGAAAGTTGGCTGAAAAACTAAGGCAAAACACCGGCAGTACTATGGGACCAGAAACGACAAACATGGATGAAACAATGTGCGGTTTTCCGCCGCCCGGTCCGGAGACAATTGAAGTAGAGCAGGTACTGGGCGCTAATTACGCTCAGCGGGTCGTTGAATTTGACATGATTGTGCCATCGCCCAAACCCGATATGGAGCAGATCATTGACGTCTATGTCAAAGATGTGGAAGTCAAGACCATTGATGTGATTAAAGACCGGGTCATTGTCCGGGGCGAATTAGATGTTAAGGTAATGTATGTGGCTAATTTGCCGGACCAACCGGTCCACGCGTTTGAAACCGAAGCTGTTCACTGGACACGGGATGTGGAAATTGACGGCACGATACCGGGAATGACTGCGTCGGCCGACGCGACAGTAGATTTAATTAATTATGATTTTGATCCGGCAACGCCGCGTCAGATGCATATTACCATTGTATTGAAAGTATGGGCCCGGGTAACGACGACAACCCAGATGGATGTATATCCCGTTCCTCCCGCCGGTGAAATGGGAGTAACAGAAGGCCCCATGGCCGGTAATTTGGGTGCCGGCATGAATCCGGAAGCAACTCCGGCAATGCAGCCTAGCGGTTATTGTCCTGAGAATGTGATGGTTAGCGGCCCGGGAATTACGCCGACAGCGGGGACCTCAATGGCTCCTGCCGGAACGGCAACGGTAACTGGCAACCGTGTAAATGTCCGTACCGGCCCGGGAACTAATTTCCCTGTAGTTGCCAAGGTGAATAAAGGGGATGTTGTTACCATCAAGGACTCTGCTTTCGGCTGGTATAAGGTTGTACTGCCCGACGGGAATACGACCGGCTGGATCGCCAGTTGGCTGCTCGATGTAACGGGAATCACAACAACCAAGGGATAAATGCTGATGCGTAGAGGCCGCAACCAGGTTGCGGTCTTTTTGCTTTTTCCTCACGTCAAGAGCGAAAAAAGGATTTTTGAGACGAAACAGCCAATATTCCGGATATATAATGTTAGGGGGGGCTAAGAGATGGATTGGACCGGAATTTTTTGGCTGCTGTTTTTAGTATTTAGCATTTGGCCCATGCTCAAACAACAGAATATTGAAAAAGCCAGGCTCCGGCTTGTGCGCACCTTTGAGGAGAAACGCGGCTCACGCTTAATTACGCTGATCCATCGACAGGAGGCGATCAGCCTGTTAGGGGTGCCGATCAGCCGGTATATCAATATTGAAGATTCTGAGCAGGTTTTACGGGCTATTCGTCTGACCCCAGACGATATGCCGCTGGATATTGTTTTACATACGCCCGGTGGGCTGGTTCTGGCATCGGAGCAGATCGCTCATGCCTTGACGAGACATAAGGCTAAGGTAACTGTGTTTATACCCCACTACGCCATGAGCGGCGGCACAATGATCGCTTTGGCCGCTGATGAAATTGTCATGGATTGCAACGCCGTTCTGGGACCGGTAGATCCTCAACTGGGCCAGTATCCGGCTGCCTCCATCCTTGAAGTGGTTAAACAAAAGAAAATTAACCGGATTGATGATAATACGCTGATTTTGGCCGATATGGCCCAAAAGGCAATGAAGCAGGTGGAGGAATTTTTAACGACTTTGTTGTTGAATAAATTGTCGCCGGTGGAAGCCGGACAGTTAGCTCATACCCTGACGGAAGGGCGCTGGACCCATGACTATCCAATTACTTGCGATAAGCTGGCAGCAATGAACCTGCCGGTTAATCCGGATTTGCCGCCGGAAATTTACGATTTGATGGAGCTTTACCCGCAGCCGGCGCAGCGCCGTCCCTCAGTCCAGTATATTCCCGTTCCCTACAGTCACCAGGATGCCAAGAAAAGCCGCTGACGCGGCTTTTCTTTTTTGGACACATTCATCCCCAACCCCCAAAACCCAATTCTCAATTACCAAAAAAACGCGTCAAGCGGTTTTTCTTATACCTTTTTTGTACCTGGCGCATATACTGTACTGAATTGTTATAGTCCCATTTTTCGCAGTCCCCTGCATTGCCACCATAAGTTCAGGATGCGAAATGTGGGATAGTCGACAAGGGGGTAAAAATGTGTTAGTTGCCGTAGAATATATGGGACCAATGGGAGTTGGTGTAACGACACCGCAAGTATTCCGGGCAGACAATCACAAGCTCTATGTCGTAAAATTGCAGAAAAACCGTATGGGCGCTAAAGTTCTGGTCAATGAATGGCTGGCCGCCCGTATCGGTCAGATGATGGAACTGTGTTTTCCGCCCAGCGACTTGATAATGATCAGTGACCGCTTATTAGCCGGCAATAAATATAGACAGGTTAAAGGCATGGCGCCGGGACCTCATTTTGCCTGCCAATATATAAGTTCCACCCGGTATGTGGAACGGTACAGTCTTTCGAAGGCCATTAATAAAGAACAAATGGCCGGCGTCATTTTATTCGACCATTTGTTTCATAACTGGGACCGGATATGGAATCGCAAAAACCTCTTAATTCGCCGGGAAAAGGAAGGTTACCGGGTTTATGCGATCGACAACTCTCATTTATTCCGGCGGGGTGTGTGGAATATTGAATCACTCAGGACACTGGCCGGAGAAATTAAAGTGAATCACCGGCGTGCTTATGGCATGTTATTGAAGCACTTTTTGTCAGCCCGTCATTTTCAGCCTTATGTGCGGAAATTTGAACAGATTACCGATGAGGAACTGGCTATTTTGGTGGATGATATCCCTTGGGAATGGCTGCCACGGGAAGATGAGCGGGAGGCCTTGTTTTTATTTTTGCTGACGCGGCGGGATATGGTGAAGGAAATAGCCTCCCGGCTGTGTTCTCTAATCCCGGATGTACACCGGCGTACCGACACTGACTAAAACAAATAATTCTTCCACATTCTCGTTGTACATGCGAATGCAGCCATGGGAGACCATTTTTCCGATCAGCCAGGGAGCACTGGTACCATGAATACCATACGACGGCAAAGTAAGACCCAGCCAACGGGTGCCCAGCATTCCGCCTGGGTTTATTACTTTGGTGGCAACAGCGTAGTTGCCTGACGGAGTGGGGGTTGACGGCTTACCGATCGCTACCGGAAAATGACGGAACGGGCTGTTGCCGTTGAACAGGGTGAGTTGACGGGTACTCTTGGTAATAAGAATGTTGGCCCGGGGCAAGGCAAAATTGCTGCGCATTTTGTTTTTTACCGGAACCACTTCCCAGGTAACCGCCTGTTCAAGACGGCAAACCGTAATAGGATTTACGTTGCCGGTGACTTTTAGGTTTTCTCCTTCCTGAAACAAAGCTACCGCTTCCTGCGTTGCGGCGTCATATTTGCCATGGTATTCACCCTGATAGAGGCCACGATTTTTTAGTAATGTCTGGATTCTATTTAGCATTGGGTGAACGGAATCTTCAGTAAAGACAACTCGTTTTACACTGCATGGCGGATAGAGTATCCTGAGATCCATCCTGGAACCTCCTTTAATTATGGGCTTATTTTATTTGCCATATTATATGAAAGCAAAGCGGAGCAGGTGTTTTTCCCAGAGATTTTTGTATAAATATTAGGTGTCATTGGCAAAAATAGCATTGTATGACTGAATGACGGAGGTTATGCATGGGAGATAAAGTAACAGGAAATTTGTTGATTATCGGCGGCAATGAAGACAAAACAGGCGATTGTCTAATATTAAAAAAGTTTATAGAAATGGCCGGCGGCCGGGATGCTAAAATTGCAATTGTGACAACAGCGACGGAATATCCCCGCGAGGTAGGCGACCAGTACCGCCAACTGTTTTTGGCCCTGGGAGCGGAAAGTGTTGTTATTTTATATATAGCCGACCGGGAGATGGCCAATACCCCCCGCCAGACAGCGGAAATCGAGACCGCTACCGGCCTGTTTTTGACCGGCGGCGACCAGCTTCGTCTTACCAGTATCCTGGGCGGCTCCGAAGTTGACAACGCTTTGCGCCGCGCCTACAGCCGGGGCACGGTGATTGCCGGTACAAGCGCCGGCGCGTCGGTGATGAGCGACACGATGATTGTCGAGGGAGATTCGAATGATACGCCAAAAAAGTCCACCCTCAGCATGGCGCACGGGATGGGCTTGCTGGAGGAAGTCGTGGTTGATCAGCACTTTGCCCAGCGGGGCCGGATTAACCGGTTACTGGCGACGGTGGCGCAAAACCCGTATATTCTCGGTGTCGGAATTGACGAAGATACTGCTTTAGCTGTGACACCTGATGCCAGATGCGAGGTGATTGGCTCGCAGACAGTGACAATTATCGACGGGAAACATATAATGTACTCCAATATTTCCGAGTCCCAAACCTATGAACCGCTGGCGATTACCAATGTTTTGCTGCATATTCTGCCGGCCGGTTTTGGTTATGATTTAAAGCGGCGGCGGCCGTATATCTGTGGTTCTTAAAGGAGGCTTATTCATGCAAGTTCTGTCGGTGCGCGTACTGGAGGGGCCTAATGTGTACAGTTATCGCCCGGTACTTAGGGTAATGCTGGACATTGGCGAGTATGAGAATATACCCAGTAACGCCATAGACGGGTTTATTGACCGTGTGCTGGAATTGCTGCCCGGTCTGCAAACGCATTGTTGTTCCCGGGGAAGGGAGGGAGGCTTTGTGGAACGGTTGGCCGAAGGAACCTACCTGGGGCATATTTTCGAGCATGTGGCTTTAGAAATACAGAATCTGGCCGGCTACGATGTCCGTTTCGGCAAAACGCGCCACAGCGGACGGGACGGAGTATATGACGTTATTATCGGCTATAGCGTGCAGGCAGCTGCAATGCAAACCGTAGCGGAAACAGAAAAATTGCTGCTCGCCGTATTAGGCCGGCAGGAATTTAGCCTGAGCGAGGCAGTGAACAAGGTACGGGCGGCAGCGGAACGGTACCAGTTAGGGCCGAGCACTCAGGCTATTTATGAGGCGGCGGTAAAACGCAATATCCCAGTTACGCGGATCGGTGCGGAAAATTTACTGGTTCTGGGGTATGGCTGCCGTCAGCAGAGAATTTGGGCCACCATTACCGGCAAAACCGGGGCGTTGGCGGCGGACTTGGCCTGCGACAAATATCTGACCAATCAATTTTTGGTTAACAACGGGATTCCTGTACCTTTTTCCCTGCTGGTGGAAGATGCGGCACAGGCAGTCCGGGCTTGGCAGCAGATAGGCGGCTGTGTTGCGGTCAAGCCTCTGAGCAGTAATCAGGGAAAAGGCGTAACAGTGAAAATCAACAGTGCCGCCGAAGTAGAGCAGGCCTTTGCGGTGGCGAGTCAATATGACCGGCGGGTATTAGTGGAGGAATATATAACCGGCCGGCAATACCGCTTGTGTATTGTAGGTTATAAAATGGTAGCCGCTTCCGAACGCATTCCGGCCTACGTCATGGGGGACGGTGTTCATAACGTGGCTGAACTGGTGAATCGGGTCAATGAAGATCCAAGGCGGGGCGAATACCATGAAAAGCCGCTGACTAAAATTAAATTAGACGACATTGCCAGGATGGTTTTGGACAAGCAGCAATTTACCGGCGCATCGGTGCCGGCAGCGGGACAAGTTGTTTATTTACGGGAAAGCGCTAATTTAAGTACCGGCGGTACGGCTGTGGATGTAACCGACATTGTTCATCCCGACAATGCCCGGCTGGTAGAAAGAGCGGCCCGTATCGTCGGCCTGGATATTGCCGGCATCGATGTGGTAGCGCAGGACATTGCCCGCCCCATTTCCCGGGAAAACGGCGCCATTATTGAAATAAATGCCGCGCCTGGTATCCGGATGCATCATTTTCCTTATGCCGGCAAACCGCGGGATGTGGCCGGTGCTATTGTAGACCACTTATTTCCCGCCGCCGGAAGCGGACGGATTCCGATTACGGCCATTACGGGTACTAACGGCAAAACAACGGTAACCCGGATGATCAGCCATATTTGGCAATTGGCCGGTTATAAAGTAGGCATGGCGACAACGGAAGGAATTTATATTGACGGCTATTGTGTAGAACGGGGGGATACCACCGGTCCCCGGAGTTCCCGTAATGTATTGACCGATCCCCTGGTGGAGGCGGCGGTGTTGGAAGTGGCCCGGGGCGGCATTGTACGGGGCGGGCTGGCATTTGATACCTGCGATGTGGGGATTATTACCAATATTACGGAAGATCATTTTGGGCAGGATGGGATTGAAGATTTGGAGGATCTTTCTTATTTAAAATCCCTGATTATTGAGACGGTGAAGCCGGAAGGTGCCGCCATTTTAAATGCGGATGACCCTTATGTTGTCTCGCTGCTTCCCCGGGCGCGGGGCGAGATCGTTTTCAGCAGTATTTACCCGGACAATATTGTAGTTCGCAGACACTTGGGAGCGGGCGGCAAAGCTTTTTTGGTAAAAGACCATATTATTTATGCCGCTTGCGGCAGCCTGGCCCGGCCGGTTATTCATGTGGCCGATATTCCGGTAACCATGGGCGGTATTGCCACCCATAATGTGCAAAACGCTGTTATAGCCGCTGCTGCCTGCTATAGCTATAATATCCCTTTGGCATATATCCGCAAAGGACTGTCGACCTTTGAGCATAATCCGGGACGGTTGACCGTCGAAACATTCGGCCAGTTCCGGGTCTGTGTGGATTATGGCCACAATCCGGCCGGCTATCAGGCCCTGCTGGCAACAGCCGGCAGGATGGGGGCTTCCCGGCTGGTCGGTGTGATCGGCGCACCCGGCGACAGGCGAAATGACGTACTATTGCATATAGGCCGGATTGCCGGGCAGGGTTTTGACGTTATTTATATTAAGGAAGACGCCGATCTTAGAGGGCGGGCGCCAGGCGAAGTGGCCGTCCTGCTGCAGCAGGGGGCACTGGATTCCATGGCGCCGGAAAAGATGCACATTGTGCTGGAGGAAGGGCAGGCCGTGCTGGCGGCGCTGCAAGCAGCCAAGGCCGGCGATCTGATCATCGTATTTTACGAAAAATATGACCGGATCATGAAGGTTATCCAAGAGTTCCGGCAACGGGAAGAAATGGTTTCTCTCCCTTCGCAGCCGGTGGACCAAGTCATTGTGGCCAGCGGCAGTATTCTGTAAAAATGGGATAGAGCAGGGAAGTATTAGAAAAAAATCCGGGCCGGATGCAGGCGAAAGCTTCCATAATGTAGAATTATACATCAACTTTATCGTATGTGGAGGTGCGCTTATATGGAAAACGTCCAAACCGGCCAGGAATTGCAGTTGGTTATTTTTCGTCTTTCCCAGGAAGAATATGGCTTACCGATTACTAAAGTACAGGAAATCAATCGCTTGGTTCCAATAACAAAATTGCCGCAGACTCCGTCGTTTGTTGAGGGAATTATTAATTTGCGCGGGCGGATTATTCCGGTTATCGACCTCCGCAAACGCTTCCAGCTGCCGATGCTGGAACATAGTGATGATACAAGAATTATCATCGTGGAAGTCAACGGCCAGACCGTCGGCATTACGGTGGACGCTGTGACCGAGGTAATCCGTCTTGCCGCCGATGCCGTAGAACCGCCCCCGCCAACGTTTGTGCTGGACAGCCAGTATATTCATGGCGTGGGTAAGGTTGAGGGACGGCTGGTTATTTTATTGGACATTGATAAAATTTTAACGACGCAGGAAGCAATCGCCCTGCGGGAAATGAAAGTCTGATATCATGTCTCTGATTCTAAAGGCATATGCTAAGATTAATCTGGCATTGGACATTCTGGGCAAGCGCGACGACGGATATCATGAAGTGGCTATGATCATGCAATCCATTGATTTGGCCGATATTGTCCGTCTTACCCCGAGGGGAAGCGGAATCACGCTGTCCGTGGATGTTTCCGGATTAAGTGACGGAGAGGATAATCTGGCTTACCGGGCCGCTAAGCTGCTGGCCGATACTTACAATGTCCGGCAGGGGGTTCATATTGCTCTCGAAAAACACATACCGCTGGCAGCGGGTTTGGCCGGCGGCAGTACGGATGCAGCAGCAGTGCTGAAAGGACTGAACACCTTATGGAATTTACGCCGGAGCTCGTCCGAACTGGAGAGGCTGGCGGCTTCCCTTGGCTCGGATGTACCTTTTTGTCTTCACGGCGGAACCATGTTGGCTACCGGGCGGGGGGAAGTGGTATCCCCCCTGCCCGACTTGCCTTTCTGCTATTTTGTGCTTGCCAAGCCGCCTGTGGAAGTGTCTACCGCCTGGGTTTACCGGCAATACCGGGCAGAGGCGGTGAAGGAGCATCCGGACCTGGCGGGAATGCGGGCGGCATTGACGGAAAAGGATTTGCAGGGAGTGGCGGCGCGATTTTCCAATGTGCTGGAAAGTGTAACGATTCCGGCTTATCCGGCCGTTAATGAACTAAAAACAAGATTGCTGCATTGTGGAGCCGGGCATTGCCTGATGTCGGGCAGCGGACCAACGGTGTTTGGTTTGGTCCGCTGCCGGGAGGAAGCCGGGCGTATTGCCGCCCGGCTGCAGGATGACCAGGGAACGCGGATTATGATAGCGCGCAGTGTAGCAGATGGGGAGGGAGAAAATGGAGCGGCGATTATTGCCGATTAGACTGGACAGTTACAAACCGTTGCGGGAAGTGGTCAGTGAAACGCTGCGGGAAGCCATTATCAACGGGGTCTTAAAGCCCGGGGAGCGTATCATGGAGATCCAATTGGCAGAGGAACTGGGCGTTAGCCGGACACCTGTCCGGGAAGCCATCCGTAAATTGGAACTGGAAGGCTTTGTGGTTATGATGCCAAGGCGTGGTACCTATGTTGCGGATTTATCGATTAAGGATGTCAATGAGGTATATGAAATCCGGACAGCGTTGGACGTGCTGGCGGCAGGACTGGCTGCCGAACGGATCACGGAAGAGGAACTGGAACAGATGGAACGCCTGCTGGTGGAAATTGGCGAGTATATTGACCAGGAGGACGTAGATAAGATTGTTGAGGCAGACAGTAAGTTTCATGACATTTTGTATCAAGCCTGCCGTAACGACCGTCTGGTAGGAATTATTAACAACCTGCGAGAGCAATTTACACGTTTTCGCAGCATTTCCATGGCCTTTCCCGGCCGCTTGAAAAATACCCTGGAGGAGCACAGCCGCTTGGTAGAGGCAATTGCACAGCGTGATGGCGAAGCAGCTCAGCGAGTGGCCCGGGAACATATGGAAAATGCGGAACAGGCTTTACTGATGGATATGAATGCCCGTCGCCAGAGTTAACGGATGGAACCGGACGGCGCCGGCTCATTAATAGTTTCTATGTATCGTTTAGGAGGATCGCACCTATGTATGATGCCCTGATTCTGGCAGGCGGACAGAATAATAAGCAGTTGAGCCGGTTTTCTTCACAGTCCTATGAAGCGTTAATTGATATTGACGGTAAACCAATGGTTACGTTTGTAGTTAATGCGCTGCTGCAAAGTCGTCAAGTCGGACGGATATTAGTGATTGGGCCGGCTCGGGAACTGGGGCAATGCGGTTTTCCTTCCTCCGTCATTATCGTCGAAGGCGGCGCAACCATTATGGACACGATCGCGCTGGGTATGGAGGCACTGGGCCATAGTGACAAGGTACTGGTGGCTACGGCGGATATTCCCTTGCTTACGGCGGATGCGGTTGATGATTTTATCGGCCAGTGTTCCGGGGGAACAGCCGATTTATATTATCCGGTCGTTCCCAAAGAGGTCAATGAACGCCATTATCCCGGAAATCAGCGTACCTATGTACGGTTGAAAGAAGGGGTGTATACAGGGGGCAATTTGTTTTTGGTGGATCCCCGGATTGTACCGCATTGCATGGACCTGGCCCGGAAAATTATTGATAATCGCAAACGTCCGTTTAAATTATGCCAGATGTTGGGCTGGACGTTCGTTTTTCGTTTTTTGGCGGGGACACTGCGGCTTAGAGAGGTGGAAAGGCGGGTTTCCGAATTATTGCATATCAGGGGGGCTGTGATTCAATCCCATTATCCGGAACTGGGCATTGATGTGGATAAACCAAGCGATCTGGAAATGGTACGCACCGCCGTTAAAGCGCCGGTATAAAAGACACAGAGCATTCTGTGTCTTTTTTTACAGTAACAGAAAGTATAACTTTTCAGATTGTTTCCAAATAACACATTCTTTTTAAGAAAGCCGAAAAGTAAAATACTTTCCTTCCATTTGAAAACCCTTCGGGTTTTTCTTACAATATTTTTTTAACGGGGAGCAGGAATTGTCAGGTCTATAGAGAATCTGAACAAAAATATTTTTATCAGTGGTAATGTTCGTTGTTATCCTGACAATGGAGGATTAGGTTATGGAGAAAGTACGGAGAATGGAGCGGGTCGTGGCCTTGACGAAACTGTTGGTGGATAATCCCTGCCACTTGTTTTCCCTTACTCAGTTCAGTGATATGTTCGGAACGGCGAAGTCCACTCTGAGTGAGGATATGGTAACAATCCGGGACGGGCTCGGCCGGTGCGGTTTTGGAACATTGGAAACGGTAGCCGGTGCGGCGGGCGGCGTGCGTTTTTTACCGTATCGCAGCGGTGACGGGACCAACCGGTTGCTGACGGAGTTGGCGACGAAGCTGGCAACTCCCGACCGCATGATTCCCGGCGGTTTTTTGTATATGCTGGATATTTTATTTACCTCTTCGCTGATGGTCCAGGTAGGAGAAATATTTATGACCAAATTTCACCGGAAATCACCCGATTATATTATGACCGTAGAAACTAAGGGAATTCCCCTGGCTTTTATGACGGCCCGGGCCTTTAACCTGCCGCTGGTTATGGTGCGACGGGATGCCAAGGTGACTGAAGGGTCTACGGTCAGTATCAATTATGTAACCGGTTCATCCAAACGGATTCAGACTATGTCGCTGCCGAAGCGGGCTATCCGTCCCGGTAGCAAAGTACTGATCATTGATGACTTTATGAAGGCGGGCGGTACGGCCCGGGGAATGATCGACCTGGCCGGCGAGGTGGGAGCGGATGTCGTAGGGACCGGCGTATTAGTTGCTACCGCGGAACCGCAGAAAAAACTGGTGGAAGATTATTTGGCCTTGCTTATTTTACATGACATGGAAGAGCATACTAAGACAATAGATATCCGGCCGGCGTTTACCGACTGAACCGGCGGAAGCGATTGCAAGGAGGCAGGGTCATGCAAGGGTTACGATTGGAAGACATTGAACAGGCCTATTCCATTTTACGGGGCGTGATTCACCACACCCCTCTTGACCTCAGTCAGACATTTAGTTCGATGACTGGTTCCGAAGTGTATCTTAAACTGGAGAATTTGCAGAAGACGGGTTCGTTTAAAATACGGGGCGCATATAATAAAATCCAGACCCTTAGCGATGCGGAAAAGGAAAAAGGCGTAATTGCCGCCTCCGCCGGCAATCATGCCCAGGGAGTTGCTTATGCTGCGAGAGCGGCGGGCATTAAGGCCACCATCGTCATGCCGGAAGTTGCCCCACTGGCCAAAATCATGGCGACCAGAGGCTATGGGGCCGAAGTGGTGTTAAGTGGCAGCGTCTACGACGAAGCATTCCGGAAAGTGGAAGAAATTCAGGCGCAAACCGGTCAAACCGTGGTGCATGCCTTTAATGACCGGGCAGTAATTGCCGGACAGGGAACGATCGGACTGGAAATACTGGAGGATCTCACCGATGTTTCGGCCATTGTCGCTCCGGCCGGCGGCGGTGGTCTTCTGGCTGGAATTTCCATGGCGGTCAAGGAAATGGCTCCCCATGTCAAGATCTATGGAGTACAGGCCAAGGGAGCGCCGGCTATCTATATGTCCAAGCGGGCCCATGAATTGAAAACAACACCGGATGCAGTGACTATGGCCGACGGAATTGCCGTAAAAGAACCGGGAAATTTAACCTTTGCCATTATTGATAAATATGTTGATGATATGGTGGTTGTGGATGACGAAGCCACGGCAGGTACCATTCTGATGCTGCTGGAACGGGCCAAAATGCTGGCTGAAGGGGCCGGAGCCGTTTCTCTTGCTGCTATTTTACATAATAAGATTCCTGCAAAAGGGAAAATCGTTAGCGTTATTTCCGGCGGTAATATTGATGTGAATTTTATTTCCCGGATTATTGAGCGTGGTCTGGTGAAAGCCGGACGGCGTGTACGGATATCCACGCTGGTGGTTGACAGGCCGGGAGCGTTGCAGCGGGTGCTGTCCATCATTGCCAGGCTGCAGGCCAATGTGATTCATGTATATCACGACCGGGTGGAACGGGCCGTACCGCTGGGGCAGGCCGTCATTGAAATCGGTCTGGAAACCAGGGATGCCTTACATACGGAAGAGATCTTATCCGGCCTGAGGCGGGAAGGATATGTGGTAGAAGTGTTATAAAGCAAGAAGAGACTGCTGAAAAAGAGGTAGCTACTGCTTTTAAGCGGGCTCAAGAAAGCTGTTCAAACTTGCATAGCCGGTTCGGACGCCGTCCGGAAACCCGCTGGCCTAGTTAGGAATGGCTTTTTCCTTATTTGCCGCAGCAATTTTATGAAATTTGCATTTTTCACTCAAAAGGAATATAGCCGATTATGTCGAAGAGAATAAAGGCTTTTGTATAAATGAGTCAAACTAGTTACCATGGCGGGAGACGGATTAAAGCATGATATGCTAAAGTCTACCCCAACAAGGAGGAACGGAAATGTCTGATATGGCAGCGGTAATTCTGGCGGCGGGAAAGGGCACCCGCATGAAGTCGGCGTTACCCAAAGTGCTGCATACCGTAGGCGGCAAACCGATGGTGCAGCATGTGCTGGAGGCGGCAAAAAAGGCTGGTGCCGGCAGGAATCTTGTGATTATCGGTTTTGGCGCGGAAAGTGTGGCGGAAGCGTTGGACGGCCGGGCGGAATTTGTTGTACAAACGGAACAGTTGGGAACAGGTCACGCCGTTATACAAACTGAAACGAAACTGGCCGATTTTGAGGGTACGGTGATGGTACTGTGCGGGGATACTCCTCTTTTACGGGGGGATCTGCTGGCAGACCTTCTGGCCGCTCATCGTGAGGCGCAGGCAGTTGCCACCGTATTGACGGCGCGGATGCCCGATCCGACCGGATATGGGCGGGTGATCCGGGACGCCGGCGGGCAGGTGAAAAAGATTGTTGAACAAAAAGACGCCGGTCCCGGCGAACTGGCCGTCAACGAAATCAATACCGGGATTTACTGTTTTGAGCGGGCCCCGCTGTTTGATGCCCTGTCGGGCATTACCTGTAATAACAAACAAGGCGAATATTATCTAACCGATGTCATTAGCATTTTAGTAACCCAGGGCGCCAGAGTCTGGGCTATGGAAGCGGCCGATTACCGGGAAACCATGGGGATCAATTCCCGGTTGCAGCTGGCGGAGGCGGAAAAACTTCTGCGACGGCGTAAGCTGGAGGAACTGATGGACAGCGGTGTAACCATTATGGACCCGGACTCTACCTTTGTTGATGAACAGGTAATAATTGCGCCGGATACGGTCATTTATCCTTTTACCTGGCTGGAAGGAGCGACGAAGATTGGTTCCGGCTGTACGATCGGTCCTAATAGCCGGCTGCAGGATACCCTCGTCGGCAATAACGTCACACTTCATTTTTCGTATACTCATCAATGTTCAATAGAAGATAATGTGACCGTTGGTCCTTACGTGCATCTCAGACCGGATACAGTGTTATCCCGCGGCGTTAAGGTGGGTAATTTTGTGGAAATCAAGAATTCCCATGTCGGAGCGGGCAGCAAAGTTCCCCATCTCAGCTATATTGGCGATACCGACATGGGAGCCGGAGTGAATATCGGGTCAGGCACCATTACTGTAAATTACGACGGCAAGCATAAACACCGGACAACAATTGAAGATCATTCTTTCATTGGCTGTAATACCAATCTGGTTGCGCCGGTGACTGTAGGGTGCGGCGCTTATGTAGCCGCAGGTTCCACCATCACCAAAGATGTGCCGCCGGACGCCCTGGGCGTTGCGCGGGCACGCCAGGCCAACATTGAAGGATGGGTCGGCAAGCATAGAAAGTAATCTGGAGGTTTAATAATGTTGAAAAATGATAAAAGGCTCCGCATCTTTAGCGGCAATGCCAATCCGGCCTTAGCGGAAGAAATTGCCGCTCATCTGGGTCTCGTTGTGGGAGATGCTTATGTCGGAAGGTTTAACAACGGGGAAATACAGGTCATGATTGACGAAAGTGTGCGGGGAACTGAAGTATTTATCGTTCAACCGACTTGCCAGCCGGTCAATGAGAATATGATGGAACTTTTAATTATGGTGGACGCTCTGAAACGGGCTTCCGCCCGCCATATTACCGCCGTGGTCCCATATTACGGTTATGCCCGGCAAGACCGCAAAACCCGTGGCCGGGAGCCGATTTCGGCCAAACTGATGGCCAATCTTTTAACAACGGCCGGCGTTACCCGGGTAGTGACCATGGACTTGCATGCCGGTCAGATTCAGGGCTTCTTTGATATTCCCGTGGATCATCTGCCGGGAGTGCCGATTTTAGCGGACTATATCAGCTCTAAGCAACTGGAAGATATTGTAGTTGTATCCCCCGACCTGGGCGGTGTAACCCGGGCGCGGCAATTGGCCGACCGGCTGCACGCTCAGATTGCTATTATTGAGAAACGGCGTCCGGCGCCGGGAGTGGCCGAGGTTATGAACTTAATCGGCAGCGTGGAAGGTAAAAATGCAGTCATTATTGATGATATTGTCGATACGGCCGGTTCTCTTACGGAAGGAGCCAGAGCGCTGGCCAAATACGGAGCAAAGGATATATACGCCTGTTGCACCCATGCTGTTCTCAGCCCTCCGGCGGTCGAGCGGATCGAGGCCTCCAATATTTGCGAGCTCATTGTGACTAACACAATTCCCTTACCGCCGGAGAAACGTTCGCCGAAAGTGAAAGTGTTGTCCGTGGCGCCGCTGTTAGGTGAAGCCATCGTGCGCATTTTCGGCGAACTATCCATTAGTAAATTATTCGATGACTAAATATAATAGTGGTAAGATGATTAAACAATAGTGGTAACTTAGTGTGAGTAGTGATTGGGAAAAGGGAAATGAGAACGGAGCTTTCATTTCCCTTTTCCCATACCCAACCCAATCCCCAAAACCCAATACCCAATTACCAAAAAAAGGATGATCCTATGGACCGGGAAGCTTATGTTATTGAACAAGCGCAAAAAGAGGATATCCCTGCAATTGCCGCCCTGTTTACGGCTGCATTCCGGGAAAGTGTCCTCTATTATTGCGGTAGTCTGCCGGAGCCAAAAGCAATGGAGGATGTTTTTACCCTGGTAAGGGAGAGCGAACCGGAGGCTGCTTTGGTGGCCCGTACGGCAGCCGGCGGGATCATAGGTTATTGCTTTGCGCCGTCTGAGCTTTCCGGGCTGTGGCGCCGGGGGATCTGCGGCGGCCATTTGTTCTTTTGGGCCTGGCGCTGGCTTACAGGGCAATATGGTTTCCGGTTCCGGCCGTTATTGGTCATTTTAGCCGGTAAGATATCCTTTTTCCGTTCCGCCTTGACTCCGGCGAAGGCTGCAGATGCCCGTATTTTATCAATTGCTGTGGCAGAAGATTGGCGTGGACGGAAAGTGGCGCAACAGTTAATGCACCATGCCTTACGATACTTAGAGTGCCGGAAGGTATCCAGGGTGCGTCTGGAGGTACGGCCGGATAACGGACCGGCAGTTCGGGTTTATGAAAAAATGGGTTTTGTTGCCGGTGGAATGACCAGGGATTGCCAAGGTCCCTGGCTCATCATGTTTAAAGAAATGGGGCGGCGCCATGTTTGATCTGAATATCCGGCTCATCAGCATGCTGGGGCTGTTGACCGTCGTAACGGTTACCGGGCTGACTCTTGATTATCTGCAAATCTTGCGGCGTCCTGTCCGCCTGGGCTTCTGGGTAGCTATCCTGGGAATCGTGATTGGTTTTGTACTGACAGTTTACGCTGTTTTGCCGGGCAATGATTTTTATGGCGCTGTTTTTTCCCGGATAAGTACCAAAGAGAAAGTGGTGGCGCTGACTTTTGATGATGGCCCGTATCCGCCCTATACGGGACAAATATTAGATATTTTGCGGGAGTATAAGGTGCCGGCCACTTTTTTTGTCATTGGCCGGAACGCCGAAAAACATCCGGAACTGGTGAGGCGGATTCTGGCCGAAGGTCATCAGTTGGGGAATCATACCTATGATCATGTGGATTTGTTGAAAGCCGACAAAAAAACCATTGCGTACGAAATTGACCGGGCGAATAAGGTGATTGCCGCTATTACCGGTCAGGTGCCGCACGTCGTGCGGCCGCCTCACGGTTTTCGGGACCCCGTGGTTATGGAAGTTATGAACGAACGGCATCTTAAGGTAGTGGAATGGTCGGTTATGAGCCGGGACTGGACCAATCCGGGCGTCGATGTTATTGTCTCGCGCACGCTGAAGGGGGTAAAGAATGGTTCCATTATTTTACTGCACGACGGGGACGGTATCGAGGCATCCCAATCCCGGGCCCAAACGGTAGAGGCAGTGCGACGGATCATAACCGAACTTTTGTTGCGGGGGTATACCTTTGTCACGGTAGATGAAATCTTAGCAAAAACGGGTGATTAGATGAAGATTATTGTTGGATTGGGCAATCCCGGGGCGGAATATGGTGCAACCCGCCATAATGCGGGATTTATGGTCGTGGATGAATTGGCGGGGCGCTGGCAGCCGGTAGCCTGGCGGGAGCGGTTTGACGCCCTTGTGGGCGAATGCCGGGGCAAAGAACCGGTGCTGCTGGTGAAACCGCAGACCTATATGAATCTAAGCGGCCAGGCTGTTGGAGCGTTGGCCCGCTGGTACAAAACGCCGGCGGAGGACATTGTGGTAGTATATGACGATCTGGATTTGCCCGTTGGCAAACTGCGGTTGCGACTGAAAGGCGGTTCCGGCGGTCACCGGGGAATTGAATCACTGCTGGTTCATCTGGGACAAGATACGTTTGGACGGGTACGGGTCGGTATCGGGCGGCCGCCGGCGGGCTGGGAAACGGCGGACTACGTCTTGGGACGGTTTACGGCTGACGAAGCACCGATTATGAAAGAAACCATTGCCCGGGGAGCCGATGCTGTGGAAAGTATTCTAAAACATGGTTTCAATAAAGCGATGAATGGATTTAATAAGTAGGTGGTTATTTGCTAACAGCACTTTATGCCGATAAGAACGGGGAGATTTTTGACGCACCGGGCTGCCTGGCTGTGGGCAGAACGGGAAATCAGGAACGGATTCTGTCATTGGCGGATATGATTCCGCTGCCGGAAGGCGCCGAGTTGATGTACTTGCCGGGCCGTATTCCTCTGGCGGGCAAACAGGGCAGGATTCAACCGCTGACAGGGCGCCGGCTGGCCGTGGCGGCAATGCTGCCGGTCGGGTATACCCGCACCTATTTGCCGGCTTATACCAAACAGGATGGGGCATCGCCCCTGCCGTTATTTGGCTATACCGCCGCTGCTTTGTATAAAGATCAAATTTATGTAGCCGCCACGAAAAGCGATGACAATGCCAAATGGCATCCCTACCGCTTTAACACGCCGGATTTGCGGCAAAAGGTAACCCGGGTCAAACGGGATTTGCCCGGCAGCCGGATTGTGGCTCAATTGGCCGACTGCGCGCTGAAATGGCATTGCTGTACGGCGCAAAATTTATTTTATCGCCGTTGGGAAGCGGGAATTCCCGTATCGCCTGCCTGCAATGCCAATTGCCTGGGCTGCATTTCGTTGCAGCCGGCCGAATGCTGCCCGTCGCCACAAAGCCGTATCCAGTTTGCTCCCACGGCGGAAGAAATTGCTGCGGTTGGAATCTATCATCTGGAATCTGCGCCGGATGGCATGATTTCCTTTGGACAAGGCTGTGAAGGCGAACCTTCTCTCGCGGCCGGAGCCATTGCGGCGGCGATTGAGCGGATCCGTTCCCGGACCGGCAGGGGAATGATTAATATCAATACCAATGCCGGCTTCACCGGGGGGATCCGGCAGATTGTAGATGCCGGCCTCGACAGCATGCGGGTGAGTATGATCAGTGCTATCCCCGAACAGTATCAGCGGTATTACCGGGGCAATTACCACCTGGACAATGTCCGGGAGTCGATCCGGTATGCAGTGGAAAATAAAGTGTATGTTTCGCTGAACATGCTCTTTTTGCCGGGCTTTAACGACCGTGAGGAGGAAGTGCGCGCCTGGAAAGAGTGGCTCGGCACTACGGCCGTCGACATGGTACAACTGCGCAATTTAAATATGGACCCGGATTTATTTCTGCCCCTTATGCCGCCGCCGGCGGGTAAAACGCTGGGTGTACGCCGCTTCATTGAAGACCTTGCGGCAACCTTCCCACGGATTGCCATCGGCAGTTTCAGCAAATATTGGCGTAACATCTAAAATAAGAGTCGCCGCCGGCGACTCTTATTTTTTGCGCCCTGAGCTTTTCTTAATCTTTTCTAAAAAGAATTAAAAAGTTATAAAAAAATTGCAGGAATTCAAGGCGATGTTGCGAATAATAATTATATAACTTAATAAAGTACCTAAGAAAGTGGGGGAGAGAATGCAGGGATTGCCGAATTTTAATTATAAAGTAGCCAGTGGGGCCAATGAATCGGTGGTCATGAACGTCATCCGGCGGCGCGGCCCGATATCCCGTGTGGATATTGCCAAATTAACCGATTTAACTCCTCCCACTGTTACCAATATTACCAACAAACTAATGGAATGGAATTACATTACGGAGTACATGATCGGAGAATCAAGCGGCGGGCGAAGACCGGTGCTTCTTAAGGCCAATCCGGACTTGGCGGACCTTGTCGTCATTAAGGCCCGCTCCCGGGAAATCGTCGGCTATCTGATCAATGGCGGGTTTGAAATTAAAAAACAAATCAGCCATAGCATTAAAGATGTCAAGCAGGAAGACGCCTTATCCCTTTTGCTGGAGACGATTGAAGCATGCTTGGCGGAGTCGTCCTCGACCGTTGCGGCGGTCGGCATTATTGTGCGCGGTCCGGTAAAATTTTCCGAAGGAATTTCCGTATTTGCCCCCAATATCGGTTGGCGGAATGTCCCTCTAAAATTTATTGTGGAGGATAAATTTCACATTCCGACTTTTGTGGAAAACGATGTGCAGGCTATGGCCCAGGGCGAATATTATTACGGACCCGACAGGGAAGCGAAAAGTCTGATATTTCTGGGAGTTTCTTACGGTCTGGCCGCCGGCATTGTGATCAATGGGGAGCTGTACCGGGGATTGAGCAACAGTGCGGGGGAATTTGGTCACACTACGGTGGATGTGGCCGGGCCGGTTTGCAGCTGCGGTAATTATGGCTGTCTGGAGGCGCTGGCTTCGGAAGCAGCCTTAGTCGCCGCTATGGTTAAATCAATTAAGGAAGGGCGTGACTCCCTGGTTTGTGATCTGGTCGACGGGGATATGGAAGCGGTGCGGGCGGAACATGTTTATCAGGCGGCCGAGCAGGGAGACGAGCTGGCAGGCCGGATTTTGCGCCAGATTGCCCGCTATCTTGGCATCGGTGTGGCCAACATCATTAATATTTTTAATCCGGAAATGGTGATTATTGGCGACGGAATTGTCCGCGGCCGGAAGTTTATCGAAGAGACGATGCAGCAGACCATCCGGGAACGGGCGCTGGAAAGCTGTTACGGGCCGGCCAGTATCCGGTTTTCCGCTACCGGGGATGAATCGATGCTGAAAGGCATTGTGGATTTGGTCTTGCGGAACATTTTATAGTTAGCTTTGTGTTTGCTGTAATTTTATATAAATCCCAATATTATAATGAGGAGGAGAAATATGGGTAAAAACAAATATTCGATAGGGGTCGATTATGGCACCCAATCCGGCCGGGCCCTTCTGGTGGATGTGGCGACAGGGCGGGAAATCGCCACGGCGGTAGTTCCCTACAAAGACGGAGTCATTGATGAATATTTGCCGGGGAGCCGCATTAAACTGGGGGAAGACTGGGCGCTGCAAAACCCTGATGACTATTTGGACGTGTTATTTACCGCCGTGCCGCAGGTTTTAGCAACGGCCAACGTGGATTCGGACGATGTGATCGGTCTGGGCATTGATTTTACGGCTTGTACCATGCTGCCTGTCAGCAAAGACGGTAAGGCCCTTTGCCAATTGCCGGAATATCGTGACAATCCTCACGCCTGGGTCAAATTATGGAAACATCACGCCGCTCAGGAGGAAGCCAACCGGTTGAATGAAATTGCGGCGGCGCGGGGCGAAGAGTTTTTGGCCCGCTATGGCGGCAAAATTTCTTCGGAGTGGCTGATTCCGAAGATTTGGCAAATTTTAAATGAAGCGCCGGAAATTTATGCTGCTGCCGACCGGTTTATGGAAGCAGCCGACTGGGTTACCATGCAGATGACGGACGTCGACGTCCGTAATAGCTGCACGGCGGGCTACAAGGCAATCTGGCACAAACGCAAAGGCTATCCGTCGCCGGAATTCTTTAAAGCCCTGGATCCGCGGCTGGAAAACCTGGTGGCGGAAAAACTGAACAGCCCGATTCTGCCTATTGGCGACAAGGCTGGTGAACTTAAGGCGGCGATGGCGGCCAAAATGGGCTTGAAACCGGGAACAGCCATTTCGGTTGCCAACGTGGACGCTCATGTGTCGGCGCCGGCGGTCAATGTGGTAGAAGCCGGGAAAATGCTCATGATTATGGGAACGTCCATTTGCGATATCCTGCTCGGAACGGCCGAAAAAGAAGTCAGCGGCATGTGCGGCGTGGTGGAAGACGGCGTGGTACCCGGTTTTTATGGCTACGAAGCCGGGCAATCCGCCGTAGGTGATATTTTTGAATGGTTTGTGGAAAATTGTGTTCCTGCCGATTATACAGAAGAAGCCGGGCGGCGCAAGATTTCCATTCATCAACTTCTGGAAGAAAAGGCGTCGGGCCTGAAACCGGGTGAGAACGGCCTGATTGCACTCGACTGGTGGAACGGCAACCGGTCGGTTCTGGTTGATGTAGACCTGACCGGCGTGTTGCTGGGCGCTAATTTGCTGACCAAACCGGAAGAAATATACCGGGCGCTGATTGAAGCAACCGCCTATGGCAAAAACATGATTATTGAAACTTTCCGCGAAGCGGGTGTGGCCATCAACCAATTATATGCCTGTGGCGGGCTGGCGGAAAAAAACCGTATGCTCATGCAGATTTTTGCCGATGTGACCAATATGGAGATTCACGTTTCCGCCTCGGCGCAAACTCCGGCTTTGGGGGCGGCCATGTTTGGCGCGGTGGCGGCCGGTAAAGCCGTGGGCGGCTATGACAGTATTTTTGCTGCTGCGGCCCAAATGGCGCGGATCAAGGAAGTTTATAAACCAATCGCCGCTAACGTGGCGCTTTATAAAAAATTGTATGCCGAATACAAGATCCTGCATGATTATTTCGGACGGGGCGCTAATGATGTCATGAAGCGGCTCAAAGAAATCAAACGCAGTGTCAAAGGCGAGTAATTGACTGACCGGCGTGAGTTTTCCAGCGATGGGAGTTGAATTCATGGCCGGAGAAAGTATCCATCGCGGTTGTCAGGAGCCTTTGGCTTCCTGGCAACCTTGTTTTTCAACCGAACCTGAAAAAATGCCCGTAGATCAATTGGAAAGGAGCAATGATTCATGCTAAAAGAATTGAAAAGAAAAGTGTGGCAAGCCAATTTGGAATTAAAAAAACAGGGCCTGGTGATCCATACCTGGGGAAACGCCAGCGGGATCGACCGGGAGAAACAACTGATCGTAATTAAACCCAGCGGAGTGGAGTATGATGAACTGCAGCCGGAAGACATGGTGGTACTCGACCTCGACGGGAATCAGGTGGAGGGAAAATTACGGCCGTCTTCCGATACGCCGACGCATTTGGTACTGTATAAAATGTTTCCGTCCATCGGCGGTGTGGTTCATACCCATTCGACCTGCGCCACGGCCTGGGCGCAGGCGCAGCGCCCCATTCCCCCTTTCGGCACAACCCATGCAGATTATTTTTACGGGGATGTCCCTTGCACCCGTCCCTTGAAAGCTGAGGAAATTGAGGGCCAGTATGAAGCGGAGACAGGCCACGTGATTGTAGAAACTTTTCAGGGAAAGGAACCCCTCTATGTCCCGGGGGTACTGGTGGCCAACCATGGGCCATTCACGTGGGGAAAAGATGCGGCGGAAGCGGTGTATCATGCCGTGGTTCTGGAAGAAGTAGCCAAAATGGCGATGTATTCCTGCGGTTTACAGGGATCTTTAGCACCGATCGACCGGGTTCTTTTGGATAAACACTTTATGCGGAAACATGGCAAGAATGCCTATTATGGGCAGTCCAAAAAATAAGGAGGGAAACCAATGGCCAAGGTAACGGTAAAGGAAACGGAATATAAACAATACGGAAAATGCGTGTCCGTTTCCAATGGGGTGGTGGATCTCGTCGCCACTGTGGATTGCGGGCCCCGCATTATCCGTTTCGGTATTACGGGACAGGAAAACGAATTTTGCGAACACGAAGGCGCTAAAGAAACTTATGGCGGCAAGTTCTGGCATATCCGCGGCGGACACCGGCTATGGCACAGTCCGGAACACGACCCGCGTTCTTATATCGCCGACAATGATCCTGTGGAGTATCACCTGCTGGAAAACGGCGTTCATCTGGTACAGAAACCCGAGGAATGGGTGCAGATTCAGAAAGAAATGACGGTGACGCTGGCTGCCGGCAGCAATCAGGTTACGGTTACACATAAATTGATAAATAAGAATGCCTGGCCGGTGGAACTGGCAGTATGGGCCCTTACGGTCATGGCGCCGGGCGGCAGGGAAGTTGTGCCGCAGCCGTCCCGGGATACGGGGCTTTTGGGCAACCGGCTGCTGGCCTTATGGCCCTACAGCAAGATGAACGACCACCGGATATACTGGGGCGAGAAAATGATTGCCCTGAAGCAGGACCCCAAAATGCAGCCGCCTTTTAAATTCGGGATTCCCAATGAGGACGGCTGGGCGGCCTATTTTAACCACGGCAACCTGTTCATTAAACGGTATCAGCATCAATTGGACGCTAAATACCCGGATTTCGGCGTGTCTTATGAAACATATACGACCGATTTTATGCTGGAGATGGAATCGCTGTCGCCGCTGGTCCGGCTAGAGCCGGGTGCTTCCGCCAGCCACGCGGAAAGCTGGGAACTGATTCCCGGAGTGGGAACGCCGGCGCAGGATGAAGCCGGCCTGTTGTCGCTGCTTAGTAAGTACACAAGAAAGACCTAAAGGCTCTTTAGGTAGAAGGAAAGTATTTTACTTTTTCTTTATCTTGCATCGTCCCGGCACAATGTGATATAATAACTTAGTATTAAGTGGAGTGGGCTATTTAAAGAGAGGTGCAAGATAAGGTGAAAGAAAAAATCCATCCGAATTATGGTGAAGCCAAAGTAGTATGTGGCTGCGGCAATACTTTTGTGACCGGTTCCACCAAAAAAGAACTGCGTGTGGACGTTTGCTCAAAATGCCATCCGTTCTATACCGGCCAGCAGCGGAATATAACCGCCGGCGGACGTATTGAGAAATTCAATAAGCGTTACGGTCAATAAGACTAATGGGGCAGCAGAGCAGCGATGCTCTGCTGTATTTATATCCAAACATATGGGCCGGCCGGTCGCGGCTTGCTCTGAGAGGAGAAATACTGTGGCGAAACCGAAAGTTTATATTGGCGGCCAGGCGGTTATTGAAGGGGTTATGATGCGCGGTCCGGGCTACATTGCTACGGCAGTGAGGGAACCTTCCGGCGAGATTACCGTCCGGAAAGACGCCGTTACGTCTGTAACCGAGCGGTATCCCATACTCAAAAAGCCGTTGCTGCGGGGTGTGGTTGCTTTAGTGGAATCCCTGATTTACGGCTTAAAGTCTTTGTCTTTTTCCGCGCAGGCTGCCGGTGAGGAAGGGGAAGAACTGACAGCGAAAGAGATTGCCGTGACTATGGTGGTTTCCTTAGGCCTGGCGATTGTTCTGTTCGTAATAATTCCAACCTATGCGGCAAAATATATTCACAGTACCATTACCGATTCCCGGGTGCTCAATTTGTTAGAGGGTATTTTGCGGCTGGTTATTTTTCTGGCCTATATTCTGGGTATATCTCTAATGAAAGATATTAAGCGGGTTTTTGAATATCATGGTGCGGAGCATAAAACGATCTATGCCTATGAGGCAGGCGTGCCTCTGGATGTGGACCATGTACGGCCTTTCAGTACCCTTCATCCCCGTTGCGGCACCAACTTTTTGCTGATTGTCATGGTGGTCAGCATTCTGATGTTTGCTTTTTTGGGCTGGCCTGACCTTTGGCTCCGGATTGTATCCCGGATTGTACTTTTACCGGTGATAGCCGGGATTTCCTATGAAATCATCCGGTTTGCCGGCAGGAGTGAGCAGAAATGGGTAACCTGCGCTATCACCCCGGGTTTATGGCTGCAAAAACTGACTACCCGTGAACCCAGTGACGACCAGATCGAAGTGGCGATCCGCGCTTTGGAGGCCGTGCGGCCGGTGCCGGAAGAAGCTATGGCGACTGCCGGAGCCGGGGAAGAGAATAAAGAGGAGAATGTCGATGCTTGATAAATTGCAGGCAATTGAAGATAGATACCTGGAGCTGGAAGCGCTGATCAGCGATCCGGACGTAATGGCCGATATGAATGTCTGGCAGAAACATACCCGGGCTCACTCGAAGCTGACTCCGGTCGTTACGGCGTTCCGGGAATTTAAAAACGCGGAACAGGCAATGAATGACGCCCGGGATATGCTGAAAGAAAAATTGGATGACGATTTCCGGGATATGGTGGAAGCCGAATTGGCAGAGTTGAAAAACCGGCATGAAAAACTGAGCGGGGAATTGAGAATTTTACTATTGCCGAAAGATCCCAATGACGATAAAAATGTCATTATCGAAATTCGCGGCGGTGCCGGCGGCGATGAAGCGGCACTGTTTTGTGGCGATTTGTTCCGCATGTATATCCGCTATGCCGAAAAACAAGGCTGGCGGACGGAAGTCATGGATGCCAGCCCAACTGATTTGGGCGGTTTTAAGGAAGTTGTATTTGTCGTGGAAGGGGACGGCGCTTATTCCCGGTTCAAATATGAAAGCGGCGTTCACAGGGTGCAGCGGGTTCCGGCGACGGAAGCCAGCGGCCGGATTCATACCTCGACGGTAACCGTCGCGGTATTGCCCGAAGCGGAGGATGTGGATGACGTTCTGGTCAACCCCAATGATTTGCGGATTGATACTTATTGTGCCAGCGGCGCCGGCGGCCAGTATGTAAATAAAACGGAATCCGCCGTACGGATTACGCACCTGCCTACGGGAGTCGTCGTCCAGTGCCAGGATGAAAAATCGCAATTGAAAAATAAGGATAAGGCCATGCGCGTTCTCCGGGCCAAATTGCTGGAAATCGCCCAGGAAGAACAACGGGCCGAAACGGCGGAAGCCCGGAAAAGTCAGGTGGGTACGGGCGACCGCAGCGAGCGGATCCGCACCTATAATTTCCCGCAAGGCCGGGTCAGTGACCACCGCATTGGGTTAACCCTTCATAAATTGGATTTTATTCTGGACGGCGATCTGGATGAACTGATCAGTGCCCTTAGTACTGCTGACCAGAGCGAACGTCTGAAGCAGGTTGAATGAACATGACGACGACGAGTGAACAATGGACCATCGGCAGCATTCTCACATGGACCGGGCAGTACTTCCGCGAAAAGGGGATTTCCAATCCCCGTCTTGATGCGGAAGTACTGCTTTCCCATATCCTGGGAAAAAGCCGCCTGCATTTATATGTGAATTTTGACCAGCCGCTGGAAGCGAGGGAACTGGCGGCATTTCGCGAAGTGGTAAAAAAACGGGCCCAGCGCGTACCGGTGGCTTACATAACCGGCTATAAGGAATTTATGGGGCTGGATTTTATCGTAAATCCCCATGTGCTGATTCCCCGGCCGGATACGGAAATTTTGGCCGAGTACGCAGCCAGCCGGCTGGCCCAAACGGTTAACCCATGTATAGCGGATATTGGCACGGGCAGCGGCGCGATTCTAATCAGCCTGCTTCACAAATTGGCGGCGGCGGCGGGAATTGCCGTGGATATTTCCGGTGACGCCCTGAAAGTGGCGCAGCAAAATGCTGTCCGGCACGGTGTGGAAAGCCGCTTGCAGTGTAAGCAAGGTGACCTGTTTGCGCCTCTGGACGGTCAGACTTTTGACGCCGTTGTCGCCAATCCGCCCTATATTGTGGCGGCGGAGGTGGACAATCTGGAGCCGGAAGTCCGCTGTGAGCCGCATTTGGCGTTGTCGGGCGGCAAGGACGGCCTTGATTTTTACCGCCGGATTATAAAAGACGGGGCTGCCTGCCTGAAGCCGCAAGGTTTTATGGCTTTAGAAGTTGGTATGGGTCAGGCCCGGCCGGTGGCTGATCTGGCGGCCCAATCGCCGCGGCTGAGGATGACGGAAATTTTGAAGGATTATGGCGGTATCGAACGGGTAGTCATTTTGGCGTTATCGGAATAGGAGGTTTTGTATTGTGGTGGTAACAGAATATTACACGGTGGATAAAGAGCATCCGGATATAACGGTTCTGGAGCGGGGAGCGGTTGTTCTGCGCCGGGGCCGTCTGGTTGCCTTTCCGACGGAAACGGTTTACGGTCTGGGCGCCAACGGTTTGGATGAGCGGGCTGTCGGCGGCATCTATGAAGCGAAAGGCAGACCTTCGGACAATCCACTCATATTACATATTGCCGACAAACGGGAGGTCGAAAAGCTGGCCCGGGAAATACCGGCCAATGCAGCCGCGCTTATGGATGCATTCTGGCCCGGACCGCTGACGCTGGTGCTCAAACGTACCCCGGCGGTGCCGGATGTGGTGACCGGCGGTCTTGATACGGTGGCCATCCGTTTGCCCGCGTCGCCCGTGGCCCGGGAACTGATCCGGCTGGCCGGTATACCCGTAGCGGCTCCCAGCGCCAATACGTCCGGCCGCCCCAGTCCGACTACGGCCGGGGATGTTCTGAATGACCTGGATGGAAAAATCGAAGTAATTATTGATGCCGGACCTTGCGATATCGGAGTGGAATCGACGGTGATCGACTGTACCACGCCGGTGCCGACGCTGTTGCGGCCGGGCGGCGTTACGCTGGAGCAGCTCATGGCTGTACTGGGGGAAGTCGAAGTGGACCCTGGTCTGGCCGGCAGAAAAGACGTGGTTCCCCGGTCCCCGGGTATGAAGTACCGTCATTATGCGCCGAATGCGCCTCTGATCCTGTTGGAAGGAAACCCGGGACGGATCCGGGAAAATCTGCAGGAGAAAATTAAGCTTGCTCTTGAAGCGGGGCAAAAAGTAGGTGCTGTCGTTTCTCAAGAGATGGCCGGAGCCTTGCCGGCAGGAATTGTTACGGCAATTTACGGTTCCCGCCGTGACCCGGGAGAAGCAGCGGCCGGACTTTATACGGCCCTCCGCCATTTTGATTCACACCCCGTCGATATTATCTATGCGGAAGGAATCGAGGAACAGGGCCTGGGCCTTGCCGTTATGAACCGCCTGCGCAAAGCATCCGGCTACCGGATCCTTACCGTCTGAACGGACATATAACGTCTTTTCGCCTCATATAAATGGATGTATGGAGGTGAGGGCGTGAGCTTTCTGGAATTGCTGGTATTGAGTACGGCACTCGGAGCCGACTTGTTTTCAGCATCCATTCCCATCGGAATGAACCGGGTGCGGCTGAAGGTGATTCTCCGGGCGTCCATCGTCTTTGCCCTGTTTCATATTGTGATGATTTTGACCGGCTATCATGTGGGTCATTGGCTGGACAACATGGTGGAGCATGTGGGGACCTATCATATCGAGTATCCTGCTCTTATGGTGCAAAACTGGGCCAGCGCCTTCGGCGCCCTTGTATTGGCAGGTTTGGGACTTTGTATGATAAAAGAGAATCTGGCCCCGGGCAACAATGAAAATGGTTCCTGCCACCCATTGCAAGGATCGGCTTTATTTATGCTGGCTTTCAGTGTCAGCGTCGATGCGCTGGCGGCCGGATTCAGCATGGGAATGATGGAAGTGGATTTATTAAAGCTCAGCGTGATTCTGGGAACAGTCATTTTTGTGATTGCCGTTTGCGGCCTGGGTCTGGGAAGAAAGGCGGGGCGTTATCTGGGAACGTGGGCGGAACTGGCCGGCGGCCTGGCGCTGATTCTACTGTCTATCCATGTTCTATGGACAGCATTATGCTAAAAATAAAAAATGGTCGCGACTGCGCCTTGAATGAAAGACTGCATGAGCGGTCTTTTTTATTATTTTCAGAAGGGCTTTTCCGCGCCCTGAGCCCCGCGCCACGAGCCGAAAAGCCGCGTCGGCGGTTTTTCTTATAGCGCCGGCCTGATTTGGTATGATAAAATGTTCTGGGACATACTATTATAGGGAGTTGAAACGATATGTTGCGTATTTTAATCGTATGTACCGGCAATACCTGCCGCAGCCCGATGACCGAGGCTCTGTTGCAGCGCAAAGTAAAAGAAAACAATTTGACGGAAATAATCAGGGTGTTGTCGGCGGGAATCGCTGCCGGCGCTGATTCCCCCGCGTCCGACGGCGCGGTACACGCCATGGGACTGAGGAATATCGATCTGTCGGCGCATCGTTCCCGTCAATTGCTGTTTGAATATATTGAAGCGTCCGATTTGATTCTGACGATGACGGAGCGTCATAAGCGCGCCGTGCTTCAATTGGCGCCGCAGGCCGGAGCTAAAGTATTTACGCTGGCGGAATATGCCGGAGAAACGGTGGATATAGCCGATCCGTTTGGCGGCAGCCATGCCCGGTATGAGGCCTGTGCACGGCAAATAGAAGACCTGGTGAATAAAATCTGGGAAAAGATTGTCGATTTGGCAGGAAAAAAAAGTTAGACAGAGAATCAAGAACAAAATATATAATTGGATGCTGGAGGGTTGAAAATATGCGTGTAGCAATTGGCAGTGACCATGGCGGGTTCCATTTAAAAGAGGAAATTAAGAACTTTTTAACGGAAAAAGGGATTGCTTTTCAAGATGTCGGCACTCATTCTACCGAGTCTGTTGATTACCCCGACATTTCCCTGAACGTGGCCCGGACGGTGGTCTCAGGGGAGTGTGACAGGGGCATTCTTATTTGCGGTACCGGCATCGGCGTCAGTATTGCCGCCAACAAAGTGAAAGGAATCCGGGCCGCCTTGTGTCATGATGTGTTTTCAGCACAGATGTCCCGGGAACATAACGATGCCAACATTTTAACAATGGGGGAACGGGTGGTTGGACCCGGGCTGGCGTTAGCAATTGTTGATAAATGGTTGACGACCGAATTCATCGGCGGACGTCACGCCCGCCGGGTTTGCAAGATTGCCGATATTGAAAAATAGAGGTGGAAAAAATGCAAGAGGCTCTAGGCATTGATTCTCAGGTAACCAAAGCGGTGGAAGAATTACTGGCCTTGGCGGCGCTTCAACCGGGACAAATCCTGGTGGTTGGCTGCAGTACCAGTGAAGTGCAGGGTGTGAAAATCGGTTCAGCCGGTTCGGAAGAAATTGCTGCGGACATCCTTCGCAGTTTGCTGACGGTCTGCAGGGGGCGGAACGTAGCCCTGGCAATTCAATGCTGTGAACACCTCAACCGGGCGTTGGTTGTGGAACGGGCCGTGATGGAACGCTATAACCTGGAACAAGTCAGTGTCAAACCGGTCCGCAAGGCGGGAGGATCCCTGGCAGCTCAGGCTATGCGGGACTTTGCCGATCCGGTCGTGGTGGAAACCATCCAGGCCCATGCCGGTCTGGATATCGGCTGTACCCTGATTGGGATGCATCTGAAACGGGTTGCGGTGCCGGTGCGTTTAGAGCAAAAATACGTGGGGCAGGCCCTGCTTACGGCCGCCCGCACCCGCCCCAAGCTAATCGGCGGCAATCGTGCCGTGTATGAATAAGGTAAGGCAAAAACTTCGCCGGTTTTCCAACGTCCTGAGTCTTATGCTCGGTGCCAACCATGGATTATAAGGAGGAAATTATGAGTATACTTGCCGGTGTTGACCCGGAGATTGCCCGGGCAATTGAATTAGAACGCATGCGTCAGCAAAATAAGCTGGAACTGATTGCTTCCGAAAACTTTGTCAGCAAAGCGGTGCTGGAAGCGCAAGGTTCCGTATTGACGAATAAATATGCGGAAGGATACCCCGCTCATCGTTATTATGGCGGTTGTGAATATGTTGACATCGTGGAACAGCTGGCCATTGACCGGGCCAAAGCCTTATTTGGTGCCGAGCATGCCAATGTACAGCCCCACTCCGGGGCCCAGGCCAATACGGCAGTTTATTTTGCCTGCCTTGAGCCCGGCGATACCATCCTGGGGATGAATTTGGCTCATGGAGGACATTTAACTCATGGCAGTCCGGTGAATATCTCCGGTAAATATTTCAAAATTGTCCCCTATGGTGTAGACACCGTGCACCAACGTATTGATTATGAAGAAGTGCGCCGCCTGGCCCTGGCGCACCGGCCGAAAATGCTGGTGGCCGGTGCCAGTGCGTATCCCCGTCTTATTGATTTTGCAAGACTGGGTGAAATCGCCAAAGAAGCGGGTGCGCTGCTTATGGTGGATATGGCGCATATTGCCGGGCTGGTTGCAGCCGGACTGCATCCCAGTCCGGTTCCTCATGCCGATATTGTGACCAGTACGACGCATAAAACTCTGCGTGGACCGCGGGGAGGACTGATTCTTTGCCGCGCCGCCCTCGCCAAAGCCATTGATAAAGCTATTTTCCCCGGCATTCAGGGCGGGCCGTTAATGCATGTGATAGCGGCCAAAGCGGTTGCGCTGAAGGAAGCAACGGGTGAAGAGTTCCGTCTGTATCAGGGGCAGATTGTTCGTAACGCCAAGGTTTTGGCCGATAAACTGACTGCCACCGGATTTACCCTGGTATCCGGCGGCACGGATAATCATTTGATGCTGGTGGATGTAAGAGGGCAAAAACTTACGGGCAAAGAAGCGGAAAAATTATTGGATGAAATCGGGATTACCGTTAATAAAAACGCCATTCCTTTTGATCCGGCCAGTCCGTTTATCACCAGCGGTATCCGGATCGGTACACCCGCCGTTACTTCCCGCGGCATGAAAGAAGACGCCATGCTGGTCATTGGCGAGATCATCGCCATGGTTCTGGATGCGCCGGGTGACACTTGGGTGAAAGAAAAAGCGGCCGATATGGTAAAAGAGCTTTGTAGTCAGTATCCGCTTTATGCGTAAAATTTTTTGGGGGTTGAATGTAGAGTGCAAGTTAAAATTATTGATCATCCGTTGATCCAGCATAAATTAACGCTAATCCGGGATATAAAAACCGGGCCGAAAGAATTCCGCGAATTATTGGAAGAGGTAGCCATGCTTATGGCGTATGAATTGACCCGCAATCTGCCGCTGGAGGAAACGGAAATCGAAACGCCGGTGGCGAAATGCTGCTGCAAGGTGCTGTCGGGTAAAAAACTCGGCGTCGTTCCCATTCTGCGGGCCGGTTTGGGCATGGTAAACGGAGTCCTGCGCCTGATTCCGGCCGCCAAGGTAGGCCATGTGGGCGTATACCGCGATCCGGAAACATTAAAACCGGTGGAATATTATTGCAAGCTGCCCACCGATGTAGCCGAACGGGAATTTATAGTGATTGACCCTATGCTGGCGACAGGAGGATCTTCCGCAGCGACCATTGACATGTTGAAACGGAAGGGAGCCAAGCATATTAAGCTGATGTGCCTGGTGGCGGCACCGGAAGGCGTACACTATATTAATGAACAGCATCCCGACGTGGAAGTCTATACCGCAGCGGTAGACGACCATCTTAATGACCACGGATATATTGTTCCGGGGCTCGGCGACGCCGGTGACCGGATTTTCGGCACGAAATAAAACGCATTGGCGGGAAAGTTTGTCCGGAAACTCATACTTTGCTTCAAAAAAATGAGACAGGCGCTATGCCCTGTCTCATTTTTGCTGGTTTTGAGGCGCTGGAACGACTCTGTAGTGACGGAATTTCACGTCCTAAGCCCTTGCCGGACGGATTCTCTCGCGCCCTGAGCCTTGCGCTTCGAGCCATGAATTTTTAGCTATATGGCCGGACTGTTGCGGATGACAGTAAGTACTTCATTAATATCCGGTAATTCCGGAATTTCATAGACTTTAATCCAAAGCACTTTGCCTGTTTCATCCAGGAGAACGTTAGCCCGTTCGGAAAAACCTTCTTCCTGACGAAACAGTCCATAGGCCCGGGTGACCTCTCCATGGGGCCAAAAATCGGCCAGCAATTTGACCTTGGCAATCCCTAACTCCTTGGCCCAGGCATTTTTCGCCGGATACGGATCAATGCTTAAGCCCAAAGGAACGGTATTCAACCTTTCAAACTCGGCCCAATGCGCTTCAAGAGATTTCATTTGTTCGGCGCATACTCTTGTCCAAGCCAGAGGATGCCAGGAAAGGAGAACCTTTTTCCCCCGGAAAGAAGCCAGATCAATCATTTCACCGCGATTATCTTTTAGTGCAAAGACAGGAGCACTGTCGCCACTGGTAATACGTTGAATCATTCTAAATACCTCCCTTAGGATTGAATGGAATCCCATTAAGTAGGATTTAATGGATAAATTCTCCGGTTATTTAAATAATCCTTCTTTATTATTATATAATAATAAATTTATTTTATATTTTGTATTATTTTAATTACGTTAAGGAAATTGTATAGAAAGG
>NZ_UPPP01000118.1 GCF_900476375.1 Allolucifera butyrica | reverse complement strand
CAAATACGCCCAGGCCATCTATGAACTGGCAGTGGAAAATAATAAGCTGGAATCCGTAGGAAAGGAATTGGCCGCAGTGGGCAGCACCATTGAGGGACAGGAAGAATTGGCAACGCTTTTGTATCACCCGCGGGTCCCGGCGGAGGCTAAAAAAGAAGTGCTCCGGCAAATATTCCAGAGCGAACTGACTGATTTTGTCTATAAATTTTTGCTGCTGCTGGTGGATAAACGGCGGGAAACCGCATTGCCGGATATACTGAAGGAATATAATCAACTCGCCAATCAGGCCCGCAACATTGCCGAGGCGGAGGTCACCACCGCCCTGCCGCTGACGCCGGAGGAAGAAGAGGCGCTGGCGAAAAAACTGAGCACGGTGACAGGCAAACAAGTGATATTAAAAACCAACATAAACAAGAGCATCATCGGCGGAGTGATCGTGCGAATGGGGGACAAACTGATAGACGGCAGCGTGGCCCGGCAAATGCAGATGCTGAAAACGGCGCTGATGAATATGGAAGTGACAAAGATTGGGGTGACGAACGAGATATGAAAATGAGGCCAGAAGAAATAACCTCGATAATCAAACAGCAAATCGAGCGTTACCAGGTAGACCTCAATGTGGACGACGTAGGCACCGTAATCGAAGTCGGTGACGGCATCGCGCGGATCCACGGACTGGAAAAGGCAATGGCGGGAGAACTGCTGGAATTTCCGGGCGGAGTCTACGGCATGGTGCTGAATCTGGAGGAAGATAACGTCGGCGGTGTACTGCTGGGCGGCGAGACGCTGATCAAAGAAGGCGACACGGTACGGAGAACGGGAAGAATCATGGAAGTGCCGGTAGGCGAGGCCATGGTAGGCAGGGTAGTGAACGCCCTGGGGCAGCCGGTGGACGGCAAAGGGCCGATTCATACGACCGAATTCCGGCCGGTGGAATATAAAGCCCCTGGAATTGCGGACAGACAGTCTGTAAAAGAGCCGCTGCAAACGGGACTGAAAGCCATTGACTCGATGGTGCCGATTGGGCGCGGTCAGCGCGAATTGATCATAGGCGACCGTGGGACAGGCAAAACAGCTATCGCGGTAGATACCATAATCAACCAAAAAGGGCAGGGAGTTACCTGCATTTACGTGGCGATCGGGCAGAAAGCGTCGACGGTGGCGCGGGTAGTACATACGCTGGAAGAACACGGAGCGATGGAATATACCATCGTAGTGGTGGCGTCGGCCTCGGACAGTGCGCCGCTGCAATATCTGGCGCCCTATGCCGGAGTAGCCATGGGCGAATATTTTATGCATAAAGGCGGTCACGTCCTGTGCGTGTACGACGACCTGAGTAAACATGCCACGGCGTACCGGGCCATGTCCCTGCTGCTGCGGCGTCCGCCGGGCCGGGAAGCCTATCCGGGCGACGTTTTTTATCTCCACTCGCGTCTGTTGGAACGGGCAGCGAAACTGTCCGGTGAACTGGGAGGCGGGTCCATAACGGCGCTGCCGGTCATCGAAACGCTGGCAGGGGACGTATCGGCATATATCCCGACGAACGTGATTTCAATTACGGACGGGCAGATCTTCTTGGAAAGTGAACTGTTCCATGCGGGGGTGCGGCCGGCAATCAACGCAGGCTTATCCGTATCACGCGTAGGCGGTTCGGCGCAAATCAAGGCGATGAAACAAGTAGCGGGAAGGCTGCGGCTGGACCTGGCGCAATACCGGGAACTGGCAGCGTTCGCCCAATTCGGCTCGGACCTGGATAAAGTAACCAAGGCACTGCTCGACCGGGGCCAGCGGACCATGGAAATGCTGAAGCAGCCGCAATATTCGCCGCTGCCGGTAGAAGAACAGGTAGTGGCTATTTACGCAGCAGTAAACGGCTACATTGACGATGTGCCGGTGGAAGAAGTGACCAAATTTGAAGGGGACCTCTTAAAATTCATGCGGGCCAACTATGCGGAAGTAACCAAGGGGATCCGGGAAAAGAAAATGATTGACGCCGAATGCGAAACGGCTTTGAAGAAAGCGATAAAAGAATACAAGGATACGCTATTCCGGTGAGGCACAAGGCGCAGGGCGCGGAGAGGGGCATAAGGCTCCTCCCGCTCCGAGCTTTGAGCCGGGAGCCCTGAGCTAAGCGCCAGGAAATGGGGTGATAAAGAGATGCCAAGTGCAGGAGATATACGGCGAAGAATCAAGAGTGTAAAAAACATCCAGCAGATCACCAAGGCCATGAAGATGGTGGCGGCGGCCCGGCTGAGAAGGGCGCAGGAAAAGGCGAATGCCAGCCGGCCCTATACGGAAAAAATCAGACAAGTCCTGAAGCATGTGGCGGCCGGGGCAGGTGACGCGGTACATCCGTTATTGGTGGTACGGGACGTGAACAAAACGGGCTACCTGGTGTTGAGCTCCGATAAAGGACTGGCGGGAGCGTATGCCTCCAATCTGTTTAAAGAAGTAGTGCCGCAAATCCGGGGCAAGGAAAATGCGGGTCTGATCACGGTGGGCCGGAAGGCGCGGGATTATTTCCGGCGGCGGGGTTATCGCATTGACAAGGAGTACAGCGGTTTTTCGGAAAAACCGGGTTATGAGCACGCGGCGGCCATCGCGAAAGAACTGGCGGAACGGTTTGAGGCAGGGGACTATGATGAAATCTATCTCGTATATACGGAATTTCGCTCGGCCATCAGTCAACAGCCGGTTACGGTGAAACTGCTGCCGGTGGAAGAAAGCGGACAGCAGGGCGGGGAAGCCGGGAAAGGGCGGCAGGAATATATTTTCGAACCGTCCGCAGGAGAAGTGCTGGGTCTGTTATTGCCCAAATACCTGGAGACGGTAATCTACGGTGCGCTGCTGCAAGCGTCGGCCAGTGAACTGGGAGCGCGGATGACGGCCATGGGGTCGGCAACGGACAATGCCCAGGAGCTCATTTCCAAATTGGTATTGAACTACAACAAAGTGCGGCAGGCGACCATTACCCGGGAAATTTCGGAAATCGTGGGCGGTGCCGAAGCACTGAAATAAGAGAGAGCTCAAAGCGCAAGGGCCATGGCGCGAGAGGCACCGGCCAAGAGCC